>JAAEDX010000001.1:0-1874694 GCA_013346905.1 Bombilactobacillus mellis
GTGTCGGAAATTACAAATGAAGAATTGGATTCTTTTTGGGCTTTTCTCCAGAAAAAGTTCCAACAAGAATTTGCTGCTGTCAGTTATCAAACTTGGATTGAAAGTGCTCAGCCATTAAAATTAGAAAATCAAAAAATTTATATCGCCGTTCCTTCAGCTTTACATAAAGATTATTGGGAACGTAATATCAGCACTAAAGTTGTTGAGGCCGCTTACGAATATGGCAATCAAGAAATTGTGCCAGTGGTCCTTTTACAATCGGAAGTAAAAAAACAGACCATGCCAGCCACTCAAACTGCAAATCAGCCTGCTTCTGCGCAAAAAACACCCTTAGAAGCAGCCCATTTGAATAGTAAATATACTTTTGATTCTTTTGTTACCGGATCAGGAAATCAAATGGCTCATGCCGCTGCTTTGGTTGTTTCTGAAGAACCCGGAACCATGTATAATCCGTTATTCATTTACGGCGGCGTGGGTCTGGGCAAAACGCATTTAATGCAGGCCATCGGCCATCGGCTTTTAGATCGCAATCCGCAAGCTAACGTAAAATATATTTCCAGTGAATCTTTCGCTAATGATTTTATTAATTCTATTCAGAATCGTACTCAGGAAAATTTCCGCAATGAATACCGGACTGTAGACCTCCTATTAGTCGATGATATTCAGTTTTTTGCCGATAAAGAAGGCACTCAAGAGGAATTTTTCCATACTTTTAATACCCTTTATAATACTAAAAAACAAATTGTCTTAACTTCTGATCGTTTACCCAATGAAATTCCGAAACTGCAAGAGCGTTTAGTATCACGGTTTAAATGGGGGCTTTCGGTCGATATTACAGCCCCTGATTTAGAGACACGGACGGCGATTTTAAGAAAAAAAGCCATCGCCGAAAATCTCGAAATTCCCGACGATGCACTTTCTTATATTGCCAGTCAAATTGATAGTAATGTACGCGAATTAGAGGGAGCTCTGGTTCGTGTACAAGCCTATTCCACAATGAACAATGCTGATATTACTATTAGTTTGGCTGCCGAAGCTTTAAAAGATCTAAAAGACTCTAAACACCAAGCCGGTTTGACAATTGACAAAATCCAAATGCAAGTAGCTAAATACTATAAAGTTACTGTCGAAGATCTCAAAGGAAAACGCCGTAACAAAACTATTGTCTTACCACGACAAATTGCTATGTATTTAGCTCGTGAACTGACAGACAGCTCCTTACCGAAAATAGGGCAGGATTTTGGTGGTAAAGATCATACTACTGTGCTGCATTCCTGCGATAAAATTGCTAATTTATTAGAAACCGACTTAACAATTCAGCATGATGTTACCAACCTCAAAGCCAGCCTCAAAAGTTAGTGGGGAAAACTTTATAGTTATTAACGGTTTTTATTAACAGTTTATCCACAATTTAAAGTAGACTAAAACTAGTCCTGTAAGAGCAATTCACAGAATCAACAAGACCTACTACTATTACTACTAATATTATTATTAATAAATAAGGAGTTAAACTATGAAATTTACTATCAATCGTAATCAATTCATTAATCAAATTAATAATGTACAACGCGCTATTTCTTCTAAAACCACTATTCCCATTCTGACAGGCATGAAATTAGTAGCAACCCAACAAGGTCTTATCGTTACCGGCAGTAATGTTGATATTTCTGTTCAAAATTTAATAGCACAGGATAATGAAGATAATGAGCTAGAAATTGCTTCATTAGGGGCCATAGTTTTACCCGCCCGTTTTTTTAACGAAATTATCAAAAAATTACCCGGAGAAAAATTTACCTTAGAAATCATTGAAAATAATCAAACTTTAATTACTTCCGGTAATTCAGAATTTACCCTTAATGGTTTAGATGCCAACAATTATCCGCATTTGCCGGAAGTGGAAAATAATGATCAGCTAACTATTGCAGCCGAAATTTTACATCAATTGGTTAATGAAACAGTCTTTAGCGCCTCCACACAGGAGAATCGTCCTATTTTAACCGGCTTACATCTAAAAATTACCGGCAATGAACTCTTAGCTGTGGCTACTGACAGTCATCGTTTAGCGCAAAGAAAGGTGACCATTAATAATCAAAGTCAAAATAATTATGATATTGTAATTCCGGCTAAAAGTTTAGTCGAGTTGGTCCGCAGTTTTCGAGATAGTGAACAGGATGTCAAAATTTCTATTTCTGAAAATCAAATTTTATTTGAATTTTCACAAACCTTATTTTATTCACGCTTGTTGGAAGGAAATTATCCGGCCACTGATCGATTAATTCCGCAAGAATCTTCGACTCAACTGGAATTTGAAGCTAAAACTTTATTAGATTCAGTGGAAAGAGCTTCTTTATTAGCACATGCTGGTCGCAATAATGTTGTCCGGCTGGTAATCGAAAATGCTACCAAAAAAGCTACCATCTATGGCAATTCTCCAGAAGTAGGGACTGTGGAAGAAGATTTACAACCATTATCGCTGACTGGAGAAGATTTGGAAATTGCGTTCAATCCGGATTACTTGAAAGATGCTTTGCGGGCTTTAGGTGATACCAGAATCCGTTTAGAATTTACAGCTCCTTTGCATCCCTTTACTCTAAAACCGACCAGTGATGTGGAAAACTTTATCCAATTAATTACTCCGGTTCGAACTTTTTAGACTTTTTAAATTAGCGTAATCAAAATGGTGTCCTTTATAGGTACACCATTTTTTAGAGAAAACATTGTGAAAACTAAGAAAAGGAGTGTAGAATTTTGCGCTTAATAATTGCTGCTGGAGGCTAGTAATTTTTTTTTAGTCTTTTTTAACCAAAATAGGTAAAATCTCTGAAATCGGCTATAATTGCGTTCTAACATAAAAAGCGCTATAATTAGTATTGTTGCAGACTTGAGAGTGGGATGATAATAGCGATGGAAATCAAAATACAAAAAAGTTATATTACTTTAACTCAAGCGTTAAAAGAAGCTGGAATTATCAGTACTGGCGGACAAGCTAAATGGTATTTACAAGAAAATAAGGTGCTTGTAAACGGAACCCCGGAAAAACAGCGGGGAAAAAAGCTCTACCCCGGAGATAATGTTCAGTTGGAATCACAACAAATTTTGCAGATTATCTAATGTATTTGCAGGCTCTTGAATTACGAAATTTTCGTAATTATGCTCATTTGAATTTGAAATTTTCACCGCAGACGAATATATTTCTGGGTCAAAATGCCCAAGGAAAAACTAATTTATTAGAAGCTATCTATGTTTTGGCTTTAGTGCGTTCACATCGGACTAACAATAACCAAGAATTGATTAAATGGGGGCAGGATTTTGGGAAGATAACCGGACAAGTTCAACGTCAAGGCTCACATTTAACTCTGGAACTTTTGCTCAGGCAAGCAGGAAAAAAGGCTTCTTTAAACCATCTGGAACAAAAAAAGTTGTCCTCATATGTTGGTAAGCTCAATGTTGTCTTATTTTCTCCGGAAAATTTAGACTTAGTTAAGGGTGCACCTAATATTCGGCGACGCTTCATTGATATGGAATTGGGTCAGATTAATCGAGCTTATTTGGTTAATAGTTCCCGTTATCGCCAAGTCTTGAAACAAAGAAATAATTATTTGAAAAAACTGCAAAAAAAGCAAGTTCATGATGAAGTATATCTTGATGTCATTTCTGATCAACTAGCCGGTTATGGTGCGGCGGTAATTTTTGCACGGCAGCATTTTTTACAGCACCTGCAACAATTTTTGCAACCGTTACACTCGCAAATTACTGGGGGTCAGGAACAAATTGTTCTCGATTATCAAACTGCGGTTAAGGAAAAAGAGCTGACCGTCGAAAAAATTTATCAAAATTTATTACAACAGCTGCAGCGACAAAAACAGCATGATATTTTTGTTGGTTCTACTAGCGTAGGACCGCATCGGGATGATTTTCATTTTTTAGTTAATGGTAATGATTTACAAAAGTTTGGCTCACAAGGCCAACAACGAACTGCGGTTCTCAGTTTGAAATTAGCGGAACTGGATTTTTTTCAAGAAGCTGTAGGTGATTATCCAATTTTATTATTGGATGATGTTTTATCCGAATTAGATCAATTTCGGCAAACCCATTTGTTGCAAACAATTCAAAATCGTATTCAAACTTTTATTACCACTACAAGTTTAGATAATGTTGATTTATCAGTTATTAGTGCACCTAAAATATTTACAATTAAGGCTGGAGGAATAATATGAGCGAACATGATGTAGACGCATCGAAAGCAAAAGGTGAGACTTTAGCTCAACGAGCCCAAGAATATGATGCAAGTCAAATTCAAGTACTTTCAGGATTAGAAGCAGTGCGTAAGCGTCCGGGAATGTATATTGGATCTACGAGCGTGCAAGGACTGCATCATCTAGTCTGGGAAATTATTGATAACGGTATTGATGAAGCTTTAGCCGGTTTTGCGAATGAAATAAATGTTGAAGTCCAACCTGATAACAGTATAACCGTGACTGATAATGGTCGGGGAATTCCGGTAGATATTCAAGCAAAAACCGGTCGGCCTGCTTTAGAAACCGTGTTTAATGTTTTACATGCTGGCGGCAAATTCGGCGGTGGCGGCTATAAAGTTTCCGGTGGATTGCACGGTGTAGGAGCTTCTGTTGTCAATGCTTTGAGCACAAGCCTTGATGTGGAAGTACGGCGCAATGGTCATCGTTATTATATGGATTTTACGCGCGGAAAAGTAAAAACTCCCATGAAAATTATTGGCGATATTGATGCACATGAGCATGGAACTAAAGTTCATTTCAAACCGGATCCAGATATTTTTACTGAAACAACCGTGTATGATGATCATACTTTGGAGACACGGATTCGGGAACTAGCTTTTTTAAATAAAGGCTTGAAGTTAACTTTAACTGATAAACGTAAAGAAACTGCCGAAAAGAAAGAATTTCACTATGTCGGTGGTATTAAAAGCTATGTGGAATATTTGAATGAAAATAAAAATGTTATTTTTCCGGAACCAATTTATGTAGAAGGCATGCAAAATGGTATTACAGTCGAAGTAGCCCTGCAATATACGGATGATTTTCATTCTAATTTATTAACTTTTGCTAATAACATTCATACGTATGAAGGCGGAACTCATGAAGCTGGATTTAAGGCAGCTTTAACACGGGTCATTAATGATTATGGTCATCGCAATAATCTTTTAAAGGAAAGTGAAAAACTTTCCGGAGATGATGTCCGTGAAGGCATGACGGCGGTTGTCAGCATTAAACATCCGGATCCGCAATTTGAAGGACAAACGAAAACCAAATTAGGAAATTCTGATGCCCGAACCGTTACTGATCGGATGTTTTCAGAGCATTTTAATAAGTTTTTATTAGAAAATCCAAATGAAGCGCGGCAAATCGTGGAAAAAGGGATGCTGGCTTCGCGTGCGCGTGTGGCTGCTAGACGTGCCCGGGAAGTTACCAGGAAAAAGTCTGGCTTAGAGATTAGCAATTTACCGGGAAAATTAGCTGATAATACCAGCAAGGATCCGGAAATTTCTGAATTATTTATTGTCGAAGGTGACTCTGCCGGCGGTTCTGCTAAAGAAGGGCGTTCGCGTCTCACACAAGCGATTTTACCGATTAGAGGTAAAATTTTAAATGTTGAGAAAGCTTCCATGGATCGTATTTTAGCAAATGATGAAATTCGAACTTTGTTTACAGCTATGGGGACCGGTTTTGGTGAGGATTTTGATGTAACAAAGGCCCGTTATCATAAACTAATTATTATGACTGATGCTGATGTGGACGGGGCTCATATTCGTACTTTGCTGTTAACTTTAATTTATCGTTATATGCGGCCGATTTTAGATGCCGGCTATGTTTATATCGCTAAGCCGCCGCTTTATCAGGTACGTCAAGGTAAGATGATTCGTTATATAGATTCGGATGAAGAACTTAAAAATGTGATGGTGACTTTACAACCGAGTCCTAAACCGGTAATTCAGCGTTATAAAGGTTTGGGAGAAATGGATGCGGAACAGTTGTGGGATACGACTATGAATCCGGAAAACCGTCGGTTGGATCGAGTAAGCGGCGATGATGCTGCTGATGCTGATCGGGTATTCTCCATGTTGATGGGAGATAAAGTAGCACCGCGGCGGGCTTTTATTGAAAAAAATGCCCGCTATGCAGAATTAGATTTGTAATCTAGAAAGGAGCGGGTAAGTAAATGAGTGAGACTAATGATCACCGAATTCAAACGGTTGATTTAAGTAAAACAATGCGCAGTTCATTTCTAGATTATGCGATGAGTGTGATTGTAGCGCGGGCTTTACCGGATGTACGTGATGGTTTAAAGCCGGTTCATCGTCGTATTTTGTATGGAATGAATGAATTAGGTGTAACACCTGATAAACCTTATAAAAAATCAGCCCGAATTGTGGGTGATGTTATGGGAAAATTTCACCCCCATGGTGATTCTGCGATCTATGAATCAATGGTCCGCATGGCCCAGAAATTTAGTTATCGCTATGTTTTGGTTGATGGCCACGGCAATTTTGGATCAGTTGACGGCGATTCAGCCGCTGCCATGCGTTATACGGAAGCGCGCATGAGTAAAATTGCGACAGAAATGTTGCGCGATATTAATAAAGATACTGTCGATTTTATGGAGAATTATGACGGTACGGAAAAAGAACCTAAAGTCTTACCGGCACGTTTTCCTAATCTGTTAGTGAATGGTGCGACCGGTATTGCAGTCGGAATGACAACTAATATTCCGCCTCATAACTTACGTGAAGTAGTTGATGGGATTCATCTTTTGATGAAAAATCCTGAGATTACCACTGCAGAATTAATGCAATCTATTCCGGGGCCTGATTTTCCTACTGGCGGCGTAGTAATGGGTAAATCCGGAATTAAACGTGCTTATGAAACAGGTCAAGGAACTATTACTTTGCGGGCCAAAGTCGATATTGAAACTCAAAAAAATGGGCGCGAACGTATTATTGTTTCGGAATTGCCTTATATGGTTAATAAGGCTAAATTAATTGAAAGAATTGCCGAATTAGCCCGTGATCATCGAATTGAAGGTATTACTAATTTAATTGATGAGTCCGATCGTACGGGAATGCGGATTACAATTGATATCCGACGGGATATGAGTGCTGAAGTGGTCTTAAATAATTTGTATAAGTTAACATCTTTACAGACTTCTTTCGGCTTTAATATGGTAGCCATTGTCAATGGTGCACCGAAAGTTTTGTCGCTTAAGGAAATTCTACAATATTATTTGGAGCACCAAGAACAAGTGATTCGCCGCCGGACGGAATTTGATCTGCAAAAGGCGAAAAATCGGGCTCATATTTTAGAAGGTTTACGAATTGCGCTGGATCATATTGACGCTATTATTAATATTATTCGTAATTCTAAAACCGCAGAAGTAGCTAAAAGTTCTTTAATAACTCAATTTGAATTATCTGATAAACAAGCCCAAGCCATTTTGGATATGCGTATGGTACGTTTAACAGGTTTAGAACGGGATAAAATTGAAGCTGAATATCAGGAATTGATAGCTAAAATTAAAGATTATCAAGATATTTTGGCTAAACCGCAGCGAATTGATCAGATTATTTATGAAGAATTAGTAGAAATTAAAGATAAGTATGGTGACAAGCGGCGGACAGAATTATTAGTAGGTGAGGTTTTAAGTTTAGAAGATGAAGACCTCATTGAAGAAGAGAATGTGCTCGTAGTATTAACTCATAATGGATATATTAAAAGATTGGCCGCTGATGAGTTTAAAGTGCAAAATCGTGGTGGCCGCGGTATTAAGGGTATGGGCGTAAATAATGATGACTTTATTGAACACTTAATTTATACGTCCACGCATGATGATTTACTTTTCTTTACTAATTCTGGAAAAATTTATCATTCTAAAGGCTACGAAATACCGGAATATGGCCGCAGTGCTAAAGGAATTCCTATTATTAATCTTTTAGGAATTGATAATGATGAACGGGTACAAGCGGTAGTGCATATCAAACGTAATCAAGAAAAGGAAACCTCTTTGGCAAAATACCTGTTCTTTGTCACCCGCTTAGGTACGGTAAAACGTACTAAATTAGAAGAATTTCAAAATATTCGCAAAAATGGGTTGCGGGCAATAACTTTAAAAGCTGATGATTCTTTGGACAATGTCTTGCTCACCGATGGTCAGCAGAATATTTTAATTGGAACGCATTTAGGTTATGCAGTTACCTTTAAAGAAACTGAAGTTCGAGTTATGGGACGAACTGCTGCCGGCGTGCGGGGAATTCGTTTACGTGATCGGGATTATGTTGTCGGTTCTGATATTTTAGCAGCACAAAGTGAAGTTCTGGTAATTTCTGAACAAGGTTATGGCAAACGAACTGCCGCTAGTGAGTATCCAATTAAGGGTCGTGGCGGCAAAGGGATAAAAACTGCTAATATTACTGCTAAAAATGGACATTTAGCTGGCATTACTACAGTTAAAGGCGACGAAGATATTATGGTTATTACCAGTAATGGTGTCATGATCAGATTTGAAGTGGCCAATGTATCTCAAACTAAACGCGCAACAATGGGTGTGCGTTTGATCAAGATTAATGCTGCCGAACAGGTTTCTACTATGGCTAAAGTTGATCATGAACAAAATGATAGTGAAGAAAAAGAATAATTAAAGCTTTTTGCCTAATTTAAAGTGTGCGGAAAATAATTATGGCAAAAAGCTTTTTATCTGGATATTTTTCTAAAAAAATGCTAAACTTACAGCTTGTGAGTATTAAACTTAAGAGAAGTTAAATACTCCTTGAAAATGATACTTTAGTCATTTTCCATTAGTCCAAAAGGAGGTGCAATTATGGCTCAAGTGCATTATGAAATCACTTATATCATTAAGCCTGACATTGCTGAAGAAGATAAAAAAGCTTTAATTGAACGTTTTGATAAGGTGCTGAAGGATAACGGCGCAGAAGTCGTTGATTCTAAGGACTGGCAAAAACGGCGTTTTGCTTATGAAATCGGTGGTTATAATGAAGGTACCTACCACATTATTAATGTCAAAGTTTCTGAGCAAACTGCTATCAATGAATTTGATCGTCTTGCTAAGATTGATGATAGTATTCTTCGTCATATGATTATTAGACGCGAAGACTAATTGTTTCATGTGAAACACTTTGAGGGAGAATTAATAAATGATTAATAGAAGTGTGTTAGTGGGCAGATTAACTCGTGATGTTGATTTACGCTATACTGCTAATGGAACTGCAGTGGCAACTTTTACAGTGGCTGTGAACCGACAATTTACCAATGCTAATGGAGAACGGGAAGCAGATTTTATTAATTGCGTAATTTGGCGTAAAGCTGCAGAAAATTTTTCTAATTTTACGCATAAAGGTTCTCTGGTGGGAATTGATGGCCGAATTCAGACCCGTAATTATGAAAATCAACAGGGGCAACGTGTCTATGTAACTGAAGTAGTAGTAGAAAATTTTGCTTTATTAGAGCCGAAATCTGCTAACAACAACCATCCTTCTCAAAATAATAATATCCCGAATAATAATCATTCCAATGGACCGGCTCAGCCAGCAGCTAATAATACTGCTGCTAATGAGGATCCATTTGCTGATAATACCCAGTCAATTGATATTTCTGATGATGATTTACCATTTTAATATTACAGGTAATTTGCTGTTCTAGTTAGGAAGGGAGAATAAGTTATGCCACAACAACGTCGTGGTGGTCGTCGCCGCCGTAAAGTTGATTTTATCGCTGCCAACCATATTGATTATATCGATTATAAAGATACAGATTTATTAAAGCGTTTTATTTCCGAACGAGGTAAAATTTTACCTCGCCGTGTTACCGGAACTGGTGCTAAAAATCAACGTCGGTTAACAATTGCAATTAAACGGGCTCGTATCATGGGTCTCTTACCTTTTGTTGCTGAAGACTAATAAAGCTAAAAAAGATAAGTCCGCCAACTGGCGGGCTTTTTTCGCTTATCATGATAAATATGTTAAAATGAAAGCATGTTCCATTAAAAAAGAGGAGACTATGGATAAGAATAAAATGGCCAATAAAAGCATTTGGGCTTGGAGTTGGCCGTTAAAATTAAGCTTATTAGTTGTTGTAGTTTTAGCCATTTCATTAATAATTATTAGTTTTGCCGTTTGTCCGTTGTTAGCTCTGGGAGAGATTTTGGTACTAGGTGTAACTGTCGGAATTTTTTATGTTGCTTTTACAAAACTGGAAAAGCAAACTGCAAAATATTTGGATGATCTCTCTTTTCGAGAAGATCGCGGTGAACAAGAAGCTTTAATTAATATTCCGATTGGTTTATTACTTTATAGTAATAATGCGGAACATACAGTCCAATGGGTAAATCCCAAATTACAAAATTATTTTGGAAAACAAGACCTGATTGGAAAAGACTTAGCAGCCATTGATCCGCAATTGGAGCAGCTCATTCAAGCGCAAAATCAAACTCAAGCTTCTGACAATATTAGTATCATCAATATTAACCAGACAAGTTTTCGTGCTTATGTTCAAGTAGATTTACGGGTCATCTACTTGTTAGATGTTACTGTTTATATGCGAATTCAAAAGCAATACGAAGCCGAAAAAATTGCTATCGGTCAAATTTTTTTAGATAACTATGATGAAGTTACCCAGACCATTGATGATCGTGAACAATCTAATTTAATTAATTATATTACTAATCAATTAACTGACTGGGCTAAAAATAATGCGATGTTCATCAAACGTGTTAGTGATGATCAATTTATTGTGATTGCTTATGTGCACTCGTTAAAACAGATTGAACAGGATAAATTTGCTATTCTGGATAAAATTCGTCGTGATACTTCTAAAAAGAATTATCCTTTAACTTTGAGCATGGGTTTTGCTTACGGTAAAGATGATTTAGGGGAATTAGCCCGCGCTGCGCAAAAGAATTTGGATTTGGCCTTGGGTCGCGGTGGCGATCAGGCAGTTGTGAAAAAAGTAGACGAGCGGGCACGTTTTTATGGCGGGAATACGAACCCCATGGAAAAAAGAACTCGTGTTCGGGCACGAATGATTAGCCAAGCTTTAAGAGAATTATTTAATCAAACTAAAGATGTTTATGTAATGGGACATGCTAATCCGGATATGGACGCGTTGGGGGCTTGTTTGGGAATTCATCGAATTGCCCAGATGAATCATAAAAAATGTCATATTGTGGTCGAAAGGCGCAATATTCACACTGATATTGGGCGTCTATTAAAATTGATTGATCAAAATGATGACTTGCAGGCTGATATTATTTCTCCAGATGCCGCTTTGGAACAAGCAGCTGGTGAAAGTATGCTGATTTTAGTTGATACCTCTAAGCCTTCTATTTCCATGAGTCCGCAACTATGCCAAAAGTTGGCAGATCATATAGTGGTTATTGATCATCATCGCCGTGGTGAAGAATTTCCTGCTAATCCTCTGTTAACTTATATTGAGCCTTATGCTTCTTCAGCTTGTGAATTGATTACGGAAATGCTGGAATATCAGCCGCAATCCAGTGCTTCTTTGAACCGCTTAGAAGCAACAGCCATGTTAGCCGGAATTTCGGTGGATACCCATTCTTTCACGATGCGGGCGGGAACACGAACTTTTGATGCGGCCAGTTATTTACGTTCCATGGGGGCAGATGGGACTTTGGTCCAAAATCTGCTCAAGGAAAATGTTGACTCTTATATTCAACGTAGTCATTTAATTGATACTGTGGAAATGATTACGCCACATATTGCTTTATGTACCGGAGAAGAAGAACAAAGTTATGATTCGGTTATTGCGGCCCAAGCCGCCGATACTTTACTATCTTTGAATAATATTGAAGCTTCCTTTGTAATTACTAAACGTAGTGACGGAAAAATTGCTATTTCTGCTCGTAGTTTGGGTGATTTTAATGTTCAATTGATTATGGAAGAAATGGGCGGCGGCGGTCATTTGTCTAATGCCGCCACTCAATTAACAGATACAACTATTGCGCAAGCAAAAAAACAATTGATTGCAATTATTCAGCAAAAAGTGGAAAATAAAAGTACAGTAACAGCCAGTGATGATAAGAAATAGGAGGTTATTATGCGAGTAATCTTTACTCAAGATGTACGAGGTCGTGGCAAGCGCGGCGAAGTTAAAGAAGTAGCTGATGGTTATGCCCAAAATTTTTTGATTAAAAACGGCAAGGCTAAAAAGGCAACCGCTGCCGCACTTCGGGCTTTAAATGCGCAAAAAGCAGCAGAACAACGGGAAAAAGACGAAGAATATGCCAATGCAGAAATGATTAAGAATTTTTTAGAAAAAGATGACACAGTGGTTGAACTGCATTCTAAAGCCGGAACTGATGGTCGCTTATTTGGTTCTATTCCTAGCAAACAGATTACAACGGCTTTAGCGCAACAATATAATCTTGAAATCGATAAACGCAAATTAGTTTTACCTGAACCGATTAAAGTTCTTGGTTATACTAATGTTCCAGTCAAATTATTTCCTGGTGTAGAAGCAAAAATTCGGGTTCATGTCACTGAAAAATAACAATCTTAATTTTATGATATAACTGCGTGATGAAAGTGAAACTTTCATTGCGCTTTTTTATTGGGCAAAGTTGCTAAAATCTTTGTATAATTAAGAAGAACTAGTTTATTTATCCCTGGATAAGGAGTCATTAAGATTGTTCAATTTACTGATTTTATTAGCCGAGCGTTTGGGTTTTATTATGATCTTAGCTTTTTTATTGGTTAATACGAGTTTTTTTCGTAATTTAATTAAAAAAAGAACCCACAAATCGCAGTTTTGGCTAATTGTAATTTTTTCTATTTTTGTGATTATCTCGAATTTAACAGGGGTAGAAATTACTAATTCCAAAGAAGTAATAATGCCGATTATTATTACTAAACTATCGCAGTCTTATTCTATAGCTAATACAAGAACTTTAGTAATTACTACTGCTAGTTTAACTGGTGGAGCCGGAGTTGGAATGCTAGTAGGATTGATAGGGGGGTTGCATCGTTTTATTTTTAGTAATTTTTCTGATTCTTTTTACATAATCAGCTCAGTTTTGATTGGCTTTTTAGTAGGTAAAATTGGTGATCGTGTGCGCGGCAAACAACTGTACCCGGATATTTTTTGGGTAGGTATTTTAGGATTAGCGGCGGAATTGATTCAAATGACCTTTATTGGTATATTTAGAGGTTTTGATTTGGTAAAATTAATTATTATTCCAATGGGATTATTAAATACAATTGGTTCTTGTTTGTTTATTGAAATTTTAAAGACTTATATGTCCAATGAACGCCAATTACGGGCAGTTCAGACTAAGGATGTTTTAGAATTAACTAATAAAACCCTGCCTTATTTTCGGAAGGGACTAGATCTAAATTCCGCTAAACATGTCTGTGAAATTATTAAAAAATATACCAATTTTGATGCAGTAGGCATTACTGATAAAGTCAATGTCTTAGCACAAGTAGGCGCTGGAGCGGATCATCATATTGCTACTGAACCGGTTTTAACTGATCTTTCCAAAACTGTTATTTTAACTGGTAAAAAGCGGATCGCTTATTCCAAGGGAGAAATTGGGTGTCCTCATGCTAACTGTCCTTTAGCGGCGGCTATTGTGGTGCCATTACAAGTTAATCAGCAAACTATTGGGGCTTTGAAAGTTTATTTCACAGATCCAGAAAAGTTGACCGTAGTTGAAAAGAATTTAGTTGATGGTTTAGGCACAATTTTTTCTGGGCAATTGGCCATTGGTATTGCTGAGGAACAATCTTCACTGATTAAAGAGGCAGAAATTCGAGCTTTGCAGGGACAAATCAGCCCCCATTTTTTCTTTAATGCTTTAAATACTATTGCTGCTTTGATGCGGGTTGATGTCGAAAAAGCACGGATGGCGGTAATGCAGTTAAGTGTCTTTTTTCGCTCCAGTTTAAAAAATGGGCAAGAAAAAGAAGTTAGTTTAAAAAATGAGAAAGAACATGTTGACGCCTATATGAATTTAGAAAACCTGCGGTTTCCGGATCGTTTTCACTTAGAATACCAAATTGAAGTTTCACCGCAGGTTTTAATTCCAGCTTTTTGTCTGCAGATTTTTGTAGAAAATGCGGTCCATCATGCGTTTAAAGGTCAAAAGGGTAGCAAAAAGATTTTTTTAACAATTAAAGCCTATAATCATGACTATTTTCAAATTAGTGTTCAAGATAACGGCATGGGAATTAAACAACAGATCCTGTCACAGCTTTTAAAGAAGCCGATTAAGCAGACCAACGGTACTGGAACTGCTATTTATAATTTGAATCGCCGCCTGATAGGACTTTATGGTAGTATTAGTCAGATTAAAATTAATTCCAGTCATCAAGGTACTAGTTTTACTGTTTTAATCCCCTGGCAGTTTGAAAAGGAGGAATTGTCATCATGAAAATTTTAGTTGTTGATGATGAAAAATTAGCGCGCTCAGAATTAACTTATTTGATTGAACAAAGTCCCCGTTTAAAAGACTACCAATTGGAAATCTTTCAAAGTGAAGACATTAACCATGGTTTGGAAATTTTAATTAAAGAACAAATAGATATTATTTTTTTGGATATTTCTTTAAATGACGAAAATGGCTTTGATTTAGCCCAGCAATTATATAAATTACCCAAAGCACCTTTACTTATTTTTGCCACTGCTTTTGATGAATTCGCAGTTAAAGCCTTTAATGTAGATGCAGTAGATTATATTTTAAAACCCTTTGAACAAAAACGTGTTGATCAAGCTTTAGGCAAAGCGATCCGGGCCTTAGGTGAAAAAAAAGCTGCTGCACAAAAGCCGTTAAAAAATCTTTTAGCTATTGAACTGGACGATCGTGACGTTGTGATTAAAAAAGATAATCTCATCTCCGCCACTGTTAATAACGGTATTTTGACAATTACTACGAAAACCAACCGTTATCAAACCAAAAATACCCTCAGTTGGATCAAAAGTAGGTTAACAGAGGCTAACTTTGTGCAGGTACACCGTAATTCTTTGGTTAATTTGGAAGCTGTCAAAGAAGTTCAGCCCTGGTTTAACCATACAACTATTTTAGTTATGAATAATAATGATAAGATTCATGTGGGTCGCTCTTATCAAAAAGATTTAAAGCAACGATTAGAAGTTTAGAAATGTAATTGAGCAGCTTTTTTTGGTAGTTAAGCCAGTGATTATTGCAACTAAGAGCTTAAATGACCGCAAACTAATTATTTACTTTAAAATGAAAGCGATTAAAGAATTCTCTAAGGAGGAAGAAATAATGGATAAAACAAAAGAAAGTGCAAAAGATGCACCACTGTTGATTCAAATGTTAATTTATGCAGCAATTTTATTTGTATCACAGTTTATTTCAGATTCAATGCCGAAATCTTTTCCTTTGCCGACTCCCGTAGTCGGTTTGGTACTTTTATACCTATTACTTACTTTCAAGATTATTAAAGTAGAATGGGTAGATTCCTTTGGAGCAGCAATGATTGGTTTGATTGGCTTTTTGTTTGTTCCGTCAGGTATTTCATTAGCTGGTAATCTCAAAATCATGCGGGAAGAAGGAGTTCAATTGGTTATCGTTATTTTAATTGCAACGATAATTTTATTGATAGTAACAGCTTATACCACTCGGATTCTGAATTGGGTTAAAAATAAATTAACTCATCAAGATATGACAGTCACTGACGATAATTCAGTTTCTAAAGGGGGAAAATAGGTCATGCATTTTTTAGCTAATCCGTTATTTGGAGTATTTTTGTCATTAGTGGTTTATGAAATTGGAGAATATCTTTTTAAAAAGACTAAGGGCTTCTTTTTAACACAGCCTTTGTTTGTAGCAATGGTTTTGGGAATTATTGTTTTGGTTATTATGGCGAAGATGTTCCACGTCACAACAGCCCAGATGTATACGCAGGCTTATAAGCCTGGTGGCGATCTGATTTTCTGGTTCTTAAATCCTGCTACTATTGCTTTTGCGGTTCCTCTATATAAACGTAATGACGTCTTTAAAAAGAATTGGGTAGTTATTTTCTTCGGTTTGTTAATTGGTACTTTTATTTCCCTATTTGCAATTACCGGAGTTGCAAAACTGATTCGTTTGAGCAGAGTTGGTGTTGCTTCGATGCTTAGTCAATCAGCTACTACCGCGATTGCTTTACCGTTATCCGCTGGTATTGGTGGTAACCCGGCTGTTACTGCGATGGCCTGCATTTTGAATGCCGTTATCATTTATGCTTTAGGTAAATATTTAGTTAAATGGTTCCGCTTGGAATCAGATCCTGTTGGTGAAGGTTTAGGCTTGGGTACTGCAGGCCACACCGTAGGTTCAGCGTTTGCTTTACAATTAGGATCCGTTCAAGGTGCGATGGCAGCTGTTTCGGTAGTTTTAATCGGAGTTATTGATAATTTAGCCGTTCCAGTATTTGCTAGTTTTATGGGCCTTTAATTCCTAATTAAATTTAAAAATTAATTAGAGCGATATCAGGATAATTTGCCGATATCGCTTTTTTGTATCATTGTTTTAATTTAAAGTTAATGCTAGATGAATGAGAAAGAAATATGAAAATTAAACAGCGATTATATTTGGACCTGGCTTCTATGTTAAAATTAAACATAGTCGAAATGGGAGATTTAGGGAATGAATAATGATCTTATTCAAAGAGTGCCGCCGAACAATAAAGAAGCCGAGCAGTCAGTTTTAGGCTCAATTTTATTGCGGCCAGAAGCACTGATTGAAGCCTTAGAATATGTTACGGCAGATTCTTTTTATCAGCATGCCCATCAATTAATTTTTACAGCCATGATGGAACTGAATGAGGCTGATCAAGGAATTGATGTCGTAACAGTTAAAAATACTTTAGATGATAAGAATCAATTAGACGATATTGGCGGAGTGAGCTATTTAGCTGATTTGGCAAGTATTGTGCCCACAGCAGCTAATGTAGTCTACTATGCGAAAATTGTAGCTGACAAAGCTTTATTACGCCGTTTAATTACCACTGCCACTGATATTGTAGCTCAGAGCTATGAGGATCAGGATAATGACGTTAATAGCATTTTAGATGCTGCTGAGCGCCAAATTATGAATGTGGGAGAAGACCAAGCGGGTAATGGTTTTAAAAAGATTAGTGACGTTTTAAATGCTACTATTGAAGATATTGATCAACGAGCTCAAGAAGATTCCAGTGTCACTGGTTTGTCAACTGGGTATGCAGAATTAGACAAGGTAACAGCAGGCTTACATCCAGATGAACTAGTTATTTTAGCAGCAAGGCCGGGAGTAGGGAAAACAGCCTTCGCCTTGAATGTTGCTGAAAATGTTGCCGTGCATACGCCGACAACTGTCGCAATTTTTAGTTTAGAAATGGGAGCGGAACAATTAGCCAGTCGTTTGTTATGTGCTCAAGGAAGTATTGATGCCAACGATTTACGGACCGGCAATTTGAACGATGAAGAATGGAAAAATTTAGTCGTAGCTACCGGAATCTTATCGCGGACTTCTATTTATATTGATGATATGCCTGGAATTAAGATGGCAGAAATTCGGGCTAAATGCCGACGTTTAGCTAAAGAAACGGGTAATTTAGGATTAATTATTGTAGATTATCTGCAGTTGATTGAAGGAACTGGGCAAGAAAATCGCCAGCAGGAAGTATCTGTGATTTCACGGCAGTTAAAACGATTAGCTAAGGAATTACACGTGCCGGTTATTGCGTTGTCGCAATTATCACGGGGAGTAGAGCAGCGGCAAGATAAGCGTCCACTCTTATCTGATATTCGCGAGTCGGGTTCTATTGAACAAGATGCGGATGTGGTTGCTTTCTTATATCGCGATGATTATTATAATGACGAGTCTGATTCGGATAACTCTGAGGATGTTGTTGATACTAACGCTGGCGAAGTAGAGGTTATTATCAGTAAGAATCGTTCTGGTCCTCGTGGAACCATTAAACTATTGTTTGTTAAATCTTATAATAAGTTTGCAGCCATCTCCCCTTTGACGGAAGGATAATTATGAGTAAATATAGGCAATTACAACAAGCTTACCAGCAGCAGCAATTAATTGATGTCATTATGCGGGCAACTAATGACATCTATACTGGCAAAGTTTGTCAGCTGAATCCACATCATGTCTTAATGCAAGTTTATAACGATTATGGACTTTTGAATGGGTATGTAATAGTTACTATTAGAGCTATTGCCTTAGTGAATACGTCTAGTGGTGATTTGCAGCGGATCAAGCAGCGCATTTTTCTGGCTCAAGAACAAAAGTTGCTCGGCGCGCCGCCTTTAATTTTGCCGCATTTTTCTGATCAGAATTTATTAACAGCCGTTCTGCAATATTTATGTAAACAACGACAAGTAGCATTATTTGTCGGTATTACTCAGTATCATTATCAACAGGCTCAAATTATCAATGTAAAGGCAAAGCAGCTCCAACTTTCTTTACTGGATTTTTTTGATTTTTCTGATAAAAAAGTGGTGCGGACTTTTTTGCAAAGTCAATTGGAGGCTGTAGAGTTTGGCGGTCAAGAATTAGAACAGGCTACCAGTTTCTTTGCTCTGCAACCGCAGCATACTTTGCCCGTTATTGTGAAATCTAATCAATATTTAGAAACCTTGTTAAAACCTTTACTGGGCAGTTCTACTTTATTAATGGTTTATGTCAACATTTCTCATAATAACTTTTACGTTGGTCAAGTAATTAATGTGACTGCTGATACAGTAGTTTTATCTTTGATCGATCAAGATGGACGTTTTGGCGGCTATGCTTTAATCCGTTTAGATGCTATCAAGTTTGTTTCCGCGCAAACGGACTATTTAAAAATGATTAATGTTTATCGAACTTGGCATCAAAAGGCGCATACTTTTGTTCAGCCGGTTTTAAATGATCAGATGAAGTTTTCAGTTACGGACTTTTGGCAAAATACTTTTGAGCAGTTAACGCAATTGCAATTAATAATACGCATTCAATTACGGCAATTAGATACTGATTTTTTAGCTTATAGTGTTGCAGCTAAAGCTACGAGTGTACAATTGGCTATTTTTGATGATCTGCAGGCCGGAACTACGCAGATACACGAATTTAAGTATCAAGATTTAGAGCGGATAGCATTTGGCTATTTAAATTCTTATTTTACAAAAACCGAATTAATTAAATAAATGGTTGAAATAATGTTCATCATTGATACACTTAAAGAGTAAAATAAATAATAAAGGATGATATGCATGACAGGTGTTGTTGTAGTCGGAATGCAGTGGGGCGATGAAGGCAAAGGAAAAATTACTGATTTTCTGAGTCGTCAAACGCAAGTTGTAGCTCGTTATCAAGGTGGAGACAATGCAGGACATACTGTAGAAGTTGACGATAAAGAGTATAAAATGCGCTTAGTCCCATCCGGAATTTTAAATTCAGATAAGATCTCGTTGATTGGCAATGGAGTAGTAGTTAATCCAAAGTCATTAGTAGCAGAAATTGAAGCTTTAAAAAAGCAGGGAATTAGTTTTGCTAATTTTAAAATTTCTAACCGGGCTCAAGTGATTTTACCCTACCATATTAAGTTAGACAGTTTACAAGAAGCCAACAAGGGCAATGCCAAAATTGGTACTACTAATCGCGGTATTGGCCCCGCCTATATGGATAAGGCAGCCCGGGTAGGTATTAGGATGGCTGATTTAATAGAAAAAGATACTTTTGCAGAAAAATTAAAGTCCAATTTGGCTATGAAAAATCAGACTTTTGTTAAATTATATGAGAGTGAACCACTGAATTTTGCTGATATTTTTGCTGAGTATTACCAATATGGACAACAATTAAAGCCTTATGTCTGTGATACTTCTAAGCTTTTGAATGAACAGTTGGATCAGCAAGCCAAGGTATTATTTGAAGGTGCTCAAGGAATTATGTTGGACATCGATCATGGAACTTATCCATATGTTACTTCTTCTAACCCTGCAGGCGGTTATACAGCCGGCATTGGAGTGGGACCTACTCAAATCAAACGCATTGTTGGGGTTGCTAAAGCCTATACTTCTCGAGTCGGAGCTGGTCCTTTTCCCACAGAATTAAAAAATGATACAGGTGATTTTATTCGGAATGCTGGTCATGAATTTGGGGTAGTTACTAAACGTCCGCGGCGGATTGGCTGGTTGGATGCTGTGGTGTTACAACATGCTAAACGAGTTGCTGGAATTACCGATTTAGCGTTGAACAGTATTGATGTCTTAAGCGGGTTGGAAGAGGTAAAAATTTGTACCGGTTATCAACTTCCTGATGGTCAAATTATTCATGAATATCCTGCCAGTTTGCATATTTTAGAACAGTGTCAACCTGTTTATGTTACGCTTCCCGGCTGGCAGCAACCATTACGGGGGATAACTGACCTCAAAGCTTGGCCGACAGCCGCTATTAACTATTTAAAAAAGATTAAAGAATTGACTAATTTAGATTTTGTAAGTGTTTCGGTTGGTCCTAATCGTAATGAAACAATTGTTTTAAAAGATATTTGGTAATATTGTCTTAGTTATTAAAAATCCGTAGAGATAAAGTATCTCTGCGGATTTTTTAATATCTAAGGCTGTTGGGCAGCGCTTTGACGATCGAGTCGCAAACCCGTGAAACGGTTATTATTACGATTATAAATAAGGGTATAATAAAACGTTTGCTCCTTATTAATTTGTGTTAAGTAAAATTTTGTTTCACGTGGAACATCGGAAAATTCATAACCGGTAATCGCACTATTTTTTTGATCAGCATTTGTATTGAGAGCATACCTTTGTAAAGCAGAGCCACTGTGAAGATCTAGCCCAATATTTTTACCTACCTGATTGTATTGTTTGACAGAAGCATCAGGTTTATTAGTTATATCTGAATTATTAAGGGCTTGATTAATAGTGTCGATAAAATTAGGTGCTTTAACAATACCGGAAGTACCTAGATTATTAGTAAAACCAATAAATTTGGGGGGCTTATTATTATGATTAGAGCGAAGATAAAGTACTTTGCGGGCGCGTTGATGATTATAATATATTTGGTAGCGATAACTTTGGATTTGTTTAGTATCCTCATGGCAATTAATACTGAGAATGGTATATTTTCCCTGCCGATTTTGGCCGATTACTAAGGGAGTAATGCTATAGAAATAACGATGAGACTTCTTTTGTATCCGTGCTTTTAGTTGCCGATTCTGCTCTGATGACAACCAAGCAATTTTTTGTTGCCGCTGATTAGAAGAATTAATCAAAACATTTACAGTTTTCAATTCATTATGATATTGTTGATTATTCACCTCATTAAGCGTGAGAGCTTGTGGATGGATACTTTTGTCCACATGATGAGGACTTACTAGGAGATTAAAGGGAATCGTCCGTTCTGATAACCAGTTAGAAGTATTTCGGATTAGAAGATGACGATTATAATATATAATAAATAAACAAAGGCATATAATAATAGTGGTTACCAATGTTTTGAAGAATCTTTTTGTCATTTGCAATTTTTTTGGCCTCATAATTTAGAATGGGTAGCTGTATTAACTATCTTAAAATATTTTTGTTAGTCTTATTTTATACTAGAAAGAACATAAGTTGATTAAGATTGATCAAATTCATTGAAGAAAGATTGGCTTTTATGAAATTTATGGAAAAAAACTTGGACCTGATAAAGCGCATTACCCAGATAGTTCTATTGATGGGAATTGTACTTTTTGGCCTCTTCTTTCTGTTTGGAGGAAGCGATGTGGCGGCTCAAAGATTAGTTAGTCATCAATATCAAAGCCGTCAACATCAGGCTTTAATTACTCATGTAAATACCAAACAGGTGCAAGTGGTTAATCGTTTTGTGCAGGGGGATTTTTGTAACTTAATTTTTAGTAAACAAACGCAATCTGATTTTCAAAAGCTGTTCGTTTTATTAAATAAAAGACAACGCAATGAGCGCCAAATTGCCAGCTATTACGATGGTCATTATTATGCTAATTTAGTTACACAAAAACGACTTAATCAAACCGATAAACATCTGCTGCAAGAGAAAAATCAAACCGTTTATCAGCAACAAAAAAATCGTTTAGATACAATTCAAGTTTGGTTTGACCAAACACAGGATGCTAATAAGTTTTTAACAAAAACCCGGAAAACTTTTCAAGCAGATCCCAGACAATTAAATTTGGCCCAGGTTTCTCAGGCTAATGCTTATTATAAATTAATCAAAAATCGGCGGTGGCAACATTATTGGCAACCGCAGATGCAGAAAATTCTTACTTATTTTAAAAACGCTCAAGCCAATAAGGATAAATCACAATTGGCCCAAGAAAACGCCGAACTAGAAGAATTAAAGAATGCTCCCTTAACGCAAGCCTATCGGCCGGCTCATGTAACTATTATTGATAATGTTCAGGCAGTTGATGTGGCGGATAAAATTTTACAAGATTCCGGTATTACCGCTAATAAGGTTCTCTATTTCTCTCAAAATGATCAAACCTTATCTTTATTACGTCGCAGTGGTGGCCATTATCATACTCAAGGCGCATTGATTCGCGTAACTGCCAATCAGGTAATGAGTGGCTCTTATCGGATTCGAGCACTTATTAGCAATCCAAGCGAAACCGCTGGAGTAATCACTGATCCGCAACAATCCAATTTTGGTCGTTATTATGAAGATGCGACTGGGATGAACGCCGAGATTAATACAATTAGTGATTATAATTTGTCTCAACCGATCTTTTGGCTGAAGAATAATTTCGCTTTACAGAATTCGATTTTATTTAGTAATAGTCAAACTCTAGGTTTTATTTATAGTGGTAATTCCGTTTTGAATAATGGAATTTGCGTCGCGGAGTCTGATTTAATCCAGCTTACTAATGTAGTTGATAGCGGAACATTATTATATATTAGTTAATTGAAAAACAACTAGTTAAAAATGAGGGGAATAGTTGTGCAAGAGAAATGGCATCAGTGGCTCACTAATTTTCGCGAACATCCAGTTAAAAAAGTTATTAAATATTGTTTCATCACACTTTTAGTAATTTTCATAATTTGGGGTGTGAGTTTTTGCCATCGTCATCTCAAAGAAGTGCAAAAGGATATTACTGATGGCTATGTGATTAGTGACGATATTAAAGAAAAAAATTTTCATCCGAAACAACCGACAATTATTAAAGACGGTACTAACAAAACTATGAAAACTCTGACTCATAGTCAGGCTGACTATGTCCCTTATGCACAAATTAACCCACTAATACGCAAAGGAGTCATTGCTGTAGAAGATCGGCGCTATTATCTGCATCATGGTGTTGACTTAACCGGTATTTTGCGGGCTGTTACTCAATCTTTGTTACGACGGCAGGTGCAAGGAGGTTCCACTTTAACCCAGCAATTAGTCAAAAATATTGTTTTAAAAGACCAGTCTCAGAGCTTAAACCGGAAAATTAAAGAGATGGTCATTGCCCAACAAATTGAACAAAAATTTTCGAAAAAGAAAATTTTAGAGTTTTATTTAAATAATGTCTATTTAGGTCATGGTTGTTATGGGATAGGAAGTGCTGCGCAGTATTATTTTTCGAAAAAGCAGCAACAATTGAATATTGGCGAAACTGCACTGTTAGTAGGAATTCCTAATAATCAAGTTCTTTATGATCCGGTATTGCACCCACAGGCAGCTCGTAATCGTAGGAATACAGTATTATATTCTTGGTATCAGCAGGGTTTAATTTCGCAGGCGGTTTTTCAACGCTATTCTCAGCCTCAAATTCAGCTCAAAATTCACAATTTTACGTATGATAATGACATTTCTCAAGATTATGCTTTAAATTATGCTGTCGACAATGCTGTTAAGCAATTAATGATGATCCATGGCTTTGAAATGGAGTATCTCTTTAATAGTGATCAAGATAAAAACGATTATCGGCGGCGTTATTCGCAAGTTTATGATAAATATTATGGTGAATTACTTAATGGCGGTTTTGAGATCAAAACTACTATTAACCAAGATCTACAAAAACAGATCATGCAAATCGTCCAGCAACAATATGCTAACTATAATCAACGAAACGCTGAAGGAAAATTAGAACCCCAGGTATCCAGTACGATTGTTGATAATCAGACGGGGAATGTCCTTGCAATTGTTGGGGGCCGTACTACTCAAGGAGATCAACTTAATCGGGCTATTAATGCTTATCGCCAGCCTGGATCTACTGCTAAGCCTTTAATTGCCTACGCTCCGGCTTTTGAAAGAGGATATGCGCCGCAAAGCCGTGTGGTAGATGGCCCGGTTGGCGGAGTTCACAACTGGTATGATGGTTATCGCGGGTTAGTAACTTTACGTCAAGCCTTGGCTGATTCTATTAATACCGTAGCTTTTAAATTAGCGTTGATTGATAAGGATAAGTCTTTTTATCAGTTATTGGGCAAAATGCAGTTTCAAGGCTTATATCCTGCTGATAATAACCCCATTGTAGCAGTTGGTGGTTTTACTAAAGGAGTAACCACTACAGAAATGGCTTCTGCTTATAGTTCGTTTGCCCGTAATGGTAAATTTATTGCTCCCAGCAACTTGAAAAGTATTATCGATACAGTCAATGGCCGCACCCTTTATCAAAATCCCCATATGAAGACTACTGTTTATAATTCCAGTGCCAGCTACATGATGATTAATGCAATGCAAAGTGTAGTTACAAGTGGTTTAGGCAAGAATGCGGCTTTGCATAATTATGCTCATGTAGCAGGGAAGACCGGAACTACTGATTTTAATCATGATAGTTATTTTGTAGGGATGACACCGCGTTTTACAATTGCCAATTGGTCGGGTTATGATCATCAACAGCCTTTAAGTGAAGATCAACTGCAACTCACGGTTAAGACCTTCAAAGCCGAGGGTGAATTTTTAGTAGATTATCTAAAAGTACCTAATGACGATTTTAAAATGCCTGACACTGTTCGCAAAGTTGGCGATAATCTCTATGTTCGCCAAGAAGCAGTTGAAAAAAGTGTTACTCAGATTATTAAGGAAAATTATCTGACCTTTAATAGTGCCGAAATTAACGCTAATGAAAAACGCCTGAATAATATAGATTATCGTTTAATTTACCATTTAACCAAAAAGCAAGAACAAAATCGAGAACGTATAGTAAATCAGGCTATTGCTAAGTATCAACAACTGCCTTTTACTAAATTATCACAATACTCGCAAAAAGTTTCGCAATTACAAAAAATCCGCTATAAAAATGAAAATGTGAAAAGAATGCAGGCTAAAAAGCAGTTTAATAAAACTATTATGCAACTGCAACGACAGCTCAATTTAAATCAAGCTAAATTACAAGCCCAAAAAGATAATAAACGTTTGGCTACTTTTGCTACGAAAAAAGAACAAATTGAAGAAGATCGCCAAGCACAACGCCAAGCTAATGTGGAGCGTTTAATGAAGCAATATCAAGTTCTTTTAGATAAGGTTAAGGCTGCTTATCAAAATAATTCTGCGAATAAGCAGGAGCTAAAACAACAATTGGAGGACTTGATTAACGAGATTCGCAGTTATGGTGGTAATGTGCCTGATCCGGTTATCGAAATCAATTAATTGTAGTTTTCCGATGAAAAGGAGTTAATAATAATTTTGCTACTTTGCTAAATTCAGCCCAACTAGATGAAAGCAGATAATTAGTGTTACAATAAAAACCGTATTTGAGCAATTATTGATCGTACAGGAGTTTTTATGAAGGAACTAAGGATCTTAATACAAAAATATTGGCCTTTTATTTCTTATCTGATATTTGGCGGTTTGACAACGTTAATAAATTTGATCATATTTTATGAATTATATACGTGGCATCATTTAATAGGCTATCAATGGGCTACTTTTATTGCTTGGCTATTTTCGGTTTTATTTGCTTATGTAACTAATAAAGAATTTGTCTTTAACTCTCATCAGAAATCAAAGACTGCTGTCTTAAGAGAATTGGAATCCTTCTTTTTCTTTCGAATTCTCAGTTTATTATTAGATTTTGCTATTTTATATATTGGGATTGGCTTACTGCATGCAAACAGTTTTATTGTCAAATTAATCGACAATATTTTGGTCGTAGTGGCAAATTATATCTTTAGTAAGGTATTTATCTTTAAAGAAAAATAAAGCCCTTAAAAAGGCAAATAAGGCCTTTGAGAGTCACTTGTTTTTTAATGATTTACTTATTACTAATTTCAGAGCAAATATAAAAATAAGATAAGACAATTATCCTTTCTAATTACCAGACATGTTGGATAATCACCGATATTGAATAATAGCGGTTGGCTTTTACTAAGCACTTTCTTAAAGAGCATGGAGTCAGCTGCTATCTATGCATTGAATAATGGATAATTTCCCAGTGAAGAAGTTTTTATTTAATTTAAATTAAACGAGAAACTTAGTTAAGTTCTAACTAAATAAATAGCAGGTCAATATCCAAAGCCGTAAATTACAGTTAAAAACTAAAAGGCACATATTTTTAAAAATCACATTTTGAGATTAAAAGCTTAATGCAAAAATTAATGTTGCATATAAATTTAAAAGTCTGTTTTGAATCAAAAATCATTATATCTTTAAAAATATTTCCCGGGAAATATTTTTAAGAGGAATTTTTTAAATATAAAAATATTAACAAAAACTCGAACGATTAATTATTTGAAATACGGTTTTGTATCAATGATCATTATTTATTTAATAAAAAAGTTGACAATGAAATCTCATTATAAAGGATTAGAATTTTTGCTGGCATTATTTCTAATCCGGTTTTAAAAAGGTGATTTTTAATTGCTAGATTGAGATAGCAATTTAGTCACAAGTTGATTTCATAGAAATATAAATATTATTTTGGTTTTGGTTTTTAATTCTATCTGATTTTTTTCTTAATATGTTATTTGGAAAAATCAAATTAGACTGGCAGCGTACCTTTGAACAACTTTAAGTCATTAATAAATTAATAGAATTTTTGTAATTAAGTTGGCTGTCAGCTTAATTAATAGTAAAAATGATATTATCCAATATATTTATATTTGGTTAAATATTTACTGAAGAAGAAGAAAGTTAGATAGCTTACAAATATAGCAAAATCGTTTTCGCTGCCTAATCCAATATCTGTTGGGATTATCTTCTGGTAATAGTGTTTGTAGTATGTGTAATTTATACTAGTTTTGGGTATCTTTATTAGCTGTAATATCTCCCAAGATATTATAAAAAAGTGTTGTTTAGGCTAGATGCTTGTCAATATTAAAAAATGTTATATTTTTAATATTTTGCTAATTATATTTTAGAATTTACTTGCAATTCTTGTTTAAAAGCATAAAATACAGTATAAGTAACTGACCTCTGAGGCAGTTATTATAACAACAAGTAATACTAGGCGAATTTGAACCTCTCCTTATTACTTTGTTGTTTAAAAGCGTTAATCTAATGAGATTAACGCTTTTTGAGATTTCTTAAATTCTTAAAAATTATTGGATTAAATAGGCAAAATTTAAAAATTGATAATTATTAACTAATTTCAAATAAAATATTGCTAGGTCTAAATTTATTATCAAAAATATTTCCTGGGAAATATTACTATACTTCAAAAAATATGTTTGCAAGGCAAGTTTTAATTAATAAAAAAACAGTTGCGCTTTTCGCACAACTGTTTTTTAATAAAAGACTCTTCCTACTTTAGCAATGTCGCTTCTTTGCCAATTAGTAATTGGACGAACAGATACCTGATACGGCCAGGAATCTAAGACTTGATTATTTCCTAAATAGATTCCGACATGCCAAATGCTTCCATCATAGGGGCTTCTATAAAAAATTAAGTCACCGCGTAATTTTTGGGAATAATGAACGCTATGAATATAAGGACTACTGTAAAGTCTTTGACAATTCCATTCATTTCCGGGTTGAGCATGTTGAATATTCCCAGTTGGTTGCGGATCAATGCCAGCAGCATATAAGGCTTGAGTTACTAAACCAGAGCAATCAACGCCATAAGCTGGTGAAGAAGCTGCGCCAGAAATCCAGGGTTTTCCTAAATATGCTTGTGCTTGGCTTATCATGGCTTCAACGTGATCACTTCTGCTACTGTTAATGTTAGTTTTAAGGGTGCTACATAATTATCAATATCAAACCATTCTTGGCCACTAAATCCCATTTTGGTCCAAGTATTATAGTCTACAATTCCGGTAACTGGTAAGCCATGATTTGCCTGCCAATTACGAACCCGGGTAATAACGCTACTTTCGTAAATGGTATGAGTGTTGGATAAACCCAAATATTGCCGCACTTTATATACTTTAATGCCTTCGACACCATTATAAAGATCATATCCAGCCTTTTGTTGTTGAGTTATTTGCGTATTATGAATTGGATACCAGCCATTGGGATTACTGTATTGGGGAACAGCAATATCATCGCTATTAATCCAAGTATTAGTAGCTACTTGATACCAAGTTTTTCCAGCAGCATTATCTGTAAATCCATATTTCCAAGCAGTAATGGGCGCTAGTTTCCCAGCAGTAGCCTGATAATGCTCATTTTTATAAGTATATTCTAGAGCACCGTTATTTCCGACCCATACTACACCTTCATTAGCTTTGCCATGTTGAAAGGAAACATCTTCAGCTTTAACAAATTCATGCGTTGATACTTGATAAAATTTACCGATACTGGGAATCTGTAGATAATTTCTGGTAATCCAAGGTGTATTAGCTGGTAATAAACGATTACAAATGATTTTTCCATTTTCGTTATATAAGGATGCCATTTTAATGGTTGTGACAATGCCTGTATCAGGTGTAAGTGTTTGTGCATGGACACTGTTATTATTAAAAGTAAAAATGCCTCCCAATAAACTAGAGCTAATTAAAACAGCAGTTAAAATTTTTTTATTAATTTTAGTATCCCTCCTAAATTCATAACTTAAAGCTCTTTGCGCTTGACTATTCCAGTTCTTGATAAAAGCATCAATTGACCAACTGGTTTTTTCATTTGTCCAGCAATTATTGTAATAAATATTATGCTGATCATATCCGGTAATAACTAAAGCATGATAAGGGAAACCATGCATTGTATTCTATGTAACGACTGGATGTCCCAAACTCAATTGATATCTAAGAGCATCAAAGCCCAGACCAGTTAAATCTTTGGCCGTATGATTAGGAGTATATTTTTGAACCAGTTGCATTAAAGCTGGTGGGAAAATAGTAACTCCGGTACCATTCCATGGATCGCCAATATAACCTGCGTTAGGATTGTTGCTCCGTGGCATTTCCCGTGCTAACTGCATTTTATCTACGTGCGCTCCGGCATATTGCAACATCATTGTGACCGCAGTAATTTCACACCCATTAGGCAGTTCAGGACGTTGGGCAATAAGAGGAACACTTTGTAATTGAACCTTAGGCTGATAATCATTAGCGTGAATAACTACTACAAAACTTTCATTAACCCACTGATTATTGTCTATTTCATACCAATAGTGGCCGTTCGCGTAGACATGCTTCAGTACTTTCCAAGCACTACCACTGGGTAAAGTACGGCCTGAGTTTGTAGCTTGATTGCCATAATTATTATATAAAATCACTCCTGAGCCTTTGATGATACAAACATCGGCTTGGCCTGAGCCTAATTTCATTTCATTTTCTATCGGATGAGCAGTTCCATCAACATTGCCTGATTGAAAAGTTACTTGATTGTAAGCAATGTACTCATCAGTAGAAACCTGATAATATTTTTGTCCATCACTGCTTATATGTAGTAAGCCGGTTTGCCAAGAAGAATGGGGCATCAGACTGCGATCCTTAATTAATTGTGCCTGACCCTTATATAAGGGCGCTATTTGATCTTTAACTGTTACTACGCCTGCTAAGGGAACATTATTGAATGAAATTGGTCCAGATGAATTAATTTCTGCTGCTTGAATTAGAGTTGTTGGTCGCAAGCACCAATAAAGTAATAACACATTAAAGAAAATCAAACAATAATAGGAATATTTTTTGAGTTTATAGTAATTATTTTGGGTCAACTTAGCTATTCTCCTTTCAAATTAAGATATTCTCATTATAAGCCAAATAAGGTTCTGATTACAGTCTTACTCAGTCTTTAAAAAAAGAAACTAGTTTGAACAAATAAAAAAACACTTTTCTAATGTAGAGTGTTTTTTTATATTAGTTATTAAACATTTAAAACTTTATTCAAAAATTCCTGTAAACGAGGATTTTGAGGATGATCAAAAATAGCCGTTGGCGTACCTTCTTCAAGAATTTGACCATCATCAAAAAATAGAACACGATCAGCAACTTCTTTGGCAAATCCCATTTCATGGGTTACTACAATCATTGTCATTCCTTGTTGTGCTAATTTTTTCATAACTTGTAAAACATCACCGACCATTTCGGGATCTAAAGCACTTGTAGGTTCGTCAAAGAGCATAATGTCCGGATTCATAGCTAAGGCCCGGGCAATCGCAACACGTTGCTGCTGTCCTCCTGATAAGGATTGCACTGTAGCGTTAAATTTCTCTTCTAAACCGACAATTTTTAATAGTCTTTTAGTTTCACTTGCAGCCTCATCTGCAGCTAAATGTTTGATTTCTTGCGGTGCCAGCATAATATTTTGAGCTACCGATAAGTTATTAAATAAATTAAAGTGTTGAAAAACCATTCCAATATTTTCTCGCACTTGATTAATATTAGCATTAGGTTGAGAAATATCAATACCATCAATTACAATCGAGCCTGAAGTGGGGTCTTCCAAGCGGTTAAGCGTTCGTAAAAAAGTACTCTTACCTGAACCGGAAGGGCCAATAATGACCACTACTTCGTTGGGCTTAACAGTCAAACTGACATCTCTAATGACATGATTATCACCAAAATCTTTATTTAAATGTGTCACTTGAACTTTGTCGGTCATATTTGTATTCTCCTTTGTACCCAGTTGGAAAGCCAGGTTAATAACGTAATTATAATTAGATAAATCAAAGCAATGATGGCCCAGACTTTAAAGCCTTCTAAGTTCCGGGCAATAATAATTTTTCCAGTTTGAGTCAACTCTAAGATACCGATAACAGATAAAATAGAGGTATCTTTTAAAGTAATAATGAATTGATTAATAAAAGACGGAATCATTATTTTAATACCCTGCGGTAAAATAACTCGCTGCATAGCCTTGCCAAAAGGAAGTCCTAGACTGCGGGCGGCTTCCATCTGACCAGAGTCCACAGCTTCAATACCACCTTTAACAAAGGCTGCGATATAAGCACCTTCATTTAAAGTTAAGGTAATGATCCCGGCTAGAAAAGCAGGAATTTTTTGGCCAATAAGGCTTGGAATACCGGTATAAATAAAGAGGGCCAAAACTAGTAAAGGCAAGCCCCGGAAAATGTAAATAATAGTTGTAGATAAGCCATTACAGAATTTATTAGGGACAACTCCCAATAAGCCGACAATAATACCGAAAATGGTAGCGAAGAAGATAGCGGCCACTGTCAGCCAAACTGTTTCTCCCAAACCACCTAATAAAGCGTCTTGATTTTGTTTAATCAGGCCCCAAAAACTGCGATCTTCAGTGGCAGGTTTCACTTTGTAATGCTTAGTGCCTAAATATTTATTTTTAATTTTATCATAGGTACCATTAGCTTTAATTTTTTTCAAACCCGCATCAAATTTAGCAAGTAATTCTTGATTATGACCCTTTCTGACAGCAAAACCGTAAGTGCTTTTATTTGCTGGTTTAACAGGAATTTTTAATGGTGTTCCTTGATTAATAGCATATTGCATGACGGGCTTATCTTCAAAGCAGGCTACAGAATTCTTCGTAACAACATCTTGATACATATTATTCGAGTCATCAAAAGTGACGGTTTTAAAACCGTACTTCTTTTTAATACTATTTGCATAAAGCGCGGCGGCAGTACCAGTTTTTAGGGCTACTTTTTTGCCACGTAGTTGTTCGAAATTTTTGATTTTACTATTCTTACCCACTGCCATAATGATACCTGTATCAAAATAGGGCTGGGAAAAGTCAAATTTGGCCTTTCTTTCAGGTGTCATCATCATTCCAGCGATCACACCGTCTAATTGTCCAGCTTCCATAGATTGTACGGCAGCATTAAAACCAACTGGTTTGATTTGAACTTGGAAGCCTTCTTCTTTGGCAATAGCTTTCATAATATCAATATCAATACCAACGTACTTATTATTCTTGTTAGCAAATTCAAACGGCGGGTAAGTGACATCCGTTCCTATTTGATAGACTTTTTGTGCTTGTGCTGATTTTATAGGACCAAAAGCAAACCAAAAAACTATTAAACTAAGAAATATTAATATTTTTTTCTTCATTTTAGTTTTGTCATCCTTATCTCATTCATAATGTTAATATTTTCTCATACTTTTTAAGCAGGAACAATATTTAAGAAATTGCTAGCAATTTTGAAGCAATATATTAATAAAATAATTTTCCCAAACTAACATTGTCATTATGAATAGATAGTATCAAGTGACTTTAGGCTTGAGTCTTCTTTTGTACCCAGTTGGAAAGCCAGGTTAATAACGTAATTATAATTAGATAAATCAAAGCAATGATGGCCCAGACTTTAAAGCCTTCTAAGTTCCGGGCAATAATAATTTTTCCAGTTTGAGTCAACTCTAAGATACCGATAACAGATAAAATAGAGGTATCTTTTAAAGTAATAATGAATTGATTAATAAAAGACGGAATCATTATTTTAATACCCTGCGGTAAAATAACTCGCTGCATAGCCTTGCCAAAAGGAAGTCCTAGACTGCGGGCGGCTTCCATCTGACCAGAGTCCACAGCTTCAATACCACCTTTAACAAAGGCTGCGATATAAGCACCTTCATTTAAAGTTAAGGTAATGATCCCGGCTAGAAAAGCAGGAATTTTTTGGCCAATAAGGCTTGGAATACCGGTATAAATAAAGAGGGCCAAAACTAGTAAAGGCAAGCCCCGGAAAATGTAAATAATAGTTGTAGATAAGCCATTACAGAATTTATTAGGGACAACTCCCAATAAGCCGACAATAATACCGAAAATGGTAGCGAAGAAGATAGCGGCCACTGTCAGCCAAACTGTTTCTCCCAAACCACCTAATAAAGCGTCTTGATTTTGTTTAATTAGGCCCCAGAAACTGCGATCTTCAGTGGCAGTTTGCTTTTGCGGACCAGCTACAGCTTCCTTGCCTAAATATTTGGCAACGATTCGATTGTAGGTGCCATTGGCTTTAATCTTTTTCAAGCCGGCATTAAATTTTGTAATTAATTCTTGATTGCGATTTTTCTGGACAGCAAACCCATAGTTTCCAGTATTAGCAGGTTTAGTAACAATTTTCAAGGCGATGCCATGATGAATACCATATTGCATGACGGGCTGGTCTTCAAAGCAGGCTACAGAATTCTTGGTGACAACGTCTTGATACATATTATTCGAGTCATCAAAAGAGACGGTTCTAAACCCATATTTCTTTTTCAGACTATTGGCATAATCGGCACCAGCGGTTCCGGTTTTTATGGCCACCTTTTTGCCTTTCAGTTGTTTAAAATCCTTAATAGGACTGTTTTTACCAACAGCCATAACTACGCCTGACTTGTAATAAGGATCAGAAAAATTAAGTTTAGCTTTTCGCTCGGGGGTGATATTCATTCCAGCAATCACACCATCCATTTGTCCAGCTTCAACTGATTGCACAGCAGCATTAAAACCAACTGGTTTAATTTGGACTTGGAAGCCTTCTTCTTTAGCGACAGCTTTTAAAATGTCAATATCGATACCAACGTACTTATTATCCTTGTTGGCAAATTCAAAAGGGGGAAATGTAACATCCGTTCCTATTTGATAAACTTTTTGAGCGTGTACTGTTTGTAGAGGCCCAAAAGTAAATATCAAAAATAATAGTCCTAAGAATGATAATAATTTCTTTTTCATTACATATAAAACCTCCATATCAAAATTTAGTAGCTAAACCCAGCCTTATTAATTAGTAGTCTCTAATTTAGCATAACTTGAGACGTTATACAATTGGTGGTGGGGCTTCTTTTATTTCTCTGAGACCTTGAAAAATAAAAAGATTGGAAAAAGAAAGCAAAAATGGGGAATTATCAAATAACAATATGGGGGTTATTTTCTTTGAAATTTATAATAAAAAAGCAGCCTACGGCCACAAAATCAGTAAGCTAATTAGTAATATTTGAGTTCAAAACTAACTTTAAATATTAGTAAAGATTTTTTTATAAAAATTTATATTACGTTTCTCAAAATAGCTAAAGAAATAATTCCAACTAATACAATAAGGAGAAGATTTTTGGTTACAATGGCTGCCAAAAAAGTTGGTAATGAAGCCAATAAATATTCGAGATTAAGAGTCGGCAGGTGTCCCAAGTGTGGGGTAAAAAGATTACTAAACCACAGGGTAGTCATGATAACTATGGGAACAAAATCTAAAAATTCCACTAATCTGTCTGATAGATGGACATACTTTAACAATACAAAGGGTAAAACCCGTGATAAAATCGCTACAATGCCACAGCAGATAATCATCAGGACTATTTTATTGAATAACATGTTTTAATAAAACCCCCAAACTGCAACCTATTAAGGTAACTGTAATAATTACTAAATTACTAGGTAAAATAATTAGACTGCCATAAGTCAGACACATTGTTAAGAAAACAATGATATATTGTAAAGATCTTTTTAAAGATTTATCTGAAATTACCTGTAAATATAGTAATCCGAGAAACATTGCCACGATGGAAAAATCTAGTCCAAGTTTTTGAGGATTATTAATAAACCGGCCTAATAGTGCGCCTAGCGCAGTAGAAATAATCCAGGTTAGATAAGAGATAAGATTAACTGTATTAAACCATTCAAAGTTTAACTTACCCTGAGTATAGTTAAGTTTAGAAATACCCAGGGCAAAACTTTCATCAGTCAATAAGCTTCCGATTATGATATTTTTCAGTAGAGATTCTTTATGAAAGTATTTCGCAATAGTTGTACTCATAAGAATTATACGGGAATTTACTAAAAACACAGCAAGAACAATGGTATAAAGAGGATTAGCTGCTGCAATTAAGTTAATAGCAGTTAGTTGAGCCGAGCCCGCATAAATAATTATGGAGGTTAAGACGACTTCCATAATCGAGAGGCCAGTAGTTTTACCAATGATTCCTACTGTGGCAGCGATACCAATATAGCCTAAAACGGTGGGTAAGGTCTCTTTGAGAGCCGACCTAAAGTTAAGTTCATTATTCATTGCTATACCAACTAACTTAATAGATTTTTAAGGAATGGTTAATAGATTAAACTTGGTGATATTGTAAAGCATTGACATTAAAAGTCAATCATAATTTAAATAATTTATGAGAAGTAATGAAGTGTTTTTTAATAATTTCAAAGAAATATGTAGTGCAAAAATTATCGTTCGATGCCTTCTGATCCGAAATTGTCATATTATCAAGTGACAAAAAGACTATTAGACTTGACTTTAATCTGAAAAATTAATGTCCGTTTCATTATGATCAATTGGTTCTATGTAATAATAGTCGAATATTCGTTGGGTTCTAGATAGTTATTAATACCAAACGAATATTCGACTATTGAAAATTTTTAATTGTTAATTGGAAATATTTAGGTTTTTATTTATAAGTTAAATATCAATAGTTAGTAAAGATAATTGATGTTTTTTAATCATTTACTTGCGAAACGGTAGCCAACTTTTTCTTATTTCGTTTAGCTACCCAAGCGGTTAAAATTGGCGTCAAAATTGCGGTAACTACCACAGAGGCAGTAATTTGTGCTGTGGCAGTAGCTTCGATAGCTTTATAAGAAGAATCTACAGCAGATAAAGCTGCGGGGGTTGCCATGGCAGCTCCAGCTGTACTAGAAATGGCAGCTCCTGCTACTCCAGAACCACCAGTTAATTTATCGGTTCCAATAGTAATAATACCTCCGACTAAGGTCACAATTACTCCGAGTAAGATACCGGAAGCACCACCTACAAAAATCTGCTTAAAATTCATAGTACATCCTAAGGCAAAACCAACTACCACGATACAAGCATTCATACCATCATTTAAAATTTTTTTAACTGCTGGAAAAATGTTGGCAAGTATCATTCCTACCAATAATGGCAAAATTGTTGCAATTAAGGTGATCACTGAAAAAGAGGCTAAACCCGAAGAGGCTAACGCAATCATGGTTACATAGGGGCCAACACTAAGAATAGTTATTCCCACTGCCCCTTCATCAATTTCATCACCAAAATCATGAACAATTCCTGCATACATAGCATTATTGGCTCCAGACATGGCCCTAATTATTGATAAAGCACTTAAACCTAAGAAATTATTATTTAGCAATTTTCCTACTATGAGGCCAAGAATAATGGAAAGAGCAACTTTAGTAAGAATAATAGTAGCGCCTCTTTTAGCTGCAGCTGGGGTAGATTTAAAAGATATTGTTCCACCAATGACGAATAAAAAAGCTCCTACTAAGGCTCCGGATCCTTTAGCCAAGGGGTGGTGAAACCGCCTATTTTTAATAAACTTGGGAAAAAGCTATTAATAGTAGCTCCTATAAACATAGGAATAATGATGTTTCCTCCCGGAAGCGAAAAATGTTTCTTATTCTTTGTCATTATAAATTCCTCTAACCATCCATAACTACGCCGCCATCAACATCACCAATTTCATCAGTAATAAAACTGGCAGCACCACAGGAAAAGAATAGAATCATTTGAGCAATTCCTACCGGTTCTGCCGCTCTGCTTAAAGGAATCATGTTGATAACTTTTTCGTTTTTTATAGGGTCATCTGAAAGAGCTTTGGTCATTGAGGTATGAGTAAAAGAAGGTGCGACGGCATTGGCATAAATTCCATATTTGCCTCCTTCTTTGGCTATAGCTTTGGTAAAACCATTAATACCAGCTTTAGAAGAAGCATAAGCGGCTGTTCCTAACAATCAGCCGCCGATTTCACCTGCGACGGACGAAACATTAACGATGCGACCCCTCTTATTATTTTTAAAATGTTCCCAAATTGCTTTGACTGTATTAAATGGACCTGTAAGATTAGCTTGAATAGTTTGATCCCATTCTTCAGGAGACAAGTCAGAAAATGATTTAGCGCTGATTATTCCGGCAACATTAATTAAAATATCAACGGTTTGAAAATCATTGATGATTTGACGAAAAATTGTATTAACTTCCTCTCGATTAGCTTGATCCATGTGGTAATAGCGATCATTATTTCCTAATTCACCTAATAAATTTTTACCTGCACTATCATCGATATCTAAAACGGCAACTGTTCCACCTCCATTATGGATTCCATGTACTACTTCTTTACCAATTCCCTTAGCTCCACCAGTAACGATGGCGACCTTATTATCGAAATCGTAACGCATTAATATTCTCTCTTCTTTATGAATAGAATTTGATCAATAAATCACTTTTTGGTTATATCATATAATTTGAGAAATTGATATTATTTCACAATATAATTTAAAATAATCAGAATGCTAATGGAATAAAAATTATTATTGTTTGGATACTAACGATTGCAGATTTAATTATTAATGCTTTTTAATAATAGTTTGGCGGATATCTTTTAATATGTTTTCTGCCTGCGAACCAAAATGTTGGGCTGCTAACATATAGAGACAATCATTGATTGCTAGCTGTGAGGTTAGTGATAATAAAGCTTCAGTTCGATATTCTGAATCTTCGGAAATGGAGAAGAAGCAAATTTCCCCATAATTGGCTAATGGTGAATCGGGAAAGCTGGTAATTACGACCATAGGTACTTTTCTTCTTTTTAAAGTTTCCGCAATTAGTAAAGTATCTTGATCATTTCCAGTATGAGAAATGACAACGGCACAATCTTTATTAGTTAATTTGGAAGCCTGCATTAATGCTAAATGATATTCGTTATCATGCATAACCTTGATAGGTACTCTAAGAAATTTATGGTAGGCATCAAGAGCCACAATATTAGAACCACCTAAACCGAAAAAATCCAAATTTTGCGCATGAACAATTAATTGCAGAGCCTTTTGTAATTGATCTTCACTCATTAACTCAAATGTGCGATTAAGAGTTTCAATATTAGCATCTAAAGTTTTTTTAGCTACAACCATTGCAGAATCGTTAACTTTAATCGGTTTAACATCTTTATTATTTGTTTCATTGAGAATAGACCATTTCAGCTGAGAAAATCTAGAATAACCTAATTGATTGGCAAAACGGGAAATGGTGGCAGTGGAAACCCCGGATTTTTCTGCTAGTTGTTCCAGCGTTAATGAAGAAAAGACTTCTGGAGCTTTCAAAATAAAATCAGCTATTTTTTTACTCTGATCTCCCAAATCGTCATAAATATTATAAATTCTATTTTGAATAGATAATTCCATGCTCATCAACCTCTTATTTATTATTCAGTTTTATTTTATAAAAGTGCTTGCAAATTGTATAAACAACATTATATAATTCTGGTGTAAAAAACAATCATAATGTACGCGTATTTATATGAATGTTTTTTACAATGGAGGTGATTTATTTGGCTGGCAAGGTTATAACACTTTCACCGAAAGCGATTCAATTTAAGGTACATGTTCAAAATTGGCAAGAAGCGCTCTATGTTACTTCAAAACCCTTATTAAATATGGGGATAATTAAAAAATCATATATTGATAGAATGATTGCTTCAGTAAACCAATATGGACCTTATATTGTCATTGCACCTGGAATTACTTTGGGTCATGCCCAACCTGGCAATGATATTAGACATACGGCTATCGCTTTAGCAACCTTAGATCCAGCGATCAACTTTGGTAATAAAATAAATGATCCAGTCGATATCGTAATTATTTTAGCAGCTTCAAATAATAATGACCATCTAGAATTATTACAGAAATTAGTAAAGTTTTTGAATAATTCGCAAAATTTAGCATATTTAAAAAGCTCTTCTTCTGACTCTGACGCTGACTGTATTAGTCGTTTAATTAATGAAGGAGAAAATTATGAAAGTATTTAATTTCATTGTTTATCAAATTTTAAGCAACAATACTATTTTCTTAGGATTAATTGCGTTAATCGGATTACTCTTACAAAAGAAAAAATTTCCGCAGGTTATAGATGGTGTAGTCAAGACAATTATTGGCTTAACCATTTTAACTGCAGGTTCGGGAATTTTGATTTCTTCCTTATCGCCGGTTATTAACAAATTAAATTCCACTTTAAATGTAAAAGGAGTTTTACCAACTAATGACGCGGTTTTTGGTGTGGCCTTACAATTTAATACTTTAGCAAAAAATACGGTTATAACTTTTTTAATTGCCTTTTTAATTCATCTGGTTTTAGTTCGAATTTCTCATAAAGAGGTTTTTAAAAATGTTTATTTAACAGCACATTTGGAATTGTTTTTAGCGGCCTTTTTAAATGCTGCTATTCCTATGGTATTAAAGACAAATGATTTTTGGACAATTACTTTAGCTTCTATTTTTGCAGCAGTTTATTATACTTATTCTCCGGCTATTCCACGGATTATAGGTAAAAAATGGTTAAATAATGTGCAGACTTTAGGTTTTATGGATCAAGTAGGTTCTATTTTAGCCCATTTTATTGGTAAATGGTTTGGCAATAAACAGCAAGATGCTGATCATATGAAACTACCCAAATGGGCCTCAATGTTTCGTGATAACACAATAACTTTATTTTTCTTAATGCCTCTGATTTTTTTAGGCATTGGTTTAGCAGTAGGGCAAAAGGGGATTGAATCTCTTTCTGGCACAGGAATAAGTGGTACTAATTGGATTTTATGGTTAATACTCAATGGATTTAAATTTACAGCCGGAATAGTTATTTTGCTACAGGGAGTAAGAATGTTTATTGGCTCGATTGTTCCAGCCTTTAAGGGTATTTCAGATAAGTTTTTACCAGGAGCCATACCTGCATTAGATGCACCAACATTCTTTCCTTTTTCTCCAATGGGAGGAATGTTTGGTTTTTTAGGATCCACAATTGGCTGCATTTTGGTAACTTTTCTGACAATCTTTTTTAAATCTCCTATTATTGTCTTTCCAAGTCCTATTATTATGTATTTCGATGGCAATGTTATGGGTGTTTTTGGTAATAAAGCTGGTGGCTGGCGGGGAGCAATTTTTGCAGGCTTTATAACAGGGATGATTTCCTCAGCAGCGGTTATTCTTTTTTATCCATTAACTGGCCCTATGTTTGGAAGCGGTTTAACTTTTTCAAATATTGATTTCGCGCTGGTTTGGATGCCGTTAATGTACTTATTAAAACTTTTAAGAAGTATCTTTTTAATGTTTGTTTAATGTCGAGGAGGCTAAAATTATGAAAATTGTAGCAGTTTGTAGTTTTGGAGTAGGTTCTAGTGTTATTGCCAAAATGAATATTGAAAATATTTTAGAATCAGAAAAACGTGATGATTTTTCAGTTGAAACTATTGATGTAGGCAGTATTAGAAGTGTTGAGGCTGATTTATACGTAACTACTAATGAATTAGCGGAAGATTTTCCTGAGGATTTAAAAACTAAAACTTTAGTATTAAATAATTTTGTTAATCAAGAGGAAATTAAAACTGCTTTAGATGAACGTTTAAAAGAGATGGGTTATTGATGAGGTTTAAAGATGAGTAAAATTGATGAAACTACAGAACAAACTTGGAAAAATCAAGTTTTTCCTGAATGGGGAACTTGGCTTAATGAAGAGATTGATAATACAATAGTCCCTAAAAATAAATTTATGATGTGGTGGCTTGTGAATATGGGCCTTTGGATTAAGAGTGACGCGCAGACTAATATCGCTATTGATCTTTGGTGTGGCACGGGAAAGACTACACACAAGCTGAAGGAAATGTCTGCTAGGCATCAATGGGCTAGACTAACCGGAGGACGCATTATTCAACCTAACTTGAGAAGTCAACCCAATGTTTTTAATCCCTTTAAGATAAAAAAATTAGATGCATTTTTGGTCACGCATTTTCATCATGATCATATTGATTTAAATGCTGCAGCCGCAGTTTTGAAAAATACATCTGCCCAAACACCTTTTATTGGTCCTAAATATGTAGTTCAACAATGGATTGACTGGGGAGTACCTGCTAATAGGTGTATTACAGTTAAACCAGGAGATACTGTAAAAGTTAAAGATATAACCATTCAAGTGACTGATTCCTTTGACAGATCGGTTTTAATTACTGATCCTGATACTAAAGAATTACCACCAGATGATGTAGTACCTGAGATGGATGAACGTGCAGTTAATTTTGTTATTAATACTAGAGCAGGAACTATATATGATGCTGCTGATTCTCATTATTGTTCTTATTTTGCCAAGCATGGACAGGATTTTAAAATTGATGTAGCCACTGTTGCTTATGGTGAGAATCCAATTGGTGTTCAAGATAAAATGACTTCGGTAGACGTACTAAGAACGGCAGAAGCTTTACAAACTAAGGTGATTATTCCTTTACATTGGGATATTTGGAGTAATATGTTGGCCGATCCGCAAGAGATAGAGGTACTTTGGGATTTACGCAAAAAGAGATTTAATTATCAATTTTATCCATTTTTATGGTTGCCTGGGGGAAGTTTCACTTATCCTGATGATCGAACCAAAATTGAATATTATCATGATAGAGGATTTGCTGACCGTTACACTTATCCAGTCAATTTACCCTATAAATCCTTTTTGTAAAAAATTTCCAGAGGTGAATTAGTAAATGAAACTTCAAGTCGCCATTGATCGAAAATCTCTAGCAGAGACCACAAAATTGGTGCAATTATTAGATGGTAAAGCTGATATTATTGAATTTGGGACTTCTTTAGTTAAGGATTTTGGGATGCAATCTTTACAAAAGATCAGTAACAAGATTAAAGAAAGTCAAATTTTATATGACATTAAAACTTATGATGAAGGTGCTTATGAGTTCGAGTCAGGATTTAATTATGGCGCAGATTATTTAACAGTCATTGGCTCTGCTTCTGAAAAAAATATTGCTTTATGCAATGATCAAACTAGTAATAAAAAAAAGATGATGATTGATCTAACTGATGTGCCAGCGGCACAAGTAGCCAAAATAGAAGGTTATTCGCAAGCAATTTATTTGATTCATCATAATAATGATTCTTCAACAAAGCAAGATTTGATTCAAATGGTGGAACAATTTCATCAAAGCCATCCTAATATTGAAAATCTAGCCGTAGCTGGAGGAATAGATTTAAAAGCTGCACAAAAATTACGCCAGCAGGAATTGGTAGACATTATTGTTGTGGGAGGAGCGATTACTCAAGCAGTTGTACCATTAAATGAACTACAAAAATTTATTAGGGTAATTAAAGGCCATTAAGCTTTTAATTTGACTGAGGAGGACTTATATGCAACAAGTCGGTGTTATTGGCATGGCAGTAATGGGAAAAAATTTAGCTTTAAACTTAAATCGACATGGCTATTCCGTTTCTGTTTTTAGTATTTCGAAGCAAGAAATGAAAACTATATCTGAGAAATATCAAAAGAAAACACTTGTACCGACTTCTTCTTGGCAAGATTTTGTTAATTCTTTGAAACGCCCTCGAAAAATAATTATTATGATTAAAGCAGGGGCTCCTGTTGATCAAACCATTAATTGTTTAAAACCGTTATTAAATAAAGGGGATATTTTAATTGATGGGGGTAATTCCTGGTTTCAAGATACTAATCGACGTTTTAACAGCTTAAATAAATTAGGAATCGCTTTTATAGGCATGGGAATATCTGGTGGTGAACAAGGAGCTTTAGCAGGTCCATCAATGATGCCTGGTGGACAACAAGCAGCATATGAGCAAGTTGCACCCATGTTAAAGGCTATTGCTGCCAAAAATGATCAAGACTATCCTTGTGTTAATTACATTGGCCCCGAAGGAGCGGGCCATTATGTGAAGATGGTTCATAATGGTATTGAATACGGAATTATGCAACTGTTATGCGAAGTTTATGATATTTTACGAACATTACTCAAATTAAATAATTCTGAAGTGGCAAAAATTTTTTCCGGTTGGAATCATACTGATTTAGAGTCTTATTTATTAGAGATTACAGTAAAAATTCTCTGCAAAAAAGATCAACAAACAGGACAAGACCTTATTGATGTCATGTTAAATCAGGCAGAGTATAAAGGTACTGGCAATTGGATGCTAGAAGATGCTGTTAACTTAGGAGCGCCTATTACAGTCATTGCAGAATCAGTTTTTGCTAGATTTATCTCTGGCCAAGTAATTAGTAATTCTGATTTTAAATACAAAAATTCAAGTACACGTGTTCCTAATAACTTTATCAACAATGTGCAAAATTCTTTAATTTTAGCGCAATTTATTAGTTATGGCCAAGGATTACAACAGCTTCAATTAGCCAGTGACCGGTATCATTGGCGTTTAGATATGGCTTCTATTACTCAGATATGGGAAAATGGATGTATCGTTAGATCTTCGATGCTAACTAAAATTCAAGAAATTTATTCTACTATTGGTTCAAGGGGTAATCTTTTTACTTCCTCCTACTTTGGAGAATTAATAACTCATTATATTTTAGATTTGCGCCAAACTGTGATTACAACTCAATCAGCGGCAATTCCCACACCTGCATTCAGTGCAGCTTTAAATTATTTAGAATCAATTTTTAATACCAAATTGCCTGCTAATTTATTACAGGCACAACGCGATTATTTTGGGGCCCATTCTTATAAACGGCTGGATCGAAAGGGAATATTTCATACTAATTGGTACTCCGAAATGTGATTCAGTTATTTGCAAAATAATTTATTTGGATTAACAATTTTTTGAGTTCTATTGAAAATAAAAAGCTGATATATAACACTGCATCGTTATATATCAGCTTTTATTTATTGGTTAGTGGGGTAGTCAGAGGATCAACCCATTTTCCGATAAACATTAGTATATAAGTGATGATAAGCGATTAGAGCATGTTGAAAATGTCTTTAACTATCAGATTGACTATTATCAATTAAACATTTAAGATATTAACCAGTTTTTGGACTGCTTTCTGATCCTGTTTTGTAATAGATATTCAGTCTAGTTTAAGTATCTTCGTAATCTAACTATTACTCTACTTTCTTAATTGTATAAAAAGTAGAGAATAAGGCAGAATCTTAAAAATGCCGAAAAACCGTCATGTTTATTTTGAATAGTCTTGATTGGTTAATAAACTTTTTAAGGCACTTTGCAGGAGAATCTAATGATTTAGATGTGTACTTCTGGTTACAAACATTAATTGCTGCTTGTTAGCTGTATTAAAGTCTAGCGTGAATAATTTTTTTCTTTGTTCTGATTGCTACCGTTTGAAATAATTCATTGCAGTATTCAAGAGGGATGGTAAGATCATCAGCCGCTTATTAACAGTTGATAGTAATAATGTTATGAAGCTTGTAAAAAATACTATCGTGTACATTGAAATTCAATAGATAAAAAGCCCCAATATATGTATAATATATTTACTTTTACAGTTTAAGTATGTATAATATACATATAGAAAGGAGTAGGGATATGCCAATACGTCCTAAACAAATGGAAAAGGAACTTTTACAAGCTGGCTTTGTACTCCAAAAAGGTAAAGGTAGGGGTGGTCATCGAAGATATCAGCACCCTGATGGACGAACCACTGAAATTCCTTTCCATTCCAAAGAAATTAAAAAGGGCACAGAAATGGCAATTAGAAAACAAGCGGGTCTGAAATAAGTATTGTTTGGCATATCCAAATGACAAATGAGAAATTTAATCTATCCTGTAATTATTTCCGAATATCATGATGACGGACATTACTATGTAGCAACCTCTCCCAATATTCCCGGAATGGTAACACAAGGTGATACTTTTTCCGATGCTGCATATTGGGCCGAAGATGCGATTGCTACCATGTTAGATGGTCAAGCTAGTTATCCTAAAGTTCAAGAACCTAGGAGTTGGGATTTGAAATCCAATGATAGATTAGTTTATATAACTGTAGATCTGGATAAATGGCTTCATAAAAACTCAAAAACTATTAAAAAAACTATTACGGTTCCAGAATATTTATCAGTGATGGCCAAAGAACAAAATATTAACGTTTCCCAATTAACTACCAAAGCTCTTAAGGCAGAGCTTGGAATTCAATAATTAAAAGGCACTCTTCAAAGTGCTTTTTTGTTTGGCATAGGTACTCTTGCTTTAATTTTCTTATTATTTCCTAAAAAGGGATTCAAAGAACTAATATCACCTAAATTATATGTTTTAGTTATCTTGTTTAGACAAAAAAGCTCTACACAAAGTTTAGAATCCCGACGCTTACAGTCCTTCTGATTATAATTTGTTGAAGGACATATTTTATTAATTACTAATTTCGTAGGAGCGTATTATTTGAACTTGTGAATTAAAAATTCAATACAATATAGAGATTGTGGAGTTCCTCAAAAGAGAAAAATAATCGGAAATATCAGAGTCTTTCAGAAAGAGTTATTAATTGAAAAAACACCCCTCAATAGAGGTCTAAATTCGTCCGTTAAGTTTTTAACTTTTGACTATCAGAAAACCTAATTACTTATATCTTATTATGGAACATTAAAATAAAAAGCTGATATATAACGGTAAAGTGTTATATATCAGCTTTTATTTATTAGTTAGTGGGTGGTCAGGGGATTGCGCCCACTACTTAGATAAATGCTAGTATACAGGGGATTGTAGCCTGTTATGCTATGCTGTAAATATGCTTGACTACCAAATTGACTACCATCAACTAAAAATTTAAGAAATTAACCAGTTTTTGTACAGCTTCTTGATCCTGTTTTTGCGTAACGTGAGTATAAATATTAAGCGTAGTTTGAGCGTCCTCATGTCCTAATCGTTCCTGCACTTCCTTAATGGTTGCTCCAGCAGCAAATAAGGCAGACGCATGAGAATGTCGAAAACCGTGTACTGTTATCTTAGGTAATCCAGATTTATTAATAATTTTTTTAAGCCATTTAGCGGGAGTATTTAATGATTTGAACGTATTATTTCTTGTTGCAAACATTAATTGCTCCTTTTTAGTTGCATTAAAGCCTAACATCAGCAGGCTTTTACGTTGTTCTAATTTCCATAGTTTGAGATAATACATTGTAGTCCTATCAATCGAAATAGTACGTGTACCTTTTTTAGTTTTGGTAGCTTGAATAATCTGTTTACCCTTAATACCTTGAGTTAGTGTTTTATTAATACTTAAGGTGTTTTTTTGTATATCTAGGTCACCCCATGTAAGAGCTAAGCATTCGCCACGTCTCACACCTGTAAAAGCTAATACTCTAAATAAAGTGTATTTCTCTAATTCTTTATCAGGATCAATATGATTAAAAAATGTCTTTAATTGTTCTTTGTCCCAAAAGTTAGGAAGTTCTTTACCTGTTTTTTCATGCTTCTTTGGCATTATCACTTGCTTAGCAGGATTATCGTTGATGTATCCTTGATGAATAGCGTAATCAAATACTGATTGTACATAATTAAACCAGCGCTTATAGCTGCGGGTGGTTTGCTTATACCATTTATTAAGTGATGTTTGGCATTGTGCAGTAGTTATAGTTCTAATGCGATATTTTCCTAGTGCAGGTAAAATGTGATTGTTGAACATCCCTGCTGTGCGATTCCATGTACTTTCACGAACGGTATTAATGTAACTTTGGTACCATTCCTCATATACTTGCTGAAAAGTCTTATTACACTCATTAATGACTTCTTGACCTTGGGAAGCACTAAATTCAATTCGTTTCATTTCCAGCCGTGCTTGTTTTTCTGTTGTAAATCCACGTCTTGTCGTGCGCTTTGCCTTTCCTGTTTGCGGATCAATACCTAAATATGCTTTGAACATAAAGGCGGTGGTACCGTCTTTTTTTATATATTTTTGAATCTTGGCCATAATATCCTCCATATCTGCTGGACGGGCGGAATACGGGAGATATAGTTAGGGTAATAAAAAGCCCCCATGGGGAGCGATACACAATAGCTTATCGTCAGTCACTCGCAATTTTAGTCGGGGTTGGCTTAATATCCATCATCTTGTGTATCGTAACTATCTGACTGGTTTTGATTATTCTGTGTGGGTTGTTGGATATCATTTCCATTATGGTCTACATACCCTTGATCCATTGCGTACTCTGTTTGCATTTCTCCTGAAGTTTTCATGGTGTCAGGGGTACTTTTAAGTGCATTATATGCGGACATCCCGTTCTTGATCTTATATGCAACAGGTGACATCCCATATGTATTTAAAAATCCAGTTAAGGTATTAGTGTCATATGAAATGCCATTAGGATCTTGCTGCTGCGTAGTCTGATTATTCTGAGATTGGGACTGTTGTTGATTTTGAGAAGTAGCGGATTGTTGGTCATTAGTTTGTTCGCTGGCTTGCTGCTTATTATTATTGTTTTCTCGCTTCTTTTTCTTATCAGCTACTTTAGTTTTACTATGTTTCTTACCAGATTTATGCTTTTGAATTTTGGAGTTCTTAGGTTTATTATCCGTGCTTTGAGATTGTTTGCCATTAGAACAACCTACAGAAGTTAGCAAAAGTAGAAAACATGTGATACTAATTAATGTTTTTTTCATACTTAATTCCTCCAGAATATGTACAGCTTTTATAGTCTTCAGTTTTAGACTATAAACTTAACCCTTTTGTAACTTAAGATTAGAGTTATTGTTCTTATATTTTTTTTCTAATTCTTCCTGCCAATTAGGCAGTATTCCTTGTAAATAATAAGTTGATAAACATCCACAACTGGGACAGTATCTAGCTTTGCCGCTTAATTTCTCGTCACATCCATTTAAGTTTAAATAATCAGGATCATCTTCCCATCTACTTTCTTTGTCAGTAATACCAGAACAGCGATTTTTTAAATATGTACCACAAACTTCGCAAAAATTTTTATCTGATAAAACTTTATTATGGCATCTTGGACATAACCCATTGTTTAAATTTATTTCTGTATATTCCATGAACTTTCCCTTATTTTTTTCTAATAGATATGAATAATTAATATCTGATATGTTTGATAATTCACTTCCGCAAACAGAACAAAACTTATTAGTCTGACTTTCTATAGATTTACAATCATTGCAAATTTGAGTAGTTGATATTTTTTCAATAAAGGGATCAAACAATACATTCAATTTACTTTTTTTATGTGGAACACCATTTCTAGATTGTGAATATAAATTTTTAATCACATTTTTACTAGCAGCATTGCTTATATCAAAGATCATTGAAATATCATAAGTATTAATTTCTGGTTTATATTTTAAAAAATCATCAATTGCTGGGATTGGTGCAAGAAATCTTTTGGCAAAATAATTTGCCTCTTTTTCCATTCTGTCATACTCATCTCTAGGCAAAAGATATCTTGAAATTATAGTTTTATTTGTTTCTTCCGCATGCTTTAAAAAGAAATGGCCTAATTCGTGAGCAATCGTAAATCTAATTCTAGCTTTATTAAAAATATTTGTATTATATAAAATTACATAATTATTAGTATCTGAATCAAACCATAATGCTCCATCTTCACTTTGTAATAAATGTATTGTTCTTTCTAAACTAATATTCAAAGCATTCGCAAATTCATTATAAGTTTGTATATTTAAATTTTTATATTTGCTAATAACATTAGCTAGGTTTATAGGCAATACTTTTATCTCTAGGTTTTTAATAACTTCATATGCTGTTTTTTGCGCAAGAGAATAATTTGCATTTTTAAAAGTTGTCTTTACTTGTGTCATGCTTAAAAGTCCCGTTAGATATATTTTTAAAAGTGAATTGCATATATTTTAGTAATAGTTCTTGATCTTTCGGTGATAATTCCTTTGCTCCCCTTTGAATAGCTCTTAAATTAGAATTATCTTTATCCGTTTTTTTAAAAGGAACAGGATCATCTATTCTTCCTAATAAATAGTCAGTTGAAACATCAAAATAATCAGCTACTTTTTCTATTTTTTTAATACCTGGTTGATGTTCGTCCCATTTTCTTATACTTCCATATGGGAAATCCAATTTTCTTTCTAATTCGGCTATTGTTATTTTCTTATTATTAGATAAGTTTTTAATTCTAGTAACAAGTGACATTTAAAGCACTCCCTCATGTGCCTAAAAAACAATGTAAAATAATACATTTATTTATTGACAAATGTAAAATAATACATTACACTGTTTTTGTAAGCAGATAGTTTAGACGTACAAAAAATACAATATTGAGAACTTAGCATAGGTTTTTAATAAAGATTTGTATGCTTTATTTAATATGCTTACATTATGTAATAAATTACACTATTTGTCAATATAGTAGTAATTAATTCATGTAAAAAAATACATTTAATTTGGAGGTGAATATTTTGAATATAAAAAAACAAGTAAAAATAGCTCTTATTAAGAGGAATTGGAGCCAACGTGAACTAGCTAGGAGAATGGGAATATCTGCTCCTTATTTACAAGATATTTTAGCTGGTAACCGAAATCCTGATAATCGCATTAAACAAATGGAACAATTGCTGGAAATTAATTTAAGAAGTAAAGAAAGGATAAATTAAATGGAGGATTTACAAATATTTAACTTTGACAATCAAAATGTAAGAACACTATTAATTGATGATGAACCATATTTTGTAGGTAAGGATATTGCTGAAATATTAGGATACTCAAATACACGTGATGCTTTAGCAAAACGTGTAGATGAAGAAGATAAATATGGGGTAGCAATTCGCGACTCCATCGGCCGACAACAAAATGTTGTTGCTATAAATGAATCTGGTTTATATAGTTTAATTCTTTCAAGTAAATTACCGACAGCGAAGAAATTCAAACGTTGGGTTACTAAAGAAGTTTTACCTGCTATTAGAAAAACAGGTTCATATTCAAAATTAAACAACTCAAAGCTTAGTCCAGAATTACAAATGTTTGGAACCCTTTATAAGGCACTTGCTAAACAAGAATTAACAACTAAAAACCTAAACAACAAGATTAATAGTGTAACAGAAATTATCTCACTAGATACCACCGACTGGCGCAGAAAATCCCGAGCGTTAATCGCTAAAATAGCCGAAAAACGCAATGGCATAAATGTCTATCAGCGTACACAATCAGATATTTACAAGACTACTGATAAACGTGCTAACTCAGATTTAAACCGTCGATTATTAAACCTTAAAAAGAAACTAGCCTACAACGGAGCCACACAAACCAAATTAAACAACACAAATAAATTGGATGTTATTGATCGAGACAAACGTCTGAAAGAAATTTATATGGCTGTGGTTAAAGATTTTGCGATTAAATACAAAGTTTGGGATCAGGAGTATTAATAGGAGGATACACAGATGGAATTAATCATTAAAGGCAGCGATGGAATTAATCATTAAAGGCAGCAGCCAAGAAACCAGAAATTTATTAAATGGTAAATGAGAATTGCAGGTAGCAACAGCTAAGTCACACAAAATCAACACAACGTTAAATATTGATACGGCTGATGCAGAAAAAAATTTAAAAAAATTACGCAGACTAGCATTTAAATGCAAGAGAATTATGGATGAAATAAATGAAAGGAGGTGATTCAATGGCGGAGGTGCAAGTAATATTAGCGGAACAGCAAGCAGAAGCGTTACAAAATAATATTTATCAACTTATCAATAATGCGGTTGAAACAGCTCGGCGAGATACAGGGCTAGATAAAAAGTTTCTCAAGAAAAAAGACGCTGCAAAATATGCAGGCGTCTCGTTAAGTACATTTTCCAACTGGCTGATTAAATACAATATTCCGGTTCATTATATTGACGGGATACAGCTTATTAGCAAGCAGGATATTGATAGCTTTATAATTTCCCAATAATTTAATTAAAATTGCTGGACGGGCGGAATACGGGAGATATAGTTATTTCAATAGAGGGAGCTTATAAATGAGCTAGTAAAGTTACGGTGGGAAATAACCAACAATTCAAATATTAAGGAGGTATTACATCACCCAATCAAACTTATGGATGAAATTAATGAGATAGCGAAGGAGGACATAGATATAGATGAATAAATACAGATTAATAAGTTTAGAGATTAGCAAACTTACTAATAAAGAAAACAAATCACTTGAACAAATAATTAAAATTATTAAAAATAATCATTTATCTTATAGCCAAGCAAAAAGGACACCCCATCTGGTTGATGAAATGTTCTTTGAAAAAATCACTAATAAAAAGCTTTAAATAAAATCGATTATTCATATTTTTGAATATCAAAATCACCATATCAAGTTAGCAATAGCCTTAATTATACCGTTCCAAGTCTTTGGCAAACCTTGTTCTTTTAAAACCTTTTTAGCCTTATTTTTAAATGATTTATCTTTGTATTTTTCTAAATACAGATTTCCATTAGTTGTTAAATGATTGAACATAATAAAACATGTTTCATCTTTAGTTGAAACTACTTTTCCATTTATATATCCTTCATAAATTAAATTTTTTGATGCATTATTTAGTTGCTTTATTAGTTCATGTTTATTTTTACCACTTTTTATATACTTAGAGATTTCTTTATAACTTTGGGATATGTCCAGTAACTTTTGAAAGTCAATATTAGGATTGTCTTTAACTATTTCAAGAATCAATTTCATTTCATCAAAATAATCCAATAAAAACACCTCCTTTCCAAAATAATTATAGCAGAAAAGGTAATCCAAAAGCACAAGATTCAGCGATTAACAGAATAGGGATCAATGCTATTAAAGGAGGCTGGATAAATGCAAAAAGAAATTCTTAAGATGGCACAAGAAAACTTAAAAAGATTAAAGCCTACAGATGTGGAAGATTCCCCATATTCTGATCGGGAAATCAAAGAAATGACAAACATTACGGAAACTATTATTCATTTATTGAAAGCCTATCAGAACAATCTATCTGTTCCTTATATAAGTAAATCTGCTCCTTCTATCTATGAGTGAAAGAGTTTCATTAAAAGGAGGAGAGAATATATATCCGATCAGTATTGATGTTCTTTCATTGAGCAAAGAACAAGCAGTTTCTATTATCTCAATTTTGAGAGTGAAACTAACAAAAAGGAGAAATAAAAATGATAACGAAATATAGAGCGTGGATTAAGAAGCAAGACTATATAGGTGAGGTAACTAATATTGATTTTGAGACAAAAACCTTGGTTACTTGGAATTCTAATAAGGGAGTTCGCCAATATACATTTGATGAAGCGGTTTTACTGCCCTTTACCGGGTTTAAAGATTTAAACGGCAACGATATATATCAGGGTGATATTCTAAAATATCCAGATTCAGATCTTCCACATGCAGTTTTTTGGCACGACCCATCAGGAAAATTTAAAGTGAGCAAGAAGCAATTAAACAATGATACATGCAAGGAAATTATTACCGGAAATTTTTACAAAAATATAAAAAAAGCCAGAAAAAATGTTTTGAATAATTGGCAAGACGTTTGAACTATTAAGGATTATGAAATCATCGGCAATAAATACGAAGACCCAGAATTATTGGAGGAAGAATAGATGATAACATTATGTTTAATTAGTATTTCAGTTGGTTGGTTAGCCGCTTGGTATTGCAAAGACCTATATGAGCAGCCTAAGAAAAAAGAGCAAAAGAAAAAGGCTGAACCTGGCACTCACAAGTTCAACCAATTCAAAAACAATAGATATTTATAGTATATCACTAAAAATATCTAAAAGAAAGGAGTACTAACAATGGGTGAAAACACAGCAATAGATCAATTTTATAATCAACAGCTTAACGAATATCTGAAAAGTGAAGAATATATATACCCAATAGTAGACTACAAGGGAGAAACACTTGATATTGCATGGGGTGATATATTTCAGCTGGAAAGCAGTAGTACAACTTATGTTTTTAGAGAGAAAGAATCCGTCGAATTTTTCGATTGGCTTAAAAACCAGTACAAAGATGTACTCGATTTACTAGAAGACTTTAGTTTAGATATTAACGACTTAGTCTTTGCTATCGAAGACGGCGAATTTAGCACAGATGGCACTATGGATTTTCTCTTGTTCCTAGGTGCTAAAAAGACGGAGGTAGATTATGGCAACTTTATATGAACTGACAGGTAAGTACCAGCAATTATTACAGATTGCAGATTATGTTAACCCACAAGTATTTAAAGACACCCTAGATTCAATCAAGGACAGTATCGATGAAAAAGCTATTAATTATGCAAAGGTTGATCGACAGCTAGGTGCAGATATTGATGAATTTGAAGATGAAATCAATCGACTGACTAAAAGAATGAATGCAGTGGTAAATAACCGGAAGCGTTTAAGAGAGAGCTTAATGGCAAGTATGCAAGCTACTGGCAAAACTAAAATTAAAGATAAATTATTTACCATCAATGTGCAGAAAAATCGGAAATCAATTGAAATTGATGAACACAAACTGCCAGCCTATTTAATTACAGAAAAGAAAATTTATAAACCTGACAAAGACCACATCAAAGCATTACTTGATGCAGGCAAAGAAATTCCTGGAGCAAACTATAAGCCACAATCCTACCACGTGGTGATTAGATAGTGTATCAATTAAGAGATTATCAGTTGGAAACAATTAATAATATTTATAAATCAATGGCTAATCATCATAAATCAATCATGGTACAGCAACCCCCACGTACAGGAAAGACAGTAATCATGGCTGAAATAGCTAGGAGAGCAACTGCTAAAGGTAACAGAGTATTATTTGTTGTCCATCGGCGAGAAATAGTAAAACAAGTCAAACAAACCTTTATTAATCAAAGTGTAGATATGAGTTTAGCCATGGTTGGAATGGTTCAAACAGTCGCAATCAGATTACACCATATCCCCACTCCGAAAGTTTTATTTGTTGATGAAGCTCACCACTCATTAGCTAAAAGTTATCAGCGAATTTTAAAACATTTCCCCGATGCAATTAAGTTATTATTTACGGCTACACCTTACAGAATGAGTGGCGAAGGATTTGAAGCAGTAGCAGATGACTTAATAGTGGGTAAGCCGATTAGTTGGCTGATTGAGAATAATTTTTTAGCTCCGGTTGATTATTATGCACCAACCGAAATCAACACTGAGAAGCTCAAAATTAAGCGCACAGGCGAGTTTGACAGTAAAAGCATAGAAGAGGCTTTCAAGCCAAAAATTTACGGCAATGCGGTTAAAACGTTCCAAAAATTAGCTAATAATAAACAAGCTATTGCCTACACCTACAACGTGGCTAGTGCTGAGCACTTAGCCAAAGAATTTAACGCCAACGGAATCACCGCCCAAGCAGTAAACGGTAAAACTCCTACAGAGCATAGAGATGCCATAATCGCCGATTATAAGGCGGGGAAGATTCAAGTGGTAACTAATGCAGAATTATTTACAGAGGGCTTAGACCTGCCAAATGTTGATTGTGTGGTGATGTTACGACCAACCCGTTCATTATCCTTATATTTACAATTTGCGATGAGATCAATGAATCCTCGTCCGGGGAAACGGGCAATAATAATTGATCATGTGGGAAATGTTAATCGGTTTGGTTTACCAACTGATGACCGCAATTGGAGCTTATATGGCAATGGTAAAACGGGTACCACCAACACACGAGTAGCAGAGGTCAAATCAGTCACTGTCTGTCCCAAATGTTTTGCAACATTTTATCGAAGTGGTGATAAATGCCCAGCTTGTGGAGCAGTTTTAACTGAGGAAAAAGAATTAGAAGTTGTTGATGATGTGGAATTAAAAAAGATTACTCAGCAGCGATTAATCAAAATCCACAAAATAATTGATGACAGAATGAATATGAATATAGCTGGAAAACGACCATCAGATTTACAAAGCTATGAAGAAATTCAAGCATATGGGAAGTTAAACAACTACAAGCCTGGATGGGCTTACTACTATGGAAAGAAAAGAGGATTTATTCAATGAGTATCTTACCAGCAAATAAACCGCACAAACCAAACGCCACGCCACGAAATTTCTTTATTTATGGCAAAACGATGAGCGGAAAGAGTTATTTAGCAGAGAGATTCCCGAATCCATTATTTATTAATACAGATGGGAATTCAGAGATGAACCAAGCGCCGGCTATTCAAGTACGAAATATTAAAAAACAGGATGGCAGTTTAAAAAGTTCAGTGATTGATCAATTAGACCAAATAGTCACAGCTTTACAAACAGAAAAGCATGACTATCAAACGGTAGTAGTTGATGTAATTGATGATATCTGCGTGATGTTAGAACAGGCAATCTGCATCGAAAATGACAATGTCCAATCACTGGCAGATATCCCGTACGGCAAAGGTTATTCGATGTTTAATGTTATGTTACAAACTTTTGTGATGGAGTTAAAAGGATTACCGCTGAATGTGGTATATATCAGCCGTGCAATGACTGTTGGAGAGGGAATCACAGAACACGAAGTTCCATCTTTAAAAGAAAAATATTACAACATCGTTAATGGTAATTCAGACTTAGTTATCTTTACTCAGCGAATCGGTAAAAAATACATTCGCAGAGTTACCGATAGACGCAAGCACTATGTGAGAGAAGAAATCAAAGACCCTGCTATCTTAAGAGTTTTAGACAATGTTAATGGAGTTTTTGATAAACCAGTGAAAATTACTAATAAAGAACAAAACGAAATTATTAAAAAAATGGAGGATAACAAATAATGAGCTTAAGAGATATGGCAACAAAAACCTTACAAAATTTTGACGCAGAAAAGGACAGTCCCAACACACCTCAAACATTGCCAACTGGTAAATATTTAGTGACATTGGATAACGTGGAACATCGGGCAACTGATAGCGGATGGGAAGGATTAAGCATTGCCGTTACTGTAGCTGATGGCAAATACGTTGGAAGACGTGATTTTAACAGCTTTAATTTTGAAACTACCAGCAAAAATGGTAAGCCTATTCCAGAAAGCGTAATTGCCGGTCATATTAAATTAATCGCTAAGTTAGCCAATGCTTGCGGAATAGAATTACAAGATGATGATTGGGAAGATGAAGACAGTATTTCAGAAGCATTTATGCCAGTCCATGGAGTTCAAGTATTGATGGATTTATCAGTAAAAGAAAACAAGAAGAATCCGCAATATCCTTACAAAAATTATGATTTTGAGAAAACCGAACAGCCAGAAGAGGTAGAGGTTAAGGACAGTGATTTACCATTCGGCGAGGATGATAAAAAGGATCCGTTTGCTGATAATGCGCAATCAACGGATAATGACATGCCATTCTAATGAAATGGGAGGCAATTATGGAGAATTTAGTTAACTATGCAATTGCCTATGCTAATCATGGATTTAGTGTCCTGCCAATGGTTAATAAACGCCCACTCATTGAATTTGCTGACCAACCTCCGTTAACAGTTTCAGAAATAAAACGAATTTGGAAACATAATCCGTTTGCTCAGATAGCTTTAAGAACAATTGATTTCTTTGTAATTGATATAGATGTCCATGAAGTTAATGGCTATGAATCTTTAAAAAAATATCAACATAAAGACTTAATTATTCCTACTTTAGCCCAGCGTACGGGAAGCGGTGGTGAGCAACTATTTTATAAAAAACGTAATGATATTGAAATCAGTCAAAATATTGGCTGGCTTCCAGGAGTAGATATTAAAGCTCACATCAATAATTATGTAATGGTAGCACCATCTCAAAATCACGGTAATAAATATAAATGGCTTAACAATCGTTCTATGGCTACTCCGGCTAAAGAATTACTGTTAGAAATAAACAAAGATAAACCATCCGATTATAAACCAGAAGATCTAAAATTTACTGGCAAAAGAAGCACAACTACTGAATTGTTTGAAGAGATAATCAATGGATTAGGTGAAACTGGGGGCAGAAATAACGCTCTAGCGTCGTTTATCGGCGGGCTACTATTCAGAAATGTTGATGCACAAATTACTTACCAACTGGCTAAATTAGCAAATGAGCACACGCCTAAGGCTCTATCAGCTAAAGAATTTGACCGCACATTTGAATCTATGGTTAAGAAAGAAATTAAACGAAGGGAGCAGCGTAAACAGTGGGCTTGAAAGATGAAACCAAAAAACTACAAAAACTGCAACAAAATGTAGTTCAATATCCTGGTGCGTTGCCCCTTCGTGAAAATCAAAACGGCGGAATAAAAGCTAATAGCCTTTATAATCTCGGAATAATTTTAGAACGTGACCCCGTATTGCTACACACATTTGCATTTAATGATTTTACTCATGAAATAGCTGTGATTAATGATATTCCTAATTTAAAAATGATAAAAGGCAGAATGATTGATGCATATGACGCTGCAATTCTGAGATATATCGAAGAAAGTTACCGAGTATTATTTCCTGCTTCGCTATTAAAAATGGCAGTTACTAATGAAGCCAGGCGCCATATCTTTAATCCAGTAGTTGATTATTTTGAATGGTGCTATGCACAATGGGATGAAAAAATCAGAGCCGATAAATTTCTACCAGTATTTCTGGGAGCTGAGGAATCACCTGTAACCACGCTGGAAACGAAGTTATTTTTTACCGGAGCGGTAGCAAAGGCTTATGAGCCTACCATTAAATTTGACTATGTATTGGATTTAGTAGGAGGACAGGGAGCCGGTAAAACCACTTTATTAAAAAAGATGGGTAGAGAGTGGTATACGGATCAGTTTACTGATTTTGAAAATAAAGATAACTATTCAAATATGCTTCGAGCATTAATCGTTAACGACGATGAAATGACTGCAACGAATAATAGCAGTTTTGAAATCTTAAAGAAATTTGTGAGTATGGAACAGTTAGAATTCCGCAGTCCGTATGCTCGATCAGCTGAAATCTATGACAAGAATTTTGTTATGGCTAGAACAACTAATGAGGTTAGTTATCTTAAAGATAAAACTGGTGAGCGTCGATTTATGCCGATTTTAGTTAACAAGGAAAGGCAGAAGAAGCATCCAGTTACAGATTTAAATGAAGAAATAGTAGCTCAATTGTGGGGCGAGTTTGTTGGCTATTACAAATATAACAAGGTTGATTTTAATTTAAATTCTACTCAAGAAAATGTATTAAACAAGCATCGTCAGAACTTTATGTATGTAGATGAGGTAGAAGAACAGATTGATGAATATTTAGCTGATTTTCCCGGAGATTTTATTTCCAGTAATCAAATAGCAAAATCCCTAGGAGAAAAAGATTTAGTCAAAAATCGAAGATTAGCTAAAAAGATTAAATATATTATGGACAACAAACCAGATTGGAAATATGGAATTACAAAAATAGATGGAAAAACTAAGAGAGGATATAAAAAGTTACACTAAATAACACTAAGTTACACTAAAAAGTGACTTAGTGTAACCGCGCAATCCCTTGTGCCCCTTACTATATATAAATATAAGTTACACTAAAACACTAATAGTAGTAGTAGAAAATATATATATATATATATAAGGAATATTACAATTTTAGTGTTTAGTGTAAAAAAGCATTTAAACCCTTTTGGAGAGTAAGCAAAATTAGTGTAACCCGTAATGTAACTTAGTGTAACTATGAAACCAGAACATCAAATTCAAAATGAAATCAGAGTAGCAGTATCCCAACACGGATGCACTGTGTTTAGAACCAACGTTGGTAAAGTTAGAATGGAAAATGGTGGTTGGTTTGATACAGGATTGCCAAAAGGTTTCCCGGATTTAATGGGATTTCGCCATTCTGATGGCAAAATATTTTTTATCGAAGTTAAAAATAAAACTGGTAGATTACGCGAAGATCAAAAGGTTTTTGCAAAGTTTTTAAAACAATATCCAGTTTTATATGGAGTAGCAAGAAGTGCAGAAGATGCAATTAAAATTGTGGAGGATAAATAATATGGTTTTATTCAATGACATGATGGCATCAATTCGTTGCTGCAAGCATAGAAAATGTATTATTTGCCTACAACATGCAGATATTGATCACACGTTTGGGCTAGTAGGAATGGGGAGAGACAGGCATACAGTAGACAATTCTCAAAGCTATTTCTTGCCCCTATGCAGGAAGCACCATACAGAACGCCACCAATTAGGAGTAATGAAATTTTTAAATAAGTATCACATAAAACCCGTGAAGCTAACGCTGGAAACACGAAGAGAATTACACATAGGAAGGAATTAGGCGACAGTATGAATAAGTATTTTAGAGATACCCAAAGGAAAATAAATCATGAAAGCTTATAGATGTGATTATGATGATGGATATGAAGTGTTCTCTAATTTTTATTGGGCAAAAACGAGAGGACAGGCAAAATATTACGCCTTACATGATGATGAGTTAGGTAATCCTTATGATTTTATTGATATTGAGTCTCACCGTACTTCTTGGGCAGACAAATTAGAGAATGCTTCGGATTATGAATTTGCCTTGGAATGCTTAAAGCATGGCTACTCTTATATTACGTACGATGACAACGGTATAAAACGTGAGCTATTTGAAGAGGATGTGCCCGTATTAGAAAAAGTTGGTAGCGTAGAAGGTTTTTGGAAACTCTACAACAAAGGCAAAATTAAATACAACGATAAAGGAATTCCTTATTTAGTGAACGAGAGGAACAACAATGACTAAACACATTTGGAAAACTCACAGAGAAAAGCCTAAAAAATTCGAAGATGCACTGGTGAATATCTTTAATATTGGTAATAGCTATTTCAATGGTTATACAAGCCAAAAGGCGACAGCCAAAGCCATTGCTGCCGAATTAAGCAGTGTAACTAATAATTAAGTACAGTAAGGGGGGTTCAGTATGTCTGAGCTAACTGACCTTGTGGCAAACTTAGAGCAAAAATATGGTTCACCATTGCATGATATACCGCATAATGACCCAGACTTTATCACGATACAGAAAAAATACTGGCCAGATAATAACCAGCATAAGCACCCAAAACATAAAAAATATAGGGAAGGAACAATATGCAAGGTTATTGAGCTAAAAACGGGGAAAGAACATATATTCCAAAGTTTTTACCAAGCCAGTAAGTTTTATGGCTATAGCCAAGGCTGGGCATGCAAATATTATAAAGTTCAAAAGAAAGGACATAATAATCCTAAATACAAAATTGTCAAATTAGAGTAAAGAAAGCAAATAAAAAAATAATGAGTAAAAACAAAAAGATTTTAGATATGACCTGTGGTGGTCGCATGATATGGTATCAACCAACAAGCTCAGATGTTGAGTTTGTTGACCAACGTTGTGGGACTTATGACTTGGGCACATATCCAACTAAAGTTGGAAATAAGCAAAGGTCAATTACTATTGAACCAACCACACGAGCAGATTTTACTGCATTGCCCTTTGCAGATAATACTTTCTATTTAGTTGTTTTTGACCCACCACATTTAAAGTATGCAGGTAAAAATAGTTGGTTAGCAAAAAAATATGGAAGGCTACCTAAAAGCTGGTCAGCTTTAATAGCAAAGGGCTTTGACGAAGCTATGCGAGTTCTGAAACCTAATGGAACATTGGTCTTCAAATGGTCGGATGAGCAAATTTCTATCAAAGAAATTCTCAAGACAATTAACTTTAGACCATTATTTGGAGACAGACGTGGAAAAACAAGATGGCTGGTATTTTTCAAATCAAATTAAATTAAGGAGAAGAAGAAGGACTTATCGCTTAGTTGGTTCAGAGTAGAGAACATACTCAACACCTATGAAATTTAGGACTGGTAATAAATGAATGCACTTGAATTATTTGCTGGCATTGGCGGAATAGCATTGGCAGAACAAATGGCTGGGATGAATGTGGTTGGTTTATCTGAAATAGAAGAGTTCCCAATCACAATTTTGAAAAAGAACTTTCCAGGTATCCCAATTTTAAATGATGTTCGAAAAATAAATAAACAGAGTTTGAGGTGTGTAGGTATTGACCCAAAAACAATTAACATTATTTCCGGAGGCTTTCCTTGCCAGCCTTTCAGTGTTGCCGGGAAGCGCAAAGGCAAGAAAGATGACCGCGACCTCTGGCCGGAAATGTTTAGAATTATCAAAGAAATCAAGCCCGATTGGGTTGTTGGAGAAAATGCTGCTAACTTCACAAATATGGGGCTCGACAGAACGCTTTCTGACTTGGAAGATGAAGGCTACGAAACGAGGACATTTGTACTTCCAGCTTGTGCCGTCGGAGCCCCTCACCAACGCTACAGAACATTTATTGTTGCCAACTCCATTAGCTTCAGATGGCGACGCATGGGTCAGAGTCAAGAAGAGCGATGTCTTAGGAAGTTTACACAGAACTCTAAAACCAAAAGGTGGCAGAAAAAAAGGGAAAATGCGGTTCACTTATTACTTTCAGGCACTAAGGAGATCACCTCAGGAAGCCGCAAATTTCGGAGAAATGATGATGGGCTTTCCATCGGGGTGGACAGATTACGAGCGCTAGGAAATGCAGTTGTCCCACAGCAAATATTGCCAATTTTTCAAGGAATAGTTTCCATAGGGAAAGATACAAATGCATTATAAATGACTGAAGAATCCACAAATTAAGAAAGCAGAGGGTGATGAAAAATGACAAGATATTATGTAATTACGTGTGGTAAATTTTTTTTAAAGGGTTATAGCCATACCGGTAAAAGTAATGACTATATTAATGAAATAGCTTTGTCAGTAAATCCGAAAGACGCCTACTTGTTTGAGGGCACGAAAGGTGTGAAAGATGCTTCAGAGATTGCTCGAATGCTGCACGCACTAGTAAAAGAAGTCCAATTAGCTTAGTATTTCAAAAACCAAAGCACAGCGGGAGGAAATAAATGTTTCTGTTTAGACAGGTTGATATGAAGAGAACTGAAGATAATGTACTGAAGTTTTTTAGTGATGATTACAGAAGGCTCTGTTCCATGACTGGTACAAATTTACAATCGCCTGTCCTATCAGCTACACCCGCGGCTAAAAGTGTTCAAAATCCGCAAGAGAATAAATTCATTAAGTTAATTGAAAATCGCAAAATACTAGAAGCTGTAAATCGCTCAATAAAATCCTGTTCGCATGATAGTCAAATAATCCTTAATCAAAGAATTATTAAAAATTATGAACTACATGTAATTATGGCGCAGCTGAGCATATCCAGTTATAGCACATACTATAAAATGCAAACGGTAGCCTGTAATGCCTTTGCTGATGCATTTGAGGTTCAAGCTGAGCCATTATTTAGTAATAACGAGAACGATCTTCATGCTTACGAAAAACCAAAAGTGTAAATTTGGTGTAAGAATTTGGAGAAATCGCGTAAGAATTTGGAGAAATCGCGTAAGAATTTGGAGAAATCGCGTAAACTTTTGGAGAAAAAATAAGGCAAAATGGTATTGTAGGAAAAATCAAGAGGCGAGAGCCTCTGTTATCGGCAAGTAATGCAGCTGGGCTGCGCATATAACCTACTTTTGATGCCATTGTGTATTCCTTCTCATAAAATATAAAAGGGTTCGAATCCCGGCTTGCCGAATTGCCCATGGGCAAAAATAAATTATAAAAGGATGTGTAAAAAGTCCCCCTATAGTAACTATTAATCTAGCCCAGCCGGTTGCTGTCCAAGTTTAGAGTATGCTTGGGTTACTAATAAGGTGAGGTTCGACTCCTCAGTTAGGCATTGCCGAAAGGCAAAATAAAAAATGTGTTTCACATGAACATAATTTAGCAAGATTAATACTCACTGGGTGTTTTAGCTGTTTGGAAGCAGCTACACCCAACTACATATATAAGGATTAGGAGGTTATGAGCGGTTGGATTATTTTGTAAAAAAGAGAATACCAGTACAAGCTTATCAAACTACTAAGCCAGTTGATATCAAAACTTTAGAGGGAACAATGCACGCCAATATAGGAGACTGGATTGTTACCGGTGTTGATAACGAAAAATGGGCAGTAAAAAAAGATATTTTTGAGAAGACTTATGAAAGATACTATAAAAGTTAATTTTATAAGTTATTGGAAATGAGGAACATATTTTGGCATGCGGGAAAATGAGAAAGTTAAATGACCATGATATTAGAGAGGCTGTTCTAAAACATATCAGAAAGTTCAAGAATGCCAAAATTAGAGAAGAATATACTACCTATTCTGGCAAATCAAGAGCTGATATTGTAGCCATAAATAGTCATATAAATGCTTTTGAAATTAAAAGCGATTATGACTCTCTGGACAGATTGCCTAATCAAATAAAAGAATATGACTTGACCTTTGAAAAAAATTATATTGTTACTGGCAATAAATATATTAATAAAATATCTAATTTTGTTCCTCAACATTGGGGTATAATCCATGTATACAAGCAGAATAGTAATATTATTTTTAAGTACTGCCGGCACCCTACTCTAAACCCATTTTTTGATTTTAAAAGCTTTTTAGGGTTAATTGACTCACAAACTCTGAAAAAAATGGTTATGAAAAGCAACATTAAGACGGGATTAACTTCAAAGGAGGTTAGAAAATCATTCAAGTTTCCCTTGCTTGAGAAGCTTGACAATAATCTAAGCGATTATCAAAAGCAAAGGTTAATAAAGGTTGCAAGATGCTTGATAAAATCTACTTTTTGATGTAAAGGGCAAAATATTATGTATAACAGTCAGCAAATAGCAAAATGGTTTCTAACACATGAAGCTATGCCACCAAAGAAACTGCAAGAATTAGTATACTATACCCAAGCATGGAGTAATGCTTTACTCAAAAAGCCCATTATTAATACTGATTTTCAGGCTTGGGCTAATGGTGCAGTTTCTATTGACTTGTTAAGAGAATACCATTCTTATGGTGAAACACAGATACCACAAAATAAGAATTATGTTAATCAGATAAACGACGATAGTGTAGAAGATTTATTAGAATCAGTATGGATTACTTATGGAGATAAAAATGCAAATGAACTGGTAGCTTTGACACATCGTGAGCTGCCATGGATGATTGCTCGGTATAATGGTAAGCCATATATAATAGACAACATTACGATGGGAAAATTTTATCATTCTATCATGATATAAATGTAAAAAATTGCATTTTATTTAATAAATATTGAAGTATTCACAATATAAATGCAAAAATCGCAATTTATTTAATAAATATTGCACTTTCTACAATATAAATTGAATATTTGCTTTTGCAAAGGCAATAAAATGGGGGTATTTTGAACTACACCATTAAAACCCTCTTTAGCAGCGTTTTCAGCCATTTTACCCTCGTTGAATGTAATTAGTCGCGAATTAAATTTAAATGGCTGATAATTGAAATGTCGAGGCTAAATTTTTTGGAGATGGTTAAAAATAATCACATATAGTCTCAAATTGGTTGATGAAAGAGAAAAGAGGTTAATATGAACATATCACTTCCAGAAATAATAATTTTGCTAAATATGTTGGGTTTCAAACTGCATATATCAATGGGATTAGTGCTAGCAATGCTATGTAGCACAATAATAGTATTCGTAATAGCGATATTGATTGCTCTGATTATATATAGGTGGATCAAAAAATATTAAAGCACTCAGATGAGTGCTTTTTTTGTACTCACAATTAAGGAGGTGAAGCAAGTGCAATGCTGAGGTTCCGTAACGTAGAAGAACTGGACGGCAATATTAATAAGCAATTGCTAAATGAGTATCGTGACAAAGTTTGTACTGTGAAAGATATCAAGAAAACATTTAAGCATATTTATAAAGCTAAAGCTCAAAACAACGACGTTTGGCGTGATGAATATAACTACTTGCTATTAACAATAAAGAGACTAAAGCAACGTGGATGTGATGTTAGGAAACTAGAACGTGCATTCGAAAAGTATAAAGCAAAAGAAAATGTTTTTTAGAACAGCACGAGTCAAAAACTTAGAAAGGTGTTATCAAAATGAAAGCAGAAAATAATGAATGCAAAATCCCAACACGTGATGATTTCATTAACAGTTACATTGATCCCAAGCTGCAAGTTAGAGTAACCAAAGCGTTACAAAAGGGTCTGGAGAGTGGCAAAGCAGAAGTGATGTTTGATAAAAAAGGCTTTTCTTACGCAGAGATACTTCAATTATATAATCTATTGCCTAGCCTAGGATATAACGTGAGTCCTCGTTATGGCGGAACTAAACTAAGCTGTATAGCTGTACTGTTTAGTTAACGAGGTGAAACATGGTGGCAAAGCATCGAATACTGAGTGCTTGGTATGAAGATATACCAGCTGGTAACGATAAGGAATATCATATCAAGTTAGGTTCTCAGAAAGTATTACAAAAGGATCTAGACTTCATAATCATTCAGCTACTCTATAACTCCGTGAAGAAGTATGTAGTGTTACAAGGAGAACAGGTAAACAGAGAGACGTTTACTAAAGCTACAACAGAGTACATTGGTAATGGTGCGGTAGCAGTTCATGTTAATACACTGTATGACTTAAGACACCCAAGTGAGGTGCCTCAATAATGCCAAGGGTTAGAAGATGTAGGCAGCGTGGTTGCCATGCAATGGTCGAGTTACCTGACCACTACTGTGCTGAACATTACGAACATGAAGCAGAGTATCTAGCCAACAGACAGAAGTGGGCACGCAGTCATAGTAAAAGCTACACACATAGATACAATACAGTTAATCGTAATCGAAATGATAGTAAGTCCAAGCAGTATCAGTTCTACAGGTCGAAGCAATGGGTTGCACTCAGACAGCAAGTATTAGAACGTGACAACTATCTATGTCAATACTGTAGAGCACAAGGTAAGCTCACACCTAACAGTAGAACAGTGGATCATATAGTACCGATTGAGTTTGATAGCACAACACAAGCAAGCATTGACAATCTAGTAACTACTTGTGCTGCTTGTCATAGAATGAAAACAGATTGGGAACAAAGTTACTATGGCACAGGTCAAGGAAACAATTTAAAGGCGGTTAAACCAATCAGAGATATAAAATCAATTACTATTTTAATGAAAAACAACACGCCGTGAGAAGCAAATATAAGCCGCTCACGAGGTTTTAAGTGTTTGTAATGTTATTTATCAGAAATTATTTTTAAATTTAAATTAACCCCCGCCCCCTTTATCAAAAAAAGGAAGAGCGCACACATTGCCGTCAGCTTGCAAGCCACGGCATTTTTTAATTTTTTAGGGTAGGGGGGGTCAGCTGACAAGGAGGTGATATTTGCCGGTGGTAAAAAAAGCTTATTATATGCAGAATGACGGGCATTTATCGCCTGACCCACCGAAGCATCTAGGCAATTTAGCAGGGCGCTGTTGGCGTAAAATTATACCTTTTTTAGAAAGCACCAAGCGAGTGGAGCGGATCGACAGTGGTCTGATCGAAATGTATTGTTCGCAGTATGAAATCTATCGCAATGCCTATGATAGCGTAAAAAAAGACGGTTCTCAGACAGCAATTTACAAGTCTATACAAAATGCTGCCGGCGAAGTCATTAAAGAGGACTTTGCCGGTTTTAGAAAGAATCCCGCCGTAAATATAATGAAAGATGCTACTACATTAATGATTTCGTTAGGTTCTGAATTAGGCCTATCTCCGAAATCACGGGCAGAATTGATGCAAATTGTTGGCCAGAATGAAGATGATGAAGCTAGTATGCAAGATTTAATAGAAGGAGGTGGAGACGACGAGTTCTAGAGTACTTAACAAAGACGTTAAGGCAGCTTATAGAAAGCAAGATTATACAAATATCTTTAAAAAATATCGTGACCCGGCTACAACTTATGCTAAAAAAGTCTTAAATGGAGATATTTTGGCTGGTTATAAGATTAAGTTGGCTTGTTACCGACATTTGCAAGACCTACAGCGAGTGGAAAATCATGATCTTAATTTTCCTTACTTTTATTCTGCCAAAGAATGTAAAAAGGTTTTACGCTTTGCTAAGCTTTGCCCTGACCCGTCTGCTGGCTCTCCGCTTCCCTTAATGTTGTGGCAAAAGTTCATTTTATGCATGATGGCTGGTTGGCGCGATGACAAAAATCATAAAAGGTTTATTCGAGTTAATTTAAGCGTTGCGCGAACTAATGGGAAAACCTATTTAGTAAATATCATGCTTTGGTATGCCTATATGATTGAAGCAGCTAATTCGTTTAATCAAGATTTAGCTTATATTGGACCAGTTGCTAGTCAAGCTAAGAAAGGTTGGCGGTATGTTAAAACATTCGGCAATAAGTTAAAAGAAATTCCAGCATTTCAAAGAGAATTCTTTAAAAAATTTGATGTTGATGTGCAAACAGAACAAGTAAAATCATTAGTTAATCAAAATAACATTTTACGTCTTTCTAATGAATCAGGACAATTTGACACATATCATTTTTTATTTTGTGTTGCTGATGAAGCGGGTGATCCTAGATATGAGGGTGAAAATTTTGGCAAGATTACTTCCGGTCAAGTAAATACGCCCAATCACCAATTTGTCGAAATATCAACGGCCTATGAAGATCCTTCCGTAGCTTTCCATAGAGAACAACTACGTTTAGAGGAAAGCATGGAAAAAGATGATATTCGGTCAGACGACGATTTTCTATGTTTAGTTTGGGAGCAAGACGACCCAGATGAACTTAATTTCCCTAAAACATGGCTGAAAAGCAATCCTATTTTAGGGATCAATGATGTTTCCGGACTGCTTAAAGAGCGAGGCATTAAGTTAAATGACGGAACCATTAATGAGTTTAAAAACCGCAATCTGAACATGTGGTTACAAGTTTCTGTTAATTCTTATTTAAAACTAGATGAGATTAATGATGCTGTGACCGGTAATTTCGATATTCGCGGGCGAGATGTTTATATTGGTTTTGACAGCTCAATGTTTAGTGATAATACAGCGCTAGCTTTTATATTCCCCTATTTATCAGACAAAAAAGAACAAAAATTTTATATTAAACAACATTCTTTCATACCTTGGCGCCAAGCTGGATCCATTGAAATTAAAGAGCGTCAAGACGGGATTAGATATCGCGAACTTGCCAAAAAAGGTTTCTGCACTATAACCAAACAGGCCGAAGGCCTTATTAACATTGAACAGGTCTTTGGTTGGGTAGCTTATTTTGTAAATCACTATAATTTAAACGTTAAATTTTTCGGTTATGACCGAATGGGAGATTTCAGAGTTAAAGAGCTGGTTAATTCTTTAGAAACTAACTTTGATTGGCCCTTACAGGATGTTGAACAACGCACTTCTGCTATTGGCGATCCAACTAAATTTCTGCAAGAGGAATTTGCAAAACGCACTATTGCTTGTGATGCAGACCCCATTTTACAAAAAGCGCTACTAAATGCTACTACTTACGAAGATAAAATTGGGATGCAGGTCGATAAAATACGTGCCACTTACAAAATTGATGTGGTAGACGCTTTAATCGACGGTATGTATCAAGCTATGTGGTATTTTAAAGATTTTAATCCGCAACAGCAAGATACTGAAATAGATAGAATGACGGCAGATCAGGTTTTGAACTGGTATAACAGTTCAGAATCTGGTCTTTTAGATGAAGGGGATGATGATGAGTTTGAAGATTGGTGAACATTTAAAGAAGTGGCTTTGGAAATACAGTGACGTACTTTGCTATCTAATGGGTCTGTTTTTAATTGATTATGTAATCTTCTTGTGCAATTTAAAATTAGGAATTTTAAGTGTAGGAATTGAACTTATGATTATCGGTGGCATTTTATCATTTCTTCCGAATAAGGACGGTGAAAGGTAATGCCATTTTTTAATTTTAATAAAAAGTCAAGCGCAATAAGCATTAGTTCAGATAAAGATATTATTAATTTTTTAAATGCGCAATCTGCTGAATATATTAGTGCTGACCAAGCGCTAAGAAATTCCGATATATATTCGATCATAATGCAATTATCTGGTGACTTGGCCACCTCCCATTTAACAGCTAAAACTAAACGCTCTCAAAGCATATTAGATAATCCAAGTGCAACAACTAATTCATATTCTTTTTGGCGAGCTATGTATGCTCAACTTTTACTTGGTGGAGAAGCCTTTGCTTATCGATGGCGTAACCAAAATGGTGTTGACAAACGATGGGAGTATTTACGACCTTCTCAGGTTAATGTATTTTTACTGGAAGATGGTTCCGGATTAGTTTATAACGTTACTTTTGATGAACCAGAAATAGGTGTTAAACAGGCTGTGCCACAATCAGATTTAATTCACTTTCGGCTACTAAGCCGTAATGGTGGTATGACCGGAATTAGTCCTTTAACAGCGCTGACCGATGAACTGCATATTAAAAGCCAATCTAACGGTTTAACACTCAATGCTTTAAAACAATCGGTTAACGTTCCGAGTATTTTAAAGGTTAAGAACGGTTCTAAATTAGATACTACGTCAAGAGCAAGCCGCTCTAGAGAAATTGTGAAACAAATTAACCATTCGAATAATGGTCCTTTAGTCATAGATGATTTAGAAGATTATACTCCATTAGAAATTAAATCCAACGTCGCTCAGTTGCTAGATCAAGTCAATTGGACTGGTAAACAGATTGCTAAAGTTTTCGGTATCCCCGACTCGTATTTAAATGGTCAAGGTGACCAACAATCCAACATTGATCAAATTAAAGGTATGTATGCAAATGCTCTAAATCGCTATATGCAATCAATTATTAGCGAGTTATCAAACAAATTAAATTGCGAAATTAAAGCCGATATTCGCCCAGCAATTGACTCATTAAACACAAGTTATGCTAATAACATTTCTAACATAACTAAAAGTGGCGTCTTAGCACAAAATCAAGCCGTCGACGTGCTTCAACGGGCAGGTTATTTACCAGAAGATTTGCCACAACCAACAAACGTCAACCCAACGAAAGGAGGTGAGAACGCTGACGAAGACGATTAACATTAAAGGCGACGTTGTTAACGATGAAACAGCTGCCTTTTACAGTTTTTTTGACATTCCTTCCATTTCACCCAGTCAAGTTTCAAATATCTTAAATGATGACAATGATGATGTGACAGTTGATATTGCCTCCGATGGTGGCGATGTATTTGCTGCTTCTGAAATCTATACTTTGTTAAAAAAGTATTCTGGCAAAGTAACAGTCAACATTGAAGGGCTGGCAGCTTCAGCAGCCAGTGTGATTGCCATGGCCGGAGATCAGATTAATATTTCTCCAACGGCGCAAATCATGATTCACAAAGCTTGGGGAACCATTGATGGGAATTCAGATGACTTTGCCCACCAAGCAACCGTATTGAGCGGTATCGATGAATCCATTGCGGCAGCCTATGAAGCTAAAACCGGTATGAAGCAAACCGACCTATTACACTTAATGAGCCAAGAAACGTGGTTAACTGCACAGGAAGCCGTAGATAAGGGCTTTGCTGATGAAATTATGTTTGTTGACCAAAAAGCGCCCCAAGTGGTAAACAGTATTTCTCATATTCCCTCCAAGAAAGCTGTCAATAAACTATTTAATTTAATTTCTCAAGTTAATTATCAAGAAAACCAAAGCCAACCTAGCGATGATTTAAAAAATCGTAAGTTGGCTATTTTATTAGGTAAAAAGGAGTAAACGAATGAACGTAAATGAATTAAACGACGCATGGGTTGCAGCTGGCCAAAAAGTGGCTGACCTAAATGCTCAAATCAATGCAGCTGTATTAGATGACCAATTCGACGAAAAACAATTCGCTGAATTAAAAAATAAACGTGATAAAGAAACTGTTCGGCGTGACGCTTTACACGACCAGGTAGAGCAGGCACGAGCTGAACAAACCGTCCAGATGGCCAAAAATAATTCGAAGGAATTAAAAGCAAGCAAAAACGATCCCAAAACTGAATTCGTTAACAATTTTCAAGGTATGATACGCAATGATCCTAAAATTATGAACTTGGTTACTTCTTCAACCGATACTGACGGAAATCGAATTGGTTTAACAATCCCGCAAGACATCCAAACTGCAATTCATGAATTAGTTCGGCAATATGACTCTTTAGAGCCGTATGTCAATGTGGAGTCAGTAACTACACCGGCAGGTTCCCGTGTTTATGAGCAATGGTCAAATATCAAGCCTTTAGATAATTTAGATGATGAAACAGCAGCAATTGCTGACAATGATGATCCTAAGCTAAGCTTAATTACCTATAAAATTCACCGTTATGCTGGTATTAATACCGCTACTGATTCGTTAATTAACGATACAGCCGAAAATATTTTAGCTTGGTTATCACAATGGATTGCTAAAAAAGTTGTCGTAACACGAAATCTCGAAATTATTAAGAAAATGAACACTGTGCCAAACAAACCAACACTGGCTAAATTTGATGATTTGATTGATATGGTAAATACCGCGGTTGATCCCGCCATTAAATCAACTTCTATGCTTATGACTAATACTTCTGGTTTTAATGCTTTGTCCAAGGTCAAAAATGCTATGGGCGACTATTTACTGCAACCCGATCCCAAGCAACCGGGAGCCTATCAAATTATGGGCAAGAATGTTATTGAAATTGGCGATCGTTGGTTACCAAATGCTGGCACACAAGCTACACCAGCATTTCCAATTTATTATGGAGATTTAAAGCAGGCTGTCACTTTGTTTGATCGTGAACAAATGTCATTACTGACTACTAATATTGGTGACGGAGCATTCCGGCGTGATCAAACTAAGATCAGAGTTATCGATCGTTTCGATGTGGAAGCCACAGATAGCGAAGCGTTTGTGGCAGGATCATTTACTAAAATAGCTGATCAAACCGCTAGTTTTGCAGCAGGCGCTCCAGCAAGTAGCTCAAAATAGAGCGTAATTAACTGTCGCCTATAAAATACACAATAGCTTGTAGCGGCGGCTGAAAGGGTGTGAGGTGATATGTCGGTTGAAGTTGATTTAGATACCTTTAAAAATGCTTATCGAGTTGATGGTAATGAAGATGACTCACTGATTCAAATGTATTTAAATGCGGCTAATATTTTCGTCAAGAACGGTATTGGTTCAAACGATGCTTTTTTTGAACAAGCAGATATCAAACCTGTATTTGAAACTGCAGTATTAGCCTATGCAGGTACTTTATACCAATATCGTGCCTCAGTTAGCGACGTACAGCCGTATGAAGTCAATTCAACTTGCAACAGTATTATCGGACAATTACGCGGTAAGTACGCCAGTTTTGAGGAGGAACAAGATGCCCAAGAAAATAAATCCGAGCATGTTTAATAAAAAATGCGAATTTGGGACTGTAAAAACTGTTCAAAATGAAGCAAATATGGGCAAGCACATTGAATTTATTGCTAATTTCTCACTGTGGTGTTATCCCAAAAAGCGGACAATTCGCCAAGAATACGAGATTTATAACACTGAACTAGACGATTCGATTGTTTTAGTAATTCGGCATAATGCCAATGTTAACAAACAGCTAAAAGTTAAATTCCACGGCGAGCTGTACGACATTCTTACGATTAACGCTGACGATAGCTTCAACTTTATGGCATACGATTATATTACTTGCAAGAAAATTCAGAAGGGTGGTGCTAAAGGTGACAGAACTTGACACCCAGTTAAATGAGTGGTTTGTAAAAGTGAAAAAACTGGTTCCAACTACTGCAGAAAGAGCAGAAATGACTGCTGCAGGAGCAGAAGTTCTCAAAAACAATTTAATTAGTGAAACACGGCAAAAGCACTATCGCAATACAAAGCACCGAAAAACTAAACATTTGGCAGATTCCATTGCTTCCGAAAATAAAGATTTTGATGGCATAGCTGATGGAAATTCAGTTGTGGGCTTTGAAAAGAAAAGTATTTCTGGTGTTAATCATGCAAGAATCGCCCGTTTTTTAAACGATGGTACTAAAAAGTTAGTAGGTGATCATTTCTACACCGACACGGTGAAAGAATCAGAAAAGGCAGTTTTTATGGCGGAAAAAGCTGTCTATGATAAGCACAAGCACAACTTATAATGGACTTGCCGACTGTTTATGCACAAAAATTAATCCAAACTGCACATTTTAATTGGATTAACGCTATTTATCGGGATTTCATTCCGCCTGAAGTACAAGATAGTTCCGATCAAACAATTGTTTTGATAACTGAAGACACCAACGAACCAGCAGCCTATGCGAACAAAACATTCAAAGGGTGGAACATTGGTGTTGAAGTACAAATCTTTTATAGTAGCAATTTGCCAGAAAATTTTCAGATGATGGAAGCAGAAGTAGCTTTTGCAAAGTTATTTAACGACGATCAATGGCAAATTGAACAATCTAAAAATCATATTGAAGACCCTGATACTAATCAAGTATCCAAGGTCTTTTATTTTTCGAAAAATTTAATGATAAAGGAGAGAAAATAATGGCTGGAGCAAGTTTTAAAGGGATTAATTGGTTAGGCTTTGGTATTTTAGATGATCACGGGAAAATTATTACTGGTGATAAAGGTATAGGCGATGGCGTTCTTATCGTTGATGGTGACGCCGAAGGAGCCACTACCGCTAATGTCACAGGTATTGAAGAAAAAGGTACCCCACAGTACGCAAATAACAAAGTTAAGCGTATGGCACACGGCTCACAAACACCTTCCGTTGCTGTTACCATGCTGGATATGGATTATAAAGCATTAATGAAGATGAAAGGTTACGACGATGACGGCAAAGGCGGTTTCGTTTTAAATAGTGGTAAAAAGCCACACGTAGCCTTAATGATTTGTACCTCAGACTTTAATGGAGATTATGTTTTCGAAGGTTTTGCCAATGGTGAAATGATTGAAGCCGCACACAATCACGGAACTAATAACAAGAACGAAACGGACGCTAACAGCACTTTAGAATATGACGTTATTGATCCGCTGGACGATAAAGTCTTCTTAGATAGTAAAGGACGCCAGCGCTCTTATAAAGCTTACTATCAATCACATGACGGCTTTTCTTTTGTAAATATGTTTAAAGAAGTTTTTGGTGGCTATGTTTTATCTAAAGAAAATGCTGCCATTATTGGAGCAGCTAAAGAAGGTCAGACCGGTAATGATGACTATGATCCAACTGGTGGTAATAGTGCTATTAATCACGGAGCAGATAACAATCAAGGAACAGACACTGGTTCAGGCTCTAACAATGCTGGCACGGGCAGTGATAATAATACAAATAATGCTACTAATGCTGGAGGCAATGCTTAATGCAAAAAATTAAATTAAAAACAGCAGTTCTTGGCCTAAAAGAGTTTACGGAAGTTCCGACAACATATAGAAATCAAGAAATGGCTAATCAAATGTATATTGACATGCTCAAGCTTAGTATTAGCCAAACTAAAGATTTATCTGGCCTAACCGGCAAAAAAGCTACTAAAGCTTATATTGAAGAAGCCGAAAAAATTAAAAAATTAGATCAGCAGCAGCTTAACTTTATTCAAAATCTTTTGAAATTAACTAATAAGGAGATTGAAAAAGTTAAGGATATTGCTTCCAATAAAGAGATTTCTGAATGGAATAATTATGCAGTAATGCGCTTTCGAGGTCTGACAGATAAAGACATTGAAGAAATATATACTGAACAAAATGAGGTAACTGAAGACCCAAAAGACGTGCCGGCAGACTCAGACAGCAATTAATTCATGCTAAAGAAGATCAAAATTCGCTTGCCTATATCAAACAACAACTGTTATTTCATGCTGGGATTACTCCATCGGCAATTGATGAAGAAGATTACTTCGAAATTCTAAGAATTAGCAAAGCTCAAGGAGATGACGAAGAAGACTAATTGATCCGTTAATTTTTGGGGGAAAGGAGGTAAAGCAAAATAAGAATTGATAACGAAATGGCAACTAAAATTGCCATTGATACTTTAGGTGCCAGCAGTAATTTGCAGTCATTAAATAATGCGATTAAAGCAACAACCAATGCTTGGAAATCACAAGAAATCGCGTTAAAGTCGTCTGGAGATATGCTGGGGGCTGCGCAAACTCGCTATAATGGCTTATCTGAAACTATTGATCGCCAAAAAGCTAAACTTAGTGAACTAGTTGACCGTCAAAATCAGTTAATTAATGTTAATCAAGAAACTGTTCGAGCATATAGCGAATACGAGAATAAAGTTTCTTCTCTGAAGAATGAACTACAGAATTTAGATACGACTACAGATTCTGGAAGAGAACGAGCAGAACAGCTAAAAAATCAGATATCACAATTAGGTGATGAATTTCAAAAGAGCTCCGGCATAACGAAAAAAGATGCCGAAGCTTATTTAAAATTACAAAAAAATATTAGTTACACTGAAAAACAACTGTCTTCATATGAAGCACAGCAAAAACGAGCTGCCAACACCTTAAAATATTATCAATCTGGCTTAGCTGATTTACAACAAGGGTATAAGCTGACTGAAGCAGCTTCCAAAGCTTACGTCAACAGGCTACAAACCGAAGGGCGTGAGTCAGAAGCTAACAAGGCTAAGATTGCTGGCTTAAAGCAATCTCTAACTAATTTAAATTCGCAATATAATATTCAGACTAAAGAACTGAAAGCCATAGCTTCAGAAGAAGGCTTAACAAGTTCTGCTTACGTCAAGCAAAAGACCCGAGTCGACCAAACTGCCGCTTCTATTGCAAAGCTGAAAGATCAGCTGTTGATTGAGCAAAATAACTTGACTAACGTGCGCAAGGCTACTGATTTAGCCACAACTGCCAGTAAAAGTTATGTTAATAGTCTGACAGCACTTGGCCGCAATACTGAAGCTCAACGTGTAAAACTCACAAACTCGATAAATGTTCACAATAAATTAGCGACTCAACTTAATGCTGAACAAAAATATTTGAGTCAGTTGGGTGAGACTTACGGCCGGACGTCCACTAAATATCAAGAACAAGCCATTAAGGTTAATGACTTAACTTCGAAATATCAAGCAAACGTCCTAGAAACACGGCAACTTAACCGTTCTGTCGGTGAAATGTCAAGCCGTAACATTAGATTAAAAGACAGCTTTTCTATCGTTGGAAATGCAGCACGCGATGGCTTTAGTAAAGTTCGTACAGGTGCAACTTATGCTGCTGGCGGAATTGCTGCATTTGGTGTAGCGGCTATGTCGGGCGCTAAGCGAGCAACTAGTTTACAGCACACTTACCAAGTGAATACCAACTTGTTAATCACAGGTGGTGAAAAGGCTTCCGCAGCAATTAAGAATGTTTCTCAGATGCAGCGTGATGGTGAGAAATACTCGTTGCAATACGGCAAATCACAACAAGCGATTGCTGAGCAATATCAAGAATTGATCAAACGTGGTTACTCGTCTAAGCAAGCTCTAGGGGCTATGCGTTCAGAACTGCAAGCTTCCGTAGCTTCTGGTGATGACTTTAATGATGTTGTGAAAGTTTCTAGTCAAGTTGTCGACGCTTTCGGTATGCGGACAACTTCAACGTCGAAAATGGTGCACAATACTCGGCGCGTTGTGAATGAATTAGCTTATTCAGCTGATATGACTGCTACTGACTTTCAGAGCTTAGGGATTGGTATGTCTTATGTTGGAGATTCCGCTAAAACTGCTGGCTTTAGTTTGGCAGAAACGTCAGCAGCTATGGGTGAACTATCCAACCATGGTCTAGAAGCTGATAAAGCAGGTACTGGATTGCGGAAGACAATTGTTTCTCTTGCCAAACCTTCTAAAGATGCTACCGAAGCATTAAAAAGCATTGGTATTGAATCCACTAGCGTATTTAAAGACGCCAACGGCAACTTCAAATCCCTATCCGATATTTTAGGCACAATCAATGCCCATACTAAAAACTTAGGAACAGCTCAGCAAGCGGCAGTATTCAAAGCCATATTTGGCACTACCGGTATGCAATCTGCTCAAATTTTGGCTCAGAATAACACTGAACTAACCACTCTTACACGTAAAGTACAAGAAGCTGGCGACAAGGGTAATTATGTTTCCCAATTAGCGCAAAAGAACGCTCAAACTGCGCAAATGTCACAAGAGCGCTTTAAACAAGCTTGGGCAGACTTAACAATTATGTTTGGCTCTAAAATGTTGCCTTATATGACCGAAGCCGCTAATAGCTTAAGCAAACTGTTCGCACAGAAAGGCTTCCGAAAAGACGTTAAAGCCGCTGCCGGTGATATTGGACAAGTGGCTGGTGGAATATTAAATATCGCAAAATTCTCTATTCAACACGCGGACGCAGTCAAAACATTTGCTAAAATTGTGGCCACAATTTGGGTTATTGATAAAGTTCGTAAATTTGCGCGCGCAACGCAAGATGTGTTCGACTTATTGAAAATTGGTCGTTCCAACATTACTCGTGAAACTGAACAGGTTCAAATTGAAACTCAAGCTTACAAGCAACTAGCTGCTGCAAAAGCAGAAGCTGGAAAAGCCGGAAATACAGCTACAGGGGCAAAAAGTAGTTCCGCAAGTGGGGTTGGTAACACTAATGTTGCTTTAAATGGTTTAGAAAAATCGGCCAAAAATAGTAGTAAATGGAATTTGCTTGGAAAAACTGTTGGTGCTCGAATTATAAATGGAGCCGGCCTAGCCATTACTGCATGGGACGTCGGTTCCTCTATTGCTAAAGCTGTAAAATCCGGTAAAGCCAAAGATGCATACAATGCTAGCGGCAAAACAGCAGGTACTCTAATTGGTGGTGGAATTGGAGCATTCTTTGGAGGCCCGGGCGGAGCAATGATTGGTGCTCAATTAGGCAACCAAATTGGCGGATCAAAAACTGTAACAAATATTGCTAAAAAGTTTGTTTCCACTTGGAAGCAAGTTATGTCAAAACAAAAGCTCAATCCACCAAAATTGAGTAGCAAGAAAGCTTACGACACTCTCAATAAAGAGACTGCAGCCTACTATAAGAAGAAGCAGAAGCAGGATAAAAAAGATTTAGATCTACTGCATAAAAACGGTATGATTTCTGACGCTGAATATGCTAAAAGACTACAAGCAATTAAAGTCAACGGCAAGAAAATGAATCAGTATGAAAAACTTAGTCAGAAAGATCGTACTGCAGTATCTAAATATTATGCTCAGCAAAGACAACAGGTTGAATCCAAATATGCTAGTAAAAAGAGAGCTATTATTAGCAAATGGGATAAGAAAATTTATCAAGATCAGAAGAATTTTGGCAATAATTCTTTAAAAGTGCAACAGGATTATAAGAAGCGAGATGAAGCTTTACGCAAGAATGCTTCCAATAAGAGAAAGGCCATTTCTGATCTGAACTTAAAGTATGCAAAAAAGAATATGACTGCGGAAGCAAAATTGCATACTACTCTTTCTGGAAAAATCCAGCTTGAATCTAATAAGCAAGCTAAGATTTTGCAAAAGTTGAGTAACAAAAAAAGCGCTCTGAGCAAAAAAGACATTAAAACTGCCAAAAATGAACTCCAAAAAATTAAAAAGTTAGCAAATGAAGAATGCAACGCCAAAGTGAAGGCTGCTGATAAAACTGAGAATAATCTAGTCAAAGCTGCTCAAAGACAAAGAGACGAAATAGTAAAAGCTGCAGATGATCAACGTAAGCAAACAATCGATGCTGCCAAACGTCAATTTCAGGGAAACGATCAATATTCCAAACAGCAGCGCAAAAATGTGATTGATAATGCGAACAAACAATACGGCGAAGTAGTGAATAACGCCAATAATCAATATACTGATACAGTGAATAAAGCTAGTGCTCAGCATGATCAGGTAGTAGATAAAGCTAAGAAGCAAAAAACAGAAACCGTGAAACATGCTGAAGAGCAGCATAACCAAGTTGTCGATCACGCAAAAAAGCAAGGACACACAGCAGCTAAAGCTAGTGTTGATCAAGCCAACGACACTATGACCGCAAACAGTAAGCAGGGTTCCGGTGTCCAAAGCATTTGGAACAAGATTACTAACTGGTTTAACCAGCTCTTAAAATTCTTCCACGTAAAAGAGTTAGCTAAGAACGAGCAAAGCTACGGTTTTACAAAGGCGTCCCTTCTTTACAGTAATGCTAATGGTGGTTCAATATCTCAAGATGGACTTTCGCTAGTTGGTGAAGCTGGTCCTGAGCTCAGATATAAGCCATACGCTAAGACAGTTGACGTTGTTGGTGCGAAAGGCGCTGAAATAGTCAAATTGTCAGCTGGCGAGCAAATTTTAAATGCACAAGACACGGCTAAATTATTTACGGGACAATTTCGGAAAACACTACCCGGGTATGCTCAAGGCACACTTTCCCTAGATGATTTCTTAAGCAAAGCCAAAGATGCTGCTAGTGATATTTGGGATTCTGTATCTGATGAAGCTTCGGATTTTTTAGATAAAATTACTGACCCTAAAAAAACACTAGAAGATATTGTTGCTAAAACTTTTAATTTGACGAGTCTCCCCGTAGGAACTGTACCTCAAGATATTTCTAAAGGCATGGTTGATTCAACAATTAAAGCAGTCGTAGATGAAGTCAATAAATTAAAAAAAATTGTAGCAGATTTTGGCAGTGCTTCTAATCCGGGAGGATCAGGAGTTCAACGTTGGATCCCCGTAATTAGAAAAGCAGCCGCTAAGATGAAAGTGCATTTAACTGAAGGCGCACTACAAACTATTTTGCATAGAATAGCACAAGAATCCAATGGTAACCCAACAATTACTAATAACTGGGATTCCAACGCGGCTGCTGGTCACCCTTCAAAAGGATTATTACAATATATTCAACCAACCCTGAACGCATGGGTTCCTAGAGGCGTGAAGCCTGATTTAGGTAGTGGCTATGTTCAACTGTTGGCTATGTTTAATGACTCCAATTGGTTAAGCGATATTTCTGTTCATGGCGGCTGGGGACCCACTGGTTATAAACGGTTTGCTAATGGCGGCAGAGTTGATACAGAAGCACTGTACCACCTTGCTGAAGGCAATCAGGCTGAATATGTAATTCCGATGGCACCAAATAAGCGGCCAAGAGCAATGCAACTTCTAAAAGAAGTGGTAGATCATTTTGCCGCAGAAGATAATGCCCCCGATGATAAGATCATTACTAAGAGCAACGACGACGAGTTCTTAAAGAACCAATTACAAGTTCTATTGGATATTAACAATAATTTACTAAAAGTACTGACAACAATTGTTGATATTAAGAATTCTAAAGTAGGCTCTGAAATTAATTTGAACAAACTTTCGGACAGCTTAAATAGTTTGGGGTTGAAGCAGCGGAAGTCAACTAGTTTCCAAAGTTAGTAGGAGGTGAAATTATGGGCAAGTTATTAAATGGAAAATATCCCGAAAATACTTTGCTAGTAAAGCCTAAAGATGAGCCCGAATTTGAAGTACGTGATTATCGGGGATTAACTTTCTTACAAATGGATATTAACGCCCCACAGACTGAAACTAATTTCACTAACATACAGGGCGTAGATGGTGCATTTCAACAAGGACCAATTTTGCTTGGTGCTAGAACAGCAACGATTAATTTTTTCATGGAAGTTAGCGACAATATCGATTTTGATACTAAAATCCATGAAGTTTGGAATATGTTTTATAGCCGCCAACTAGTCCGACTAAGACAATCTGATACTCCCGGAATATGTGTATATGGGATTGTCAAGCCTTTTGAAGTAACCCATTACTCTAGATTCGATAAAAGCTTTTCTATCCAATTTGATTTACCTTCGGGATATCGGTATTCCGTTTTGAGATCGACTGAGTTTCCTCTAAATGTTGATGATAACAACCAAGATGGCGTAAATATCGGTATGAATTTACCGATGGAGAAATTAGAATACACGCATTCAAATGGTAATTTTAAAATCTTTAATCCCTCCGACTTTGATATTCAGCCTTACGAGCAGCGCCATGATTTAAATGTAATTTTTAAAGGAACAGGCAGTCCAACTTTAGAAAATAAAGATACAGGCGATATCTTTTCTTATAATAAAACCCTAACTGCTAATGACAGCTTAGTTTTGAATGGCGTCCACCCGTTGTTAAATGGCGATCCTTGTGAGATTGATACAAACCACGGTGACGTGCAATTAATTAGAAAATCATGGAACAATTTCAGTTTGACTGGTTTCTCTGGTACTGTGACCTTTGATTTTCCGTTTCTTTATCTATGACAAAATTATTCAGGCTGCCAAAAGTACGTGTGCAGGACAGAAAAAACCAGTATGATGAAACACTGACCTGCATACAACGAGATAGCTGGGATCATGATATAGAAATGAATCAAACTGATCAAGTAGATTTTACAGTTTCCAACGATGGCACAATAGGCTACCAACTATTAGAAAATGAAAATTATATTTTCTTTTCAGGACAGCAATATCGAATTAAACAAACTGAAAAAGATGATTCCGGATATGATATAAAACGTACAATTACTACAACACACATTAGATTCGATGCGCAATATGTTTATCAATATGAAAAGCATAAGGGTAGTTGGACTGTTGGTCCTGCGGACCTAATGAGTTTTGTTTTTGACCAAAATGACTTGGGAAATCATGGTTTTACTTGGACTATAATTGGTGATCCGCCAAAAGTAGAAGTTACTGACTACGGTGAATGTTCTGGTCAAGATTGCATTAATGATTGTTGTGAGAAGTTTAATATGGTTGTTACAGCTGACAATAAACATATTTTCTTAACGGTCATGGAAAATTTTGTAAAGAAAGTCAATTCAAGTTTTAGATATTTGTATAATACACCTGAATTTCAAGCTTCTATTGATACGACCGAAATCCAAAATATCGCTAAATGCTATGGTAAAACTAAAGAGAAAGAGGACACTACTACTGACTCAGATGATAGTGGCAGTGATATTGATAATGGTAGCAACAATATTTCGAATAGTGATGATGACGCTACGAATATTGATACTAAAGACGCAACGGATGATGACGACACTGAATATTATTTTCAACCTTTTATTGTTCGCGATGAAGAATCAATCAAAGAGTGGGGCGAACGTCCCGGACCTCCGATCAGTGATGAACGCTTTACTAATCCAGAAAATATGTGGAAATATGCTTTAGCAACCATGAAATCAGAGCCCGACTTACAAATAACTTTGAATTTTTCTGGTGAGGAAAAGTTAGAACTGGGAAATATGTTGTATATAGCTGTTCAGCCGGAAAATTTTGTAACTTGGGTTACTGTTACCGGAATAAAAAACAATGTATTTGTGAGACCTATAAACGCTGAAATTACCCTAGAGAATAAAAGACAAAATTTAGTTGATTATGAAGTAGCTCTCCAAAAATCAATTAAATCAGTTAAAGGCCATTTGTCAGGTATTGGTCACTCTTTATCAGCTGTTGACACTTTGGCTAATAATGCTTGGGGAATGGGAACTATTACTAAAAAGGTAGGTGAAGTACATGACCGAAATTAGATCTATTGCTGATTCTACTCGCACCTTTTACTATCCACAGACACATTATCAGGCAGTAATTGGTTTTGAAGAGGGTATTAAAAATATAGTTAATTATGAATATGTAAGCAATCTAACAAAACCGCAATATTTAAAAGACTTGTATTCAATCTCTGAATCAGGCCTTTTTTATTTTGATGATAAAACAGCAAACAAGCCTGAACAATTGAGTAATGGTTTTGTTCAGGCACTATTTTATGACGCAAAAAATGGGGTAGCAAATTTGGTTAATACATTGAATTTTTATGAAATCAAAGACAACAAATGGTCTGAACTAAAAACTATTAATTCGGTTCTGAAAGGAAGTGAAGCAAGTGCAACTAAATGAGTTACCACCAGAAATTTTAGAATCTGAATTTCCTAATCTAGTTTCTAAAACTTTAGAAAAAGGTTATTTAGTTCTTGATAATGGAGATGATGGAAAGCAAGTAATAATTGCCCGACCAACAATGGATGGAAAATTCCATGGAAAAATATATGAGTTAAATCAGCCAAAAGATGAAGTGACTTTTCCAAATACTCCAAAATTTGCAGATGAGCCAAAATATGTTGACTTTCTACGGTGGGACGGACAAACAGATAGTACTTTTCGGGAAGATTACAACGATAATTTAATTCAAATGCAGCATACTATTAATGCTCTAGTTGACGATAATAAGTCATTACGCAAATACATTGAAGATTTACAAGATGTTTTTAAAAATAAGCAAGATAGTATAGTCAAATTGATATCTTTAGTAGTCTCTGAATTTTTGGATAAAAATTACTATCCTAAAGCTGCAGTAGATCAAAAGCTCAATTTGCTGGAAGCTAAAATCAACAACCTGCAAAAGCGAGTTCAGGCAGCACCGGCTATTGGGCCGTATGCTAACCCAAGTAGAACTGACCAATATCCAACCAATATTAATGTCAATGATGACGTATTAGATGAAGAAACTAAGAAAACTATTGATAATTGGAATCAAGAATAATAACAAAGGAGGTTTTTTAAATGGCAGAAGAAACTAAGAGTACCGACAATAACCAAGTTACCACCCCACCAAACGATCCTAAAAATAATCAGACTACCAACCAACCAAATGATCCTAAAAATAATCAAACTCATAATCACTTATTACCACCATTAAGTTGGCCAGATAAGGATCCTGACCCACATGATCCTTACGATTATATAACCACTGATGTTCCCACTGAACAAACCATTCTAATTTACTTGAACCATGCGCAAGCTGGTTATTTACCACATACAGCAACTGTTGACGAATCAGGACATATTGTGCCGGCGGATATTTACAACAGGCAGACTCGTTCACGTGTTTTGCCCATTGCCGTTATACGACAGGGTGAAGCAAGCGGGGTCCATTTTCGTTTTCAAGTCTTTGATGAGACAGGACGGGCTAATATATCGGATTTTTACAAGCCGCGGTTCCAAGGCAGGACTTCACAGAATAATTTCATTGACACAGATGAAGGATTTGAGACAACTCAAGCAAACATAGGGCAATTGGACTGGACACCGAAAGAAGCCGTGGGATTAGTTGCAGGTAAGTTTGTAAGTGCGCACATTGTTCTAGAAAGACAAGATGGTACTACCCGCTCCATTAGTTTGGATTTTGATTTACATGTCATTCCTAACGATGTAGCTTTTCCACGTCCAATGGCCTTCTATATCAGTGAATATCAACGTTGCTTAGCCAACTTAAAGAAAATGCAGGATTTAGCCGATGAGCATATTGGTTATACCTTGGATTTCTTCGACAATGTAATTACTGATGCGTTAATGGAATACAAGAAGCATATTGACGCCGCCTTGCAGGATTTTGAGAACAAATTAGATACTGAGAACAGCAATTTTCAAGCTTTGGATGCAAAGTTTCAAACTTTGAAACAAGCGGAGGAAGATTTAGCCAACCAAATTACTCAAAAAGGGCTGCTGACCAAAGGAGACTTTGTACCAATTTTCACTGAGAGCATTGCTAATGGATCGATTACTACAGAGGATCAGATCTTCGATCAAGACGTCGCTGCGACCATTGAAGCTTGGGATTCTGGCAGTGAAGATATTATCCCGTCAGCTAAAACGATTGATGTTTCCAACCTCACTCCTGATTCAGCTACGATCACAGGAGGGGACAATGTCTGACTTATATTTAAATAAAACTAAATTAATTGACCATTTTGCAATGAAGCAACAAGTGAATCTCAGCAACTTGCAGCCATTACAACAATATGAAATTTCCTTACAAGATGATGGCCAAAAAATAGCAAGTAAAACTATCGTTGCACCGCCAAAACTCTATATCGTGGAAGCACGCGAAAAAAACGTCAGTCGAAATTATCTTTTGCACAGTAATGGCGCATGGTCAGCTGAAGGTGGGCACGACAATGTTTTGAGTGGTAATAACTGGTTCTTTAGTTTTGGCAACATTGCTAACGCTCCTTTTTATAAAGGACAGACTGTTACCTTTTCCGCCCGTTATAAGTGTGTAGGCACTGGTAACACAGGCACTCTGATGCCACAGTTTAACGGGACGCCGTGGGGATTTGGTGAATATAAGCTGAATATGGCTGACTCTGGACAACTTGTTCATTCGTTTGTATGGGAAAAAGATTACGTAGGTGATGCTGCTGGTTTAGGCTTCCGCATTGATGGCATGGCTGCTACTAGAACGGTCACGGTCGATAAAACTAAACTGGAAATTGGCGAATATGCTTCCATTTGGACACCCGCACCGGAAGATATGGAAGATACAACAGTATATCAAGTACAACAAGTAATCGACTTTCACCAAACAAAAGTGAAATTCAAAGCGTCCGATTTAGAGAACTCTCTCTGGTTAGTCGCTCTCAGTTCGAAAAAACAAGTCGGCGATGTTTTGAGCAAGCAAGACTTTCACGATGCTTTTAGTCTTAGTGCTGATAGCTTATCTGATAGTGCCAAACTCAAAGCATTAAATGCACAAAATAATAATGTAATTGATTTATCACCTACAGAAAATAATGTAATTAATAATTTACGCATAAAAGATTATCAAGTGGGCAATATGGAGGTGCAGAATGGATAACGAAGAAGTAAAGAACAAAATCAACTGGCTAACAAAAGTTGCCCGGGGAACAATCAAGCATGATCGTTTTAATGTCAAAACTATTAAAACAGGCAACAAAATTTTGAAACCCGATGCAGCCGGTCAATTAGTGCTATCGTCTTCAGGGAATAATAATGATGATAATAATGGCAATGGTGGCAATAATGGCAATAATGTAAATCCTAACTATCCGCCAGATTCCGGGGTTAATATCAACCCGGGTGACAATTTAACGAAACTAGAGCAATTATGGTCAGGATCGACCGATCCCACTACCACAACTGAAGTAGTTTTAAACAAAGACATGGCGAATATTGGTGATGGTCTCCAAATAAAATTAAATATTTTAAAAAAATCTGTAACCAATGGTCAAACAGCAGACACCCAACAAAGCCTCACCCCAGTAGCTTCCACTGAACCTAAAGCCCAAGCTGGTAAATATGTTTTAAGTGTTCCTTATCCTATTTCCATTTTGGCTAAAAATTTAGTGGTGGGCAAAACTCTGAATGTAACTTTAGATGGTGTGGGTGAAGCTTTAGCAACGACTAAAGTATCCCAAGCGATGGTGATGAGTATTTTAGTCAAAGATAGCCGAACTTTAGCTATTACCTGTCACCAAGGTTACGCCTTAGACAAAACGACTAGTGGTAATAACGGTGCTTTCTACACTTTTCAGGCAACTTATATAAATTCCTTTACCGTTGCACCGAAAATTGAACAAATGGTGAACGGAACAGAACTATTTACCGGGGAAGCTCAAAGTGGGGAAGTGAAACTAAAAGGTGTATTAGATGGTTTCGCTAATGTTGGCGATGGGATAGCTGTTTATTTTCCTGAATACTACTGTTGCCAGCCTAGTGAACATGGTTCAGATACACCCGCTAAAATTCAGTTTGACCAAGCTTTTAATGTAACCAATCCATTGATTTTGTTAAAAAAAGATTTAATTGCCGGCAAGATCATTCCCATTAAATTTAAGATGAAGGCTCGAGGAAGTATTGCCCCAGGGGAAGAATATAGCCCTATCCATGCAATTTTAAAGGATAACAGCTCTTTAACCATTAATTCTAACTCACTAAGTTTAGTGAATGATTCGCAAATACTGGATCAGCAAGGTAACTATAGCTCTGCCGAGTCCTTAAAAATTATTAAGGTTGAAACTGTAACTAAGTAAAGAGGTGTGTGTATATGAAAATTGCAGTACAAACAGATGATAAAGATTGCGTAATCGGATTTGCGGAAATTTACAGCGAAGCGCAATTACAAATTACGGGTTGGCAAGAAGTAGAAGCTGACCCGAATTTTAATGCCGAAAATATTCAGCAGTGGAAAATAACTGCTGGTCACTTAGTGAAGAGTGCCAGCGGCTTATCGCCAATGGACGAATTACGCCAAGCTAATGTTAATATGCTCTTACAGGTCAATACCACTTTAGCAGCCAATAAACAGCTGCAACAGGCCATTGTTAATCAAACACTGACTCAAAACGCCATTAACAAGCAGCTATCCGAAATTAGTCAAAAATTAGATAGTACTAATAACACCAAGGAGGAAAAATAATTATGAATAACCACAGTTTTGCCTTTGACACCGTAAAAGCAGCGTATCAGGATTGGAAAATGATGACGGAAGACGTCGTTAAAAGCTTAGTCCCTTACTCGATCACTCAAACCGAGTGTGATGAAATTCTAGGTATCAACCAAAAGCCCGCCGCTAACCAAAATGAGAATACGCAAGCAACAAGCCCAGCTACTAACTAGCGGGTTTTTTTATTACAAGAATCAGAGGAAGGGAGTGATTGATTCTTTTGAATTTGACCTGGGAGCAACTGCTCACTTTATTAATCGCACTTTTGAGTGTGCCTTCAGCGTATTTAGGAGCTAAACAAGCAACTAAAACGCTGCATAAGAATAGTCGCTTCTCACAATTAGAATCACGCATTACCCGTACAGAAGACGCCGTACAGGCTGTTTTGCATGATTCTCTGTACAAGCAATGCACGAAAGTGATTTATCGTGGCGAAGTCACTATTAGTGAATTAGATAATATTGAGCATTTATACGATGGTTACCATAGTGTTGGGGGCAATGGCACGGGTGAAGCCTTATACGCAAAAGTAAAATCGCTTCCCATAATTAACGACGAAAAACTGATAGAACATTAATTAGGAGGTTCACATGAACTTTATTACTCAACTAAACTTAGGCAGCGGTCTAGAAATTACTATTAGCTCTGCTATTTGTTTTGTGATCACACAAGCAGCTAAACAAACTAGAATTAGTAATCATTTCATGCCATGGATATCAATGGGAACAGGAGTTATTGCTGGAGAAGTTGTGGGAATAAGTCAAGGTGACAGCCATTATCTATCCTTGGCTATCTTAGGTTTATTAATTGGTGGCGCAACTGTCGGCTTATTCGATGGCTTTAAGCTGCCTTATCAAGCAGCACAAAAAAGCAAGCCAATTAAGAACGGCGACTTCTTTAATACTAATGATGCTGACTTAAGTAAACCGATTAGTGCTGATTGGAAGCCAGATACTGAACAGCAAAAATCACAGAAAGATAATAACGCACAAGTTCGACAGCAGGAAAAGGAGGCTGGTGATAATAATGTTACAAATCAATAAAGATTACGCTTTAGGTGACGGCGAAGGTGATACCCGGATTGCTCAAAAGCTATATATTGTACTGCACGAATCAGGAAATCAAAATGACGTCTATGACAATCAAGCAGTGCTGCATGAAGTGCAATATATGCGCAATCACTATGATAATGCTTATTCTACTTTCTTCGTCGGTGGCGGAGGACAAATTTACCAAATTGGCGAACCCGGCTATGTAGCTTGGGCGTGTTTAGGGGGTAATCCTTACTCGCCCGTTCAAATCGAATTAGCCCGCACGGCTAACTCTGATATCTTTCATAAAGATTATCAGGCTTATATTGAACTAGCTCGCACGTATGCACAGCAGTATGGAATTCCGCTAACACTAGATGCTGGTGGAGCTGGAACCCCCGGAATTAAGTCGCACCAGTGGATTACCAATAATTACGGCGGCGATCACGTTGACCCCTACGATTATTTAGCTTCACATGGTATCACAAAACAGCAATTAGCGTATGATTTAGTGCATGGTCTTGCCACTACGGAACCAATTACCATTTGTAATGTAGTACAAGCTCAGGGAAAAAATGGTGAAGCATGCACAATGTTCCATCTCAATGGGCAGGCGTACGATACAACGCCCTTCTTAAATCAAACGAAGTGGGTTTCATGGAAAATAGTACCGGACAAATATGATCGCCCTATGTTTGCAGTAGGAAATGACAGTTATTTACCACAACGCTGTACTACTCTAAATCAAATCGTTGAGATCAACCAAAAATATGGCAAATGTGCTATTGCAGTAACAGCTGACGGTCAGTCAATTACTGGACAAGGCGATAAATTTAAAGCGCAATCGCGCTGGAAAACCGCCGACAAATTATTTAGCATAAAAGGTAGCGGTTGGTGCTATCAGGTTTCCACTACTGAGTTTATACCTGTAAAATATCAAGTTGGATCTGGTTTCCAAGTATAATAAAATAGCCCCCACATAGGGGGCAATACATAATTAACATGAGTGGGATTTTTTATATTGGGAGGGAATAATAAAATGTATGACGTCATGAAAGTTATAAATTGTTTATGAATGTAAAATAATTTTTACTAAAAAATTAATATGAATGGAGATTAAAAATACTATGAAAAGCTCATTATACATGCATCTTTTTAACAAATTAGATACGGTGCTGAAAGACCATCAAACTTTTAAAGAAATTAAAAAATATAATAAATATGTAATCATCTTTAATATAAGTTTTATTATAATGACTTTGTCAGGTATGATGGGTATTTTTATATTGGAATTTAAATCTTTGATAGAATGGTACCAAATTGAAATTATTGCCTGGATTATTTATATAGTTTGCTTTATTTTAATCATTGTTTCATATGCAAAATCTAATGATAAACAATTATCAAAAAAAAAGAAGAAAGAAATGAAAATAGCTAATAGTTTAATTTATAATAGGGAATTTAAAAATTTTATGGATAATACTTTAAGAAATAGTTTTAATAAAGAAAAAACATTAAATATTTTGCTCTCTGAAACCCAAAGTAAAAATATATTAATGCCAAAATGGGGCATAAATATATGTGTTTCTATTTTATCTTCAATAGTAACGACTGTATTAATGAATGCCCATGGAGGATTAATGATATTTAAAGAAGTACACTTAATAACTATTTTTATAGTGACATTAATATCATTACCTGTATTACATAAAACTTATTATATTGATTATGATATTTACAAAAATGAAATATTAGAAATATATATAAAAAATTATCTTATGGGCTTTCCAAGAAAATAAAATAATAATTTTATTAATGCTATACTGGAAAATGGCAACTTGCCCCGAAAGGGGGTGCTTCTTGCTTGAATAATTTAATAACGTTAATTATTGCTCCTATAGCAGTGGGAATAACTACAGGAATAGCAAATAAGCTATTTTCTTACTGGCTAGATAAGAAAAGCAATAATCGAAAATAAGTTGTCACTAGTCGCACAATCTGTAATCAATAACAACAGATAAAAAACCATACCTAAGCTACTAGGTATGGTTTTGTGCTTCTTACCAATAATTTAATAACGTTTTACAACTACATAATAACACGAAAGTTTCAAAACATATATAAAAAAGAAAAAATATCATTATAAAGTTCTATTCTTTATTATATTAAACGATGATATCAGTCAACCACTCCCGATTTTAGTCGGGGGTGGTTGACAAGGAAATCAATTCGACAAAAAAACACCCCTCAATAGAGGGATGTCTTCGCCCGCCCAGTTTCTAATTTTTGACTACCAAATTGACTACCAAAAAATGCAATTACTTACAATTTATTATGAAATTTAAAAATTAAAAAAGCTGATATATCAACCTTTTATAGTCATATACCAGCCTTTAATTATCTTCTAGTGGGTGGTCAGGGGATCGAACCCTGGACCCACGGATTAAGAGTCCGTTGCTCTGCCAGCTGAGCTAACCACCCAATGAAGTACACGAAATATAATAGCATAATTTTAAAAAAGTGGCAACTTTATTTTCCCAATTTTCTAGAAGATAGTATACTGAAACTATAGCAAGGAGGTAGCTAAAACGAATGGCAAACAAGATTTTGATTGTCGATGATGAAAAACCGATTACAGATATTATTAAATATAATCTTGAAAAAGAAGGCTACGAAACTGCAATTGCTTTCGATGGTGAAGCCGCATTAGAGCAAGTGCAAGAAGAAACTCCAGATTTAATTATCTTAGATTTAATGTTACCTAAAATCGACGGTCTGGAAGTTGCTCGCCAGGTTAGAAAAACCAAAGATACACCCATTATCATGTTAACAGCTAAAGATTCCGAATTAGATAAAGTTTTAGGATTAGAAATGGGTGCTGATGATTATGTCACGAAGCCTTTTTCTAATCGAGAATTAGTAGCACGTGTTAAAGCAAATTTGCGGCGGCAAAAAGTAAACGTAGACAATAATAATACCGAAACTAATTCTAATATTGAAGTCGGAGACCTCAAAATCCTACCCGAGGCCTATACAGTTACAAAGAATAATAAAGAAATTGAGTTAACTCATCGTGAGTTTGAATTACTCTATTATTTGGCTCAGCACTTAGGCCAAGTTATGACACGGGAGAATCTGCTCCAGACGGTTTGGGGTTATGATTATTTTGGAGATGTGCGGACAGTGGATGTGACAGTAAGACGTCTGCGGGAAAAAATTGAAACTGATCCTAGTAAACCGGAATATTTAATTACACGTCGAGGAGTAGGCTATTATCTCAAATCGGATAAGGGTGAAGATTAACAAAGAACAAATAAGATTTTGGGGACAAATGTGTGAATAATAAAATTAAATTTTTTAGCTCAATTCAATTTAAAGTAGCTGCTATTTTTATTTTACTTTTATTAGTAACAATTGAAATTATTGGGGCTTATTTTGTTCATAGTCTAGAACAACAGAATATTGAAAGCTTTGAAGCTCAAGTACAATTACCATCATATGTAACGACTTCTTTAGCTAGTAATTTATCTAGTTCTTCAGCTAAAACTCGACGCAGTGTTCAAACTACAATTAATGATATTAGTAATATTCAAAATTCTGATATCGAAATTGTGAATAGCCAGGGTAAGATCGTTGCTTTGAAAAATAATAATAATAGTCAAAATAGTGTCGGTCAAAGAACGACCAATACCCAAATTAAAGATGTAATCTATTCCGGACGCAAAACAACTCAAATCTCGCATAATGATCGTGATGGCAGTTATTATGTCTCTATTACGCCTTTAGTTAGTTCTAATGGTGATAATAATACAGTAGTGGGGGCAGTGTATGTCCGAGCTAATATGGATCAAGTCTATAAAAATATTAATAACATTGTCTTTATTTTCTTTGTTGCTTCATTAGTTGCCGGCTTATTAGGAGCTTTGATTTCAATTGTAGTAGCCCGGGCTATTACACGCCCAATTGCAGAAATGCGTAAACAAGCTATTCGAATGGCTAACGGTGATTATTCAGGACAAGTCCGTGTGTATAGTGAAGATGAGTTAGGACAATTAGCCGTTGCGGTGAATAATTTATCAGTACGCGTGGAAGAAGAGCAGGAAAATTCAGATGCTGAAAGGAATCGTCTCGATAGCGTTTTAAGTCAAATGACTGATGGGGTAGTGGCTACTGACCGCCACGGTAATATAACTATTATTAATGAAGCCGCCCAGGCTTTTTTAAATGTTGATCAAAAAACCGCATTTAGTGAACAATTAGTTGATTTATTAGGTATTAATTCCACTACTAGTTTTGATGATCTTTTATCCAATCAAGATGAACGTATTATTGAACCAGCTGCTGATAGTGAAGGCGATAATTTAATTTTACAGGCAGATTTTTCGTTAATTAGACGCAATACCGGTTTTGTTACCGGGCTTGTCTGTGTTTTACATGATGTTACAGAACAGCGCAAAATTGATAATGATCGGCGTCTGTTCGTTTCTAATGTTTCCCATGAATTACGGACGCCTCTAACTAGTTTGCGCAGTTATGTGGAAACGCTCAATGATGGTGCTTGGCAGGATTCTCAGCTGGCACCCCGCTTTTTAAAAGTTATTCAAGAAGAGACTGAACGGATGATTCGTATGGTTAATTCGCTCTTGGATTTGTCACGTTTTGATCAGGGAACTGCCAAAATTAATGTGGAGTTAGTTAACTTTAACGAATTTTTCAATTTTATCTTGGATCGTTTTGATATGTTAATTAAAAATGATCAGGATAAGGCTCAAGCCGCCGGAAAACCTTTTAAAAAATATTCTATTAAGCGCGTTTTTACCCAAAAAGATTTATGGGTGGAAATTGATCCGGATAAAATGACGCAGGCCATTGATAATATTATGAACAATGCAATTAAATATTCGCCTAACGGAGGCACGATTACTTGTCGACTCAATGATACGCAGCGTTATATTATTCTTAGTATTACAGATCAAGGCTTGGGTATTCCTCGCAAAGACTTAAAAAAAGTATTCGATCGCTTTTACCGTGTTGATAAGGCCCGCTCCCGCAAACAGGGAGGAACTGGCTTGGGATTGTCAATTTCCAAAGAAGTGATTGAAGCCCAAGGTGGTCATGTGTGGGTAAATAGTATGGAAAATCGGGGCTCGACTTTTTATATTTCTTTGCCTTATGATGCCAAAGAAGTTGGAGGTGATTGGGATGAAGCGTATTAGTGGTATTTTGTTACGGGTCTTCTTAATCATCGCCATCATTATTAGTTTGATTTTATCGTGGCTAATCTGGACCAATAATGCCAAATATCAACAGGGAGTTCAGTTTGGTACCGTTCAAACAGTGAACCGCCGCTCTGTAGTAACTACGAAATCAATGAATGAAATTTTTTCGCCAACTAAGATCATTATTAATGACACTCACAGTCAACGTTTGATTTATAATTATAAATACAGCACAGTGCGGGAAATTTTCCAGCAAATTAAGCAAGCGCGTTTAAGTCGCCCGCAACAGATTTCGGTCAATGATAGTGTCCGCTATCAAAAGTTACTGCATCAAAAAAATTCCCTTCAATTGGTGTATCCGACGACTTTAACAATAAATACTATTGCGCATCTGATTTCTCAAAAAAGACTGCAACAAAACCCGGATGCTGATATAGATCGGATTGTTCTTATTTTGCAAAGTCAGCAGCAACAGTTATATTTTCTCAGTGACCATAATTTTGCTATTTATAAAGTTCGGCAACGGCATTTAAATTACCGTCGTATTCATAAATTGGTGCAAGATAATAATTTTTCCGCATTGGTGGATACGCAAGTGCATGATCATGCGGTTCATTTACTATTTTTAAAACCTATTACTTTAAAACCGGTCAGTTATTTAATAACTAAGCAAAGTAATAATAATTATATTTCTAATTTATTAAATTCGAAACAGGGTTCAGATATTACCACTCATAAAGTTAATGATCGTATTATTTACCGAAATGGGATGTATCGCCTGTTAGATGTTGATACTCGTAATGATTTAGTTAATTTTGTGGATTACTCTAAAACCAATATTCCTGATAATGTTTCGGATATCTTAAATGAATCCTATCGGGCTTTGGTCAAAATTGGAAATCCGTTAAATGGAACCTATTTATATAATTATGACCGCAAAAATCAAAACTTAATTTTTCGAAATTACGTTGAGGGTTTTCCTATTTTTCAACAAAGTAAAAATGGTACAGTCAAAGTCGAATTTTCCCATAATGGCCAAAATCTGCTATTCTCTAAAAAAGTTTTACAAGTTCCCGTACCCGCAGAACAAAAAAGCATTCGTTTACCTGCCACCAATGATATCATCACGGGTCTCAGGGACAACGGTTATAATGTTCATAACATTCAAAAAATTACTATTGGCTATAAATGGAGTGATGATAGTCAAAATCGAGAAATTGTAGATTTAACTCCTGATTATTACGTGAAGATGAATAATCAATGGAAAACTTATGCTGACTGGATTAATTAGAGGAGGTAATCATGGACTTTAAAAAAATTGAAATGATTTTTCTAGTAATTTTTGTAGCTTTAGATGTTTTCCTGTTTACTTCCTATATGAAAAGTCGTAATTCCGTAGTGATGACTAATAACTCGGGACATATTAGTTTGGCTAAAGAAATGGATAAGGATAATATTTCACTTTCCCAAAAATTAGATAAACGTACGAGTCAAGGATATTATTTAGCTAGTAAAGACAGCCATCTTTTACGTAATGAACAAGGTAAACTGCGTAATCAAAGTGTCAGCTATAATGAAGAAAAAAATCAACTCAATAGTATTTTAGATTCTCCCATTTTAATTGCTGCACAAACACCACAGCAAACTTTAAATCGTTTTATAACTAAAGAGCATAATGTTTTACATGGACAGCAATATCAATATGCTCCTAATTTATCTACGCCTAATAATATTGTTTATATTGAAAAAAGAAAGATTGGCCAATTCTATGAATTTGACGGGCGGATTACTTTTCAAATTGAAGATAATCGTTTGTTGGGCTATCAGCAACGTTATATTGATGGAATCAGTGTGTTACGTGAAAAACAAGCAACAATTAGTGAGCGGCATGCCGTTGATAGTCTTTATACAAATAATGATATTCCCAGCAATTCTCAAATTCGCTGGAGCAAGTTAGCTTATGGCCGCCTCTTGAAAGTAAAAGGAAGTACAATTTATATTCCTATGTGGTATGTAGGATTTACTACAAAAGGTAGTAAAGACTTACAAATTAGTAAAGTTAATGCTTTTAGCGGAGCGATTATGAAGGATGATCCGAATCAGCAGGTGAAAGTGAGTGAATGACCAAATGCAAGTAAGTATTCTGGCTAGTAGTAGTCAGGGAAATTGTCTTTTAGTAAAAACGCCCCAACAGCAAATTTTAATTGATGCGGGTTTATCTGGTAAGAAAATCAAGAATTTATTAGCAAGCATTGGACAAGACATTACGCAAATTAATGCACTTTTAGTAACTCACGAACACAGTGATCATGTCCGGGGAGTAGGAGTATTAGCGAGACGCTACGGTTTGGATATCTATGCTAACTATAAAACGTGGCAGGCCATGGCCTCCAAAATTGGAGAAATTGCTCCCGCACAATGTCATGACTTTGCTGCCAATACAACTATGAATCTGGGGGGAGTTGATATTGAGAGTTTTAGTGTGTCGCATGATGCAGCCGATCCACAGTTTTATAACGTGCATTATGGAGGAAAATCTTTTGTTGATGTAACTGATACAGGGTATGTCTCTGAAAAAATGAAGTATATTATCCGTAATGCTGACGGAATCTTAATGGAGTGTAATCATGATTTACAGATGTTACGTCAGGGGCGTTATCCTTGGTCTTTAAAGCAAAGAATTATTAGTGATGAAGGTCATTTATCCAATATAGATGGAGCTCAGGCTCTATGTGATATTATTGGTAATCGAACAAAACAAGTTTTTTTGGGTCATCTTAGTCCTGAAAATAATTTAAAAAAATTAGCTCATCAAACGGTAGCTACAACTTTGACGCAAAATGATTTAGGTGTAGATCACGACTTTTATCTACACGATGCGGATCCGCAAAAAGCCACACCTTTGATAACAATTTAATATTATTCATGCAATTTTCAAATTTATTAGCTACAATATAAACGAAATGGAGTAAGATACAGATATTATTCAAATCTAGTTTTAAAATCAGCAATAATAGAAGGGTGTGTTAATTTTGAAGAATAATAATACAGGACTATGGAAAATAGCCTTGGTTGCTTTGATTTCAGCCTTTATTGGAGTAGGATTAGGATTTTGGGGGTTTAGTCATTGGGGCGGTTTAGCTAACTCTAATACTTCAACAAATACTGCTCCGGTGAATGGAAAAGCTGGTACAACGCAAGTAAGTAATGTGACAGTCAAATCCAATAATCAGATGACGACAGCTTTTAAAAAAGTCAAGGGCTCGGTGGTTTCTGTTATTAATTATCAACGTCAGCAGCAAGATGATGATAGTCTAGGAGCTTTATTTGGTAGTATTTACGGTAATGGTGATGATAATTCTAATAGATCAGATAAGAATAATAATAAATTACAAGAATCTAGCGAAGGTTCTGGACTAATTTATAGTAAGCAAAACGGGAATGCTTATATTGTGACTAATAATCATGTCGTAGCCGGTTCCGAAAAATTAGAGGTCATTTTGAGTGACGGCAGTAAAATAGCGGCTAAAAAAGTAGGTACAGATTCTCTTACTGATTTGGCAGTGTTGTCGGTGGCAGCTAATAAAATTCATGATGTAGCAGCCTTTGGAAACTCTGATGCAGTGACTCCGGGTGAGTCGGTAATTGCAATTGGATCACCTTTAGGCAGCAAGTATGCTACTTCAGTTACGGCAGGAATTATTTCAGCTAAAAATCGGACGATTGACACTACTGATGAAAAAACTGGTCAAGTAACCGGTCAGGCTACCGTTTTACAAACGGATACCGCAATTAATCCAGGAAATTCAGGAGGACCGTTGGTTAATGCTGCCGGTCAAGTCATTGGAATTAATTCGATGAAATTAGCTTCTAGTACTGATGGTACGTCTGTGGAAGGTATGGGTTTTGCTATTCCTAGTAATGAAGTTGTCAAGATTATTAATCAATTAGTTCAAAATGGTAAAATTCAAAGGCCGCAATTAGGAATTAAGGTAATTGATTTAGATCAAGTTTCGAGTAAGCAACAGCGAACCGTCTTGAAATTACCGGAGAATGTTAATGAGGGAGTTTTAGTTGGTTCTGTCAATGCGAATTCAGTAGCTCGGCAATCAGGATTACGGAAGTATGACGTAATTGTAGCTTTAGATAATAAAAAAGTTAAAAATGTTGCTGATTTGCATACTCAGCTTTACAGTCACAATGTCGGGGATAATATCAAATTGCAATTTTATCGTGACGGTAAGGAACAGACCATTAATGTTAAATTAACTAAAACTGATTAAACTCTTGACTAAAAAAACGTAAGGCCGCGGCTTTACGTTTTTTTTTTAGTAATTAATTATTAATCGTTTTTACTATAGAAAATTTTAGTATTAATAAAATATCCGGAAAAAGTTATCCACAAAGCAGTGGAAAAAGCTGTTCAAAAAGTTGATAACTGGATTTTAGTATTGGGAAGAATTATCCACTATCTTGGGGAAAACTTGTGGATAAGTGCAAAATCATTATTAGAAAAGTGCTTTTAATCCTCATATAATAGGGTTTTATTCAAAAGTCGAACAAAATTTTGCGGGGGATAAATAAAGGAGAAAGTATGAAATTTAAGATTGTTGCTGTGGGTAAAATCAGAAAAAAATTTTTTCAACAAGGAATTCAGGACTACGTCCAGCGCTTACGGCCTTATTGTCACGTCGAAATTGTAGCTGTAAAAGATGAAAAAGCTCCCGAAAATCTCAGCAACGCACAAAAAGAAAAAGTTAAACAAATTGAAGGGCAGCGAATATTACAAAAAATTCAAACAGATGAATATGTTTTCACTTTAGAAATTTTAGGTAAAGAATATTCTTCAGAAGAATTTGCAGCCCAGTTAGCTGACTTATTAACGTATGGTCATAGCAAAATTACTTTTGTGATTGGAGGCTCATTAGGCCTCAGTTCACAGGTTTTACAGCGTTCTAATCAATCAATTTCTTTTGGCCGGCTGACAATGCCGCATCAATTAATGCGGCTAGTTTTGACTGAGCAGATTTATCGGGCGTTTATGATTAATGCAGGTAATCCCTACCATAAATGATAATTCTGTAACCTAATTGTAATATTATCAGGAATTTATTATTTGATTGAAACACTTTCGTAACATTCATTTGTTAGTATAGCCTCTGTTGGTGAACGATATTGTTTCTGTTTATTTCGTGTTTTTTAAATTAAAGGAGAGTAATTATTTATATGAAATTTAAACAAGTTGCAATTGCAACAGCTTTAGGTGTAGCTTCTTGTTTTGGAGTTGCTAATGCTGCAAAAGCCGATAGCATTTATACCGTTAAACCAGGAGACACCTTATCAGGAATTTCTATGCAGTTAAAAAATGATTTAAGTTTAGTCAATCAAGTGGCTGCTGATAATAATATTGAGAATATTAATATGATTTATGTCGGACAAAAGCTGCTCATCAAAGATGATGGTCAAGTTTCAGTTGCTACTAGCGATCAGGTGCAATCAACACCGTCAGCTCCTAGTGTGCAACAAGCGGTCACCAACAATTCTTACCAAGCACAGCCATCACAATCAGTACAAAATGATTATAATAACTATAATTCTGCAAGTGCAGGTTATTCTAGTGCGCGGGATTGGATTGCTAGTCGCGAATCTGGTGGTTCTTATTCTGCTCAAAATGGCCGTTACTATGGTAAATATCAATTGGATGTATCTTATTTAAATGGTGATTATTCACCGGCCAACCAAGAAAGAGTAGCTAATAATTATGTTGCTTCACGTTATGGTTCTTGGGAAGCTGCTCAACAATTTTGGATGACTCATGGCTGGTACTAAAAATCAATAAATATTGAGACTAATTTTCTTCGCTTTTATCGGGTAATATATTTATATTCTAATTAATCTTAGCTTTTGTCTCATAAAAATTTTATAACTCTGTCAGTTACCACTGACAGAGTTATTTTTTTGTATTATAGTAAAATTGAGATAAGTTAAAACGAATTTGCTATAATGAGTTCTGTTTTATGGTATTGATACTTGATAAAAATTTAATTAATTAAGATTTGTGGGAAAAAATATGAGATTGCGAAAAATTTATGTTTCCAAATTACAAACCCATGATGTCGGTTTAGCTGCTTTATTGATGGTTTTGAAAAGTTTTCATCAATCTGTTTCCGTGCAAGACCTGCAAGCAGAACTGCAAAAACATCCTCAAAAATCTTCTCTGGAACGCCTCCAAAAAACAGCACAACATTTAGGGTTAAAAGCACAGATAGCCCAAGCTGATTGGCACATGCTAGATCATTCTACTTTAGTTTATCCTTGGATAGCTCACGTGGTTAAAGGTAATAATGTAGATTATTATTATGTTATTTTGCGGGCAAAAAAGAAATATCTGCTAGTAGCTGATCCAGACCCCCAAATAGGAATTACACGTTTATCCTATAAACAATTTTATCGTGAATGGACAGGCAACGTCTTATTAATAGCACCATCAAATCCTCCGCTGACTACATCTTTTCGACAGTTGGTTATTTCTCTGATTACAAGACATAAACTACTGACTATAAGTTTAGTGATTGCTGCTTTGCTGGAAATAGCTATTACTGTTTTGACAGCTCTAGCGGTGGAGCAATTAATTGATACATATTGGCCTCAGAAAATGTTAAATACCACCGTTATAACGATCATCGGACTAATGGTTGCTTACTTGTTTCAAGCAGTATTTCATTTTTTACGACATTTATTTTTAGAAATCTTAGATCAACATTGGACTTTAGATCTGATTTTAGGATTAGTACAAAAATTATTAAATATTTCTCCCAAGTCGGTGTCTAATCATAATTGGCAGCAAATAGTATTACTGTTTAATGAAGGGGTGACTACGGGTTTAAAGTCCGGTTTTAACCTCTTGTTAGATGGCGGCATGGTTATTTTACTAGGAATTATTTTAGCCATTCAAAACAGTTGGTTGTTCGTAGCAGCTTTACTAATTTTGCCAATAACCGTTTTGCTCAGCTGGTGGTTAAATCACCGCCAGCTCTTTTGGCAAGCGCAGCAATTGGATCAAAAAGTAGTGTGGAATACCGATCTGCACGAGAATTTAACCCAATTAGAAACGATTACCACTCTGGGAATTGCACAACAACGTTATCAAAAATTTGATCATGATTTTACTACTTGGATGCGTGAACGCTTAGGTTTAAAATATCAACAGCAAAAACAACAAGCTTTACAACTAGCAGCTTCTTTAATTCTGAGTGGTCTAACGCTGTTATTAGGGTCTTTTTTAGTATGGAAAAACCTGCTAACTATCGGTCAACTGGTTGCTTTTACGATTTTATTATTTTATTTTTTGGCTCTTATGCAAATGCTAATCAAATTGCAGCAATCAACTATGCGTTGGCAAAAAATATGGCCGCAAATAAAAACTTGGCAACAAACCCAATCTTTCTCGGAAATTACTAATCCTGCAGCCACAAAATTAAAGTCGCACGGAAGGTTAACCTGTCAAGATGTTAGTTTTCATTATGATCAACAATCAGACCTTATCAAAAATTTAAATCTAGAGCTTCCACCGCAAACTAAAATAGCAATTGTGGGTCGCAGCGGCAGTGGAAAATCCACTTTGGGTCGTTTATTAGCGGGACTAGAGATGCCGACGACAGGACAAGTGCAACTTGATGGACATAATTTAGCCGAAGTAAATCCCCAAGTATTACAGCAGCAGATTAGCTATGTAACCCAAGTACCACAGTTTTTTACGGGGACGCTGGCAGAAAATTTACAATTAGGAAGTACTGGGCATTTTAGTCCAGAAGAAATTAGAACTGCTTGTCAAATTGTTAATTTAACAGAGACTATTGAAAATTTACCGCAAAAATATCAAACGGTGATTGATGCTAACGCTTCTCTTTTATCTGGCGGTCAAAAACAACAGTTGCTGTTGGCACAGACAATCTTAGCAGCACGACCGATAGTGATTTTGGATGCCGCTTTTAATGCTTTAGATACGTTAACTCAGAACCGAATTTGGCAATACTTTTTACATTCACAGCAAACTGTTATTGTAATGACGCCAAATTTGGAGTTGGCGCGCAAAATTAATAATATTGCTGTTTTACAGGCCGGCAGCATTAAAGAGTTGGGTACCCAAAGAGAACTAATAAAACAACAAGGTGAATATTATCGGCTTTTTAAAGCAGCTCGGGGTAAAAATTATGAATAATAAAGTTGAAGAACACAGTGAATTTTATCAGCAGTATCTTAAAAAATTCACCAAATTAATTATTATTCCTTTGCTCTTATTGATTTTAGGATTAATACTATTTTGGCTATTGCGACCGCGAGAAGTTTCACAACCTATTAGTGGGAAACTGAAAATTTCACAGCCAGTCACTGAAGTCCGCCTTTCTGCCCAAGATCGTGTTGTTCATAATTATTTGCAAGATAAAACGGTAGTTAAAAAAGGGCAAACTTTGGTAGTTTATCGCCCCGCCGTGCAACGACAACGGTTACAGCAGCTGCAACAGGGTGTAGAATTTTTGCAGCAAAAAACGGATACCATAAAAACTTGGAAAAACAGTATTGAACAGCAGCAAAATTTATTAACTGAACCTCAAAATAGTGATAAAGAGGCACAAGGTTTTTATCAGGCGTATAATTTTCGCCGTCAGGCCTATCAATTACAAAATGATTTTGCTCATCTGACCAGTGATCAAACTCAAAAGCAAATAGAACAAAAATTAGCGTCCAGCCAAAAATTCTATCAGCAACAATTACAAGAAACACAAACTCTGGAAAAAGAGCTGCAGAAACCCCCTTTTATCAAACAAAAGGAAAAGATGACTGTGGCACAGTTTTATCAACAGCAATTAGCTGTCGTGATAAGTGCAGCTGCCCGTAAGCAACTGTGTCAAAATACTTTAGGACTTTTAGAATTACAAATCGGACAATTAAAAAATAATGTACAAGAAGTAAAAATCCAACAGCAACAATTTGCTTATGGACAATATAATTCCGATACCAATCAACAAAATATGGAAGATTTACAAGCTGAACAATTGAAGTTTGCTGCGGCTTTGCAAGAAAAAATTACCCAGCAGATGACTTGGCAGCAGCAGCAAATCCAAGCTATAAAACAAAAGCGGGATTTAGCTGCTTATAAAGCACCAGTTTCAGGAATAGTACATCTTGGAACCACGAAATCACGACCGATAAAGCCACACTTGACTTTAGCTCAGATTGAACCTTTGGCTTTAAAAGTCCCACTCATTATTCAAGCCAAATTAACGCAAGTACCAGCCCAGACGGTGAAAATCGGCCAAGCGGTAGTGATTACTTTGTCACACCAGTTGTTAAGAGGCAAAGTAATTCAGAAATTAAAAACGCACTTAACGGCTCAAGTGTGGGCTTCAACAGCCCAGCGCCGGCAGTTACGTTCGTACGTTCAAGGTCATGGTTCTGTTATTATTGAACAGCCTAGTGTCTGGTCTCAATGGTCAAAATAGACAAAGTAGTTTTATATCTAAACAAGCTTAGCGACGTTATTTTTGAAAGTAGAGAGGGAGAATTTTTATAGCAGAACTTTTGAGTTATAATGAGGGTTACTTTAGTTAATGGAGTGAAAAATTTGACCAGAACCAAAAAAAGACTTCTCTGGCTTTGGAGCGGAGTGCTGGTTTGGCTATTAATAGTCTTTCTAACGCAAAAGCCATATCTCCATCAAAATGTAGCCGTGGTAGAAAATGCCAGTGTCATTAAACGTCAGACAGTACAAAGTGAATATCACAATCAGGATGTTTTGGTAACTCAAAAATTACAATTGTCACTTTTAACCGGAAAATTACGACGACACCAGTGCACAATAAAGAATAAGTATTATCAATCCCAAGCTACTTCAGTTTGTTATCATACTCATGACCTGGTTATTTTAAGTAATACTCACAAATTACAGAATTTAACTTTGATAAGCCCCAAAAGAGATACCATTCTTTTAATCTTATTAGGGATTGTTCTCGGCTGTTTATTAGGCCTGTTTAAAGAACACGGAGCCCGAGCGTGGCTGAGTGCCGGTTTAAATTGTCTCTTGTTTATCTTATTATTACAATTAGCCACAAAATGGCATAATCAACATATTTTATTTTTAGTAATAATTTTTACTTGGCTGGCGACTCCCTTAACGTTGACTCTTATATTTGGCTATTCACGCCAAACTTTAATTGCCAGTGTAGCTACTTTGATTAGTACTTTTTTAGCTGTTGGTTTAAGTACAGTTGTGTTAATAACAACTCAGAGTCAAGGTATACATTATGAAACTTTAGATTATGGGATTCAACCTTTTCAAACCATTTTTCTAGCAGAAACCTTGCTGGGGGTTTTGGGAGCTTGTATGGATGAAACTACAGATATTACAGCTGCAGTTTATCAATTATTAAAAGAACAGCCGCAAATTACTCATAAACAGTTACTAAATTCGGGAATGAACGTAGGTCGTGAAATTATTGGTCCGTTGATTAATATTTTATTCTATTTATTTTTGGCAGAATTATTACCTATTATTGTTTTGTATTTACGTAATGGTAATACTTTGCAATTTGCTCTCTCAAGAACCATGACTTTAGGCTATACTCAAACAGTTATTAGCGCTCTAGGTATTGTTTTGGCAGTTCCTTTAACTGCCTTTTTAGCAGCTTACTGGCTGCGGGGTGAACAGAAATGTGGTATTTGACGCTAGTTTTACTTGTCGCTTTAGTTATGGTAGCTGGTAAGCGCGGAGTAGTTATTTTTAGTAGTTTGGCCGGTAGTTTTTTGTTGTTGCTGACCTTGATAATGCTGATTGCTGATGAATTTAATCCGTTAATAGTAGGGATTATATTTGCGATACTCTTAGTTTTTTTAGCTGTTTATCCTCAAATCCAAAATCCCCAAGTACGACGAAGCGCTCTGGTAAGTACATTATTAGTTTTAATAGGTTTATTTTTGTTAGTCCTTCTTCTGGTTCCTTATACTTCTAGTCAGGGATTTTCATTAGAAGATACTGAAGAAATTGAACAATTCGTTCTGTCGGTAGGAGTTTCCTTTCCACAAATTCAAATGGTAGTAATTCTGTTAAGTTCTTTGGGAGCTATAGCTGAAGCGAGTATTGCCGTTAGCTCAGGAATTTGGGAAATTATTGCTTATCAGCCGCAGATTTCGGTTCATAATTTATGGCAGGCGGGTTTGGAAATTGGGCGTAAGAATATTGCCACCGCACTGAATACTTTGTTATTCGGCTTTTTTGGCAGTTATTTAACCTTATGCTTATGGCTCATTCAATTACATTACTCTTTAGTTACTATTTTTAATAATGGTATTCTAGTAACGGCCATTGTCGGATTACTATTGGGAATTCTAGGGGTAATTGCAGTAGTCTTAATAACTAATTGTTATATTCTCTGGTATTATCAGCATCATAATTAGCTGCCGATAAATAAGCTTGATAGGTGGGTAAGTTATAACAAACCAGACTAACTTGTAAATTAGCAGGAAAGTTACGGATGCTTTTAATAGCAATGGGTGCGGCCAGTTTTAAGGGATAACCATAGACTCCCGTACTGATAGAAGGAAACAAAATAGTTTGGCAGTGATAGTTTAAGGCTTGTTGAAGGCTATTAGAATAACTATTAGCAAGCAGCTGGGCTTCATGATGTTGACCACCCTGCCAGATAGGCCCGGGAGTATGAATAATAATTTGCGCATCTAAATTAAAGGCTGGAGTTACTTTAGCTTCTCCTGTAGGACAGCCGTGTAGTTGCGCACAAGCAGCATCTAACTGCTTTTTACCGGCAGCTTTATGAATGGCACCATCAACTCCACCACCACCTGCTAAAGCAGTATTAGCAGCATTGACAATTGCATCAGCCTTCATTGTGGTAATATTGCCTTGGATAATCTGTAAATGAGCCATAGAAATACCTCCTTTAGTGCATATTATAAAAGATTGTTACTAATTATGTAAAAAAGTTGGTTAAATAGTCTTAAAACTATTTAACCAACTTTTTGAAACTAAAACTATAATATTAAGCTACTTTGGCATGAGTGGAAGCTTGATTTTCAAAATGAGTTTTACCATGACGAGCTTTCAAGGACCATAAAATAGAAACCGTATCGATTACTTCTTGTAACAGAGCACCAATAATAGTCGGAATGATGCCAAAAGCTGCTATAAGCATTAAAGCAGTACAAATGAAAATACCAATTAAAACGGCTTGTTTAGCAATGGTCATAGTTTCTCGGGAAATAATAATAGCCCGTACCAACCGACTTAAATCATCTTTTAAGATGACAACATCCGCTGATTCGCTTGCAGCTGTTGAGCCCTTGGCACCCATAGCAATCCCAACATCAGCAATGGCTAAGGCTGGAGCATCGTTAACTCCATCTCCCACCATACCCATAGGCCGCTGCGCTTTAGGGGTAGCTTGGAGTGCCTTAATTTTATCTTCGGGTAATAAGTTAGAATGATATTCAGTCAATCCAGCATATTGAGAAATTTTTTGCGCTGTCGTTTGATTATCACCCGTTAACATTTCTAGATGTTGAATGTTCAGTTTACTTAAGTTAGAAATAGTTTGTTGAGCTTCAGGTCTAATCTGATCCACAAGGGTAATTTTACCAGCATATTGGCCATCAATAGATACAAAAATCGTGGGATCACTACTTTGAACATCATGACCTGGATTGACAAAATCCATTTTGCCGGCTTTAACGATTTTACCTTGAATTTGAGCTTGAACGCCTTGCGCTGTTTTTTCTTCTAGATTTTTCAGGGGTAACAACTGCCCTTGATAATCATGCAGCAAAGAAACTGCTAAAACATGATTAGATTGCTGTTCCACACTAGCTGCATATTGTAATAATTGTTCTTTGGTAAATCCTGGAGCAGGAGAAACCTTACTTAATGAAAGCTCACCTGTAGTAATAGTACCGGTTTTATCGAAAAAGATCTTTTTTAAGAGAGACATTTTTTCAATGGAAGTACCGCTTTTAACAATAATCCCATTGCGGCTGGTGCGACTCATTCCGGAGACAAGGGCAATTGGAGCTGCTAAAATTAAAGGACAAGGGGAAGCCACGACTAATACTTGAGTAAAGCGGTTGGGATCTCCTGAAACTATCCAGGCTATGCCGGAAATAATAAGTGCAATAATAGTAAAAGGAACCGCATAACGATCTGCTAGTCGTACAAAATGCGCGGGTTGATTCTGTGATTCTCTAACCAGACGAATAATTTTCTGATATTGCGAATCAGAAGCCAACTTAGTTGCTTGGTATTTAATGGCACTATTACCGTTGATTGAACCAGACATTAATTCACTTTTTACTTTCTTTTCTACCGGCTTGGATTCTCCGGTTAATGATGATTCATCAAAGGTGCCACTGCCCTTAGTTACGACACCATCAACTGGTACTTGTTCTCCCGGTTTAACGATAAGCTGATCTCCAATTTGAACTTCCTCTAAAGTTGTGTCTTTAATGCTGCCATCAGCCTGAATAATATGGGCTTTTTCTGGAGCATGTTCCAACAGCGCTTTTAATTCACTACCAGCTTTATTAGCGGCATAATCTTCCAAAGTATCGCCGCCGACTAACATTAATAAAATGATTAAGCTGGCCCAATATTGACCGACTGCTAAAGTGGATAAAATAGCCATAATAGCCAAAAGATCGACGCCGTACTTGCCAGAACGTAAGGTTTTAATCATTTCAATCGTCATGGAGACGGCTAGAGTAAGACCTACAATACTGATCAGAATTTGCGCCCAGAGATTGAGGTGAAAGCCAAATTCTAGAATCAACGCTAAAATACCAATTCCAAAAATAACCATTAATTTACGAAAATGCATTTATTCATCGCTTCCCAAAATAAATATAAAAACTAGTTTATAATGATTATAAACTAGCTATGAAATTCTGTAAATTATTTTTATTTTTTTTTAAAAAATTTTAACTCAATTTTTGATCTAAAAGTGCTAATGAATCCAGTAATAATTGGGAAGCTCTTTCAATATCAACTTTCTTTAAAACAAGAACGTTAGCAGAACCTTCAGTCGTAGAATTAATTTCGACTTGGCCGCGTAATTCACCCCAACTACTATTAACATGTAATTGGTAATGTTCTCCTTGATAAATGCTTGGATCTAATAAATAGGTGATTGTGGCTAAGTCATGAATTGCTGCTCGTTTTAGTCCTTCACCTTTTTCTGCTTGAAAGTAGGGTGTGAGAATTTCGTAGGCTAATTGACTAGCAGGACCACGATGTTCTAATGTTTGAATTTGTTCTGAACTTAGACCGGTATTATTTGTAACATCAAGTCCGCATAAAACAATTGGTAAGCCAGATGTAAGAACAATGTCCGCTGCATCAGGATCAACAAAGAAATTGAATTCAGCCTGTGGTGTAACATTGCCTTTACTTAAACTTCCTCCCATAATTACTATTTGTTGAATATTTTCTCTATCTTCCGGAAAGACCTTCAATAATAAAGCAATATTGGTTAACGGAGCGGTTGCAACAATAGTAATTGGAGTAGCACTTTGACTAATAATTTGATGTAAAAAAGTTACCCCGTTATTACTGGATAGGGGATACTTATCTGCTTCTTCAGGAAAAGTAGGACCTGCTAGGCCATTTTCTCCATGAATATCGGTGGCATTTTGCAGGTTTTTAATAATCGGAGTCGCTTGTCCAGGAGCTATTGGAATTTCTTGCTTTAAAAACCATAATAAATGTTGCAAGTTTTTAGTAACGTTGGCTAAGATACCATTGCCCCCAACTGTAGTCATCCCTAAAACTTGTAAGGCTTCAGGATGAGCAAAGGTTTCTAAAATAGCAATAGAATCATCACTACCGGGATCACAATCAAAGACGATGTTCTGTTTCATTTTTATACTCCTTTTTTTCTTCAGTGGTTAACTCATTAGAAATTTTATTGAGGGCCTTTAAAAACCCGCGACGTTGAAAAGTACTGATACTGTTCAATAAATCGGTGTTGGTTTCTGCCAAAAATTGTGATATTTGCGGCTGTAATTCCTCAGCTTTAGGAAGAGCCGAAATTATTTTAATTCTAGAATCTGAAGGAGAAACATTGCGCATAATCAACTGATTTTCTTCCATTTTTTGCAGAACGCTAGTTGCAGTCGAACGACGAATATTGAATTCATGTTCGACGTCTTTCTGATAAACAAATTGATTTTGGGGTAAATGGTTAAGATAGTCGATAATTTGAATTTGAACCCCAGTTAAACCAAACTTCTTAGCAAATTTGTTCATTTTGCGAGATAATTGATTAGAAACAATCTTAATTGCGTGAATAACATTTTCCGTCATTAGCAGCACCTCCACCATTATGTTAGCACACTAACCAATAAAATTCATTTCTAACACCTAGTTTTTATATTATTAAATGGGAATTATGCTTGAATATTGAAGACCTTTCTCTTAAAATAAAGAAGTTAGACTAACAATCGGGGAGGTGGACACATCATGGTTAACACACATAAAGGTGTGACGGGACGTCGTCGTCCGACATCCAAATTGAATTCAATGAAACGTCGGCAGCATAATGATGAAGTAGTCTCATTTTTAATGAACGGTCTTAATGATATGAAAAAAGCTGCTGCAGCTAAGAAGTCTACTAAAAATAATTGATCAGCAAAAAAAAACTAAACTCAACTTTGATTTTAGTTTTTTTTATTTTCCCAGTGTTTTCTTAGACTCTTGTTAAACAAAAGCTTAAAAAAATCAATTTATGATTGACATTTATATTAATATCGCTTACAGTTAAGTTTCTATAAAGATTGCGCTTTCTTGATTGAAAAATCGACTATTGATCAGTAGTTGATCGTATCTTGTCTGGTTGAAGTGAAAAGATAAAGATTCAATTAGGAGTAAACTAATGAGTACAAAAAATGTTGGTAAAAATATTAGTTCTTGGGGATTAATTTCTTTAGGAGCTGGGGGAACTATTGGTAGTAGTTGGATTTATACTAATAGTCAGTTTTTTCGAGAATATGGTGCTGGCGGAGAGATTTTTGGGATGTTGGCGGCCGCAGTTTTAGCTATTTTAGCTGCTTTATCGTTTGCGGAATTAGCAACCATATTTGTGCGCTCCGGTGGGGAAGTAGTTTATGGCTATGTGGCTTTTGGCAAACCTGGGGCACTGTTTGCTGCTTGGACTTTATTAGGTGGCTATATCAGTTCCTTAGGATTTTATGTAACCGCTTCAGGGCTATTATTAGCGCGTATTTGGCCTCAAATAGCTCAAGGTCCTGGTTATACTTTTGCGGGTATGAGAATTTCTTTTTTACAGTTACTGATAGGAGTCATGATTACTTTAGGAGTCTATTTTTTAACTTATCGGGGGGCTAAAATTGCCAGTCATGTGCAAATATTATTATTATTGGGATTAGTGGTTTTAGGATTAATCCTGATGATTGTGGGTTTTACTAAGGGCTCTTTTCATGACTTTTGGCCAGCTTTTAATGCCCACCAACAGCCTGTGCCAGCTATTATCCGTTTCGTGATTCCGGCCATGACTTTTTTAACCGGTTGGGAATCAGTGGCTGCATTAGCGGAAGAGGCCCAAATGCCAGCCAAAAAAATTGGCTTGATTGTAATTTTTTCAATTGTTATTGCGGCCTCTTACTATATCGGTGTCTTACTTTCCTCAGCTTGGATTTGGCCGTGGACAAAAACGGCCCACTTATCTATGGGCACAATTGACGCCTTTAATCACGCTGGTTTTCCGATTTTAGGAAATTTAGCTTTTATTATTGCCTTCTTAGGTTTGATGACCGGTTTTTTAAATTTATTTTCCGCTTCTTCTCGATTATTATTTTCTTTGACTCGAGGCAATATTTTACCACAATGGTTTGCTAAGGTTCATCCTCAGTACCAAACACCTTATCGCGCTAGTAGTTTAATTTTATTTTTAGTTTTGGCAATTGGCTGGATGGGTAAGGGGGCTTTGATCTACTTTTTAGATATCGGCGGTTTTTTGATTGCTTTGGCTTGGGCTTTCAATACTCTTTGCTTAATGAAAATTAGACAGCAATATCCAGATTTAAAAGCGGGCTTTCGTAATCGTTACCTCTTACTTCCATTTTTGGGTGGATTAGGCGCTTTAATAGTAGCTTTAGTATCATTATTACCAATCACTAAATATTCTTTAGCTTGGCCTAGTGAATATGTTCTTTTGGTTTTATGGGCGCTTTTAGGTTTTGCAGTTTATTTAGGCTCACTCAAGCGGCCTTTAGATGTTCAAGAATTATTAGGGTCTGATATTCTTAATAAATTAAAGAAAAATTCTCGGCAGTAATCACAATCGCAGTTGGATAAATATAAAGAAGGTATTACTAAATTATTTAGTAATACCTTCGACAAATTTTATTGCAATTTTATTATCCTAATTCAACAGTATTATCTGCTTTTTCACCCTTAATTAACTGAACGTTGCAATTATGAGAGATTTCGACCATGTTTTTCACAGCAGTTTCAGTATAAAAAGCTGTATGCGGAGTCACAATCACATTTTTGCGGTTTAATAAGTTATCCAAGCGTTCATCGGGGAACTGTTTGCCTTCCCAATCTTCATTAAAGACGCCCACTTCTTTTTCATAAACATCCAAACCTGCAGCTCTAATTTTTCCACTGTCTAAACCACGAATTAAGGCATCCGTATCAATTAAATCGCCCCGAGCAGCATTAACAATGATAACTCCATCTTTCATTTGCACAATAGTATCATCATTAATCATATGAATATTTTCTTTAAGTGAAGGGACGTGAAGGGTAATAATATCAGCTTTTTGATATAGTTCTTCTAAGCTGTCAACATATAAACCCTCAGCTTTCAGCTGATCATTTTGATAAACATCATAACAGACAACCTTGGCACCAAAGCCTTTTAAAATATCAATAACAACGCGGCCAATATGTCCTGTGCCCACGACACCAACCGTTTGCATCCGCATTTCCCGGCCAATTTCCGGAGCCCAGCGTAAGTCTCTTTTGGCAATTTTTGCTGTGTATTCTGGTTCTCGTCTTAATAACCGACCCATAAGCCAAATCGTATGTTCAGCAATGGCATTGGGTGAATAAACAGGCACATTAGTAATTTGGAATCCCAATTCTTTAGCTGCATCCATATCAATATTATCGGTACCCACATTACGGAGTGACATTTTATTAATACCAGCATCATGTAAAGCCTGCAATGTCTCACGGGTATAAGGCTTTTGTTGGTAAACAACTACTCCATCTGCTCCTTGAGCTTTAGCAGCACTTTCCGGTGTTAAAAGTTCTGATTCTACCTGAACTTCTACATCAGGGTGAGCTTTTTCCCAATTTTTTAAAGCGGGCATTTCATCCTCACGAATGCTATAACTAACAATTTTCATGCTGGTTCCTCCTCAGTTAAATTAAAATCTTTGGACCATGTTTATTCTAATATAATGTGAAAGCGAATACAATTATTTGGCTGTGAAAGCCTCTGAAATTAATTTAGTTAAAATCTATTTATCGAATAATTATTTATTTTTATCACCATTAAGAATTAATTGCACTATAATGAGGGTGTAATTAACAAAGGAGGTCAAAATGATGGCAGAAGCTGAAAAAACGTTAACTTTAGATAAGAAGATGAGTGATGTTTTTGATTGGAGTGACGATGCTACTCCAGTTCGTGATGCCCTATGGAATCATTTTATGGATAACAATGAAAAGGATACCTTAAAGACTATTAATGATATGAAAAAGTTTGAAGATATGGCTGATGATCAGGTAGCCAGCGAAGCTGAGAAATTGTTAAAGAGCTAATTTAGGCTTGTATTAATAGTGTACTAATAAAATTTTTATTGATTTAATCAATAAAAAATTGTATTATCATTGCAAATAAAAAGAACTGGATATCATTTATCCAGTTCTTTTTAGATAGCTATAAATTTTTATCCATATTAAAGGTTAAATGTGATAAATTAATACTTTGAGTCATTAAGTCCTGCATATATTTCAAGGTTTGTTGTCGATTAGTCTGAACTAAGCTTTGATTTTGTTGAGTTAAAAACTTCGTTAATTCTGTTCCCTGATAGTGAAGCGCGTTTTGGTCAGTCTGGACAATTGCGCTTCGAAATTGTTGACGACACTGAGTTAAAAAGTCGATATTACTTTGGATAAATTCTTTGTAGTGTGCTTCTACTAAAACCGACATGCCCTTATAGAGCCAGTAAGCATCTTTTAAATTAAAAGTCATGGCGGTGTTGTTAAAGGAAGGGTCTGTGTCATTCATATTAGTATAAAACGGCAAATAAGGACTAAAAGTAGGATAGCCCAAACATAACCACATAATTGCAGCAAATTGTGGGTCAACATCATTACGGATTTGTAAAATATGTGAATTCTGGGTCCGATTCAGACCAATAGGACGATATAAATATTTTTTCGGATCAGTTCCTGATTGTAAAGGATCATAAGCTGTTTCATTATAATGAGAACCTAATAAATATTCGATATCTTCCACAGAAATCTTATGGCTAGTATGACAAATAAACGGTAGTTCATCATCTTCAGGATTCTGATTAATTTCCGGATTGAAATATCTTTGTCCGAACCAGGCGCGTGGATTGTTATAATGATGGTCTTTTTGATTGTTAGTCCCAAAAATATGGCGAAAATTCCAGCCTTGAGCATCAGTATTTAAATGATATTGAGCTACGAATTCCTGAATACCTGGAGACCACATGAATTCATGCGGGTTGTTAAAATCTACTTGTTGGATGGAAACGCGATTAGCCGCAATAGCGTAAGCATCATCCGGTATACGCTGGGCCACCCAATGATGGCCAGTAACGATTTCCATATACCAAACATCATTGCTATCACTAAACAAAACCGAATTTCCGGCCGGTGAACCAAACTGGGCGATTAGTTCACCAGTGCGTTGTACGGCTGCACGAGCAGAATCAACATACGGTAAAACCATACGAACAATACAGTCTTCATCGAGGCCATCAGGGATTAACGGATCATAAGCTAAGGCTCTTTCGTTGCCATAAGTGCTTTCAGTAGCAGACATAGCGACGTTTTTAGTGTTAATACCACTTTCATCATAATAACCTTCATGTTGATAATCAACGTTTGGCACTCCAGGCCAACCGTAACTATTTTCCGGAACAGCCGCTTGAAAATTATTAAGCCAGGACTTAACAATAACTTTTTGTTGATTGTTTTGCGGTTGATGATATTCAAATTTATGAGGTGCTACGGCTTGGAAAGTGTCATCATTACGGGCAATCATGGTGGAGCCATCTAAAGAAGCCTTTTTTCCGACTACAATTGTTGTACAAGCAGTGCGCTTTTTGGAAAACACAGTAAATTCCTCCTTTATTTCATAAACACAGTTTAGCATATTTAATAATTGATCTTCACAAATCTTATTTATTTATTACAGGCAATTGTGAAGAGAAATTATTTCGAAATTCGCTAGGAGTAAAACCGGTCTTTTTCTTAAACAGGCGCATAAAATACTTAATATTATCGTAACTTAAATAATAACCGATTTGTTTGATTGACATGTTAGTTGTAATTAGTAAATCCTTTGCACGAGATATTTTGAGGTTATGGATAAAACTAAGCGTCGGCATTCCTTCGTATTCTTTGAACAGTTTAGTGAGATATTCAGGAGTAATGGAAAAATGTTGGGCTACTAGTTGGACAGTCAATTTATCATTAACGTGCAGACTAAGCCATTGGACCATTTTTTCAAATTTTACTGGTATTTGATTGTTAAAATTATTTTGTGCAGTTTGTAAAAATTGCTCTTTTAAAAAAAGCATGATATTGGATAATAAATAATTATTGTAGGGATTTTGCCTGTGAGCAGGGTCTTTAGGAAATATAAATAAATGATTCAAAAAAAACTGTACCGCTTGTAAATCGATAAGTGTTCCTATTTGTGGGAGAGAAATACAATCGGGATCACTGGTTTTTAAAAATGGTGACAGAGATTTTTGGATTTTTTGCTTTGATGAAAATTCCAAGATATAAATTTCGGGCAAAAATTTTTGCTTTTTACTTAAATGCAGTAATAATTCCTGATCCGAAATCAACCAATTTTTTTCTTTTAATTGAATTTGCTGATGAGCCTGAGTGCAGGTTGCTTGACCACTTTGTAAAATTAAAAGAAAGAGATGCTGAGCAATTGAATTTGTGAATTTTAATTCTCTAGTAATTCCTTTTTTATAGGAAGAATAATTAATGAGCTGTAAGGGTTGTTGGAAAGGGATTATAAAAAACATAAAATCACCTCAAAAATTATTAGTATACTAATTTATGTAGTTTTGATTTGTATACCTTTTTGCTTATTTTATTCGTTTTAATTTTAGTTGTAACCGATTACTATGTTTGTATTGATAAATAAATCTTAAGGAGATGAAATTATGGCGTTTAAAAAACTCACCAAACGTGTTTATACGCCAAGAAAAATCAATTTTTGGACTGCGATTGGTTATGGGATTACTGACTTTGTTGGTGGTGGCGGTCAGACTATCATTGGAGCCTGGTTACTGTTTTTTTATACTACTTATTGTAATTTAAGCGCTACGCAAGGAGCACTGATCGTAGCTATTGGTAAAGTGGTTTCCGGTTTTTGTGGAATGATTATGGGTGGATTTTCGGACAATTTTTATAAAACTACTCTTGGCAAAAAATTCGGCCGACGACATTTCTTTCTTTATTTTGGAGCTCCTTTAATGTTGATTTTTGCATTAATGTGGGTAGGCGGCATGAACTTTTGGTATTACCTGATTATTTATTGTGTATTTGATGCGGTTTCCACTGTTACAATTCCTTATGAAACTTTACCTACGGAAATGACCCAAGATTTTAATGAACGGACTAAGTTATCAACTGCTAGAATGTTTTTCTCAGCGAGTGCCACTTTTTTAGCCACTTTTATTCCGGGTCAGCTTTTTAAGATTCTGGGACAAAGTAGTCCAGTTCCGTTTTTCATTAATGGTTTAATTTTTGCGATTATTTTTGCGACGTTTATGTTTATTACAGCTTGGACAACTTGGGAATTGCCTTTTGATCAAATTACTACGAATGTAAATGATCAAAATAAACGAAAACCGCTGCAAGCTTTATCTGAAGATTTTCAAGCTTATATTTCTACTTTTAAGATTAAAAGCTTTAGAAAACATTTGTTTATTTATTTGTTCTCATTTACCGGCAAAGATGTCTATAATACCGTATTTACATATTTTTGTATTTATGTGTTAGGGGTAAGCGCAACTGTAGCTGCCAATATGTTATCTTTATCAATTGTCGGTGTGATAACGACTTTAGTCGGCGGTTTGCTGATTGTTAAATTTGGTCCTCGCTTTCTCTATATTTTAGGTTATGGCATTATGCTGGCTATGTTATTAGCTTACTATAGTTTAACGAAATCGACACCAAATAATTTGATAATGTGGATGTTTATTATTTCTTTGACCTATCAAATTGGTCGTTCTATTTTGGAATTTACCCCCTGGAATGTATACCCTTTTATTCCTGATATTGATGAAATTGTTACCGGCCGTAATCGTGCAGGGGTCTTTGCTTCGGTTATTTCTCTATTTCGTAATTCTACTGCGGCCTTGTCAACAGTTTTAGTGGGGATGTTTTTGGATGCTAATGGTTTTGTTAAAGGGGCGAAAGTGCAGCCTTTGGTTGCTAAAAACGCTATTTCAGGTGCATTGATTTTTGGTGCTGGTGGTTTAATATTAATAGCTTTATTACTAGCTTTAACTTTTAAAGTTAATAAATATACTCATTCTATTATAGTCAAAGAAATAAAGCGCTTAAAAGCAGGTGGTGCTAAGCATGATGCAACTGCTGAAACCAAAAGAGTTGTTAAACAATTGACCGGCTATGATTATTCTCGTGTCTGGCCGGCTAGTCCTGAAACAGTCAATCCACCTATTAAATTAACTGTATCCGATAAAAAAGAAGCCAACAAGGTTGAGTAAAAGGAGAATACAAAATGGAGATGTTTTTTGCTCAAGAAAAGATAGAAAAATTAGTAAATGAATTAGAACCTTATCGCTATTATAATCGAGCACCAATTTCTGATTGGAAAATGCAGTTCGATCCTACTAAAACTCAGAAATATCCTCCTGTTGCTGGAAAATGGGAGCAGGTGAAAGTAGGCCATCAATGGACAACTTTGGACACTTATATTTGGTTGAAAAGTGAAATTAATTTACCTCAAGCCAATGATGGGGTTTTACTTTTTGATTTAGGATTGCCTGGAAATCTTAACCAAACTGGATTCGAGGGACTACTTTTTATTGATAATAAACCTTATCAAGGAATTGATTCGAATCATAAAGAAGTTTTGATACCGCAATCATTAGCTGGAAAAAGAACCATTGCCATTAAATTGTGGACAGGAATGTATGGTCGACATGGTAATCGCAAAGAGGGCTTAATCCATAAATTTCATTATGCTGATTATGCTGAGATCAATCAATCAACAGATGATCTATATTTTACTGCGAGAAATATGATTGAAACAGTTAAGATTTTGGATCAGAATTCTGAAACAGCTGTAGATCTTTTAAAACAATTAACTAATGCTTTTCAGTTAATAGATTGGCAAATTCCCGGTTCCAACGTGTTTTATGATTCCTGTAAACAAGCTGATGAGTATCTGAATAATTATTTAAATAATAAGCCTAAAGATACAGAGGTAAACATTACAGCTATTGGTCATACACATATTGATTTAGCATGGTTATGGCGCATTAAACATACCCGTGAAAAGGCTGCCCGTTCGTTTCTGACAGTTTTACGATTGATGGAGAAATATCCTGACTATGTTTTTTTGCAGTCAACTCCGCAATTGTATCAATATATTAAAGAGGATTATCCGGAAATATTTATGCAAATTAAGCAACGAATAAATGAAGGCCGCTGGGAGATTGATGGCGGAATGTGGCTAGAAGCAGATTGTAATATTCCCTCGGGAGAATCATTAGTTAGACAGATTATGTTTGGAACGCAATTTATGATTGATAATTTTGGTAAGCGCCCGCATTATTTATGGTTACCAGATGTTTTCGGTTATTCCTGGGCTTTACCACAAATTTTAAAAAAATCTAACTTAACCACTTTTATGACTACTAAGATTAGTTGGAATGAATACAATCGTATGCCTCATGATACGTTTGTTTGGAAAGGAATTGATGGAACTAAAATTTTAACTCATTTTATTACCACTCCTGATCCGGGCAAATTAAAAGATAATCCTGATTCTTGGTTTTATACCTATAACGGGTTAATGACTCCTCAATCAGTAAAGGGACTCTATGATGCTTATAGTGATAAAGCTTTAAATAATTCACTTCTTTTAGCCTATGGTTATGGCGATGGCGGCGGCGGTGTCAATCGTGATATGTTGGAGAGCCGTCGCAAACTCGATAAAATTCCGGGTTTGCCCCATGTTAAAACAGATACAGCTAATTCTTTCTTTAACAAGCTGCACCGGACTGTTGCTGATACTGATCAATATCTACCAGAATGGGATGGAGAGTTATACTTGGAATTTCATCGGGGAACCTACACAAGCCATGCCTATATGAAAAAAATGAACCGTTATTTAGAGCTAAAATATCGTGAACTAGAGTTTGAAGCTCTCCTCACGCAACTGAATCAATCGTCATTTAAATACCCGCAAAAGCAAATAAACCAAGGTTGGCAAATTATATTACGTAATCAATTTCATGATATTATCCCAGGTTCAGCTATTCATGAGGTTTATGAAGATAGTCAAAATGATTATCAACAAGCATTAATCAACGCCGATCAGATTCAAGCACAAATAGATACTGATCTAATTGAGACAAAAGATAATATTTATACCGTTATTAATAGTGCTGGTTGGAAGCGTAGTTCCTTAGTAACCGTAAAACAAAAACAAAAAGGACAATTTCAAGATTTAACAGGTGAATGGCTACCTAGTATTCAAACTTCACAAGGTTATAGGGTTTATGTGTCCAATATTCCCGAATTAGGTACGAAACAATTCCGCTTTGTTCCAGCTGCGTCCCAGAAAAAAGTTCAACTCACAGCAACTATCGGTAAAAATAATGTGGAAACTAAATTCTACAAATTAACTTGGAATGATCACGGTCAAATAACCAGTCTTTATGATAAAACAGCACAACGAGAAGTTTTTGTTGCGGAGAGCTTGAATAATACTTTAGAAATATATGAAGATAAACCGCGGGATTATGACGCTTGGAATATAGATTTTGATTATTATCTCAAGAAGCAGATTTTGAATGCGTATCAGATAAAAGTTGTAGAAAATAATGAGCTTCGTGTAGTTATTCAGTTGGAATATGTTTATCAAAGTTCTTATATTAAACAGAATATGATTTTATATAGCCATAATTATCGAATTGATTTTGAAACTGAGGTTAATTGGCAAGAGCGGCAAAAATTACTGAAGTCTGGTTTTTGGCCAGATGTTCGGACTACAGAAGCACGATATCAAATCCAATTTGGCAATTTAACCCGCAGCACTACTTGGAATACTAGTTGGGACTGGGCTAAGTTTGAAACTGTGGGTCACCAATGGGCCGATTTATCAGAACAAAATTATGGAGTTGCTTTATTGAATAATTGTAAATATGGTTATGGAATCCATAATAATCATCTGACGTTATCTTTACTCAAAGGAGCCATTAGTCCGGATCCACAAGCTGATCTAGGCAAGCATAGTTTTACGTATAGTTTATTACCACATAAGGAGAATTTTGTAACTGGTAAAGTGGAAGAAAATGCTTGGGAATTAAATAATCCGCTAATCGCTAAAGAAGGTGTGCTTAATAGTTTAGAGCAGTTGTTACAAATTAACTCTGCACAAACAGTGGTGATTGATGCTCTAAAAAAGGCTGAAAAATCAAATAACTTAATTTTACGATTACACGATCACACTGGCGGTTGCCGTAAGATTACTATTAATCCGTTATTTTCTTGTAAGGGAGTTAATGATGTTAATCTTCTAGAAGAAAAAATAGCTGAGTTGGATTTTCCAGCCGGAAAAGTTGAGTTTACTTTAAAGCCCTACGAAATTAAAACGTTGGAATTTAAGCTGTAAGTTTTCGGTGGGAAAATTTACTTTTGTAATTTTAAGGATGATGAATGATGTTAGTAGGGAGCGTTGAACTGGGAGGAACAAGATTTATTTGTGCAGTTAGTGATGATAATTATCAGATAATTGATAAACGTCATTTCATTACTGATTCTCCTAATTTAACATTAGCAAAAATTATCGATTATTTTCATCAATATAATATTAAAGCTTTGGGGGTAGCAACCTTTGGACCTTTAGAATTGCGGAAAGATAAGATCGGATTTGGTAATATAACAACATCCCCACATTTGACTTGGCAAAATATATCTTTATATAAAATATTAAAACAGAAACTCAATATTCCCATTGCTTTAACTACTGATGTTAATGGAGCCGCTTATGGAGAATATATTGTTTCACTGATGAGAGGAGAGAAAATCAAATCTTTAATTTATTATACGATTGATACCGGTGTGGGCGCTGGGATTATTTATAATAACGAATTTCTAGGTGATTTTGGTCACCCGGAAATGGGACATATCAATGTCAAAAGGCACCCGAAGGATCTGCAATTTTCCGGGATTTGCCCTTATCATCGTGATTGTTTAGAAGGTTTGGTATCTGAGCCCACTTTTGAAGCGAGGTTAGGTAAAAATCTTAATAAAGTGAGTAATGCTGATCCCGTTTGGGATATTATGGCCTATTATGTGGCCCAAGCCTTAATCCAATGTACCTTAACTATTAGACCAGCAAAAATTATTATTGGAGGCAAGATTAGTAAGGGTGTTTTTCTGGATAAAATAAAAATTCAGTTTAAAAAACTGTTAAACGGTTATGTTGAAATTCCTGCTTTAGATAATTATCTGACACTACCTTTAATTAAACATAATGGTTCGGCCACAATTGGTAATATTGCCTTAGCTTTAAACAAATTGCAGACGGTTGATAAAAAGGAGTTAATATTTTAATGAAACCACAGTTAAACTGGTTAGATGATCCGCAAGTTTTTCGAGTAGGGCAAATTGCTGCCCACAGTGATCATCATTATTATTTAGATTACGATGAATTAGCTGCTGGCACAACTAAGTGGAAACAGAGCCTGAATGGGATTTGGAAATTTAAATATTTGCCTAATTCTCAAAAAATACCGTCCAATTTTTACTGTAAGGATTATGATTATAGCAATTTTGATCAGATAAAAGTTCCACAACATATAGAATTTGCTGGTTATGATCAATTTCAGTACATTAATATTATGTACGGATGGGAAGGTAAAAGCCAAAGATTACCTGCATATACTCAAGGACAAACAATACCTGCTGGTTCATTCAGTAAGAGCGCTGATAATCCAGTAGGAATTTATATAAAGTGTTTTGACCTGAATTCTAGTCTGCTTGATAGAAATATAAGAATCCGCTTTGATGGTGTGGAAGAGGCTATGTTTGTATGGATTAATGGGCAGTTTTTAGGCTATGCGGAAGACAGTTTTACACCATCAGAATTTGATTTAACCAAGTATATTTATTCGCAAAATAATATATTAACAGTAGCAGTATTTAAACATAGTTCTGCAGCCTATTTGGAAGATCAAGATTTTTTTCAATTTTTTGGTATTTTTCGAGATGTTACCTTATTAGCGCAATCCAAGGTTCACGTTGAAGATTTAAAGATTCAACCTTTAGTAACAGCAGATTTATTCCATGCAAGTTTGGAAGTTACACTCAAATTAAAGGGTCCACTTAATGGTGAAAAGTTGTGTTTTAAAGTGATCGATCAGCATAACCAGCTTATTTGTCAACAAGAACAGGCGGCTGAGCGCATAGTTGTCTGTAAATTTAAGGAATTAAAGCGGGTTCATTTATGGAGTAATAAAGATCCTTATTTATATCGACTTGTAATTGAGGTGAAAACTAAAACAGATCATTTGTTAGAGCTAGTGCCTTATCAATTTGGGTTTTGGCGCTTAGAAATCAGAAACAAAATAATTTGGTTAAATAACAAACGATTAATTTTAAAAGGAGTTAATCGTCACGAATGGTCGGCAACATCTGGTCGGGTTCTCACTAAGGCAGATATGAAAAAAGATTTAAAAATTATTTGTCGTAATCATATTAATGCCGTTCGAACTTCGCATTATCCAGATCAGACTTTTTGGTATTATTTATGCGATCAAGCCGGAATTTATGTAATGGCCGAAACCAACTTGGAAAGTCATGGTTCCTGGCAAAATGGTACAAGTTGGAATGTTCCCGGCTCAATACCTCAATGGCATGATGCTGTATTAGATCGGGCTCGTAATAATTATGAATTATTAAAAAATCATCCTAGTATTTTGTTTTGGTCTTTGGGTAATGAATCTTATGTTGGCAATAATTTGGTAGATATGAATAATTATTTTAAGGCGGTTGATCCTTATCGCTTAACTCATTATGAAGGCACTAGCCGAGATCTTAGTTATGAAACCAAAATATCAGATGTGACAAGTAGAATGTATATTTCACCTCAAGAACTAAAAAATTATTTAGAAAACGATCCATCCAAACCAATAATATTGTGTGAATATATGCATAGCATGGGTAATTCTGTGGGGGGAATTGAAGAATACTTTACAATTTTAGAGCACTATCCACTATATCAGGGAGGATTTATTTGGGATTTTATTGATCAGGCTATTGCTGTAAAAGATCCGCTTACAGAGCAAATGGTGTTAAGATATGGCGGAGATTTTGATGATCGTCCTTCAGATTATGAATTTTCTGGTGATGGGCTATTGTTTGCTGATCGTCGAGAAAAGCCGGCTATGCAGGAAGTTAGAGGCCTTTATGGAAAATATTAATCATCTACAATTGGTTTTTGGTAATCAAACTTTAGGAATATCAGGTAATAATTACTCCTATATTTTTAATTATGCTAAGGGTGGCCTAGAATCCTTAAATATCAGCGGTAAAGAATGGTTATATCGAATTCCTCGTCCGACCTTTTGGCGGGCAACAACTGATAATGATCGGGGTAATGATTTTTCTCGGAAAAGTTCAGTTTGGTTAGGAGCGGATTTGTTTTCACATTGTGTTAAGTGCCATTTGCAGATTAATGGAGAATCAATTCCTGTACCAGTTATCCCTTTAAACAAATATCCACAATATCAACAAGTCAGTGAAGTTATTTTAAAATATACATTTGCAACTGCAACTGATCCCGTGACTTATGTTGATGTGACGTATACGGTTTCTAACCTTGGAGTTATTATTATCAATTTTTACTATCATGGGTGTGAAAATTTACCAGAATTGCCGGCCTTAGGACTAAGATTGATTATGCCGACTGTAGCTAATAAATATATTTATAAAGGTCTAGCAGGAGAAACTTATCCTGATCGTATGAATTTTGCTTCAGCAGGGATCTTTGAAATGAAAGGCTTACCCGTTACCCCTTATTTAGTGCCACAGGATTGTCAAATGCATATGCAAAGTCAGTATTTAAAAATTTATCGCAACGCGACTTTAAATAATGCCGATAATAAACAGGATGAATTCGCACTATCTCTGCAACAAATAAATGATCCCTTTAATTTTAGCTGTTTGCCTTATACGGCAGAAGAATTGGAAAATGCCTTTCATATAGAAGATTTACCGCTTCCTCGAAGAACAGTGCTATGTATTTATGGTCCAGTCAGAGGTGTCGGCGGCATTGACAGTTGGGGTAGTGATGTTGGTAAGCAATATCAGATATATTCGCAAAAAGATTATAAATTTAGCTTTGAGATCGTACCTTATTGATTTTTTATATAAAAAACGAACAATTTTTGCTTAATTAATATTTAAAATACTGTTTTTGCGTGTTATCTTAATTAACGTAAAGTTAATGATGAGATAATAAAGGGGATAATATTTTGGCAAAGCAGCAAGCGGTTATAAAAACAGCAATTTTAGGATTACAGCATTTGTTAGCAATGTATTCAGGAGATATCTTAGTACCACTTTTAGTTGGTGGAGCCTTAGGATTTAACTCTAAGCAAATGACATATTTAATTTCTGCGGACATTTTTATGTGTGGTATCGCGACTTTATTGCAAATTAAGCGGACACCGTGGACAGGGATTGGTTTACCTGTAGTTTTGGGATGTGCTGTAGAATATGTAGCGCCCCTGCAGCATATTGGTAAAACCTTGGGACCGGGATATATGTATGGCGGTATTATCGCGGCCGGAATTTTCATTTTTTAATTTCTGGAATTTTTGCAAAATTGCGTCGTTTTTTCCCGACCATAGTAACCGGATCTTTAATCACACTGGTTGGCTTTACACTTATACCAGTAGCCTTTCAAAATATTGGTGGCGGTGATAATAGTGCTAAAAATTTTGGAGATCCCACCAATTTATTTTTAGGTCTTATTACCGCTTTAATTATTATTTGTCTAAATATCTGGACTCATGGTTTTATCCAGCAAATAGCAGTTTTATTAGGAATTATTATTGGCACAATCATTGCTGTTATTCTAGGCCAGGTCGGCTTTGCCTCTGTTAGTGCCGCTCAATGGTTTCAAATACCGCGTTTATTTTATTTTTCGGCACCTCACTTTGAATGGTCATCAATTGCGACAATGATTTTAGCAGCTTTAACCTGCATGATTGAATCAACGGGTGTTTATTATGCTTTAAGTGAAGTTGTTCATGAAGACTTAAACGAGCGGGATTTAGCAGATGGATATCGTTCCGAGGGGCTGGCAGCTATTTTAGGAGGATTATTTAATACTTTTCCGTATTCCACTTTTTCTCAAAACGTCGGTATTGTGAAATTGTCAGGTATTAAAACCTTAAATCCCGTTTATTATTCGGCTGTCTTTTTAATTATTTTGGGCATGATTCCTAAAGTTGGGGCAATTGCTAATCTAATTCCTACGTCAGTTTTAGGTAGTGCTATGTTAGTAATGTTTGGGATGGTTGGAGCTCAAGGTATTAAAATGCTGGCTAATATTGAAATGAACACTAGGAATTTATTAATCATTGCTGTTTCTGTCGGCTTAGGCTTAGGAGTAACTGCGCAACCACATTTATTCCAATTTTTACCCGCATCTGTGCAAACCATTTTAAGTAATGGGATGGTGATTGGCAGTATGACAGCAGTTATTATGAATCTTTTGTTAAATGGTGTAAATAATAATAAAAAATAGTTCTAAATATTAATAAATTAGGAAAATAGGGAGAACTTATGTTACTAGGCAGTATTGAAGCTGGCGGTACTAAATTTGTCTGTGCTGTCGGCAATGAAGATTATCGAATTTTACAAAAAATCCGCTTTCCCACAACGGATCCACAAACCACTTTAAAAAAAACTATCACTTTTTTTCAACAATTTAAGGATTTAGAAGCATTATCTGTTGCTTCTTTTGGCCCGATTGAATTAAAAAAGAATAATCCTCATTTTGGTTATATTACAGACACTCCCAAAGCAAAGTGGCGGCAAACTGATTTTTTAGGTCCCATTAAACGGGCGTTGAAAATTCCGATATATTTTACAACGGATGTAAATGCCGCAGCTTATGGAGAGTATGTTACTTCGCAGTTATATAACGAGAAAATTGATTCTTTAGTTTATTACACCATTGGAACTGGTGTCGGCGGTGGAGCTGTTTGTAATGGTAAAATTCTTCAGGGAATAGGACATCCCGAAATGGGACACACTTTTGTTAAACGTCATCCGGATGATACACAGTTTGTTGGTATTTGCCCCTATCATCACGATTGTTTAGAAGGGTTAGTTGCTGGGCCGACTTTTGAGGCTCGTCTAGGAATTTCTGGACCTCAAGTATCGTTAGAAAATCATGCCTGGGATATTATGGCTTATTATGTAGCTCAAGCCGCCATTCAACAAACGATGATCTTACGACCAGCAAATATTGTTTTTGGCGGTGGAGTAATGAATGAAAACTTCCTGATAAAAATTAGACAGCAATTTAAATTGCTGTTAAACGATTATGTTCATGTGCCCAGACTGGATGAATATCTGCGGATGCCCCGTATTCAAGATAATGGTTCAGCGACACTGGGAAATTTTGCTTTAGCTTACAGGGTAAATCAGGCGTAAATACTCTTTGTAGTGCTGGGTATATTTATTTTTCACTGGCAGCTTGAGCTGGTAACAGTAGATTTAAAATAATTCCTAAAACCGTCGCTACAGCTAAGCCGGAAAATTGATATTTTCCCAGCTGTAAAAAGGCATTTCCAATTCCTATAACAAGAATTAAAGAACCAATCATGAGATTTCGCTTTTGATTGAAATCAACCTGATTGTCAATTAAAATCCGGAGACCACTGGAAGCAATCACACCAAATAATAGAAAACTAATTCCCCCGATAACTGGTGAAGGAATACTTTGAATTAAGGCACTAAGTTTGCCGACAAAGCCAAAAATAATAGCTAAGCAGGCAGCTCCGCCGATTACCCAAATACTGTAGATTTTAGTAATGGCCATTACGCCAATATTTTCACCGTAACTTGTAATTGGCGGTCCACCAATCAATCCGGCAATAATGGAGGCAGTGCCGTCACCGGCCAAGGTATGATTTAAACCAGGGTCATGAAAGAAATTCCGATGAGTTAAACCATCTAAGACCATGATATGTCCCATATGTTCCGTCATAGTAACAAAAGCAATCGGAGCCAGACTTAAAATAGCTCCCCAGTAAAAGTGCGGCTGATAGGTCAAATAAGGAATTTGAAAACTGGGTACTTGAAACCAAGGGGTTTTGGCGATTGGAGTGAAATCGACTAAACCGCACAAAACAGCAATTAAATAGCCCACGATGATACCCAGAAGAATGGCTACTTGGCTCCAAAATCCCTTGAGATACATGTTAAAAAAAATCGTAATTAAAGCTGTTGCCATAGCAACAATAAAATATTTGAGGTCATAATGACTGCCATTCATAGTGGCATCTTTGGCGGCAGTGGCAGCTAAGGACAATCCAATTACCATGATAATAGGACCAACCACAATTGGTGGTAAAGCTTTATCGATCCATTGGGATCCAATTAATCCCACAATTAGAGCAGTAATTAGATAAACTAATCCTACAGCAATTGTTCCTTGAGCAATGCCGGGATAGCCGACTGTTTTCATCAGGGCGATCATGGGAACAATAAAAGAAAAACTAGAACTCATATATGCCGGAATTTTACCTTTAGTGATTAAAATATAGAGTAAAGTGCCAACTCCAGAGCTGAATAAAGCAATTCCTGGATTTAAACCGACTAAAATTGGAACTAGAACTGTGGAACCAAACATAGCAAATAAATGCTGGATGGATAAGCCCAGCCAATGTCCCCAACTAGGCCGATCAGTAATATCCATTAAAATATCTTCTTGTTTAGTAGTCATAATGCCTCCTAAAAATTAAAAACCCTCATAGTTGAGACTATGAGGGTTAACTAATATTATTTAGGATTAGCAAGCTCCTTCATAGTCTCACGGGACTATCATTAAAGGATTTATTTTTGCTATAATAAAACTAATTGTCATTTATGTCAATAATAATTTTTGAAGGAGCACAGGGATGATTGAAGTATATATTGTCCGTCATGGAGAAACTGATACAAACAAAGAACAAAGAATTAATGGAGCCTCCACTAATCTGCCCTTGAATGCTGTTGGTATCAAACAAGTTCAAGAATTACAGCAAAGTTTTGCTATTCAAAAAATCAACCGGGTCTATTCCAGTCCAATGAAACGTGCTTTACAAACAGCCGAAATTCTTAACAATGGTTATCATCAAATTGAAGTCGATGAGCGCTTACAAGAAATCGATTATGGTGATTGGGATGGCGTAACTGCTCAAAAAGTTTATCAGCAATATCCGCAAGTCTTTGATGAGCAAGCTTATTTAAGAGACAATTATAGTGATTACTGTCGCGGCGAATCTTATGCCCATTTGGGAGAGCGGGTTCAATCATTTTGGCAAGATCTTATTGCAAATAATGCCCATAAAGCAGTTTTAGTAGTTTGTCATGGTACGGTTTCCCGCTCCTTAATACAAACCGTATTCGGTATTGATGAAATCAGCCAAGTAATGCAGATTCGTAATGCTGCTGTGATTGGCTTACGGGTGCAAGAACAAACTGGAAAAGCTTTTTTACTTTACTATAATCGAGTAGCACCAGCTGAATTCTTTCACTCTTAAGGCCAATTGTGGGGATCTTGATGCCATTTTTGTAATAATTGCAGCTCTTGAGGAGAAATTTTTCCTTGCTGATGCGCAGTAGTAATAAGAGCCGAATAGTCCGTTAAAGTATGTAGGCTGATCTGGGCCTGACTAAAATTAAGCTGACTATCAGGTAAATTATAACTAAAGATTGCAGCAACTCCGATAACCGGCGCTACTTTTTGAACTACTTGAGCTGCTTGCAGAACGCTGCCTCCTGTAGAAATCAAATCATCAATCAGAACTACTTGATCCCCATTACTAATTTGGCCTTCAATCTGTTGACCCGTGCCATGATCTTTAGGTTGCGGTCGAACATAACTTAAAGGTAAGTTCATGCGATCAGCTACTAAGGCGGCATGCGGAATACCAGCCGTAGCGACACCGGCAATTACTTTAGTTTGCGGATAGTAATGCTGGATTAATTGCGCTAAGCCTGCCGCAATATGACTACGAACTTCAGGAAAAGCAATAGTTTTACGATTATCAGTATAAATGGGTGATTTTAAACCACTAGCCCAAGTAAAAGGCTGCTGTGGTCTTAGAGTGACAGCTTGAATCTGTAATAAATCTTGGGCAATTACTGTAGAGATGTTTTGCTTATTCATTAATTTTGCCTCCATTGTTGTAAAATTTGGTGATAAGTAGCTACGGGATCAGCTGCTTGGGTAATTGGGCGGCCAATAACTAAACCATTACTCCCCCAAGCTTTAGCTGCCTGGGGAGTAGCAATGCGCTGTTGATCATCTTGAGAATCTTTTTGTAAGCGAATACCAGGATTAATACACAAAAAATTAGCAGTGGTAGCTTGATGAATTTGTTGATTTTCTTGAGCAGAACAAATGACACCATCAGCTCCATTGTCACGCGCTAATTGGGCTAGATGGGTGACAGCAGCTGGCAGACTGACGTTAATTTGTTGTTCAGTCTGCATTTGGGTCTGGGATAAGGAAGTTAATTTTGTAATAGCCAATAGTTGCGGAATAGGAGAATGAACTGTATGACTACCATTGATTAATCCTCTTTTAGCACTTTGGATCATTTGAGATCCGCCAGCGGCATGAATAGTCAAATAATCAATTTGCTGGCAGGCCAACTGGTAAGCGGCCTGTTCAACGGTATGAGGAATATCATAGAGTTTGAGGTCCAAAAAGATAGTTAAACCTCGTTGGCGCAGACGTTTAATTATCTGAGGCCCCGCAGCGTAATAAAATTCCATTCCTACTTTGACCGCTAAGGGTTCTGCTGGTTCAAAAAGATCCAAAAAATCTTCTACTTCTTGAATTGTACCGAAATCCAGAGCAATAAATATTGGCCCCATGACAATCACCTTTCTTCAAATAAACTGGAGACAGCTTAAACTATTTTTTGATGTTCGTCAAATCCGAATAATATTAAAAATTATAAATTTACTATTGCCTTTTATAAAAATTTGTGGCACGATATAGTCAATTTGAAATAGTACCAGAAAAAATAACGAATGCCCGCGAGCGTTCATTTTGGAGGTAAAAAAATGGCGACAGCTTTAATACACCAAAAAGACCGCACGTTAACTACTAATCAAAAATGGACGATTGCTTCGACTTCTGCCGGTTTTGCTTTAGAAAATATGGACGTAATGTTTTTATCATTTGCACTATCTTCTATAGCTGCTAATCTGCACTTACATGGAGCTGAGGCGGGATTAATTTCCTCCATTACAAATTTAGGAATGTTGGCTGGCGGTATTTTATTTGGTTTAATTGGTGATCGGTATGGACGTGTTAAAACATTTTCTTACACGATCTTTATTTTTGCGGCTGCCACTGCGGCAATGTATTGGGCGCAAAATATTACTATGATTTATCTCTTTCGCTTTTTGGCCGGTGTAGGTGCCGGTGGGGAATATGGAGTCGGAATTACCTTAATTGCCGAAAATTTTGCCCAACGTCATATTGGCACGATGACTTCTATTGCTGCCATCGGTGGTCAGATTGGTTCTATTTTGGCAGCAATTGCTGCTGCGGCCATTATTCCTACTTTGGGCTGGCGAGCCTTATTTTTATTAGGAGTGATTCCGGTTGTTTTAACTTATTTTATTCGGCGGCATGTCCATGAAAGTGCTGAATTTATAGCTGTACAAAAACAAACTACTACTAAACAGCGACCTAAAGTTGGGACCTTGTTTCAGACAGGACCTTTAGCACTGCAAACTGTGTCGTTAATGTTTATGGTAGTAGTTCAAATTGCGGGTTATTTTGGCCTTATGAATTGGCTACCGACAATTATGCAAAAGAAACTAGGCCTCACTGTAGCGGGATCTTCGTTATGGATGATTGCTACTATTGTCGGCATGAGTATTGGCATGATGACTTTTGGGAGGATTTTAGATTATTTTGGTCCGCGCAGAGCCTTCGGTATTTTTCTACTAGCTTCGGCTTTATCGGTTTTTAGTATTACTATCGTAGTAAATGAAATAACAATGCTGTTGGCCGGAGCCGTATTAGGTTTCTTTTCCAATGGGATGTTTGGTGGTTATGGGGCCATTATTAGCCGTCTTTATCCTACAGAAATTCGCTCCACTGCTAACAATGTTATTGTTAATGTGGGGCGCGCTATTGGTGGTTTTTCTTCAGTAGTGATCGGCTTTTTAATGGATCACTATACGTTAGTGGTGGTCATGGGATTTTTAGCCTTATTATATTGCCTAAGCTTTTTGGTAATGCTGTCTATTCCCAATTTACGTCATTTTAACTAAAAAATTAAGATAATAAAAAAGTGAAGACTTTGAGCTTCACTTTTTTATTTTTAATAAATGGCTAATGGTTCTTTTTGAGTAGGTTTAGGATATGCTTTTTCTAATATTTGTAAATCAGCGGATGTTAATTCAATATTTAAAGCTTGGGCATTATCTAAAAGATGCTGTGCACTGCTACTTTTAGGAATAGCTAAAACGTGAGGTTGATTAATAACCCAAGCTAATAAAATTTGATAAGCACTAGCATGATGCTGTTGAGCAACTTGCAATACAGCTGGATTTTTCATCATCGTACTGCCCATTTTGGGACCACGCCCCAAAGGACTATAGGCAATTAAAGGGATTTGATGCTGGTTTTGCCAAGGCAGAAGACTATATTCAATGCCGCGAGTTTCCAGATTATATAAATCTTCATTAGCTGCAACATTCTTGCCTGCTGGCAATTTCCAGAGTTCTTGCATATCACCAATATCAAAATTAGATACACCCCAAGCTCGAATTTTTCCTTCTTTTTGAAGGTCTTGTAAAGTTGCTACGGTTTCTTGCAGCGGCACTGAGCCGCGCCAATGGTACAGATATAAATCGAGATAATCAGTTTGTAAACGTTGGAGACTGGCGGTTAAACTTTGCCGCATTCTTTTTGCCGAAGCGTTTTGGGGTAAAACTTTAGAAATGAGAAAGATATTCGATCTTTGATACGGTTTAATAGCTTGGCCCACTAGTTTTTCTGAACGCCCATTACCATACATTTCCGCAGTATCAATAACTTTTAAACCAGCATCCAATCCTGCGCGGATACTGGCAATTTCGGCATCCAAAGCGTTGTCATCGTCGCCCATCTCCCAAGTTCCAATACCCAATGCTGGTAATTCTTGATGATTAATCATAATAGTTTTCATTGTAATTTTCCTTTCTTTGGGCTTACTCTGAAATATTAAATCCATTATAATAACCTGGAATATTTATAAAAGGGTGAGTTTAAATGGATAATAAGGCAATTGTTACCAAATTCTATCAAGAGGTTTTTCAAGCCGGTAATTTAGCCAACTTGGATGACTATATGAAAGATGATTATTTACAACATAATCCGACTGTTAAAAATGGTAAAGCCGGTTTTCGAGAATTTATAACCGGTTTTCTCAAAATGCAGCCTCAAATTGACATTATTAATATCAGTGCCGACCAAAATATGGTATATGTGTTTTTTAAATGTACGCTAGGCACAGGACAAATTAATAAAGTTTGCGATATTTATCGCCTAGAAGCGGGTAAATTAGCGGAACATTGGGATGTCATTGAGCACAATGTAGAAAATATCCGTTCCATTAATAATAATAGCATTTTCTAAATAATTTGATAGCTATGAAACCTTGCCGTTAGCTTGTTAACTAATAGGGGTAATTTTTCTGATCATTATTTTGTCAGGAAACAAAAGGATCACTAATTTAATTTTAGTCTGTAGAATTCATAATCTGAAAGGAAAATTGCAGATCTTGAGCAGCAGAAATACGGTAAGGAGATTCAACTTCACTACCCCAACTATCAATGCCGCCGACTCCTCTAACTGCTCCCAAAATGTTCACAACAGTATGATGAACAGGTGGGAGCTCTTCTTGATGGGTAGCATTTTCTAATTCTTCTGCTGTATAGGGTAAGCAAGAAAAAGCAAAGGGATTAGTCTTATTGGTAAAAGAAAGATAAAAGGGCGAAAGATAGGATTGTTGAGAATTGTCATGAACACTATTGCGGGCAATTGTGAGACGTGTAGTCTGCATGTGAACTCCACAATCTTGGGGAACTAAATAAGGCGTAACCGGAAGTCCTTCAACGTGATAAGTTCCTCTTTTAGCTCCTGCCATGCGATCAGGATACGTTTCTCCAGAAAGGCCATCATATTCATACCATAATGCTGGTGTGGGTAAAATAAAACGAATGCCAAATACTGGTAACTCTGGTAATCCGGCTTTTCCATAATAATGGACATTAACTTTGATTTGGCCTTCGGCAAATATTTGATAGGCAATGCTGACTTGAGATGTAGGTAAGGTGAGAGTTTGATAAGTAAATATAATCTCACTGTTTTGGATCCATTCTTGATTAGAAAAAGAGTTATTCTGGGGAGGAAAAGGAACTGGTATTGATTTTCCGCTAACTTTCAGAGCTATGTGAGCTATATCGATGAATTGATCTGCTCCCAGCCATTGCAGAGACTTTTTCGGAAAATTACTGCCCCGATCATTATCAGTTGTGGCTCGCCAAAAAGTGGGACGGGGTTCACGGTATGGCCATTCTTTATTATTTATAACTAAAGATTCTAGACCGCCACGGTGATAATTAAAAATATAATGGAAATTATTTCCTTTAAATCCTAAACTACCGTCACCATAAATAATACGTAATGAGTTAGTATTTACCATAATAATATTTCACTTCCTGTAAAGCCGGCTTTTCTCGGCGATCTGCAAATAAGAGACCATTACCTGAAAATTCATAATCAGATAATCGATCATCAAAGTCACCGCCATAATGGAATGTTAATTTTCCTGTTGTTTTGTCTGTAACTAATAGTGCTTGATCGATAAAATCCCAAATAAACCCTCCTTGATATAGCGGAAACTGAGTTAAGAGACTCATATATGAGTCCAATCCACCAACAGAATTACCCATACTATGCATATACTCACAAAGAATGAAAGGTTTAGAAGGGTCATTTTTTAAATAATTAATAATTTCTTCTGGAGAAGCATACATGCGGCTTTCAACATCTGAAAGCTCTTTTTCGTATTGACGGTCATTGGCAACTCCTTCGTAATGAACTAAGCGAGTAGGATCTTTACTGTGATAATATTGCTGCATGGCGACTAAGTTACTGCCGGTAAAAGATTCATTTCCTAATGACCAAAAAATAATGCTAGGGTGGTTTTTTAGTAATTCATAATTGTTACAAGCCCGATCTAAAACAGCATTACGCCATTGAGGAATAGAGCCGGGCACATTATAGGAAGGCTCAATCTGATAATCCTTCTGCCAGGAGCCATGAGATTCTAGATTAGTCTCAGCCATTACATAAATTCCTTGTTGATCACATAAAGAATACCAGACAGGTTGATTAGGATAATGCGCGGTACGAACAGCATTAATATTATTATGCTTCATAATAGCTAGATCAGTTTTCATGTCTGTTAAGGAAATAACCCTGCCAGTATGAGCATCCCACTCATGACGATTAACTCCCTTAATGACTAAACGGTGGTGATTTAAGTGAATGATTTTATTTTTAATTTCTAGTTGACGAAAGCCAAAGGGGTAATTAACGACTTCAATAATATTGTTATTTTTAATAATTGCTAAATCTAGTTGATATAAATAGGGATATTCATGATCCCATAAATGCACTGATTGAATAGGGATGTTTGCATATTTGAAATTTTCATTAGTTGTAGTTATGGTAGTAAATAGGATTTGGCTTTGATGATTCTTAATAGTTATCTTTATTTGAGCAGGTTTTTGTTGCATAATTTTGAGTTTCAATGAAAGAAAGCCATTCCTTAAATCTGGGGTCAAATGAGTTTGGATATCTAGATCTTCAATATGGGCTTCTGGTTGAGCGATTAATTTAACATCTCGAAAGATACCAAAAAAACGAAAGAAATCTTGAACTTCTAAAAACGAAGTAGTGCTATGTTTATAAACTTCTACTGCTAATTTATTGTGATTTTTTTTAATAAAGGGAGTTAAATCAAATTCAGAGGGAGTGAAACTATCTTCAGCATATCCTAGAAAATGTCCATTAAGCCAAACGAAAAAGGCTTTTTCCACACCTTCAAAGCGAACACGGATATGCTTATTTTGCAAAGATGGTTGCAAATCAAAATTTAATATATGAACCGACATGATTATCCGAAGCCTGACTAAAAAGTCCTGTTTCTAAGCGTTTAGAATCTAGAGTATAAGGTAGCCTCCGGAATTCTTTACCTTCCCAAGGATAAAAAGTATTAATGTATTGAATTTGACTAAAACCGGCTAATTCAATATGTTGGGGAACTTTAATATATTCAAAACTACTAGTATCAAAATCTGTTTTGTAAAAATTTTGTGGACGTTGCTGAGGACGTGAGGAAAATTTAAATTGACATTGTCCATTAAGTGATTGAACAAAGCTACTGTTTTGTTGCTGTATCTCAGAATAGTTATTATAAATCTGATGATCACTATGGGCTGCCAATTGACCTACCCGAAAAATTTCCGGATCATCTAACCAAGTTAAATTAGGTTTCATAGTGAGCCTCCGAATAAGATAGTTCTCTTTATTATAAATAAATATCAGCATATTTTGTATAACTGAATACAAAAAGTGAAGTACAAGTTAAATTGAAAAAGCAGCATTATTTGGTATTTTAGAAAAATTTTTACTAAATTAATCTTGACTGTAATAAAAAGTTCCAAGAATTCCTTGATCATGGTTGCCAAATTTATTACCAAAAATCGTACATCCACCTTGGTTTTTACTATTAGGTTTGACTTCAAAACGTAAAGTCCAGCTGGGTTTGGTTAAATCAATATCAGAAACTGTAGTGGCAGCTGAATGATGACCGTCAATAAAAGAACCATGACGTGAAACGCGGAAGGATTTTAAAATTCCATATTGGTTCATATCGTTGTAGACCCATTTAGGTGTATAACGACCACGAACATCAGAAAAATCACCTGGACTAGTCCAAGTACCGATTTCTTTGTTATCTAAAGAGACTGTAATATCTGAAAGCCAACGATTGTTAGAAAAAGGAAACTCAGAACTGAGTTCTACACTTAATTCCAGCATGACTAAATTTTTATGAGTTTTCAAGTAGTTGGGTATTTGATATTCTACAAATCCTTGGGAAAACCAGAGCATACCGGCTTGATAACGTCGAGGATTCATAAAATAGCTGGGATTATCGACTTTTCCAATAAATCCATGTTGTCCCGCTAGCCCGCAAGTAGGTGCCACCTGAAAGTTTGTGTATTGTCCAATAGGTAATTCTAGCGTCCAGTGATTTAATTCAGTATAAATTTTTTGAGGGAATCGAATATTAATAGTATCAATATTGAGGGAAGATAGTCTTTGTCTTCCCTTTTTTTCCGTTTTAATTATTTGGGCTGCTTCTAGTTTATCTAGATGTTTCGTCATAATCGCATTGCTAAGGTTTAATTGGAAAGCTAGCTGAGTAACGTTCATTTTATGATGAGACAATAGTTGAATAATTTTAATACGAATTTCACTATCTAATGCTGAAAAAACTGATAATGATTTAGAAGAAATATCTAAGTCCATAAAATCACCTAATTTAACCTTTTTGTTAAAAATAGCGCTTTTTGATCTTAAATTCAAGTTTAACATTTAACCTAAAAAGGGATTTAAAAGTAATATGTGAGCGATATACTGAGGCTGTTATGAGATTTATAACTTCAATGAATTTTATAACTCCAATATAATTGCAATTATATTAAACAAAATCATTAAAAAGGTTGGCAAAATAATGACAATAACTCTATTAACAAATAAAAAAGGGCCAAAAATTGGTAAGTATATTTATGGTCAATTTTCTGAACATTTAGGGCGCGGAATATATGATGGAATTTATGTTGGTAAAGATTCAAAAATTCCTAACGTGAGAGGAATGAGAACTGATGTTGTATCTGCCTTAAAAGCTATTCATGTACCAGTTTTGCGTTGGCCGGGCGGTTTATTTGCTGATACTTATCATTGGCAACAAGGGATAGGTCCTAAAGCAAACCGTAAAAAAATTGTTAATACTAATTGGGGAACTGTTACTGAAGATAATTCTTTTGGTACACATGAATATTTTGAATTGTTAAAACAAATTGGTGCTGACGCTTATATTAATGCCAATATTGGTAGCGGTACCGTTCAAGAGATGTCAGAATGGATTGAATACATGACAATGAAGGGTGAATCACCAATGTCTAATTTGCGGCGGCAAAATTGTCAGAATAGCCCCTGGAAGGTTAAATTTTTTGGCATTGGTAATGAATCTTGGGGTGGCGGTGGCAATATGCGTCCAGAGTATTATGCAGACGTATATCGCCAATATCAAACTTTTCTATCACAATATGATAACTCAGCATCCTATTTTTAAAGTAGCATGTGGTCCTAATGAAGATGACTATCATTGGACTGATGTGGTTATGAAAAATGCTGGTCAATTTGTAGATGGGCTCAGTTTACATTACTATACTTTACCAACCGGTGATTGGAAACACAGTAAAGGTAGTGCAACAGATTTCACTAGTGATTTATGGTATTCTACCATGGCAAAAGCAAAATTTATGGATCGACTAATAACTAAGCATACAGAGATCATGGACAATTATGATCTTCAAAAACGAGTTGCCTTAATAGTTGATGAATGGGGCACTTGGTATGATGTCGAACAGGGCACTAATCCCGGCTTTTTATACCAACAAAATACTTTACGTGATGTTTTATCAGCTGCTATTACTCTAAATATTTTTCATAAACATGCTGATCGTGTCAAAATGGCTAATATTGCTCAAATGGTTAATGTGTTACAAGCTATGATTTTAACGAAAGATGAACAAATGTTAAAAACACCAACTTATTATTTATTTGATATGTATCAAAACCATATGGATGCTACTTTGGTGGAGAAGGAAGGTAATCTACCTGAACATATTACTTATACAGCTTCACAAAAGTCGGGCCATTTAACCATTAGCTTGGGAAATTATGATTTGAATAATAGTCAACAATTAGAATTTACTTTTATGTCACCTTTTCAACAGTTGGAAGATGCGACTATTATTACAGGTGAAAAGATGGATTCTCATAACACTTTTGAAAATCCTAATAATGTTACATTACAAAAATTTGATAAAGCAACCTTACAAAATAACAAATTACAGGTAACTATCCCAGCTAAAAGTGTTGTTTCCCTTACTTTGAATTAAATGATTTTTCTAAGCAGGAGGGTGACAATATGAATCTTTTGAAAAAAATAAAAAGTCCTTATAATTCATTTAGCAAATTTTGGTCCTATATTATTTCGGAAATGTCCTATAATTTTATTTGGTCTGTCATTCAGACCTATTCGGCATTTTGGTTAGTTAAATATGCTGGATTTTCTCATGCTAATGTTGGCTTGGCTTTTTCGATGATGTCATTGATGGGTCTTATTTCAGCACCAATTTTTGGTTATATTGGAGATAAGATTTTAGAAAAGAAGTATTTGATTCAATTTATTGCAGTCTTATCAGTTTTGATGGGACCATTTATGGAATGGTTCATTTTACCAATGAAGGGCAATACCTATATTATGTCAATAATTATGGGATTAGTTTTTGGTCTAGTTATGAACGGTGGAACTGGTGCGATTGAAACTTATGAACAAAGAATTAGTTTTGTGAATCAATTTGAGTATAGTTGGGTTCGTTCAGGAGTGACTGTGACTGGTTTTATTGCTCCTTTAATTTGTGGTTATTTGTTATCAACTGTTCCAAAACAATTTTTTGGAGTTTAACTATTACTGGAGCTATTTTCTTAGTTATGGTTATCTTTTTTGTCAAGTGTGATAAGAATAATCTTGGGGTTTTACAAGATGAGGAACATGAAAAAATTAATATTCATGGTATTTTAAAAAGTGTATCTTCTAAGGCTTTTATAGTATTTGTAATTTTTCTTTTAGGTACAGTTTCTCTTTCTCAGATTGCGGATCAACAAGTATCTAATTATTTTCAAACTTTTTTTACTAATGATCAAGGAGTAATGCTTTTCTCTTATTCCACAACGATTCAGCAAATTTTGGCTTTTGTGGGCATGCTGGTAATTCCCGCCATTATTAAAAAAATAGGCTATCGTAATGGACTGGTTATTATGGCCTTTATCATGGCAGTGAGATTATTATTAATGTCATTTGCTACTAATTGGATAATTGTGGCCTTCGCTCAAATTTTGGGTGGCCTTTATACTCCATTATGGTTTATCTGCCCTATGGGTTATATCTTTTCAGTATTTAATAAAAATGAATTTGCTACAATTCAATCATTAAGCACAGTATCAGCGGTTCAAATTTCACAAACTGTTTTTTCCAGAGTTATTGGTGCTGGTTATGATAAATTGGGATTTCATACTACCTATCTGATCTTAGGTATAATTTGTGGATTTTTTGCTTTATTTGCAGTATTCTTTTTAGTACATGGTCAAAATGATAAAGGGCAAGAAAAAGCTATGTAAAGACTAATCAATATGCATTTAATAAATTTATCAGCGACTTTAGTTGAGAAAAAAGAAGCAGGATATTCCGGCTTCTTTTTTCTTATATTTGGCAATTATTAGCTATATACGCACTTTCCGCGCACTACTACGAGCAAGAAGTGATCTTAATTTTTATTTAATTGTTGACGCTATAGTCCCATGCAAAAATGAACGAAGGAACTCAATGATAAGTTGAAAATTAAAAGCTACGGAAAAGCCTTTAAAATTTTATGTAAACCTTCAAAGCTGGCTACATAAATAATTTCACTTAATTTTTGCGGTGAATAGCAGAGGTTTTGAATCCACCAAGATAATGTATCTAAAAGACTGACAGCAGATAAATGGGCATAATACTGTAAAATTTCAGAGGGAATTAAAGTATATTTATGTTGAATATCTTTATATATAAGATGTGTCACCGAAGTAATTATTTTTTGTTCTGTCGAAAAACCGACCTCTTTTATTTCTAGAATAATCTTTAGTAGCGATAAGTCTGGTTGAATTGCTGTTAGGGCATGAGTAGTGTTCAAAATAGTATTTTCTTTTTGCGGGGAGTAGTTATTCTGAAAACTCTGAATAAATGGAATTAAAAAACGATCACAAGAATACTCTAATAGTTCATTTTTATTTGCAAAATATAAATAAAAAGTAGTCCGATTAATATTTGCCTTATGAGCGATTTGAGTAATTGTAATACGTTTATAAGATTGCTTGTGCAATAATTATAAAAAAATATCACTTAATTTAATTTCCATTTTTGGGTTATTAGTAATTGTTGTCATTTGTATTAAGAAAAAATTGGAATCGCTAAAAATTTTATTACCCACATCATAACAAATAAAAGCAAGCATGTAAAAAGGATGTATCACAAACAAGAATAATTTGGATCCCCAAAATTATTCTAAAGTAATTCAGAAACATTTTTGTGCATTATTTTTCGGCGGGAACCGCTCAATAAAAACAAAGCAGTAACGAGAAAAACAGCCATTATTAAAAAAGAAAGTTGCCATTTAAATTGAGAAGGAGCAGCCATGGTAGTATGTCCACTAGTTATAAAACTTAATAGATCTAAACTAATATGAAAAATTACCGGCCACCAAAAAGCCTTCGTATAAAGATAAAGTGCGGCCAAAAAAATGCCAATACTAAAAGCAAAAGCTGCTTGATTAAGCGTGGTTACCCAATTTTGAGCTATTAAGTTAGTTAAATGAATTAAACTAAAAATTAAAGAACTTCCTATTACTGCTGCATCTAATTGCCAAGATCGGTTTTGTAAAGCGCGTAATAGTAAATAAAGAAAAATAAAACGACACAGCCATTCTTCTAAAAGTCCTGCTTCCATGCCGGATAAAATAAAGTTTAAAGAAAGTGCCGAAATATGAAAATCAAAATGGGTCAGAAGTTGCTGCCAATTAGTAGCAGTACTAAAAGTATTAAAGAAAATAAATACTAAACACAAAATTACTAAGAAGGTAAGGACTTTTTTGGAGCCCTGAGTCGGCCAAGCCAATTTAGGTAAAGGAAAATTCCATATCTGCATTACAATGAGAGTTAAAACAATAAAGCTCATAGCAGCTAAAAAACCGCTGTGAATAAAATCTAATAAAATTTTATTTAAATTATGGTTATTAGTAAGTGGTGTTCCTAATATGATCAAAGCCATAAACATAGTTGTTAGCAAGCGGCCACTCACAGCTTGAATTCGACTTAAAGCGAGAATTCCTACGGGAATATACATGATTAAACTATAAAGCATTATGATTATAAAAATAGTATTATTCCAAAAAGAAACTTTACTCTGAAGCATCGAACTTAATACCATGAAAATGCCGGGTAAAATTAAGGCTTGACTGAGAGTCTGCAAATAGTGGTTAAACAAGCGAGCATAACGTTGCCAAGTTTTAAGTTTAGATAAATGTTCTTCTTGGGGATTAATGAGAAAAATACCTGGCAAAATAATAATAAAGGCAACGATGCTCAACAATAAGACTAGTCCTAAGGGTTGATCTTGAACAGCCGTACCTAGAATTCGCCTTAACATGATGCAAGTTAAAATGATTAATTCACCAAAATATTGTCCTAGAAACCAATAACGGATATATGAATTATTTTGTAATTTATGGGCCATATATTTTCTCCATTAAGTTAGTAAATTTACAGAGGTCTATTTCTAAAAAGTACCATTATAAAAAGTATCTGTCCATAAAATAGTAATTTAAATAATTTTCGGTAGCTTTTTATATATAAAATATTCAGAACAATCAGAATAAATATTTCCAGCTAGCAGCCAATGTTTTCGTTGATATTAAGCACTCTTATGGTAAATAAGTCTTGTTTTTGAGGAGAATAATTATTTGATTTCTTAATTACTCAGCTAGAAAAACGAGGTGACTTTGAAACTTATAGCATTAATATTTATACTAGATATGTAATCGTTTCTAATATTATAAAGGAGGAATAATTTTGTATTATGTTTTAATGCCATCTCGTGATATTCGGGATAATTTAGCAACTGAACAATATTTAACAGAACAAAAGGATTTTGCAGAACCATTAGTACTTTTTTATATTCAAAAGCCGTGTATTATTGTTGGTCGTAATCAAAATACTATCGAAGAGATCAATAATGAATACGTACATGAGCATAATATTACCGTTACGCGGCGGGTTTCTGGTGGTGGCGGCATCTATGATGATTTGGGAAATTTATGTTTTAGTTTTGTTGTCGATGCTGCTGACGAGCAGTTTGGTAATTTTAAGCAAATAGTTCAACCAATTGTAGAGGCCTTACATAGAGATTAGTGGCGCAAGGGTGCTCAAGTTACTGGTCGAAATGATATTACCATTGACGGTAAAAAATTCTCCGGAAATGCTACGTATACCAAAAATGGTAAAACTTTTTCCCATGGTACTTTGTCATATAACGTCGATCTGAATGCAATGACAAAAGCTTTACATGTTAATAATGACAAAATTCAATCCAAAGGAATTAAATCTATCCGTAGTCGGGTAACTAATATCCGCCCCTATTTAGATAAAAAATATCAAAACCTGACAACTGAGCAATTTCGTGATGTCTTATTATTAAGCCTGTTTCACGCCCAGAGTTTAGACCAAATTAAAGATCATCAATATCATTTAACCGCAGAAGACGAAGCTGTTATTGATCAGTTAAAAGCAAAGTATTATTACAACTGGGATTGGGTTTATGGTAAGTCTCCGAAGTTTACTGTTCAAAAAAGAAAGCATTTTGATATGGGGACAATTGATGCGCATTTTCAAGTAGAGCACGGCATAATTAAGGCAGTGCGCTTTTATGGGGACTTTTTTGGTGAAAAAGATGTTCAGCTATTGGAGCGGCAATTAATTGGTCGTCCTTATGACTACGATAGCTTGCAAGAAATGCTGGATCAGAATGAATTGCAGCATTATTTTACAGGTATCAAGCCTCATGAAATTCTCCAATTGATAGCTCCATAAGTAGTAAAAAATATTTCTGAATTGTCCAACTTAAATATGGGTAGTTTTTTAGGATAATAATACTCATAAGTTTTTAAATTCTAAAGCTGATTGGTGTTTACAGTGATCAGATTTTTTCAACTAGATATGTAACATTATGTTAATTAATAATATGAATTAGGTTATCGAGAATTTATCTAAAAGAAAACTAATTAAGACTTCTTTTCATCTATACTTGACTACTTTTAAGAAGTTAATACTGCTTTGAGTCTTCAGCAAATATATTATCCAGAATTAATATTATTAAATTGAATTTCAAAGCAAATTAAAGTTTTTAATTTTAACGCTCTTTATAAAAATGCCTGCTAATTACATTGAGAAACTCATTGATTAGCAGGTTTCTTTATCATTGTTTTTTACTTTCTTTACATAGTTTTAATGCGATTCTAAGGGCTATTTGTAAATAGTATTTTTGTGATTTAGAAGCAGGTTCTCCCCAAAAATCAGCAGCAGTATCTTTTTGAATGATAGCTAAAATTTCTTCAGCCATTGAACCTAAATCAGGTCTTTGAGTTTCAATATTATTGCGATAGCGCTTTTGATTGCTAATTTCTAGTAAATAATCAGTAGATACGTTAAGAATTTTAGCTAGACCTTTTAAAATTCCAAAATTAGGCTGTCTTTTACCGGCTTCATAAGCGGAGTAAGCGGCTCTAGTAACTCCAATCTTTTTGGCGATAAACTCCTGAGTATAATGATGTAGTTTACGTTCATTTTTTAATCTTTCGTTAAACATTGCAAATTCTCCTTTATTTTATTTTTATGGTAACAGTTTGTTACCATGATATTAGATTCGGTTAGATGCTTTTTCACATTGACAGAATTCATATTGTTTATTATTATTAAAAATGCAACGGAACGTTTACAAAAAAAGAGGTGATAAAATGCGGATATGGTTAAAAGAAATTAGAAAGGGGTTACATATGACGCAATATAGTGTTGCCGATATGGTAGGAATAAAACGTCCATATTATTCCTTTATAGAAAGTGGTAAAAGACGACCAAGCCCGCAAGTTGCACAAAAAATAGCACAAATTATGCATTTTGATTGGACACGATTTTTTATAGATAAATGAAACATAATGTATCAATTAAAAAGCAAAATAAGGTATCCATATTTGTGAAAAAAGTTACATTTATACTTTTGAACCAGAAAATAAGGAGAACAAATTACGCTTATGAAAAAAAATAATTACATTGATCAATTAAACATTGCAGCAACTGAACAATGCCGCCCGTTTTTTGACACAGATAGAACCGTTGTTGACGCTTATAAATCAAACTTTGTTGATGTAGCCGCTGTAGTCGTTGGAGATAACGAAGTAGATATTATTAATAAAGTTGATGCGCAGAAATTTAATATCCCAATTTTTGTTATTTCTCAAGGTGATAGCGATTTATCCGCTGACGTAATGGCAAAAATTTATCATATTATTGATATTAATGTGGAATCAGATCGTCGCCTATATGATCGTGAAATTGAAGCAGCAGCAACTAAATATGAAAATCAAATATTGCCACCATTCTTTAAAGCGCTTAAAGAATATGTAGAACGGGGTAATATTCAATTTGATTGTCCTGGTCATCAGGGAGGTCAATATTTCCGTAAACATCCAGCAGGTCAACAATTATATAACTTTTTTGGTGAAAATGTTTTTAGAGCAGATATTTGCAACGCTGATGTGGCTTTAGGAGATTTGTTAATCCATGAAGGTCCTGCAATGGATGCTGAAAAACATGCCGCTAAAGTTTTTAACGCAGATAAAACCTATTTTGTCATGAATGGTACAACTACTTCTAACAATATTGCAATCACTGCAGCTGTAGCACCGGGAGATTTAGTATTGTTTGATCGTAATAACCATAAATCAGTATATAATGCTGCTTTAGTAAAAAGTGGTGGAATTCCGGTTTATTTAGAAACCTCTCGTGATCCTTATGGCTTTATTGGCGGAATTTATTCTAGTGAATTTGATGAAAGATCTATTAGAGCAAAAATTGCTAAGATTGATCCGGAAAAAGCCAAGGCTAAACGTCCTTTTAGATTAGCTGTTATTCAATTAGGAACTTATGACGGAACCATTTATAATGCTAAACGTGTTGTGGAAAGAATTGGTAAGCTCTGTGATTATATTTTATTTGATTCTGCTTGGGTAGGCTATGAACAATTTATTCCAATGATGAGAGATTCTTCACCATTATTATTAGATTTGGGACCTGACGATCCAGGTATTCTGGTCACACAATCAACTCATAAACAACAAGCTGGTTTTTCACAATCATCGCAAATTCATAAAAAGGATTCGCATATTAAAGGACAAAAACGCTATATCAATCATAAACGTTTCAATAATGCTTATATGCAATATGCTTCTACATCTCCTTTCTACCCAATTTTTGCTACTTTGGATGTTAATGCCAAAATGCAAGAAGGCGAAGCCGGTAAAAAATTATGGCATGATACATTAGTAACTACCGTAAATGCCCGTAAAAAACTTTTGAAAAATGCGACGATGATTCGTCCGTTTGTACCACCAGTTGTCCATGGTAAACCATGGGAAGATGGTGATACAGAAGAAATTGTAAATGATATTGATTATTGGCGTTTTGAAGCCGGTGCAAAGTGGCACGGATTTGATGGTTACGCAGAAAATCAATACTTTGTCGATCCAAATAAATTTATGCTTACTACTCCCGGAATTAATGCGGAAACTGGTGAATATGAAGACTTTGGAATTCCAGCCACGATTTTAGCCAGTTATTTACGGGAACACGGAATTATTCCGGAAAAGAATGACTTAAATTCAATTCTATTTTTGATGACGCCTGCAGAAACTCCGGACAAGATGAATAACTTAGTTTCGCAAATCATTAAATTTGAATCTTTAGTTAATCAAGATGCGCCGTTAGAAACAGTCTTACCTAGTTTATATGAGCAAAATGAGCAACGCTATCGGGGCTATACTATTCGACAGTTATGTCAAGAGTTGCATGATTTTTATAAAGATCGTAAAGCCAAAGATTATCAAAAAAAGATGTTTTTGAGTGATTATTTCCCAGAACAGGCAATGACTCCTTACGACGCTAATGTTGAATTGTTGAAAAATAATGCCAAGCTAGTTCCTTTAAAAGATATTGTGGGAATGACAGCTCTAGAAGGAGCATTACCATACCCTCCAGGGATTTTCTGTATTGTTCCAGGAGAAAAATGGACTAAAGAAGCGCAAGCTTACTTCCTGATTTTAAATGAAGGTATCAATAAGTTCCCAGGCTTTGCACCTGAAATTCAGGGTGTTTACTTTAAAGTCGAAAATGGGCAGTCTGTAGCCTATGGCTATGTCTATGATGAATCAGCAAAATAAATAAAATTTAAAATGATTAAGGGATGATGGGAACTTTGGCTCAAGAAAAAAAGAAAATGAACGTGATACAATTAACCGTTATCACAGCTATTAATATGATGGGCTCCGGTATTATTATGTTACCTACTAATTTGGCTCAGGTTGGAACTATGTCAATCCTTTCCTGGGTAGTAACAGCTGGTGGTGCGATGTGTTTGGCATACGCTTTTTCCCGGGCTGGTATGTATACAACTAAGCAAGGAGGAATGGGGGGATACGCAGAATATTCCTTCGGCAAAGCTGGATCATTTTTAGCAAATTATACCTATGGAGTCTCTTTAGTAATTGCTAACGCAGCTATTGCGATATCTGCAGTTGGTTATGCGGCGGCTGTTTTTGATATAACCTTGTCTCCAGTTCAAGTGGCTTTAGCTACCATCTTTACACTTTGGTTAGCTACAGTTCTAAATTTTGGTGGTCCAAGTATTACTGGAAAAATTAGTACCTTTACTGTTTGGGGAGTAATAATCCCAGTAGTCTTCATATCTATTGTGGGGTGGTTTTTCTTTAGTGGTAAATTGTATGCTGCTAATTGGAATCCGCATCATTATGATTTCTTTACTGGAATAAGTAAGTCTATCTCTATCACTCTATGGGCCTTTTTGGGTTTGGAATCTGCCTCTGCAAACATGGATTCCGTGGAAAATCCTAAAAAGAATGTACCAATTGCGGTTTTAGGCGGAACAATTGGGGCTGCTATAATGTATATAATCTCAACCAATGTTATGCAAGGTATTGTGCCTAGTTCCCAATTAGCTAATTCTAATGCCCCATTTGGTTATGTTTTTGCACAAATGTTTAATCCATTAGCAGGTAAAATTGTCATGGCTTTGATGGTCTTGTCTTGTTTCGGATCTTTACTAGGATGGCAATTTACAATAGCTGAAGTTTTTCGTTCTTCTGCTATTGAAGGCTATTTTCCAAAAATTTTTGGTAAAACTATCGGTAATGGAACACCAATAATGGGAATGGTAATAATTACAATTCTACAATCTTTATTATCCTTGATGACCATTAGTCCTTCATTATCCAAACAATTTACCATTTTAGTTAATTTAGCAGTGGTAACAAATGTAGTTCCATACATTTTATCTATGGCTGCTTTAAAGACTATGCAAAAAACAGAAAATATATCACCAAATAGTCAAACCTTAACTAACGTTATTGCTTTAATCGCTTCGATATATAGTATTTATGCCTTATATACTGCGGGGGCTACGGCTCTAGTTGGGGGAGCGTTAGTAACTTTTGCCGGATGGACTTTATATGGATTAGTATCTTATAAATTTGATGTTCAAAAAGTAAATAATTAGAAATAATTATCTAAATAAATTCTTTATAAACAGATTAAACTGGTCGGGATATAATTATATTTCGGCCAGTTTATTTATTAAATTGAGATGGGATATAAAAATGGAGAATAAGTGCTTTATTCAACTAAAATGGCTATTAATTGGATCATTGATAACTAGTACAGCGATGAGCTTTATTTGGCCGCTGAATACTATTTATATGCACAATACTTTACATCAGACCTTAACCGTTGCTGGTATAGTTTTAGGGGTTAACCAGTTAGCTACCATGTTGGGAAATTGGTTAGGGGGAATTTTATTTGATCATTGGAGCATATATTATACAAGTTTAGTGGGAGTAATGATTAATATTTTGGCTTTAGGCTTATTAATATTTTTAAACTCTTGGCCTATCTATGCTTTTTTAATTATTTTATCCGGGTTTTCCAATGGCATCTTAACCACCTGTATTTATTCTTTGGCTACGCGTGTGCAAAATAAAAAAACGAGCTCAATCTTTAATATGCTGTATTTTACAAGTAATTTTGGCTTAGTTTTTGGAACTCTAGCCGTTGGTTATTTATTAAAGATTGGCGTAAGTTATATTTTTACTTTAGCTAGTTTAACTCAAGTGATTTTTTTAATCATAGTTATTAAATATTTTAATATCGTTAATTACAATAAAGGCTATTCCAAAAAGAAAGTTGTCGTTAAAGGAAAATTTTTAATTTGGAGTGTGCTCTTAGCTCTTTTATTATCTTGGGTTGTTTATACGCAATGGCAGAGTAATCTTTCTGCATATATGCTGGGCAAAGGTTTCAGTATTAAACAATATAGTTTCCTGTGGACTTTAAATGCAGTGTTAATCATAACTTTCCAACCAGTTTTAACCTTTTTTAATGACTTTTTGATTAAGCATATCATTTCGAGAATTAATGTCGGACTTTTTTTATTTGCAGTTGCTTTTTTTATTCTATTGCTGAATCATAATTATTTTATTTTAGGAATATCGATGGCTTTCTTAACTTTTGGTGAAATTCTTTTATTTCCCGGAGTTGCCAGTTTAGTTGATATTTATGCTCCTAATAATGAAAGTGGTATTTATCAAGGGCTCGTACAAATGTTTACTGCCGGAGGTAAGGCTGTGGGTCCCTTTATCGGAGCGGCAATTATTGATTGTTCTAATTATAAGGTTTTATTTCTATGTTTAGTTTTAATTATAATGGCTGCTATTTTTATTTTTAGTTTTTCGGTCTATCAAAATAAAAGACATGCTCTAGATCAATAAGTAAAATTTATTAAATGAAGGAATGAGAGAAGACAATTAAATGTACATCTAAAATAATTTCGGGAAGCTTTTGATAATTAAAATCTCGGCAATTTCCAGATTGAAAAATTACAGCAAATACTACTTGTTTTCTCTGAAAGGCTTGCTATTATTATCCGAGTTTATAGTCGTAACGTTTTTCTTTAAGGACTTTTCGAATTATAATAAGGACGTTAAATAATTAACAAAGGGGAGTGTTTTTTTTGACGAAGACAATTACAGCTGCTGTGATTGAAGCAAAGAATGCCGACTTTAAATTAGAAAAATTGCAGTTAGATGATGAGCCACAAGCGGGTGAAGTTCTCATAAAGATGGTTGCCAGCGGAATTTGTCATACGGATCAAGCTGTGCGAGATGGCTCTGCCGGAGCTTATCCTTATCCTGGAGTAGTAGGACATGAAGGCGCAGGAATTATAGAAAAAGTAGGAATCGGAGTTAATAATATTAAACCCGGTGATCATGTGATTTTATCATATGATTATGATGGAACTTGTGAGCAATGCCGTACAGGTCATCCTTCTTCTTGTCTCAATTGGGCAAACCTGAATACAGCCGGGGTACGTCCTAACGGAGAAACACCATTTCATAAAAAAGACGGAACTCCAGTTCATAATTTCTTTAATCAATCGTCATTTACAACTGAAACTTTAGTTCAGGCCAACAATGTTACTGTGATTGATAAAAGTATAGATCTGCGTAAAGTCGGTCCTTTAGGCTGTGGTTTTGTTACCGGATCCGGAACAGTTTTTAACGGTTTAAAACCTGAAGCAGGTTCTACCATTGCCATTGTAGGTACAGGTGCTGTTGGTGCTGGTTCTTTAATGGCTGCCAGCATTCGGGGCTGTGCAAAAATTATTTGTGTTGATATTGTAGATCAACGTTTGGAAACCGCGAAAGGATTAGGCGCTACTGATGTAATTAATAGTAAAAAAGAAGACTGGGTTTCTAAGATTAAAGAATTAACTAATCAAAAAGGCGTTGATTATGCGATTGATACCACTGGCCGAGCAGAAATTATGAAACAATGTGTATCAGCCTTAGCTTCTGATGGTCATTTTGCCCCGATAGCTGTAACTGCGCAAACCTTAGAATTTATGCCATGGAACGAATTAACAGCTGAACAAAAGCATGTTGATGGGGTTTTGATGGGTGATGCTGTTCCACAAATCTTATTGCCGCAATTAGTTAATTACTGGCAGCAAGGTAAATTCCCATTTGATAAATTAGAAAAGGTTTATAACTTTGACCAAATTAACGAAGCTAATGCTGATTCTAATAATGGTAAAGTGATTAAACCTGTTTTAATTATTGATCCGGAATATCAGCCGGGAAACTAATATTTAATAGCTAGTAATTTTAAGTATTGTAAGTTGTACGAAAGAACAATCTTGAGGGATTTCAAGATCGTTTTTTATTAATATTTTTATCTGAAAACAGGTGAAATGTGAAGAAAATTGTTTATTATTAAAGGGGGATAATATTTTTGAAAAGGAGGTTTTTCTATGACGGAAAAAGTAGCATTTATTACGGGGGCAGCTCAAGGCATTGGGAAAGCGGTTGCAAAAAGACTCAGTGCTGATGGCTTTGTAGTTGCCGTCGCCGATTTTAATTTAGAAGGAGCAGAACAAACTGTTCAAGAAATTAATCAAAAAGGGCAAGCTATCGCCGTTAAAGTTGATGTTTCAAAAAGAGAACAAATGATGACTGCTGTGGAAGAAACATTACAAAAATTAGGTGATTTAAATGTTTTAATTAATAATGCAGGTTTAGGACCGACGACACCGATTGAAACAATTACTCCTGAACAATTTGAGCATGTTTATGCGGTTAATGTTGGTAGCGTTTACTGGGGGATTCAAGCTGCTGTTAAGGCCTTTAAAGCTCAAGGTCATGGTGGCAAAATTATTAATGCTTCTTCACAAGCCGGGCAAGTGGGTAATCCTAATTTGGCACTCTACAGTGGTACCAAATTTGCTATTAGAGGTATTACCCAAACAGCAGCTCGTGATTTAGCTAAAGATAATATTACTGTCAATGCTTATTGTCCCGGTATTGTCAAAACTCCTATGATGATGGATATTGCCCATCAAGTAGCGCAAGAAAATGGAAAAGATGACGCATGGGGGATGGCACAGTATGCCAAGGATATTACTTTAGGCAGACTCTCTGAGCCTGAAGACGTTGCTGCTTGTGTTTCGTATTTGGCTGGTCCCGATTCAGATTATATGACGGGGCAGGCATTATTGATTGATGGCGGAATGGTATTTAATTAACCCTAAAATTAATGACTATTCATTGAGAAGGTCAAAAAGGAGTTGCAGATCATGAAAAGAGTAGCAATTGTAACTGGAGCAGGTCAGGGTATTGGTGCTGGAATAGCAAAACAATTAGCAGCGGATGACTTAACAGTAGCTGTAGCCGATTTGAAAGAAGATAATGCTAAGAAAGTTGCAGCCGAAATTGGCCAAGGCGCTCAAGGATATTTTGTAGATGTTGCCCAAAAACAAAGTGTATTTGATTTAGTTGCTGCCGTCGTAAAAGATTTTGAGCACTTAGATGTCATGGTAAATAATGCGGGAATTGCTAAAATTGGTCCTTTAATTGACGCGGAAGAAAAAGATATTTCCCAAATTTTAGATATCAACGTTAAAGGTGATATTTATGGCATTCAAGCAGCAGCTAAACAATTTCAAAAACAAAAAACTGGGGGCAAAATTATTAATGCTTGTTCCATTGCTGGCCATCAAGGATTTGAAATGTTGGGTATTTATTCTGCTACAAAATTTGCGGTACGTGGTTTAACCCAAACTGCGGCGCAAGAATTAGCGAAAGATAAAATTACAGTCAATGCTTATTGCCCTGGAATTGTCTTGACGCCAATGTGGGATCAAATTGATGCAGAAATGGCTAAGATTTATAATTTGCCACTGGGAGCAAGTCTCCAAAAGAATATTGATAGTATCGCCTTAGGACGTGGAGAAACTCCAGCAGATGTAGCTAATTTAGTATCTTTCTTAGCTGATCCGAAGTCCGACTATATTACAGGACAGTCAATTATTGTTGATGGTGGTATTGATTACGCCTAAGCCGAAATATTTAATTACTAAAAGAAAGAGTTGCTTTTGAAGTTTTAAATAGTACTTATCATTTGGGAAACTAAACAAATAACCATTAAGTTTTGATCTAACTTAATGGTTATTTGTTGATCCAATGAGATATTATGGCTGATAGCAGTCAATTCTCGCAAAATAGCTCTCAATGAATTACTGACCTTTTTCGACTGTAAATTTAGTAATTACTAGTATCCTTTATTCCAATCTACTAAATTAATATTTACGGTATGATTTTGTCGAAATTGTTGTAGATTTTTTTGAAAAAGTTGAATTGCTTGTTGGGGATATTCTTGAAATCACCCGCTATATGCGGCGTAATTAAAACATTTTCCATTTGCCACAGCGGATTATCACTTGGTAGCGGTTCCGGATCAGTAACATCTAAAGCAGCGCTACTTATTTGCTGCTGACGTAAAGCAGTAATTAGATCATTTGTATTGGTGCTTAGGCCTCTACCAATGCTAATAAATAACGGCTGGTTGGTCAGCTGATTAAAAAAAGCAGCATTAAAAAAATTTTTCGTATCTGGGGTTAAGGGCATTGTATTAATAATAATATCAGCTTGAAAAATTTCAGAATTGAGCTTTTTAGTAGCGACGGTTTTTTCAAAATTAGAAGCCGGATGTCCATTATGATTGACGCCAATAGTATGAGCATGAAATGCCTGCGGTAATTGCGCACACCGACTACCAATATGTCCAGTACCAAAAATAACAACTTGCTTATTGGACAACATTTGAAGATCAGCTGTTAATTTTTGCCAATTATGTTGGCGACTGGCAAAATTCAGGGCTCGATAATGACTTAAGATCATTCCGATAACAGATTCAGCAATGGGTTCCGCATGAAGGCCTTTCAGTGTAGTTAAGAGAATGTGGTGTTGTTGAATTTGTTTGAGAGGTAAATAGTCAATTCCCGTAGATAATAATTGAATCCAGGCAAGACGTGCCTGAGGTAAATTCAATATTTTAGAGAGCAGTTTTTGATTATTACCTAGTAAGATATCTATATTTGCTAGGGTAGTCTGATCCAGAGTTTGCTCGTCGCTATAAAAAATATTATCATTCTGAAATTGGGGGTCTTGATTTATTATATTTTTAAATTGTACTTGATCATGATGGGCAGCAACCAGACTATTCAATAGTATCACCTCAATGCTAGATTACAATTATAAATTATAATCGGCAATGGTTGCGCTTATTATATTTAGTAAAGCGCCTTCATTGATGATATTAATATAATCAATTTGAAATAACGGGGGATTAAAAATGGCAAAATTAGAAGCAGGTTTTATTTTTTTAGCTGCACAGGCTGATTATCATTCAGATTTTAAGACAGTGTCCACACCTAGGGTTAATTTAACTGCTATTGGTGCACAAAATTATGATGATGCCGTTAAAGCAGCCCAGTTTTTAGAAAATAAAGGTGTTAAGGCAATCGAATTGTGCGGTGGTTTTGGAATTATGGGAACGGCTAAAATCAAAGCTGCAGTTAGTGATGAGATTGCTGTGGGTGTAGTTAGATTTGATAATCATCCGGGATTAGATTTTCAAAGTGGCGATCAGCTTTTTAATTAAAGCGACAATATTTGATTTTATTTTTAATAGACTTATGAAATTAGATAAAGACAAGATATGTGAATTGATCATCATATAATAAAAACAGCTGTAAAATCTTAATTTATTCTACAGCTGTTTTTCTATCCAATAATTTTTTTGGACAAGATTTTTGTTTGACCTAAAATGTAATGAAGTCTAATTATTGTAGGGACCTGATAGCAGGTAAGTAAGCTTATAGTAATTTAAGAAAAATGGATGCAATAATAATTGAGGCAATAGAAACAGTGGCAAAGTCGCCGACTAACATTTTGGGCATCATGTGTGCCAATAAATAATTTTCTTCTTCTTTATTATGGGCCATTTCACGTGATACTTCGGAAGTCAGAATATAATCGGTAGGAAATCCAAACAAGCAAGTTAAAGAGCAAGTATAAGCCATTTGCCAAGTCATTTTAAAAGGTTTAGCTAACAGGCTGGAAGCAATAAACATTCCCAATAATCCTAAGGCAATTAAAACAATAATCTGAACGACAATCGTACCCATTTTAATAGATTCTTTGAATTATGAAGAATACATGCATCCTGAAGAATTCATCTAATTAACATAATTCAGAAAAGGAGGAGAAAGATTACAAATGAAAAATATATATACCCAGTGAGGTTAAACGAGAAATTTATAAAATATATAAAGAATTAAAAATACCGTCTGTTTATATAAAAGATGAAGATTTAAATGTTATGAGCAACAGGCAATTTAACATGGTATTAAGTGGCTTTAAAAATAATATGTAATTATACTTAGCATTAAAAAAGCACTACATAATCTCAAAAATTAATAGTTATTATTTATCAATGCTTTTTTATTGACGTACGTGCTTAAGCACATTAATCTTAAATTGCTTGAAACTAGGTTTTTGTTTTAAAAGAGATTAATGGTTTCAGCTTGGAGAAAGCGAAAATTAAGTTAACAGTTAGACTATAGATTATGAATAATTATGATATTGGTATTTAACTTTGTAGACGTAAGGTAAAGGGGATAGAGTGCTAGGAGGAGATCAAATGTTATCAAAAATCCAACCTACTGTAGCGCGTAATAATTTGTACAAAATAATTGAAGAAGTAAATCAAGATTCTCAGCCAGTGTGCATCCAGGGCTCTACTGATAGTCAAAGTGCCGTTTTAGTTAGTAAAAAATACTATGATGCACTTCAAGAAACTTTGGCACTAATGGAGAATGGACAACTTGCTGCTTCAATAGAAAGGGAGGACGACGAATACGTAGATATAGACTCTATGATTCGTCAAATAGATGCAGAAAATCAACACTCAGCAGCAGAAGATAAATGACCAATGGCATGTAATTATAGCCAATAGTGCCAAAAAAGAATTGGCAAAAATTTTAAGAAGTAAGAAAAAAATTTTGTGAGATATTGAATACTTTAAAACATAATCCATATGAAGTCTCACAATCTTTTGAAAAACTAGTACCACCTACAGAAAATTATTATTCTCGGCGGATAACTTCAAAGCATAGAATAGTATATAAAATATTTCCTAAGGACAGGGTAATTAGAGTAACTTCTGTGTGGGGGCATTACGAAAAAAGCAGAATTAAAAAGCAACAAAACCATCTCTTTAATTAGAGATGGTTTTTTGTGGCAATAATTAATTTATTTTCCTATTCTATATTATTTATCAGTTAATCCATAATCAAACTCGATTTTAGCAAGACGAACACGCTTGTTATATTCGTTTTCGCTAATTTTTTATTCTCTACCTCAAGAAGAAATGTATCTTTAATATTCAGATTATTTAATATGTATTTATAACAATCTTTTGCATTTTTCATAATAAAAAACCTCTCTGCCAAATGTTTTAATGAATTTAATAAAAATATTATTTCATAAGTAAATAGCAACAAACACTTATGTAAGCACACATAGCTTCAGAAATACAATAAATATCATTTGCTTTATTAAAATTTGCACATATCAACTCATACTTACCCCAATATTTATTTAAAACTAAATTACACTTAAAATTTTCAGCTATTTGTTTGAATATATATGTATTTAATTTATAAGAACCAATAAGTGAATTAATAATATTCATAAAAAAAGTTCTATCTGATAAGAAACCAAATTCATGATTATAATAAATCTGTAAATATGTTGTATTACAGCTATTTTTAAAAAAAGAAGGAATTTTAAATTTCAAAATCAACAAGTCCCAATATTTAAATTTTTGCCTTCGTAAAATTAAGTCATGATTATAAATAGAATTGCTATCCTTATAAATAAAATGATTTTCAAAAAATTTACTAAATACTGAAATTCATCATTATTTAAGTTACTTCCAATATAATTACATATCTGCTTATAATTTTCAGTATTACATTTTAATTAAAAACAAAGGCAGAAATCTCCTGATTTTAATCAGGCAGATGAATGCCTATTACTCAATGATTTTTCGCTTAGCTTGCTAAAAATTAAACTTATCTTAATTCTAGGTAACTCTCATGCTATTATTTATGTAACCAACAGTAAGGAGGTGCAGGCTGCATGAGTAAAACGATGGCCCAACTGCCCTATCATTATGGGTTTAAGCTGCGGGTCTTTCTTCTACGGAACAAAAACGCTTAATCAAACGCAACAGCGACGCTAGTCGCTTTATCTACAATGAAATGAACGGTATGAATCGGGAACTTTACCTGCTCAGACAAGTGAAAATACCTATTTCTATGGTCCAGACACGTATCGCGACCCTGGAAGAGAGCTTAAAAAAACCCGCAACTGGTATTTCCAATATTCACGGTTGGCTTAATAACCGCGACTTAGATAGCCTCATGAAGGCGAACGCGATTAAAAACTATCGCACCGCTTGGCAGCTTTTTCGTCAGGTTCATCGTACTGGTGTACCGGTTTTTCATAAAAAGCAAATGGTGCAAAAGTATCAAACCTCCTGTCAGTATGCTCAGCAGGTACAAGTACCTAATATGTTGACTGGCAGTGTTAGGTTATTAGATAAAAAGCATCTGCGACTACCTAAAATTGGCCGCTTACGTTTTCGGGGCCTGCCGCCTAAACTGTTACATAAAGCTGCAGTAATTCGGATAGGAACCGTGACCATCTCCATGGACGCCACCGGTCGTTACTATGTTTCGCTGCAATTAGCCTCGGAACAACCTTTTGTGGAACTGATCCCCATTGTCAAATCACCCCTTGGGATTGATCTCAATACTGATAACTTTTTGACTGATTCCAATGGGTATGTGGTCGCCAATCCGCGCTATTACCGGCGTCTCCAAGGCAAATTAGCTCAGGCCCAGCGTAAGCTTTCTCGGCGGGCACTGCGAGCTCAGAAAGAACAGCGCCCTTTACGTAATGCGGCCAACTATCAGAAACAACGAGTAGTGGTAGCTAACCTCCAACGCAAGGTGGCTAACCAGCGCCAGAACTTCCTCCATCTGGTCTCCACAACACTAATCAAGAACCACGATTTGGTTGTGGCCGAAGAGTTACGGAGTAAGAACCTGCTGCGCAATCACGCGTTAGCTTTGAGTATTGCCGATGTGGGCTGGCGGACTTTTTTAGGTATGTTGGCCTATAAGGCTAAGCTTTATGGGCGTCAATTTATTACCATTAATCCCCGCAATACTACCCAGACCTGTAGTCATTGTGGTTTTATAATGGGCACTGGCAAGACAAAGAAGCTGACCCTCAGAGATCGTGAATGGACGTGTCCGCAATGTGGTAAACATCATCTTCGTGATGAGAATGCAGCGCAAAACATTTTGGCCAAAGGCTTAGCGAGTATCTAAGTAGTAGGTCTGTCTGGCAACCTGCGGACCATAAATGCTTTGGTAAATAGCACGTAAGACCTATAAGCAGGCAATCGCTGTATCTAAGCAAATTGTGGTCGTTGCTCCTGAGGGGCAATTCTCACAAGCTACCGACTTTAGTCGGGAGTGGTTGACATGTTTCTTAACACCTGTCTCTAATCCCAAAAAATCAAGTTCAATATTATTTTTATCATTTTTAAAATTCAAAATTTCTAACATACTCAGTTCTCCCTATTATGGCAAGATAAGTCATATTTAAAATCATTTTCCAATACATTATCTATTATCTTATACTGGGATAGTAAAAAATTATCCATAGTTTTTATTTTTCCTTTATCTGCCATAAGAATATTTAAATCCTTATAAAGATCATTTTTGACGAGGTATAGTAATACTTAGTTGAGAAAAAATATAAGCCAATAAACCATAAATTAGCCAGTCATAAACTCCGGCTTTGTTGAGGGCGTGGATTTCTAAGAAGCCTAATTGATGAGCGATAACACCAAAGACTAGACAAATAACATTAATATTAATAAATGGATGAATTGCCTTGGCTACCAAGTTACTTAAAAGAGTTACTAAGGAAACTTTTACTAAATAAAGGAGGAAGTGCGATATTGTTGTGGAAGATGGAAAAATGTTTAGATTGTAAATCATCATCATTACTCAGTCTTGCTACTGAATTTTTATGGCTTGCAGATAAAGAGTTAAATTCATTGACCAGTCTTTTGCATTCTTTTTTCAAAAGCCAAGAAGTTAAGGGATATCCGACTAAGAAATGAAAAACAAACATGGATACTGGCAAAGCCACCAAATATTTGACACCTTGAGCTTTTAAACCAGTAGTCATTAATAAGGCAGTTACTAATCTACCCGTTAATGGGCGACACAACAGCCATCATAGTATGACAGTTGAAAATCCAAGTACCAATAGTCAAAGTTAAATTTAAAGTGCCTACAATTCCTACCAGTCCGTTTATTTATTTGGGCAAAGCTGAAATAAACAAAATTTAAGAAGATTATGTTTTTAATTTTTTCGCTGAAACAAGAATTTAATTACTTAATATACTAAAATTTGCGGTAGTCTAAATTTGTTATTGTGCTGGTATCATCAAACCCACAGCAAGATGTTCTAGTTGATTTATTAAGATAATTATTTGGGTTATTTATTCTGGATGGTTATAAATTAACTGCAATAAAGACAAAAAAACAGCTGTATAATTATCTACAGTTGCTTTTTTTATTAATAGCTGATGCTTTAGTTAGTGGATGGTAATATCATATTGTAAAGTTTTACTTTCTCCCGGTGAGAGAAGATCATTGCCTTCTTTTTGCATGATATCGACTGGTTTGCCATAGACATCAGGTAATCCTTCAAAAGGTTCAATACATAAGAAAGATGCTTGGACATCTTCTTTAGTCCAGAGACAAACGTATCGAAAATCATGTAATGATAATTGAATGCTATGACTGCTTTGTTGTGACGAGAGTTTAATTGACTCTAATCCAGGATTTTCAATAATAATCAAGCCTTTATGGAACATCTGATAGTCTAATTTAATAATCCCATTTTGGTAATTGGGTACTAAAGACGTAGTACCCTGTCGAAAAGGATATGGTTTTTTGATAATATCAAATTGCGTCAACTGTTTTACTTGAGGCGTAATTTCTAATTGATAATCAGTAAACTCTCCCTGATCGGCAATAGGTACATTAAAAGCAGGATGTGATCCTAACGAAAAGGACATGGCTTGATTATCGTTATTAATAACGCTAAATTGTAAATGTAACCCACTAGCTTGTAGTGTAAAAGTTATAGATAAAGTAAAATTAAACGGATAGTTTTGGAGAGTTTGAGAATTGGCAGTCAACTGTAAAGTGACATTATCTTTGGCTTTAGAAAGGACATTAAAAGTATAATCGGAAACGAATCCATGCTGCGGCATTTGGTAAGTAGTTCCTTTATAGAGATAACTATCCTTATTAGAACGGCCAATTGCTGGGAATAAAACTGGGGCGTGCTTTGGCCAAATGTCATTATTCCAAATGTAGTCATAGTGATCAGTTTTCTGATATAAATGAGTTAATTGTGCTCCCTGTTCATCGATTTCGGCTTTAAAGAAATCATTTTCAATTGTTTGCATTTTTTCAGCTTCCTTTAATTAAACAGTTCTTGCGGGGTTGCATCGTCAAAGAAATCGAAGAATTTATAAGCATTATTATAAGAAATATCTTGGACAATTTTGCCGAGATATTCAACATCATCAGGGACTCTTCCTTGTTCAGCCAATTCACCATAAAAATTACATAATACGCGCCGGAAATATTCGTGCCGTGGATAAGATAAGAAACTACGTGAATCTGTCAGCATCCCCACAAAGTTCGGCAAGCAGCTTTCTTCAGCAAAAACCCTGAGCTGTTCATGCATCCCTTCGGCTGTGTCGTTGAACCACCAGCCGGCGCCTAATTGCATCCGTTGAACGCCGCCTTCTAAGAAACAGCCCATCATCGTTGCTAATTCCATCCAATCATTAGGATTTAAAGAATAGAAGATGGTCTTAGGAAGGTCATTGGTATCCCGCATTTTTGTATATAATTTTTGTAAATGCAGCACAATATCCGGTTGAGTTCCAATTGCATCATAACCAGTATCTGGCCCCAATTGATCAAACATTGGACGATTGATATCACGTACGGAGTTAATGTGCCACTGCATAGTCCAGTCAAATTCTTTATTTAATTTCATAAGATTTTCTAAGAGCATGGTCAGGTATTTGTCAATTTCTAATTGACTGAGAGGTTCATTAGAAATTCCTTTTTGTAAAATATTATTCAATTCTTCAGCATTAGCTTCGTGGAAATGATATGTTAATAATGAATGATCAGATAGTCGTCCACCCATGTCATTAAAGTACTCAAATCGTTGATGTAAGGCCTTAATCAATGTATCGAAATTAGTAATTTCAATTCCAGATACTTTACTTAAAGTTTTAAGATAATCACCAAAACCATCACGTTCAATTTGAATTAATTTATCCGGACGCATGGCTGGTAAAGTTCTAAAACCATTCTGTCGTTCGTCGGCTTTAAGAAGCTTATGATAGTGTAAATCGGAAGCTGGATCATCTGTCGTACATACCGCATAAACGTGGGAGTTACGGATAAGACTACGCGGTTTAAAGTCATCAGTCTGCAATAACTTATTAGCTTTTTCCCAGATAGCGGGAGCTGTTTTAGTATTGAAAGTTTCATTAATACCAAAAAAGCGTCTGAGCTCTAAATGAGTCCACTCATATAAAGGATTGCCCGCAGATTTTTCGATGGTTTTAGCCCACGCCATAAATTTATCATAGTCATCACCATTGCCAGTAATGAGTTCTTCAGGTACACCATTAGCGCGCATTAAGCGCCATTTATAATGGTCTCCATAATGTTCTTCATTAATCCAAATTCTTGTAATATTGGCATAGTTTTTATTCTCATAGATTTCATTAGGGTTTAAGTGACAATGAAAATCAATAATGGGCATGTCTTTTGCATAACCATTGAATAATTTTTTGCTTATTTCGTTACTTAATAAAAAGTCGTCGTCTAATAAAGCCATAGTTAATTTTCTCCTTTAAATTTATTAATTATTTTTATTTTTGACATCTTGATCGCCAATTTTACCGTGCTCCCAAACACCGTTATCAAGATCTTGGGCAATTTGCACATATTTGTCATCCGTTAATTTATATAAGAAACCAATAACTACTGCAGCAATTAATAGACAAACTCCCGGATAAAGTGTCATGGCCGCTTTAATTCCGGTAAGGGTGCGGGCAGTTTGGTGGGCGTTGGCAACATATCCTGTTAAAGCTAGAATTCCAGCACTAACAAGTGCAGCTAAAGACTGAGCCAATTTGCGTGAGAAATTAAAGGCAGCATAGGTAATAGCTTCTTTACGCATTCCCGTATGCCATTCTCCATAATCGATAACATCCGATACAAAAGCCCAAGTAATTCCATTAGGAATAGCTAAAGCAGTATAACCAATAGTAACAAGAACAATAAAGGTTATCACATTAGTAGGTAAAATGAAGTTTAAAATATTTGCTGCAGCACCAACGACAAAACTAACCATCGCTGTTTTACGTTTGCCAAAATGTTTAGTTAACGTAGGAATTAAAAATACTCCCACAATAGAGGTACCCATCATAATACCATTGACAATTGGCTGCAGACCGATATTACCTAAGTTATACTGAGCAAAAAATACCATCATTTGGTTATTAGTGTTCATTGCGGAAATAGTAAAAATAGTCATAAGAATAATGACAAAAAGCGGTCCATTAGTAAATACAACTTTAAAGTAATCTGTAAAGCCTTCAGCTTTAGCCTCTTTATCACGGTGAACTTGCACATTTTCTCTTGTTCCTAAATAGCAAATTAAAAACATTAAAACTCCTAATACTGCGAAAATAATAGAAGCAATAAAAAATCCATGTTTTGAATTACCACCACTGAACATTGTCATAAGTGGAATAAAAGCGATACCTGTTAGAAATTGAGCACCTACAGAACCTACTTGTCTAGAAGTAGCCAAAAAACTACGATCTTGGACGTCTCGACTCATAACTGATGCTAAAGATCCATACGGATCATTGGTAAAAGAGTATATAGCTCCCCAAATCATGTAAGCAGCATAAGCATAGATGATTTTACCTGTGGGGGATAAATCCGGCATAGTAAAAGTGACAACAGTCATAATTCCTAACAAAATTGCGGAAATCATCATTACCGGCCGAAATTTACCTGCCTTACCAATCTTTTTCCGATTATCAATTACTGAACCAGCAACTGGATCCATGAAAGCGTCGAAAATCTTAGTGAACCCAAAAATACCAGCTACGGCTCCAGCGCCAATACCTGCTGCATCAATCCAGAATTTGGTTAAATACGCTTGTCCTAAATCAAACATGAAGCCGTTACCAAAATCACCAAATCCATAAGCTATTTTTTGATATAATGGTATTCGTTTACCTGCACTTCCAGTGGCCAATTCCTGCGCCAGTGTTTTCTGTCGCTTAGCTGTATCGACGGTTTTATTTTCTGCCATTTTTGTTCCTCTTCTTAAATAAGTAAAGTGATAGCAAGATCCTAATTAAAATATAAAAACTAGTTATTTATAAAATATACTGTGTAAAGGTTAACATGTTAACGATTGCATAATATTGCATTTTAGTTTAAAAGTCAACCATAAATTTAATAATTCACAATATAAAAAATAAATAAAATAAAAATTTTACCTCTAAAAATCATTTTAAAGAGAGGTATTTGTTGCTCTTAAATCCTTTGTAATCAACTAATTGGCGTATTATTATTAATTTAACTTTTTAAATTTTAAAAGCAGAAAATAAAAAATAATTGTGAATAAAAAAATAATATAGTTGACAATTATAATAATAATTTTTATTATGAAATCGTTAACGTAATTAATATTATTGCAATCTATAAAGTAACGTTACTGAGCTAGTTTAGTAAATGGAGGTTATTATGGATAAGGAATTAAAGCAACTTGATAATACGTTTCGTAAATTACCTAAATATCCAACAAAAGTAATTCAATTTGGTGAAGGCAATTTTTTAAGAGCTTTTATTGATTGGCAGATTCAGCAGATGAATAAACAAGGTTTATTTCAAGGAGGTGTAGCTGTAGTCCAGCCAATAGATAGGGGCATGACTAAAGTATTAGACGAACAAGATGATCTCTATACAACTTTGTTAGAAGGAAAATTAAACGGACAAAAAGTCCAAGATCATGAAATTATTGAAAGTATTAATGAAACTATTCGACCATATGAGGATTATCAATCATATTTAGATCTGGCTAAAAACGATGATATTCAATTTATTTTTTCAAATACTACAGAAGCAGGTATTGCTTTTGATGAAAACGATAACCTAACGGATCAGCCGCAAAACTCTTATCCTGGAAAACTAACAGCCTTACTTTATGAAAGATTTAAGTTGGGTAAGAAAGGTTTTCAGATTATTCCGTGTGAACTAATTAATCATAATGGTAACACCCTGAAGGAAATAGTCCTAAAATATGCACAATTATGGAATTTAGGGCAGGATTTTGTAAATTGGATTAATCAGGAAAATGACTTTTATTCTACTTTGGTAGATCGGATTGTTCCTGGATATCCAAAAGAAAGAGCAGCAGATTTAGAAAAAGAATGGAATTATCATGATCGCTTAATTGTCAAAGCAGAACCATTTTTAATTTTTGTTATTGAAGGCGATAAGAAGTTAGAAAAGTTATTACCTTTAAAAGAGGCTGGATTAAATGTAGTCGTAACTGATGATATGCAACCTTATCGTAATCGTAAGGTATCGTTATTGAACGGGCCTCACACAACAATGAGCCCTATTGCTCGTCTAGCAGGCATTGATACTGTGGGACAGGTAATGAAGGATCCAGATTTTTATAAATTTATAAATGATGAAATGTATCAAGAAATTATTCCTACTGTAGCTTTACCTGAACAAGAATTGAATGATTACGCAGAAGGTGTCAAAGAAAGATTTGAAAATCCCTATGTTAATCACGAGTTAAGTTCTATTGCTTTAAATAGTATTTCAAAATTTCAAGCTCGTTTATTACCCACCTTTAAACGATATTTCGCTAAAGAGAAAAAACTGCCTCTGAGAATTACGCTAGCTTTAGCCAGTTACTTAAAGATTTATGCTGGAAAAGCAGATTTTGATCCGGAGGATACACCAGAAGTTTTAGCTGAATTTAAAGAATTACTACAGAAAGATAATTATGTTCAAGCTGCTCTGGCTGATGAAAAATTATGGGGTGAAGATTTAACCCAATTTTCCGGTTTAATTGACTTAGTGAAACAAGATTTACAAATTATTGACCAACAAGGATCTCGTAAAGCGGTGCAAATGATTAACGAAAAGGAAAATTAATTATGAATCAATTTATTATTTTAAATCCCAAGGATTCAGTAGGCGTCGCTTTACAAGATTTATCGGCGGGAACTCCGATTTTATTAGACGACGGCACTTCTTTTACACTGCAAGAAGATATTAAAAGAGGGCATAAGTTTGCTTTAAAAAATATTGCTACGGATGAAGATGTAATTAAATATGGTTTTGCCATCGGGCATGCTACACAATCTATTAATCAAGGAGCGTGGCTGCACACTCATAATGTCAAAACTAATTTATCCGGAGAATTAACTTACACTTACAATCCGGTCAAATTTGAAAATAAAGTAGCAAAAGATTCTCGAACTTTCATGGGATATAAACGTCCTAATGGCAAAGTGGGAATTCGTAATGATTTATATATTATTCCCACAGTGGGCTGTATTAACCCATTATTAGATATTATCGTGGAACAATTTAAAACGCTTTATCCGGATAATGGTTCTTTTGATAATATAGTAGTTTTAAAGCATCCTTATGGTTGTTCTCAACTGGGAGATGATTTTGAGCAGACACGAAAGATATTAGTAGATGCTGTCTTACAGCCTAACGCAGGTGGGGTTTTGGTTTTTGGTCTGGGTTGTGAAAATAACCAAATGGAAGGTATGAAGGCAGAATTAGAAAAAGTTGGGGGTCCGATTGATCCTCAACGAATTAAATTTTTAGTCTCTCAAGAAGTAGATGATGAATTAGGTACTGCTTTAGAGATGTTAAAAGAAATTAATGCCGCAGCAGCTAATGATGTTAGAACTGTCCAACCGTTAAGTGAATTAAAAATTGGTCTCAAATGTGGTGGTTCTGATGGATTGTCTGGGGTCACTGCCAATCCTTTATTAGGAAGATTATCTGATTTTGTTACTGCCCAAGGCGGAGCAACAGTTTTAACTGAAGTTCCCGAAATGTTTGGGGCTGAGACTATTCTGATGTCGCGGGCTAAAGATGAAGCCACTTTTGAAAAGATTGTTTCTTTAATTAATGATTTTAAAAAATACTTCGAATCATTTAATCAGCCTATCTATGAAAATCCGTCTCCCGGTAATAAAGAAGGTGGGATTACCACTTTGGAAGATAAATCATTAGGCTGTACACAAAAATCAGGAACGTCACCAGTTAACGATGTCTTACAATACGGAGAAAAGATTCGGACTAATGGTTTGAGTTTATTACAATCCCCTGGTAATGATTTAGTTTCTTCTTCAGCTGAAGCTTCAGCCGATTGCCAAATGGTTCTCTTTACTACGGGAAGAGGGACACCATTTGCCACTTATGTACCTACAGTGAAGGTCTCGTCTAATTCTTATATTGCTAAGAAAAAACCGCGTTGGATTGACTTTGATGCCGGACAACTAATGAATACATCTATGGATGAGTTAGCAGATCAATTTATTCAATATATTATTGATGTAGCCAGTGGTGAAAAAACTAATAATGAAAAGTATGGAATTCATGGTTTGGCTATCTTTAAAATAGGTGTAACTGAATAGAATTAAATAAATGCTTCATTTGGGATTAACCATGAAGCATTTATTTTACTCAGGACCAGACTGTTTAACGGCGATCGGCAACGGAATTTCGAACAATGATTTCAGGAGTAATATTAATTTTGTCGATGTTTACTTTAGTGTTTTTTTGACTTAAAAGTTCTGTCAGTTTTTTGATGCCTAAATCTATAATCTTATCAGTTGGTTTTCGAACAGTGGTTAAACTGGGTATAAGATATTTGGAATAGTCTGTGTTATCATAGCCGATAAAGGAAATATCTTCCGGTACTTGAAACCCTAATTCTTGACAAGCTTTAATGGCACCTAGAGCCATATCGTCATTTTCGCAAAAAACACAAGTAGGAATTTTGCCTGAAGTAAGAATTTGGCGCATGGCGATATTTCCACTTTTAGGTTTATAATCACTTGTTTTGACTAATTCTGGATTAATAGTTAAACCATATTGATGTAATACATTATAAAAACCCCGGGTTCTTTCTTTGGTTGATTCGAAACTATCAATTCCCTTAATAAGTCCAAATTTACGGTGGCCCATTCTAATTGCATAGGCCATCATATTTTTAACACCTAGAAAATCGTTACTACTGTAGTTAGAAATGTCATTTCTAGAAATTTGCCGATTTAAAACTACCACGGGCATTTGTCGATTTTTTATTTCAGCAATGAATTTATCATCACTTTTTGATTGACTGAGGACAATAATACCATCGTAATTATGACTAAGTAAATTTTTATTTTTACTGATGCTATTAATATCGTTAATTGCAAGTGTATAACCATTAGGTAAAATATTATTTGCTTGATTAATAACTTCTTTTAAAAAACTTTCGGAAGTGCCTGAAGATAAACTGGTAAAAAAAACACCAATGATATAGGAATGTTTAGTTACTAAAGCTTTGGCTGTTAAATTAGGCACGTAACCTAACTTTTTAGCAAGAGCGATAATTTTGGCTTTGGTTTCAGGTTTTATATTAGAGCTGTTGTTTAAAGCTCGTGAAACAGTAGTAGGAGAGACCTGAGCTAATTTAGCAATGGTCTTCAGCGTAATGTTTTGCTTAGGGAGCAATTTCATGTAGGAACCTCCATCTAATGAGAGAGAAGATGATATCTTCCTCCACTAATATGTTTATGCTTATTAATAATAAACATTTCGTTATTATAATTTCAAGCAAAATCAATTATCGATAAAAGAAGAGCGTGATTTTAGGATAATTTGAAGTTGAAAATTAGTAACTAGGATAAAGACTATTACATTATGATTTAGTTAATCTTAACAGTTAAGGGAGATATTTCAGTAATGAAAAAGTTAGAAATTAAAGATTTGCATGTCAGTGTTACTAGCGAAGAGCAGGGGCAGCAAATTACTAAGGAAATTTTAACCGGCGTGAATTTAACCATCAAGACAGGGGAAATTCATGCCATCATGGGTCCGAATGGAACTGGGAAGTCGACTTTATCCCAAACTATTATGGGTAATTCAGCTTATCAAGTCACTCAAGGAGATATTTTGCTGGACGGAGAAAGTATTTTAACTTGGCCCGTTGATCAAAGAGCGCGTCAGGGTCTGTTTTTGGCCATGCAATACCCCGCAGAAATTCAGGGGGTTACCAACGCTGAATTTTTAAGAACTGCAATTAATGCCCGCCGCCCTAACGACCAGCCGATGAGTGTACGGGATTTTATTCAAGAGTTGGATAAAAATTTACAACTGTTAGATATGAATGAATCCATGGCCGAAAGATATCTAAATGAAGGATTTTCCGGTGGTGAAAAAAAACGTAATGAGATATTGCAGTTACTAATGATCAAACCGAGTTTTGCGCTCTTAGATGAGATTGATTCCGGCTTGGATATTGATGCTTTGCAGGTAGTAGCTAAAGGGGTTAATTCTATGCGGAGAGAAAATTTCGGCTCTTTAATTATTACCCATTATCAGCGCTTGTTAAATTATATTGTGCCTGATTTTGTTCATGTGATGATGGGAGGCAAAATAATCCAATCAGGTGATGCCCAATTAGCTAAGCGCTTAGAGCAAGAAGGTTATGCTGGCCTCCGAGATGAATTAGGTTTAAATATTGATTTAGTAGATGAATCTGCGGAGGCCAAAAATGAGCGCAATTAAAACCAATCTTGAACAGTCTCTTCAGAGCATTAGCCAACAGCATCAAGAACCGGAATGGTTTTTGCAGCAGCGGCAAGCATCTTTAAAATTAATCTCGCAGTTATCCTGGCCTGTAATTCCCCAATTTCATTTTCATGATTGGCCCTTAATTGCTCCGATGGACTCACAAGTTAGTACTTCAGATGTACCTAAAGTTGATCCTGCCAATTTAGATAATTTTATTATTCAAAAAGGACAATCTACAGGACAAGTACAATTAAATCCTGAACTGCAGGCTCAAGGTGTTATTGTTACTGACATTTTTACTGCTTTACAAACTTATCCGCAACTGTTGCGTAAATATTATTTTAAAGCTGCATTGCGTCCAGATGAAGATAAACTGATTAGTTATAATTGTGCGCTGATGAATAATGGTATTTTTATTTATATACCCGAGAATGTGCATTTGTCTGAAACTATAACTGTCAAGATTATCCAAGATAATACTTTCAAAGAGCCCTTAGTTCATCATCTTTTACTGGTAGCTGGCAGTAGAAGTCAGGTTTCGGTCATGACCCAATTATCATCTCAAGGAGACCAAACTAATGTTGCTAATTGTGTAGTAGAAATTATTGCGCAAGAGTATAGTCGGGTCCACTTCGCTGCTATAGATGAATTAGCGACGAATACAAGAGCTTATTTAAATCGCCGAGCAGTTGTGGCGGACCAGGCCCAGGTTGAATGGTCTATCGGCATAATGAATGATGGGCCTACGATTGGCGATTTTGCTTCGGAATTAAATGGACGTGAATCTCAGTCCGATGCTCAGGTGATAGCAATAAGTACGGGGCAGCAACGTGTCGGAGTTAATACTAGAGTCGTTAATCGTGGTCAACAAACCGTGGGCAATATCGTGCAGCGGGGAATTTTATTAGATCAATCACAGTTAACTTTTAATGGTATTGGACATATTATTCATGGTGCTCATGGGGCCAATGCGGAACAGGAAAATCGAGTTTTAATGTTATCTGATCAAGCGAGCGGTGATGCTAATCCTATTTTATTAATTGATGAAAATGATGTTTTAGCCGGACATGCTGCCAGCATTGGTCAAGTCGATCAGGAACAAATGTATTATTTAATGAGTCGGGGCATTGATGCTCAAACAGCCCAAAATTTAGTTATTCGTGGCTTTTTAGGGCCGGTCATTGCTGGAATGCCTAATAATCAAATGCGACAGCAATTAATTGATACTGTGGAAAGGAAATTAATTCATGGTTAAGAGTTTAACTAATGTTGCAGCTGATTTTCCTATTTTACAACACAAAATTAATGGTGAACGTCTAGCTTATCTGGATAATGCCGCTACAACCCAAATGCCACTGCCAATATTAGATAAAATGCGAAATTTTTATCAAACTAAAAATGCGAATGTTCATCGTGGAGTATATACTCTAGCTCAAGAAGCGACCGAAGCTTATGAGCAAGCTCGACAAAAAGTACAACATTTTATTCATGCTGCCCACGCAAATGAGATCGTTTTTACCCATGGAACTACGGAGTCTTTAAACTTAATTGTACATTCTTACGGGGAACAATATCTACACGCCGGAGATGAGATCGTCCTTTCTGTCATGGAACACCATAGTAATTTGGTTCCTTGGCAACAATTAGCTTTGAGAAAAGGAATTAAGCTAAATTATATTAACTTAACCAAGGATCATGAGCTTGATTTAGCTGAGCTTCAACAAAAAATTACCAATAAAACTAAAGTAGTTGCTATCTGTCATGTCAGCAATGTCTTAGGTGTTATAAATCCTATTGAAAAAATTTCTCATTGGGCGCATCAAAAAGGGGCTATTTTAGTAGTAGATGGAGCTCAGGCAATACCCCATATGTGTGTAGATGTGCAGAAATTAGATGTGGATTTTTATGCTTTTTCAGGCCATAAAATGCTTGCTCCCACAGGTATTGGTGTTTTGTACGGAAAACATGAATTATTAGAGCAGCTAAAACCGTGGCAATATGGCGGAGAAATGATCAATCACGTAGGCTTATATCAAAGTAGCTGGGCGGATTTGCCAGCCAAATTAGAAGCGGGAACTCCTAATATTATCGGTGCTCTTGGTTTAGGTTGGGCAATTGATTATTTACAGCAGTTCGGTATGAGTCAAATTGCAGATTCTGAACAAAAATTACTTGCTTATTTGTTACCACGATTAAAAGAAATCCCCGGCATTACAATTTATAATCCGCAACAGCAGCTGACAAGTGGAATTATTTCTTTTAATTTACAGGGTATTCATCCGCATGATGTAGCTACTGCTCTGGATCAAGAAGGTGTAGAGGTTCGTGCTGGTCATCATTGTGCTCAGCCCCTGATGCAAATGTTAGGTATTAATGCGAGTGTACGAGTAAGTATATATTTATATAATACGTTGGCAGATATTAAGCAATTATTAACTGCACTGCAAGAAACAAGGGAGTTTTTCACTTATGAGTCTAAGTAAGCTAAATAATTTATATCGCGAAGTAATTTCGGATCATGCTCAGCATCCTCATAATTACGGTGCCATTACAAACGCTAATTATTGCGCTACTTTAGAGAATACTAGCTGTGGAGATCTGATTCATTTACAACTTTATTTAAACTCACAAGATACGATTACGCAGATTGGTTTTACGGGTAATGGTTGTACAATCAGCCAAGCATCAGCCAGTATGATGACTGATGCCGTCAAGGGTAAAACTAAAGAGCAGGCCTTATTAAGAGCTCATATTTTTTCACAGATGATGCTGGGCGTTCAATGTACACAAGCTGATTTATCATTATTACAAGATGCAGCTATCTTAGCTGTAGTTGTAAAATTTCCTACGCGTATTAAATGTGCCACGCTGGCTTGGTGGTCATTAAAAAAGGCGTTGAAAGAAAATGAGGGAGAATAAGATGGCAGACATACCAAATATTGTTTCAGAAAAGCACAATTATGAATATGGCTTTCATGATGATTTGCAGCCTAAATTTTCTACAGGGCGAGGCTTAACTGAGGATACAGTACGCCAAATTTCTAAGGCTAAGCAGGAACCGCAATGGATGCTAGATTATCGTTTAAGGGCTTATCAAATATATCAAAAATTACCAATGCCGAATTTTGGCCCGGATTTATCCGGTATTGATTTAGAAAACATGCTTTATTATCAGAAGATGACCGATAAAAAATATCGGGATTGGAATGAAGTGCCAAACCAAATAAAAACCACTTTTGAGCGTTTAGGAGTTCCTGAAGCAGAGCGGAAATATTTAGCAGGTTCTTCAGCACAGTATGAATCAGAGGTTGTCTATCATAAAATGCAGGAGCAATTTCAGCAATTAGGGATTATTTTTACCGATACTGATACCGCTTTAAAAAAATACCCGCGCTTATTTAAAAAATGGTTCGGCAAGTTGGTGCAGCCGACAAGTAATAAATTTACGGCTTTAAATGCTGCTGTTTGGTCAGGGGGAACCTTTATATATGTACCCAAGGGAGTGCGGACTAAGACACCAATACAATCTTATTTTCGGATTAATGCAGAAAATTCTGGTCAATTTGAGCGTACTCTAATTATTGTTGATGAGGGGGCCAGTGTTGATTATGTCGAGGGCTGTACTGCTCCTAATTATTCATCTGATAGCCTACATGCTGCGGTAGTCGAAGTAAATGTTTTGAAAGATGCTTATTGTCGCTACACTACTATTCAGAATTGGTCTACAAATGTCTATAGTTTGGAAACTAAAAAAGCTGCTGCTGCTGAAAATGCCACCATGGAATGGGTTGATGGTAATTTAGGTTCTAAAACTACTATGAAATATCCTAGTGTTTATTTAAATGGCCCGCATGCTCGCGGAACTATGTTGTCGATTGCTGTAGCGGGTAAAGGAATGGATCAAGATTCAGGCGCCCGAATGGTGCATAATGCCCCCCATACTTCTAGTTCCATTGTTTCCAAATCGATTGCTAAAGATGGTGGAGCCGTAGATTATCGTGGGACGGTAATTTTTAATGAGAATTCAACTGGTTCCAAGTCTCATGTAGAATGTGACACCATTATAATGGATGATCAATCTACATCAGATACTATTCCTTATAATAAGGTTTTAAATGGTCATGTAGCCATGGAACATGAAGCGCGAGTATCTAAAATCTCAGAAGAACAATTATATTATTTAATGAGCCGTGGTATTTCAGAAGCAAAAGCCACTGAAATGATAGTAATGGGTTTTGTAGAACCATTTACTAAAAAGCTGCCAATGGAATATGCTGTTGAATTGAATCGTTTGATTAGTTTCGAAATGGAAGGTTCCATTGGTTAATCCGGAGGATTAATGAATGACAGAATTATCTAATAAAGATTTAGAAAACCAAGTAGCGGCAGCCTTAGAGGAAGTTGATGATCCAGAATTAGGAATTGACTTAATTAATTTAGGATTAATTTATGATATTCAGGTGCAAAAAGGGATTTGTACTATTACGATGACCTTAACAATTATGGGTTGTCCTTTAGCAGATACACTGGATAAACAAATTAAAGAAGCAGTCACAGCTATTGCTGGGATTGACGAATGTCAAATTAATTTAGTTTGGGAGCCAGCTTGGAGCATAGATCGATTGAGTCGCTATGCGCGTCTAACTTTAGGAATTCATGATTAATTGAGGCCAGAGAAATGATAAATAGTTTAATCAAAGGTTTAAAAAACACTAAATTATATTTTTGGGACCGGCTAAGTGTTTTGCGTGCTGGTATTTTAGGTGCTAATGACGGCATTATTTCTATTTCCGGAATTGTTCTGGGAGCTACCGGAGCTAATTTGGATAGTCGAAGTTTGTTGATTACGGGAATATCAGGGATGCTTGCTGGTGCTTGTTCGATGGCTGGTGGCGAGTGGATATCCGTTAGCACCCAACGTGATCTGCAAGTAGAAACAATGACAAGTCAGGCCAGTTTAAAAGCCAAAACGATTGATGCGCCACAGTTGCACAAAAAGGATTTATTAATGCCCTTACATGCTGCCGGTACTTCCTTTTTATCTTTTATTATGGGCGCTCTCATTCCTTTATTAGCCATTACCTTATCAACACCTCAATGGCGAATTTTTAATACTGCCTGTTTAATGGGATTAGCTTTATGTTTGAATGCTGTTTTTAGTACCTTAGGTAATCATATTTCTATCGGAAAAACGATTATAAGAAATGTTTTAGTCGGATTTTTGACAATCATAATCACTTATATTTTGGGTATTGTATTATCCGTTTAGTCAACATAATTAAATCTATAACAAAAAGCACTGATCAGATGAGAGGTAACTCATTAATCAGTGCTTAATTTTTAAGTCTTACTTGTGGGAAAGATGGCTAATTTCAATAATTGTAGCTGCTAATTTTTGCATTGCTTCTACTGTGACAAATTCATAAGGTCCGTGAAAATTATCGCCACCATTAAACAAATTGGGAGTAGGCAAGCCTTTATATGTGATCAAAGAGCCATCTGTTCCTCCGCGAAAAGCTTTAATTTTCGGAGTGATTCCTAAGTTTTGCAGAGCTTGTTGTGCCAGTTCAATAGGATAAGGATCTTTTTGAATGATATCAGCCATATTATAGTATTCGTCTTGAAGTTTAAGTTGAATACGCGGTTGATCTAATTGCTGATTAAGTTGTTCCACTGCTTGTTGTACAACTTTTTTACGCAGTTCAAATTTTTGATGATCAAAATCACGAATAATATAAAGCAAACGAGCATGTTCAATACTGGCTGAAAATTTTAACATTAGGTAATAACCCTCGCGTCCTTCTGTGAGTTCTGCCCGTTCTGCAGTGGGGATCATTTGGTCTAATTGTTCACCAATGCTAATCGCATTAACTAATCCGCCTTCTTTAGCTTGACCGGGATGGACGCTTTTACCTTGAATATCAATAATGGCTTGGGCAGCATTGAAAGTTTCATATTCGATATCACCTAAATCACCATTATCTAAGGTATAGGCAAAATCGGCCTGAAAATCATCCACATCAAAGTGTTTTGCTCCTTGGCCAATTTCTTCATCAGGACCAAAGCCTACTTTAATTGTTCCATGGCTAATTTCAGGATGCTGAACTAAATAACTAACGGCACTCATTACTCCCGCAATACCAGCTTTATCATCTACTCCCAGTAAAGTAGTTCCATCAGTTGTAATGAGGGTTTGTCCGAGAAAGTTCTTCAGATTAGGAAATTCAGTAGTAGTTAATTGTAGACCATTGGCAAATTTAATCGGTTGACCATCGTAATTATAATGGACTTGCGGTTGGATATTTTCTGCATTAAAGTCAGCTGTATCTAAATGGGCAATAAAGCCGATAGTGGGCTGATCTTTATCATTATTGCCTGGTAAAAGTGCCGTTACATAAGCATTATGTGGATTAATTTTGACATCTTGTAAATCTAAATCTTTGAGCTGTTGCTCCAGAACCCGGGCCAAGTCCATTTGGCAAGCAGTTGAAGGAATTTGTTGAGAATTTTGAGGATCAGAACGAGTATTAATTTTGGCATAGGTTAAAAAATTATCTAAAACTTCTTGACTATCAATATCATATTTCATTAGCTGCAATAACCTCACTTTTTAATATAAGCAGTTTTCCAATCATAAGGAACGCTAGAGCCGTTATAAATAATGCCTTTGACTTTAGGATCTAATAATTGGGCTTGAGTTACTTGATAAAGCGGAATAGTTCCTTGATCTTTCATTAATTCACGTTCCGCCTTTTGTAAATAACTCCAACGTTTGGCCGGTTGATTAGCATATTTGTTTTCTGAAAGTTCAAGATATTGATCAAATTTCTCGTTTTTCCAATTGGAATCATTGTAAGTGGAGTTGGATTCCCAGATATCTAAGAAGTTTATAGGATCAGAAATAGTTGCATTCCAAGTAGCTATTACCATGTCATAATCGCCCTTTCGCTCTCGTGATAGTCTTTGTACTTTAGGAAGGCTTTGAATATGAACTTTGACTTTCGGTAATTTTTCCAGTTCACCTTGGACGAATTCCCCGGTCTTTTTGGTATTAGGGCTATCATCAACCATTAGTTCTAAGTCTAATTTTTTGGTATTAGTTGCTTTGAGACCTTTGGCCAAAAGTTTTTTCGCCTGAGGCAAGTTATGGGAAACAGCATCTTTTACGACAGTTTGCTTAGCAAAATCCTTTTTGGTAGTTGGATCTTTAGCCAAGCCTACAGGGGTAAATCCTTTTGATTCCAGAGAACCGTCTTGTAAAACATTCTTGGTTAATTGCTTACGATTGACGGCTAGAGATAAGGCTCTGCGGACATCACGATTTTGAAAGGCTTTAATCTTCTTTTGATTCATGTCAATCCGAACGCCCCCAGAAGCGTGACGGAAAATAAGATCTTTTTGTCCTTTAAATTGTGGTACCTGTTCACCAATCAGAACGGTTTCTTGAACTTTTTTATTTTGATAAAGATTGATACCCGTTTGAGCATCTTTAACGACACTTTCGTTAACTTTATTTAATTTAACATGCTTTTTATCCCAGTAGTGCGGATTTTTAGCCAAAGTCCAAGAAGCATTAGTTCCATCCCAGCCTTTGAGAATAAATGGGCCGCTAGAAACAGTTTTAGTGGCACTAGTTCCGTAAGCTTTGCCGTACTTTTCTACAATCTTTTGATTTTCCGGAGCAAATAAAGGCCACGAAACTAAATTTTTAAAATAAGAAACGGGTCTGGAAAGGCTAACTACAAAAGTATGATCATCAGGCGCCTTAACTCCTAGTTGATCGGGATCCATTTTGCCGGAATTAATGGCTTTCGCATTTTTAATTTGGAAGAAATTAAAGGCATTTTGTGATCCCGTTTTAGGATTAACTACACGCCGCCAAGAATAAACAAAGTCTTTAGCAGTAATCGGATCGCCATTAGACCATTTAGCATTCGGCCTGATTTTGAAAGAATAGGTTTTACCATCTTTGGAGATAGTTGTTTTTTGGGCGAGAGCAGCCTGGGGTTTGCCGTTTTTATCTAACCGATAAAGCGAATCTTGAGTATTTAATAAAATATTGAAACTGAGAGTATCTGTAGCTTGAGAATTATCAGCTGAAGCGATGTCCACACTTTCGGTCCAGTTAAGTTCTTGTTTAGTTGCTGCTTGAGCTGTTGAGGCAGCTCCAATTATCGTGATAGCAGCTAAGAAAGCAGATACTGCAGTTCGTGCTAACTTCATAACTTCTCCTCCTTTATGGTACAAAAATTGAAATTGGGCTCTTGCGAATACTTTTCAAATCTCAGATTGTGCATCCAGATTAAATTATAATGAGAATTATAAAATTGACATTAAGCAAAGTCAAGTTACAAAAAGATAACAGTTACCGATAAAACACTAGGCTAGCTATCTATTCTAATAAAAACGGATTAGTCATTTATTAGAATTAATGGTTTTTTAAATAATTGGCTAATTCTATATGCAAATTGTTTAAATTAAATAGCAAAAATTATTATTGAAGGAAAAACTAGCCTCACAAAAAAGGTGGTAACCGGATTTATTACCGGCTACCACCTTAAAGATAGAGATAATTAGTCAATATTAATTTTAGTATTGTTATTTGGCAAATCTTGAGCTTTTGGTAAATTAATCTTTAAACTACCATCTTCGTATTTAGCGGATATTTGCTGGCGATCAACATCTGGCAAACGATATTGCCGACTAAAACGACCATAAGAACGTTCATTCATAATCAAGTTGCCATCTTTATCACTGGCATCATTTAAAGAGTCACGATGAGCAGAAACCGTTAAAATATCATTATCATAGGTTATAGAGATATCTTTCTTATCCATATCAGGAAGATCAATAACTACATCATAAGCTGTTTTTGATTCAGAAACATCAGTTTTCATATTAATAGCTGGAAAATCAGAGCCCCAATTATTAAACCAACGATCCATATTATTAAACATATCAAACGCATCATTACGACGATTCATTAAATTGTTTGCCATAACTGATTACTTCCTTTCTTCTCTTCCTTCGTACAACTATATAGTAGTAGCTTGACAGAAAAGAAGCAAGCAATTAGCACTCTTAATTGTTGAGTGCTAATTTAAAAACTTTAGTAGAGAATAATTAATGTCTTTATCATTTACAGTTAGTAGTTAGAGTAGCCGGTGATATCAGTTTTTAACCCCAGGCATAGTTCTAATTTAGGTTAAAGTTTCAACTTATTATAATAAGAGTAATTTTTATCACCTGAGAAAGATTTTAATTAGTTTTCCGACGTTTTCGCCAAAAGTGAATCACGAAAGTTATGACAAAAGCAATAACTAATACTGAAGTGAAAATCGTATTCGGAATTTCGATATCAATTGCAGGAATAGTTAAAAATAATTTAATAGCAATAAAGAATATCAAAACATAGGCCATGGGCTCCAGTTCAGGAATTTTATTCATTAATCCCATGATCGTCTCAGCGACTCCCCGCATAGCAATAATACCTACAATACTACCGATCAAGATAATAACAGGATTATTGGAAATAGCGATTAGAGTCAGGACCGAATCTAACGAAAACATAATATCTGTAAATTCAATCGATACCACAACTTGCCAGACTGGTGATAATCCTTTAATTTTAAACATTTTGAAGTGCTTTTTCTTATGGGTTATTTTTTCATAGAAAAAATGGACGGCCATATAAATTAAATAGACGGCACCCAGAATTTTAATCCACCACAGGCTGATTAAATAGGTTCCAATACCGATAACTAAAAAACGAAAAATAAAAGCGCCCCAAATCCCATAAAAAAGAGCTTCTTCTTGGTGTTTTTTTTGAGTCAGGGTGTGGGCCTGCGCAGCTAAAACAATTGAATTATCTACTGATAATAAACATTCCATGATTACTAGTGAAAGAATTAAGAGCCAATCATTAGGGGAAGTAATTACAGTCTGCCAATTATGTGGATCAAAAAAAGGTTTATAAAGATTGATTATGAATTCCACTTGCTTCTCCTTTAATTTTATTATACTAAATCTTTGAACATTGTAATATTATCATAAATTGCAGTCTTATTGCTATGAGAGCCCAATTTTCTCTCAATATCATTGTGAGATAAAGGTTGTCAAAAAAAGTACTTTGCGTTATGGTAAATTATAGAAAATTGAATAATCGTCGCAAAGGGGAGCTATATGCTGAGAGTGATTAAGTTCAGACCCTTGGAACCTGTTTGTTAGTACAAGCGTAGGGATTTGTGGTGAGTGGTGCACTCTTCTTGCGGGATATTCATAAAGGAGAGTGTTTTATTATGCAAAAGAACAAACTGTTGGTAACTGTTGAAGGCGCTGTTATTGTTGCTTTAGCTATGGCTTTAACTTATATTCCTCACAGTATTGGTGTTTCGTCTATTGAGTTACAATACGGTATTATTCCTTTGGTCATTTATGCTTGGCGTCGAGGATTAGGCGCGGGAATCACAGCAGGTGTAGTTTGGGGTTTATTAGATTTGATTTTACGCGGCTTAAGTAAAGGTTCTGTGCTCAATTTGTGGCAGGGAATTTTGGAATATCCTGTTGCCTTTGGTGTCTTAGGTTTGGCTGGCTTGTGGTCTCGACAAATGCAGTTACGATTACAAACCAATAAGCAGACTTATTGGATAATGCTTTGGAGTTCTTTGGTAAGCGTTTGTGCTAAATATTTACTGCACTTTTTTGCGGGGGGACTAGTTTGGGGTGCTTATGCTCCTAAATCAATGAATCCTTGGATTTATTCCTTAATTGTTAATGGTGGCAGTGCAGTGGCTAATATTGTAATGGTGGCCATAATTTTATTATTATTGAAGAAAGTGTTGAAACAATTAGTGCTGGTAAAGGATTAATAGAAGTCAATTAAAAAGGTGGTATTTAATTCTTAAGCAAAGTTCACTATACTAAACATGAAATCGCTTTGACTGATTAAAGGAGGAAATGCTTAGTGTATTACGTAGTTATGAAATCAAATGATATTCGGGATAATTTGGCTACCGAACAATATTTGATGAATTATAAAGAATTTTCAGAGCCTTTAGTACTTTTCTATATTGAAGGTTCATGTATCATTGTTGGTCGTAATCAAAATACTATTGAAGAACTGAATAATGAGTATGTAAGAGAACATAACATTACTGTAACGCGTCGGCTCTCTGGTGGTGGTGCGGTTTATCAAGATTTGGGCAATTTATGTTTTAGTTTTGTCGTTGATGCAGCGGATGAGAAATTTGGAGATTTTAAAAAGATTGTACAGCCAATGGTTGAGGCTTTGCATAAATTAGGCGCTCAAGGAGCGGCAGTTTCTGGACGTAATGATATTTTAGTTGATGGGAAAAAGTTCTCCGGTAATGCTATGTATACCAAAAATGGGAAAACATTCTCTCACGGAACCTTATCCTATGATGTAGATTTAGATGTTTTAACCAAGGCTTTGCATGTAAATAAAGATAAAATCGAATCTAAAGGTATTAAATCTATCCGCAGCCGTGTAACTAATATTCGTCCTTATTTAGCTAAACAGTATCAACATTTGACTACCGAACAATTTCGTGATGTTCTATTACTAAGCTTATTTGATGCTCATGATCTGGATGAAATCAAAGATCATGAATATCAAATTACAGCCCAGGATCAAACCAAGATTGATGAGATTAAAGAGCAATATTATTATAATTGGGATTGGGTTTACGGCAAGTCACCAGAGTTTATGGTCAAAAAAAGAAAGCATTTTGATATGGGTACCATTGATGCACGTTTTCAGGTACAACACGGTAAGATTAGTGCAGCGCGTTTTTACGGAGATTTCTTTGGTCCTCAAGATGTAAGTGAATTAGAACAAAAATTAATTGGGATTAACTACGATTATGACAGTTTAAAGGCAGTCTTTGAAAATAGTGATCTCAGTAATTATTTTACAGGAATCAATCCGGCGGACATTTTACAATTAGTTCAGCCATAAAGATTGAAAGAGTAAGAAACAACGATTTTAGTGCTAAAGTTTCACTAAAATCGTTGTTTTTTTGTTTAATAAGCTGATAAGACATAAGAGCCCTGTTTTGTATAATAAAAGCATCAATTGCAGTAATAATTTATGTTTTCAGGAACGCTAGCTGTTACAAATAGGATGGCAACCAAGTCAAAAAATCTATTGAGAATCTTTTATTTTTCCATTTAATAATTGTTATTGCTATATAATAAAGTAATTAATCGATAAATGTTGAGGTGATTTAGTATGCGCATGTTAGGTGTTTCTGTCTATCCGGAAAAATCCACTTTTGCTCAAGATAAACAATATTTAGATTTAGCTCATAAATATGGTTATCAACGCGTTTTTACATCTTTACTCCAATTAGTTGGTGCTAATGGGGAAGATATTTTAGCCAAATTTAAACAAGTGGTGGGTTATGCTAATTCTTTAGGTATGAAAGTAATCGTTGATATTAATCCGAGTTTGTTTTCTTCTTTAAATATTAAATATGATGATCTAGCTTTCTTTGCTAAATTAAAAGTGTGGGGATTACGCTTGGATGAAGGTTTTAGCGGTTTAGAAGAAGCGCAAATGACCCGCAATCCTTACGGTTTAAAAATTGAACTGAATATGAGTCGTGGCACTCACTATCTTGAACAAATTATGGATTATGCCCCTAATGTTGACAACCTTTGGGGCTGTCATAATTTTTATCCGCAATCTTATACCGGCTTAAGTGAAGACATTTTTCTAAAATACTCGCAGCCTTATCGACAATTTAATATTCATAGTGCAGCATTTATTTCCTCACAAGTGGCCACCACTGGTCCTTGGGCAGTCAGTGAAGGACTTCCTACTTTAGAAAGTGATCGTCAGCGTGCTGTTAGTTCTCAGGTTAATCATTTGCTTTTAACGAACATGGTTGATGATATCATTGTGGGTAATGCCTATGCTTCCAAGGAAGAGCTGGCAAATATTGCCGCTGCCTTTAAAGCTCCCCAGCCTTTTCTTCATGTACAGTTAAATTCGCAGATTTCTGGAATCGAACGCCAGATTGTTCTGGATGAAGTACAGTTGTATCGCGGAGATGCATCGGCTTACTTATTACGTTCTTCAAGTTCAAGAGTAAAATATCGTCAGGCTGTTATTGCACCCCTTAATAATGAAGAAAACTTTCAGCGGGGGGATATTATTGTGGTAAACGATAAATATGAACGCTATAAAGGAGAATTACAAATTGCTTTGCGTTCTTTTACTAATGATGGTCGACGCAATGTAGTCGGCAGAATTACTGATAGTGACTTGCCTTTATTAGCTTATCTTCAACCTTGGCAGAGTTTTAAGTTAGTAGAACAGAAGTAGTTTGCTTTTTAATCATTAAAATTATTTTTGTTAAGAATCCGCCATAAGGTAGTTCTGGAAATTTTTAATTGAGCAGCAGTTTGAGACTTATTGTAATCATTTCTTACTAGAACTATTTTGATGAGTTGATTGGTTAAGTCTTCCAGAGAAGGCTTTTTAGAAAAATCTATAATAAAAGGAATTTTTTCTTGAGATTGGAGTTTTTCAGAAGATTGGGTATTCTCAAAGATTAATTCCTTTTTATAAACTAATTTTAGTTCTTTAATATTAATATAAGGTTTTTCGGCTATATGATAAGCATTTAATAAAGTAAATAAAATTTGTCTTAAATTATTACTCCAGTAAGTATCTATTAACCAATCAAAAGCAATATCCGTTAATCCCATAACGTTTTTACCGAAATTTTGGTTAAATTCATTAATTAATAAAGTTATCAGACTATTCGCAGTAAGACTATCAATTTTTTTGACACTACGTAATTGAACTGAATGGAAAATTTGATTTACTTTTTTTAAATTTAATAATGCTTTTTCTTTAGATTTTTCCAGCGTGAAAAATAATTTATTTCTTTTAAATAAAAGCGTTTGGTTAATAAATTCAATAATTAAAGATTGTGCTTGAGGGTCAAAATCTTCAAATTTGTCAAAGACGATAGTATTTTTGGAATTTAATAAGGGTGAATTATTAATATGATCAGAATCTAATAGATGGTTAATATTTGTATTCATAGGAGAAATTTTTATTACATTTTTTTGTTTTTGAAGGACTTTATTGAGAATAAACCTTTTACCAGTACCATCACTACCACTGATAATTACCGGTAAATCATCATCATTCATGGTTTCTAAAGTTTGATGCTCTTCTTTAGAATAGATAGCTTTAAAAGCGGCTGTAAACATGGCTTTTTCTAATTTATTCATTGTGAAGGGTGCTGGCTGTTCTTGATTATAATAAGCCAAATTATTAATATATAAAAAGTTAGGTTTCTGCTTATCTTGTCTAATTAAGTAATATTTTCCTTGGCTTTTAAATATTTCATTATGCAATTTATTTAACTCCACTCTTTTTTTAATATGAGGGAGTATTTTTTGTTTATGCGGAAGATTAAATTGTTTTTGTATGTTTTTGTTGGAATCTAAAATAACGATGGATTCATTATTAGTTTTTAGAAAATTATTTAATAAGCATTCCAGATTATGATTTTTTCTTCGATATTGAACAATATTTAAAGCATTATTCAAAGCATTTTCGATGTTTTCATCATCAGAAGAAATCAGTAGTGATTTAAAGTTTAAACTATTAGCTACACGAACAGTGACCATGTCTCCTATAACGATATCGTAATTTTGTTTTTGTAAATCTAAAATTTTTTGTCGCGCTTCTAATTCAGAATTAATAGTAAATAAATCAATATTTCTTTGAAAATCATTAATTACATTTTGCGCTTTGTTAATTAAGAAACTAAAACCTACTATTGCTATTTTGTTTAATTTTTGGGTGATCTGAATAGCATGCAGTATATCATATTTGGAAACGCCAATATCAATAACAGGTAACTGTGTAACTTGCGTAATCATTTTGCTGGTACCACCCCGAGAAATGATCGCATCATAGTCCGTTAAATCCTTCGAATTTAAGACAATAATTCCATTTTCTAAATCACCTACAAAGTTATCAATATCTGCATTCTTGAAGTTACTTCCCACTCTTTTTACGGCATTACTAAGTCCTGCATACGGTAAAATTCCTAGAAAATGGAACATTGGAAATCCTCCTTGGATTAGATTTGTTTCTTATATGAACATTATGCTAAAAAATTCTTTATATATTTAATATTATATTACTTAATGTTACAAAATAAAACAGAAAAAAATAGCGCTTTCAGAGAGACCCTTTTATACTGAAATCAGAGAGTATGAAAGGAGTTTGAAGATGACAGCACAATTACCAATTATAGCTATTACCATGGGGGACCCAGCAAGTATAGGACCCGAAATTTCTCTTAAAGTATTTCAAAAAGCACAACTATATGAAAAATGTCGGCCTTTACTAGTCGGTGATAGCAATGTGATCAAAAAAGTAATAGAAGTTTTGCCTGCTTTAAGTCTTAAAATCAATTCAATTAAAGATGTTAAGGATGCCCAATTTCAACCAGGTACGATTGACATTTTAGATATGCAAATGGTGAATATTGACCAATTGAAATTTGGCAAGGTTAGTTCAATGGCTGGCAATGCCGCCTTTAAGTATGTTAAAAAAGTTATCGATTTAGCAATGAAGGGTGTTGTTGACGCAACAGTCACCAATGCGCTAAATAAGGAAGCTATGAATCTTGCTGGGCATCATTTCGCTGGTCATACTGAAATATATGGAAAATATACAAATACGCAGAATTATACAATGATGTTAGCACATGGTAATTTACGCGTAGTTCACAATTCAACTCATGTTTCTTTAAGACAAGCATGTGATTTAGTGAAAACCCCGCGTGTAACGGAAGTTATTCGTATCGCCAATACTGCTTGCAAACAGTTAGGAATTTCTCATCCTCAAATTGGAGTCGCGGGTTTAAATCCTCATAGTAGCGAAAATGGTTTGTTTGGAGATGAAGAGGCTAATGAAATAATTCCAGCAATTGAAATTGCTAAATCGGAAGGTATCAATGTTTCTGGTCCTATTCCTCCCGATACTATTTTTCCTAAGGCTATCGGTGGCTGGTTTGATATTGTTGTAGCCATGTATCATGACCAAGGTCATATACCGTTAAAACTCAAAGGCTTTCAATATGATCCTCAAAAACATACATGGAAAAGCGTGGCTGGAGTAAATATTACTTTAGGATTACCTATCATTAGAACTTCTGTTGATCATGGAACGGCTTTTGATCAAGCTTTAAAGGGTACAGCAAATGAGATCAGTTTAGAGAATGCGATCGATTATGCAATTAAATTAGCCAAGAATAAAGAGATGGTAGCCCAATGAAAGAAGTGAAAATTTTACAGGCTGTTAATAAATTTCCGGGTGGATTAATGGTTATTCCACTTTTGCTGGGAACTTGTTTTAATACTTTTGCTCCGCAAGCTCTCAATATTGGTGGTTTTACCACAGCCTTATTTAAAACAGGTACTTTAACTTTATTATCACTCTTTTGTTTATGTAATGGGGCTCAAATCTCAGTTAAACAGGCAGGAATTCCCTTGATTAAGGGTGGCATTTTAACATTAATGAGATTAGTCTTAGGAATTCTTTTTGGCTTTTTAGCTGGAGCCTTTTTTGGTAAAGGCAGCTTCTTAGGTATTTATCCGATGGCCTTGATTGCCTCTATGACTAATGCTAATGGCGGTTTGTACGGTGCTTTAGCGGGAGAATATGGAGATGCCAGTGATGTTGGGGCAGTATCCATAACGACTTTAATGGATGGTCCTTTTTTTACAATGGTGGCATTAGGAGCAACGGGAACCGCACACCTGCCGGTAATGCTCTTTATTGCTGCTTTAATCCCGATAATTATAGGTTTTATTCTGGGAAATATTGATTCGGAATTAAAGGAATTTTTGAAGGCTGGAACGGTGATGCCAATACCATTTTTTGCTTTTTCTTTAGGAGCAGCCTTGAATTTTAAACAAATACTTAAGGCTGGTATTCCAGGAATTATTTTAGGACTTTTGGTAACATTTATTGCTGGTTCTCTAGGTTTTCTGTTAATGAAGTATGTAGTCCATTCACAACATCCAGAAGTGGGGGCAGCAATCGGAACCACAGCCGGGAATGCGGCTGCTACACCTGCGGCAATTGCAGCAGTTTTACCGGCTTTTCGAGCAACTGCTGCGGCAGCGACTGCTCAAGTAGCAGCTTCGGTCATAATTACTGCTATCATATGCCCGATTTTTGTTTCTTGGATAGCTAAACATACTAATAAAAAAACTGTGCCTCAAGGAGATATCAAAAAATGAAAAAATATCTCATAATTGCAGATGATTTTACGGGAGCTAATGATACGGGTGTGCAACTTACTAAAAAATCGATTCCAACTAAAGTTAAATTTTCTGATTCTTTAGAAGATAAAGTAGAATCTTTGGTAATTGATACGGAGACTAGAAATTTATCTAGTGAAGAAACCAAGAGAAAATTAATTAAAATTTTATCTCCCGTTAATTTAGATTCTTATGACTATGTTATTAAAAAGGTTGATTCTACACTCAGAGGTAATATTGTCGAGGAATTACAAATAATTGATAATTTATATAGTCCTGACCTTATTATTTTTGATAATGCTCTCCCCAGTTTAAATCGAATCATTAAAAATGGAATTTTATATGTAAATGGAGTAAGGGGAATAAAGACCGATTTTAGTAAGGATCCTATCAAGCCCTTAAAAGAAGATAATATTCTCAGAATTTTGGATCGGGCATTCCCTAATGAAAATAAGAGATTATTTAGTTTAGAAGATTTAAGAAAAAATAATTTTGAAATTGAAAACGATTGCCGACTTTATGTCTGTGATTCAATGAATGATCAGGATATGCAGGTATTGGTGCACAAGTTTTTAAAAAAGGTACATGATAAAAGAATATTATGGATTGGCTCTTCGGGTATCATGGAAGCAATCTTGAATGAAATTTATCCGGCTAATCCTTCTCTGGGGTTAGTTGGTAGTGTGAGCCAAGTTACCAGAAAACAAATTGAATATGCTGCCCAGAATAATGTTACTGTTGTGGCTGTGCCTATTAGTCAAGTCTATAAAAACGAAAATTATAGTGAATATGTTGATTTGGCTATCCAATCATTAAGAAATAGGAGAGATACAATTATTGCTTCTTCGGCCTCATGTGATATTCAAGAGTTGGATAATACTAGGAAATCATTGGTTAACGAAGGGCTTTCTATGGATGAAATTAATAGTGTGGTTCAGTCCGTTTTAGGTGGCATCTGTCGGAAAGTGATAGAAAAGCAAACAGTTAATGGTTTGTTTATCACCGGAGGTGATACTGCTAAGGGTTTCTTTGATGGCATTAGAGCCAATAGTGTATCAATTAAAGAAGAAATTGCTATTGGAGTACCACTAATGCGTGTAAATGGCGGCATCTTTGACTCCTTAAATATAGTTACCAAAGCAGGGGCATTTGGTTATAATGATTTGATAACGTATTCTTTTAAAAAATTGAAAGAGAACTCCTTTAAAACTGATTTTCCACAAGAATATGCTGTTTAAAATAATTAAATGTAGAAAATTGCATCTTACAAAGATGCAATTTTTTTAAATATGGATCTATCAATGATTAATTTCCTTTAGCAGCTGATCGCCATTGTTATCTCGTGTATTCTGGAGCCACCAATCACAATTGGAATTTTAAATTTTCTATTTGTGAGTTTATAAAATTAATTATCATCTAACTAATGAATATTATTCATTTCTCCTAGTAGACAAATATGATAGAATAATGACTAAATTAAGCTGAAAGCGTTTATGTTATTTTGCTGCCAGTTTGATAGATATTATTCGAAGGAGAATTTATCATGAGTGAAAAAACTATTATGTTAGTTTGTGCGGCTGGTATGTCAACTAGTTTATTAGTTACTAAAATGCAAAGAGCAGCTAAGGATCAAAGTATTGATGCAAAAATTTTTGCAACTTCGGCAGCCGAGGCTGATTCAAAAATCGAAGACAACCATCCTGATGTGTTACTTTTAGGTCCCCAAGTCAGTTATATGTTAGACGATTTTAAAAAACGGGTTGCGATTCCTGTAGCAGTTATTAATATGCAGGATTACGGCATGATGGATGGCCCGAAAGTTTTAGATCAAGCTTTAGGATTAATTAAATAAATTTGTCCGGAGAATAGTGATGGACGCAGATGATAATTTACAAACAGTTATGGGACTCATTATAAATGGTGGAAATGCTAAAGGAGCTGCTTTCTCAGCGATTAAAGCTGCTAAAATTGGAGATTTTGAACAGGCTGATGCTAAATTAAAAGCAGCAGATAAATTTTTAGCAGCAGCTCATAATTCTCAAACTGACATGCTGACTCAAGAAGCTAACGGTAAACATGCACCCGTAACTCTCTTGATGGTTCATGCACAAGACCACTTGATGAATGCTATTACTTTTCGAGATCTGGCCGGAGAAATGGTAGATTTATATAAAAAAGTAAACGGTGATTAAGCAATATAATTGGGACAAAAAAGACAGCTACCAACAGATATCTGTCTTTTTTGTCCCAATTATTATCTAACGACCAAAACAGAGATTGGAGAATGTTTGGCCATAGCGGCTGCTTGACTACCAAAAATTTTCTTGGGACCTTTTATATCTAAAGAGCCGATAATTAATAGATCGGGATGATATTTAGGAATAACATCCTCCACGATAGTTTCGCTGGGATTGCCTTCACCAATAATACCTTGAACGTCTTGCACGCCAGCATTTTCTGCAAATTTTACATATTCTTGGACATGCTGTTCAACATCTTCACGTTTACCGTGAATAAAGTCGTCGTCTAAGACTTCATAAACATTCATATCATGTTTTTCTAACACCTTAACAATTAATAATTGGGCGTTAGTAGCCTGAGCCAATTTAATAGCATATTTAAAAGCTTTTTGAGCATCATCTGAATTGTCTACTCCGACTAATATTTTTTTTAAATCAAAATTTGGTTCTTCCATGATGGTTTACCTCTTTTCGATTATTCTACACTTTCTTGTAATTTGGCATCCTGTTCTTCTTTAAAACGTTTATTACCCAGATAAAGTTCAACGATGGTCCAAACCAAAAGGGCCAAAACTAGTGCAATGATGACATAAGCAATAATATGGGCAGTTTGAATTTGTCCGGCTGTGGCTTTATCACCATAGAATCCAGCAATGGAATCTGGTAATCCTAATAAGTTCAAGTAGGTTAAACCAATAACTGATATCCAGCCCAGGAGTTTGACCCACCAGGAATTAGAGAAACGTTCTCCCATTTCCACTTTACTATCAGTAAACATTAACAATGGCAACATAGAAAATGGTAATGCAAAAGCTAGGAAGACTTGTGAATTATTCATCAGATCATTTAAGGCTTGATGTTCTTCAATCGCTGGCTTATTGCTGGTGAGTAACACACAAATTAATACGGGAATAACCGAAATTAGACGTGTTACTAAACGCCGAAGCCAAAGTGGCATTTTCATATGAACAAAACCTTCCATAATAACCTGACCAGTTAAGGTACCAGTGATAGTAGAATTTTGTCCAGAAGCCAATAAAGCTACAGCAAATAAGGTTGATAAAATTCCGCTCCGTGCAACATCAGCTAAAATTCCATTACTGAGTTTAGAAGTATCAGATAAAGCTTGATATAATCCAAAGAAAGATGGATCTTCTACGGTACCGGATTTAAAGACAGCTACCCCGGTAATTAATAACAAAGCATTAACAAAGAAAGCAAAAGTTAATTGAATATTGGAATCCCAAGCGGAAAATTTAACACCGCGAGCTACATCTTCTTCATCATTATGATCAATTTTACGTGTTTGTGAAATTGAAGAGTGAAGATACAAGTTATGTGGCATAACTGTCGCACCAATAATTCCCAAAGCACCTGATAATGGAGTTTGACCGCCAATATGTGGGTGAGTTGACACTGTCTGAGCAGTTGGAACTAAGCCTTCAATTATTTTGCCCCAATTAGGATCTGATAAAGCTACTTGATAAACGAAGATAAATAAGATAACCATAATTAAAGCAACAACGATGGCTTCAATTTTTCTAAAACCAACTTTGGTTAATAACAATAGTAGCAAAACATCAAGAACAGTAATGAAAACGGCGACTACTAAAGGAATATTAAATAGCAAGTATAAAGCAATCGCGCCACCAATAACCTCGGCAATATCAGTAGCCATGATGGCTAACTCCGTTAAAATCCATAATACGATTCCTAAAGTTTTACTAGTCCGGGCACGAATGGCTTGGGCTAAGTCCATTTGCGTCACAATGCCAAGTTTAGCTGCCATGTATTGTAATAACATCGCAATCAAACTTGAAATCAAGATGATAGACATTAATAAATATTGGAAATTTTGACCGCCGGTAATGGAAGTTGACCAATTACCCGGATCCATATAACCAACAGCGACTAAAGCTCCTGGTCCTGAATAAGCAAATAATGTGCGCCAAAAGCCTTTACCTTTGGGAACTTCAACGGTACCGTTGATTTCTTCCAAAGAAGGACCATTGGCATATTCTATTAAGTGGTGTTTTTTCGTGGCTTGTTTTTCGACCACTACAATCCCTCCTTCTTTATTTCAAAACATATAATACTCCTTATTTTGTTAAAGTTAAACTTAAATTTAGGTATACTTAATTTTTTTGTAATTATTTTTGAAAAAAGAACTTTTCTTTACTCTTTTTATGGGCTAAAAATGAATATAATTACTTATAAATTAAGCGTTGTTTTGAAGAAAATGCTTCCAAAAAAAATAGCACAATTGTCATGTGCTAATTAAAAAATAAAATAAACTATTTATTATCAATGGTTGTTAAAGTTGTTTAGAAACTGAAGCTAACCCGGTTAAAATTCTTCATATTCGGCGGGGTCTTGGTTTTGAATACGTCCGTCGGTCCGATCTAAATTGCTGATGGTTTGAACTTGGGTTGGTGATAATTCAAAATCAAAGATCTGGTAATTCTCTAATTGGCGTATACTATGAGCTGACTTGGGGATTGGTAATACCCCTATTTGGATCTCCCAACGTAAGATAACTTGACTAATACTACGATTGACATCTTGAGCAATACCGGCGATGATAGGATCTTTTAAGACAGCATTGGCACGTCCTAAAGGGCTCCAAGCCCAGGTTACAATCTGATGTTGTTGATCATATTTTCTGAGTTGTCTTTCTGAAAAATAAGGGTGTAATTCAATTTGATTAACCGCTGGTATAACGCCTGTATGTTCTATAAGGTGATCAATATGTTCCGGTAAGAAATTTGATACGCCAATTTCTCTGATTAATCCCATTTTTTGGGCAGTAATTAAGGCTTGCCAGGCCTCTAGATAGAGCCCTCGTTTAGGATTAGGCCAGTGAATAAGATATAAATCGTAATAATCTAAGCCAGCCCGATAGAGTGATTCTTGAATGGTTTCTAAAGCTTCTTGATAATGATGATGGCGGCCTGGCAGTTTTGAAGAAATGATAATTTGTTCTCGGTGAATACCACTTCTTTTGATTGCTGTTCCAACTGTACCTTCATTTTCATAATTAAAAGCTGTATCAAGAAGCCGATAACCAATATTTAAAGCGCTGGTAATTGCATTAACTCCTAAAGCTCCTTTAAGCCGATAGGTTCCAAAACCGATAGCAGGTAATTTCAAACCATTATTAGTGGTTATTGTAGGTATTTGCAATATATTCTGCCTCCTTCTATACTTATTTTCCAGCAAATAATGGTAAAGTGCAATAGTTAGGAATTAACACTAATTGGTGCCATTATAGCCGAAAAAATGATAGAATTTAAATGACTGGAGGTGTAATCATGACAGGGCTGTTAATTTTTTTAGATATTCTGTTTATCGTGGTCTTTGTATTTAATTTATATTGGCAAGCGCAAATTGTTATCCCAGCCAAATATAAAATTTCTTGTATTATCTGGACGGTATTCTTTGCTATGTGGGTATGGACGGGTCCTATTAATTCATGGACATATATTATTATGGTAGCCTCATTTTTAACGATTACTTTAATGCAGGGAACAGGGGGCATTGGCACTAAAAGATTAGTTACTAATGGTTTTTTTGCTACGGTGGTTAACTATCAAAAGATTGTCCATGTAACTTTAATTCCAGTGCAGGTTTTAAACACCCAACCTCAGGTTATTTCTATTTTTACAATGGTTAGTCGTCAAAATATTCAAATGACCTTCAATCGTTCAGTAAATGAGCTAAAGAAGGATCTGCGCAAAGTAATTCCGCAAAATATTGAAATTGAAATTTCCCAACTGTGAATTAATAACTAGATAAGAAATAAACTGTAAATAGTTTATTTCTTTATTTTATTTTGGGGAATATTTGTAAAATAATTAGGAAAGACTCTTAAAAGATCATTTTCTTCATCAAGCATTAAATTTAAGTGTTTAGTCAATAAACGTTGGGCTTCATCTGGCTCATGATTTTTGACAGCTCTTAAAATTGCAATATGTTCTTGAATAAGTCCTTCCCAAGGTAGTTCTTCAATTGTTAAGCGTAACATTCGAAAGCGGTTTAATTGCATATTAATTGTTTGCAGCCAATCCCAGACTTGTTGCCGATCAGCCATTTTATAGAATTCATGATGAAAAGCTTCATCTTCCGAAAAAAAAATTTCAAATTGTCGTTGTTTTGTAAAGAATTTTTGATTAGCGATAATAATGTTTAACTTATTAATTGCTAGTTCATCACTTGTATTGGCAGCTTCTCTAATTACTTGTGTTTCAATACTTTCTCTTACAAAACGGGCATCAGCTGCAACTCGTAAATCAATTTTAGTTACGTAAGTTCCTGATTGAGGAATGGCAGCTACTAATCCTTCTTGTCGAAGACGTAAAATGGCTTCTCGAACAGGAGTACGACCAATATTTAATTCTTTAATCAGATCTTTTTCCGAAATTTTTTGGCCAGGTTTATAAGTAGTATTGATTATTTTTTTTAAAATAATATTATAGGCTTGTAAATTTAAATTCATCGGTAAACTCAATAAATATTTCACTCTTTTCCTATCAATAGATTAAGTGATTATTTGCTAGTATAGAACATATAAGGTTTATTTGACAATATTCAGGGAGGAACTTATTTTAAAAGGCCTTGACAATTATAACGAAAACGGATACATTGTAATTGTACAAACTAATATATTAGTGTATTAAAATTTTAAAAGGAGGAATAATCGTATGGTTGGGTTGAATGATAATTATCTACAAAATAGCACTGAGTTTATTCAAAAAAAAATTGCCTTGCCACAATATGATCAAGACGAAGTTGTAGAAACGACGAAAAAAGCACCAATTTGGGTCCATTTTGGCGGTGGCAATTTATTTCGCTGTTTTCATGCTGTTATTGCCCAGCAATTATTGAATCAGAAACAAATGACTAGTGGGGTTATCGTTGCTGAAACTTATGATGATGAAGTAATTGATCAAATGTATCATCCCTATAATAATCGAGTGCTCAGTGTCACAATGAAAAGTGATGGTACTTTAGACAAAGAATTAGTAGCTAGTGTCGGAGCCAGTGTTTATTTCAATCGTAATAATACTAAAGGTTGGAATTATTTAACCAATGTTTTTGAAAATCCTACTTTACAATTTGTGACTTTTTCTATTACTGAGAAAGGTTATGCTTTGACGGATATTAATGGTGCACTAACGACCATGGCACAAGAAGATATTTCTGCCGGTCCGGAGAAACCAATGACTAACATGGGGGCAGTAGCTCATTTGTTATATGCCCGTTATCAACGTAATCAAGCTCCTTTGGCTTTAGTAAGTACAGATAATTTTTCGCAAAATGGAGCTAAATTAGAACAAGCAATTATGACAATCGCTCAAGGCTGGAAAGACAATCAGTTAGTGGATGCTGGCTTCATTCAGTATTTACAAGATCGCAGTAAAATTACCTTTCCTTGGAGTATGATTGATAGGATCACACCAAATCCTTCAGAAGAAGTTGCGCAAAAATTAACAGCAGCAGGTTTTGATGACACCCAAATTTTGCATACAGTTAAACATACTAATATTGCGCCTTTCGGTAATACTGAAGAAACACATTATTTAGTTATTGAAGACGATTTTCCCAATGGTCGCCCACCTTTGGAAAAGGCTGGTGTTTTAATGGCGGATCGACAAACGGTAAATGATACAGATCAAATGAAGGTCACTGCTTGTTTGAATCCTTTGCATACTGCCTTAGCAATTTTTGGGAACTTATTGGGTTATCAGTCAATTGCGGCTGAAGTAGCAAATCCTACACTTTTAGGATTAATTAAGAATTTAGGTTATCAGGAGGATTTGCCAGTAGTTAAAGATCCTAAAATTATTAATCCTGAAAAATTTATTAATCAATTAATTACAAAGCGTTTACCTAATAAGAATATTCCTGATACCCCTCAACGAATTGCTGCTGACACTTCTCAAAAAATTCCTATTCGTTATGGTGTTACTATTCAACATTATCTTGATGATCCTAAACGGGACGTACAGAAGTTAGAATTCATTCCTTTAATTTTGGCTGGTTGGTGTCGTTATTTAATGGGAATTGATGATCAAGACCAAGGTTTTACACTGAGCCCGGATCCAATGTTAAAGGATGTTCAGCCTTATGTTAAATCAATAAAAATAGGCTCAGCTATTGATGTTCATAAGCATTTACAGCATATTTTAAGTAATAAAAAAATTTTTGGTAACGATTTATATGCAATTAATTTAGGTACTAAAGTAGAACAATATTTTGCTCAAATGATTACTAGTAAAGGTGCTGTTATTAAGACTATCCAACAGACAATATCAGAAAAAGGGAATTATTAAAAGGAGATGTTTTAATGAAAAATATGGGTTTTCGCTGGTATGGAGCTAAAGACGACGCTATTTCTTTGCAGGACATAAGCCAGATTCCAGGTACCACACAGGTAGTAGGAGCTTTATTTGACATTCCTGTAGGAGAAGTGTGGCCGAAAGACGAAATTGCCGCTTTGAAACAAGAAGTTACCTCAGCAGGCTTGAAGTTGGAGGTTATTGAATCGGTTAATATCCATGATGATATTAAAATTGGCTTGCCTAGTCGTGATCAATATATTGAAAATTATCAGCAGACTATTAGAAATCTTTCCGTCTACGGAATTAAAACCATTTGTTATAATTTCATGCCGATCTTTGACTGGGTGAGAACTGATTTACATTTCCCTTTAGCAGATGGTTCGACTGATTTGGCTTTTCAGCATCAAAAGGTAGAGGGAAATCCAGAAGATATTTTACGATCAGTGCAAGATAATTCTAATGGCTATATCTTACCTGGCTGGGAGCCGGAAAGATTAGCGCAATTAAAAGAATTATTTGCTGCTTATAAATATGTGGATGCTCAGAAGTTAACCGAGAATCTGAAATACTTTTTGGATGCAATTATTCCTGTTTGTGAAGAATGTGATGTCCGTATGGCAATGCATCCGGATGATCCTCCACGGCCCTTGTTCGGTTTACCTAGGATTTATAAAAATCGTGAAGATATGTTAACCATTGAACAGTTACACGAATCTCGCTATAACGCTTTTACAATTTGTACAGGAAGTTTAGGAGAGAATCCAGCTAATGATGTTCCCTCTATTATTCGTGAATTTGTAGCTAAAGACCGAGCACCTTTTATTCATGCCCGTAATATTAAGTTCATGGGTACAGAAGGTGATTTTCATGAATCGGCCCATTTGTCATCTGCTGGCTCTTTAGACATGTACGAAATAATAAAAGCGTTATATGATACCGGTTTTGATGGTTATATTCGTCCAGATCATGGCCGGGATATTTGGGGAGAAAATGGACGTCCCGGATATGGACTTTATGACCGGGCGTTAGGAATTAGTTATTTAAATGGTTTATGGGAGGCAATTGAGAAGGGTAATAAATAAGAAAATGAGGAAGAAAGGGTGGCGTTATTGGCTATCATTACCATTTGGAACCAAAAGCTATTTATGAGAATAAAATTTATTCCAATTTGATAAGCATTGATTGAATGATGAAATTTATGGTGATCATTATAAGTGGCGTTTAGAAAGGGCTAATGGAATACCTAAGGAATTAATTATCGATAATGGTGATGAATATCAGAAATTTATTACTTGAGCACAAACTATTGAAAAAGCTATTGGTAATCCATATATGAATGGACTAATTTAGAATTAAAATGTTTTCTTAAAATTGATTTGTTTTTTAGTGTATCTACTTTTCCTAAAATTTGGGGAAAAGCTAGTCGATTATTACAAACTGAAGAATTTAAGCCACGCCAGTTAATTCAGAATGCAAATGTCAAAGCTGTCAGTACAACTGATAATCCTGATTTTAATTTATATTATCATAGATTAATATCTCAAAAAGAATCAGAAAATGGTTTTAAAGTCTTTCCAGCTATGTGTCCTGATAATTTATTAAACATTAGCGCGGATAATGACAGAAAATATTTAAACAAATTAGAGAAATTATCTGATATTGAAATTTGTGGTTTTGATGATCTTGCTCTTGCAATATACAGTTGTTTTCACTATTTTGATTCTCTCGGTGGCCGTTTATCAAAACTTGGTTTAAATAACTATCAGTTTGTTAAATTGGATAAAAAACAACCTGATCTAATTATTCAAAAAGTTAAGAAAAATAATTATGTTCTAAATAGCGAAAAATATATGGCTATCAAACTGTCTTAATTGAAGCATTAAAGAAACTCAACAAAAAATATGTATGGATTATGCAATATCATCTGAATGTTTTGTGTAATGGTAATCCGAAAATAATAATGAAACAATTAGGTCCAAATACTGGTTTTGATTCTATGGGCTCATAATTCGCTATATCGGAAGAAATAATGAAATTATTTGCTGATAATGGGGATGGCCTTCCGCAAACAATAATCTATTCAACTAATCCCAATGACTTGATGGAGTTGGCTATCGGAATTCAATCTTTCCAAGGAGATGGTATCCAAAAGCTACAGCTAGGATGTGCTTTTTGGTTTAATGATACTTGTGAAGATATCAAAGAACATTTAGGGATTGTTGCGCAACAAAGTCTTTTGGGGAACTTTGGTGCATGTTAATTGATTCTAGGAGCTTTTTATCCTATCCCCGTAATGAAATTTGCGTCGAGTTTTGTACGATTTAATTGGAGACTGGGTAAGCACGTGGTTAGGTGGTTGAGGATTATGACTATAGAAAAGTTGTTGAAGATATTTCTTATAATAATGCCGCTAATTATTTTGGATTTTTAGCAGATTTCAAAAGTGAGGATATTAAATGGAAAAGCAAAGGAAGCAGAATTGGGTTTATACGCCTAAAAAAATTACTGTCAAGCGTGGAATAGGCTTTGGTTTAACTGACCTAATGGGTGGTGGTTGGAATAATATTGTTTCAGGTGTTATCTTTGCCTTTGTTATGAGTCAAGGAATTAGTCCTGCGCTTGCTGGTGCGATTACAGGAATAGGGCGCATCTTTGATGCACTATTTTCCTTATTTTTTGGTGCAATTACTGATAATTTCTATAGAACTAAATTAGGTCAAAGATTCGGGCGAAGACATTTCTTTATTTTACTAGGAGGAATTTTATTTACAATTGTTTTTCCGCTGTTTTGGGTAAAATCAGATAATTGGTTATATTATTTATTCGTTTATATTGCAATCGAATTAATCATTGCTATGATCTTAATACCGTGGGAAACATTACCGACAGAAATGACAAACGATTATAATTTGCGGACTGTCTTGTCAGGATCACGTATGTTTATTTCAGCTACTGGTACTGCTATTGTTTTTCTAGTATTAGCAGCTTTAAAACATTCTAATAATCCTAATGCTTATTTGGTTACTGGTATAATTTGGACAGTTATTTTTGTTGTAGCAATATTTGTGTCATACCGTAGTACATGGGAAAGACCATTAACTCCTGAATTTTTACAAGAATTAAATAGTCGTCCAAAATTATCTTTTGGACAATTTATGAAGCAAACAGTCAATGACTATTTTTCAACATTTAAGAATAAAGCCTTTCGACAACATTTAATGATTTATTTATTATCATTTACCGGAAAAGACTTTTATTCAACTCTATTACCTACCTTTATTATTTGTACGATTCAAGGAGCCAAAGGAGATTTGCCATGGACTTTGCAAGCACTTTCTATTTTTGGAATATTGTCGACGTTAGCTGCAGCGAGATTAATGGTAACTCATGGACCAAAGTTTTTATATTCTTTAAGTTATAGCACTATTATTGTAACAATGTTTGGTTATGTACTAACATGGATGTTTAACATTAAAAATCCAGTAATAATTCTAATCATAATTTCAATCTTTTATCAATTGGCTAGAGGTATTTTAGAATTTACCCCTTGGAATGTATTTCCTTTTATTCCTGATGTTGACAGAATAATGACTAGAAGAGATCGCTCAGGAATTTATGCCGCTGTTATGACCTTTTTTAGAAAATCAACTGGTGCAGTTGCGTCTTGGATTGCAGGGATTTTATTAGCAGAAATTGGTTTTAACTCAAAAACAATGACTACTTATAATACAACTCCTCATGGTATTCAATTAGGCATTAATGTTATTTTCTTTGTTGGACCAGTTTTTTTAATTTTGTGGGCTTTACTACTATCTTTAAAATTTAAATTAAATCGACAAACACATGAAATATTAAAAAAAGAGATAGAACGTTTAGAAAATGGAGGAGCTAAATCTGATGTCACTCAAGAAGCTAAGAGGGTTGTTGAAGAACTAACTGGTGAATCATATGAAAAGGTGTGGCCTGATAATCCTGATTTATAGGTATTTGTTTTATTTAGATTTATTTCTTAAGAGATTCAGCTGAATTTTTAAAGTCGTTTATTTCCATAGTTACAAAATAATGATCTTTAATTTTTTAATATTTGAATAAGTTCTAATATATCAATATAGACAGATACAATTTTAATAATAATTTTTACAAATTATCTACTAGAGAAACACAATATATTGGAATAATGAGGGGGATATTGAGTGGAATTTTTGAATTTATTTTGGGTTTTTATTGGTATTGCTTTATTAGTGTTTTTAATTGTTAAGGTTAAAATGCATAATATTTTAGCTTTAATGATTTCGGGTCTTTTTATCGCTTTTGCTGAGGGAATGAAAATTAACCAAATTGTTCCTACAATTCAAAAGGGTGTAGGCGGTGTTTTATCCACTCTTGCTTTAATTGTTATTTTTGGAGCGATAATTGGTAAATTAATGACAGATTCAGGTGCTTCTCAACAAATAGCAGATACAATTGTTGATACAATGGGAATCAAATTACTCCCTTATGCCTTACTTATTATTGGAGTTATTTTTGGAATGTCAATGTTTTATGAAGTTGCCTTTTTAATAACCGTTCCATTAGTTATTAGTATTGCTAAGGAAGCAAATATTCCATACATGCAGTTGATTATTCCTACTATTGCCGGAGCAACTATGGGGCATAGTATGTTTCCTCCCCAACCTGGTCCTATGGCTTTAGTTTCAGCATTCCATGCAGATATTTCCCAAGTTTATATTTGGAGTTTTGTAGTAATTGTTCCAACTATAATTTGTTCAGGAGTATTACTTAAAAAATTTATTCCTGGATTGGATCAAATGCCCTTGGGTAATATTATGAAACCAGCTCCCAAGAAACCTAAAGAAGAACTACCTAGTTTTGCTATCAGTCTTTTAGTCCCACTCTTACCTGCTATTTTGATGATTTTTTCATCAATTATTAAATTATTTTGTTCGTCAAAAAGTTTTATTTATAAAATGGCTTCTTTCGTTGGTAGCGCCGAGATTAGTATGTTAGTTGCTGTTTTATTAGCTATGTATGTCTTTGGGTATGCTCAAGGAAATAAAGGAGCAGTTATAGCAAACAAAATGACATCAGCTATTGAGAGTATTTCTAATGTATTACTTGTAATCGCGGCTGGTGGAATTATGAAACAGGTGATTATTGATTCTGGAATTGGTAATGTTATTGTTCAGTTAATGAGCAAATTACCGATATCACCATTTATATTAGCGTGGATTATTACAGTTTTAATAAGGATTCTTACTGGACAAGGAGCAGTTGCAGCAATTACGGCTGCTGGTATAGTAGCACCAATGATTACTGCTTTTCATGTAAGTCCCGTGCTGATGGTAATTGCCTGTGCTTGTGGTAGTAACACGATTACATTAATGTATGATGGAGGCTTTTTATTATTTCAACAATCATTTGGCATTTCTATGAAAGATACATTTAAAACTTGGGGTTTATTAGAGTTAGTTAACTCTGTAGCAGGCTTACTCATGGTGCTTTTATTAAGTTTATTCATTAAATAAAGTCATATATGTGTAGACTTTAGTATTAAGTATTTAAAAAATTATAATCAAAAAAGATAAGTTCAAAAATAGAACTTATCTTTTTTGATACAGCACAATTATTTAAACAAGAATTAAAAACTATAATATTGCTTTAATTTCTATAGTATAGGTGACAACAATCTAGAAAATAATTGCTTAAAATGCAGCCAATGAGATTGTTGGGCAATCATTTGGGTGGTTAAAAGTGTGCTGTACTGGATATCATTTTGAAAAATATCGGTGAGTTTACGACTGACTTTTTTATCATAAAAAAAGGCATTAGCTTCAAAGTTGAGACTGTAACTGCGATAATCTTGATTCATCGAACCAATAGTTGCAACCTCATTATCAAAAACGGCGGTTTTCGCATGCATAAATCCCTGATTGTAGATATATACTTCTATGCCATTTCTGGTAAACAGATTCGCATAAAATTGAGTAGCTCGATAAATAAAGGGATGATCAGGCTTGTTGGGAATCATAATTTTAATTTTGACTCCAGAACGAGCTGCTACTAGTAAAGCATCGATCATTGAATCGTCAGGAATTAAATAAGGCGTTTGAATGATAATACTTTTGCGCGCGTTCATAACCAGACTCATGAACCCACCTTTTAAAGTATCAAATTGGATATCTGGTCCATCAGACACAATTTGAATGGGAGTAACACCAATGGAATGTTTAAGATGAGTAGGAAAATATTTTTCTTGAAAAAGTATTTTTTGATGATGCTTATCTACTGAGGCATTCCAGTCTAGAATAAAACGTTCTTGTAAGGAAAGGGCAGCATAACCAAAAATACGCACGTGAGTATCACGCCAATAGCCGAATTTAGCTTTTAAGCCCAGATATTGTTCACCAATATTAAAGCCTCCTGTCCAGCCGATAAAACCATCAATCACAACTATTTTACGGTGTAAATGATAATTAAGTCGATTCTTGGTAATTGCGTTTTGAGAAGTGATAAACGGCATTACCTGCCCGCCAGCCTTAACTAGAGGTGCGAAAAATTTTTTATTAGCTCCAGGAGAACCCCAGCGATCATAAATAACGCGAACTTCTACGCCTTCAGCGGCTTTTTGAGTTAAAAGCTGCACCGTTTTTTGTCCCAGTCGATCATTAATAAAAGAATAATATTCAATATTAATTGTTTCCTGGGCATTTTTGATATCTTGAAATAAAGCAGCAAATTTGGCTTTGCCGTCTGTAAAAATTTGAGTTTCATTATGAGTTGTAATCGGGGCATCTTCGTATTTATCAAAATATTTAGCCTGTCGTTTTACTAAGTTTGTAGTTTCGTTAGCAGAATGGTGCCTTTGACTTGCCAGTTCTTGTTGGACCATGTCTTTGAGGTGATCTAATCCGATATGTTCCTCGTGGCTGATATTAAAAAGATTCTCTTGAGCGATTCCTCGACCCAAAAAGGCAAAAATAAAAAAACCTATAATAGGTAGTAAAGTCAAAACTGTTAACCAAGCAAGGGTCGCAGGAATACTACGCTGTCGGTGAAAAACAGTGATGATAGCAGCAATAGTATTTAGCAGAATGATAATTAAAAAGATATCAATAATCCAAGTCATAGAAAAACTCCGTGAATCATTATTAATTATTAGTTTAACTCATCTGGAATTTTATGGGCTGTTTAAGCAAAAAAATCTTTATATTTTTGATATTTATAAGCCGGTCCTTGAAATAGAACTTGATGAATATTTAATTGTTGAAAGATAAAATAGCGTAACCGGCTTAAAATTTCTATGGGAACTTCTTGTTGAAAACGTAAGTTTAAGGTGAGATATTGATTATGAATATCTGTTAGCTCAATTAATCCAATGAGAATACTGGAATTTTTAAGGGTAACGCCCCAAATAATGCCCTGATTAGACATGATTTGCTGCATTGCTTGATTGGCAGACTCGGCTGTTGTATTAATATCCGTATTTAAAAAATCCATAAGAGTTTTGCCGGATAAATTACTTAAAAAATCCCAGCGATAATTTTCAGTTAAAATGGGATGGTAATTTCGAAGTTGTTCCATTATTGAGGCTTCCTTTGTTGGGGACATAAATAAAATTATTAATAACTTGAAGGACATTTTTGTCGTCATGCATTTGGGAATGTTCACCGCTAGTGCCAACAGCGTTATACTCAAGAAATTGTTGAACCTGTGATTTTAAAATATATTTGATCGAACGAGCAGAACTGACAGAAACATATTTATCGGTGTTGGAAGAATCATTAATGTTACCGAAAACATTTAAAATTTGGGCGTTTTTAGGAAACTTGACTCGGTTGAGATAAGTCCACAGATACTTTGGAGTCATAAAAGCGGGTCGACCCTGAGGACTTAAAGGATTAATATTAGGAAGATCACCAAAGGCCACTACACCATCAAAAGGACCAGCGATTAAAGCCAGACGTCTGATTTGGGGTAGGGGCTTATTGTAAGTATTTATTAAGAACGAAACTAATGCCACTGCTCCTAAAGAATGACCAATGGCATTATAAGATTTAAAATGATAACGTTGATAAAGATCATTTAAAATTTGATTAAACCAACGTTCGATAATCATCGAAGGGATCCAGCAATCTTTAAACACCAATTGTACGATAGGAAATCGAGCAGTACTCCAATAGCCGGAATAGTGAATTTTACTGCTCCAATCAACTGTCGCTCGTAAAAAAACTGGTACTTGGGTAAATTCTTGGGCCGAACTAACCATTTGTTGGGTTGTATAATCACCGCCGCGAAAGCCATGAACATAAAATGTAGGGATTTGTTCTTGACTGGAAGAAACAGAAAGATTTTTCGGTAGTTGGCAAGTAGGTATATAGGCAGAATGTTGCCGCCGAAATTTTCTTTGATTCCCTAATCCCATGTTCTTGGTCTCCTTGAATTGATCTGGTTTACTAAGTTATCATACAGTTATTTAAGATTTAATTCTAGCTTAAGGAGAAAAAATGGAAAAGTATTATGCAGTAAAGAAAGGTCGCCATCCCGGTATTTACGTCACTTGGGCCCAGACTGAAAAGCAAGTTAAGGGCTTCAAGGGAGAAGTTTTTAAAAAATTTGATAATCTCCAACAGGCACAAGCTTTTTTACAAGAAAAGCCTGTTTGTCACCAGCACCCTGATATTTGGCTATATACCGATGGCGGAACTCGAAATACAGGAACTCATGCTGGAGGGCACGTTCAAGCTGATGATAAAGCGGCCTGGGCTTATTTAATTAAAACGGCTCAACGTTCATATCAAGCTAGCGCCGGTCAATATGGGGCCACTAATAATCAAATGGAATTAACGGCCGTTTTGCGCGGTTTACAGAAGTTAACCAGTTTACATTATAATTCTCAAAAAATTTTATTAGTAGCCGATTCTCAATATGTGCTTAATCCACTAACCCAAGGATGGCTAACAACTTGGCGGCAGCACGGTTGGAAGAAATCTGACGGTCGACCGGTAGCAAATCGTGATTTATGGCAGCAGCTGGAACAACAACTACAATTATTTAGTAAGCTGCAATTTTCTTGGACTAAGGGTCATAGCAACAATAAAAATAATAATTTTGTTGATCACCTTCTTAATCAAACCATGGACCAAATGTAATCTAATATTTTGTTACAGTCTATTGATTAATTTTGTTTGATCGTGGTTCGGTCATGGTAAAATTAAGAAAAGGGAGGGAAGTCTTATGCGCTTTAAAAAAGGGCTGATAGGATTGACTTGGATATTTTTTATTGTTCTTAGTTTGGGGATAGAGAATTCTTCAAGTGAAGCTGCTACTTATAATTATCCTGTGGCTACAGTATCCCAAAAGCCTTATGCTTATCTTTATAATAGTAAAGGCGAGCGGATTGCTGATCGGTTTTTGCTGAATAATACCGATTGGCAAGTTAATGGGCTGCGCTATTTTAATGGCGACTCTGATAATTTGCATCAACAATTAATGTATCAAGTTTCTACTTCAGAATGGCTGCGAGCTGACCAGAGTCAAGCCAATTTTGATATGCGAACTGGTCAGTTATTAACGACCATTCCGCCACAAGGATCAGTTGTTAGCGAGATGCTGGTAGAATTAAACCGTCTGCGTATACAAAATAACTTGCAGCCCTTAATGGCCAATGAACAGTTAAATAATTTTTCACAGCAGCGGGCGCAAGCTTTAAAACAGCAAAGCTATTTAAGCCACAATGGCTGGTGGTTGGAAAGTCATCCGCAAGGATATGCTGCCGAGAATATTGAAACAGCCTTTAACCTTTATAATAATAAGAAGAGCGCTCTTAATGCCATTGCGGAATTCTATGATGATCCGGGGAATCCTAATTTAGGCCATCGTAAGAGTATGCTGAATCCATATTTTACTCAAGTGGGGATGGGGATAGTACCTGATAATTACGGCCGCTTTTATATAGTACAGACTTTTTTAAAACCGGCAATTGAACCGGATGAACTGGCTGGGATTCAGGACTATGAAAAATATGTACAAGAAATTGGTGAAAGAGCTCCTTACTTATCACACTATGATAATGCCAAAACGGCCATTATCCAGCGCTAAATTATTGAGGTCGCATCAAGTTTTTGTAAAAAGTATTTTATAAACTTTAGCTTATATAAATAATCAGGCAGAAAGAACATAGTTCTTTCTGCCTGATAGATTTTATAACAATAAATCAGCACCAACTATTTTTAAAAATTATAGTAGTTGTTAATGAAATAGATTATAGAAGAAATTAACGATACCATTCCAAATTTGCTGCAATAAGTTTTGATTTTGGGGAGTATTAACTTTATTAATTATACCCTGGGCTTTATCTTTTATGGTATCACTTAATTTATTAGCTTGATCTTTAAAATCACCATGGGTTAAGGCACCAGAATCACGTACGTTAACTAAGAGATTAATAATTTGTTGCTTCTGGTTATCTGATAAAACATTTTGTAAATTGTTATCTTTAATAGTGTTATTAACAATGTTAGTAATCTGGTTAATTGTAATATGAGGTCCTATTTTTGCCATATCGCTTTTAGCCTGGGCAACCGCGTTATTTAATTGCGCATCACTGTAATTTTTTTTGCCCTCATTTTGTTGCGTAATTTTACTGAGAGTCCCCATTTCATTTTGGGCAGCATTAACCTGACTTTGATTGAGGGTGTTACCGTTTTGATTAAAAGCAGCATACACGCCGGCCAAAGCTCCAGAACCATCAATCGGAATCGCCGAAGTAACGTAAATATTAGCATCTGTAATGCCCGCAGTTAAAGCCGCATTACGATATTGATTGGCAGTGATAGTAGTGATATTATCCTTACCATTATAAGAAACAATTTCTACATTAATACCGGAACCACGCCTGGTTTTTTCAATTAAAGCTGAGGACCAAACTCCCGAGTTGCTTGTAAAATTATTTCCGGCGGGGTTTAAATATTTAACTAGAGTATCACCAGTGATTGTTAATTGCTGCGAATTATTATTATGAATTTTAGCGGATAAAACATCGATAGTGCCCTGCCGTTGTTCAGAAGTTAAGGAGGAACCCAATGTCATAACGGGGGTATCCCAATTATCAGCTTGAACATTTTGTGCTAATGCGAAAATACCAGTACATAAAACGAACAGCGACAAAAAGAGACTGAATAATTTTTTCATTGATAAACTCCTTTATATTCCAATCATAATTTTATTATAACAGCAGCGGCAAAAAAGCTCCAAGAAGTTGCGAATCTTTCCCTGGAAATTGGGAAAAAGGGTGTTCAATAAAATTCAAACAACAAATAGTGTTCAAGCCTTATTTTTAAAATAATGATAACGCTTTATTAAAAGGGGCTGACTATTGCCTGTTTTTTATGTTACACTTAGGGTTCTAGAAATACAGATAAATTGGATTTTAATAAGGAGAAAATCTATGAAAATTGTAGTTTTAGCTGGTGGCCGCAGCACCGAACGGAACGTTTCTTTATCTTCTGGGGTCAAGATTACTAATGCTCTGCGTTCTAAGGGATATCAAGTAGCTTTAGTAGATTTGTTTTTGGGCAAAGATCTTCAGAACATGACAGTGGATCGATTATTTACAACGGAGCCTGAACCTGATGATCCTAGTAAAATTAGTGACGAAGTACTGACAGATGATAAAATTAATGCTTTGCGTCCCGGTAAGAGTAAGGCCTTGTTTGGACCTAATGTTTTAAAAATTTGTCAAGCAGCAGATATGGTTTATCTGGGTCTTCATGGTGAAGATGGTGAGAACGGAAAAGTGCAGGCCGTATTGGACTTGTTTGAAATTCGTTATACAGGTAGCGATACCTTGGCTTCTGGTTTAGCAATGAATAAAAAGTTTTCCAAGGAGATTTTTCAACAAAATCAAATTCCTACTGCTGAATATATTGTGGCCAATCAAGCTGATATCGATCCTTCAGCTATTCCCTTTGGCTTTCCGGTAGTTGTTAAACCTTGCAATGGTGGTTCTAGTGTGGGCACACATATTGTTAAGCAAGCTCAAGATTTGTCTGCTGCTTTGACAGATGCTTTGCGGTTTGATCAAGAAGTGTTGATTGAAAAATATATTCAGGGCCGGGAATTTTCGGTAGCTATTATTGATGATCAGGTGTTGCCACCAGTAGAAATTGTGGTAACCAATGGATGGTATGATTTTGAACACAAATTCCAAGATAATAGTGTTACTCAATTCATTACCCCGCCTGAAATTGATGATGATGTGCAAGAACAAATGCAACGGTTAACGAAACAAACTTTTCAAGCTTTAGGTATGCAAAATTATGGCCGGATTGATTTCTTGGTTGCGGATGGTAAAGCCTATGTAATGGAAGCTAATTCTTTACCTGGTATGACGCCTCGTTCTTTGATTCCGCGAGAAGCCGCTGTTGTTGGCATTAATTATGCAGATTTATGTGAGAAGATTATTCAAAGTAAATTACGCATTTATGCTGCTCAAGAACAAGCAAACGCATAGTTATTGTTGATTAACAGCACTAATTTATGGTTTGATTTTGATATAAAAAAGCTGCGATCATCGGACCACAGCTTTTTTTATAGGCCCAGATTGTTATTTGTCAGTAAAGTTTGTACAATTAATGAGATTATGCTAATTGTGGAGGCGTGAGGATGAAATATGTGCAGGCAGCAAAATTCTTTTTACCTAATACGACCAAAAATGGCGGTTATTTAGAAATAACTGATGCTGGGAAGTTTGGACGTTATTTGACCGAATCTGAAAAACCTGTAGGTGAAATTTTAGATTATAGTCATAGTTGGATTGCACCAGGCCTGATTGATACCCATATCCATGGACTTTTGGGCCATGATGTTATGGACAATGATGCAGAAGGTCTGAATATAATCTCGGAAGGTTTATTACAATGTGGAGTAACCTCATGGTTGCCTACAACAGTTACAGGTTCAGAGCTGCAATTACAAAATATCTGTCAAACCATTGCTCAAAATATAACTAAATTTACTGGAGCCAAAGTAGCCGGGATCAATTTTGAAGGGCCCTTTTTAACTTCAGAACATAAAGGAGCCCAAAATTCGAAGTACTTTAAAGATCCTGATTTTCATCTTTTGCAAAAGTGGCAGCAGGCGGCTCAAGGCCTACTTAAGCAAATAACGATTGCTCCCGAAAGAAAGGGTGCAGTGGAATTTACAATGGCAGCCAGACAAAGTGGCGTCACAGTATGTTTAGGTCATAGTTCAGCAACATTTGAACAGGCTCAAGCCTGCGTACAAGCGGGCGCAACTACGTTTACGCATACTTATAATGCGATGAGTCCGCTAAATCATCGGGCTTTGGGGATGGTAGGAGCAGCCATGAGTTTGGAAGGCATTAATGCGGAGTTAATCTGCGATGGTTATCATGTCCACCCCAATGCTGCCCAGATTCTAATTCAAATCAAAACCCTGGAACACGTCGTTTTAGTTACCGATTGTATGTCCGCGGGTTTAATGCCGGCAGGTGAATATATGTTGGGGGAATTGCCTGTAATTATGAAAAATGGAGCTGCGCGCTTAAAAGATTCCACGCATAATTTGGCCGGTAGTGTTTTGCAGTTGAATATTGCAGTTAAAAACTTAGTTGATTGGAACATTGCAACACCGGCACAAGCTATTAAGATGGCGACTGCTACTCCTGCTAAAAGTAGTGGTTTGATGAATTGGGCAGGAGCTATTTTCCCTGGTCGAGCCGCAGATTTTATTGTTTTAGATACACAAATGAACTTGCAAGCTACCTATTTAGATGGTGTTCAGCGCTATCAGGCTCAGTAGTTGGGGCAAATATTATGGTTTAAGAAAGGTTTTCTAGTATCTTTATGGTAGTGTAAAGAACATTATACATTTCTTGAAATTTTTAACCGTCCTCTTTATTCTTAAATGTGAAGTGTATAGAAAAATTTTAAGTTTAAAATTCATTTTTGGGAATAAAAAGCGAGGCATTAAAATGACAATCGCTCCTATTCAAGTAACTAATCACCGCTATCGCCTCGGTTATCACCTAATGGCGCCTGCCGGCTGGATTAATGATCCTAATGGTCTATGCTATTTTCAAGGTTATTATCACATTTTTTATCAGTATCATCCTTATGCAGCCACTTGGGGACCCATGTCTTGGGGACATGCCCGCAGTCGGGATTTATTGCACTGGCAAACTTTACCCATTGCTATCAAGCCGGATAACTGGACTGATCATGGTGGCTGTTTTTCCGGGAGTGCTATGATAAAGGACCAAGGCTTGTATCTGCTTTATACAGGCAATAATTATTATAATCGTTCAAATGTTAACGAATATTGGCAGAATCAAAATTTGTCTGTCAGCTATGATGGACTGCATTTTACTAAATATCTTAATAATCCGGTAATTGCTCAGCCACCACTGGATAATACGGAGAATTTTCGTGATCCGAAAGTTTGGGAATATGATGGCCTTTACTATGCAGTTATCGGTGGCCAAAGTCCAACCGGTTTAGGTCAGCTTTTATTTTATCAGACAGCGGATCTGAAACATTGGCATTATTTAGGTATCTTAGCTCAAGCCCAAACTGCTGCAACTGAAGGCTATATGTGGGAGTGTCCAGATTTGTTTCGCCTCAATGGACAAGATATTTTACTAATTTCACCGCAGGGAATTCAAGCTCAAGCGCAACGTTATTTGAACTTATATCAGACTGGCTATTTTGTAGGACGTCTAGATTATCAACAACCTGCATTAGTGCACGGTTCATTTCAGGAATTGGATCAAGGTCATGACTTTTATGCGGCCCAAACCATGTTAACACCTGATGGACGCAGAATTATGATTGGCTGGTTAAATATGTGGGATAATGAAATGCTGGAACAAGCCGACGGCTGGGCGGGGGCCTTGACGTTGCCTCGAGAACTAGTGTATAAAAATGAACATTTGTATCAACAGCCCATTGTCGAAACAAAAACTCTTCGCCAGCAAGTTTTAGTCAATAAGTCTTGGCCAACCAAGCAGACTGTAACTTTGATTCAAGGGTACTCACAATTAGAAATTAGCTTAAAAATTGATCTCACACAATTAAATGATCTGAATTTGAATATTAAAATGAGTGATCCACCGACACCCAATCATCTAACTTTGCAATACAATCAAACTCGTCACCAATTTCTTTTGTATAATTTTAATCGACCGGGTGTACGAATAGCTGCCTTATCCAGTTGTCCTGAGCTAAAGCTGCAAATTTTTCTAGATACAAGTTCGGTAGAGATTTTTTTAAATGATGGCGAGGCGGTGTTGACGGAACGTTATTATTTCCAAAATTCACCGCTTATTACACTGGCAACTGACAAAGCAGCTGGCGCTCAGTGTGTCATTTATCAACTTAGTAGTCAGACCAATAATTATCATTATGATATATAAGTTCTCGCAATTTATTATTTTCGATGTTTTATTTAAAAAGGGCTATTGGGAAGATGTCTGATTTTGTGTATAAATTTCGCGTAATTTTTGATAATCAGCAGGCGATAGGCCTAATATTTGTTCTTGAAAGTTATTCCAAGTGTGATAAGTTGCCAAAATTGCTTTGTTTATGGCTGTAAATGCGGCCTGATCAGCTTGTGTAAAATTCATTTTCTTAATCGTTTGATTGTTCGGATTATTTAAAGAAGAGAGATCGATTTTGTTTTGATACATCAAATTGGAAAGCAAATAATCCTGGGTAATATATTTTTGTGGAACATGCATAAGTAGTAAAAACAAAATGGCCATAATACCAGTGCGATCTTTACCAGCTGAACAATGAAAGACTACGGCCTGGTGGGGTTGATCATTACGCAATAAAATCTGAAAAAATTGGTAAAAGACTTTTTGAGCTGTTGGATCCAAAACTACTTGTTGATAAATTCCAGGCAGGTTATCATATTTATCTTGCGCAGGAAGAGCTTGATAAAGATGATCATCAATATTTTGTGCATACAGTGGTAAATGAATAGCTGTTAAAAAATCTGCTGTGGGATCCGGCCATTGTTGCCGCTCGTAATCAGAACGCAGATCAATAATATATCGTAATCCATAATTGCGCAGTTGCTGCAGTTCAGAAGTTGTTAATTGTGTTAAATAAGCTGCACGCAGAATTTTATGGCTGCGAATTTGGCGCTGGTCTTGAGTAGGATAGCCGCCTAGTTCACGAAAATTATAAGTCTGTGAAAAATTAAAAATCCGTTGCATTTGCTAAAGCCTCCTTAAAATGATGGGCATTGATAATTGTTTTACATAAAAAGATATCTAGGGTAAGGTTATTGATAAGAAAAATGTTCAGGTGATATTATGTTGTCTTTATCTATTATAATGCCTCTCTATAATGAAGAGCTGTTATTAAGGCGTTGTTTAGAAACAATTACCACACAAGTTAATCCTAATTTTGAAGTTATAATGATTAATGATGCCTCTACTGATCAAACTGCCACAATTGCAGAAGCTTTTATTAAAAAATATTCTAATTTTCGAATGGTGACACAGCCCGCCAATTTAGGAATTTCGGCTGCCCGTAATCGGGGTATTCAAGAAGCTCAAGGGGATTTAATTACTTTTTTGGATGGAGATGATTGGCTAGAGCCGCAATATACCAATTATTTTTTACAAGCTTTTAGTAAATATCAAGTAGATTTGGCGATTTGTGGTTACTTTCGAGAGTCTAAACGAAAAACTACCAAAATTAGAGGTAAACATTTAAAAGGTTTAGTGAATCGTAACCAAGTTATTCGTCATATTACTAAAATTTCGGGTCAAGTGATGGGTTATACTTGGAATAAAGTTTATCGTTTGGATCTTATTAGAGCACATCATTTACAATTTGCTGATGATTTGTCATTGATGGAAGATCAAGTATTTAATGTCCAATATGCTGCCATAGCGCGGCGGTTTTACGTTCAACCCCGGCCCTTGTATCATTACTGGCAACATGGCCAAAGTGCAACCCATACTTATGATTTAGAAAATGCCAAAAGTATTGGTTTAGCTAATTATCGGATTGTGAAAACAATTTTAGATTTAAAAAATAATTAAAAAGGCAGGTGCTATTAATGACAGATATAGAAGAATATTTAAAACAAAATGTTTTTGGTAAACCTCAACTGAAGCCAGATGAAAGACGCAAATTTTTAGGTAATTTTCAAGAGCGGGTAGCCTTAGCGCTCACAGTAGCTCAAGTACGCCGCTCGGAGAATTTACCTCTTATCAAACAAGTCATGCAACGTTATCACCAATATCATCTGTTTATTAACGGCCGCCTTTCCAGTACCTATCGTGTTCCTATCATGACCTTAGCAGTGCAATTGTCTTATCATTTTACCGTTATTGAGCAGGCTAATATGCGCACAACTACTAAAGCTTTAGCGGAAACGGATATGGGTCTAGTTATTGCGGATGATAGCCATCCGGTAAAACCATTATTATTGTAAATTTTAGAAAAAATATATTTATAAATAAAATTACAAAGGGGACCTTCAAGTCGAAGGAAATCTAATTTAATAGTAAAAATAGCCAAAGCGTGGTAAAGTATCCACGCTCTTGGACTTTCTGAACTTGATTTCTAAAGTGGGAGCTAGTATGATTTTAATCATATATTAATGTTTATTAATCAAAGGAGAAAAAAATGAAAGAATATTTAAAACCTCACGGCTTAAATATTTTTATGAAACTGTTTTTATTATTATGTAGTTTTAGTATGGCAACTACTGTTGAAGCCGCAAACAAAAAACAAGAAATTAATTTATATTCTAATTCTGATATATCTAGTTTAGATGTTTCTAAGGTTACCGACGCTAATACTTTTACTCAGTTAGATAATGTCGATGAGGGTTTATATCAATATAATGCCAAAGGTAAGCCCCTGCCAGCTTTGGCGACTAAAACTGTAATTTCTAAAGATAAAAAAACTTATCTGATTGACATTAGAAAAAATGCCCGTTGGAGTAACGGCGATGCTTTAACAGCGCAGGATTTTGTGTATTCTTGGAGAAGAGCAGTTGATCCGAATACAGCTAGTGAATATATCTATTTATTAAGTAATATCAAAAATGCTGCAGAAATTTCAGCTGGTAAGAAGCCTGTCGACCAATTAGGAGTTCAAGCAATTGGCAAATATCGGCTCAAGGTACAACTAAATAAACCGCAGCCTTACTTTAAAATGATTTTGGCGCGGGAGACTTTATTTCCACTGAATAAGAAAGTAGTGGAAAAATATGGTAAAAGTTATGGAACTTCTTCTAAAAAAGCAGTTTATAACGGGCCTTTTATTCATACTGGCTGGAACGGTAGTAATAGTAGCTGGAAGTTAAAGCCTAATCCTTATTACTGGGATAAAAAGCACGTCAAACTGTCACAGATTAATTATTCAGTTGTTAAGGAGCCTTCAACTGCTTATAACTTATACCAGACTAATAAATTAGATCAAATCACGCTAGTGGGTGAACAAGCTAAACAAATGGCTGGCGATAAAGATATAGTTCGGCGTCCTTTAGCTGCTACTCAATATTTACAAAGCAATTTAAAAAAGAATAACGGCTTAGAAAATAAGAATATTCGTACTGCTATTTCTTTATCTATCAATCGTAAACAAATTGCAAAGAATATCTTGGCTAATGGTTCCACTCCGGCTACAGGCTTTGTATCCCAGCATTTAGCCAAGAGTCCTGTTAATGGTAAAGATTTTTATCAAGAGTCCTATGTCAAGAATACGTCTGAGTACAACCCTAAATTAGCATGTAAGTTGTTCAAGAAGGGCTTAAAACAAACCGGGCAAAAGAATTTAAATATTACGCTGTTAACAACAGATGCAGATACTTCAAAGCAGGTAGCAGAATTTATTCAAGGACAAGTACAGTCTAATTTACCCAAAGTTAAGATTACGATGAAGGCAGTTCCGGCCAATAACCGAATTGCAGCGGTGTCTAAGGGCGATTATGATATGGTATTTCAAGGCTGGTCGGGCGATTTTGCTGACCCGTATACCTTTTTACAAATGTTTACTACTAAAAGTCCCCAAAATCATACAGGCTGGTCTAATGAGGAATATGACCAAGCAATTGCCGATTCCAACGATAAAGATGCTGACAATAATAAAGCCCGTTGGCAAGATATGATTAAGGCAGAAAAGGTTCTCTTGAAAGATCAAGCAGTAACCCCATTATATCGCATGAATAATGTAGATTTAGTCAACCCGAAATTAAAGGGTGTCTTATATAACCATGTGAATGGTCACTATACCTATAAGAAAGCTTATTTAACTAAATAATAGGAGGAAAAGATTGGTAATGCAGGCAGCAGAAGAGATTCAATTAGTAAAGGATTTTTCTAATCTAAATGGTGCTTCCGGATTTGAAATGGAGGTAGCCCGCTTTTTTCAAAAGAAAATGGCACCTTATGGGACTACAAAAATAGATGGAATGTTTAATAGTTATGTCCAAAGACGTGAAAATAATGGACATAGACCGGTTGTCCAAATGGATGCCCATGCTGACTCGGTTGGTTTTATTACCCAAGCAGTTAGGCCAAATGGTCTTTTAAAGTTTGTCCCGTTAGGAGGCTGGGCACCAACTAATATTCCGGCAATGCGTGTACGGGTGCGAAATCGGGCAGGACAATATATAACAGGAGTCGTTGCAACTAAACCACCGCATTTTATGTCTGATGCGGAGAAAAATGCCGTACCTAAAATTGAAGATTTATCTATTGATGTGGGCTCTACCAGCCGTGAAGAAACCATTAATGATTTTCAAATTGATACTGGCTGTCCCATTGTGGTAGATGCAGATTGCGAATATTTCGCAAATACAAGAATGTTTTTTGGCAAAGATTTTGATAATCGCGTCGGAGCTGCGGCTTTAGTAGATGTTTTAGATAATTTGCAGGGTCAAGATCTGAATGTGGATTTATCAGTTGCCCTTTCCACACAAGAAGAAGTGGGAACTCGCGGAGCTCAGGTTACTGTACGCAATATTGATCCGGATTTAGCTATTGTTTTTGAAGGCTGTCCTTGTGATGATACTTTTAGCCCTAGTTGGCTGGCGCAAACAGGTCTAAAACGTGGGCCAATGTTACGAGACATGGATACTTCTTTTATTGCTAATCCTTTATTTGAGCAATATGCTGATGGCATTGCTACGAAGAATGGTATTCCTCATACGCGTTCTGTTCGCACCGGTGGTGGTGTTAATGGCGCTCCGATTTTATATTATCGCGGTGCTCCGACTATTGTTATTGGTATTCCCGTTCGTTATGAGCATACAGCTTTTAATTGGGCTTGCTTAGATGATTTTCAAAATGCTGTGCAATTAGCGGTTAAAATTATTCAGTCCCTTGACGCCTCAGTAATTAATAGTTTTAATGGAGGTAATTAAATTTAGAGGAGCTAAGAATGAGCCGAGCACGTTTAATTACTTTGACTAATATGTGTATGCTGACTAATAGCCAAGGGAAAATTCTAGTCGAAAATCGCCAAAAATCTACCTGGTCGGGAATCACCTTTCCGGGTGGTCATGTTGAAAAAAATGAGTCCATGCAGGCAGCGATGATTCGAGAAATGCGTGAAGAAACAGGTTTAATAATTCAAAATCCCCAACTATGTGGGTTAATGGATTTTACAACCGCAAATGATGAGGGTTATTTGATTTTATTATATAAAGCGCAACAATTTCATGGTCAAATAAGTTCTTCTGCAGAAGGAGCTGTCTTCTGGATTAACCCGCAAGATTTATTTCATTATCATTTGGCCGACGATTTTTGGGAAATGTATCAGGTTTTTACACATAAAGATCTTTCGGAACTTTATGGTACCGGACAAGATACTAATTGGAAAACGACCCTACTTTAATGAATAAAGGATAATTCCGGCTTTCTTAATAGAACTGAAGTTGTCTGAATTGCTTTTTATGAAGCAAGGCTTACAATGGAGTTGGATAATTAAAGGAGGGGCTAGTTTGAATTCTAAATATGATTTTCCCAAAACACGGGAACAATTAAATCAGTTAATTGCCGATTTAAATCAACTGCATACTAATATGCACCAAATCCACTGGTATATGCGCGGTCCGGAATTCTTTCGCTTACATCCGTTGATGGATGAGTATATGGATCAAGTTTCGGATCAACTGGATCAAGTTGCAGAACGGTTAATTGCTTTAGGTGGTGCGCCTTATGCTACAACACATGAATTTATAGAGCATACAGGCTTACCAGATGAAACCATTGATTTCGGTCAGTTTACTCTGGCCCAATTAATGCAGCGTTTGGTTGATCAATTTCGTTATTTACGTGATCAATATCAAAAAGGTATTGAAATATGTGATGAAGAAAAAGATTTACCTACCCAAGATATGCTCAATGGTTTCAAGACAGATACTGATAAAAACATTTGGATGGTCAATGCCTATCTGGGAAAAGGTCCTTACGACGGAGAGTAACTGTTTTAGTGACAATAGGTCTAGAAATGATAAAACAGTGAGGAATAGTTGTTCCTCACTGTTTTTTATTTTTGAGAAAATAACGTACGATGATTTCGCGGGAAATTAAATACAGAGGATAAAATAATACTAAAATGATTAAACTATCCCATCTAATCGGACTAGTAACTAAGTTGAGTAATTTAAAGGGCCAGCCCCAAATGGTGAATACGAAAATATTTAAAACAAATAAAAGCAGAAAAATAGTTAAGGTTCCCCGATTAATCGGCCGTGCAATTACCCACAAAGCGGCAAATCCGATTAAGCTAATAGCTAAAACTGCCAGCGTGGAAGTTTGACTGAAGGGCAGTTTTTGCCAATGTCCATAAAGGGCAATAGCCATAACTACTAGTGTAATATCAATTGCCGCAGGCAAGGCGACCTGCATAACATTTCGGAAAAACCGACCAGCTGGCGGAGAAAAATCGGGTCTTAAAGCTAGGAAGAAGGTCGGAATGCCTACAGTTAAGGCATTAATAGGTGTCATCTGAGCCGGATAAAACGGATAGCCGGTGTGTACGAAGATAAATAAAATAGTCAGTAAAACTGAATACATTGTTTTAATGAGATAAAGAGCGGCTACTCTTTCAATATTATTAATTACTCGGCGGCCCTCATTTAAAACATAGATTAAAGAATCAAAGTTTTTATTTAATAAAACAAAATCCGCGGCATTTTCAGCAGCATCACTATTGCCGGCAATAGCAATCCCACAATCGGATTGGCGCATGGCCAAGACATCGTTAACACCATCACCTGTCATGGCTACTTTATGGCCGTTTTTTTGTAATGCTTGAATTAATTTCTGTTTTTGCTCTGGTAAAGTACGACCGAAAACAGTATAATTTTGTACTAATTGATTCCAATCAGGATGAGCACCAATTGTTGACATGTCAAGAGCTGCCTGACCATTAGGCAGGTGAATTTTTTGTGCGATATTTTGGACAGTAGCAGGATCATCTCCGGAAATAACTTTGATTTGAATACCTTGCTGGCGCAAATATTCAAAAGTATCCGCTGCGGTTGTCCGAATTTCATCATTAATTAAAATATATCCTAAAAGCTGCGGTTGAATAACGGTATCAGTAATAATTTGAGCAGATTTAACTAGTGCCAACACTCGATATCCTTGTTGTGCATATTGTTGAGCGGTAGCGATTTGCTGCTGATCTTTTAATAAAAATGAAGGCGCACCTAACGCATAATGAGAACCTGCTTGCCAATTTACTGCTGCCCATTTACGAGAGGAAGAAAAAGCAACTACGCTGGCAATTTCGGGAAGCTTTTCTGAATATGGAGACGCTTGCAGCAGGGCTTCGGCAGTTTCATTATGTTCTTTAGTTGCCAGCATAATTTCTTGGCAAATTTTTAAAAGAGCTGCTTGATCTAGTTGTAAAGGGGTTATTTGTGCTAGTTGCAGATTGCCGGTAGTAATGGTACCAGTCTTATCTAAACAGAGTGTATCCACACGTGCAAGAGCTTCGAGAGCCGTTAGTGATTTAACAAGCACATTTTTACGTGTTAAATGCATTGCACCGACGGCTAAAGCAACCGAAGTCAGTAGAACTAATCCTTGAGGAACCATTCCGATGATAGAGGCTGAAGTACCTAAAATGGCTTGATTGAGATTATGATGCTTGTAAAAGGTTACTAGAAATAAAATTAAACCTAGAGGAATTATAATATACGTTAAAATACGAATAATACGATTAATAATAGCCATCAATTGGGAAACATCATGCTTTTGTTGACGCGCATTGTGCGCCAATTTATTAGCAAAACTCTGGGCACCGACAGCTGTTAATTCAACAAGAGCCTGACCACTGAGCACTAAACTTCCGGAAAGAACGGGATCTGAAATTTTTTTGCTGACAGAATTTGATTCCCCGGTCAGATTAGCTTCATCTACTTCAATTTGGGTACTTTGACGGATGATACCATCAGCTGGAATTTGGTCACCTCTGTGAATTTCTATCAAGTCATGCAAAACTAATTCATCTTGATAAATTTGTTGAATATGTCCGTTACGTAGTACTTGGACTTTTTGTCGATTTAAAAAAGTAAGATGATCTAATCTTTTTTTGGCTTTAATCTCCTGATAAGATCCAATTAAAAAATTAGCAATGACTGGACCGAGGAAAAATAAGTTTTCATAACTGCCAGTAGAAAAAATAATAAAAGCTAGAAACAAATTGATAAAATTAAACAAAGTAAATAGATTTTTTGATAAAATCTTAGTTACTGATGTTGAATTTTGAGAAATTTTATTAGTATTACCAGCTTTAATTTGTTGTTGTACTTGTGTATCATTGAGACCTGTATTGACATCAGTTGCTTTCATAGGACACCTCAATTGAAAGAATATAACGATGTGCAGTTAGTATAACACTACTATTATATTGTAAAATTTTTATGAAGAGGAAAAGAAATTGTTGAAAAATATTTTATTTGATCTTGATGGAACTTTAGTTAACAGTGGGGAAGGTATTATGAATGCCTTACGCTATGCTTATCATAAAGAAAATTTGGCAATTCCTTTAGATGAGGTTTTACGTAAATTTATTGGCCCACCGTTAATGGAAAGTTTTCAAAAATATAGTAATATTGATTCTCAAAGCCAGTTAGCTCATGCTTTATTGGTTGATTTCCAAGATTTTTACGATACTACAGGCTGGCAACAATTACAGTTATATCCCCAAATTGTTACTTTATTACAGCAATTACAACAAGCAGGTTATCGTTGCTATATAACTACAGCTAAACCAGAGCCCTTTGCCCAAAAAATTATCCAGCATCTGCAATTAGATAAATATTTTCAAGGGATTTATGGAGCTGATCTCAGTGAAAAGATGCAAAAAAAAGATGTAATTGCTCAAGTTCTAAAACAGGAGCAGATAACGGATCCAAAAACCTGTGTGATGATCGGTGATCGGGATACAGATGTTTTGGGGGCACGAGCCAATGATGTGGCCACTATTGGTGTACTCTATGGTTTTGGCAGCCTTCAAGAACTGCAAGCTGCCGGCGTAATTGCCACTATTGAACAGCCTTTAGAGCTTTTGAAGCAGATTGGAGACAAGCATGAAAAAGTTTTTTAAAAGATTGCTGGTTGTGGTAGTAATTATTTTAATTCTAGCAGATTTTGGGGGTGCTTATTACTTATTTAATTTTGCTTTTTCGCGGACCGGTTTTAGCAGTAAAGGCAATGATCAGCCCCTCAATAGTGCCGAGGTATGGGCCCAAAAACAAAAACAAAGTACTTGGCGGCAAACTAGCTCTCAAGGGGGATTGCATTTAAAAGCCCGTTACTATCCAGCAGCAACGACCACGCCCAAAACAATGGTTGTAGTACATGGATTTGGAGATAATAGCCTAACTCTGGGCAATTATATTCGCTTTTTTCACCAAGCTGGATATAATGTTTTGGCTCCAGATAATCGTAGCCACGGTCATAGTCAAGGAAAGTATATTGGTTTTGGTTGGCAGGATCGGCAAGATTTGCAAGATTGGATTCAGCAGTTAATTCGACGTAAAGGATCTAATGTGCAAATTGGACTCTTTGGAGTGAGCATGGGTGCTTCAACAGTAATGTATTACTTAGGTTTAAAAGTTCCTAAGCAAGTAAAAACAGCAATTGCCGACTGTGGCTATGCTTCTATTAACGGCGAACTTACCTATGAATTGAAACGTTTATTTAATTTACCTAGCGTTCCCCTCATTCCTACCGCTAATTTATATACTCAGGCTTTAGCCCATTACAGTTTATATGACGGTGAAACGGCACAAACATTAAAGCATAATCGCATTCCGTTATTTATTATTCATGGTACTAAAGATACCTTCGTCCCTACCAGCAATGCTAAACTCAATTATCAAAATGACTCAGGACCCAAAAAATTATGGTTAGTAAAGGGTGCCAAACATGCACGTTCTTATCAAAAGAATCCTGCCCTTTATCAAAAACGGGTTTTAAGTTGGACAGCTAAGTATCTGAATTAAAATTTTATTGAAAAAATTTACTAAAGTCGGTTTTCCTATGGTTGAAATATTATTAAAATATAGCAATTTGCGGTAAAATAATTTTGTAAAAAAATGTTTCTTTAATTATGAGGAGGACAAACATGGCGTTAGTAAACGGCAACGAAATTTTTAGCAAGGCTCGTGCAGGTAAATATGCTGTTGGAGCTTTTAATACCAATAACTTGGAATGGACACGGGCAATTTTAGAGGCTGCTCAGGAAACCAACACTCCTATTTTAATCCAGACTTCAATGGGTGCTGCGAAATACATGGGTGGCTATGAACTGTGCTTACATTTGGTTCAAGATACTATTAAAGCTATGAACATCACTGTTCCCGTTGTAATGCATTTAGATCATGGTAATTACGAAGCTGCCAAAGAATGTATCGAAATTGGTTATAACTCGGTAATGTTTGACGGTCATGATTTACCCTTTGCAGAAAACTTGGAAAAGACTAAAGAAATTGTGAAATTGGCTCATGCCAAAAACATGTCTGTTGAAGCAGAAGTAGGTTCTATTGGCGGAACTGAAGATGGTATTACTGGTGCTGGGGAATTAGCTAGTGTAGAAGAAGCTAAAACTTTAGCCGCTACTGGAGTTGATTATTTAGCTTGTGGTATTGGTAATATTCATGGGGTTTATCCTGATAACTGGAAAGGTTTGAATTTTGATCGTTTACAAGAAATTGCGGCAGAAGTCAAGACACCCTTAGTTTTGCATGGTGGTTCAGGAATTCCTAAAGATCAGATTGTCAAAGCTATCTCGATGGGAATTTCTAAAGTTAATGTGAATACTGAATGTCAATTGTCCTTTGCAAAAGCTACAAGAGAATATATTGAAGCTGGTCATGATCAAGATGTGGATGCTAAAGGCTATGATCCTCGGAAATTGTTGGCTCCTGGAACTGAAGCCATTAAAGAAACTGTCAAAGAACGGATCGCTTGGTTTGGTACGCCCGCTGTTTAATTTTTTGAATCAAATGCAATCCCTAGTGCGCTAGGGATTTTTTATGCTTATCAGAAGGGCTTGCCTTCTTCATGCAGAATTGCTATGCTCAATGGGTAAAACGAATACACTAGGGGTGCTGTTATAAGCTGAGATGGAATTTTTTCAATCCCTTTGAACCTGTGAAGTTAGAACTTGCGAAGGAAAGTGTAGCCGTCAGAAATATTTACTTTCTTGATGATCTTTCCTAGTTAATTCTAACGGGAAAGATTTTTTTGATTAAAGGAGGATCATCATGGAAGAAGTGAGGTTGCGAAATTTATTTTTGCTATGGTTTGGAGCGGCCATTTCGATTGCCGAAATTGTTACTGGTACTTTAATGGCACCGTTAGGCTTTGGACGGGGAATCTTGGCGATAATTATTGGTCATGTAATTGGCTGTTTTGGTTTTTTATTGCCGGCGGGTTATATTTCCGCCCATTATCAAAGTACTGCAATTAAAGTCACGCAGTTGACTTTCGAAAAGCAAGGAGTGCGGTTGTTTTCGTTATTAAATGTATTGCAGTTACTGGGGTGGACAGCGGTAATGATTGCCAATGCCCAATTGGCCATGAATGTATTAACACAATCTTTTTTTCATTGGCAATCAAAATTATTAATGTCGGGCATTGTGGCCGGATTAATTATTTTATGGTTGCTGCTGCGGCATGATTGGCTGTTTAAAATCAATAATTGGGTAGTGCTGTTACTAACACTGGCTATGATTGTGTTTGTCGTGAGTTTGTTGCAAAAAGCCCCTACGACCCATGCCCCTCAGCCATCAGCTTTAAGTTTAAACAATGCCGTAGAATTAAATGTCACGATGGCTTTATCTTGGCTGCCGGTCATTGGTGATTATACAAAACAAACCCGCCATCCAATTCAAACTAGTTGGTGCAGCGTCTTAGGGTATTTTGTGGGTAGTGTGGCTATGTTTGTTGTAGGTTTAAGTATCGCTCGTTGGACCGGTCGAACTGATATCAGTAAGGCCCTCGCCCAATCGCAATTAGGTTTAATTGCTTTACTGATTGTGGTGTTCTCCACTGTTACGACAACTTTTATGGATGCTTATTCTGCCGCCACAAACCTTCAGAATTTAAACGCTAAAGTACCCGTGAATGCTGCCGCCATTGGAATTACTATTGTAGGATTTTTTATTGCCATTGGCATCTCCTTACAATATTATGAAAATTTTTTATACGCAATTGGAGCTGCTTTTACCCCGTTATTTGCCATTGTCTTTGTCAGTGTTTTTGTAATTAAGCAGCGCTTAGCCGTGGTTTGGAACTTTGCCTGGTGGTTATTAGGAATCATAGCTTATTACGGCTTACAACAATTAAATCTGATTTTTGGTCCTACTTTTTGGTTATTAATAGCCGAAAGTTTAGCAGTTTATTTAACTGGTAAGTTGACGCCACGCTATCCCTTAAGTTGGTAGGTCAATAATCAACGGTGTTTAGAGTATGGATTAGGTTTAGCGAAGAGAATTAAACTAAGGTGGCAGTCAATAAACGACTTAGTCAATTGACTGGATCAACCAACGTGATCATTAAGCAAAGACAAACGCATTTTTCTTCAGTATAAGACCTCATTAATTAAAGCAAATCTTTCTAGATCATATTCCAAAAATAATCTCTAAAATAATTATTATGAAATATCATGTTATTGTTGGCTTTTTTAATGGCTGAGGATACACATGAGAAAATTAAGGTTACGATATTTTAGATTTGTTTTAATATTTATAGTGATTTTTAGTATCGGATTGAATGGAGTAGTGACGCTTAGTGCAAAAATAGCGTTTACTGATAAAAGTTTAAGCAACCCCCCAACGGCTTTATTGTCTAAGCTCCGAAACTCATTTCTAGATTTGCAATTACCACAGAATATTTCTTCAACCGAAGTTCAAACTGGAGATTTCAACTTAAAAAGTAGTGGTTCTTGGTACAGTGATAACAATACTAATTTGTTCAATTTAAACTGGGAATCATTGGGTGACAGGGTGTCAGGTTCAGAGTACAACCCAATTTAATTCTGCACATCCGTTAGAAAGTTCATGGGAAAATATCTCTATTGACTATAATCATAAAGTAAAGATTTTAAATGCTTATCCCTATAATGGAAATTTTTTACAAAATGGAATGAATAAAACAGATAGTAGTACTGGTCAAAAGATTTCCATTAAAGAAACTGTGAAGTCTCGCATTGATTGGTTTGGCACAACCTTATCTGTAAGAAATTAATTAAATTTTTATTGACGTTAATTTTATTTCGTGCTAGCATGATATCTAAAGCAACGAGTGATTTTAGTAATCAGAACGTAAATAGTAGAGACCGCGGTTTTGGTGAAAAAACGGTAGTAATGATGAATCACAATCACTGGCATGTATTCTGAACCTGTCCTATTTGTGAGCAGTAAGTAGGGATGCACGGATTGTTCCGTTATCATTTGAGTTTCTAACTCAGTGAGGTATCAGTTGTGAGGCTGATGCGAATAGAGGTGGAACCGCGATTATTATCGTCCTCCCAATACACGTAAATGTGTATTGGGAGTTTTTGTTTTGGAGGTAATTTTATGGAGTATCAAAGACCCAAAGGAACAGCAGATATTTTGCCTGATCAAATAGGCGTATGGCAAAAAATAGAGAATACGGCACGTTCCGTATTCTCCAAATATGGATACCAAGGTATTCGTACGCCAATGTTCGAAAATTATAATGTGTTTGTTAGAAGTGTTGGCGATACTTCTGATATTGTTACTAAGGAAATGTATGATTTTAAGGACAAGGGTGGTCGCCATATAACTTTGCGCCCAGAAGGAACTGCAGGAGTAGTTCGGGCATACATTGAAAATAAATTATTTGGTCCGGAATATCAAAAACCGTATAAAGTGTACTATATGGGACCTATGTTTCGTTATGAACGCCCACAATCTGGTCGTTTACGTCAATTTCACCAAATAGGTGTTGAGGCTTTAAATAGTGAAAGCCCACAAGTGGATGCAGAAGTAATAGACATGGCCTTAGAATTATTTACGAATTATGGTGTTAATAATATTAAATTAGTGATTAATTCATTGGGTGACGATCAGTCCCGTGAGGCATATCGGAAGGCCTTAATCGCTTATTTGGAGCCTCATTTTGATGAATTGAGTGAAGATTCTAAAGAACGTTTATATAAGAATCCTTTAAGAGTTTTAGATAGTAAAGATGAAAAAGATCAAGAAATTGTTCAAAATGCGCCCTCAATACTTGACTATTTAGATGATTATTCTAGTAAGTATTTTGAAGAGGTTAAATCTCTGTTAACAAAATTAGGAATTGAATATGAAATAGATTCCTCAATGGTTCGTGGCTTAGATTATTATACTCATACTATTTTTGAAATTATGTCTAATTCAAAGGCCTTTAATGGTAAGTATACTACGGTATGTGCTGGTGGCCGGTATGATGGTTTGATCTCCCAACTAGGAGGGCCTGACGATGGGGGCATTGGTTTCGGTTTAGGAGTAGAAAGATTAATTCTTTTAATGGAACAAGAAAATCCTAATTTCTCCAATCCATCGAATTTGGATATTTATCTCGCCTATGCGGATGAGGAAGGCGACCAGTTAGCGTTTGAATTACTACATGATTTAAGATTACAGGGCTTAAAAGCTGATAAAGATTATTCTGGTATTAAATTAGGATCACAAATTAAAGCAGCAGTAAGACTTAATTCTAAATATTATGCTGTTTTAGGCAAAGAGGAGGTGAGTGAAAAAGTTATTAAGATAAATAAAGTAGATGGAAATACGCAAGAAGTAAGTCTTGAAGATTTAAAAAAGAATGCATCAAAATTTTTAAAATAATATAGATACTCCCAGTTGAAATATTATGTGATGTAATGTTAGTTATATTAAATATACTGCATTAAAATTAATGCATATACAAACCTTCAAGCAAAAAGACACTAGTAAAATCCCAGTTTACTAGTGCTTTTTTTATTAAAAAAAAAAACATAAAAGTAATTTGTAATTTAATAGGGAAAATAATTAGATTAAAAATATAATTCTTATTTATTATAGTTTTCGCTTGAGATTTTTAAATTAAAGAACGTCATGTTAATCTTGGCAAAATAATTTTTAAATATTAATTAATATTGTGAGATTTTTATCTTGTAATTTGTTTTATATATTCATTTTATGAGATTTTAATTATTTCAATATCCTTATAGCATTTTTATTGATATACTAATATCTTTAAATTTAATTTGCTATTGACTTTATATTTTGTGAGAGATAACATAAGGTCGTAAATTATAAGAAGCGCTTCTTTATTTACATCATATATTTCAACTGGGAGGAAATATAGTATTATGTCAAATTTAGACGTTAAATTGAATAAGCAGGGTATAGATCGGATTGCGATCAGCAATTACGAAAGATATTCTCGTGGATATATGGAGCCAGGAAATATTGGAAACGGTTACATTACTGGCTTGAAGGTTGATGCTGGAGTTCGTGATAAAACGGATGACGACGTTCTTGATGGAATCGTTTCTTATGACCGTGCAGAAACCAAGAACGCATATATTGGTCAAATTAATATGACCACTGCTTCAAGTTTTACTGGACCACAAGGTCATGTTCTTGGCTACGATTTATTAAAAAACCCTGAGGTTGATAAAGCAGAACCTTTGTTTACTGTTAAACAATGGGATGGAAGCAGTTTACCAATATATGATGCTAAGCCTTTACAGGATGCATTGGTTGAATATTTTGGTACTAACGATAATAGAAGACATTATCCAGCTCCGGGTAGTTTTATTGTTTGCGCTAACAAGGGTGTAACTGCCGAAAGACCAAAACAGGATTCTGAAATGAAACCAGGTCAAGGCTACGGTGTATGGTCAGCTATTGCTATTTCTTTTGCTAAGGATCCATCAAAAGACTCCAGTATGTTTATTGAAGACGCTGGCGTTTGGGAAACACCAAATGAAGACGAATTAATTGAATTCTTAGATACTAGACGTAAGGCTATTGCAAAATCCATTGCTGAATGTGGTGAAGATGCAAACACAGCTTTTGCTGGTTCATGGATCGGATTTGCTCATGCAATGATGAAGCCTGGTCAAATCGGTAATGCTATTACTGTTGCTCCATATATTTCTATGCCGGTTGATTCTATTCCGGGGGGATCCATTCTAACTCCAGACAAAGATATGGAAATTATGGAGAATTTAACTTTGCCTCAATGGTTAGAAAAAATGGGTTATGAATCAATTGTTAAGTCCAACCATATTGAATATTAATAATAAGATCTGAAAAAGATGTGTAGGCAGTTTTTGCGCCTACATTCTTTTGTTCAATGAAAGGAAGTTTAAATGGTATGGACGCAAATAAAGATAATAGTAATAATCCCGCGAATAAAAAGGATACTGTCGGTGTTTTAGGTTTAATAGCCTTTGTTCTTTCAGCCATGGTAGGCGGTGGGATTTACGATTTACCTCAAAATATGGCCTTTAATGCCGGGATGTTAGGACAACTTATCGGTTGGATTCTAACTGGTATTATTATGTGGTTTATTGTGAGATCATTTATGACATTGTCTGAAGTAAGACCGGAATATACCACTGGTTTATACAAGTATGCTGAAGATGGTTTCGGAAAATTTACAGGTTTTTTTGTTAGTTGGGGCTATTGGATTTGTGAATGTTTTGCTAATGTAACCTACTCTGTTTTGTTAATGTCTACTTTAAATGCCTTTTGGCCTGGTACCTTTACTGGAGGTAATAACATTCCTTCGCTTATAGGAGGAACTATTATTCTTTGGTCCATGAGTATTTTGATTTTAAGAGGAATTAAAGATGCCAGTTGGGTAGATATGAGTGGAACAGTTGTTATGCTGGCTTCTACTGCCTGTTTTCTTATAACTATGATTGTAGCGTTCAATTGGAATAAGTTTACTTCGAACATTTTTGCTAATCAACCTATTCCTGCACTAAGTGACAAAGACATGGGCTCTTTAGCAGTTCAAGTTAAAAATACTATGATGACAACCTTATGGGTTTTTGGTGGTGTTGAAGGAGCTGTAGTTTTATCAGATAAAGCTCGTAGTCAAAAAGATGTTCGAAATGCTACTAAATATGGATTCTTGTTGTGCTTGGTATTATATGCTATGGCTTCACTACTTCCATTAGGTTTAAGAAGTTATGGTCAAATTGCAAAAATGGCAAGTCCATCTTCGGCTACTTTAATGCAGATTGTTATTGGGCCTATTGGACGCTTAATTATTACCTTTGGTGTTGTTTTTGCAGTATTGTCTAGTTGGTTAACTTGGACAATTATGTTATCAGAAATGCCGCGGGCTGCTGCAATTGATGGAACTTTTCCTAAGTCATTTGGTAAATTGAATTCTAAACAAGTACCATGGTTTTCAGTTATTGCTTCAACTATTGTTATGCAAATTATAATTATTTCTACTCATTTTGCAGGACATGCTTTTAATACTATGCTCACGATTGTTGGGACTATGACTGTACCTCCGTATTTAATATCAATGATGTATTTAGTAAAAATAAGTAAGAATGAAAAAACTTTTAACATTCATGATGAACCTCTATCAGTAACAAGAAATAGCTCATATATAGTTGCCTGGCTGGCTATTTTAGGAACTTTATTTATGGGTTATTCTGCAGGAATCAAGTATACCGCAATTTCTTTTGTTATTTATGCAATAGGGATACCATTCTTTATTTATGCTCGTCATCAATATGAACCTGGTAAACCAGCGATGTCTCACAATGAGAAAATATTTGCTGCATGTATAGTTTTAGTAGCCTTAGTTGGCTTAGCATGGATGTTTTTAATTAAATAATGGTGTTTATATGAATAAATATGATATGAGAAATGTGCAGATTATTGATAATTTACTCGAAAATTTAATTAATGAGGATGTCCTGTCAGTAATCAAAGAATCTGTATTGGCTATTAACGATAAAATTGTAGAAAGCTTAATTGGAAAGGATAAAAAGAATTATTTTTTACTAATATCGACTCGGAATAGTATCTTTTTGTTATTTTTTAATCAATTTGAAAAAGATTCTTTGACAGTGCAACAGCGGCAAAAAGCGGATGTACGTGAAGTCAAATTCTTACGCGGCGCTCCAAATGGTAAATTCAGTATTATCTTTGCTAACGATCAGTGGAAGTTTAATCATATTTTTAGGGGAAGGGTTTTTGATTTTTTACAAGATGTTAAGCCTCGAGATATAAATAATGCAGGCTATGATTATACTATTCGCGGTGAGTTTCATCAACTGTTGGATCCTGATCATGCTGAAGAAATTGATAGACTACGTAAGTATATGCAAGATGGTCATATTAGTCATTATGAGTATGATGACTATAATCCTTCTATTTCTAAAGCCGGTAAATAATCAGGATTGAAAACAAAAATTGTTCACACTAATAAGTAAGGACAGCCATTAGAAACTGTTAAAATCTGTCTTGCACGGTTTGGTATGCATTCTCTGTAAAAAATTAAATAGTTTAATTCATAAAAAAGCTCTGATATTATTTTCAGAGCTTTTTTATATTTTTTAAATTATTTATTGACACGAAATCGGTTTCCTAGGTTATTATTTGGATAGTAAAATTAATCACAATTAATAATTTAGTTTGTTTAAAAATATCAAACAACAGGGTTAATGATTATTAACTTTGAACTAATTCTTCGATAGAAGGTGGTGCTAGTTTTAGAAGCTAGTAAGTTGCTTTATTTATTAATTGATTGGTTATTTATAAAAGGAGATTATCATGGCTAAAATTTTTACAAGTCCGAGCACTTATATTCAGGGCGAAGGGGAATTATTTAAAAGTAAGCAATATTTGGACAAATATGGTAAAAATGTACTTTTATTGTCAGATGAAACAGTCTTAAAGATTGTGGGGAATCGGTTTACTGATTATTTAGAGCAGAACGGTTTTCAAGTAACAGTTGCTACTTTTAAAGGTGAGGCTTCAGAAACAGAAATCAATCGCGTGTCTAAAATTGCTGCGGATGAACACTCCGAAATGATTATTGGTTTAGGCGGAGGGAAAACTATTGATTCCGCTAAAGCTATAAGTGATAACTTAGGAATTAATGTAATTATTGCGCCTACTTTGGCTTCAACAGATGCACCTTGTTCACGTCTCTCAGTAATTTATACTGATGAGGGTCAATTTGACCATTATCGTTTTTATAATAAAAATCCTGACTTGGTTTTATTAGATACTCAAGTAGTTTCTCAAGCTCCGGTTCAATTATTAATTTCTGGTATTGCGGATGCATTGGCTACTAATGTAGAAGCCACCGATGTACGTCAAGCTAAGGCAGATAACATGGTGAACGGTAAGCAGGCTTTAGCTGCTAAAGCGATTGGTCAAGCTTGTGAAGATAATTTATTTGCTTATGCTAAATTAGCTATTGCGGCTAATAAGGCCAAAGTTGTTACAGATGCTTTTAATAGGGTCGTAGAAGCTAATACTTTACTGAGCGGCTTAGGCTTTGAAAGTGGTGGCTTGGCAGCTGCACACGCGATTCATAATGGTTTTACTGCCCTTCATGGAGATATTCATAAATTATCTCATGGTCAAAAAGTAGCATACGGAACTTTGGTAGAATTGATCTTAAATGGTAGTGATCGTCAGCGTTTTGAAAAATTCTTAAACTTTGATTTAGAATTAGGCTTACCTACCACTTTGGCAGATTTAAATCTGGACTCCGTGAGTGATGAAGATTTAATGAAAGTGGCTCAACAAGCTTGCGCTGAAGGGGATACCATGAATTGTATGCCCGGGGAGATCACTGCCGAAGAGGTTTTTGCGGCTATTAAGACTGTAGATGCATATAGTAAAGATTATCAAAATTAATTTGTAGTCGATTGCACTGATGACTAAATAAAAAAGATTCTCCGAAGTAATTAATTTGGAGAATCTTTTTTATTTATTATTCACTTTCCGTAACTGATTTAAGAGTTTTATTTTTGGCTTTAGGAGCATTTTTATCAATTGTGACTCGAAACTTATTTATATAAGAATGTTCAAAATCAGTTACTTCTAGAGTATATTTTTCTAGGTGTAAAACACTTCCCAGGTGCAGATTGGGATATTTATCAATAAAATAACCAGCTAAAGTGACAATGTCTGTTTCTTTAAATTCATCGATGTCCGTTTTAAAATAGCGAGCAAAGTCATATAAGGTCGTTTTCCCACTAACCGTATAGGATCCATCTTCATTTTTAATAATATATTCTTCAGAAACGTTATCGACTTCATCTTTAACAGTGCCAAATAATTCTTCATAAATATCTTTATCTGTAACAATCCCACTAGTACCGCCATATTCATCAACCACGACTACAATCGGAGTTTGTTTAGAAATCATTTGTGTAAGAATACTATGAATAGGCATTGTCTCAGGAACAGTTACGATGGAACGCAATAAACGACTGATTGGCAATTTTCCATTAACTTGTTTTTGACGGACTAAATCATAAACATAGACATAACCCAAAATTTTGTCTTTATCATTGTCCGCTACTACTGGAAAACGAGAAAAACCTTGCTGCAGATAATCTTTGACAACATCGTCTACTGTATCTGTAATATCAACGACATATAATCGTGTACGGTCAATCATGATATCCTTAGCTACTTTGTCGTTTAGATCAAAGGCTCTTTGCATATAAAGGAGATCATTTTTATCAAGTTGACCATTGGTTACTGAGGCTTGGGAGAGACGTAAAATTTCTGATTGTGTAAAAACTTCACTTTCAGAATCAGCTGGTTTCATACCTAACATTTTAACAATTCCAGTTGCTGAGACATTTAATAACCAAACAAACGGATAAGCTATTGTATGAAAAGCCTTCAAAGGGGTTACAGTCAGCATCAGAACTTTCATGGGTAGATCAATGGCAATATTTTTCGGAACGATTTCGGTAATTACTACCTGTAAGTAAGTTAAAAGTAATAAAGCAACAACCGAACCGATAGCATGTAGAGAAGCGGAAGATTTTAAGGTCATATTTAAAACGCTGTCGAAAAAAGCTTGTAAAGTATCTTCTCCAATCCAGCCAAGAATTAGACTGGTTACGGTTGTTCCTACTTGTGTGGTTGAAAGATATTCATTAAGGTTATTGACCATGTGAAGAGCACGCTGTAATTTTTTAGTGTTGCCTTCTTTTTGTTCTAGAGCATCTTCAATTTGACTTGGTCTAGTAGAAACTAAAGCAAATTCTGCCAGGATAAAGAAAAATGCCAGAATAAAAATAATGATGATCCAAATTAGATTAATAAATATCTGAGAGTCAGACAATTATTATTCCCCATTTCTAATATTTTAATTTAATTATACCAGTGATTAAGCTTTAAGCCTATTCAGATGGGCGATATTTGTCAAGGATTATTATTTAATCACTTAAATTAAAGATTTTTCTAATCTAATAAAAAAGGACTAGAAAAGTACTTTTCCAGTCCTTTTTAAGATATTGAATGAAATTTAATTCTAGCCGATAACTGCTACATAACAAGTAGTTCCGCTATAAGAAAGATAGTATAACCAAGTATAGCCATCGCCAACCACTTTGCCATTATAAAAAACTTTTTGTCCAGCATTATAGGATCCAACAATTTTGCCTTGTAAACTGGGTTTTAAGTGAATATTAGTAGCAACCTTAAAGGTATAAGTGCCATAATTAGCTATCGGAGCAGCACCAGGAGTAGATGTACCAGCTGGCTTTTGCTCATTATTCAAAGGTACATAGCAAGTGGTGCCTGAATAAGAGAGATAACGTAACCAGTTTGTGCCATTTGCGTTAACTTTGCCATTGTAAAAGACCCTTTGTCCAGCAGCATAATGACCCACAACTTTACTATTAAGATTAGTTTCTGTATAGATATTAGTAGTTTTGGGGAAAGTATAAACACCGGATTCATTTTGAACAGTAGACTGAATATCATGTGGAGTCTTATTACTATTATTACTGCTATTGTCTAAAAGAGGTGAATAGTCAGCGGCAACCATGGCCACATAACAAGTTTTGCCGGAGGAACTCAGATATTTAAGCCAAGTATAACCATCGGCATTAACTTTGCCATTGTAATAAACATGCTGCCCAGTGGCATAACGTCCGATAATAGTTCCCTGCAAACTAGGGCTGGTACGAATATTAGTATCCACTTGAAAAGTATAAACACCGTTGCTATCGCTTACTGCAGGAGTATTAGGAGTTGTGGCCTGATTGTCATTGCTGGAAGTAATCGGAACATAACAAGTTTTTCCGGAATACGAGGTGTAACATAACCACGTTAGTCCTTCAGCTTGAATTTTATCGTTATAAATGACCGTCTGTCCTTTTTGATATTGTCCCACCACTTGACCATGAGTACTGGTACTAGTATAAATATTGGTAGCCTGCGTAAAAGTATAGGTACCATTATTTTGATTATTATTAGGAACTACCGGCTGGGAATTAGAGTTGTTACTACCTTGTCCCAGTGCTTCTTGATCCCAAGCTTGAAGATTATTACTTTCAATGATATTAATTAAAGATTGTGCATAACTGCTGGAAGTAGCATACCCATCCTGCTGTAATAATTGAGCCACCTGTCGATAATTGGTAACCCCTAAAATATTATGATAACGAGAATTGCTGTTTAAAAAGACCCCATGATCGGTAATACTTTCAGCCCAGCTGGAATAAGCCCGAAACTGAGCATTAATATTAATAGTATTGCCGCTAACTTCCTCGTTAGTAGGCAGTGTCACTGATTGTCCATTATTGGAACCTTTGATCCCGAACAGGTTATGATATTGCTGGGCTAGTTGGGAATTACCCCAGCCAGATTCTAGAATAGCTTGTGCTGCTGTAATAGAAGGTAAGATATGGTATTGCTGCCAGCCACTAATAGAGCTGGCCTTGATCTGACTAAGAAAGCTGGCCGGCGACAAATAATTACTGATAGTGCTAAAAGTATTAATCGAATTATCAGTGTTGGCGGTATTGGCAGAAGCAACAGCTGCTCTGGTAGCAAAATTATTATTCGAATTATCAGTCGTTGCCGAAGAAGCTGGAGCTGATATGCTATTATTGGAAGAGGTTGTATTAGTTTGAGAATCAACGGGATTGACAGAACCAGAATTGGTATTAGTAGCAGCATTATTTGAGTTATTAGTGGTAGCTGGTTCTACACTTTGATTATTATTCAATTGTGGTGCTAAATTATTATTATCTGCTTTAGCGTTTTGAGCAGGCAAAGTCGTTAAAATAGTGGCTGAAACCAAAACAGCCGACCAAAATAAATTATTCTTTTTCATAATTGAAGCTCCCCCTCATAATAGATGCTTCGTTAAAGTTACTAACTGGAATAAGTAATAAAAAATTAGGATAAATTTAATGAATTCTTAAGTTTTAGTCTAACACAATCAGCAAAGAACATCTACTTGAAACAAATTAAGTAATTAACGTTTATTGGAGAAGTAAATTAGATGAAAAAACCATTATATGTATCTTTAGCAAATACTATTAAATATAACATTTCTCATCATCATTATGCAGGAATGAAATTGCCTGACGAACGGACCTTAGCTGAAACTTTTGCTGTCAGTCGCAGTTCGATTAAACGGGCGATTCAATTGTTGGCAGATCAAGGAATTATCTTTAAAAAACAGGGATCTGGTAATTTTATTAATCCTCTGTTTCTCCGTAATAAAACTGCGTTTGATTATACGGGTGATAATGTGGGATTAACAACCTCAATCGTAACTAATGGTAAACAGCAAACGATTAAAGTGCTCAGTTTAGATGTAGTTAAACCTAGTTCAGATATTCGAGAGAATCTGTTTTTGAATGATGATGATTTTGTCTATAGCTTTAAGCGACTACGACAATTAGATCAACAACCGATTTTAATTGAGCAAAGTTATATTCCGGTGCGGACTTTTCCTCAATTATCCCAGTATTTATTAGAAAATTCTTTATTTAACTATTTAGAGGATAAAGAAAATACGATTATCAATCGTGCCTATTTGGATATTACTACACAGCCGTCGACAGCAGAAGATCAGCGTTTGTTGCATTTGAAAGCGACTGAACCAGTAGGAATTTTGGCGGGTATTTTTTTTGTTGATGATGGAACTCCTTTTGAATACTCAAGCATGCGTTTGCATTACCGTTATTTAAATTTCTCGACGTTTGTTAATCTCAATAAATAAATTGGAGCGCACCAATTTTTAAAATGGTTGACAAATATAGGAGAACAGTTTATAAATAGTGTGTAAACTAAATTGTGGGAGGTCATCAAATGACAGACTATAGTAGCCCTGAATATTTTCAATTAATGAATAAATATTTTAATGCGGCTAATTATATTTCCGTAGGTCAATTATATTTAAAAGATAATCCTTTATTAAGACGTCCTTTGAAATTCAGCGATGTCAAAGTTCATCCAATTGGACATTGGGGAACTATTGCTGGTCAAAATTTTATTTATAGTCATTTAAACCGTGTCATTAACAAATACAATCTAAATATGTTTTATATTGAAGGCCCAGGTCATGGTGGGCAGGTGATGGTTTCTAATTCCTATCTTGATGGTAGTTATAGTGAAATTTATCCTGAAATCAGCCAAGATGAAGCAGGGTTGCAAAAGCTTTTTAAGCAATTCTCCTTTCCAGGTGGCGTTGCTTCTCATGCGGCTCCGGAGACTCCAGGTTCAATGCATGAAGGTGGCGAATTAGGCTATTCTATTTCCCATGGCGTGGGGGCTATTTTAGATAACCCTGATGTGATTAGTGCTGTAGTAGTGGGTGATGGTGAATCTGAAACCGGTCCTTTAGCTACTTCATGGTTTTCAAATGTCTTTATTAATCCGGTTAATGATGGAGCAGTTTTACCAATCTTAAATTTAAATGGTTTTAAGATTTCTAATCCAACTATTCTTTCACGCAAGACTGATGCAGAATTAACTAAGTATTTTGAAGGCCTTGGTTGGGAACCGATTTTTGTTGAAGGTGATGATCCAATCAAACTTAACCCGGTGATGGCCCAAGCAATGGATCAAGCGATTGAAAAAATTCAAGCTATTCAAACAAAGGCGCGCCAAAATTCAGCTGCTGAAGCTACCCGCCCAGTCTGGCCGTTAATTATTTTCCGCGCACCTAAGGGCTGGACTGGTCCAAAAGAATGGGATAATGCACCGATTGAGGGATCATTTAGAGCACACCAAATTCCAATTCCGGTTGATCAAAACGATATGGAACATGCGGATGCACTGGTTTCTTGGCTAAAATCTTATCATCCTGAAGAATTATTTGATGAAAATGGTACTTTAAAACCAGAAATAAGAGATTTAGCACCTAAGGGTCAACAAAGAATGGCGATGAACCCTATTACTAATGGTGGATTAGATCCGAAGCCATTGACATTGCCTGATTATCGTGATTATCAATTGAAGTTTACACAACCAGGCCAGTCAGATGCACAAGATATGATTGAATTTGGTAAGTATCTTCGTGATTTAATTAAAAAGAACCCTTCAACTTTCCGAATTTTTGGACCTGATGAAACGATGTCCAACCGTTTGAATCATATTTTTGAAGCTTCTGAGCGGCAATGGATGGAACCTATTAAAAAGCCTAACGATCAGTTTGAAGCACCTGCTGGTCGAGTTTTAGATGCCCAATTGTCTGAACATCAAGCTGAGGGTTGGCTGGAAGGCTATACTTTGACTGGTCGTCATGGAATTTTTGCCAGTTATGAGGCCTTTTTACGGGTAGTTGATTCAATGTTGACACAACACTTCAAGTGGTTGCGTAAGGCCGATGAACAAAGTTGGCGGAAGAAATATCCGGCTCTGAATATTATTTCTACTTCAACTTCCTTCCAGCAGGATCATAATGGTTATACGCATCAAGATCCCGGCATTTTATCCCACTTAGCAGAAAAGAAATCCAAATATATTCGGGAATATCTACCAGCTGATACTAATACGCTTTTGGCTTTAGCTGATCGTGTTTTAAATGATCAAGAAGTTATTAATTTAATTATTGCTTCTAAACAACCACGCCCACAGTTCTACTCAATGAAAGAAGCAGAAGAACTCGTGGATAAAGGCTTAAAGGTTATTGATTGGGCAAGTAACGATCAGGGTCAAAAACCTGATATTATCTTTGCAGCTGCCGGAACAGAACCTAATATGGAATCTTTGGCAGCAATTGATATTTTGCATCAGAATTTCCCAGATTTGAAAATTAGATTTATCAATGTTGTGGACTTATTAAAATTGCAGGTTCCTGCTCGCAATGATCGTGGTTTAAGCCAGGATGAATTTGATGCTTACTTTACCCCCGATACACCAATTATCTTTGCTTTCCATGGTTTTGAAGATATCTTACGTGATATTTTCTATGATCGCCAAAATTATAATATGCATGCTCATGGATATCGGGAAAATGGAGATATTACAACACCATTTGATATGCGGGTTTTAAATTCCATGGATCGTTTCCATTTAGCACAACATGCTAGCCAGTTAGTTTATGGTGCAAAAGCACAGGACTTTAGCCAACAGATGGATCAAAAATTACAAGAACATCATGCTTATATTCGCCAAAACGGTGAAGATTTGCCAGAAGTTCAAAATTGGAAATTTACAGGTTTTCAAAAGTAAAACTGAATCTTAGCAATTTATCTGGATTAACCATTAAAAAACCACTCCCATAAAAGGAGTGGTTTTTTCTTATTCAGAAATTTTAAAAAGGCAATGCTACTATTCTTGGTCTTCCTGTAATAGGTTTAATAGGTTTTGGTCACGTTGGGCTACGATTTTTTGGGCCTGGTTGCTGTCCCAACTAAAAAATCCCTGGCCACTTTTTAATCCCAAATGATTAGCAGCAACCATTTTTGTTAATAGAGGATCAGTTTTTTGTTCATTACTTAAATCAGCATATAAATAAGAACTAATATTTTTAAAAACATCTAGTCCGCCTAAGTCAGCGCTAGCGATCGGACCTACAAGACTCCAACGTCTTCCTAAACTATACTTAATAATTTCATCAACGGCCTGAGGAGAAGCAATATTAGAATTAATAATATGAAAAGCTTCGCGTAAAACTGCTAATTGAATACGATTACCGACAAAACCCAGGGCTTCTTTTTGAAGTGCAACAGCATGTTTACCAATTTTATTGAGTAAAGCCACGGTCACATCGATAGTCTTTTGATCGGTGGTTGCACCCGGAACTACTTCAACTAAAGGCATTAACTGAGCCGGATTCCAAAAATGTGCCACTACAAAACGATGGGGCTTTTGTAAGACCTGTTGTATTTTGGAAGGACTTAAGCCTGAAGTATTAGTTGCCAATATAGTTTTTGGATTAACGTATTGTTCGACCTTTTGCCAAACATCTTTTTTGATAGTGATATCTTCTATTATGGATTCAATAACAAAGTCAGCATTTTTCAGACTTTGTTTATAATCCGTGCTGAGATGAATACGGTCCAAAATAGTTTGCGGGTCTTCTTTTAAAAGATGAGCTTGGTCCAAGGTCTGCAGGTCATTTTTAATAAGCTGCAGGCCTTTATTTAAAGCGGTTTGCTTATTATCTAAAAGATTAACGTGATAATTATTTAAAGCAAATTGTAAGGCAATGGCATGTCCCATAGTTCCGGCGCCAATATTAGTTATGTGAGTAATTTCATGTAGATCCATGTTCCAACCTCCTAAAAGAATTATGAGCCAAGTAGGTCATATTAAAACCCTGTACTTGGTTAGTGCCAGATTCTGTGAATTAATGAATAAATAATATTGTAACAACTTTAAAAAAGCCGTAGAAGTCTTAGTTATAGACCATAACCTTAGTAAATTCTTGGGGCTTATCCAAACCTGGTTTTTAAGGTAACAGTGGCTCAATAGTTGATATTTTTGCTAATTAAGGGATGCCCGTCAAAGAAATTAAATTTATTTAACAACAAAATAAGGATTGAAAAGTTATGATTTCAATCCTTATTTGTCTGTTGTATAAGTTAATTATGATAAGCTTCTTTTTCGATGACTATTGCAGATAGATTTTTTTAAGATCAGCAATTTCTTGAGGGGTTACTTTGATTTCATTTTGAACATAATTTAACCAGCTACCGGATTCTTTTTTAACCTCTTCATCTGCAGCAGACAGATAATCATGGCTCACCTGCATTAAAAATTTAACTGATTGGTATAATTCAGGATCATTACTAAATGGTTGCAGTTGTTCAGTAATATAATCTTCTAGGACTGTATTAGTGAGTAAATAATCATTTACAATGTTTTTTTGATCCACACCAAGAGCCGTCATTAAAAAGACAGCACCCATACCAGTACGGTCTTTACCAGCGGTACAATGAAATAGTACGGCCTGCTGGTCTTTTTCATTAGCTAATAAGTAATCAAAAAAGATTCGGTAAGCCTTTTTAGCGCTGTCTGAATGGATCAGTTCCCGATAAGTGGTACACATATTATCATGTCCGTCTTGGGGAATATCATTTAGGCCCTCAATACTATGTTGAGGCTGTGAAGCTTTTTCTTGTTCATCAAATTTAGAAGATTGGGTTAAATCAACACTAAATACGGGATCAAACACATATTTGGCTTTAGGGGGCACTCGATCGGCCACGGCTTGTTGTTCATCAATTGAGCGAAAATCAATGTCATAGCGAATTCCATAGTCACTAAGATATTGCAAATCCTTATCTGTTAATTGGCCCAAGGTTGCTGAACGGATAACTTTATGTGTTTTAATTACCTGGCCATCCTGGGTTGGATAGCCGCCTAATTCCCGAAAGTTCCGGCCACCTTCTAAATTTAAAAGACGCTTATTCTCCATATGATAATTTTACCTCCACCGCGTATTTCTTCTATTCTATCAAAAATTTCCCGAAAAATAACTACCGGTTTATATCGGAAAGATTGAATTTTATCGATAATAGACGTATTCTGATAATATATAGAGAGGGTGAAACCGATGCTACAAGAATATAAAAGAATATTAGCTCCAGTTGATGGATCAGATGAAGCTGAGATTGCTTTAAAAAAGGCGACCCAAGTTGCCATGCGAAATAATGCTACTTTAGATGTGCTGGATGTGTTAGATACCCGGCAATTCGTCGGTGCTTATGGCGGAATGCTAACCAGTGATGTAATTTATCAAATTACTGAAGATACGGAAAATTATCTGTCCGGTTTGCAGCAGGAAATTATAAAAACGGGTCTGCCTCAAGACCAAGTAAAAATTCATATTCGTTTTGGTGATCCCAAAACAGTTATTGCCTTTGATTTTTTGAAGGATTATCATGATGATTTAATTATTTTAGGTTCAACTGGACTCAATGCTATGGAGCGGATTTTAGTGGGTTCGGTATCTTCCTATGTTACTCGGAATGCGCTGACAGATGTGATTGTGGTACGTACCGATTTAAACAATCAGGCCATTGCCAAATCTAATAATAAAAAATAAAGTATTCCAAAAAAGTTGGCCGTCAGACATAGTATGTTTGATGGCTGCTTTTTTATTACAGTGAAAGGATTTAAGTTATGAAAACTGTTAAGCAATTACCCCTAAGAAGTGAAATTCCTAGCGACTTGACGTGGGATTTGACGCTGATATTTCCCAATGATGCTGATTTTGAAGTGGCTTTTAAGCAAGCAGAGTTGGCAAGTCATAAAATTAAACAAATAGCTGGAACTCTTGGACAATCAGCTTCCGGTTTAAAAACGGGGATTGATCAAGTACTGGCCTTGTATCGGCAAGTAGATAAATTATCAGCTTATGCCAGCATGAAAAATGATCAAGATACAACTAATAGTCATTATCAAGCCTATCAGGCACAAGTAGAAACACTAACAGCTGTCGTGAATGCCGCTACAGCCTTTTTAGAACCGGAAATTTTAGCGATTGCCCCGCAACGTTTAAAGCAATTAGAACAAGATCCTTTATTGCGGGATTATCAACATTTTTTAGATATGATTACTATCAATCGCCAAAATATTTTGGATCAAGAGCGGGAATCTTTATTGGCAGCAGCAGGAGATGTTTTAGATAATTCCAGTAATATCTTTAATATTTTAGATAACTCCGATTTAAAATTTCCCAATGTTACTGATGAAAATGGTCAAGAATACCAATTATCGGCGGGTATCTATGATACCTTGTTAGAATCGCCTGATGCGACAGTGCGTTGCCAGGCCTTTACTAACTTTTATCAGGTTTATGGTCAGTTTAAAAACACTTTTGCAACTACTTTAGCCGGTGAGGTAAAAAAGAATAATTATTTAGCCCAGGTACACCATTATGATAGTGCCAAGGATCAAGCTCTAGCAGAAAATTATATTACTCCGCAAGTTTATGATACTTTGATTACCGAAGTTAACCAACATTTGGATTTACTTCATCAATATGTTGCCTTACGACGTCGGGTGTTAAATTTACCGCAGCTGCATATGTATGATTTATATGTACCTTTAGTTGCTAAACCAGATTGTGATTATACTTTTAATACTGCTAAAGAAATTGTTCAAAATGCTTTGGCCGTTTTCGGCACTGATTATTTAAGTCATGTGGAGGAAATTTTTACTGGGTGCTATATTGATGTTATGGAAAATCAAGGTAAAGTTTCCGGGGCCTATTCCGGAGGTTGCTATGATAGTGCACCCTATGAATTATTAAATTGGCAGAACAATTTAGACAATGTATATACTTTAGCTCATGAGACAGGACACAGTGTTCATAGTTGGTATACAAGGCATTATCAACCTTATATGTATGGTGATTATCCTATTTTTTTGGCCGAAATTGCCTCGACTACCAATGAAAATATTTTAACAGAATATTTATTACAAACACATACGGATCCTAAGGTTCGAGCTTATGTTTTAAATTATTATTTGGATAGTTTTAAAGGGACAGTCTACCGGCAAACTCAATTTGCCCAATTTGAACATTATATCCATCAGTCAGCGGCGCAGGGACAAGCTTTGACAGCCGATTTTATGTCCGATTATTATGGTAAACTCAATGCCCATTACTATGGACCAGCAGTAATTAATGATCCTCAGATAGCTTGGGAATGGACGCGGATTCCACATTTTTATATGTACTACTATGTTTATCAGTATGCGACCGGTTTTGCTGCGGCTTCTTATTTGGCTAAACAAATAGTTACACAACAACCGCAGGCAATAACAAAATATTTAAATTATCTAAAAGCAGGCAATTCGAACTATCCTTTGAATATTATGCAGGAGGCAGGAATTGATATGACAAAATGTGAGTACTTAAAAACAGCCTTTGCCACCTTTGCTCAACGTTTAAACGAATTAAAAACTTTATTAAAGCAGTAAGCAGTAATGCTCGTAAGATAAATAATGACTTTAAAACTGTAGTTGTAAATATCTTGTTTAAATGGGATTAATTAGAAGAAGGTTAGCAAATGGCCACAACTATTAAGCAAATCGAAGTTTTGGGCGGAAACGTCCATAATCTAAAAAATATTAATGTTAATATTCCGTTAAATAAATTTGTAGCTATTTCTGGGCTTTCAGGGTCAGGTAAAAGTTCTTTGGCAATGGGGATTTTGTACGCTGAAGGATCTAGACGTTATCTGGAAGCTTTATCGACTTACACTCGTCGACGAATTAATCAAGTCAAACGTCCTCAAGTTCAAGAGGTGCGGCATATTCCCGCAGCGATAGCTTTGAAACAAAGACCTAATGTGCCTTCTGAACGTTCTACTGTAGGTTCGATGAGTGAACTTTTAAATGTAGTGCGATTGATATTTTCACGCCTGGGTTCGCCAGTATGTCCTAATGGGCACCGGATGGCTCCTAGTTTAAAAATTGCTCAAGCAATGGATCGTCCGGATGAAAAAATGGGCCAATTAACCTGTCCTGTTTGTGGTATTCAGTTTCCTGCTCGAGCGGCAGAAGATTTTGCTTTTAATGCCGGTGGTGCTTGTCCCACTTGTCATGGCAGCGGGAAAATTCAAGAAATTGACCCTAATAAATTAATTGGTGATGAGAATAAGAGTTTAGCTCAAGGAGCGGTGGCTTCGTGGCATTTGCCGGGACGTAATTTTATGCCGAAAGTTATCCAAACACTGGGAGTGCGTATTGATATACCTTATAAGGACTTAACTGCTCAAGAAAAAGACGTTGTTTTACATGGAGCCAAAAAACGGTATCCAGTAGACTTAAATACTGCAACCGGAAGAGTTTTTCATATGGAGAAAGCTCTTTATGAAAATGCTTATGAAGCGGTATATGATTCCGCTAAAAAATCTCTGAGTGAACGGGCCCAAAAACAATTAAATCAATTTTTTCATTTTTCTACTTGTCCAACTTGTCACGGATCGCGCTTCAATCCACAATTACTAACACAATTATGCGGAGGGTTAAATATCGCTCAAGTGAGTGACTTGTCTTTAGATCAGTTACCAACTTGGCAACAAAAAGTCCAACTGGAACTGCCGGCAAATATGCAATCAATGGCGCAAGTGATCTTCACGGAATTGACAGATAATTTAGCGCCCTTATTAGAATTAGGATTAGATTATTTAACTTTAGCCCGTACTGGTAATACTTTATCTACCGGGGAATTGCAGCGGATTCAATTAGCCAAGACTTTACGGACACAAACTACCGGTGTTTTGTATGTTTTGGATGAGCCTTCTATTGGGTTACATCCTGATAATGTGCAGGGACTCATTCAAATATTACGTAACTTGGTGGATCAGGGCAATTCTTTAGTGGTAGTAGATCATGATGCGGATATTATTGCAGCAGCTGATTGGATAATTGAAATGGGACCCGGTTCTGGTACTGCTGGTGGACAAGTTATTTGTCAAGGAACGCCACAAGCAATAGTTAAAGATCCTCATTCTTTGATTGGTCCTTTTATTACCGGTAAAGCTAATATTTGGCATTCTCAAGTGCCATCACCTGCCCCAAAATTACAGACTACTACTTTAGCAGTAAGTAATTATTTCAATTTAAAACAGGTTCAAATTCAATTTCCAGAACAACAGATTATTACAGTTACCGGTTTTTCGGGAGCGGGAAAAACTAGTTTAATTCTGGATAGTTTGGTGCCCGCTTTGAACAATCACTCTCAACCGCCGCAAGTTCAGCAGTTAGTGACGCATTTAAAACGGGCTATCAGTGTTGATGCTGCTCCCATTGGCAAAAATGCCCGTTCGACAGTAGCAACTTATACCAATATCATGGATAATTTGCGGCAGTTATTCGCCCAATTGCCAGCTTCCAAGCAAAAACATTTTACGCCAGCTACGTTTTCTTATAATAATAAACAAGGTGCTTGTCCTAATTGTGGTGGTTTAGGGAACGTTACTTTAGATATTCAATATCTGCCGGATATGACTTCCACGTGTCCGGTTTGTCACGGAGCACGGTTTAAGCCCGAACTTCAACAAATTAAATGGCACAATCAGAGTATTGTAGATATTTTACAATTATCAGTAGCAGAAGCACTAGCTGTTTTTGAGTCTGTGCCAGCCATTTATAAACAGCTCAAATTATTACAACAAGTGGGACTAGACTATTTACAATTAGGAGAAAGTACTCCTAGTTTATCTGGTGGAGAAGCGCAGCGTCTCAAATTAGTAAAACATTTAAACAAAAAACAACAACAGACACTATTTGTTTTTGATGAGCCTTCTGTGGGCCTACATCCTTTAGACGTCCAGACTTTGTTAGAAGTTATTAATCATTTAAAAACACAAGGTGCAACCATCATTATTATTACTCATGATTTGGATATTATGGCTAATGCAGATTATTTAATTGATCTAGGGCCCAAAGGTGGTAACGCTGGGGGAAAAGTAGTAGCAGCCGGGAAACCGCGGGAATTGATTAAACAGCCGCATAGTCTAACTTTAAAGTATTTACAGCATCATTGTTATAAATATCAACAGCAGTGAATAAGCATTAAGGTTATGGGGGAGATTCATTGTGAAAATGAAGTTGGGGTTAGGTTCAATTGTTTTATTAGCGATTAATTCCATTATTGGATCTGGAATTTTCTTATCGCCCGGTTCTGTCATTGCCATGTCAGGCACGAAAGCACCTATGGTCTATGGCTTGGCTGCTATTTTTGCCATTATTTTGGCAGTCACTTTTGCTACTGCGGCAAAATATGTAATTCAAAGTGGAGCGGCTTATGCCTATACTAGGACAGCTTTTGGGAATGATCTCGGTTTTTACGTCGGCATTACTCGTTATTTGGCCGCAACTATTGCTTGGGGAGTAATGGCGACCGGAGTAATTAAAACTACTATTTCGCTTTTGGGTGGCGATAGTAATAATTTTAATTTAATTACGCTAGGTTTTGTTTTACTGATGCTCTTATTGTTAATAATTAATTTCTTGGGATCGCAAATATTTATTATAATTAATAATTTAGCTACTCTGGGGAAACTACTGGCACTTTTAACAGTTATTGTAGCGGGAATATATTTGATTACAACAACGGGAGTAAATCATTTTAACGCGATCAATAATGTAAAAGATACTAGCGGAAAGCCGCTAGTTCCAGTAATGAATACCGCTAATTGGGTGACAGCAATTATTGCTGCTTTTTATGCCTTTACGGGCTTTGAAGGGGTGGCCAGCGGAGCAGAAGATATGCACAATCCGCAAAAGAATTTGCCACGGGCTATTCCTTTAGCTATTAGTGTCATCGCTCTTATCTACATTGGCATTATTATTGTAGTGATGATGATTAATCCACAAGCTATAGTCCAAACTAAGTCTGTAGTAGCTTTGGCAGCAGTTTTTCATAATTCCATTATTAAAAGCATTATTTTATCTGGCGCTTTAATTTCTATGCTGGGGGTTAATGTTGCGGCCTCTTTTCATACTCCTCGTGCTTTAGAAGCGATGGCGAAACAAAAGCAAATTCCCCGCTGGCTGCAAAAACGAACACGGCATAATTTTCCTTTATCAGCTTTTTTAATAACTGTTAGTCTGGCGCTGATTATGCCGCTGGTTTTTAATTATAATATGACCAATATTATAATTTTAAGTTCCATCTCGCGTTTTGTGCAATTTTTAGTAGTGCCTCTGAGTGTGATTAATTACTTTAGAGGCAAAAATAAAGAAGCAGTTTTACCTAGTGTTCAGAAAAATATCGTGACTGATGTGATTTTTCCGGTCCTGGCGGTGTTATTGACATTGTTCTTATTATTAAAGTTTGATTGGGTGGGACAATTTACTGTTATTGATACCCAAGGACAACGCCAGCCTAATATTGCCGCTATCATCGTAATGATTCTGGGATATGTAATTTTGCCGGGAATTTTATATGGCTTCTACCGAAAAACGACCGCCCAGCATTAAAATTAATCATTAAAACTCAGTTTCCAAAGGATGTATTCAGGACTAAATTTATGATATTGAGATTAAGGAAAAAATAGATGTAAACTGGAAAGTACTGAATGAAACAGTTATAATTTGCTAGTAAAGATTCGAGGAGGTATTTCTTATGCAAGCAGAGGCATTGAGTCAAATGGCCGATTGGCTGGAAGATCACGCTACCGCAATCGCAGCTGGAAAAGAGCAATTAGATGTGCAAGCTATTAATGATTTACTTGATAATCTGGGTGTGTTACGACATCCGGTACAAGAATATTTGACAATGACAGAAGAACAATATTATGAAAATGAATCAGATCATCGCCTGACTTTGCAAAATGAAAAGCAGCCGTTATCTGAATTAAAAGATCGTGTACTGGTTAATCATGTAGACGGCAGTTTAGCTAATAGTGAATTAAATTTCACTTATAATCATGAACATCCGTATGCTAATGGCACTTATAATGTGACTAACGATTTACATACAATTGAGTATGCGTTGGAAGTTATTGGTGCTGTGACTGCTAATACCATTATGGCTGATGTGCGTAATAATTTATCACAAGATGCAGTTTTATCAGTAGCTTTAGCAGCACATGCAGTTGGACAATGGCAAAAAAATAATTTCTGAGTCTTTTTGTTTGCAAATTGGAACTGATTTAGCTAATATATCCCGGTATTTGTTTGTAGGAGGGATATATTAATGCCAGTAACTTACTTACGGAAAGTTAAAGCAAATGAATTAGATCGGGTAATTGAAATTATTGAAGAGGCCAAGACTGTTCTGCGCGGACGCGGGGTTAATCTTTGGCAAAATGGTTATCCTGATCAACAAACTTTGAAAAGTGATATTAAGCGTGGAATAGCTTATTTTTTAATTAAAGATAATCAAATTACTGGTGTGGCCGCCTTAGAAACACAGGGTGAAGCAAGCTATGACAAACTGGAAAATGGTCAATGGAGTCCACAATCACAAAAACATTATGCCATTTTTCATCGGGTAGCAATTGCTAAAGGTCATCAAGGAGAAGGTTTAGCTTCAATTTTTATCCAGCATTTACTTTCAATTGCAGCAGCTTTAGATATTCAAGATATTCGTATTGATACGCATGCTGATAATTTGGCAATGCGGCATGTAATTGAGAAAAATGGTTTCACCTATTGTGGTAATATCAATGATGCGCAACAATTGCCATTAGTTGCTTACCAACGTTTTATCTAGGATAGTTTTTCAATTTTGTTGCTGGGAGAAAATGAGATCTCCAGAGAACTTATTTTCTTCATTTAAAAAGGGAACAAAAAATGAAAATTTTTTCAAAAATTTGGTCGAATCTGTTACTAACTACAAAACACAAAAATGGACTCTATCAACTAAAATATTTACAACAGCCTTACCTTTTACAGGTTCAAAAAAAGCAGCAAATTTTATGGCCGCAACAAACAGTGGCAATGTATTATCGCCTCCTGCCTACAGAGCGTTTTCGCTTAGTAGAAGTACAGCCGCGGTTTTTTGTTCAGCAATATTTACAAGAATTTGCTAAGCGGGTATCGGCTGTAACCCAAAATGATGATTTAAACTTTGCGGTAATTACTGATACGCATATCAAATTTGCTGATAGTCACAGTTATTATGGTTTTAATGGTTTACAGCATCTGACAGAATTTTTATTATTGCCGACATTATTACCGCTAGATTTTGTCGCCCATTTGGGAGATGTGATTGATGGCAGTGATAATGCAATTACCGACCAGCAATTTTTACGTTTGGTTAGTCGAACTTTTACCCAGCAATCATGTCCCTATTTTATTGCTAAAGGTAATCATGATGATAATGATAAGTATGATGAGCATACAGCTACGCATAAGCCTTCTTTTGCCCATAATACTTTTTTTAATGCACTGTGGCAGCCTATGTATCAACAAGATACTTTATTGAAAGTATCAGTACGTTGGGGTGTAGGATATTTTGACAAGGATGATGTACGGGTAATCTTTATTAACACCACAGATGTTCCTTTTCAACTGGATCAGCAGGGGCGAAAAAAGTATGATAGTAAATTAGTACTTGCAATCCGTAATGGACAAATACAGGAAATTATTCAAATCCTGGAGAAATCTGTGAATAAAAAAATTATTGTGTGCGGACACGCCAATTTAGTAACTCGTAAAGGACAAAATGCCTTAGAATATAATGGGAAGGCTGTTCATGATCTTTTTAAGGCATTTAATTGCGGTTTAAAGGGCCGATTAGTACATCAGGCTAAGGATACTAATTTTTCAGTAAATGCTGCTTTTGATTTTCAAAATAATCATTCAGGGCGTGTAGTTGCCTACTTGTGTGGTCATCGCCACCTAGAAGATCAATTTAAAATTGATGGTATTCAGTATGTTTTATTAAATGTCTCCGCCTTAATGGGAAGGAACCACGCCTTAACAACTAAATATAACTATTGGTGGAATCGTCAAAAAGATCAAATCAATGAGTTCAGCGGTTATGTAGTGAATTTGAATCGGCAGAACACATTATTAAGAATTTTTGGTTATGGAGCAGCAACACCTCTGCGCCAGTTTTCAATTTAGTTATGTTTGGAGTAGTTTATTGTATTTCTTCCTGGATTAAATTTTGTTATAATACACTAGGGGAGATAGACCATTGTAAAGGAACGTGAACTGTTATCAATAATCAAAATATACCTCCATTTACTCCGATTTTATTAGGGAGTGATATCAATGCTTACGGTTTTGCAAGGTCGTTTTATGAAATAACCCATCAGCCGGTACAAGCTTATGCGGAAGCTCCTTTAGCTCCGACAAAATACTCTCGAATTATTCATGTAAGTTTGCATGACGGCTTTGCTGAAGATCCTGTCTTTATTGAAACGATGCGTAAAATTGCTTCCAAGTATGCTGACCATTCAGAACCAGTGATTTTATTGGCAATGGGTGATGGATATGCGGAATTAATTGCGAAACATCAAGCTGAGTTGGAGCAGACCTTTATCTGTCCTTATGTAGATTATAAATTATTACGACGATTAAATAATAAAGAATCATTCTATCAGATTTGTGATGAATATAATTTGCCACACCCACAAACACAAATTATTACTCGGCAAATGTATCAAGAACATGTTAAAATAAAGGCTCCCTTTGAATTTCCGGTAGCTTTAAAACCCGCTAATAGTGTTGAGTGGTTGGATATTCATTTTGAAGGTCGCAAAAAGGCCTTTATTATTCACTCACAGACAGAATTAGAAGAAATTATTGGGAAAATTTATGATCATGGTTATCAATCGGACTTGATTTTGCAAGAATTTATTCCCGGTGATGATTCCCATATGCGAGTGTTGAATGCTTATGTCGACCAGTATCATCATGTAAAAATGCTCTGCTTAGGGCATCCGTTATTAGAAGATCCTACACCAGCTGCAATAGGTAATTATGTCGCAATTTTGCCGGAGTATAATCAAAAACTGTACGATTTAATCCAGAAATTTTTGGAAGATATTGAATTTACCGGTTTTGCGAATTTTGATATGAAATATGATGATCGTGATCAAGAGTTTAAGTTATTTGAAATTAATTTACGGCAAGGACGCAGCAGTTTTTATGTTACTTTAAACGGCTATAATTTGGCGCAATATGTAATTGCAGATTATGTAACCGGGGCTTTAAAAGATCAGGATACTATTTATGGTAATAAGAATAAGGCCCAACATCAGTTATGGTTAGGTGTTCCTGTTCATGTTTTTAAAAAGTATGCTCTAGAAAATCAGGCTAAAGAAGTGGCTTTAGAGTTATTGCGCCAAGATCGTTATGGGACTACTGTTTTCTTTAAAGGGGATATGAGTTTTAAACGTTTCTTATTAATGAGTTATATGTTTTATCGTTACCGCGGACGCTTTAAACGTTATTTTGCAGAAAACAAAGGTCAAGATTTGCATTAGTTAAAGGGGGTTATGATATTGAAACCAATTGAGGAATTAAAAGATTATCATGTAAAAAGAATTACGCCTAAAAGGGTGTTAGTGGCAATTGATGTTGATGATTTTACCTCTTCTGATCAGGCTTTTGATTTTGCTTGTACAATTTCCCTGCCGGCTCAGGCTCAATTAGGAATTGTAACTGTAGTAGAAAGTCGTGATATCAATGTTTTTGACAGCTTGTCTCCTGTTAAAATGGATGAAAAGCGGCTTGAAGCTTCCCACGATTTAATGACTTATGTGAAGAAGGCACAGGAATTTGGACTAGTAGATACTAAGCCGATTTTAGCTGAAGGAACCCCGGATAAGGCAATTTTAGACGAAGTGGTTCCGCAATTTAAGCCGGATTTGATTGTGGTAGGTTCAGAAACTAAGAAGATTAGTGGTAAAACTATCGGTTCACAAGCTGAAGGAATTATTGAACGTTCACCTGTGAGTGTAATTGTTGTCAGATAATTAATGTAAAGTTGAAAAATACTTTTAACCAGTTAGATGAAGTTTATCTAACTGGGTTTTTAGTATTTAAAAAAGCTCTCCGAATTCAGAAAAATTACGAGAGCTTTTTTATAGAAAATAAGAATAATTTTAGTTGCTTACTATTATAATTTAGGCCAGCTTGAGTTGTCTTTGAATTTGGGCAACTATTTGTTGGGGTGTTAATTTGTCAGTAGGAATAATAATATTTGCGAGCGCTTGATAGAGAGGATTACGTGTTTTTTGGAGTTTAATTAAAGCTGTAGTGTCGAGATCATTAATTAAAGGTCGACTGGTGTCATTTTGAATACGTTGAAAGGCTGTTTGAATACTAGTAGAAAGCCAAACAATCGGAACTTACTGCGGGCCAGCAAGGCAGCATTTGGGGCAATGATCGGGGTACCGCCTCCGGTAGATAAAACTCCGGGTAATTGTAAAGTTTGCTTTAAATATAATTGCTCTAATTGACGAAAGTAAGTCTCACCTTTAGTGGCGAAAATCTCAGTGATACTTTGTTGGGCTTTTTGCATAATAAATTCATCTAAATCAATATGATTTGTCGCTAAAGTTCGGGCTAAAAGCTGGCCAATGGTAGTTTTACCACTGCCCATAAAGCCAATCAGAATAACTTGCATTTTAATCACTTCCTAAAATTTGATAACCAGCAGCCTTAAGTAAGTTGGTTGCCAAGGCTATTTTGGTTATTAAAACTTAATTGCAGATTACTAGTATTGTCTTGTTTAATTGACGAAATGTGAATATTGATTAAATTAAGATTGGCCGAAAATAGAATATCAACTATATTTTTAATCGCCTCCGGTCCATCAGTAATTGTTAGAGTTAAACAAAATTCTTTATTGGGATTCTTTGTTAGTTGTTGGCGGGTATCTCTAGCTTTTGTAAAAAATGCTTTAATTTGTGGTTGGTCCTGGTTTTGTAGAGCTTTTTTAATTTGGATTAATTTTTGAATATAGTCTTGGAGTTGCGTAATTAATAAATGATTATTAGTTAGTAAAATATCAGTCCACATTTGGGGATCAGAGCTGGCTATCCGGGTGGTACTTTTGAAACCGCCAGCTGCGATTTTTAATCCCAAGGGGAAATCCTGCAATTCTGTTTGAGCCTGATTAACTAAAGCAGCAGCTATAATATGTGGCAAATGACTAATTTGGCCAACAATTCGATCATGTTGACGTGAATCAACTACAAGCCACTGATTATGAGTGGCGCATAAAAGATTCTTTAATTGCGAAACCGCTCTAGAGGAGGCAGCTTCAGGTACAATAAAATAAAAGGCGTTTTCTAAAAGTTGGACACTGCCCGCCGCTACTCCAGATCGATGTGATCCTGCCATAGGATGACCACCAATAAAAGTAAAACCCCGCTTTTGTACTGCTTGTGCTGCTTGCATTATTTGTTGTTTGGTACTACCGACATCAGTAATCAGTACTTGTGGTTTTAAAGGCAGTTGAGCCAAAATTTGTAAATCAGCAATAATCACCTGTACAGGTGTGGCTAGAATAATTACATCAAATCTCGGGGAACTGGTAGTGAAATCGGTGGTGGTTTCATCAACAGGTGAGCTGCTTTGAGCATATTTAAGACTTGCTTGATTAGTGTCATTACCAATTAAGTAATAATTAGGGTGGCCTTTTTTTATTGCCCGTGCTAGTGAACTACCAATTAATCCTAAACCAATTATTAAAATTTTCATGATGATGTTTCCTCTTGAGATAGCAAATTATTTAAATATTGAAAAAAGTTAGGATAGGAAATATTGACAACAGCTGCATTCTTTAAATGTAATGGTGCAGAACATTTTAAAGCAGCAATCGCCAGCATCATGCCAATTCGATGGTCACCGTGACTATCTAGGTGCGGATTAATAACCGACCATGGTTGACGTCCATCAATAATAAAGCCATCGGCCAACTCTGTAATAGCAATACCTAATTTACTTAATTCTTCAACAGTTGTATGAATCCGATCAGTTTCTTTAACTCTTAATTCCCCAGCGCCGGTAATTTTACTGCGGCCATCAGCGGTCGCTGCTAGTAAAGCAATAAGGGGAATATCATCAATAATATTTGGGATTTCTGTTGCTGTTATGACAATAGGGTGTAATTTAGCCGCGGATACTTTTAAAAATCCTGTTCGAGTGGGATTAAGTCCAACGTTGGTTAGTTGAAGTTGTGAATGGGGAATGATACTGGCAGCTGTTAGGAAGAAAGCTGCAGAAGACAAGTCTGCCGGTATTTGAATAGTTTGTCCTTGGAGCTGATGAGCAGGTTGGATATTGATTTTATAATGATCATCACTAGTAGTAAGATGAGCGCCAAATTGCCGTAATAATCTTTCAGTGTGATCCCGAGTAGGTAACTTTTCCATGATAGTGCTGGCATCCGAGGCTTGAAGAGCTGCCAAAATAAGTGTACTTGTTACTTGGGCACTGGCTAGCGGCATTTGATAGCATAATGAATGTAATGGCTGTCCACTGATGGTCATTGGTAGATGTCCGTGAGTTAAGTGAATAACAGCCCCCATCTTTTGTAATGGTTGTTGTATTCGCTGCATTGGTCGCTGGCTTAAAGATTGATCACCAATTAATGTAGTGGTAAAGGGTCTTCCTGCTAACAGCCCAACCAATAATCGGGTCGTTGTTCCTGAGTTACCCATATCTAAAGCGTGAGCTGGAGCATGCCAACTTTGTATACCTTGACCATGAATAATTACTGTTTCGTTGTTTTGACTAATATCTACACCGAAATTTTTTAGAGCTTGGAGGGTGGTTAAACAATCTTGACTGAAAAGAAAATTATGAATGGTGGTAGTTCCTAAACCCATAGCTCCTATGATTAGTGCCCGATGGGAGATACTTTTGTCTCCGGGTACTTGAATGGTTCCATGTAATCCTTGTTGTGGTTTTAAAATTAGCTGCATAATCATCACCTTAATCATTAAAGCTGGAATTTTATAGTGTTTTTCGATTGCAAAAGTTGGATTCATAAAAATTAAAAGTACTATCAATTTCCCAAATACTGAGAAAAGTATTATTAATATTGTCTTAGTTCTTCACGATAGGCAGCTAGTTCTTGTTTGAGACGGTTTAAATTACTGCAGGCAAATGTTTCAGTAATTACTTTAGCTATTTCAATAGCAACAACATTATCTACCACAATTGAGGCTGGAACGATAGCTGTTGTGTCAGAACGCTCTACCTGCTCTTTTTGAGCGATTTTGGTTTTGATATCTACACTGTGCAAAGGACGATAAAGTGTAGGTAAAGGCTTCATAGCGGCTTTAAGTACGATAGGCATACCCGTTAGTCATTCCGCCTTCAAAACCACCTAAGTGATTGAAGAGACGAGTCCAGCCGCTGTCTGGATGCCAAGCAATTTCATCCATTATCTGGCTGCCATATTTTTGAGCAGCAGTAAATCCTCCGCCAATTTCGACGCCTTTAATGGCATTTATCCCCATAACAGCACCTGCCAAGCGGCCATCCAGTTTAGTATTCCAACTGGTATAGCTGCCTAATCCTGCCGGAACATTTTCTGCCAGAACATTGACTACGCCACCCAAAGTATCGCTGTTTCTTTTAGTTTGTAAAATAAGCTCATGTAATGAGGCAACAGAATTTTGATCTAAAATCCGCAAATCATTTTGTTGAATCAATTCTCTGATTTGTTGAACGGACAAATTAGGATCATTTGTAATTTGGTGTGGTCCGATCTGTTGCACATAACCGACGAATATCCAACTGTGCCAAAAGTTGTTGACAAATATTGCCGATCGCTACCCGCATAGCAGTTTCTCTAGCTGAAGAACGTTCTAAGACATTGCGCAGATCTCGGTGACCATATTTCATTCCTCCGACTAGATCGGCATGTCCCGGACGGGGCCGAGTGATTTGCCGGAGATTATTACTCTGAGTATTAGGAGTTGTGGGGTTCATAATTTTGGACCAATGCTGATAATCATGATTTTGAATAATAAGTGCCAGCGGACTGCCTAAAGTAATCCCATGGCGGACGCCGCCCACTACTTGAATAACATCGTGTTCAATTTTTTGTCTATTGCCGCGACCAAATCCGCCCTGCCGTTGAGTTAATTCGGCGTTAATTGCTGTAATATCAAGCTTTAATCCGGCTGGTATACCGGATAAAATACCTGTTAACTGGGGCCCGTGGGACTCGCCTGCTGTTACGTAATCAATCATTTATTTTCCTCCTGGTGGAGCTTTGTTTGATAAGCACGAGAATTAAGCATAATAGCCTGGTATATTTTTTGTAAATAAGGAGTATGATCCGGAATTTTGCTTTTTTGTGCAATTTCTTGAAGAATCTGGTTTTCTCTGCTTTCATCCAGAATAGGAAGTTGTTTCTCTTCTTTCAGGTTATTAATGGTAGTGACAGTACTAAAACGCTGATTCAATAACTTAATAATGCGTCCATCAATTTTATTGATTTGCTGTCTTGTGGAAGTGATAGTTGTCGGAACTTGAATGGCCCAAATGGTGATGCAAACCAGTAATAACCCCATTAAGCTAATCAAAAGGTCAAATCGCAAGGTATAGGAGATACTTTGTTTGGAAAGCCAGCTGGTAATAATCGGTATCGAAAAAGAAGCCAAGCTACCAAAAGTAAAGTACAAACCTGTTATCCGGCCTTTAATATGTGGATAAAGTTTGATAAAAAGATTGAGGCCGATTTGCATAACGCCGCCGGCAGCTGTAAAACCAAAAACAAAAGCGGCAATCATTGACAATAATGAATTAGGATTATAGCAAATTACTAATAAGGCTAAAAAGGAGAAAAGGTTGAGAGCAATTACGAGCTTGTTTTCAGATAAATTGTTTTTTAGTAACACAAAAATTATCAAAACACCGCTGATTGATCCCATACTATAGAGCGATAAAAGCCAATGAGACAATATTGCATTAAAACCAAAAGTATGGGTTACAAAAAGACTGATCCATTGCGTATAAAGAATCATTAGAGCCTTGATGTATAACCGTAACCAGCTAAACTAACTGATGCTAATGCTTTTTTCCAAGGAGATATTTGCAGATTTGATTTCCTTGCGGCAGTATTTTCTTGATTACGGGGTGGAAAAGTTTGCCGATTTAATAAAATAAAATTAATAATCAGCAAACCGGCAGCGAACATAAAAGACCAGCCATACCACAGTTGCTGCTTTTCTAAAACTGCAATGAAAAGTGGTAATAAGAACTTACTTGCCGACATAAAAGCTTTCAATAAAATATTAGCGGAACCTTGTTTGCTTCCCATTTCAATAAAAGTTGTATAAGTTCCGGAATCTAAAGCTGAATTAGCAATACCAGCCAAAATAGCTAAGAAATAGGCCATTTGAATATTGGTAACAAAAGCCATGCCCACAAAGAAAATGAAATAACTAATCATGCCTATGTTAACAAAAAAATTGCGGCCCCAGTAATCTGAGAGATTACCTAAAATAAAGTAGGCCAGAAGTCGCCCAATACCAACACCTGAAATAACATAAGATACTGTAGCCAGAGGTGTTTGCCAATGCTGACCGAGAGTTTTCATGTTTTGCGTTAAAATAATAAGGCCAATGCCATGAATAAAATAATTAAGGTATAAACTTAGTGATAATTGTCTTTTGTGCATGTGTTTACTCCTTTAAATAGTAATAAAAAACCAGCTAGATTAATCCCATCTAGCTGGTCATCATTGTAAGACTCTGCTTAGACACGGACAAATAAGTATTGTCCGTATCTATGATCAACGGATACGGACACTACCTATAATAATAAGCAAAGCCCAAATAATAATCCTTGTGTACTAAGCAGTGAATCATGATTCTCTTCCTTTTCATATAATTGTTACGAACATTAAATCATTATTATTTAATGAAGCCAATACTAATTTTATTTTAATAATTTAAACAGATTTTAACTTTTGAATAACTAGAAGCTAAAAGCAAATATTGCCTGACGGCATTTGTTCAAAATGGTAAAATATGAGCAACGAAGATATTAGGAGGCGGCTATGCAACAAAAGTATGCAAAAGTTGTGGGTGGTAGTGGAGATACGACACAAGGAGCTACTGCAACTTATCAAGATAATTTATATTTAGCTATCAATGGCGAATGGTTAAAAACAGCTAAAATTCCTGCGGATAAAACCAGTACGGGCGGCTTTTCTGATTTAGCTTTGAACATTGAAAAAACTTTAATGCAGGATTTTGCTGATTTTGCAGCTGGCAATAAAGTGCCCGCTAATGATTTGCTGGCTACGGCGGTTAAGTTTTACCAAGTGGCAGCTGATTTTAAGCGGCGTAATCAAGAGGGTTTTAAACCTGCGCAAGCCGGCTATGAGTCCATCAAAAATTTAACCAACTTCCAATCTTGGCAACAACAACTGCCAAAGTGGTTACAACAAGGGTATCCACTCCCGTTTAATTTGGGAATTGACGCTGATATGAAAGATACCAGTAAAAATGTTGTTTATGCAGCTGCACCGGGTTTGATTTTGCCGGATACCACTTATTATCATGATAACGATAGTGGGGAGCAATTACTGAAAATTTATCAACAAGTGTCTGTTCAATTATTAGTCAAAATTGGAGAAACAGAAGCAGACGCTCAAGAGATTACCCAACAAGCTTTACAGTTTGATCGTTCACTGGTGGATTATGTAAAAAGTGCTGAGGAACAAGCAGATTATGTGCAGATGTATAATCCGCAAAAAATGATGGCTTTTGCCAGCCAAGGTGGTCAAATTGATTTTGCAAGTCTTATTAATCAAGCGGTGAATGATGAGGTTAAACAGGTCATTGTTACAGAACCGCGTTTCTTTAAACATTTTGCCGAACTAGTTAATGACCAAACGTTTAAGCAGTTGAAAAATTGGACCTTAGTGCAATATGTATTTAATTGCAGCTCTTTATTGAGTCAAGATTTTCGAGAAATTGCAGGTCAATATAGTTTGGCTCTGCGGGGCAATCAGGAATTGTCAGCTCCTGTTAAGCAGGCTTACAACTTAACTAGTGCTACTTTTAGTGAAGTTATTGGTCAATATTATGGTGAAGAGTACTTTGGCCACGAAGCTAAAGCCGATGTAGAACAGATGATCCATAAAATGATCAGTATTTATCAACGGCGCATAAAAAATAATACGTGGTTAGGAACAGCTACTAAAGAAAAGGCTATTGTTAAATTGGATAAAATAGTATTGAAAATTGGTTATCCTACTAAAGTTAATCAACTTTACCAGCAATTTAAGGTTGATCCTCAGCAATCTTTATTAAGCAATATGCGAGAGATTGATCGTTTAATTATTGCTGATAATTTTGCGAAATATCATCGCCCTGTTGATCGTAATGAATGGGCAATGCCGGGACATATGGTTAACGCTTGTTATGATCCTTCGCGTAATGATATTACTTTTCCTGCAGCTATTTTACAGGAACCTTTTTATAGTTTGCAGCAATCTGCTAGTGAAAATTATGGCGGTATCGGAGCCGTTATTGCACACGAAATTTCTCATGGCTTTGATAATAATGGAGCCCAGTTTGATGAATTTGGTAATATGAATAATTGGTGGACCGATGAAGATTACGCAACTTTTAAGCATTTGACTCAAGCTATGATTGATGAATTCGAAGGTTTGGATTTTGCCGGTGGCAAAGTGAATGGGAAGCTAGTAGTAAGCGAAAATGTTGCCGATGCCGGTGGCTTGAGCTGTGCCTTAGAAGCTGCTAAAGATGAACCTAATGCTGATTTGAAGGAATTCTTCATTAATTGGGCTCGTATTTGGCGGACCAAATCAACGCAACAATTAATGGAAATGTATTTAAGCATTGATGTTCATGCTCCTGCGCCTTTACGTGCGAATGTCCAAGCGCAGAATATGGATGACTTTTATACTACTTTTGGTATTACCAGTAAAGATGGTATGTGGTTAGCACCGGAAAAACGAGTTAATATTTGGTAAAGTACCATAAAACAGCTATTTGTCTAAGTTGGAACAAATAGCTGTTTTTAGAATGAGGTCAAGCAGATATTTGGTGGGAAAGCCTTTAATTAATAAAAATTTCTTTATGATCATCGAAAATAGTATTCATTTAAAAAACAATAGAAATTGAATAAATGAAGAAGTAGTTCATTTTTTAATGTTATATTATTTAGTAATAGTAACTTTAATCTATAGGAGCGGAAATAATGAAAATAGCTGAATTTGGGGTTGAATCTTGGTTGAATCGCTGGGAAAAGTCTGCTCAATATGATATTAGTCAAAGTACCATTTCTGCTTTGACGTTAAAGGAATTATTTACCTTAACTAAAACTGATCCCCAGCAATTTATAGATCAAATATTCCAAAGCCCGATGAATTATGGCTGGATTGAAGGCTCGCCACAATTTAAACAGCAGGTATGTCAATTATATGATCACGTTCATCCACAGCAGGTTTTACAAACCAATGGAGCTACAGGAGCCAATTATTTGGCCTTATATTCCTTAATTGAACCAGGCGATCATGTGATTAGTGAATATCCCTCTTATCAGCAGATGTTTGATATTCCCAAATCATTAGGAGCCAAAGTTGATTTATGGCATATTCAAGAATCTCATAATTGGTATCCCAGCATACAGGAATTAAAGCAATTAGTTAGACCTGATACTAAATTAATTTGCTTAAATAATGCTAATAATCCTACGGGCACCTTATTAAAACGGGATTTTTTAGAGCAAGTAGTCCAAATTGCTAAATCAGTCCACGCATATGTCTTAGTTGATGAAGTTTATCTGCCTTTAGATGAACCGGAAAATTTTGTATCTATTGTTGATTTATATAATTATGGAATCGCTACTAACTCCTTATCGAAAAGTTATTCTTTTCCCGGTGTAAGAATTGGCTGGATTGTAGCTAATGAGCAATTAAGCGATCAGTTTAGAAAATACCGTGATTACACTATGATCTGCGGTGGTGTAATAAATGATTTATTAGCTACTTATATATTGGAGCATCGCTATCAAATCTGGGAACGCAATCGAAAACTAGTATTAAACAATTTACAAATTTTCCAGCAGTGGCTGGAGCAGGAACCGCGTGTTAGTTGTGTACTACCGCAAGCTGTTTCCACTTCTTGTATTAAATTAGATATACCCATTACTACTAAATATTTTTGCTTGAATTTACTTCAACAAACCGGAGTTTTATTGGTTCCCGGTGAGTGCTTTGACTTACCTGGTCACGCACGTCTGGGCTATTGTACTGATGAAGCTACATTAAAAGCCGGATTGACGAGATTATCACAATTTTTACGGCAATATGATTAAAATTCATCTTGATGAACTATTTAAAAAACCATTCTCCACTATGCTTAGTAGCTGGAACTTGAATTTAAAAAATGTGGGAAAACTAACTAATAGTAACTAAGTTCAACGTTGATAGTAAGCTAAAATTTTAGTTGCCTATCAACGTTTTTTACTGGAGAAATTCTCGTCCTAAGTTATTGAAATTAGTTATGAGGTTGAGCTGTAGAATCTCGAATTTTGATTTGGGGCTGATGCGTAATTGAATGAAACTCTTTGCCGTGAATTAATTTTAAAATTCCTTGGCCGGCTTCTTTGCCAACTAAACTAGTGTCGTATTTCATTGTAGTTAATGTTGGCGTGATGTAATGAGCGGCATCATAATCATCAAATCCGGTGACGGAAATATCCTCAGGAATTTTGTAATTCAATTTTTGTAGTTTAGCCACTACTTTAAGGGCAATTAAATCATGATAACAAACAATAGCACTAGGGCATTGTTTACTTTCTAAATAAATATCAATTTTTTTACTAATGATGTCAAAATCATCATGTGAACTATACATAATAATGTTGCTTTGCGTCAGATCTGTTTTTGTTTCATTATAAGAATCAATAAAGCCTTGCATGCGATGAATGCCTTGTTGATCATCCGTTTGAAAAATCCCTAAAATATTTTGGTGACCTAAATTAATTAAATGTTCAGTTAATTCTTTTTCTGATTGCCGATCAGTGTTATTAATTAAAGGAAAATCTAATTCAGGATAACAAGCATTCAAAAAAATGATAGGAATTTTATTTTTTTTTATTATTCTATATAAATCTAAATTGGGATTAGCGTGAGCACTTTCGCTGGGTTCAACTATTAAGCCCGCAACCTTGGAATCTAACATATTAATTAGACGAGATCGTTCTCGCAGAGGATTATTGTGAGTATTGGTTACTAATAATGAATAACCTTGGGGAACAATAATAGAATCAATATGGGAAATAATTTTAGGGAAAATATAATCAGCAATATGAGTACAAATAAGGCCGATAGTTTTACTTTCGGGATCATAGCTCCATTTTTTATTCCAATCTTGAATATACATACCACTACCTTGAATACGGTAAATTAAATTTTGATTTTCTAATTGTTCTAATGCTTTTCTGACTGCATATCGGGAGACGTTGAATATGTCAATTAGCTGATCTTCCGTAGGTAATTTTTGATTGGCTGCATATTTACCGCTATTAATAATTTCTTTCAAGTTCTTCATAACCATCAAATAATCATTTTTCATATTATAATCCTTTTATAATTTATTCTAATAAATTTTATTATTTTTATAATAATACCATAAATTATCGCATTAATAATTGTGTTTTACTACAGAAAAAAATAAAAAATAATTCAATCGATTTCAAACACCTTTAAATAGGCGGTTATAAATATACTAATTAATTCGAATAAATTTTTAAAATATTGAATAATGAAAATTTATTTAATAAAATGTAGGCAAAAGTTGAAAACGTTATTTTTAGACTTTGACTTTATAGATTTCGGAGGGAGTATTTTGACACAAAAAAATAAAAAAATACCTAGTGGTTTTATTTATTTCTTTGGTTCCTTTGGAGGGATATTGTTTGGCTACGATATTGGTGTGATGACGGGAGCCTTGCCGTTTCTAGAGCATGATTGGAATTTAACCAATGCTTCTATTATCGGCTGGATCACTTCGGCAGTTATGTTTGGGGCTATTTTTGGAGGGGCCTTGGCAGGACAGCTTTCAGACAAATTTGGTCGTCGCAAAATGATCTTAATTTCAGCGATAATATTTGCTGCTGGTTCTATTTTGTCTATGATTTCACCACATAATGGTCAGTATTACTTAATTATAGTGAGAATTTTGCTGGGTCTAGCTGTGGGTGCAGCTTCTGCTTTGGTTCCCGCTTATATGTCGGAAATGGCTCCGACTAATATGCGGGGACGCTTATCCGGCTTGAATCAAACCATGATTTGTTCGGGAATGCTTTTATCCTATATTATGGACTATATTTTAAAAGGCTTGCCTGAAGGCTGGGCTTGGCGTTTAATGTTAGGTTTGGCAGCGGTACCGGCTGTTATTTTGTACTTTGGAGTTTTGAAATTACCTGAATCACCGAGATTTTTAATTAAGCATAATCATTTTGATGAAGCACGTCAGGTTCTTTCGTATATTCGTAATAGTCAAGAAGAAATTGAGGAAGAAATACAAGATATTAAATCAGCTTCAGAACAAGAAGAACAGGCAGATCAAAAGGCTACTTGGGGCACCCTGTTTAGCAGTAAATATCGTTATTTAGTAATTGCTGGTGTGGGTGTTGCGGCATTTCAACAATTCCAAGGTGCTAATGCGATTTTTTATTACATTCCTTTAATTGTTGAAAAGGCTACCGGAAAAGCTGCCAGTTCCGCTTTATTATGGCCTATAGTTCAGGGAGTTATTTTGGTTACCGGTTCTTTATTGTTTATGTGGATTGCAGATAAATTTAATCGAAAAACCTTACTAACACTTGGTGGCAGTGTTATGGCTCTCTCTTTTTTGCTGCCGGCTATTATTCATTTACTAATGCCAAAAGCTAATCCATTTATGATTATTGTTTTCTTATGTATTTATGTGGCATTTTATTCTGTTACCTGGGCTCCTTTGACCTGGGTGCTTGTAGGTGAAATTTTCCCATTGGCAATTCGGGGAAGAGCTTCAGGTTTAGCTTCATCCTTTAATTGGATTGGTTCTTGGGCTGTAGGTTTATTATTCCCAATTATGACTGCCTCAATGCCGCAAGATGCTGTTTTTGCTATTTTTGGAATTGTATGTGTGTTAGGAGCTCTTTTTGTTCATTTCTTTGTTCCAGAAACGCGGGGACGTTCTCTAGAGGAAATTGAAGAGTCCGGTATTAAAAAAGATTAATTTATGAAAGGAGGTCGAATTTCGTGAATATTAAACAAAATGCTCAAGTAATTGAGGCTGGTAAAACAGCCTTAGGAATTGAATTAGGCTCAACACAAATTAAAGCAGTTTTGATTGATGCTGACGCTAGAACGATCGCCGAAGGTAGTTATGTGTGGGAAAACGATTATCAAAACGGTATTTGGACTTATTCTTTGACGGATGTTTGGCAGGGTATTCAGGCGAGCTACCAACAATTAGCTGCTAATGTTCAAAGTAATTATCATATTTCGTTACAAAAAATCGGAGCTATTGGCGTTAGTGCGATGATGCATGGTTACTTAGTGTTTGATCAACAAGACCGGCAATTAGTTCCATTTAGAACTTGGCGAAATAATATTACTCAAGATGCCGCCGATGAATTAACACAACTATTTGATTTTAATATTCCGTTGCGTTGGAGTATTGCTCATTTGTATCATGCTATTTTACATCAGGAAGAACATGTTAATCAGATTAATTATATGACGACACTAGCTGGCTATGTTCATTGGCAATTATCAGGTGAAAAGATGATCGGTATTGGTGATGCCTCAGGGATGTTTCCTATCGATAATCATTGCCAATTTAACCCGCAAATGATTGAACAATTTAATCATATACCTCAGGTACAACAGTATTCTTGGAAACTAGCTGATATTTTACCCACAATTAAAACTGCGGGTCAGCCAGCAGGTCACCTAACTAGCCAAGGTGCTAAATTGCTTGATCCAACTGGTAATTTACAAAGCGGTAGCATTATGGCTGCTCCTGAAGGTGATGCGGGAACGGGTATGATCAGTACCAATAGTGTCAGATTACAAACGGGCAATATTTCTGTTGGGACTTCAGCTTTTTCAATGGTGGTTTTGGACAAATCTTTGAAAAAAGTTCATCGCGATATCGATTTGGTTACCACTCCTACTGGTTTGCCTGTAGCAATGGTGCATATTAATAATTGTTCTTCTGATATCAATGCTTGGACAAATCTTTTTCAGGAGTTTGCCAGTCGTTTAGGCTTAAATATATCTCCTAATAAACTGTATGAGACTCTATTCTTAGATGCAGTTAAAAGTGATCCCGATGCCGGCGGTTTAATTAATTATAGTTATTTGTCTGGAGAAAATATTACTGACATTAAGGCAGGTCGACCATTATTTGTCCGGACGCCGGAAAGCAAGTTTACACTAGCTAATTTTATGTTGGCACAACTTTATTCGGCTTTTGCTCCGCTTAAAATTGGGATGGATATTTTGACTAAAAAAGAAGATGTTCATCCAGGAGTAATGATTGCTCAGGGAGGATTATTTAAAACTCCCGTAATGGCTCAGCAAGTTTTAGCCAATGCTTTAAATATTCCGATTGCCGTTATGAATAATGCAAGTGTAGGTGGACCTTGGGGGATGGCAGTTTTAGCACAATACACTGCCTCTGGTACCCAACAAAGCTTATCTGATTACTTGGATACGCAAATATTTGCTCATGCCGATACAATGACACTCAGTCCTGAGCCACAGGGTGTGCAGGGTTACGAGGATTATATTAAACGTTATCAGCAAGGTCTGGCAATTGAAGCACGGGCGGATGTTTTAGACGATTAAATTAAGGAGGTGAGATATTGTTAGAAGAATTAAAACAAGAAGTTTATGAAGCTAATATGCAGTTACCGCAATTAGATTTGGTTACTTTTACGTGGGGCAATGTTTCCGGAATTGATCGCCAACAAGGCTTGTTTGTCATTAAGCCTTCAGGAGTGGCTTATGCGGACTTAAAACCTAGCGACTTAGTAGTTGTGAATTTAAAGGGTGAGGTCGTCGAAGGTGATTTGAATCCTTCCAGTGATACGCCTACGCATACGGTTTTATATAATGCTTTTCCTAATATTGGCGGGATTGTGCATACCCATTCTCCTTGGGCGGTTTCCTTTGCGGCAGCAGGTTTGGATATTCCGGCTTTGAATACCACTCATGCGGACACCTTTTATACGGCGGTGCCGGCAGCGCGGGCTTTAACTCAAGCTGAAATCGAAGCTGATTATGAAGGCAATACCGGTAAAGCGATTGTGGAGACTTTTGAACAGCGGCATTTAGATTATGAAGCAACGCCGGCGGCCTTAGTCAGTCAACACGGGCCTTTCAGTTGGGGCAAAGATGCAGCCCAAGCAGTGTATAATGCGAAGGTTTTAGAAGTAGTAGCAGAAGAGGATTATCATTCATTACAGTTAACGCGGGCCAATATTGAATTACCGCAATACTTATTGGATAAACATTATTATCGCAAGCATGGACAAGATGCTTATTATGGGCAAAACAATGCCCAATCACAAACCCATGCGCGTCATGAAAAATAAATAATTTAAGGAGTGTTAAAGAATGTTAAAAGTTCCAGATTATGAATTTTGGTTTGCTGCTGGTAGTCAACATTTATATGGTGAAGAAACTTTAAAAAGTGTTGCTAAAGATTCGAAAGAAATTGTTGATGGTTTAAATGCTAGCGGGAAATTACCTTATAAAATCGTTTTTAAAGAAGTTTTGACTACCGCTGATGAAATCACTAAATTTATGAAAGAAGCTAATTACAATGATCAAGTAGCTGGGGTCATTACTTGGATGCATACCTTTTCTCCAGCCAAAAATTGGATTCGCGGTACTAAGTTATTACAAAAACCTTTGCTTCATTTTGCAACACAGTATTTAAATTATATTCCCTATGATACGATTGACTTTGACTATATGAACTTAAATCAGAGTGCTCATGGTGATCGGGAATACGGTTATATTAATGCTCGCCTGCAAAAACATAATAAAGTCATTTATGGACATTGGAACGATAGTGAAACACAACAAGAAATTGCTGATTGGCAAGATGTTGCTGTAGCTTATGATGAGTCCTTTAATTTGAAGGTTGCTCGTTTTGGTGACAACATGCGTAATGTAGCAGTCACTGAAGGTGATAAAATTCAGGCACAAATCCAAATGGGTTGGACAGTTGATTACTTCGGCGTCGGTGATCTAGTGGCAGAGATGAAACAGGTTAGTGACGATGACGTAGAAAAAGAATATCAAAAACTGAAATCTGATTATGAATTTGTTGTGGGTGACAATGATCCGGAAACGTTTGAGCATGCAGTACGCTATCAATTAAAGCAATATCTGGCAATGTCACGTTTCTTTGAACGTGGTGGTTATAGTGCCTTTACGACGAATTTTGAAGATCTATGGGGATTAGAAGAGCTACAAGGCTTGTCTGCTCAACTTTTGATGCGTGACGGTTACGGGTTTGCCGGTGAAGGTGACTGGAAGACGGCTGCTTTGTTACGGGTCTTCAAGATTATGACTCATAATCAAAAGACCGCCTTCATGGAAGATTATACGTTAGATTTACGCCCAGGCCATGAGGCTATTTTAGGTTCTCATATGTTGGAAGTTGATCCTTCGATTGCCTCCACAAAACCAAGAGTTGAAGTTCATCCTTTGGATATTGGCGGCAAAGATGATCCAGCTCGTCTAGTCTTTACCGGTTCTGCAGGTGATGCAATTGACGTTACAATGGCTGATTTTCGCGATGGTTTCAAGCTGATCAGCTATCCAGTAGATGCACACAAACCTGAAAAGGAAACACCGCATTTGCCAGTTGCTAAACAAATGTGGACACCAAAAGCAGGTTTGAAGAAAGGTGCTACCGAGTGGATTCAAAATGGTGGTGGGCATCATACAGTCTTTTCATTTGCAGCAACAGAACAGCAAGTGCAAGATTTAGCCACCTTATATGGTATTAAATTGGCCAATATTGAGTAGAAAAATTCCAAATAACCATGATTAAGATTCCTTCTGACAATATATTCAAACATCATTCATTGATACTTTAAATAAACACTCAGCTATCAGACTTGTCTAATAGCTGGGTGTTTTTTATTTAATGGGCCTTGTTAATTACTTGACAAAGTTAAGTAAACGTCTACAATTAAAACGTAACGTTATGTTAAGCGGTTAACCGAGAAAACAAGAATTTTAAAAACTCTGTCGAAGAATTTGTTGAGTGGGAATAAGCTTTAACTGCGGTGGGGTTAAATTTTTTTTACTGATTTTTTGCTGTAAGATGTCCATAGCAATTGTTCCGATCGAAAAGGAATCCTGACGGATGCAGCTGATAGGCGGAGTCATTACTTTCATCCAATCAAATTCTTCATAAGTAGCTACTCCGTAATCTTTAGGATAGGAGAAATGGAGCTGTTGCATGGCTTGCACTAATCTCAAAAATACGCGCGCATTCATACAAAAGAAACCGATTTTGTCATCACCTTTTTGGGTCATAATTGTTGCCAGATTTTGTTGAAATTGTTGATATTCTATACTTTTGCCGTGATGAGGAACTGTAACTAAATGATTTAAGGTAGAGTATTTTGTGGCCTTAATAAAGCCTTGATAACGTTGATTACGGGTACTGATATTTTGAAAAGGCCAAGTAACAAAATAGATATTGTTATAATCTTTAGCTTGCATTTGATTAATTAATTTTTGAACTGAATTAACGTTGTCAGTAGCCACGGTATCAATAATCAGCTCAGTAGATTGGCGGTCTACCATAACTGTATTATCATTTGATAAAGATTGATAAATAGGACTGTCAGGATTGACAGGATCAACAATAATGCCTGCTACACCTTCATTTTGTAAGCGGGTAATATTATCCATTTCTTTTTGTTCACTGTTATTAGCATTGGTAAAAAGAACGCGATAATTGTAATTATCACATTGTTCATAAATACCTGATAGAACTTGCGAGGTAAAAGGATTAGTAATATCAGCAATGGAAACACCGATAGTTTTATTTTCGTTTTTAGCTAGGTTACGGGCAATGGAGTTGGGATGATAATTAGTGTTGCTAATAATTTCAGCTAAACGGCGGCGTGTTGTCAAAGACATCCGATCATAATTACCATTGAGATAATTAGAAACGGTAGCAGTGGAAACATGAGCCATGTTAGCAATATCACGAATGGTTAATTTTTCCATAAATTTCCTCATAATTAAATTTTTATGTTTATTATAGCGTATTTTGACCCAAGAGCATGCATCTATCTAAAGAGTGATGAAGAGTTGATTAAAATAGTGCATTTTTGTTACTGAGTCTTAGTTAAAGCTAATTTATTGGAGTCATCTGCGAAAGTGATGAAATTAGGAGAAAACAAGGAGTGAGGCGAAGATGAAGTTGGAAACCACAGATAAGACTGAAAAGTGGACTGGAAAACAGATCATAATTCTAATTGGATTATGGCTGGCTTTTTTGATTAGTTTTATTACACGGTTAGTATGGGCAACATTAATGCCTGTTGTGAACAGTGCAATGCATTTGAGTGTGGCTCAGGGCAATGATTATGTGACGGCTTTTTATATCGGCTATACTTTAACAGTTTTACCAGGAGGTATGTTAGCTGATAAAATTGGTTACCGCAAAATGGTCATTTTGACAGTTATCGGCAATGTGTTGGCTATGACTTTGATGGTATTTATGCAAGGATATTGGTCCGGTTTATTATTCAGATTCATACTGGGTTTAGTTTCGGGACCGGATTTATCCGCCTGCATGGGTGTAATTAGTGAATGGTTTACGGATAAACAAAGAGCCACTGCTACGGGAATCTTTACCACTTGTACATCTTTTGGCTTAACAGTGGTCAATCTCTATGCCCCAACTGTAGCTCAGAAATACGGCTGGCGAGCAGCTATGTTTGTAACTGCTTTAATTCCGTTATTAGTATTAGGTTTTGTGGTCTTTGCTTTAAAAGGGACTCCACCTTATAAAATTGCAAAGACCAATCCCAAGACTGAACCTAATTCTAATCAAGAATCATCTTTAACTATGCTAAAAAAGGCTTTTTCCAATAGAAATGTGCTCTTGTTAGCATTGACTGGTTTATGTGCAACTGGAGCTAAATGGGGAGTAACTAATTGGGCTAATTTATTTATTGTTAAAAGTTTAGGCTTCTCTACCGTTACTGCAGGCAAAGCCATGGCTTTCTTTGGAATTACCTCGGTAGTGTCTATGGTTTTGGCAGGTTATATTTCTGATCATTCCAAGATGTCCCGCCATTTATTATCAGCTATTTTTATGGCCATTTTTACGCCAACCATTATTGGATTTGCTTTATCACCAAAAGGTAATTTGGCTATGTTATATTTTGGGGCAGGAGCTTTAGGAGTGGGAGCATTTATGTTCAGCTCACTAACCAACACCCTGTCAGTAGAAGTGGCTCCGCCTGATTTACGGGGAACGGTTGTCGGATTTGTGAATGTTTTTAATCAGGCAGGTTCTTTTTTAGCGCCGATACTTTTGGGCAGTATTTTAACTGCTACTAAAAGTTATGTCACTTCTTTTTTAATCATATCAATATTTCCGTTAGTAGGCTTTTTAGCTCTATTATTTATTAAAGAAAATAAGCTTTATTAGGGTTGTAAAATTCCGGATACAAAATTTAGGGGAAGAATTATCTTTTGGAGTTAAAAAAAGACTGTAGTTATCCAGATTGAATCTTTTATAAGGCAAATTATTAGACTTGATCAAATTATCACGAGAAGATACTTGACAAAAAATAGGAAACCTTTACAATAAAGTTGTATTAAGTTAACCGCTTAACTCAAGCTAAAAAATTCATGGGAATGTAAGTTAAACTAACTTCTGGGATGATATTAATTGCGATTGCAGTAATTAAAAAAAATTAGGGATTAGTTTAACTTCCTAGTTAACCGCTTAAGTGAGACCAGCAAATTTCTAATTAGTAAATCCTATAAAGGTGGTGATAAAAATTTTGAAAAATAAGTTTATTGTGAATACCGCAGCCTTTAAAAAAGAAAGTTCTTCTAAATTAGATCAGGCTGCACAAATACATCGGGCTAAAGAGTTAGGCTTTGCGGCTATTGAAATCAGAAATGAATTGCTAGATGGCAGTTTAGAAGAATTAGAAAGTATTTTTCAGCAAGCACAGGCGGAGCAACTTGAAGTTTATTTTAGTGTAGGCGATGTTTTATTTAAAGATCAGCACTTAAATCCGGCTTTTGAGCAATATTTAGAGCAAATGCGAAATTTAGGTGCACAATACTTAAAAATGAACTTGGGTAATTTTAGTCATTCTAATGCTAGTGCTGGGGCACAATTGAATGATTATTTAGATGGCTCTTTTCATTTATATTTGGAGAATAATCAAACTCCTAATGAAAGCGATCTACAGAAAACTATAGCATTTTTCCAGCAGAATAGCTGTCCAGATATCAGCTACTGTTTTGACATTGCTAATTGGGAATGGCTCCAAGCAGATGTTTATGAAGCTGCAAAGCAATTGGCGCCGGTTACTGACTATCTGCATTTAAAAAATTTTGTATACGATAACAGTAATAAAAAAGTTACCTCGTTAGAGAAAGGAATTTTAGATTGGCGGCGAATTATTAAGATTTTTACACAAGTTAATCAGTATGGTTTTGAATATTATGCAGAACCTGACATCTTACAATCTGATTTAGAACTTGTCCAACAAAGTTTATCCTAAATAAAGGAGGAATTGGGAAGTGTTAGAAACTGTCAATCATATTTTTCAAATTTTTGGAGCTAGTGTAGTAGTTCCGATTATGATTTTTATTGTGGCACTTTGTTTAAAAGTTAAACCTAAAACGGCCATGATGAGTGCCTTTTACGCAGGAGTTGGTTTAACTGGTTTCGGCTGGGTTATTCAATCGTTTACGCCGACTATTACAAAAATCATTAAACAAATGGTTAGTAATACGGGCATTAAACTACCAATTGTTGATATCGGCTGGCAAGCCGGATCCTTAGCTTCTTTTGGCTCCATGGTAGGATTGAGTTTCTTTGTCTTTGGACTGATTGCTGAATTGCTGCTGTTTGCTTTTGGTGTGACTAAGATTTTTATGGCCTCTAATTTATGGAATAATTTTGGTTTCATGATTTGGGGAACAGTTTGCTACTATGTTACTCATAATTTTTGGCTTTCTTTAGGTTTGTCCTTCTTTATGCTGCTCTATGCTTTGCTATTAGCAGAAGTACAAGCAGACAGATGGTCTGATTATTATGGAGTTAAGAATGCTTCTGTGGCCTCCTTGCATAATATTGAACAAGTAATACCGGCTATTATTTTAGATCCATTATGGAATTTATTAGGTTTTAATAAAGTAAAAATGACCCCAGAATATTTTAAAAATAAATTGGGTGTTTTTGGTGAGCCCACCACTTTAGGAGCGCTCTTAGGATTATTAATTGGTATTTTAGGGAATATTAATGCGCTTAATACTATGAAGGCTTGGGGACAAATTTTAACTGTTGCGGTACAATTGTCAGCGATTATGACTATTTTTCCACTAATTACAAACGTTTTCTCGCAAGCCTTTACACCCTTGGCGGATGAAATTGATAAGAATACGCATAAGAAAACGGGCAATTCTGATAAATCTGTCAATGAGGTCACTAATAAGAAACGCTGGTTCTTAGGTGTTGATGATGGTGTAGGTTATGGTGAACCTGCGACAATTATTTCGGGAGTTATTTTAATTCCGATCATGGTTTTAATTGCCTTTATTCTTCCGGGCAACAAAACCTTGCCGATTGTGGATTTAATCTCCTTACCTTTTATGGTTGAGTCTATTGTTGCAATTACTCGAGGCAATATTTTAAAAGTAATTGCTAATGGGATTGTGTGGTTTAGTTTAGGTTTATATGCTTCAAGCTGGCTGGGTACCTTCTATACGGGAGCCGTTTCTCATTATGGCGTAGCCTTGCCGGCAGGGATTGTTTTAATTACAAGTTTTAATTTGATGTCCCGGCCGTTGAATGCTTTAGTTTTTGCAGCTTTTGTTTCGCAAAATCCGTTCTTTATTGGCTTAGCGATAATTATATATTTAGTATTATTATTTGTTTTGCGGCGCTATCGGCCACAGATTTGGCAATATTTAAATAACATGGCTGCCAAAAATGCTGGTTACACGGGTAGTAACGAAAAAATTACTTATTAATTGGGAAAGGAAGGATAATTATGAAAAAAATTGATGGACATTTACATTTAGTACGTTCAGTAGCAGGTTTAAATGGCAAAGGCCGGATGACACCATTGGGCAATGGCCAAACTATTTGGGATGATGGGACTTTGATCAAATTAATTCCCGATGGCTGGGGAGATGATGATTTTCTGGCAGAATCGGCATTACAAGTTATGGATGAAAATGGTATTGATAAAGCGGTATTACTTCAAGGAAGTTTAAATGGTTACCAAAATTATTACTCTTATCAAACAGTCAAAAAATATCCGGATAAATTTATTGCAGCTTTTTCGGTAGATCCTTTTGCAGATAATGCGATGAAAATTGTTCAACGGCATGTAGAAGACTTGGGCTTTCGGGCTATTAAGTTTGAAATTAGTCAAGGTGGCGGTTTGCATGGCTACCATCAGCCTTTCCGGTTAGATACAACGCCGGCTTTAGGCAAGATTTTTCATTTTTTGGCTGATTATCCGGGCTTTGTAGTTACTGTAGATTATGGAGATTATACGCAATTTAGTTACGAACCCGAAGCTATTGCCAACTTGGCCCAAAGATATCCGAAATTAGATTTTGTAGTTTGTCATTTATCCTTCCCTAATGCTGATCATTTGGATCGCTTAGAAAATGCTTTACAGCAATGGCAACCTTTCACTAATATCTCAACTGAAATTTCGGCAATTCAGGATATTGAAGGAGAAACAGAATTTCCATTTCCACGTTGTCAAAAAGATGTTGCTTTAGCCAAAAAAGTTCTCGGTGCTAAAAGAATTTTCTGGGGAACAGATTCTCCGTGGTCATCAACCTTTAATTCCTATCATGATTTATCTACCTGGTTGGAAGCCACAGATATTTTTGATCAATCCGAATTGGAAGATGTTATGTACAATAACGCTGAAAGAATTTATTTTAAACCGGCTCATATTCAAGCCATGCAAGAAAGTGAAGATCCAGTTTTTAAGAATAATAATTAAGGAGTAATAAGTCTATGAGTAAAATTAAAGTATTAGTAACAGGAATCATTCCGGAAGACGGATTAAGTGAATTAAGAAAGAATTTTGATGTTACTTATGATCCAAAAATTGAAACTCGTCAATGGGTATTAGAGCATTTGTCAGAATATGAAGGCCTTTTGCTTATGGGTATGAAAGGTGACCGTGAGTTAATTGATGCTGGAACCAATCTTAAAATTATTACTGCCAATGGCGTAGGTTTTGATCATATTGACATTGAATATGCTAAAAGTAAGGGCATTGTAGTTGCTAATTGTCCTCAAGGAGTGCGGGTACCAACTGCAGAAATGACCTTTACTTTATTATTGGCAGCCGTTCGCCATATTCATTTTTATGATAAAGTAGTTCGTTCTGGCAAGTGGATTGATGTTTCGGAACAACAGTATATGGGTATGAGTCTGCAAGATAAGATTCTTGGTGTTTATGGAATGGGCAGAATCGGCTCACAAGTGGCTCAGTTTGCTCAAGCTTTTGGCATGAAAGTAATCTATAATGATGCGCGGCGCTTGGATACAGATTTAGAACAACAGCTGGCGGTGAAGTATGTTGATTTTGATGCTCTGGTAAAAACTGCCGATGTTATTACTTTACATGCGCCAGCCTTACCATCAACTACCGGTATCTTTAATGCTGATGTCTTTAAAAAGATGAAAAATACTGCTTATATCATTAATGCCGCCCGGGGTGTGTTGATTAAACAAGATGATTTAATTACCGCTTTACAGCAAGGCCAAATTGCCGGGGCCGGTTTAGATGTTTTTGAAACAGAACCGAATATTCCTCAATCCTTAAGAGAATTAGATAATGTAGTTATGACACCGCATGCCGGCACGGGTACTTTAGAAGCGCGGACAGCTATTGCAGCCGAGGCTTCACAAAATTTAATTTCCTATCTGTGTGATAACCAGGCTCGTAATCAAGTTAATAAATAGTCGGCAATGTTTTGACAAGGATAATCCCCCCATTGGGCAATAAACCGAGAGGGGATTTCTTTATCTAAATTAGCAACTGAGGAGTTCAATATGGAGTTTAAAAAGATTTTTAGTGATCACTTAGATCATTGTTATGCAATTATGCGGCTGCAAGCCCAAAAACAGGATTTTATTATTGTAGCTTCAGAAGAAAATCAGCCTTGTTACGCTTATGATTTAAATAATGATTATCAAAGGACTACGGTGTGGCCTGATGTTGGTGGTACTATGACGATGGTAGCTATTCCGGATACGTTAAATTTTTTAGCTACGCAGCGTTTTTATCCGGGGTTTAATTCTGTCCATTGTCGAATTGTTAAAGAAACCTTTAATGGCCAAGGCTGGGACCAAACTATTATTGGTGAATATCCATATATCCACCGATTTGATCTTATTCCCCAAAAAGAAAAAGGAAAATTTTGGTATATCGGCTGTTCAATTGCTAATTCCAAAAAAGATACTGACGATTGGTCTGATCCAGGCAAAATTTGGGTGGGAGAATATATTGATGACCGTGAACAAATCATCAATCTGTATGCCTTAGATACGAGGATCACCAAAAATCATGGCTACCATCGTTTTTCCGGTTATTCATTGATTACTGGTTCTCAAGGGATTTTTAAACTGACCCCGCCGGATGAAAATCATGATTGGCAACTAGAGCAACTTTCTGAATTTGCTACTTCTGATATCGCCGCAGCTGATATCAATCAAGATGGCCAGCCTGAGTATTTGGCCATTGAAGGCTTTCATGGTGATGGTTTGCGTATATATGACAGCAGCTTTCAAACCTTGACTCAAAGTACGGAGAAGACTCCGTTTGGTCATGCTATTTGGGGTGGAAGAATTGCTGATCGCGACTACTTTTTATTCGGCTGGCGTGCAGGACAACAAGGCCTAGAATTAATCAGTGATACTCAATTAACCAGCCAGCTTATTGATTTGCATGTGGGTCCAAGTAATGTAACCGTCTTTTCTAAAAATCAACAGCAGTATGTCTTATCTGCTAATCGGGAAGCTAATATTGTAGCGATTTATCAAATTATTATGTAAGTCAAAAGTTTTTACTTGAAAGCAGGTGAAATAATGCAATATTTTTTAACCATTGATAATGGGGGAACTAATACTAAAGCCGTTATTTGTGATGCACAGGGCAAGCAAATAGCAGTAACATCTTTTTCGACGAAAAGAATCGAACCACAACCCGGTTTTCAAGAAATCCGTTTAACGACCCTTTTAGCAGATATTGGAACTGTAATTCAGGCTACCTTAAAGAAGGCCCAGCTAGCTGCTGCCCAAATTTCTGCAATTAGTGTCGTTGGCCATGGCAAAGGTTTGTACACGTTGGATCAGCAGGGGCAAATTCTAATGAATGGGATTTTATCAACTGATGAACGAGCACAAGCCCTGGCTAGTCAATTTCAACAGCAAGTTGAGCAAATTTATCCTTTAAGCCATCAACAAATTATAGCCAGTCAAGCACCGGTACTTTTGCGGTGGTTGAAAGAGCATCGACGCCCCTTATATGACCAAATTGGGGTTGTTTTATCCAATAAAGATTTTATTCGCTATTTATTAACCGGTAAGATCAAGCAGGAATTAGGGGATGCATCAGGTAATAACTTGATTAATTTACAAACACACTCTTATGATGCAGCCTTATGTAACTTCTTTGGTATTCCTGAAATTTATCACAAATTACCACCTTTAATTCAAGCCACTGATTTAGCGGGGCAAATCACTGCTCAAGCTGCGGCAGCAACGGGCTTACAAGCCGGTACTCCTGTATATGGAGGAATGTTTGACATTGATGCCTGTGCAATTGCAACCGGTGTTTTAGATGAACAACACTTAAGTATGATTGCTGGTACTTGGAATATGAATATTTTTCCTAGTGACAATCTAGCACCCCAAGAGGCGGGTTTGATGAATTCTATTTTTCCGACCGGCTGCAATTTAATTGAAGCTTCCAGTCCGACTTCGGCGGGAAATTTATCTTTAATGATTAAGATGTTGTTAAAACAAGAAGTGCAGCAGGCACAGGCCCAGAAAAAATCGATCTATGATGATTTGGAAGAATTGCTGGCCCAGACTGATGCTACTTATGCTAAAGTGTTCTTTTTTCCTTTTTTATATGGCAGTAATGTTGATCCTCAAGCTGAGGGGGGCTTTTTAGGTATTCGTAGTTCCACTACTAAATGGGAATTGATGCGGGCAGTTTATGAGGGAATTGGTTTTGCCCATCGCTATCATATTGAACAATTACTCCAGGTGCTGGGGCAAAAACCGGTTAGTATTCGTATGTCCGGCGGTGCCTGCAATTCTTCTCATTGGGTACAGATGTTTGCCGATATACTTAATGCACCCATAGAATTAACAGCTGTCCAGGAATTAGGTGGTTTGGGAGGAGCGATTTCTTGTGCTGTAGGCAGTGGAGTTTATCCAGATTTTGACGCTACAGTGCAAAAAATGTCACATGTTGTCAAGACCTTTCAACCTGATCCGGCGCAAGTGTCGATCTACAATCAAAAATATCAAGTTTACTATTCTTTATTACAGGCTTTAGATGGTAAATGGAGTCCATTACACAATTTACAAGAGGAGCTGAATAACGAAGATGACAGTTAATGCTTTAGGGATTTATGAAAAGGCCCTGCCGCCGACTTTGAACTGGGAACAAAAGTTTGAATTAGTCCATGAATTAGGATTTAATTTCTTGGAATTTTCCATTGATGAAAGTGATGAACGCCTGCAACGTTTAAATTGGTCCAGAAAAGAACGTTCTGAATTTCGTGCTGCAATGTGGAAAACTCATAGTCGAATTAATACCCTGATGTTATCAGGGCATCGCCGTTTTTCTTTAGGATCGGCTGATTCTCAGGTGCGAGAGCAAGCATTAGTTATGATGCAACAGGCAATTGATTTAGCTGTCGATTTGGGAATTAGAAATATTCAATTAGCTGGTTATGATGTCTATTATGAACCCAAAACAGTTCAGAGCCACGAATTGTTCCTAGAGAATTTACAAAAGTGTGTGGAGATGGCCGCTAAAAAATTAGTAATGCTATCTATCGAAACTATGGATGATCCGTTTCTCAATTCTTTAACTAAAATTGCGCAGGTAAAAAAACAAATTGCCAGTCCGTGGTTACAGGCCTATCCTGATTTAGGAAATATTTCCGCTTGGCCGGAAAATGACGTGATTAATGACTTAGAAAATAATTTTGCCCAGATCGTCGCTGTTCATCTCAAGGATACAAAAAAGGTAACCCCCACGTTTAAGGGACAGTTCAAAGAAGTACCTTTTGGTAAAGGTGATGTTGACTTCTTGGGATGTTTAAAGGCATTAAAACGGTTAGGTTATAACGGCAGTTATACAGTTGAAATGTGGACTGAAAGTGCTGCTGATCCAATTGCCGAAGTAAAAAAAGCTAAAGCCTTTTTTACTGAACTTTTTAATCAAGCTGGTATTCAACAAGAAAAAATTAATGAGTGAGGATAAAAATGTTAGAAGAATTAAAACAAGAAGTTTATGAAGCTAATATGCAGTTACCGCAATTAGATTTGGTTACTTTTACGTGGGGCAATGTTTCCGGAATTGATCGCCAACAAGGCTTGTTTGTCATTAAGCCTTCAGGAGTGGCTTATGCGGACTTAAAACCTAGCGACTTAGTAGTTGTGAATTTAAAGGGTGAGGTCGTCGAAGGTGATTTGAATCCTTCCAGTGATACGCCTACGCATACGGTTTTATATAATGCTTTTCCTAATATTGGCGGGATTGTGCATACCCATTCTCCTTGGGCGGTTTCCTTTGCGGCAGCAGGTTTGGATATTCCGGCTTTGAATACCACTCATGCGGACACCTTTTATACGGCGGTGCCGGCAGCGCGGGCTTTAACTCAAGCTGAAATCGAAGCTGATTATGAAGGCAATACCGGTAAAGCGATTGTGGAGACTTTTGAACAGCGGCATTTAGATTATGAAGCAACGCCGGCGGCCTTAGTCAGTCAACACGGGCCTTTCAGTTGGGGCAAAGATGCAGCCCAAGCAGTGTATAATGCGAAGGTTTTAGAAGTAGTAGCAGAAGAGGATTATCATTCATTACAGTTAACGCGGGCCAATATTGAATTACCGCAATACTTATTGGATAAACATTATTATCGCAAGCATGGACAAGATGCTTATTATGGGCAAAACAATGCCCAATCACAAACCCATGCGCGTCATGAAAAATAATGAATAACGGTCTACCAAACTAACTATTTTTCAATAAAAAGAGAAGTCTTTTTGATCAAAACCTCTAAAAGTGAAACGAGGTGCGGTTTTATCAACTGGACTTCTCTTTTTTATTTATATAGGCGGGTATTAATAAACTCCATAATAGCTAAAGCAATTAATCCGACACCTAATAAGCGGAAAAACAGGCTTAACATATCAAAAGGGTTAAAGACTAAAACTATTCCTAATAAAATTAATAAAAGTGAGTAGAGATAATCTAACCAAGGAATAACATTAATATATTTGCGATTAACACGCGCATTAAAAAACTGATTGACACCGTTAATTAATAAAATAATGCCTAAAAGAACTGAAAGTAATGGTAGTAAAAGATGCGCAATGGGAAAAATAAGAACTGCCATAATAATTGAGATAACAGCAGTTGCGTAAGGTCCTGTATTGTCGCTATGAGTCTTACTTAATAACCAACCATCGTGTAAAGCAATAAGAGCCAGACCGACCAAATAAGCAGCGATCAAATATAAAATAGCATCCAGACTTTTCTCTGGTTTTATTAACATAATTAAGCCGGCCAAGACTAAAAAAAGAATGCGCAACCAGCGATACCAATGAAATTGGCGTGTGTATTGTTTCATAATTATCCACCATTTAAAAAAATTCAACAACTACTTATCATAAACGGAAACTTTTTCTAAAGCAATTTAAATTTTAATGTTGGCAAGGCTGTGCGCTGGATTTTACCACTGGCAGTACGCGGAAATTGTTGAATTTGGCGAAATTCCACCGGGACTTTATAATGAGCCAAATGCTGTCGACCAAAGTTTTGTAGAACTTGCCGCTGCAATTTACGATCACTACTGGTAAAATAGGCAATCGGCACGGCACCATAAAGGGCATCTTGTTTATGAGTTACTACAAAATCTTGAATACTAGGCAATTGTGAATAAACATTTTCAATTTCTAGTGGGAAAATATTTTCACCACCAGAAATAAACATTTCGTCGATTCTACCTTTGACAAAAAGAAAATTCTCTGCATCTAAATAGCCGACATCTCCGGCTTTATACCAGCCGTCTGCAGTAAATTTACTTTGATAAAGTTCTTGATTATGCCAATAGCCGACGGCTAAAGCAGGTGATTGCAGCTGAATTTCCCCCACTGAGTTAGGCGGATCAATCCGCAATTGATTAGAAAACAAAGCTTGTCCGGCCGAGCCCAGTTTCCGTAGAGCATCTTCTGGTTTAAGAGCGGCAACATTAGAACAGGTTTCAGTCATACCGTAGGACTGAATTGTGGGAATCTGATATTTTTGACAACTTTTAAGCGTAGGAAGATCAATTGGACCGCCACCTAAAAACATAATCCGAAAATGAGAGTTGTAAGGTTGTGCGTGTTTTTCAAGCAGTTGCTTTAGCATAGTGGGAACAACAGAAAAGATAGTAATTGGTTCCTTAACTAATAATTGCTGGCATTTTTGAGCATCAAAATGAGGCTCTAAGTAAAGCGTAATTCCATAAATTAAGGAGCGTAATAAAATAGAAAATCCAGAAATATGAAATAAGGGTACCGTACAAAGCCACGCATCTTGGGAAGTAACCTCAAAGTTGAGCAGCGTATTAATGGCGGAAGACCAATGATTACCCCAAGTCTGTAAAACTCCCTTGGGTTGGCCGGTGGTTCCGGAAGTGTACATAATACTGGCAACTTGTGCCAGGTCAACGGCCACTGGTTTATAAGGTTTAGGAGCAACCTCTTTTAACTGCTGCTGGGAAATTAAATGAACCTGGGGTACTTGATTAATGGCACTGTCTGTTAAAGCTGAATCAACCAGGCAAAATTTTACTTGCGCATTTTCAATTTGATATGCTAACTCATTAGGGGCAAGGCGAATATTAAGAAAAACGATTATTGCTCCTAATTGCTGTAAGGCTAAAATGTTATAATAAGTTTCTAAGCTGTTTGTGCCAAAAATAGCGACTCTATCTTGATTTTTAATATTTAGGCCTTGAAGTAATTGGGCCTGCTGGTGGACTTTCTGGGCTACTTGGGCAAAAGAAAATCTCTGACCTTGATAGACAATTGCGGTTTTCTGGGGTGATAACTGAGCGCGTTTATTTAACCAATTTTCCATGAATTCTAACTCTTTTATATTTAATTATTAAGGAAATTTCGGGAATTTATTAAAATCCGGCTGCCGTTTTTGAAGATAGGCATCGCGGCCTTCTTTGGCTTCGGGAGATTCATAAAATAACATTGTCGAATCACCGGCAATTTGTTGTAAACCGGCTAGCCCATCGGTATCAGCATTCATAGCCGCCTTGATAAAACGTAAAGCTGTAGGTGATTTTTGAAGAATTTCGTGGCACCAAGCCAGTGTTTCTTGTTCGATGTCGGCTAAGGGCACCACTTTATTAACCCAGCCCATTTGGTAGGCTTCTTGGGCTGTGTAAGGATGACACAAAAACCAAACTTCTTTAGCTCGTTTATGACCGATTACTCTGGCCAAATAAGCAGAACCGTAACCTGCATCAAAGCTGCCCACCTTGGGCCCGGTTTGCATGAATTTAGCATTGTCAGCTGCAATAGTTAAGTCGCAAACTAATTGTAAAATGTTACCACCGCCAACTGACCAGCCGCGAACCATGGCAATAACCGGTTTAGGAATGATTCTAATCAGATGTTGCAGATCCAAGACATTTAAGCGGGCAATATGATCTTTGCCGACATAGCCGCCATTACCGCGAACATTTTGATCACCACCTGAACAAAAAGCCAGATCGCCTTGACCAGTTAAGATGATAATGCCAATGCTGCTGTCATCGCGACAGTAATTAAAGGCCTCAATCATTTCCTGAATAGTATCAGGGGTAAAGGCATTACGCACTTGCGGCCGATTAAACGTAATTTTGGCAATTTGATCTTGCCGTTCAAATAGAATTTCACTATAAGTTTTGATTGTTTGCCATTGCGTCATAAATTTCTCCTTTGAGGTATAAAAATGGATTTAATAGAATATTTAGGAATAAAAACGATTTTGCAAACACCGCAAAAGGTTATTTTGCAACTGGAGGTTACGCCTAAAATTTTACAACCTGGTGGTTATGTACATGGCGGCATCAACACCGTGTTAGCAGAAACAGCAGCCAGTATTGGGGCCAATCTCCATCTCAGTGCTTTCCAAATAGCCTTGGGGACCGCAATTAATACACAACATTTACGTTCTGTAACTAACGGGCTTTTGCAGGTACAGGCAGTGCCCTTAAAAATTGGGCACCGCTTACAATTTTGGCAAGCAGTTACTTATCAGCAACAGCCCAACCTGCCTACTAGTTATAGTAACATTACTTTGATAAACAGCACAAAAAATAAATAAGATATTTATAATAAGAGAAGATAATGGCTGTTTTTCTAAAGTCGAATATTGCGCGTAACCCTTTAGTTTATAGTTTCTTCGTGGTAAAGTAAAATTGTATTTTAAGAATGTGGGGTGGGATGAAAGTTTATGACTAAAATTAATGCAGCTGATAAAATGGTTCAAGTCATGGCAGACTGGGGTATTAAGAATGTTTACGGTTTGCCGGGTGATTCTGTAGATACGACTGTGGAAGCGCTCTATCGCAAGCGCTCTGAGATTAGTTTTACTCAGGTTCGGCATGAAGAAGTTGCGGCTTTAGCAGCGGCGGCTTATGGTAAATTGACCGGACAAGTGGGGGTATGTTTATCGATCGGAGGACCGGGAGCTATCCATCTATTAAACGGTTTATATGATGCCAAAATGGATCATGCACCCGTGGTCGCAATTGTGGGACAAGTGGCTACTAATGTAATGAATACCGGCTTTTTCCAAGAAATTAATACACCGGCATTATTTAAGGATGTGGCGGTGTACAATAAGTTAGTTACCAGTCCAGCAAGTTTACCACGATTAATGGATGAAGCTCTGCGTCATGCCTATACTTATAAAGGGGTAGCGGTTTTAACTATTCCTGATGATATACCCGAGCATAAGATTACAGATGATTTTGTTTCTAGTGCTTCTAATTTTCATTTAGAGGCCAAGAGTGCTTCTCTAGCCGAAGTCGATCGTGCCTTAGAATTATTACGCCATTCAAAAAAGCCGGTAGTGCTTTTAGGTAAGGGAGCCCAAAATGCGGGCACTGAATCTAAAGAGTTTGTTGAGCATTATGCGCTGCCTTTTATTCAAACTATGCCGGCAAAAGGGATTATTGCTGATGATCATCCTAATTCTTTGGGGCAATTAGGCAAATTGGGAACTAAGCCGGCTTTTGAAGCTATGGCCAATGCTGATTTACTTATTTTAATCGGCACCGATTATCCCTACACCTCATATTTAAATCAAAAAATTCCCGCGATTCAAATTGATGCTAATGCCAATTTTATTGGCCATCGCCATCAAGTAGCATCTGCCATCGTTGCTGATGCGAAGTCGGCCTTAACCTTATTAAATGCGCGTGGTGAACTAGTCGTCAAACGCCCCTTTTTAGATGCTTGTCAGCAAAATATGCGTATTTGGCGTTCGTGGATGAACAGTGTACAAAATAAATCTCATGAAGGCGTTTTGCCGTCCAAATTATTTACTACTTTAAGTAAGCAAGCTCCAGATAATGTAGTCTGGGCTATTGATGTAGGAACCGCTACGTCCTTTGGTGCCCGGTTTTTGGATGTGCAGCCCTTACAAAAATATGTGATTTCTTCCTGGCTGGGCACAATGGGTTGTGCTTTACCCAGCGCTTTAGCGGCTAAGCAAATTTGGCCGCTACGGCCGGTGTATGCAGTGTGCGGCGATGGAGCCTTTTCCATGGTTATGCAGGATTTTGTAACAGCCGTCAAATATAAATTGCCGATAGTAGTAATTGTTTTAAATAATAAAATGCTATCGTTTATCAAATACGAGCAGCAAGCGGCCGGGCAACAAAATTACGCGATTGATTTAGCCGATATTGATTATGCCAAATTTGCCGTGGCTTGCGGCGGCATTGGAGTCAATGTTAAGACTGATGCTGAATTTGCTACAGCTTTGAAGCAATTTCAGTCGCCTAAGCGACCGGTATTAATTAATGCCGCAGTGGCTGATGAGGCACCTTTACCTGGAAAAATTGTTATGGATGAAGCACAGGGCTATCTAAAATTTGGCTGGGGATACTTTAAAGATAAGTTTCAAATTCCGCAAATGCCACCTTTCAAAGAAATCATGCGTCAATTTTTATAAACAGCAGTTTTTAATAAATCAGGGTACAGATAATTTATCTGTACCCTGATTTATTATTTTATCCTCAATTATTGGTTATGAAGGCCATTTTTCAAATAAAAAATTAATCGAATGTTTGTCTGTACCAGTATCTTGTTTTTTAGCATTAGCCAGTAATTGATAAATTTGGGCAGTGAGTTTTTTTTCAGCGGCGGCGGATAATTGCAGCTGGTCGCTGGAATAGGAAAGGTGACTCTCTTGTTGTATTTGAGGATGTGCTTGATATTGCTGCTGTAATTTTTGAAAGGCTTTTATAAACTGCTGCTGGGTATAAATAATTGCTTGAACTATTTCTTCCATATTGTTGGCAACCCATTCTGGCGAGATATTAACAATATTGGAATTCAATGCCTGGCCGAACTGATTTTGATTTTTAATTAAGCTGGCACTGGAATAATAATATTCTTGTAAATTTTTAATCTTTTTTTGGTGGACTATTTCTAAAAGATGATGGTCAACCATTTTTTTTAAAGTATAGTAAATTTTGTTGGTTGCAATGCCGGTCTGCTGGGCAATTTCTTTAGGGGTTAGGCCGTGGGGATCTTGAGCAGCCTGGATAATAGCGATTACTTTTTTATCAGCCATTAATTTGGCTAATTCATTGATATTGTTCATACTTGATTATTTAAACCTCAATCAGATTTTTTTATTAGTTTCATCATAACTGCTTGACATATGTAAAGCAATCTAATATATTTTTATTAACCATTTAAATTTATTTAAATGGTTAATAAAAATATTGTTAGGAAAGATCAATGGTTGCAAAATCCTTGGCTGTTCACAGTGCCGCTATTAGTGACCAAGAATCACAAAAACAAATTTTTAAATGGGTATTAAGTAATCTGATTAGTTCTTTGAGTGGTGGAATGCTCAGTTTTGCTATGGGATTAATGTTATTAAATGAAACTCATTCACCATTCAGTTTTAGTTTGGGAACTATTATTACACCCACTGTCAGTTTAATCTTACTAATACCTGCGGGCGCCATTATTGATCAAAAGGCTCATAAGCCCCTGTTAATTACTTGGACAATAGTGCGTTTAGGAGCATTAATCATTTTAGGCGGGACAATAAATATTTTTTCAGTCTCGCATAAATGGATTCCTGTAATTGTTTTTGTGGCTATTACCGCGGTTGCTAATTATTTTATTAATACGAGTTATCAAGCAGCGGTACATGAATTAGTTAACACCAAATTTGTGCCGCGTTTAAGTTCTTTAACCCAGGCTGCAACCGCTTTATCCTCGCTTTTATCACCAATGCTAAGAGTAGCTTTATATTCTGTCATGGGTTTTAGCTGGTTTATTTATTTAGAGATCAGCTCGCAATTCTTGGTATTATTGCTTTTATTAAGCCTGCATTTTTATTATGAATCACCTCTGAATGCTTTCGTTCAAAAAAAATCAACTTCGGCTTGGCAAGGTTTTCGCGTGGGTCTGGCTTATTTTCTTCAGCACCCTTTATTGCGGAATTTAATTATTATTGCCATGCTGGTTCATTTTGTATTTACGGCTATTAGTATTGGGATGCCCTTTGTTCTTATTGATCATCTGCATGCTGGTAATACGGCTCTGGGTTATTTAGAAACTAGTTTAGCTGGAGGAACTTTAATTGCCAGTTTGCTGTTGAGTATGTTTGATAGTACTAAATATTTTTTAAGCAAGCTCATCGGTGGTTTAGCTGGCAGTGGTTTGGCTTTAATTGTTTTAGGAATAGTATTTACTTTTAATTCTAATTTGCTTATAAGAGGAGCGTTAGTCTTGTTAATTTTAGGAATGTTGACTGCTTTGATTAATGTTAGTTTACAAGTCAAGCTACAAACGACTTTACCCACTAATTTGTTAGGACGAATAACTTCTTTGATGACGACAGCCTGTCAAGTGATGATGCCGTTAGGAGCTTTAACTTATACTTTTCTGTTTCAAATTAGCAGTCGGCCTGCATTAATTTTTGTTATAAGCGGAGGGTTATTATTTTTAAGTATTGTACTAACAACGCCTTTTTTATGGCATGATTCTCAAAAAGATTCTTATTAGATAAAGAAAAAATGTCAGTAATAACTGCAATAAATAAAAACCGACCTCAACAAAATGCTTGAGGTCGATCTATTTCAATTTATCTTTCCGGTTCATGGATTTGGGCTTTTTGTCCGCGATACCAATTTTCCCAAGCTTGTGGGGTATCCAATTGCTCCATGTCTAAATGCGCATTGGCGATAAGATCTTCTAATAAAAGATTTATGATTTCTCCATGTTGGTTCATTAAAACAGGAACAATATCTTTCATACGAAAATTGCGGTCATGCAAAATAAAAACATTTAATTCGGTCACATGATGATCGACATCATATTTAGATAAAATTTCTAAATCATTGTCACGTAAATGATGGACGTAAAAATTCAAAAAAGCTGCTACCGATTTTTCACTATAAGCCATAGTAGCCATGTTACTCCTTCTTTCTTCAATATATACCATTTAATTAATCATTACATTATTTCAGCTGATTGTAAATTATTTTCTTAAAATTATAGTTTTTTATAATTAAAAAAATGTGAACCCAAAAACAAAATCAGTGCTAAAACAGCAGCGATGATAATCTGCAATTGATAGGTACCTTGTAATAAATTAGGATTAAATAAAGGAACTAAATGATTAAAGATGAAAGCTGAACTGGAAAAGCCTAGGCTGGTAAAGGCAGAAAAACAACCCATTACTAAAGGAAAACGTTGCGGCGTCGTCAAAGAAGACAAAATATAAGGAATAGTAGATAACATTATAGCACTGGCTGTACCGATAAGAAAAGTAGCAACGGCAATACTAATAATGCTTGGCCAAACCAGCATTAAGGTGCCTCCTAGACAAGTTAAAGCAAAACAGACAGCTAGTAAATATTGCTTAAAAAATTGACGGAACCATTTGATGGTTAGTCCAACAATAATCGCAGCCCCGCTATCCAAGGTCATAATTTTCCCCGCTAAGGTAGGATTGCCTAAGTTAAAATGCTGAATATAAAGTGCATTTTTGTTGTATAAAACTGCTTCTAAAAAGACCATCGCGCTGGCAATTAATAAATAAATAATAATTAAAAAAGTATGTTTGTCAGAATTATTATTAGTGACGGTGGTGAAGTCATCGCTTTGTCCGGGGTGTTGCGCTGGCAAAGTTAAAATGACAATAGGTAGACTAATTAAAGTTAAAGCAAAGAGATAATAATTATGCAGCCAAGATTGACTGGCCAAAATACCGCCTAGAAAAAGTAAAATCATTGAGGAGCCGTTTTCCAAGGCTACTACGCGTCCCAGCATATTAGCCAGCTGCTCACCTTGGTAAGCGTAAGATTGTAAACTGGGTAATAAAGTAGTAATACCGCCTGCTCCTAAGCCAGCGATAAAACCAGCTAATAATAAGTTTTCAATATTATTATGCCAGAAAAGCGGTGTTAAACCGCCCAGCGCTAAAATACTAAGACTAATAATAGCCAATCTTTTAAAAGTCCAACGTGCCAATAGTTTGCCAAAAATTAGAGCCGAAATAACGGCAGCAATATCGCCAATAGTAGCCACTGATTCTACTTGGGTAGCACTGGCTTGCGGAAAAGCTTTGCCGATTACGGCAATAGCCGGAGAGGTAGACACTGTTAGGCGGGCAATAATTGCAAGAGCAATGATGCCGATGAGAATTTTATTTTGTTTAATACTCTCAGACATAAAACACTTCCTTGATAAGATTTAAATTGCTCCTTATTCTAATTTTGATTAAAATAAAGGTATTTAGGGAGGTAGATTAATGGCAAACTTTGATCAAGTGAATCAACGTTCTAATACTTATAGTATGAAATGGGACGGTGCTAAAAGTACCTATCATAATCCAGAGGTAATTCCTATGTGGATTGCTGATATGGATTTTCAATCACCAAAACCCGTAATTGAGGCCATTAAAAAACAGGCCGCTCAAGGAATTTATGGTTATGCTACTGAACCAGCTATGACCCAAGCACCTCAAGTAATCGCACAATGGCTCAAGACTAGAAATCAGTGGCAGATTAACCCTGATTATCTAGGCTATAGTGCTGGAGTAGTTAATGGCTTAGGATTAGCCATTCGCGCTTTAACTCAGGAAGGGGATGCGATTATCACCCAAACACCCTTATATGGCCATTTTAAAATTGCAGTCGAAAACAGTCGCCGCAAATTAATTTCTAATCCACTTAAATGGCATAAGGGCAAAGCTAGTTTTGATTGGGAAAAATTTGAACAGCAAATTGTCACAAATCATGTCAAAATGGCGATTCTTTGTAACCCGCATAACCCTACTGGCCGGGTTTGGAATACTTCCGAATTAAAGCAATTTGCGCAAATTTGCCAACGTCATCATGTAATTATTCTCTCAGATGATATTCATAGTGATTTGATTTTACCTGGGAATACTTATCACCCCTTAGCTCAAGTGTATCCTGAATATCAAGATCAGATTATTACTTTTAAGTCCCCTTCTAAAACCTTTAATTTAGCCGGTTTGCAATTTGCCTATTATTATACAACGAATCCAGATTATCAACAGCAAATGCAATCGGCAGCCGCTTATGCTTCTAATCCTGATTTACCGACTGCCTTTGCTCTGCCTGCTTTAATAGCAGCTTATCAGCAATCAGCATCTTGGTTAGAAGAGCTTTTGGAATATTTAGCCCAGAATCTCAAGTGGCTGACCACGCAAATTGAAAATCAAACACCTGCTCAAGTAACGCGAAGTCAAGCTACTTATTTAGCTTGGATTGATGTTAGTTATTTGTCTTGTAGTGAAGATGAGCTCTTAAAAGCGTTAGATGCTGGCGGGGTTGGGGTGCAGACTAATCGTGAGTTTGGTTTGGATGAGACAGCCGGCTTATTTATCCGTTTAAATTTTGCCACCGCACGTTCAATCTTAACTACAGGAGTTAATCGCCTGATTCAGGTTTTACAACAGTTGGCCCCGCGCTAAGTACCTTGATAAGCAACAGTTAAGTCTATTATGTAAGTAAATCTGCAGCTAAGAAGTTGGGAAAATATTATTCATCTTCTAAGAATTACGAATGGCTGTTTTAATTTTTAATTACAAAAAATAAGCGGCGATAAAATTCAAGAACCAATGAATTATTTCCTAGATCTTTTGCTACAATAGACTTGGTAAGGGAGGAAAGCTTATGACAGTAAAAATTCAAAAAATTGCTCAAACAGATCAGGGACCCATTGAACTTTTTACAATCACTAATCATCGACACAATAGTATTCAATTACTTAGTTATGGAGCTACATGGAAAGATTGGCAGATTCAAGAAAGTGGACAGACGCTATCTTTAGTAACACATTATACTGATTGGCAAGATTATCATGAAACAGCCTTTAATCCTGGTAAAACGGTTGCGCCCGTAGCCGGTAGAATTACTCGGGCTCATTTTCAGTTAGCCGGTCATGATTATCAAGTAACTCCTAATGAAAATGAAAATTTATTGCATAGTGGTCCCACAGGTTTTCAGCAGCAGAATTTTGTAGGAGAAAAAGAAGCAGAGCAAAGCGTTAAATTTACGTATACTTTGCCGCAAACGGAAAATGTTTTTCCGGGAGATTTAAAGTTAACGGTACATTATCATCTGACTGATGAAGATCGGGTGGAAATCGAATATCAAGGAACCAGTAACCAAACCACCTTGTTTAACCCTACCTGTCATGTTTATTTTAATTTGGATCCAACCACTAGTGTGAATGAACAAATTTTAACAATTAATTCTGATCAATATTTAGAGTTAACTGAAAAAAAAGTACCCACCGGCAAATTTTTGCCAGTGGATGCTGCTACAGATTTTCGGCAACCGAAAACTATCATGCAGGGATTAAATGCGCTGCATGAACAGACTGGTAAAACAGGGTTTGATCATGTTTATTACACACCCAACGACTTAGTGGCTACTTTACAAACCAATCAGCGCGCCATTGACTTGTATTCTGATCGAGATGCGCTCGTTATTTATACAGGCAGTCCGCAAAATCCGCAAGCACATGATTGGCATGATTACACCGGTCTGGCTATGGAAATGCAAAGTTTACCAGATTCTATTAATCATCCTGAATTTGGAGATATTGTGTTACCGGCCCATAAAACTATTAGTTATAAAAGCAGTTATCAATATCGCAAATTATAAAATCAGTTAATTATTAATTTATAAATATAAGATGCCCAATGAAATCGTGGTAATTATTGTTCAAATAATTATCCCATTGCACTGGGCATTTTTATTAACCTTTTAAAGAAACTGCTGCAATTTAAACCTTGGAGGTAGCTTTTTTATGGCAATGTGAACATACTCCCCATACCTCAACGTGATATTGATTGATTTGACAATTTTCTAAGGATTTTTTAACAGCAGAAAAATCAGGCAAAGGAATTTCTAAAGCCCGACCGCATTGTTGGCAAATAAAATGACTATGTTCCCGTTTATGAAAATCACATTGAAATTTAACCCGTAAACCATTAGCAAACATTTTCGTTTCCAGAATACCAATTTCCTGCATTTCTTTAACATTCCGATAGATAGTATCATGACTCATGTTAGGAAATAGGAGGCGCATTTTTTGATCTAATTGAGCTAAAGAAATGTAAAAATCAGCCTGTTGATATAAATAATTTAAGAGGTACTGCCGCTGCTTGGTAATTTTAAAATTATTTTGCTGCAAAAGCTGTAAGGCAGTCTTTAGAGCCTCCATGAAAAACCTCCTAATGATTTCATAGACATTTCTGATTGTCTATGCTAAGATTTAAAAAGTAATCATTACTATTTAGATTATATATTGTTTAAGGAGAAGAATCAATTGTCTAAATTGTGGCAGCACTTAAAAATAGTGGGTGGTCTTGCACTTTTGGTCTTGCTTTTAACAGCTTGTCATAGTGCTTCTAATCATTCCACGGCCCAGAATAAGCCACTGCAAATTATTGCTTCTACGCCTACTTATGGTCAAATGGCCCAACAAATTGCAGGTAAATATGGGAGCGTTAAAGTGATTATGGCAAATTCTAATGCTGATCCGCATGACTTTGAGCCGACAATTAAAAATGCTCAGCAGGCGAGTCACGCTCAGATTGCAGTTTATAATGGTTTAGGTTATGACGCTTGGATGAAAGGATTATTAGTTAATAATTCTCAAGTAACTAAAATCAATCTGGGTAATTTAATGCATAAAAAAATGGGTGATAATCCCCATTTATGGTATCACCCCAAGGCCTTGCCGGTTGCAGCTCAACGGTTAGCACAGGTATTAAGTCAAAAAGATCCGCAGCATAAACACTATTATCAAAAACAAGCTCGAAAATATATGCGTTCTTTAGCTCCTTTAGAGCAGCAAATTACGCAAATTAAGCAGCACCATCACAATAAATTAGTAGCAGTCAGTGAACCGGTCTTTGATTATTCTTTACAGCAGACGGGTTTTGAAATTGCTAATAAAAATTTTGCTCATGCAATTGAAGAAGGCTCGGATCCTTCCCCGCAAGATATTAAGCAATTACAACAACTAATTAAAAATCATGAAATTGCTTTTTGGGTAGATAATCAACAAACTACTAATCCGGTTGTCACTAATATGACTAAGCTGGCAAAACAGCAGCAAATCCCAGTAATTAAAGTAACAGAAACGCAACCTAAACAGCTCTCATATCCACAATGGCTGCACAAAGAATATCAGAAAATTATAGCAATCGAGGCTGTAAAATGAAGACATCAAATTTAATCACCGCCCATGATTTAGAAGTTAAATTTGATTCACAAGTTATCTTTCAAAATGTGGATTTTCAAGTACAAAAAGGTGATTTTTTTTGTATTGTGGGACCCAATGGATCAGGCAAAACCACACTGTTACGAGTTATTTTAAAAGAAATAGTACCAACTTTGGGAACAATCCAGTGTGCTTTATCCAAATCTCAGATTGGTTATGTACCACAGTTTCGTAATCTGGAGACAGATTTTCCTCTGGACGCGGCGGCTTTTATAGAGTTGAAATTGACTCAAAAATGGTGGCCATGGCTAACGGCCCAAGAGCATAATCAAGTTCAAGCAGCTTTAAAAGCGACTCATCTGGATAATAAAAGAACTACACGCGTAGGCCAAATGTCCGGGGGAGAAAAGCAGCGGGTTTATTTAGCGCAAGCTATAGTCAATCAGCCGCAACTGTTAATTTTGGATGAACCCACAGCAAGTTTAGATGTTCAAGCTAAATATGAGGTAATGGATGTTGTTCAAGAGCTGAATACACAAGGGACCACAGTTATTTTTATTTCTCATGATCCCCAATTAATAAAGAAGTATGGTACGAAAACTTTACAGTTAGGTAAGGGGGAATAATAATGCTGCAATATGAGTTTATGCGTAATGCTCTTATAGTTGCAACAGTTATTTCTATTTTATGTGGGATCATGGGCGTCTTCATTACTGCCCGACATCTGTCTTTTTTAACACACACAATGTCGGAAATTGGATTTTCCGGTGCCAGTTTTGGGTTGTGGGTAGGTTGGACACCCTTAAATGGAATGTTGTTTTTTACAGTACTTAGTGCTCTGGCTGCCGGTATGACTAATCGTACGCGTCCTTTAAAGGGCACAGTTATTAGTACAATTTCTGCTTTTTTCATGGGTTTAGGGGTGCTATTTTTATCAATAGCCCAAACCAGTTCTTCTTATGCTACGAATATTTTGTTTGGTAGTATAGTGGGCATTAGTCAAACTGATGTGCAACAGATTAGTTTGATTGCTGGATTTGAATTAATACTGATTGTATTTATTTATCGGCAATTAAAATTTGAATTTTTTGATCCTATCGGAGCTCAAGAAAGTATTCGTTTTAACGGTCTGATTAATTTAATCTTTTTAATTATGATGTCTCTAAGCGTGAGCATTGTTTCTCAAATTGTCGGGGCGTTACTGGTTTTTGCCTTGCTAACTTTGCCTGCAGCTGCAGCGCAATTTTGGGGCAAAACAGTACATGCGCTTATTATTTTAAGTATTATTTTTGCTCTTTTGGGTACTTGGATAGGCTTATTTTTAGGCTATTTGACTAATTTACCGGTGACATTTTTTATTACAACTATTGAAACCATAATTTATTTAATTTCGCGCATGATTAGTAAATTTCGCAATTAAATAAGGATAGTTTTGAATTTTAACAAAATTAAATTGTAAAGACCTTCCGGTCTTGATTTTACATAGGTATTAGTGATAAATAGAAGTATCCCCAAAATGTGGCCGTAGCAGTTAAATGAGATTTTTGAAATTAAAATTCAAAGTGCAGTTATCATGCATTTTGCTTATGAAAAAGATTAATTATGGGTATTGTACATTGAGGGCATTTCATTTTAAACTGATAAGTAAAGGTGCTGCCAGTACATATTGGCGAATTCTGCGGCTGTTGATAAAGCTAATTTTTGATTTGAGGAGGAATGACAAATGGTTAAAAAACAAACTGCCGGTCAAAAACAGTTAGGCAAGTTAGCTCCCAAATTTGCACAATTAAATGATGAGGTATTGTTTGGAGAAGTTTGGTCACGTGAAGATAAATTATCAGCGCGAGATCGCAGCCTCATTACTTGTGCTTCTTTATTAACTCAAGGAGCTTTTCCACAGTTAGAAGCTCATTTAAAAATGGCTCAGCAAAATGGGGTTACTAAAGAAGAGATAGTCGAATTAGTCACCCATTTGGCTTTTTATGCGGGGTGGCCGAAAGCGTGGTCGGCTTTTGACTTAGTGAAAAAGGTCTTTGGCGATTAATTTTCAAAAAGGAACCACTTAAAATTAGTGGTTCCTTTTTTTGGAGCTGCTTTTGCTCAAAAGTATCCATTTGTCAGAGACTATTATATTTTTCTACAATATTAGCAACGTTAAAACCAAAAGCATCTATTAATTGTTCACCTGGGCCACTAGCTCCGTAGCGATTAATACCTAACACGGCTCCTTGACTTCCTACATAATGTTCCCAACCTTGAGTTGAACCCATTTCAATCGATAATCTCTTAATAATATTGTCTGGCAAAACAGATTGCTGATAGCTTGAAGATTGTTGTTCAAACAATTCCCAACATGGTAATGAAACTACGCGCACATCAATATCTGCATGTGCCAATTTTTTTTGTGCAGAAATAGCTAAATGAACTTCAGATCCGGTTGCCAGTAAAATGCCGTCAGGGTTGGTCCCTTTTTCGTGAGCTATGATATATCCTCCCTTAAAAATATTAGGATTATTAGCTGTGTCCAGCGTTGGTAAATTTTGTCTGGTAAGGACTAATAAGGAGGGGGTGCTCTGAGATTGGAGAGCTAATTGCCAGGCTGCAACAGTTTCATTAGCGTCTGCTGGTCGAAAAACATTAACATTTGGCATTGCTCTAAAACTCATAAGCTGCTCAATGGGCTGATGAGTTAATCCATCCTCACCTACTGCAACAGAATCGTGTGTAAAAATAAATATAACTGGTAATTTTTGAATTGCAGCTAACCTGATTGCTGCCCGCATATAGTCGGAAAAAATAAAGAAGGTACTAGCAAAGACTCGGGAACCTCCATGCAGAGCAATCCCATTAACGGCTGCGGCTTCGGCAAATTCTCGAACTCCAAACCAAAGATTGCGCCCTTGAGGAGTTTGGGGTTCGAAGGCTGTATCTGCTTTTATGTTGGTTTTGTTAGAAGTAAATAAATCAGCAGAACCTCCCCAAAAATTAATGTTATCGGCCGCAATAGCATTGATAACACGTTGACTAGTAGCCCTACCAGATTCACTTTCTCCGATTTGACTAGCTGGAAAATCTTTTTGCCAAGTGTTAGTTAAAACATTGTGCATGCCTTTTTGAAGGGTTTTATATTTTTGAGGAAACTGTTGGGAATATTGTTTTAATAATTCTAGCCAGTGCTTTTCCTCCTTTAAACCGGGAACAGCAATTTTATTTTTATAGTTTTCATAAATTTCATTAGGAATAACAAAGGGTTCATAAGCCCAATTATAAAATTTTCTGGTTTCAATCATGTCTGCTTGGCCAATGGGAGCCCCATGAACTACGTTGGTATTAGCTTTAGGAGAACCATAGCCAATAACAGTTTTTACCTCAATAATAGTTGGTTGGGTACTGTTATTCTTGGCTTGCATGATTGCCTTATCAAGAGAGTCCAGATCATTGCCATCGTTGACAAGTAAATATTGCCAACCATATGCCTCGAAACGCTGTTTTTCATTTTCGGTAAAAGTGTTTTTGGTAGTACCATCTAAAGATATATTATTAGAATCATATAAAACAATTAGTTTGCCCAGCTGCTGATGTCCAGCCAAGCTGGCAGCTTCATGAGATATTCCCTCCATTAAATCACCATCACTGGCAAGAACAAAAGTATAGTGATCAATAATTGGATAATTAGGTTCATTATAAAGAGCGGCTAAGTGATTTTCTGTTATTGCCATCCCGACTGCCATTCCAAATCCTTGTCCTAAAGGGCCGGTTGTACAGTCAACTCCATCAACTACTCTATATTCAGGGTGGCCCGGAGTTTTGCTCTTATATTTTCTAAATGATTGCAAATCATTTAAAGAAACGTCATATCCTGCCAAATGTAACAAACTATACAGCATCGCTGAGCCATGACCCGCTGAAAGTATAAAGCGATCCCGATTAAACCAATGGGAATCTTTCGGATTTTGTTTTAAATGCCGTGTCCATAGTATATACATCATAGGCGCTGCATCTAAGGGTAGACCTGGATGTCCTGAATTGGCTTTTTGAATAGCATCAATACTTAGAAATCTAATCGCATTGACTGATTCATTGTCTAGTGTATTCATTGGTATCGTTGCTCCCTTATTTTAATCTAAAATACTAAAGCCTAACTGTTTTATATCTGCGGCAAAGCCTTGAACTGTATCTAAAGAAACTTGTTCTGCAGTTTTTCCTACTTGTCTTAATTTGCTCAAAATATTTGGTGGAACAGTAATAATATCGACATTATTAGCAGCAGCTTCGTAAACATTTTGTACTTCTCGTGTACTAGCCCAAAGTAGTTTGGCTTCGGGACATTTCTGGCATAGTTGGGCGCTTTCCTTAACAAAATTTTTAGGATTAATACCGGTATCTGCTAATCGACCAACGAAAATAGAAATTATGTTAGATGATCCTTTAGAAAAAGCACTAATGGCCGCCTGTACCTGTTCAATAGTCGTAACTGCGGTAACATTAATGGCTATACCCTGACGGGAGAGTGGGGCAATTAAAGGCTTAGTACTTTGATTCTGAACTGTAAGTACCGGTATTTTGACAAAAACGTTTTCACCTAAAGCACTAATAATTTTTGCTTCTTTTTCCATATTAAGAAAATCATTGCTAAAAACTTCAAATGAGATCGGAATAGCGGGAAATTCGGCGACTACTTTTTGGGCAAATGACAGATAGTTATTTACCCCCGCCTTTTTCATTAGCGAAGGATTAGTAGTAAAACCATCTACAAAACCATATTGGAAAACTTGACGCATCTCGTTAAAGTCTGCACCATCAGCATATATATCAATTTTGAATTGTTTAGACATGAAAGCACTCCTTGATTAAATCTATTTATAACAACAACTGATATTCTTATATTAAGTTTTTCTATTCTTTGATAATACCTAATTATGTTTACTAATTAGGTATATAAAAATGGATATTTTGAAAGCGCAATCAATGTTACTATTTAGGCGTTAGAAAGGAGGGAAGCCTAATTTAGGAGGGGTTATAAACATGCTCAATCAAATGGACAATACTGACATAAAAATTATTAAATGCCTTTTAACTAAAAAAAAAGTACATTACAAGGATTTAATTGAGTGTTCAGGTTTTTCTCGTACAACTGTTTCTAAACGATTAAAACTTATTGATGAAAATTTGAAAAGCATTAGAGTACATGTGGTTCGTAGAAAAGGAGATGGAATCTATTTAACAGGTAAAGTAAGTAGTTTGCTAAATGAGTTTGACCAATCTAATCATTCTCAAAATAATCGTTTAGATGATTTGTTTTTGCTACTGCTTTTCAGTGATCATCCCTTAAAAATTCAAGAAATGGCCGACAAGCTTTACGTCAGTCGGAATACTTTGCAAAATGATTTAAAAAAAATGCGTGATAGATTAAAGGGGCATAAATTAAAGCTTAATTCTTCTGCTAAAGGTCTGTATCTTTCAGGTAATGAGTTGGATAAAAGACAGGCTATGAGTAAGATTTGGAATTCTTATTATCAGGATAGTAACAAGATTCAGAATAATGTCGATATTTTTGATGCACGTTGGGGAGATATTTTTGACGCTACTTTTTTAGGGAAAATATTAACGCTTTTAAGCCAATTTTTTACTAATAATCATATTAATTATGTTGATTATCAGTTAAAGGATTTAGCCATTCATATTGCAGTGGCTATAAAAAGAATACAAACTCATCATTGCCTCAAATCTAAAGTGCAAAAAAAAACTATTCCAATGTTTAAAGAAACAAAAAATTTAGTAAAAGTTATTGAGAAAGAATTTCAGATTTCGCTGCCTGATTTAGAATCTAATTATTTAAATTTGCATATGTTTTCTGTGATTAATTCTAATTTGAATAACGTCCAATTGGAAACTGTAACTGATATCAAAAAAATGCTCACCGGTATTCTTCAGGAATTACAGCCGGATGTTATCTTGTTAAATGAACTATCTTTGCATCTTGTATCTTCATTGGAGAGATTAAAAGATGGTCTTGCAGTGAGGAATCCCTATACTAAAAAAATTAAAGATAACTTTCCTTATAGTTTTGATATCTCAGTACAATTAGCTAGTAAAATACAAGATTTTTACCAGGTTGGGCTTCCTGAAGACGAAATAGCCTATATAGCTTTACATGTACAAAGTTTTATTGAGAGAAAAGCAGCAACTATCAGAATTGATACAGTGATTGTTTGTAACACAGGTTTAGGAACTTCGAGATTTTTAGAGCAACGAATTGAGAGAGAATACAAAAACCAAATAAACGTTCGCAAAGTTTTGTCTTTAACTCAGTTTTATCAAATTACCACTAAATTTTCTTTGGTACTCACAACTATTCCGTTAAAAGATTACGCTGGCAAATATGTTTTGGTTAGTCCTTTATTAGATCAACTGGATCGGACTAAGTTAGACAAAGAAATTGAAGATATTTTGTTTAATGAATTTCGTCAATTTACGGTTTTTCTGGATTTAATTAGTCCGCAACGAATTTATATAACTACTTCGGTAAAGAATGAATATGATGCAATTTTCTTTTTAGGGAATCAGTTAATTAAGCAGGGATTTGCCAAAGAAGGTATTGTAAACAGTGCTTTAAATCGAGAAAAAATGTCTTCCACTAGGTTACAAGATATTGCTACACCACATGCTGCTGCTGATAGGATTATTAAATCCAGTATCTCTATTTTGATTAATAAAAAGGGAATTAAATGGCAAGAAAAAAAGGTTCATTTGGTATTTTTTATAGGTTTAAATGCAGGCGTTGAAAAAAATATAAAGATAATTTTTAATTATTTCTCTAAATTAATTAATCCTGATTTTATTCAAAAGTCTTTAAAATTAACCCAGAGTCAAGATGTTTATAACCTAATATTTAACTATTTAAAGGAAGAAACAAAATGAAGATGAATGAAGTCCCTGTCTCAATTGTGGTTCAATTGCAGGTGCACGCAACTACCAAAGAAGAAGTAATTAATAAGATAACTGACAATTTACAGGAAAAAGGGTATGTAACTAATCAGAAACAATTTGTACAAGCGGTTTTCGCTCGCGAAACCGAAATGCCTACTTTTATTGGTCATGAAATAGGATTACCCCATGCTCAAAGCGAATTTGTTAAAAGTGCAGTTGTAGTTATTGTGAGACTTCAAGAACCGATTATTTGGAATGAAGATAATAAGGTGAAGTTAGTTTTTTTAATTGCTGTTCCTAAAAAGGCAAAGAATAATTTACATTTAAAAATTTTGGCAAAATTAGCAAGAATGTTGATGCATGAAGATTTTAGAGAAAAATTAGCTACTTTAAATGAGGCAGGTGTTAAAGATTTAATGTATAAGCAAATAGTAGAAGAAAAGGGTGATTAATATGACTCAAAAGAATGCTAAGACTGAAAATAAAATCTGGACAGTCGTGCAAAAGCATTTAATGACTGCTACTGGTTATATGATTCCTTTCGTCGTAGCAGGAGGTATTATTTTTGCTATTGCTGTAATGCTCAACGGTCATTCTCAACCCACAACGGGCTGGTTGGGTAAATTAGCACAAATAGGAAGTGCTGGTTTAGCACTATTTATTCCAGCTTTGGGCGGATATTTAGCTTATAGTATTGCCGATCGTCCCGGATTAGCCCCCGGCTTTATTACAGCCTATCTCGCAGTGCAAATTAAATCTGGTTTTATAGGCGGTATAATTGGCGGACTTTTAGCAGGGATTATTGTAAATTGGCTGAAAAAAATTAAACTTTCCAGCAATTATAAAGTGTTAGGTTCTATTTTCCTGTATCCATTAGGTGGGACTTTATTGGCTGGTGGCATTATGGTGTTCATTATTGGTGCTCCCATTGCTGGATTTATGAATTATTTAACAGATATTTTAAATGGAATGAAAGGGGCAGCCAGAATCCCTCTGGGAATCTTAATGGGTTCTATGATTGGAATTGATATGGGTGGACCTATTAATAAGGTGGCTTGTACTTTTGCGCAAACGCAAGTGGATACTTTGCCATTTTTAATGGGCATAATGGGTCCGTCTGTTTGTACCATGCCTATTGGTCTAGGGATTTCAACCTTCTTGTTTAAAAAGAAGTATAGTCCAGCAGAAAGTGATGCTGGCAAGGCTGCCATCCTAATGGGACTGTGCGGTATTTCCGAAGGAGCAATTCCGTTTGCCACGGCTGATCCAATTAGAGTCATTGTCGGTAACACCATAGGTTCTGCGGTTGCCGGAGCAATTGCAGCATGGACTGGCACTGTAAGCCATGCTCCTTGGGGTGGATTAATTGTTTTACCGGTTGTAGGAAATATTGGCGGTTATTTATTAGCCGTAGTTGTCGGATCTTTAGTAACAGCTATTATAGTGGGCCTTTGGAAAAAGGAATATGTCGAACAAAATTCCAATTCAACCGATGATGCTGATATAGATTTAAATATTGAAGAGTTTTAATTACTAGAAGGTGACGTAATGAAAATTGTTGGAGTAACTTCTTGTCCCAGTGGCGTAGCACATACTTATATGGCCGCAGAATCACTGGAACAAGCGGCAAAAAAGGCTGGTATTGAAATTAAAGTCGAAACCCAAGGCAGTTCAGGTCCAGAAAACAAACTGAACCCTAATGATATTAAAACAGCCGATTTTGTTATTTTAACTAATGATACTAATATCGTGGGCAAAGACAGGTTTAAAGGTAAAAAAGTAATTCAAATGAGTGCCACTAAAATTATTGAAAAAAGTGATGCTTTAATGCGAAAACTGCAAACTATTTATAAAAACTAATTTTGGGATTAAAGGAGAAAAATAATGGCCGAAGGACAAAAACTATCAATTAAACAAGCAATAACTGGGATTTTAAAGCTGCAAGATCAAGGTCGCTATTCAACTTTAATCGGTATTGGACCAATGTCTTCCAATTTATTAAAAGCAAGTTTTGAATTAGCACGTGATGAAGATTTCCCCTTGATGTTTATAGCCAGTCGTAATCAAGTTGATAAAGATGAATTAGGTGGAGGCTATGTTAATGGCTGGAATCAACAGACATTTGCTGCTGATATCAAACAGGCTGCTGCTGATACTGACTTTACAGGTTTATATTATTTATGTAGAGATCACGGAGGACCTTGGCAACGAGATGAAGAACGTAATGCACATCTATCGGTAGAAAAGGCGATGCACTTAGCAAAAGAATCGTATTTAGCCGATATCGAGGCCGGTTTTGATTTATTAATGATTGATCCAACAAAAGATCCCTTCCAAATGGGCAAAGTGATAGATTTGGATAAGATTATTGAATGGACTGTTGAATTGTTAGAGTTTTGTGAAACTGAACGCAAAAAAAAGAATTTACCGGAAATTGGCTATGAAGTGGGGACAGAAGAAACTAATGGTGGCTTGACAACAACCGAACGTTATGAAACTTTTATTAAAAAATTGCAGGCTGAATTGTCGAGCCGGGATTTACCAATGCCTTCCTTTATTGTTGGTCAAACTGGTACTTTAACACGTTTAACTGAACAAGTAGGCCATTGGAATTATGCTAATGCAATTGATTTGGCAAAAATGGCAAAGAAGTATGGAGTAGGGCTCAAAGAACATAATGCTGATTATATGGATGATGAAACACTCTTATTGCATAATCCGGCCCACATTACCGCTTCTAACGTTGCTCCCCAATATGGAACAGAAGAAACCCGGGCATATCTGAAGTTAATCAAAGTCGAAAGACGTCTAAAAAAAGAAGGCTTGATTAAACAAGCTTCTAATTTATATGATGTTTTATTAGATAAAGCTATTCGTACTGAACGTTGGCGTAAATGGATGGAAGGTGACGATGTTAACTTAAAGGTAGAAGATGTTTTGCAAGATGAGCACTTATCTACTGAAATATTGGATATTTCTGGGCATTACGCATTTAATGATCCTGCTGTAAAAAAGGAAATAAAAACCTTATATGCTAATTTGCAAGCTAATAATATTGATGGGCCAAGGTTTGTGATTGAACATATTAAGCGTCCGCTTTTGCAATATATCAAAGATCTTAATTTAACTGGGCTTACCACTGCATTAAAGTCTTTATAAAAAAAGCTGTATTGTAAGAACTGTTTTCTATTTAAAATAGTAAACAGTTTTTTGTTTGGAGATATAAAATATGATAACTAGTATATTATTTGATTTAGATGATACTTTATATGATCAATTACAGCCTTTTATCAAAGCATTTCAACTGACTTTTCCCTCTGTTAAAAATATTAATGCTGAAAAATTATTTAAAGTTTTCCGCCAAAAATCAGATGAAGTGTTTACCTCATACCAAGCACAATTGCTGTCCCAAGAGTTAATGTGGGAGTATAGAATGAGTGCTACCATGCAAGCAATTGGGGGCAGCGATTATAATTACCAACAGATTATGGCTTTTGAAAAAGCATATAATTTTAATTTAAATCATATAAAACCATATTCGAAAATAATTTCTTTAATTAAATATCTTTTGAAGCAAAATTATTATTTAGCCATTATTAGTAATGGAGATTATCAACATCAAATTAAGAAAATTACTGCTTTAAAAATTGATCAGTATATTCCTTTAAATAAGATTTTTATTTCAGACTGTTTAGGGGTTGCTAAACCTAATCCGGAAATATTTTTGCAAGTTGCCAGCCGTCAAAACTTATTACCGCCAAAAATGCTATATATTGGAGATAATTATATCAATGACATTGTCGCTGCACAGGAGGCAGGACTAAAAACAATTTGGTTTAATCATCGCCATGTTCATTTATCTAGTAGAAAAGTTCTACCCAATTTGGAGATTAGCAGTCCCAGTGCCTTAATTAATATTGTTGATTTTTTAAAAAAGAATTAACTTTTAATTCAGTTATAAAAAAGAATATTTGTTATAAAAAATTCCGTAACTATTAATTACTAATTTTTAATAGTTACGGAATAATATTTTTATAAATAATTTAGCAGGTTAAAACGATTAATTTAACACATGATCACAACTTTGACCTTGGATCAAAGAAACTGCATCATCCAGGCTAATATCGACCATATTTTGAACGGCAATATTAGTGTAAAAGCCAATATGAGGTGTGATGATGACATTATCCATGGAACGTAATTTTTTCAATTGTTCACTAGGAATTTCTTTACCCCGAAGATCAACATTAAAGAAATTCTCTTCTCCGGTTAATGTATCTAAAGCAGCGCCGGCAATTTGTTTCTTTTCTAAAGCTTGAATAAGAGCATCTGTATCCACGACCGGTCCGCGGCATTCATTAACAATGTATGCACTAGGCTTCATGAGACTTAGTGCTTGCGCATCGATCAAATTCTTGGAAGTTTCATTTAAATCAACATGCAGGCAAACCACATCGGCTTCTTGTAAAACTTCTTCTTTAGTCTTGAAAGTTAAAATATCATCTAACTCATGATTAGGTTTGGTATCGTTAGCGATGACTTGGGCTCCCAAACTGTGGAAAATACGTGCCGTTGTGCTGCCAATACGGCCAGCACCAATAATTCCAATAGTTAAAGAACTAATTTCAGCAGCTTGCAGCCCTTGCCAGCGAAAATCCTGCTCTTGCATTCGCGCATCAAATAAAGGTAATTGGCGAATCAAACGCATGGTATGAGTTAAAGCCAATTCTGCAACTGAATGGGGAGAATATGCAGGAACGTTGCTGACCTTTAAATTATTAGCGGTAGCTAAAGGCATATTGATAACATCAAAGCCGGCAGTTCGAGAAGTTAACTGTTTAAAACCTAAACGTTTTAATTCAGGGTAAACTTCATCGCCGATTTGGCTACGCTGCTGAATAATAACTCCATCAAAGCCCTGTAAACGATCAACAGTATCAGGATGAAGCTCCCAATCAGCGGTTTGAAGCTCAATATCAGGATGTTTTTGTTGCCATTGCTTAATTGCAGGTAATTCATCATCACGTACACTAAGTAAAATAATTTTCATTTTTCATTCTCCTTATCATTTTTAATTTTGGCGTCGTTTTTGAACATATTGTTGCAATAATTTCATTCCACGCTTAATTTCCGACATACTGGTGGCATAGCTTAATCTAAGATAACCTGCACCACCAGGTCCAAAGTAGGATCCGGGAACGGCTGCTACTTGACCATTTTTGGCTAAATCATGGGCAAATTGATCATCATCTTGATTGAGATCTTGCGGAATTTTAGCAAAGATATAGAATGCTCCACTCGGACGGGCACAGCTAAAGCCAATTTTTTTCATTTGTTCAATAATAAAATCTCGTCTTTCTTGATATTGTTGGCGCATTGGCAGAGCATCATCAGGACCGTTTTCTAAAGCTTCTTGGGCCGCATCTTGAGTCACAGTGGCGGCTGAAGTGATGGTAAATTGATGGATTTTTCCCAGCTCATCGGTTATTGGTTGAGGAGCGCAGAGAAGGCCAATACGCCAGCCGGTCATCGCATGCGATTTCGAAACTCCGGTGACAAGAATTACCTGATCACGCAGACTATGGACTAAACTGGAATGGGGACTGTCATAATTTAATTCACTATAAATTTCATCACACAAAACAAAGATCGGACGGTCACGTAAAACTGCAGCTAAAGCGTCTAATTCTGCTTGTGTGTAAGTAACGCCAGTAGGATTGCTAGGATAATTTAAAATGACCAGCCGTACTTTATCACCTGCTTCATCTAAAGCTTTCTGGAGCATGGAGGGTGATAATTTGAAATTGTTTTGAGAAGTATTAACTAAGACTGGTTCGCCGCCGGCAAGCATACTGTCAGCAATGTATAAAGGAAAAGTTGGCGTAGGAATAATGACCTTGTCTCCTGGGTTTAGAGTTGACATGACTGCAGTATAAATACCTTCAGTTGCACCTGCAGTGACGATAATTTCTTCGGGATTATAATGCTGGTCATATTTGTTTTTTAAAAAATTAGCTGCCGCTTGTTTGAGTTCAGGAGTTCCATTACTAGGAGTATAGTGGGAACGATTGGCCTGAATGCTGGCAATTGCAGCGTCTTTAACATGCTCTGGGGTATTAAAATCAGGTTCTCCTAAAGTGAACTTAACGACATTGGGAATTTGATTGGCAAAGTCGGAAAAAGCTAAAATCGCTGAAGGTTTTACCTGCTGCAACCGCCGATTAAAGTATTGGTTCATTTGCATCTGATTTCCATCCTTTCTAAACTAAAAGACCCAACAGATTTTTTAAGAAAATCTGTTGGGTCAACTAAAAATCATTGGGATGATCTAACAGATTTTCTTGAACCTGTTAGGTCGAAATTTACTCACGCAAACCACTTTCGCTCCTACAGGTGTCAAACACTTGCTGTGTTTGCACCCGTCTTGCAGAGTACAAACACTAATTAAAGAAACGAAAGTAATAATAGGCATTCAACTGTCGAATTTGAAGATTTAACATATTGTTTTCTCCTGTTCTCATTGAATTAATCCTAATGTAATATAATTGACTAGGAAAAGTCAAGCTTTTTTTAATTTTAATTTAATTTTCAGTCATTAATAATAGATCTCACATTACGATTTTTCTTTAAAAAGTGATTGTCAACACCCAGGGCATAGGCTTTAGTAGTGAAAGGCTTATATAGAAGTATTCAGAAAAACTTTAATTTTTGATGAGAAAAGTTATTTGACAGCAGCTGGATTTTCACTTATTCTACAAACTATAATATTTAAAGGAATGATACTGATGTCTCTGTGGCAAAAGATTATGCAAAAGGCTGATGTAAAGCAATATTTGCAAGAGGATATTAAATTTCAAAAATCATTACGGGCCAAGGACTTAATGGCACTGGGAATCGGGGCTGTAATTGGTACCGGAATTTTCATTTTACCGGGCACGGTAGCGGCAACTGTCAGTGGACCGGGAGTAATTTTAAGTTTTTTAATTGCTGCAATTGTCTGTGCGACAGCGGCCATGTGTTATGCGGAATTTGCCTCTGCCATGCCAGTGGCGGGGAGTGCTTATTCATACGGGAATATTGTTTTTGGTCAACTGATCGGTTGGATTATCGGCTGGGCTTTGATTTTAGAGTATATGCTGGCGGTTGCTACTGTATCAGTAGGTTTTTCTGCTTATTTTAGTGCTTTTTTGCAGGGCTTTGGAATTAAGTTGCCACAAGCTATCTCCGGACCGCTGAATTTACAACAGCATACTTATATAAACTTGGTAGCAGTGATAGTAGTACTTTTAATTTCTGCGATGTTATCTCGTGGCATGCAGACATCAATGAAAATTAATGATTGGATGGTTATTATTAAAATTGCCATTATTGCCATTTTTATTGCCGTTGGTATTTTTTATGTCAAACCTAAAAATTGGTCGCCTTTTCTGCCTTTTGGCACTTCTGGAGTTTTAACCGGCGCTTCCACTGTCTTTTTTGCTTATCTGGGTTTTGATGCTGTTTCTTCCTCTGCACCGGAGGTGAAAAATCCCCAGCGTAATTTACCGATTGGAATTATTGGAACTTTGATTATTGCCACCATTTTATATATGTCTGTAGCAACAGTTTTGACCGGTATGATTCCTTATACTAAACTGAATGTTGCCGATCCGGTCGCTTTTGCTCTGCAATTTTTCCATTTAAATACGGTAGCTGGTATTATTTCCTTGGGAGCCATGGCCGGAATGTTTACCATGATGGTGACAATGATTTATAGCAGTTCCCGCTTGGTTTATGCGATTGGCAGAGATGGTTTGCTGCCTCAATTTTTAGGTCATATCAATCAGAAGCATTTACCCAATAATAGTTTAATAGTAGTGACGATCATTATTGCCATTATGGGTGGATTTATTAATTTAAATCAGTTAGCCGAATTAGTTAATATTGGGACTTTAATTGCCTTTGCGTTTGTTTCACTGGGAGTTTTGCCTCTGCGTCAGCGCCATGATATTCAAAATGATGGTTTTAAAGTGCCGTTATATCCGGTCTTACCGATAATATCGTTATTACTATGCTTATATTTAATGACGCAATTAAAGCAAATCACTTGGATTGCTTCAGCTATTTGGTTTTTAATAGGTCTTGTTATTTATTTGACCTATAGTATTCGTCATAGCAATCTCAACCATTCAAAAACTGATTAATAATGGTAGTCTTAATAAACTGTCAAAGCTAAAGCTGGGCAGTTTTTTATTTTATCTAAAAATGGCATTATGTTGGTAATGACCGCAAATCTTGCAACCAATAGTTGTTTTAGCAATAAAAATTAATTATAATTAGAAAAATTAATTTTTTTTAAGGAGATTGAATATGCTTATTAAACCCCCGCATTTACATAAAGGTTATCAAGTCGCCATTGTGAGTTTATCAGCTGGAACTCTAGGAGAAGATTTTGCTAGTCATCAGCTAAAATTAGGAGTTCACCGGTTACAACAATTAGGTTTGCAACCGGTTTTTATGCCTAATGCACTGAAGGGAATTGATTATTTGAAACAACATCCGCAAGCCCGAGCTCAGGATCTTAAAGCAGCTTTTGCTAATCCCGAAATTAAGGGCATTTTTGCGGCCATTGGTGGTATTGATACCTACAGATTAATGCCTTACTTAATGGATGATGCCGATTTTGTCCAAAATGTGCAACAGCATCCTAAACTGTTCAGTGGTTTTTCAGATACCACCGTAGATCATTTAATGTTTTATCGATTGGGCATGCAGAGTTTTTATGGACCCAGTTTTTTAAATGATTTGGCGGAATTAGGACCAGACTTACTGCCTTATACCAAAAAAACTTTGGCTCATTATTTTACTAATCCGCCAGAAACAACAATTGAATCTAGTCCAATCTGGTATGAAGAACTAACTGATTTTTCTCCGCAGCAAGTGGGAATACCCCGCAAGGAACATAAAGATCAAGATGGCTATGTAGTGTTGCGGGGCAGCGGCCAGATAACCGGAAGACTATTGGGAGGCTGCTTGGAAAGTTTAACGGATTTATTAGGAAATTCCAGTTTTCCGGAAGAAAAAGCGGTCAACGAGCAGTATCATCTCTTCCCGGAGACCAAAAACTGGTCGCAAAAAATTTTATTTATTGAAACTAGTGAAGATCAACCAATTCCAACTCAATATCAAGCGTTATTGTCTCAATTAGAGAAAACGGGTATTTTCGAGGTGATTAACGGAATAATAGTTGGTAAACCGCAAAACAAAAAATATTATTCAGAATACCAACAAGTCTTATTACAAGTAACCGAGGCTTATCAGACTCCTATTTTATACAATTGTAATTTTGGTCATGCCTATCCCCGAACAGCCTTACCTTATGGTTGTCAAGCACAAATTGATTTTGATAACAGGACTTTAAAGACTGTCGAACCTTGGTTTAGTTGAATTTTTAATGAAAAGTACTATCAAATCGCTGATAGTGCTTTTTTTATATAGTTATGGTATACTATGTACGTAATATACAATAACACAAGGAGGATAAAAAGATGAGTCTAATAACTGCCCAAAATATTGTCCGCGTTTATGGTCACGGTTCCTCGCAATTTAAGGCTCTTCGTGGGGTTAGTTTAGGCATTCAAAAAGCTGAATCAGTTGCAATTGTTGGTAAAAGTGGGTCGGGGAAGTCCACATTAATGCATATTTTGGCTCTCTTAGATCATCCGACATCGGGGACTATTAGTTTAAATGATCAGCCAGTGCAAAGTATTAAAACTAAAGCTCAGAATCAAATTCGCAATCAAATGTTTGGCTTTGTTTTTCAACAATTCTTTTTAAATGCTAGAGATTCCGTTTTGGAAAATGTCATGTTGCCATTGCGCATTGGTGGTATTATCGGCAGTAAACGTCGGTATTTGGCTGAAGCTGCCATCGAGGCAGTAGGCTTAAGTGATAAGCAAAATAATCATGCACAAGATTTATCTGGTGGTCAAAAACAACGTGTCTGTATTGCCCGTGCCTTAGTTAATAATCCGGAAATCATTTTTGCTGATGAACCTACTGGTAATCTGGATTCTACCACAAGTGCAAAAATTGAAAATATTTTATTTGATTTACAGAAAAAACAGGATATAACATTGATTATGGTTACTCATGATCAAGACTTGGCAGCTAAATGTCAGCGCCAAATTCAGATTAAAGATGGACAAATTGTAAGTGAGAAAGGAGCCCACCAATGAAATTTGCAGATATTTTGAGTTCAGCTGCCACTAATTTATGGCATAATAAGGGACGGACAATTTTAACTGTCATTGCGATAATGATTGGGGCTTTCACCATTGCAATTACTGTGGGCGTTAATAGTGGTGTCAATAGTTATGTATCGAAACAGGTTGCCAATGTCGGTGGTAAAGGTCTCATGGAAATTAGTCCTTCAACCAATACTAATCCAATGACCAATAACCCGCAAAAATATAATTCTAATCGAGGAAGTGCGACTGACCAAGAGAATGTAACCCCTCAAAAAGTGAAAAAATTAAGGCAGATGTCGTCTTTAAAAGATGTGCATCCAGTCCAAAATATGAGTATTGATTATGTGCAGGGGCCTAATAAAACTAAGTATATTATTAAAGCACAACCGCCAGTAGGAGTTAATGTTGATTTAAAACAAGGGCATCAAGCTGCTAAAAGAGGTTCCGCAAAAGAAATAGTGTTGGCCAGTAAATATATTAAAGCACTGGGTTTTAAATCTGCTCATCAGGCTATTGGCCAAACTATTAAAGTGGCTGCTTCTTCACAAGCTACTAATCAACGTTCTTTGGTTACAGCCAAAGTTGTGGGTGTCCGTAATAATAGTATTATTCAAGGTAATCTGTCCATTTTCAGTCAAGCTTTGGCGGATAACATTTCTTCGATTAATCAATTGGGACTCCCAAAACGGATGAAGCAAAATTATTATGGAGTTACCGCTACAGTGAAAAATCCGAGTGATGCAAACATTGCCCAATTAAAAAAAATTCTGGCCAAACAAGGCTATAGTGCGCGAACCTTTCAAGATGAAGTCGGTCAAATGCGGCAAGTTGTTAATGCTATTACTGGGGTTTTAATTATCTTTGGGGCAATTGCTTTAATAGCTGCCAGCTTTGGCGTAATTAACACTTTATATATGTCAGTTCGCGATCGCACGCGAGAAATTGGTTTGATGAAGGCGCTTGGTTTAAGTCGAGGAAAAGTGTTCTTTATTTTTAGTTGTGAATCCTTATTGATTGGGTTTATTGGTTCAATTTTAGGAATTTTAATAGCAATGGCTACTGGTACTGTTTTGAATAAAGTAGCACTCAGGAGTTTTCTCAAAGGATTAAGCGGTTTTACTTTAGTACAGTTTAGTTGGTCTTCAGTTCTGATTATTATTATGGTAATTGTGCTGATTGCCTTTTTGGCAGGTACCTTACCAGCGCGTAGGGCAGCTAAATTAGATCCAATGACCTCGTTGCGTTATGAATAATTATTTGATTGGTACTTATTGTTAAATGTTGAGAATCTTTTAGCTGAAAAAATGATTAATTTTTCAGCTTTTTTTGAAATATTGAAAAAAATTAGTATTTATCTTTTCGAATTTAAATAAAAATATTATCTTCCAGGAATATTTGACATTTACCTCAATCTATTAGAAAATATTAATTATATTTTAACTTTAATTAAAAACTTTTCCTAACTTATAAAAGAGATACTCAAGTATTAAGAAATGAGGAATGATTGCCATGAAACAAGAGGACTTGTTAGCTGCCGAGGAACAGGTTTTAGCACCAGCAGTGCGGATTCAGTATTTTGATATCGCCATAGCCAGTGGGCAAGGGGCCATTTTAACTGACTTGGAAGGAAAAAAATACTTTGATTTGTTGGCCAGTGCTTCTTCGACAAATACTGGCCATTCTCACCCTCATGTTGTAGATGCTATCTGTCAGCAGGCTCATAAAATAATTCAATATACGCCAGCTTATTTTGCTAACCAGCCCGCGGCACTTTTGGCCCAACGATTAGTCAAAGTGGCGCCAATCAGCGGACCTTTGCGGGTATCTTGGGGTAATTCCGGTTCTGACGCTAATGATGCAATTATCAAATATGCGCGCGCTTATACCAAACGACAATATATTGTGAGCTTTACCGGTGCTTATCATGGTTCGACTTATGGATCTATTAGTATATCCAGTGTCAGCTTAAATATGAGCCGAAAAATTGGGCCGTTATTGCCGGGGATTGTTAAAGTTCCCTATCCTGATCTTAGCCAAAAGCCTGCTGATGAAACGTTGGCAGATTTTATCGAACGTCAGTGGCAAGCCTTTAAATTGCCATTTGAAACTTACCTACCTGCCGAAGAAGTAGCTGCGATTATCATGGAACCTATTCAAGGAGACGGCGGCATTATTAAAGCTCCCACAGAATACTTGCGGCGGGTGCGGCAATTTGCAACTGATAATCAGATTTTGTTTGCTATCGATGAAGTTAATCAAGGCTTTGGACGGGCAGGTAAATGGTGGTCAATTCAATATTTTGATGTCGAACCTGATTTAATGACCGTCGGCAAATCAATTGCTTCGGGCCTGCCTTTGAGCGCAGTTATTGGCCGTGCTCCCATCATGGATTCTTTACAGGCACCCGCTAATACTTATACTACAGCCGGCAATCCGGTGACAACTGCAGCTGCGAATGCTACTTTAGATATTATTGAACAAGAACATCTGGTGGAGCATTCACAAAAACTAGGCTTGGAAGCAGAAAAGTTTTTCCAAGAACAACAGAAAAAATATGCCTTTATTGGTGATGTTCGGTTTTATGGCTTAAATGGCGGAATTGATATTGTTAATTCTCAAACTCAGGCTCCCGATGCTGCAGCGACTACCAAGTTAATCTATCGCTTGTTTGAATTAGGGGTTTTAATCATTAGTTTGCGCGGCTACACGTTACGCTTCCAGCCGCCTTTGGTAATTACTGAAGACCAGTTGCAAGAAGTATTTACTAAATTTGAGCAAGCTTTTGACCAGTTAGCCTCAGGGCAACTGCAATTGCCACCTAATGCGGATCAGATTGGCTGGTAGTGATTGGTCGAAATAGTTAATATCTATTCAAGAGATACCTTTCTTGGTTTTTATAGACAGACTTGTTGTATAATACAGTTAGTTTTTAAATATCTAAGGAGGAATCACTTATGGGGAAATTAGATAATATGAAAGACAAAGTTCAAGGCGCTGCTAAAGAAATGGGCGGTAAAGCCCAAAAAGCTGCCGGTAAAGCTAAAGATAAAGCAGAAGATTTAAAAGATTCAGCCAAAGATGCAATTGGTAAAGCTAAAAATTAATGATTAAAAGTTCTTTGATTAAAAACAGCTAAGAGAATCTTAGCTGTTTTTTTGATTACCTATTGTATTGTTGCAAAATTCATCTTCACGCTCTCATTTTTAAGGTTGAGAAATAATTATTCGCTGATTTTTACCACATTAGATTTTTAATAAACCTGAACTAAAAACAAAATAAATACGAAAATGTTAAGTTTAAAGGTGTTTACTTTTTAATGCTTCTTATGCTAAAGTAATTAAAATTTCACTTATTTTAAATATGCATGGAGGTAATAAATTTTGAACCGGTCTGACAAATTTACTAAATTAGGATTAACTTTTGATGATGTTTTGCTGATTCCCGCTGCCAGTGATGTTTTACCGCGGGAAGTGAATACTTCGACGCAGCTAGGTTCAAATTTAAATTTAAAAATACCAGTGTTAAGTGCAGGCATGGATACCGTTACTGAAGCGCCTATGGCCATTGCTTTAGCTCAATTAGGCGGTTTAGGAGTAATTCATAAAAATATGAGTATCTCTGCACAAGTAGAGCAAGTAAGCCAGGTTAAACAACGTGCTTCTTTAGCTTCTAAGTCAGCGGTAGATGCTGATGATCATTTGTTGGTAGCAGCAGCAGTAGGAATTAATGATGATACTTTTACGAGAACTCAGGCTTTGATTGATGCGGGCGTAGATGCAATTGTTATTGATACTGCTCATGGACATTCGCAGGGGGTTTTAACCAAAATTGCTGAAATTAGAGCTACATATCCACAGCAGACAATTATTGCTGGCAATGTGGCTACAGCTGCCGGCACCAAAGCTTTATTTGATGCCGGAGTAGATGTGGTCAAAGTTGGCATTGGACCGGGATCAATTTGTACCACACGCGTCATTGCCGGTGTTGGTGTCCCCCAAATTACTGCTGTTTTTGATGCGGCAGCCGTTGCTCAAGATTATGGCAAACAGATTATTGCCGACGGGGGAATTAAGTATTGCGGCGATATTGTGAAGGCCTTGGCTGCGGGGGGCAATGCGGTGATGCTGGGTAATATGCTGGCAGGAACCACACAAGCTCCCGGAGAGGTTTTGACGGATGAAAAAGGCAATCAGTTTAAAGCATATCGCGGCATGGGTTCAGTAGCAGCTATGAAAGACGGCTCTTCTGACCGTTATTTCCAAAGTAAAGTGCATGAAGCCAAGAAGCTGGTACCTGAAGGTATAGAAGGTAAGTTGCCTTATAAAGGGGACGTTGAAGATATTATTTATCAAATTGTTGGTAGTCTGCGCTCAGGAATGGGTTATGTTGGGGCACGTACAATCAATGATTTAATTAATCAGGCCCAATTTATTCAGATTACTAATGCTGGTTTGACAGAATCCCATCCCCATGATATTACCATCACTAAACAATCGCCCAATTATCATAAGTAAATTAATAAAAAGCACGGAAACTAGAAAAGTTTCCGTGCTTTTTTGTGGCTTAATTATTTGTAAAAAATTGCAAAAGGACAAATTGGTTTAAAAAAATTTAGTGGCTTTGAACGTAAGCTTCCAGTTCATTGAGGTAAAGCTGCTTTTTTTCAGGACTAATCCAAGAACTGGTAAATGAGTTGCGGGCTAACTGGACTACTTGGTCTTTAGTTAAATTATATTTATCAGCCACCGCATAATAGTTATCACTAATGTAACCGCCAAAATAAGCGGGATCATCGGAATTAATCGATACTTCCACACCCTTATCCAGTAATTGGGTTATTTCATTACCCTTCATATCCGGACTGACAAAACTATTAGACAGCGGACAAGCAGTCAAACCAATATGCTTTTTAACCAAAAGCTCGACTAAATCCGGATCTTCCACGATATTAGTGCCATGATCCAAACGTTCAACATCCATCATTTCTAAAGCCTGGCGGATGTGATCAATAGAATCTTTTTGATCAATATCACAATGGCTGGTTAAATGCAGTCCGGCAGCAGCGGCATCTGCAAATTGTTGGCTAAATTTTAACGGAGGATTATTATGTTCATCTGAATCCAGTCCCACACCGATGATTTTATCAGAATATTTTAGGCCTTCTAACAAAGTCTGACGTGCTGATTCCTTAGTAAAATCACGCAAGAAACACATAATTAAGGCAGCATCGACATTTAAGGCGCAGGCATCAACAATTGCCCGGTGTAATCCATTAATAACTGTGGCAAATTGGATTCCACGACTGGTATGAGCTTGAGGATCAAAGAAAATTTCTACATGGCGCACATTATTAGCAGCCGCTTTTTGCAGATAACTAAAAGCCAAATCACAAAAGTCCTGTTCGGTTTGTAAAACGTTCATAGCTGGATAATAAACGGCTAAAAAAGAAGCCAGATCATTGTATTGATAAGTCTGTCGCACTTCTTCAATGGTGGATTGACCAATATCAATATGGTTACGCTGAGCTAACTTCAATTTTAAATCCGGTTCCAAGGTGCCCTCGACGTGTAAATGCAGCTCGGCTTTTGGAAGTCCCTGCACAAATTCGGGAGTAATTGTAGTCGACATTTATAAAACCTCCATTCAATAATGTTTGTTATTTCCAACACATTTTAGAGTTTATCATAGTTAAAAATGCTAATCAATAATCAAAAGGCGAACTTTTGAGGTTGAATTTAATTTTATTGTATGTAATAATAAAGCCATCTTAACAAAGGGAGAAGGTAATGAGAGAATAATGCAGAATTCAGGCGGAAGTACAAGTATTCATCAAGGATATTTAGATCGGCAGTTTCATCTTTCTGAACAGCATACAACTGTGAAAACGGAAATCTTAGCTGGTTTAACTACCTTTGTTTCAATGGCCTATATTTTATTTGTTAACCCTAGTATCTTGGGTGCATCAGGAATGAATAAAGGGGCAGTTTTTACAGCAACAGCAGTTTCAGCTATTATCGGTTGCTGGTTAATGGCCTTTTTAGCGAATTATCCGATTGCTATTGCTCCAGGACTAGGGGATAATGCCTTTTTTACTTATTCTGTTGTTTTGGCAATGGGAATTCCTTGGCAAAAAGCGATGGCCGGTGTTTTTGTAGCTTCAATTTTATTTACGATTCTTTCGTTTTTAAAAGTACGTGAGGTTGTTATTAATGCTATTCCGCAAGATCTAAAACTGGCAATGGCCGCTGGGATTGGAATTTTTATTGCTTTTGTAGGCTTGCAAGGTGGCGGTTTAGTTGTTAGCAGTAAAACGTCACTAGTAGCTATTGGATCTTTTACAGTACCAACTACTTGGTTGACTATCTTTGGTATTTTTGTAATTGGAATTTTAATGGCGAAAAAAGTACCCGGTTCGATTTTTATCGGCTTGGTGGCTACCGCATTACTGGGATTAGTGACAGGATTAATTAAAGCTCCCACACATTTCATTTCCTTAGCTCCTAGTTTAAAACCAACTTTTGGCGTCGGCGTAACTCATTTATCAAGTATGGCTGATCCGCAAATGTGGGCAGTCGTGCTAATCTTTTTACTAGTTGCCTTTTTTGATACTGCAGGAACCTTAATTGGTTTAGCTCAACAAGCGGGGATCATGAAAAATAATAGAATGCCGCGGATTGGACAGGCGTTAATGGCTGATTCTTTATCTATGCTGGCTGGATCGGTAATGGGGACAACCCCAACATCAGCTTATGTTGAATCATCAGCCGGAATTGCTTTGGGCGGACGTACCGGTCTGAGTACACTCACTACTGGGTTCTTATTTGTTTTGAGTCTATTTTTCTCTCCACTTTTAACGGTTGTAACTAATCAAGTAACGGCTCCGGCCCTAATTGTTGTTGGTGTTATGATGATGTCGTCTTTAAAAGATATCCAGTGGGATCATTTCGAAGTAGCGCTGCCAGCCTTTTTAGTAGTTATCGGGATGCCTTTAACATATAATATTTCTTATGGTATTGCTTTTGGATTTTTGACTTATCCAATTTTGATGACCGTGGCAGGCCGGAGAAAAGAAGTTAACTATATTACTTGGATTTTGTTATTCGTCTTTATTGTATTGCTTTATGTACTCAACGTTCTGCCGAAAGGAACTACGGCTTAGTAAGGAAAAGGGGCTGATAAAAGGTGACAATTCAACAATTAGGTGAATATATTGATGCTGGTGCTGCTCAGGTACCTGCAGATATAGTTATAAAAAATGGGATTTTAGTGAATGTTAATACTTCAGAGTATTATCCAACTGAGGTTGCAATCTATCAACGTAAGATTGCTGCAGTGGATAAGGATGTTACTGATTATATAGGTGCACAAACCCAAATTTTAGATGCACAGGGTCAATACTTAGTACCAGGTTTAATTGATGGTCATATTCATGTGGAATGCAGTAAATTAAGTATGACCAGATTTGCTCAAGCGGTAGTTCCTCATGGTACTACTAGTATTATTTCCGGTTTAGACGAATATATTTCGGTAGTAGGATTAGAAGGCCTTAAAGAGATTTTTGAAGAGATTGATCAAATCCCGCTAAAAGTTTTTTGGGGCTTACCATACAAGACCCCTTATACAATGCCTCAGTCAACTATTGCTTATAATGTGACCGCCGCCGATCATGCCAAGTATCAAGCTCAGGCTGATTGTTATGGCGTCTGGGAAACAGTCCGCGAAGCTGTCCAGATTAAAGATCCTGACACTTTAAAGGTCTTACTAGCAGCTCAAAAAAATCATAAACCCATTTTTGGTTGTTCACCGATGGCACACGGGAAAGATTTAAATCAATACTTAATGAGCGGTGTCCATGTTGATCATGAAAGTTATGATCATGAAGAATTTTTAGAAAAAGCGCGCAAAGGATTGCACGTGGTACTGCGCGAATCTTCAGTGACTAAATTCTTACAAGAAAATATCAAGGCTGTCACACAAGATGCCCCGGGAATGGCTCGTCATACCAGCTTTTGTACTGATGATGTTAATGCCCATGATATTTTAGAACAAGGTCATTTGGATCATTTAGTTAAATTGGCGATTCAAGCCGGAGTTAGTGCGATGATGGCTATTCAAATGGCTACTTTGAATAACGCCGAAGCTTATCAGATTGATGATCAAGTAGGCTCTATTGCTCCTGGTAAAGAGGCTGATATCTTATTAGTAGATCAGCCGGAGACCTTTAATATTCAAACTGTTATCAGTAAAGGTCAAGTTGTGATGTATAATCATGAAGTTTTAGAAGAGTTCACACCACCACAACGGAGTGCAAAATTACAAGGAACACTAAAATTGGCACCGGTTCAGGCAGCTGATTTTGCTGTCAAAGTGGAGTCCAGTGCCCAAACAGCGCAAGTAAGAACAATTAAGAGTGTCGGCCCGTTTGTACGGCACCAGCGTGATGTATCTCTGCCGGTTAATAATGGGGTTATTCAACCAAGCGCTCAAGAAGATGTAGCTTTAGTGTCGGTATTAGAGCGCTATGGCATTAATCATAAACAGGCCCATGGCTTTATTTCTGGCTGGTCTTTACAAAAAGGTGCCATCGCTACTACGGTCGCACCCGATGACAACAATTTAGTAGTTGCGGGTATGCAAACCGCAGATATGGCCTTAGCGGTTAATACTTTGATTGAATGTGGCGGCGGCCAAGTGGTTGTGGCTGATGGCCAATTGTTAGCCTTATTGAAGCTGCCTTTAGGTGGAATTACCACTGATTTAACCCCTCAAGACTTGGCACAAAAGGAATTAGAATTAAAAAAAGCTGCTGAACAGCTGGGTTGTCATTTACCGGATCCTTTGTTCTATCTGTCCTTTTTACCAATTACAGCGATTCCGGATTTGGCAATTACGGATGGAGGCAACGTGGATTCAACTAAATTAAAATATTTCGATCCTCTTTTAACAGTTGAATAAAATTTCAGGTGGAGATTAAAAGCTTAGTTTTGACATTTTTCGAAAGCAGTTAATATTATTAATACCGCTTTCAAAATCAAGAGGAAAAGGATAGCATAAAAATGGAATCCTTAAAATTTTGGAGGCAGAACTGTGTTTTTAATAGATACAACCAGAAATGGGAAACCGCTGTATGATCCGTTGGTTAATCAGTCACTAGATAATTATTTACTGCAGACTAAAAGACTGCAGGGACATGGCTTAATTATTTATATCAATCATCCGGCAGTTATTATTGGGGTTCATCAAAACGCCTATGCAGAAGTGGATTTACCATATTTACGCGCACATAAAATCGATTTAGTCCGTCGTTCTTCAGGAGGCGGAGCTGTCTATCAAGATTATGGTAATATCATCTTTGAAAATATTGTCGTAAATGATCCCACAGCGCAAGTTGACAACTACCAAGCCATTGGGGCTCCGATCTTAAGTGCCTTGCATGATTTAGGAGTTCCGCAAGCGCAACTGAGCGGCAGAAACGATTTAGTTATTGATGGACAAAAGTTTTGCGGGATGACGATGGTGAAAACCGGTGATTCTTATGCTGCTGGCGGAACGATTATGTTTGATTTAAATCAAGAACAAGCGCGTCAAGTATTAACCCCTAATCAGGAAAAACTGCAATCAAAGGGTGTTAAATCTGTCGATAAACGTATCACCAACATCAAGCCATATTTATCCAGCCAATATCGTGACTGGACCGGGGAAGATTTTAAAAATTATTTGTTATGCCATATGTTTGGTGTTGATAAAATTGAGCAAATTGAAACTTATCATTTAACTGATGACGATTGGCAGAATATTGATGATGCTTTAGCAGCCAAATATACTACTGAAGAATGGAATTATGGTAAAAATCCGGGTTATCATGATTATGTTTCCCATCATTTTGATATTGGGACCGTAGCTTTTAATTATACAGTCACTAATAATCAGATTACTCACTGCCAAATTTATGGCGATTTCATCACTAAAGGTGATGTTGAGGTCATTGATCAGCATTTACTAGGAGTTAAATATGACTATGATTCTTTAGTTGAAGCTTTACGGCAGAGTGACTTAGAGCATAATTTAGGAAAAATTACTCCTGAAGCTGTGGCTAATTTAATCCTCAAAAAATATGAATAAGGTTATAATTTTTTAAATATTTATAAAAGACCCCCTCTGGGGCCTTTTATTTTTATCCAGCTTTTTGAAGCTTACTTTGTCATGCGAGCTGAAAGAGTTGTTATAATTATTGCAATGTAGAAAAGAGGTGGTAGTCTTGTGTACCAGTGTTTCAATCACCGCTAGTAATGGCCAAGTTTTCTGGGGTCGAACGATGGACTTAAATGTTGGCGTTTTTGAAGAGGATGCAGGTTTACCGGCAGAAATTATTAATATTCCCGCCCAAGTCTCAATAAAAAGCAATCTGCACTCTTGGACCAGTAAATATGCTGTCATGGGCATTGGTTCTGCGCGGAATTTTAATATTTTTGATGGGATTAATTCAGCTGGTCTGGCTGGTGACTTACAGGTGCTTTTGGAAAGTACACATGCTTCGGAGCGGCAATTACAAAAAAGAGGACTAACGCCTTTATTAGGAGAAGAAGTCGTTACCTTTATTTTAAGTAATTTTCAAAGTGTTGCTAAAATTAGAAAATACATCTCCCAGTATGGTTTATTGCATCACCCCTATCAACGGGGCCATATTCGCTCTCAATTTTCTGGGCACTATCTTTTTATAGACAGCACTAATGATAGTGTGGTATTAGAACCAACAGATCACGGAGCGTTTCGCATGTATGATAGTGTAGGCGTCATGACTAACAGTCCGGAATATTATTGGCATCTAACTAATTTACGCAATTATGTTAATTTATCAAGTCATAATCCGCATAAAAAGAAAACAGTCTACAATAATCGCCTGGCCCTAAGTCCAATTGCTACGGGGACTGGTTACGGTATGCTGGGCTTACCAGGTGATTATACTTCTCCTTCACGTTTTGTAAGAGCGGCTATTTTGGCTAATAATTTAGATCCTTTTCCGGCAACACTAGGAATTAATCAACTTTTCTCGGTTTTAAAATCTGTTACTGTACCTCAGGGTATTCAACATGGTCTGCGGAATAGTCAAGTTAGTGACCATAGCCGCTATTGGGTTGGTTATGATCTGAGTGCACGCAGATTATATGTACAACCTTGTCTAGGTTTGGCTGTTAACACTTGTCGCTTAGATCTTCAGCAGACGCATATTACAAGACGTCAAATCCAGGTTTCCAATCAAGTCCTGGAGTTAAATTAAGTTGTTTACTAGGTGCATATCCCATCCCAAAGATCACAGATGGTGACTAGGATAAACGCCAGCCGACAATGTCTGCAGTTTCAAAATTATAGGTTAATTTTTGTTGAAAGGCCGCTTCATAAGCGGCCTTTTTTTGTTGATAATCTTGTTGCATCATATAATAACTGTTATCACGATCACTCAAGCGGGCTTGAGGATAAATAATAGGCAGGATATGCACTAAATAACGAATTTGATTAAATTGCTTGTTATCAGGCTTTTTGAGATCTTGCATTTCTACAAAACAAGAAATCACGGGGACATTAAAACGGGCCGCATAATAATAAGGGCCTCGTTTTAAGGGGCGGGGTTTGCGGTAATTAAACCACATCTCTTGTTCCGGATAAATTAATATATAATTGTTTTGTTGCAGGGTAGTTTGCAGCAATTGAGGAAAGATTTTTCCCAGATAGTTAAGGCCGCGGCCAAGAGGTAAAATATCATCATAATTCATAAAAAAACCTAAAGAGCCCTGCATCTGCAGGTTTGTTGCTTGACTAACAATATATAAACGTCGGTGTTGTGAACGCAGAGCGTAACGAATGGCGGTATTATCCAATGGATTAAAATGGTTACTGGTAATGATTGCCCCAGTATTGAGATCTGCCAAATTGTGCAAACCGTGAACTTCAGTCGAACGATTGCACCACTGAGTTATAAGCCTTATTGCCAGACGAGCTATTATATTTTTAACATGATAAGTTCCCTGAGATCTTTGTTGCAGAAAATGCTCTAAGATTTGATCTTCCGTAGGTAAATCCAGTTTAGGATCATTAGGCTCAACTTTTGCATTAAATTGTTTTGCCTGGATATTTTTTTGAATATTTTGGATAACTGGTTTTTTATCGCCGCCAATAATCATATCTGCACCTTCTCACCTTGCATTTTTGCCGTTTTAAAAGTCGGGGTCTGTTGCGGTATATCGTGAACTCTATTTAACAATAAAGCCTTGTGGTCTTTGTCAGCCTGAATTTTTTGCGGATAATTTAAGTATAGTTGCTGCTCTTGGTAGACTTGATTATAATATGGAGTTTGTCTTAAAGCCTGCCAAAATAAGTCTTGAAAAGCAATATTATTATAATGCCAAGGTTTACCGTATAAATTGTAGTGGACAATTTTAGGTTGTTTGATAGTTGTTAAAGGATATTCAGTTTGCAAATTCCACGCGTCATCTAATAAGAATAGACGTTGGTGACCAATGGCATTTAAATAGTCTTGATCAGGCGCAATTAAGGGAAAATGATACTTATTCATTAGATATAAGAAATGTTGACTCAATTGACAAGCACGCATTTGTTTTAAATCCAACAAGAGTATTCCTGAATTAAAATACTCTTTTCCAGGAACACCGATGGCTTGTTCGGCATAATTAGCAGTCACTTGATGATGACTAATAAAGGCATCAGTAACTGCTCCTATCATCTGCTCGTGCAGATTAAGATGATATAAATATCCTAAATCATGATTAATAATCACATCAGCATCTAAATAAATTCCGCGATCATATTGAGGAAAGAGATTGGCAATAAATAAACGATAGTAAATAGTTAAAGTTAAGTAATCTGCGCGTAAAGTATTAGGATCCTGGCCTAATTTATTCCATAAGCTGGTATCTAAGGCAACAAATTCCAAGCTCGTTTTTGGCTTTATTAAAGTAGCTAGTTGTTGTTGATTATGTAAGCTCAAATGCTGTTTTTGATAAAGAATTTTAATTTGATAATGATCAGCAGGGTTGGCCTGTGCTTGTAAGGAAATTAAGGCTGCGGCTAAATAAGGAACATAGCGATTATCAACAGCAAAAAATACCGGAATTGTAGTACCTTTTGTCATAGAAAACTCCTCCAAATTATTCCTCTGTTTGGAATTAATAATTTAAGTATGAGGGCAATAACTGGTAAAAGGTGATGATTGTGCTAATTGTTGGTAAGTAGTGAAAAGATCATCATAATCATGGATTTTAAGAATTTTATAGACTTGATCTATTTGCCAGGGTTTAATAGTCTGCAGATGTAAATAAGGATATAAATGAATTTGCGTCGTGAAATGTTGCAAAACGGTGTCTGAATGCAGTTGATGTTGTTCATTATATTTTTGCTCTGCAATTCTTTTTTGCCGACAAAAATGATTTAACGCGGCCTGATCGGGCATAAACATAGGACGATAGCGGCATTGTCGCCGACAACGGGCAAACAAATGGTTACGTTTAATTTGTTGCAGATTAAGTAATAAGACTCCTGAATTAAGATAATCGAAAGCTTGAAGTTGATTATGAAAGAACCATTTACCATATTGATCCAGCACTCCGACTACTTCAATTTCCGTGAGGTCTTGTTCGTAAAATTTGCTACAATCTAAATGACAGAGGACATCGGCATCTAAATAAAGCAACCGTTCAGGAAGCTCCGGTATTAAATCAGCGTACAAACGAAGCATACAATTGGGAGTAAAGCGAGTTGCCATATTGGCCTGTGGTAATTGTGCCTGAAAAAGCTGAGTAATATCGAATTTTTGGACACTACTCTGAGGATTCTGTCGGTGAATAACTTGCTGTAAAAAATTAATTGCCTGATCAGAAAAAGGTTGATACTCATTGTGCTTGGTTTGAATATGAGCAGTTAAAATGTAGACTTTTAAGGGCTGGCTGATATTTTTCATGAATGACAAAATCGATAGTAAAACACCATTCTGCATTTTATTATCGCAGCAATATAACAAGTTCATGGATTACTCCTTGGCCGATAAATAATATATTCATAATTACTGAAACTGCTCCGTTTTTGCAGACAATTAGTAATTTTTTGCTGGAGCTGTAATTGTTGCTGCTTGCTGGTTTGCTGTTGATCCGGCCAAAAAGGGCCATCCACATAAATTGTGATCTGGGGTCGTTGCCCATGTAAAGGCCGTTGATAAGTAACGGTAGCACAAAAACTAGGCGCATGATATCTAACCGGATAATGAAAGGCTGCCAAATTCAAAGGACGAATACCCGTGTAGTAGGGCCAAACGTGAGCTTCCGGATAGATAATAACAGCCTTCTTAGTTTTAATTCTATGAGCGATGGCAGTCAGAAATTGCGGCATTTGGTGTGAATAACTTGGGGTAATTAAAGCTCCTGCCCAAGGCAGTAATTTACCAATGACAGGCAAACTTAAATTAGCCGGTTCAGCAATCAAAGCAATTTTTTGTTGTTTAAATAACTGAAAGGGCCAAAAGGCGTCTGCGACTGTTAACGTATGATTACAGTATAAAAACAAACCTTGTTGTTGATAGGGAATTAAAATTTGTGCCTGGGAAAATTTGATTTTTAAATAATAATTACAAAGAAGGTAACTAAAAGTTCGGGCCAATTGCGTGCTTATGCGGGATTTCAATTGTTGGGAAAAATTATGAGATTGCTGCCAACTATAATCTAAGGGCAAACGTAGATTTTGTTGTGGTGCTTGGACAAAATCTTCTTCAAAGTTTTGATAATAATAAATTGGCCGTTGCCTGCTCATCTTGATTTCCTTTAAATAAAAATATGAAGCCTATCAATATTATAGCGCATTGCCGATCAAGATTATATTAAACAATAAGTATTAAAAAGCTGACACTGTAATTGTGACTACAGTATCGGCTGTAAAATAAAATGGATCCTAACGGACTTGAACCGTCGACCTCCTACATGCGAAGCAGGCGCTCTCCCAACTGAGCTAAGGACCCGATAAGCACTTTATTATCATAGCACTTTTAATAAAATCTGTGAATATGTTCCAAGGTAAATGTTAGTACTATGGTATAATAGAGCTTAACTAAAATGTGAGTTTTGCCAAAAGTTAATTCAAGAATTTTAGATGGGAGCAGAAATAATGCGTACATACCAAAATAAGCAGGAACTAATCCAAGCAATTCAAACCCAGTATCAGAAGTATATTACAGAATTTGCCAATATTCCGGAAGCTCAAAAAGATTTAGCAGTTGAAGGAGTCGACAAAACTCCCAGTCAAAATTTGGCCTACCAATTAGGCTGGCTTAACCTGATGTTAGAGTGGGATCAAAAAGAAAAACAAGGCTTAGAAGTGCAAACACCGACACCGGATTATAAGTGGAATCAGTTGGGAGGACTTTATCAATCTTTTTATAACAAGTATGGAAATACTACTTTACAAAAGCAAGTAGATGAATTAAATGCTTTGGTAGACCAATTCACTGCTTGGATAGATTCTTTGAGTGAGGCAGAACTTTTTGAAGTAGGTCAGAGAAAATGGGCCACAACTAAGGCACGTTGGCCGTTATGGCGGTGGATTGATATTAATACTGTCTCTCCGTTCACTACTTTTCGCACTAAAATCCGTAAGTGGAAAAAATTAGTTTTATAATCTAATCTTAAGAAAGAGTCCACTTTGGTAAATATTTAATTAAATTTCATTAAGATTTATATTAATATAAGTAACAAATTGATATAATGAAATTATTTTAATAAAGGAGGTCAGCAGTATGTGTACAAGTATTACACTCGCTTCCAAAGAGGGAAATGTCTTTTTTGGCCGCACAATGGATTTTGCAGCAGGGATGTTTGGCGAAGATCCAGGTTCACCAATGAGTATTGTAACTATTCCGGCGGGCGCACAGGTAGCAAGCCAATTAAATCCCTGGACAGCTAAATACGCAGCTATGGGTGTAGGTTCTACCGGAACCGTTTGTTTAATGGATGGTGTTAATGATCAAGGATTAGCTGGTGATTTGCAGGTCTTAATGGAATGTGAGCATGCTTCTGCCAGTGATCTACAACAACGTAATTTAACAGCTGTTTTGGGGGAGGAGTTTGTAACTTTTGTTTTAACGCATTTTGCTAGTGTAGCAGAAATTAAAGCTCATATTAATGAATACGGTCTCTTAGATCAGCCGCTGACCGCAGGAAACGAAAGTGTAGAGACACCACTGCATTTTACTTTTGCGGATACAACTAACTCAGCAGTAGTTCTGGAGCCTACAGATAATGGGGCTTTTAAAGTTTATGACAGCATCGGCGTAATGACTAATAGCCCTGAGTATAACTGGCATTTAACTAATATTCGCAACTATATCAGTTTAGATAAATTTGATCCTAAAACTACCAAAAAAGTTAGTGAACGGGTCTCATTGGATCCTATTGAAGCAGGTACGGGTTACGGAATGTTTGGTTTGCCGGGAGATTATACTTCACCATCACGTTTTGTCCGCTCCACATTTTTAGCCAATAATTTAGATCCTTTCACTGCCGATAATGGAATTAATCAATTATATTCTGTTTTCAGAACTGCAATGGTTCCTCGTGGTTTAGAACGGGCTAGTCATGATGATCCTTTAAGTGATTGTACTCGTTATTGGTCAGGTTATGATTTAACTAAAAAAGAAATGTATGTTCAGACTTGTCGGGGCTTAACTTTTAGTGCTAAAAAACTTAACCCGCAGTCTCAAGAAGTAACTTATACGGACATTGAGATTGATAATTTGGTTAAATGGTTGGATTAAAACTTAAGATCAAATAAATTAAGAAGTAGTATTCATACTATTTCTTATTTTTTTTGACTTTGTGGTGAAAAACACATTGTTTATTAGCGGCAGATGTGTTTATAATAAAAGCGTGTACAAAATATTAAGTTTTTCTTAAGAGAAATATTTGGGGGAGATGGGGATCTTGAATAAGAAAAAATCATTGTATTTAACATCAGGCGTGTTGGGCTTAACTACAGCCGCCCTTTTCGGGGTGAATGCTACTTCTGCTCAAGCGGCTAGTAAGGGAACTGTTAATTATCAAGGGGGAGCTACTACCGTCTGGGATAGTCCGACAGTAGGACAAAAACCGCAGAGTTATTTACAGCGTGGTCAAAGTGTGACTATTCAGTCGACAAAGCAGGTTTATCATCAAACTTGGTATCAAATTGGAACCAATCAATGGGTATCAAGTCAGTATATTACTCCTGCTTCAGAAGATACCCAACCGACAGCGACTTCTTCGCCGGCTTCTAAGGCATCGGCTGCTACTCCTGTAAGAACAATCACTATTAACTATCAAGGAGGAGCTACTACTGTTTGGTCGCAACCTAATTTCCGTCAGCATACGGGTAAATATTTACCTTATGGTACGATAGTCGCAGTCATTAATCAAAAAACGGTTAATGGTGCAGTTTGGTATCAATTGGCTGATCAAGGCTGGGTACCAGCTGAATATGCTACTTTTAATCAAGCTAAGACTACAGCTGTCCAGCCAGCAGCTGCTACAACTACTGACACTGCTGGCAGCAATGCTGTTGCAGATTCCAATCCAGCACCAGCGGCTTCTGCTGCTCAACCAGCCGCCAATACACCCGCTGCTGCAACGTCTTCTACTAATAATGATGCCGCCGCAACGCCAGCACCAACAGCACCGGTTCAACCAACTGCTAATACAGGAGCAGCAGCTGCTCAGCCGGTCGCTATGGCTTCTAGTACACCTACTGCTGCTGTCAATACTAATCAAAATAGGACCTCTGTTGCCAGTTCCACTGCTACCAATAATAATGCAGCTGAGACCGTAGTAGCAGCAGCATTATCGCAAGTTGGTACGCCTTATGTGTGGGGTGGTGCGACCCCAGGTCAGGGTTTGGATTGTTCTGGCTTAGTTCAGTATGCTTACGGTAAAGCTAATGTAGCTTTGTCGCATTATACAGTTGCTCAAGAAAGCGCTGGTCGTCAAGTTTCTTTGTCCGATTTACAACCAGGAGATATTATCTTTTGGGGAGGTGTCGGGGCATCTTATCATGATGCGATCTATATTGGCAATGGACAATACGTCCATGCCCCTCAACCTGGTGAAACGGTAAAAGTTGCCAGCATTTCGCAATATTTCATGCCTTCATTTGCCGTTCGTGTTTTTTAAGTATTAATTTGCTAATGTACAAATTAGCTGAACTATGTTACAATTTTTTTGTTAGTAAGAATAGCTTCTTCGGGGTCGGGTGAAATTCCCAATCGGCGGTGACAAAGATGATTTGAAGTCCGCGACCTGCTAATAGCAGTTGACCTGGTGCAAATCCAGGACCGACAGTTAAAGTCTGGATGGAAGAAGAAGTTTCTCCAACTGTACATTAAGAATATTTTTTGTTGAAGATTCTTCATAATTTTTATCTGCCCCGTATTTACGGGGCATTTTTATGCCTAGGCGAAGAAGGGACTTTTCTCAAATTGAGAGCGCTTGTAAGTGCTAATTATGGAGGTAAATCAGTATGAAACGTGACCAAAATTATATTCGGTATATAACTTTTTTAGCAGCTTTTGGAGCCTTGGCTTATTTATCGGCGGCTTTTTTAAAAATCCCCATGATATCTTTTTTGAAGTATGAACCCAAAGATGTCATCTTAATTCTCGGAGGTATGGTTTTTGGACCTATTTTTTCAATTCTTCTTTCGATTATTGTTCCTTTTTTTGAAATGATCACCGTGAGTTCAACAGGAATTATTGGGTTTGTCATGAATGTCATTGCGGCAATTTGTTTTGTGTTACCACCGGTCTTAGCTTATTCCAAAAAAAAGAAAACTAAAAATTTAATAATAGGCCTAATTATTGGAATTGTTATGTTAACTGCTTTTATGCTGCTTTGGAATTATGTTTTGTCGCCGATCTTTTTCGGCTATTCACGGGCAGCCGTCGTCAAAATGCTGATACCGGTAATTTTACCCTTTAATTTAATCAAGGGCAGTTTGAATTCTATTCTGGTTTTGATTTTATATAAGCCGATTGTGCGGGCCTTACTTAAAAGTAATATTTTACGAACATCTGATTTTAATATTATTCCCCAAGAGAATAAACTAACAAATTATGCCATTATCTCTCTCGTAATTATTACCATTATTTTGTTAGTGCTGAGCTATTTAAAGCTGATTTAAAGAAGGAGATAAAGTGCAGCCATTACTTTTGCAGGTTAAAAATTTACAATATACAGCAGAACAGTTGCTGGACTTAGATTTAAAAACGCAAAAACGGGAAATTTTGCATGATGTCAACTTAACTATTCAGCCGCAGGAATTTGTGGGTCTGGTTGGACCGAATGGTTCCGGTAAAACTACTTTGGGTAAATTGCTAGTGCGCATTTTGGAACCAACAGCCGGTCAGTTAATTATTAAAGGACAAAATTATCATGATATTCAGCCGGCTTGGCATTTAAATCAAATGGTGGGCATGGTTTTTCAAAATATTGATACCCAGTTTATTGGCAAAGATTTTATGGAAGATGTGACTTTATATTTAAGTAATTTTGGGTGGACTGCAGCGCAAATCCAAACCCAAATTACTGATATTAGCCGTCAATTGAAAATTCAATCTTTAATCAAATGGCCCTTTAAAACCTTATCCGGTGGTCAAAAACAGTTATTAGCTATTGCGGAAGTGTTATTATTACGGCCACAGTTACTGATTTTAGATGAGCCGACAGCCCAATTAGATCCGGAAAATACCAGATTAGTACTCAAGGTTCTGCAGAAAATTAAAAACGAACAGCAGCTGGCAGTTTTATTGATAACCCACAAGTTATCGGAATTGGCTTTAACGCAGCGGACCATGATTTTAAACCAGGGAACAATTGTGCAACAGTGTCAGACTTCAGAATTATTGACTGATGCTAAGCTCTTAGAGGCCAATCAGTTACCCCTACCAGATACAATTGCTATTTTACAAAAATTAAACCAGCTAACTGGACAATCAATCACAACCGCGAGCCCTGCAGTGCAAGATTTTGTGCAAACTATTCAGGAGAACTTATGTTAGAACTCAAAGAGATAAATTATACACCGCCGAAGAGTTCACAACCCTTATGGTCAGATCTGAGTCTGAAATTACAAGCAGGAAAAATATACGCCTTAGTGGGTATTAATGGGGTCGGTAAAACGACTATGTTAAATATGATTAGTGGCTTAATTAAACCGACACAAGGAAAAATTGTTTGGCAACAACAACCCATCCATCAGTCAGCGGCAACCTTGCGGCAGTATTTAACGCAAGTAGGGTATTGTTTACAGTCAACGGATCATCTTTTTTTTAAACAGACAGTGCAAGAAGAATTGGAATATCATCATAATGGCTCGATAGCTGAAGTTGTTCAACAATTACAACTGGAGCCCCTGCTAACTAGCTCACCTTTTGAACTTTCCGGTGGACAAAAGAAACGTTTAGCTTTAGCAATTATGCTGTTGAAACAACCGCAGATTTTATTATGTGATGAGATAACAGCTGGCTTAGATGCCCATTTTCAACAATTAGTGATGAATACTTTACAAAATTACTGTAGACAACATCTGGTTATTGTTGTGACTCATAATCTGGAAGAGGCTTTACAGTATTGTGATCAGTGGTTATTTTTGACTCCTACAGGTTTAAAAGAATATTCTATTACTACTATTCTCCAGCAGACAAAGTTGTTTCAGCACTGGGGCTTGCGGATGCCGCCCACTTTAGCTATTAGACAGTCCTTGGTGGCTGCCGGGGTTTTGCCAGCTGACGGTTACTATCGTTCTAATGATGAAATTGCCGCAGCACTGGCAAAAATTAAAAATAAGGACCAATAAATATTATGAACAGAACTTTCAAATTAGATGGACGAACGAAATTTTTAACATGTATCTTTTTTACTTTATTTATGTTCAGTTTTCATTATTATTGGCAATATGGAGTTATTACTTTATTCTTTGTAGGTTTACTGGCACTGGAATTCACCAAGGAGCAGCGGCAGCAGTTATTTCAGCATTGGAAATTGATTCTCTTTTTACCAAGTTTGAATTTGTTTGCTAATTTATTTTTTGTGAATGGTCGGGTGTTATGGTCCTGGGGCTGGCTCACTTTAACAGAATTGGATATCCAGATTTTTGTGAGAATTGTCCTGTTATTATTGTTTGCTTTAGCGCTGACTATTAAAACTACTCCGCAAGAATTAGCCCTTGCAGTGGGAAAAATTTGTCATTCTCTAACTTTTGGTCATTATCATGGATCCGGATTACCTTTAGTAATTATCATTATGGCGACTTTTATTAGTGAATTTCAGGAAACTTTTGTTACTGTCAAACAGGCCTATAAATTAAGAGCCAGTAATCAGGCCGCTGTTCATTGGTGGAAACGCCTAACTGAAACGGCATTGTTATTACAGCCCATTATTTTGATTTCCATGAAAAAAGCTGGTCAAGTGGCTGATGCTTTGATTGCTAAAGGCTATCATAATCAAGCCCATCTATTTAATTATCAGGCCATTAAATATCATTGGTCCGACTGGCTAATTTATGGAGTGTTATTATTGTTGGTTGTGGGCAACTTGGCGATAGTTCATTTTGGCAGTGCTTTTGCTTGACTTGTAAAAAAGAGCGTGTATAATTACTACAATCGCTACCTTGAGACCATTCTAGAATCAAAACGGATGGAGGAATTCAAGATGAAATATCAAGTACAACTAGACACACAAAAGCAATTATTTATTGTGATTAATCCTAAGAATAAACGTCAAGCTACAGGTACTACTATTCAACAGGCACTGGCAGCAATTAATAATTAATTCTCATGAACTCCAGTTTTTAAAACTGGAGTATTTTTATACTATTAAATAATAAAAAACCCCAATTACTTGCGATTGGGGTTTTTGTTATTTATTTTTTAGATCTTCAATCTTATTAATATTGGTCATATATTTCGGTACGGCCAAACCGGTTTTAGCACCTGCAAGATTTGTCCGCACAATGTCAACCTTGTGTAAATACTTGTGGGCATATAATCCTTGAGTAACCGGTAATTCTGCTACTACAGTTGCGTCAACAGAACCGGAAGCCAACGCGCTCCACATTACACCGACATCTAATTGCCGGATATCCACTTTATAGCCTTGATCAGTTAGTACTTGTTTTACTAGGTTAGTTGCAGCTACTTCATAGTCAAAAATTGTATAAGCTAAAGTAACTTTTTTACCTTGTCCTTGGGGAACATTTTTTAACCACTGTTTGACTTGCTGAGGGTGTTGACGAATATAGTCCTTAACGGCCTTGGAAGTTTTTTCACCACGATTAATTTTGAGCATTAACGGTGTAGCGTCTGCCAAGTTCCAATGAAAATTCTGCAAAAATTGATAAATTTCCGGTTGATCTTTCTTCAAACCAAGCCGGGCTGCTGATTTCATGTATTCACCCTTGCCAAAAACATGCTGAGGATCTTTTAAAAACTTCAGATGATATTTTTCTACCATCCAGTGGGGCTGCCAAGCAGTGACAACGATGGGCTGCTGATTTTTAGTAGCCTTATCCAAAGTACTAATCATTGCTGCCGTGGAGCTGGTCATTAATTGCCATTTTTTAGCTTTTAAATGATAGTCCGTTAAAGCCTGATCGGCCCGTCCCATAACTCCTGATCCTGCTTCAATTCCCGTAACAGTATAATTAATCTGTGGGCCTAAAGCTTTATCGTTTTGGTATTTAGGCAATTGTGCCCCGCTGCACCCCACTAACAGAAGAATTAATAAACTAGTAAAGCAATACAATAATTTTTTTTTCATTATTAAGAAGGCCTCCTAGCTGGAATGCTTATCTTGGGTCAAAGATTGAGTAATCCGATCCAAAATGATAGCTAGAATAACTACAGCCAAACCAGCCGCAAAGCCCGCACCGGCATCGTTGCGACCTACAGCAAAGTATACTTGAGTTCCTAATCCCAATGCACCAATCATGGAAGCAATAACTACCATTGATAAGGCGAGCATTAAACTTTGATTGATGCCTGCCATAATAGTGGGGCGGGCTAAAGGCAATTCGACTTTAATTAATTTTTGCCAAGCATTAGTTCCATAAGCGTCAGCTGCTTCTATTAAATCAGTTGGAACTTGCCGAATTCCCAAATTAGTCATGCGGACTGTCGGCGGCGTAGCAAAAATTACTGATGACAGAACTCCTGGGACCATTCCAATACCAAAGAAAGCAACCGCTGGAATTAAATAAACAAAAGCGGGCATTGTCTGCATAAAATCTAAAATAGGATTAACAATCGCCTGCACGGTTGCCTTTTTTGCCATCCAAATTCCCAAGGGGACACCAATAATTAAGGCAATTAAAGTAGAAGTCAAAACTAGAGTTAAGGTTTCAGTCATATCATGCCAAAAGCCTAGATTCCAAATCAATAATAACCCAATTAATTCAAAGGATAGTAAGCCCCATTTTTTGGTGTGGCGTTTTTCCCAATAAGTAATGGCTAAAATGATAATAATAAATAACCAAACCGGAAGTAGGTCAAACACCCACTGAAAAGCATTAATAATGGCTTGGAAAAAATTCGTAATACTATTAAAAAAGCCGCTAAATTGGGTGAGCCAATCAACTAAATCATTAATCCATTTTGCTAGTGGTAATTTGGGGATTTGTACTAGTAACATCATTTGTCAACCTCCTCGCCAGCAATAGCTGCTAAAACCGATCCCCGTAAAATAATTCCTAATAAATGATGCTGGTCATCTAAGACAGCATAGGGAATAGGAGTATGGGAGATTTTATCCATTAAATCACTAATTAAAACATCCGGACCTGTAGTAGGGACGTCCGTTTTCATAATTGATTTAAGATCTTTACTACCCTTGCGGATTAAATTAGCCACGTCGTCAGAATCAAGAAAGCCGACAAAACGATGCTCATCATCCACAACATAAATAGACGAAATATCATTAGCCCGCATGCGCCGTAAAGCCACCCGCGGACCAGTTTTGTTAATGTTGATAGTATCAGCAGTCGTCATCACGCTCTTAACAGTGAGGGCTTTAGTACGATCCACATCTTCGATAAAACGCTTAACATAGTCATTGGCCGGGTTAGTTAAAATAGTTTCCGGATCACCAATTTGATCAATCGTCCCATCGTGCATAATTAAAATATGATCACCAATGCGCAGAGCCTCATTTAAGTCATGACTAATAAAAATAATCGTTTTGTGCATTTTTTCTTGAATATCCAATAATTGATCCTGCATATCTTTTCGATTTAAGGGATCAAGAGCTGAAAATGCTTCATCCATTAATAATATTTGGGCGTCATTGGCTAAAGCCCGTGCCAATCCTACGCGCTGCTGCATACCACCGGATAACTGATTAGGATATTGGTCATCATATCCATGTAAGTGCACTAATTCCAAAGCTGCATGTGCTTTTTTATCGCGGGTTTGAGCGTCTAGGCCTTGAACTTCCAAGCCGTAACCGGCATTTTCTAGAACAGTCATATTAGGAAACAGAGCAAAATTTTGAAAAACCATGCTGATTTTTTGTTGGCGTAATTGCCGTAATTGTTTTTTGTTAAGTCGCATAATATTTTCCCCGTCAATATAGACTTCGCCACGGGTTGGGTTAATTAAACGGTTTAACATCCGTACTAAAGTTGACTTACCACTTCCTGATAAGCCCATGATTACAAAAATCTCACTTGCTTCTACTGAGAAATTGGCTCGATTAACGCCAACGGTCGCGCCAGTCTTTTCCAAAATTTCGGCTTTAGACTGGCCTTGCTGCAACAATTTGATTGCTTCAGCTTGATGACTGCCGAAGATTTTAGTCAAATTGTGCACCTTGACCTTTATTTGTTTCTCCAAGAGAAAACCTCCTTCAGTAATTGGAGTAATGCCATTATAAGATGAATAGATTCGAACTAGGTAAAAATTGTCACAATGGCAAAAACTATAATATAAGTCTAACTCATTTCAAGTGTTAGTGCCAAAAATTACTTCGTTTTTCTTGGAGCGCGGTTTCTGTAATAACTATTTAGGGTAATTAATTAATAAGAGCGAAAAACTTTTTAAGGAGTGTTGCCCATGCCGCGACGTTATTATAGCTTGATAATATTTTTGCTATTAATAGGAATGTTTAGTTGCAGTTTGCAGATACAAGCAGCCAGTCTGCAACTTACTAATAAACCTTCTGTCCTAAGGCAGCCGGGACATCCAACAACTTTAGCAACTTGGGAGATTAATGAAGAACAGGTTTTAATAATTCATAGCGGACTTATTACTTTAGATTCTCAACAACATTGGCCTTGGTGGCAGTATCGTCACCAAATCACAAAAATTGTGATTGAACCACAAGTTTATCCGCCAGCTTCGATGCACGAATTTTTCGCCTATTTGCCCCAACTGCAGGAGATTAGCGGCTTAGAAAATCTGGTAATGGATCAGGTAACAGATATGAGTAGTCTGTTCAGCGGTGATTTTAATTTGCGTCAGCTGGATGTCAGTCATTTAGTAACCAACCAAGTCCGTGATATGTCATATATGTCATATATGTTTGCTAATTGTCGAAACCTAGAGCAATTAGATTTGAAAAATTTTGTCATGCAGCCACAAACCGATACCGTATGGATGTTTTGGTGCATGAATAACTTATGGCAGCTAACCTTAGGTTCACAAGTAATTTTTACAGCGGATCCGCATTTACCGCCGGCCCCGGGAGATGATCGTTTGATGCCGCGTGGTTCTAATTATAATCATACCTGCCGCTGGCAAGAAGCAGGTAAGGGACAAGCGGATAATCCCCAAGGACCTTGGCGAACAGTAACTAATATTTATAGTGCTTATCGAGCAGCCGTTAAGCGCCGACAGTGTACCTTTGTCTGGGATCAGAATTGGTAGGCTTTTAATAATAAAATTAAAACCTTGACTCTGTATCAGTACGAAATTGACAGTCAGGCCCAGGATAATAGCTATTGGCCTTGGCAAGCAGATTATCATCGAAGTACTAAAATTGTAGAAATCAAACCGGGATTCAAAATCCGCGGCTCTTTTTGTGCTTTGTTTGCCGGCTCTGAAGCGGTGAAACACTATATTGGTTTAAAAAATTTTGACACTAGTCAGGGAAAAGGCTTTCACTTAATGTTTAATCATATGTCGGCGCTGCAAGATTTAATCTTAGTTCTTGGGACTTGCGCCAGGCACAAAATACAGATGGACTCTTTAAAAATAATTACCAGTTGTGGAAGTTAACTTTAGGTGCCGCATTCCGCTTTCCCACTAATCCGGAAATTGCTCCGGTTGAAAAACCGCCGTTGCCTGATAATGCCAACTTAATTAATACTGATCCACGCTGGTAGATTGTCGGGGCCGGAGATTTTGAACATCTGCAAGGACCTAAATTAGCGGTTGAGTAAATTTGGTTGTCATATCAGGATGACTCTGCTTCGCACCAAAGTTATGTTAGGCCTACTCAAAAAGTGGGAGCTTTAATTTTAAAATCAGTACCAGACCAGCTAGAATTTGGCACCCATGCGCTCAGCTCACAAACGTGCCTATATTATACAAAAAATCAGCAATCTTTTGTCGTTCAGGATACGCGTTTAGATCGCCAAGAGCAGCCACCCTGGCAATTGCTGGTTTCAGCTGGTCCATTAAGACGAGTCAATCATCCACAGCAGCAAATTATGGGCCAGACTTTTTATTATCAAGGACAGTATTTAGGGAATCAGCAACCGGTCATTTTATCTCGGCAAAAAAGTCAGGAGCTGCAGTCAAAATATCAGTGGACCTGGGAACCTGCTCAAGGGATTAAGCTGATTATTGTATCGCACCCTGTTCCCCAGCTGGGTCGTTAGCTACATTGACTTACGAATTACAAAATACTCCTAGTAGTTAAGTATACTTTATTTGCATAAGTGATAATTGGCGATAAGCATTAGACAATTGGCAAGGGGAGAATTACACTAAGTGATAGAGTCCGTTGTCAATAAGAGGTACAAAAAGCGATACTTAATAAGGATTCTTAAAACACAGAAAAGTATTTTTTATCGATGATTTTGCAATCGCTCGCAAAAATAATTAAGGGGAACTTATGACAGAATATCAAGAAAAATTTTATACCGGTGAACGTTCTTTGTTTGCCAGCCAGGGAGCTACTATTAAAAATGTTACTTTTGGTGAAGGCGAATCACCTTTAAAGGAAAGCCGGCATCTGAACATTTCAGATACTATTTTTAAATGGAAATATCCCTTATGGTACTGTGAAGACATTAAGATTAAAAATTCTATTTTAGAAACAATGGCTCGTTCCGGTATTTGGTATACCAAGAATCTACGCATGACCAATTGCACTTTACAAGCACCCAAACTGTTTCGGCGCTGTCAGCAAGTGAGCCTCCAGCAGGTTTATTTTGCTGATGCAGCTGAAACGCTGTGGACTTGTCAGCAGGTGCAGTTACAAGATGTCCAAGGGCATGGTGATTATTTTGGGATGAATAGTCAAGATGTACAAATGGATCATGTACAGATCGTTGGAAATTATGCTTTTGATGGCGGCCAAAATATTACAGCGCAGCATTGTACTTTTGTATCCAAAGATGCTTTTTGGAATTGTCGAAATGTAACTTTGACAGATTGTACTTTGAACGGAGAATATTTAGGGTGGAATACAGAAAATCTCACTTTAATTAACTGTACTATCGAAAGTAATCAGGGATTGTGTTATATCAAACATTTGACTCTCAAAAATTGTCGTCTACTGCAAACAGATTTAGCTTTTGAATATTGTTCTGATATTCAAGCTGAGATTAATTCTGATATTATCAGTGTGAAAAATCCGATCAGTGGTGTCATTCAGGCGCATTATATTGGTGAAATTATTCAAGACGATCCTCAGCTAGATCCCCAGCGAACTAAAATTATCACAGAAGCGGAAAAATAGAGGCGAAAAACTATGTATGATTTTCAAACTGTCCTCCAGCGGCGGGGCTCTAATTCAGTAAAATGGGATGTCTCAGAGCAGGAACTACCCTTAAATTTAGCGGATATGGATTTTGCTACTGCTCCAGAGATCATTGCCGCCCTGCAACAAAAAGTGGCAAGCGGAGTTTTTGGTTATGAAGAAATTCCTCCGACCTATTATCAAGCAGTTGCTGATTGGTATGAACAAGAGCATGGCTGCGGTCCAGACACCGATTGGCTGGTATTTGCTACTGGGGTAGTGCCAGCGCTTTCTTCATTGGTGCGGCGTTTAAGCCATCCTGGGGATAATATTGTCGTGCAGCCGCCAGTTTATAATATTTTTTATCATTCCATTGAAAATAATGGCCGCCATACCTTGGCTAATAATTTAATCTATCAGACAGACCATTATGAGATTGATTTTCCTTTACTTAAGCAACAATTAGCGCAGCCTTTGACTACCTTGATGATCTTATGTAATCCTCAAAATCCCAGTGGTCAAATTTGGACCTATGAACAATTAAAGCAGATTGTTACTTTATGTCAGCAATTTCAGGTAACTTTGATTAGCGATGAAATACATGGTGATCTTACTTTAAATTCTCAGCAGTATACGCCAATTTTTTCGTTACCGGATACTTTAATTCAATCAACAATTGCTTTAGTTTCACCTAGCAAAACTTTTAATTTGGCGGCTTTACATGCAGCTAGTGTCATTGTGCCGAATGCTGCTTTAAGGCAACAAGTGCTGCAGGCTTTGAATAATGATGAATTGGCAGAGCCGAATTTGACAGCCGTTCCCGGCACGATTGCTGCTTATACAAAGGGGCAGCCGTGGCTAAAGGCTTTAAAACAGCAGTTGCAGGCCAACTATCAGTTAGTTGCTGATTATTTACAGCATAATTTGCCGGAGATTAAGATCATTCATGGCGGAGCAAGTTATTTATTATGGCTGGATTGTTCTGCTTTTAAAATTCCGGCTTCCAGATTAGCTCAACAGTTACAAGCGAGTGTGGGGTTATTGCTCTCTGATGGCAGTCTTTATCGTGGTAATGGCGCTGACTTTTTACGTTTGAATATGGCTTGTCCACCAGCAATTTTAAAAGCAGCTTTACAACGTTTAGTCCAAGGACTGTTGCAAATTGTTAGTCACGAATGAGATGAAAAACTATTATGACAAAAAAATGGCTGAAAGTAACCTGTATAATCTTGCTAATATTGGCGGCCTTGCTAGCTTTTGCTGGCTATCGTCAGCAGCAAACAGCAGCCTTAGCGCCGACACGGCTGCACTCAACGCCGACACTTTTTTTACATGGTTGGGGCAGCAGTATTAATGCCGAAAAGCAGATGACCAGTGCGGCTGAACGTGCGGGGGTAACTAATAGTGTGACTCAGGCGCTGGTTGATCGGCAGGGTCGGGTTCATTTAAAAGGACGTATTCCACCTCACGCCCGTAATCCTATTATTGAGGTGGGCTTTAAGGATAATCGCAATCCTAATTATCATCAAGATGGCCGTTGGTTAAAACAAGTTATTCTTAAATTACAGCAACAATATCAGATTAAAAATATGAACTTAGTGGGTCATTCCATGGGCAATATGGCTATTTCCTATTATCTTTTAGATAATGCTCATAATCAACGCCTACCCAAATTGCGCAAACAAGTTGCGATTGCAGGCCATTTTGCTGGTATTATCGGGGCTGGTGATCGGCCCCACCGCTTACGTTTAGCTGCTACGGGCCGGCCTAATCACATAGATAATAATTACCGGACGTTAATGGGCTTGCGCCAGCGCTATCCTAACAAACAAGTGAAAGTACTTAATATTTTTGGTGATAAAAATGATGGTACTAATTCTGATGGTGATGTGACTAATGCCTCGGCACAATCTTTGCGTTATTTAGTACAAACACGAGCCTTAAGCTATCAAGAACGAAAAATCGTTGGTCCTGATGGACAGCATAGTCGCTTACATGAAAGTCGCCGAGTAGATCGAATATTGATTAATTTTTTATGGAAATAGAGTATTAAAAAAGCCGTACTCACAGGTACGGTTTTTAATTATTAATAAGCTTGGCTTTTGAGATAGGTTTAAAAACCGGCATCAGCGGGAGTAATTGTCGAACGACCTGATGTTGCAGCCTTTTGAATGGCACGAATGATATCACTATCACTAGCAGCTGCATCTTGAGTGCCTTGATCACGGAGCTGTTTTCTTGCCTTTTGGATATCAGCTGCTGTGATTTTTTTGCCATTAGCTGTTGGATTTTTAATGGCGTCAGATTCTCCGACTGCTTGATGGGAATCATTGGCTTGGCCATTATTATGAACAGTATCAGTGTTAGCTTTTGATTCCGCAGAATTAGCAGTAGTTGTCTGCAGATTTTTTGAACTGGTCAGCAAGATCTCATTAGCTTGTTTGAAGAGATCTCCATAATATTTTTTATGAAATTCAGTGATTTCCATTAAGGCAATAGCTTGTTTTTGTGCCTGCGCATAATTATGATCATCATTAGCAGTAGCCGCCGTTTCTATCCGATGGCGATACTGGGTACGATTTTTTTGGACAGTTTTGATTGTTTGCAGCATTTTAGTGGCTGTGTTTTTCATCGATGCCGAGCCTTTACTATTATCCTGCACATCGGCTAAATTATTCTGCGCTTGGGCAAATGAATAATTTTTAATATCCTTTTGTGCACTAGTCAGGTTTTGTGCTTGCTGCGCATATGTTTGTGCTTTAAAATCGTCTGGACGGGCCTTGAGAGCGGCTTGATAGTATGCTTGAGCTTGGGCATAATCATGTTTCTTTACAGCGTGGTCTCCTTGAGCCATAATTTTGGTATAAATCTGTTGACTATGATTAGTATTGGATTGAGAATTATTGCAGCCGCTAAGAAGAAACAAGCTGGCTGCTAAAGCAAATAAGGTGGTAAATTGCTTTTTCATTAGTAAAACCTCCTGGTATATTTTGCCATTGCTATTATAGCATGTTCTTTTCTGAGTACCAGAAACTGCAATACAATTGTAATCTAGTTGTTAAACGCAAAAAACTCTCCTAACTGAAGGAGAGTATCTTTGGTTGGTATTACTAAATTATGAGTCTTTCTAGATTATATAACAATTTAAGAAAATTCGTCTAATAATTAATAAAATTATTAGATTAAGGATTCAGTGTGTCTGAATCCTTAAAATCTATTATAATAGATTTTAGAAAAGGGATCTAATTATCTGCTAATTATATCTTATGGAGGAGAAGTATGGTACAAGCGCAAGCCACTATATGTTATATTAATATGCAATTAGAACAACTGCGACCTGATATTACCATGACAGGTGAAGTAGGCAGTCCGGTGGAGTATGAAATACCGGAAATTGAAGGCTACAGTTTTTCTACAGAAATGGTTGTGGGTCTAGATGATGATGAAGTGCCTACTTTTGTAAAAAAATACAGTCGTGTTCTTTATCAGGCTGACCGCGCTGTCAGAATAGAATTACGTTACCAGAAATTAGCTGCTCCTCAACCCAAGCGGGCTGATGCAAAACAATGGGTAGCCCAATCTGATCATAAATTTTTAGTTAAATCACAGCAGGAAACAGTGCCCGTTTTTGATGATGAACAAGAAGTAATCGAAAATAATGTTCTCCAGCCTAATACCTTCGGAACTTACACCCAACAAAAAGAAGTTTCCGGCAAAACATATTATCAAATTGCCCCGCATCAATGGGTTCAAGCTGATGATGTAGTTCTGGTAGAAGATAATCCTAAAACTAAGCAGCCGGAATTATGGCAAATGACGCCAGTAGATTTTACGGCAGTTGTCAAAATTCCTGCTAATATGCAGGTAGTTCTATGGCAGATTAATCCGCAGACTTTAGCTCAAAACAAACTTACAGCTCATTTATTAGATAATGGAACTGAATTAAAAATTGATGGTAAGATTCTTATAGCCGGTGAACTCTTTTATCATATTGCTAATGATAATTGGATCAAGGCCAAGTATGTCAGTCGCCATTAACAAAAAGCCCATTGCTCTTAGCAATGGGCTTTTTGTTAATCTACTTCGTCTCTACATTAATAAATTATGAGCAGGTAAAACCGAATACCAACTTTTATTATAAACTGTTTATGAAAAAATGAAACCTAATTGCACTAATTAAGTTACATTTTTTATTTTTCAAACGTTATTAAAGGATGTAGGAGATAATTGCTTGTTAGCATTTCTACCTACTAAAATTAGGAGGTAAGAACATATACAAACAAAGCCGGATTAGCTTAATACTAAGATGAATTAGCACTTTACACGGACGGTCACGAACACTTTAATTTAGAAGTACTTTGCTGATGTCATTGTTGCTCCGGGTGATGAACAAATTTTAGCAGTTAAAAATTCCTTAGCAAATCTTGGTGATTGTTTACATTTAAAAAGTGCAGAACTAACTACCCAGTACACAAAGGTGACTAATAACTAAGGGGTGGAAAATATGCGGCTTTTACAATTAGGATTCAAAACACAATCAGGTAAAAAACATTCTTTACCATTAAAATATATCGATCAAAATCTTGATGCAGCAACGGTTCTTCAACAAATGCAAGCTATTGCAGCGGCAAAATTGTTTGTCAAAAACAATGAAGAGATTTATTTTGAACCATTCTCAGCTAAATATGTTGTACCTAAAGAAGTGTCACTGTTTTAAAAAATTATTAATAAAAAAAGGTGCCGTTTATAGCGGCACCTTTTTTGATAGGAGCAATTACAGTGACTGGTAGCGTTTATCTTTTGCGCAGACCCGTGTATAATAGAATGATTATAAGCAAGGTTTTAAAGGGGGGTTGGAAGTGAGTTTTCATTTATCAATTTGGGAAATTATTTTGAGATTGATTTTGTCAGTTTTTTGTGCTGGCTTAATTGGTTATAATCGGCAACAAAAAAATCATTCCGCGGGAGTGCGGACGCACATCCTGGTTTGTGTCGGCTCTTGTATTATTGCTTTAATTCAAAAGGAAATCGGTTTTAATGCACTTTATATCGCCAGTCGTTATCCTCATTATGCCGGAATTATACGGGCAGACGATGCGCGCTTAATTGCTCAGGTAGTCAGTGGTGTCGGCTTCTTAGGTGCCGGAACAATTTTAGTAAATCATCAAGTAGTTCGGGGATTAACTACGGCTGCCAGTTTATGGGCCGTAGCCGGCTTAGGTATAGCCGTGGGGATGGGCAATTATGATATTGCCATCTCAGGAACGATTGTAATCTTCTTGGTTTTAGGAGCATTAAAAAAAATTCTGCATATTACTCCCGCTAAAAAAATTATGATTCGTTATCGCCATAAGCAGGAGACTAAAGTTTTTATTCAAGATTATTTTGACGATCACGGCATTACTGTGCGTGATGTGAACTTTAACGCTGATTTATCTGATGAAAATAATTATATCTATACGAAAGTTTACGATATTGAGATTCCCAATAAAATGAATTATGCTGATATTATTGAAGATCTTTCGATGAATAAAAATGTGATGGCCATTAAAATGGTTAGTGTATAGAGGAGTTACCAATGGATAAATTAGAACATATTCGCCAAGAAATAGCTGCCCGTCAAGCGGATGCAATCTTAATCAGTCGTCCGGCTAATATGAGTTACTTACTGGATTTTCCTGATTATGAAGGCTTGCTGCTGTTAGATCAGCATGAACAGTATCTTTATACTGACGGCAGGTTTTTTACACAATTAAAGTCTGTGGCACCGGAATTTAAAATTATTGATCGAGCCCAGATGACTTTAAAACAGTTGGTCAGACAAATCGGGATTAAAACCTTAATTATTGAACCCGATTATTTGAATGTCAGTACTTTTCGGGAATTGAAGCAGCCTGATTGGCACATTATAGATTCCAGTAATTTAGTTGAAAAAATTCGAATGATTAAAACGCCGGCAGAAATTGCTAAAGTGCAACAAGCTGCTCAGATTGCCGATCAAGTCTTCACGGAAATCTTAAATTACATTAAACCCGGAGTTAGTGAATTGGCTGTTGCTAATGAAATGGAGTATTTAGGGAAAAAATTGGGTGCGAGTGCGACTTCTTTTCCTACAATTGTGGCTTCAGGAGTGCGTTCGGCTATGCCGCATGGTAGCGCCACCAACAAGCTGATTGCTGCTCATGAATTAGTGGTTTTAGATTTTGGTTTTGTTTATCAAGGATATGATTCTGATATTACGCGAACCATCGCTGTCGGTGATGTGGCGCCAGAACTGCAAAAGATCTATCAGATAGTGTTGCAGGCGCAGCAAGCGACAATTAACCAGATTCAATTGCAGCAGCCTTTAGCAGCTATTGATGCTTTTGCCCATGATCATATTGCCCAGGCAGGCTATGGTCCGGAATATATGCACGGCATCGGTCATAGTGTGGGGCACGAATGTCACGAATATCCTACTTTAAATGCTGCCAGTGTGGAGAAAATGCTAGCTAATATGACTTTTACGATTGAACCCGGGATTTACTTACCTAATAAAGGCGGAGTTCGTCTAGAAGATGATTTATATTTAGATGAACAGGGCCAAGTCCAGATGCTAACGAAAAGTTCAAAAGAATGGTTAAAAATTTAAAAATAATTCAAGCCTGCTAGTACTAAGCTAGCGGGCTTTTTCTTTTTCAAAGCAGAATCGTCGAGTCATTTGGACTTGCAATAGCGAACAAATGTTCGTATAATAGTTATAGTGAAATAAAAAGGAGGTAGCTGATGGCTTTGCAAACAAAAAACGTCTCTCTTGCTGGCACAAGACAGACGTCTGTAACAAAACTAGCGCGATTAACAGACTTGATCAATTTAAAGTTCATGGGTGATACTCCCATTACTTCGAAACAATTACTCGGTATTCTGTTAGCAGCTCCGGTAATTTTTTTGGCAGGTTTGTTAGCAACCACAACTATTTTATTATTATAATCATAGCATAAGTGAAACAGTACTGGTAATGAATTGGCTTCCATGATAAATTTCAATATTAATTTTATGTTTTGACTTGTGCAATTTATGTTCTAAAGAGTATAATAAGTGTCGTGAACCAAACTGATCTATTTATATAATAATTGGATCATTGTGATTTGTTTTAGAGATGATTGCTGGATAACATTGTTGATATTGTAATGTTAGAGTGGTTAGCTGTTAGGCTTACCGAAATCAGGAATATTCATACTGGCTGAAAATATTCTTGGTGGATTCTTCCCTAATTATTATTTTGGAGCTATCTCTTCAAAGAACCCCCCATAGCGTCATCTCTATGACACCTCTCCCCCAATAAGTTAATGGTTTACGATAAGAAGGCATTTGGCAATAATATTGTCAGTGCCTTTTTGTTTTGCTTACATTATTAGTAATATCACAATAAACTTATGTATTAGTAAATTTAGAAATTCTGAAAAAGCTTCCATTCTCTGGATGAACCTAAGCTGATTTTATCCCAATTTTTTCAAAAATAAAAATGTAAGCGCATAAAAAAGCATTCACAACTAAAGCAATCAGCACAATAGTTGACTATATCATTATCCGCATGATAAAAGTATGAGATATAATAATTATGCAATGGGTAGGTTAAATTAAATAATAATCGGGGGATAAAACAATGTTATCAGCGTGGATAATTGAGAATAATAAAAAAGATTATCAAAATTTAAAGCAAAATCTATTGCAGTATGCCTTTTTACGCAATTTAGACATAAAAACTAAATGGATTAAAGACCCTACTCAATTGTTAACTATCTCAAAGAGTCAGTCAACCCAAATTTATTTTATTGATATACAATTAGACCATGCTAATGGGATTGAAATCGCTAAATCATTGCGATCCAGTCAAACTAATGCCCGGATTATTTTTGTCTCGGCTTTTCCTGATTATGTATTTGAGACTTTTGTTGTGCATCCGGAGTATTTTTTAAGAAAGCCAATTTCCTATAAAGAATTACAGATGGTATTGGATCGGATGTTGGCTGATTCCAAAAAACAGAATAATAAAGAAATCATTATTCGCTCTGTGGACGATGGCAGCAGAATACTATTAAAGATTAGTAATATTAAAGCAATTATTCTAGTCAATTCAGATAAACGTTTACTCAAGTTTATTACTACAGATGGAAAATACTATTCCCATGGACGTCTGGAAAAGTACAATTTCTTATTAGATAGCAAATCATTTTATCAATCTTATCGTAATACTATTGTTAACCTAAACTATGTGAAAAAAATCTTTAAATCTTCTTTGTTGTTAGATGATCAGCAAGAATTACCACTGGCAAAAGCGCGCAGAAAGGAAATGCTGCGGGAATTTATTTTTACTGATAAATAATAAGCTTTTGCAATGAGTCACTGAAAGTAACTACTTAGTTTTGGGAGAGTTATTTATTGAAATGGGGAAATTGGGATAATATTATTTTGGCGTTTTTGGCTTCAGCATTACAAACTACAGTAATCTATAATTATTTAGCTTTATTCTTTAAAAGGAAAACCACTATTAATAATATTATTGTTCTTTTAATATTTATTGTTAATATTGGTTTGTCATGGACGACTACAATATTTGTGTTCCCAGTCTATATTAATTTTATTTTATCCATTTTATGCTGGCTATTATTTTCAGTTATTTTTAATGGTTATTTTTCTCTTAAAGCTATGCTGATAACTTTAATTCTTAGTATTTCTTCTGCACTAGAATTAGTAAGTATAGTTTTATTAAGTGATTGTAAGAAATTATATGATCAGCAAATTTCTCGTATTTACACTGAAACAATTGTTATAATTGCTTTGTCGGTTATTTTTTATTTTTTAAGATCAATTGTGAAAAGAAGAATAGGTAGTAAGCAAAATAATAAAGTACATAGTCTTATTTTATTTCCTATTACTAATATAGCTATTATGTTTATTTTGTTTTATACTAACTACTTAAAAAGTAGGGTAACCATTTTTGCAATTATTATTGTACTTATATTAAATACTATAGTTAGTTATATTGTCATGAATGAAATTGATAAGGCTGTCATCCAAAGTAGAAAGAATGAATTAATTTCGCATCAATTGGTAAATATTCAAATGCAAAATATTTATTTATCTGGGCAGTATAAACTATTATTTAATTTGATTCATTCAGAAAATAGCTTTTTCCTGAATTTGTATCAGAAACACTTATCTTCTGAGGAATTATATCGTCTTCTAGATGCACGCCTGGAACATGTTAATAAAGTTTTGATAAAATTACAGGATCCTAAAAGGGTCAATAGTATTCAAATGGTTCTTGACTATTTTGTCAAACAAGCTCAAGATGATGGCTTGAAAGTAGTTATTGAGGGGAAAGACAATGAAAATATAACACAACCTGACTATTTGCTTAGGGTTATGAATATTTTGACAATTATTTTGTCCAATGCTCTGGAACATGCTAAGGAAGTAAATCAAGGTGAGATTAATATTAATTACTTTGTTGATCAGCGTGGTGCTGTTTATACAGTAGTTAATTCTTTTAAAAGAAATCCAAAAATTCGTGACTATCGGATAGATTTGTTAGAGCAACATGGACTAGATTTGCAACAAGCGCATCAAATTGTTAACGAAATGGATGGCGAAATTACTACTAGTGCTCACGATGATTATTTTAAAGTAGAGGTTATTCTGCCTAATAACTAGGAGGGAATTTGTATGCTAGAAAAACTATCTGTAAAAATTGCTGATTATTTAACTACTGATGATGATAGTGAATGGGAGTTGGTCAAATATTCGGCCACAATGTTAATTAGTCGCTTAACAATTGAAATTATTATTTTAATTGTAGCAATTTTTACCCATATGTGGATAGAAGCGTTAATTATTTTAATTGGGATGAATTTATTTCGTAAGCAATATTCAGGATGGCATGCTCCACATTTTTGGTTATGCTTTATATTATCGGTAGGCATTTTTATCATAATCATGTTTATAGGTAGATCATTAATGTCACAAAGTGGATTGGTGGCTCAAATTTTTTATGGTTGTTGTTTCTTGATCATGCTGCTGTCATACAAGTTAATTAATAAAAAGGCATGGTTGAAAACATTGGTGATTTTTGCTGTCATGGGAGTAATGTGTTTGTGGCCAGACAATTTTCTTTTAAAAAATATAGTTATTTATTTAGGCCTAACTTTTATTTCCTCTTTCTTGTTATTCATTAGTCGTGCGATTAGTAAGCAGATAAATTAAAAAATAATTGAATTTTTTAGTTAAGTTGTCTCTTTTGGAGTATAATATTCCTAGAATCAATATTGTTTTTTAGAGGAGGAAATATTAATGAAAAAATTAATCAGAAAGTCAATGATGTATGCGACGGCTAATACTTATTGTGTATGCTTTATCTATTCACCTAAAAAACCAGCGGGGTTAGATAAGTACAAAATTCGTCATAACTAGTAATTAACTCAAGCCGTCTTTGTTAATCAAAGATGGCATTTTTGGATGTGTTAAAAAAACAGCCAGAGCATTGGATCTGGCTGTTTGTATTTACTTATTCTGTTTATGCAGCAGAACTTGTTGCCAATAATGAGGATCTTGTTGATTCAACATATCATTAGCCCAGACGAATTGACGATAGGGTACATGCTGCTGCAATGACTTGGTACCATTTAAAAAGCTCTGTTGCTGAACTCTTTGTAAATTAGTCTGGTAATTGGTGAACATTTTGTATTGGTAATCTTCCGCACCAATAAGCACACACAAGGCAAAAATCCCGTTGACCACCCTACGTACATTCACTTGCGCAACAGCAGCTTGAACAAAACGGACTGCAATTAAATACATGAAAACATAGCACGGAAAAATTCCCCGACAGTGGGTAGGGGATAAGACAAACATTAAAGGCCCAAAAGCAATACCCGTTAATAAATAATATAACCACATGAACCGTTCAGACCGGAAAAACAAGAAAATAATTATGCCAATAAAAATAATAAACAAGATGCTAACTAAACTATCACTTACTTTAATACTGTTCGCTATTTTAGTATAAGTATAAATATAAGTTAACGGCCGACTTTTTAAATAAACATTAATAGCAAGATAGTAAATTAAAAAGATCATAGTAGTAAAACTCAGGATAAGCTTTACTTTTGAAGAATAAGCAGAGCGATAAGTCAGCAACAAGATGGCTAAACATACAACAATCAATAACGGCAGATTATTGGTAAGCAGCCAGAAATGATTATGATCTGTATAAATTGTCCATATCTTGCCTAAATTAAAAGTGGTTTGCCGATATTGGGTAGGGTGCCAATAAGAGGGATTAGTCATCATTAACAGAAGAGCACCCAAAGCCCCTATTAAATAGGTTTTATGAAAAAATTGTGTCTTATTTTTTGGATAGCTGAGAATCATTAATCCTAAAATAATTTGGGTGATTGTCAGTGTTTCTAAAAATAATCCTCCGCAAAAACCAATGAGAAAAGTAACCCCGCCCCAATAATCTGGTAAGTGTTGGGAAATTCCTTTTTGTACTATTACTAAATAGGCTAAAATAAGGGCAATCGGAGGAACGTAATTAATAAAACCCGCATTCCAAACTAAAATATTGTTGAGAAAACCGGCCTGTAAAGTAAAAATAAATAAACTCGCGGACACTAAAGCACTCAAATTTTTTCCACTTAAACGCCAAATCCCCCAGATTAGTAAAGTCCAAAATCCGGCAAAAACAATGATCGCTGCTGCCAAATGGTGCATGGTAAAGATTTCTAACAAATTACCTAAAAAGCGTCCATTACTATTGCCGCCATAAATAGCATCCGGTCCGTAGAACCAATGATGCAGTAAATAATTGCCGATCTTACCCCTCCAAATATAGTCATCATTAGAAGGAATGAGCCAATAGCGAAATAAAGCAAAATAAAAAAATATTAAAGTAAAGACTAGCTGATAACCAGCTCGGCTTTTTTTTGTCTTGATTTGAGAAATAGTCCTGAGTTCTTCCATGATTCTATTATAATACATTAACTAAGTGGGAAATGGAAATTTAGAGCAAAATTTGAAATAGTAGCCACCAACAGAAATAATTGAATAGGCATATTTAAGTCAAAATCGATTATTTAAAAAATAATTGTTTTAAATATAATATTATTTATTTCCAGCAAATTCTGGATTTGAGATCATTTATTTTGCATAATGTAAGAATACTCACTTTATATTATTTCAAAATGATAACAAAATTATTACAAAATTGAGAAAAAAGCCGTTATTGAACGATTTGTGCTTGCAAATAAGGTACTTTGCGTTACAATGTATTTTGTTGGTATACTGATACCGGACTATAGCAAGAATGACTAACCGTTGGACGACTACCAATGTGACCAGATTCCCAGCGGGAAGTTTTTGAATACTCAGTTGTTCTGTGCTATAGTGTAGATGGTATCAAATTATAAATTATGAGATTATTTGAGGAGGAATACCACAATATGAAAAAATCTTCATTAATGGGTGCAAGTGTTGTAGCTGCTGCACTGTTAGCTGCTGCGCCAGTTGTTGCTCCAGTTGCTAGTTTAGCAACTCCGGGCACCCAAGTAGTTAAAGCAGACGATGCTACTGATAAACAGAACTTAACAAATTATACTAATAAATTGATTGGTTCTTTAAAGGGAAGTAGCAGTGTAGATAAGCCAGAGCTTCTAAATGCAGAATTTGTAGATAATGATTTTGCTGCTCCTACCACCGAGTATAACACTACCTTAGTCGGAACAGATGGTAAAATAGGGTTGAGTGACGGTTTTTCGGTTTCTAACGGAATAGCCTCACAAACGTTTAATAGAGTTTATTTGCAAAGTAATTCAACAATAGATACAACTGGTGCTGAGCGTTCAGTTGCCGCTTCTAACTTGCGTTACACCTTAACATATACTGCTAGTTATGGTAATGGTCGCATCAGTCAGTTATATTCACGTGGTGAAGTATCAAAAGTTGTAAAAGATTTGCAGAAGAACGGTGGAACCTTAACGGCCAATTATAAGTTTTATGATAAGCATGATAACTCCCTTATAGGTTCAGCCGATCCTGTGGCAACTTTTAAACCAGATGCATTATCTCATGCTTCTTTTGTAAAAGTTAATGATGTTACAGTTCCTTACGGTACATTAGCAGATACCTTTAATACTATTGGTTCTATTGCTGATAATGGTGGTCAAGTCCTTAATGAAAAAGGTGAAAATGTACTTTCATCTCTTAATACATCTCAAGTTGGAGTTTCAAAATTGAGGTATGACTATGTTCCAGGTGAGTATACTGGTTCTGAGGTTCCTGCTGGTACTTCATTAAAGGAAGGGGTCTATACACAAGAAATTAAATTTAACCCTGGAAACATTTTTGGAGGTAACAATTTAGATGCTGCCGATGCTGCCGGGCGTATTTCATATAATGGTTACTCTTTAGCTGATATTAAAGCTAACAAGGTTCCAGGTATGAAATATGATCAACCTTCAGGCTGGGTATTCATTACTCGTAAAGTAACTGTCGGTAAGGCTGGTGTAACGGATGCACCTTATACAGCTGAAAAAGTGGATGGGATTGTAACTGTTACTACTAAAGAAGGAACTGCTGCTCAAGTTTATGACCAAGCTGGAAATCCTGTTTACAGTCGTGCATTGGCTCCTGGTAGCCGCTGGATAACTGGTCAAAAACGTACTTTGTTGAAGAATGGTAAAGTTTATTATCAAGTATCTACAAATGAATTTTTAAGTGCAGATGATGTTTCTTACACAGCAAATAGTGCATCTACTTCTGATCATATAAAAGGTGCTGTTAAAGTAACTCAAATTGGAAACAAAGTATTTACAGTTGCGGATGGTAACTATGGATACGTTTGGGCTAAAGATGATGACAATAATGGTATGCATCTTGTAAAGAGTCGTTTTTTGGCACCAAATAGTAAATGGCAAAGTGGCGCTAAAGCTAATATGACTGATTCAGAAGGTAATACCCACGAATTTTATCAAGTATCTACAAATGAGTGGATCGATGGCTCAGTTGGTTCAATCAACTAGTTTATTATATTAAAAACCATATTAATAAAGCCTATACCTATTTGGTATAGGTTTTTTTATTTATAATGTGTTTTTATAAACATATCTTTTATGTTATTATGTAATAGTATTTATTAAAATTTCTAAAGGTGAAATTTAGATATGTTTTCAAGGAATCAGGTACATGACAGATTAGCTATTTTAGATTTGTATTTTGTATTGACTCTAATATTTGTATTGTTCTATTTTCGATATGGTTGTCTGTTTGCTGGTGATGATTTACTATTTCATTATTCGCGGTTAATGGAATTATTACAGTCTAAAAGCTATAGTTTCCCGGTGATCGCTACTCATTATTTTGGTGGTACCGGTAATCAAGTTAATGTGTTTTATCCAGTACAGTTTATTTATCCCTTAATGCTTTTAATTAAGCATTTTTCTCATCCAGTATTAATTACTTATTTGTATTTTGGATTGTATAATTTTTTTACTTTGATTTTAACTCATTATGCTGCTTATCGTTTAGGGAAATCTGTTCGCTTTTGTCTTGTTTTTTCCATTTTATATGTTTTTTCTTTTTATCGTTTTTTAAACTTTTTTAAACGCGCTGATTGGGGGGAATTTTTTGCTGCTACTTTTATTCCACTAGTCTTTGTAGGAATGTATTTAATAACACAGCGAAAGGGTGGACGAACTTTATTGGTAGTAGGCATGTCTGGTTTAATATTCTCTCATATGCTCACATTTCTTTTAATCAGTATAATTCTTCTAGTTTGGTTTTTATTTTGTATGTATAATTCTGTAATGCGTGAAAGAATCATTCGTTCATTATTACAGTCTGCTTTAATGACATTGGGAATTAGTTTTATTTTTTGGTTTCCTTTTGTTGTTCATTATTTAAAAGTGCCGTCAGGTTTTAAAACTACCGTTATTAGTTTTAACGTGATTAAACCTGTAAAATTGTCAATACAACTTTCTGCATTTTTGCATAATCGTATGTATTATTCAAATCATCTACCTAATACTATAGCAACAATTGGAACCTTTGCATTAATTTTATTAGTTGTTGTTATTATATTTTTTATTGAAAACTATCGATTCGTCAACAAAGCTTCTTGGATGATTTTAGGATTAACGCTTATTTGCTTGTGGTTGACTACGTCTTTATTTCCTTGGAGGATATTTAAGGGTACAGCTGTTAATATTATTCAATTTCCTTTCCGATTTAATGCTTTTGCTATTTTGGGCATTTCTTGGTGTGCTGCCCAATTAGGAGAATTTAGTAAATCCAAAAAAATAAAGTACTTGTGGACTTTTTCTTTAATTTGTTTGAATTGTTTTTTTTCCTATAATTCTGTTAATCAATTAATGAACTTGCCGCTTCAAAAAAATGTACCTGCCTTAAGTAATGCTAATTTTTATAGTTATCGTTCAGAGTTACCAGCAACTAACGACTATTTTCCTAAACAAGCTCAAAAGTATATCGGTAGTATTCCGTATCATATTACTATTTTAAATGGGAAAGAGGCTATTGCCAGGGGGAATCCCGGTAATAATGAAATTACTTATACTATTCATTCAGAGAAAAAACATAATATTATTGACTTACCTTTTTTATGTTATTCTGATAATTACCGTCTTACTAATTGGGGGAGGCCTTTAGCGTATCATTTTTCACAGAGAGGGACATTTTTAGTTAAAACTGATACGCGAATTAGCAAGATCAGGATTGAATATCAGCCTACTTTTATTGATCGTTATAGTGGTTGGATTTCTGTAATCTCCATCATGCTTTTTATATTTTTATTATTGTTTAAACAACGCTTTCAGAGATAGATTACTTCAATATGATATTTATATTACAATTTGATTATTTAATTGAATCATTTTTTTTTACTCGTTATGATAGATATCGTAAATTAGAAAAATTGAAATTGTAGGAGGAATTTTTTTTGCATAAAAAGTTTTTAACTGCTGGCTTATCTGCCACCATTTTGGCAGGAACGTTAGTTAGTCCTCTTGCTGTAAATGATGCACATGCAACTCTTCAGCAAGGAGATGTTCAAACAGCACATGCTGCTGACACTATTAATTCTGGACAATTAGCGGCCACACTTACACGTTCAGCTTCTTGGCAGCAGATTTTTATTCAACAAATAGCTCCTTTAGCACAGCAATATGCGAATTATTATGGACTTTATCCTTCCGTAATGATGGCCCAAGCCATTTTAGAAAGTGATTGGGGTCGTTCCGCTCTATCTCAGGCACCTAATAACAATTATTTTGGTATTAAGGGCGATTACAATGGTAATAAAGTCAATATGCCCACTAAGGAATGGGATGGCAGTAAATATATTACAATTGACAGCTATTTTCGGGTGTATCCAGATATAGCTGCATCTTTTGCTGATAATGGAAATAAATTAAGAAACGGTCTGAGTTGGAGCTCTAGCTATTACTCCGGAACTTGGCGTGAAAATACCAACAGTTATCGCGATGCCACTGCTTATTTGCAAGGACGTTATGCTACCGATAAGAATTACGCCAGCAAACTAAATAATTTAATTACTACTTATAATTTAGATCAGTATGATAGAAATAATTCTGCAGACGAAAATTCTCAAACCCATATGGTTGTACGTATTAATAAAAAACCGTTTGCTTCTATTTATAATGAAAAAGGCCAAATCGTCTATATTCGTGCGCTAAGTTTTAATACTGATTGGCAATCTGATGAAACAGTAACCATGAATGGCGAACAATTTTACCAAGTTTCTACTTATGAGTTTGTTCGAACCGCAGATGTGATTCGGATTAAATAAATGTATAACTTTACAATTGGATTACACCCTATTTATAGTTCTTGCTCTATAGTTAATAAATTTATTAGAATATTATGGTAGGTATAATAAAGGAGAAGTTCTTATGGTATTTAGTAACAAAGTGAAACTATCAGCGGCTGCTTGCTTGGCTTTGGTAGCAATGTTGTTGATGTTTGTTTGCCCACAGTCTACCCGAGCACAAGCAATTAATGAATATATTGAACAAAATAATATTCAACCTAAGCCAATTCAGCGGGTAAATGGAACTTTTGACCAGATGTTTGGTTATAATAACGGTGTTGGACATCCCGAAGGAGTAGTTATTCATGAAACTGCCACTCCGGGTGCGACTGCATGGAATGAAGTTACTTATTTTAACCGTGAATGGCGTAACGTACAATCTTATGTGCATGCTTTTGCAGATGCCAATAATATTTTACAAATTCATGATACTGATTATGGTGTTTGGGGTGCTGGGCCGTGGGCTAACAGCCGGATGGTTCAAATTGAACTTTGCCAAGAAAACAACTGGGATGCTTTTGCCCGCTCGGTTAATAACCAGGCCTACTTTACTGCCGTAATGTTAAAAAAATATGGTTTGACACCATCTTTAGCTGATGGCAAGGGCTATGGTACTATTTGGTCACATTATGCGATTAATCAGTATCATCCAAGTGCTGGTGGACATACAGATCCCATTGGTTATTTTAACAAATGGGGTTATACTATGTGGCAGTTCTACCAGTTAGTACAGTATCGTTATAATCAACTAAATGGCGGTGGCACTAATAATAACGATCCTAATGATCCTAATGGAGTTATTACTATTTCTTCGAATCCTTTTGCGGTGGTCTATGCTAAGAGTGACAATGGTGCTATGAATGCAGTTTATGTGCGTGCATTAGCTACAGGGACACCTTGGAAAACAGCTCTGACCACAAATTATCAAGGTCAGACCTATTATCAAGTTTCTACTAATGAATGGGTTAAGGCTACAGATTGTGTCGTTACTAAGCCAATTCCTAATAAATAATAATTATATTTATAAATTGTCGTCTGTAAAGACGACTTTTTTATTATTTAATAATTTCTGATGTTTTATTTACTTAATTGAATACTACCGACTTTTGTACTATATTGAACATGTAATTGTAAATTAAGGAGGGAAATATAATAATATGAAGAAATTTTCCGCACAAAAGACTAGTTTATTCTTGGCAGCACTGCTCGTTGTTGCACCTATGACTGCTACTTCGGCTCCAGCTGTAGCTGCTGAAGCTGAAACGGTTTCAGCAGTAGGCGCATCTAAATCTGGAGTCTCAAATGAGGAATCAAAGAATGAAGTAACTACGCAAGTTTTGCAAAAATTAAAGGATTCTTTTATTTTACAGCAAAATATTGATGATTATTCAAGCTTGAATTATATTGCCTATATGGCGAGCAACATTAAACCAGTAAGTTCTGAAAAAATAGTTGGAATTTTCAACCCTGATGCTCCAGGATCTTTTGCTACGAAGGACGCTGACAACAATATTACTAAGTCAACTAAAGTAAACGATTTCTTTATAAATAGTCTTTTTCAAAAGTCCGGTTTACATGATCTTTCTGAAGAAGATCAAGCTAATTTAGCTAATATCAAGTTTTCTTTAGAAGTTAAGACAGAGTCCAGTGATGGAAAGATAGTTAGCAAGCTAAATGATAGTACTAAACCTACTGCTGATAGTGAGGGTGAGTTTGTTCAAAGTATATTGGACATGAAAAAGGATCCCGGTAGTTCTCTAAACTTGGAATATCAATTTTATGATAAAGATGTTGATCACCCTTTGGATAGTAAGTATGACATTACTAGTAAATATGTTTATCAAGCACCTGTTTTTACAAAGGCGGTAAGTGCTAATATTAGTTCTACAACCACACCAGCACAGATAGGAGATTCACTGTCTTTGTATCGTAAAAATTTAGCGGACGATGTCCGTCTATATGATGCTGCTGGACATGAGATCACTTCCAAGGTGACTGGGGCTTTGAGTTTGGCTTCCGATATTAAAGATAGTAAAGATCAAATTGTACGTGATTCTATCTTTACGCAGCCGGGTGAATATCAACAACAAGCTACAATCAATTTTAAGAGTATTCTTGGAAAGGACAATTATGATGCGGCGCTCCAAAAGGGCGGAATTACTGTCTTTGTTGATGGAAGTAATAAACCACTGACATTAAATGCCAATACTGCTGGTTTTGATGCTGCAAAAGGGATTTATACTTATACTCGTAAGATCAGTGTAACTGGCGATCCAATTAATAGACCACAGGAAAATAAGAAGCCGGTTATCAGTGACGTGGCAGTTAATGGAATTGTAACAGTCAAAGATAGTGTAACTTCTAGTGTGGCTCAGTTGTATGATCCCAACGGGAATGTAATCGTTGACCGCGCTTTGCCAGCACGGACTTCTTGGATTACAGGTAAGAAGCGAACAATTAATGGGGTTGATTATTATCAAGTATCTACAGAAGAATACGTTAAAGCTAGCCGAGTATACTATAAAGTAAAGACAGAAAAGAGTATTACTGTGAACGTCATTACTGGCAATATTGAATATACTAAGATTCCGTCCAATGTCTTTCGGGTTAATGCTGGCGGCTTTACTTCTTTGTGGCGGGTATCTAACGATGGTATAAGTATGATTATTAAACCGGATCGGTTCGTATCTTATCACAGTGATTGGAAAACAGCCCAAATTGCTGTCATAGATGGTCAAAGTTTCTATCAAGTATCAACCAATGAATGGATCCGTTCCGAAAATGGTAATTTAATCAATTAAAAAAGTTGTTTAAGAAAGTAAAATTCCTGTTGTAAACTTTATGACAGGAATTTTTTACGCTGGGGCTATTTTAGGTTTTGAGTTGAATTTTTCTGTAGAAACCGCTATGATAAAAATAGTTTGTCAGGAGGAATAATTTTTGAAAACGAAAAAATTGACTCTACCATTATTGGTTATTGGTATAGCTGTTGGCGGTCTGCTGCTGTCTTATCCCACCCAAGCGGCTAGTCATAATAAATCCGAATTAACCACGGTTACCAAATCCTCATCTTTAGCGGATTTTTGCGCGAAATTGCCGCTAGCAACGCAAGAGCAGTTTATTAATAAGATTGCCCCTGCAGCCCAAAAAGCAGCTCAAACCAATGGTTTATATCCTTCAGTGATGATAGCTCAAGCAATTTTAGAAAGTAATTGGGGTACATCTACTGCCAGTCAAGCTCCTAATTATAACTTATTTGGTATTAAAGGAAACTATGCGGGGACAGGAGTGTCACTGGCGACAAGCGAATGGAATGCGGAGCATGATTTTTATCAGACGAATGCCACTTTTCGCAAGTATCCGAGTATGGCAGCTTCTTTTCAAGATTATGCCCATATTCTCCGGCAGGGAATTGCAAGCGATCCTAATTATTATCGCGGCACTTGGCGCCAGAGTACTACTAGTTATCGCGATGCTACTGCTTGGCTGCAAGGCCGCTATGCGACTGATCAGAATTATGCAGCTAAACTAAATCGCCTCATTAAAAATTATCAATTAAATAAATATGACGGCAGTGATGCGGCTGCTAATGCGGCTGCCTCTTTTAATAGTTTGGCCAATGCTGACAGTTTTAAAGTTAAAACACACCCTAATCAAGGACGTATTAATCTCTATTCTCCATTAGGGGTAGCCTTGCCTGGACGTCATTTAAATCCTAATACTACTTATTCCTGCAATGAAGTTCGTTATATTAATGGTCAAAAGTTCTATCGCTTGGCTGTTTATGAATGGCTGCAGGCAACTGATGTCGAAGTATTATCCTAATTTAATTGAGAAGACTCGATGAGATTCGAGTTTTTTTATTTGAGCTAGATTTTTAACAAGCTGAAAAAGTATTAAAAAATAATGATAACGACTTCATTTATTGCTAAAATAAAGATGCTTTATGTGATATTTTTAATCCAATTATTAAGGAGATTTTATGCTATTACAACTACAAGATCTGCCCTGCAAAGTGACCAAAGACTTTTTACTGCAGCAAATGTCTTCTCGCAAGATTAAAGCCGCTCCCCAATTTCAATTTAGTAATCAAGTTATTGCTTTGTTTAATTTGCAGACACCCAGGTCTAATTTACCACTAAATAGTGGCTCTGGATTATCAACAAGGATTAATTATGACGCCGCGCACCACCCGCTAGCTGCTTAATGATTTTAGTCATCAAAGTATTTTTAACTTTCAACAATCCCGCATGTTGGTCAGACAAACCCAGCATCCCCATTTTTTACCTTTAATTTTAGGGCGGGCAGCTTATCTGCCTTTAGCAGGGGTGAGCCACGGTTCAACCGATTGGGTCGGTTTACATTGGCAGCAGGATTTTTGGCAAAATACCCCGGCTAGGCAAGCTGAATTCATCACTTTGCAAAACAAAATTTTGCTATTTACATCTAGTTCATATCGTAATTTAGAAGATGCGGTTCATTTTAACCTCTTATTATAGTGAGTATTTATGCCGCATATTACAATTGGTTGTGCAAGCTTCCGGAGCCGGTTAGAGAGTCTGCCAGCTGCCGGTTTAATGTACCAGTTTGCGCAGTGCTCCTGTTGATTGCATCGACAATTGCCCCAGACTAATTCTGAAGTTCGCCAATTTTTATAAAGCTTTCAGTATTGGACTTTGCGGCAAGTGGCACATTTTTCAGAACTGCAACTATCAGTTTCCTTACAAGAGCAGACTCTCAAATTTTGGCGTTCGGAATTGGCTGCTGTGCATTGTTTATGGTAAAATAGCACCTTATAACTGGTGACTAGCCCTGAAAAGGGGCCTTTTTTAAGAAAAATCTTTTTTCCCGCTATTACTGTCTTTAAATTAACTTTGGAACCGCAATTTTTTCTGAGAAGGGTAGTTGTTGCTATTTTTTAATAACTTACCGCGAGTAAAAATTCCAATAAAAACTTACTATTCTACAATTGCCACAAACGCTTGTGGAATATAGCAGAAGGAATATTTCACAATGATAGAACAACAAGATCTGGCAACAGGTTTTCAATTAGCAATAACTAACGTAGCAGTTATTTATGGGGCTGTGAAACGGGCTGGGGTTTATCGCAGCAACAACTTATATGCGGATTTGATCCAAGAAGCTTATCTGACTTATGCGCAAGTTTGGAGTAATAGCCGCTTATCAGTGGCTGAGTTTCAACTGTATATTTTTCAAAGAATAGTCTGGCGCACACAAGATTTATTGCGTCGGGAACGATATCGGCAAAATCATGTCGATGCCACCGACCTTGTTTTCACCGCTTCACAGGTCGCAGAACCTTTATTCTGGCAGACGGAAGTACAGCAAGTGGTAGGACAATTAACCGTGCTGGAGCAAAAGGTTTTTGGAAACATTTAATCGGAGGCCAAAATCTTAAAACCTTAGCAACTGCTTTGCACGTTAGTCCGCGTTATCTATGCAAAATCCGTATCCGAGTGCGACAAAGGCTGTGACCATTATTACAAAAATAATTTGAATAATAGTTTTCAACGAGTCTGACCCAGCTTGGGATCAGGCTCTTTTGCTTTTTTTAAGAAAAAGGGAATAATTCTTCTTGAGATTTTGTTTTCAAGTAATGCTATAATTTTGCTGTGAGGTCAAAATGAAATTAAAACATTTATGGGGATATTTAATTTTACTTATTATTGGATTCAGCTTGGCTGGCTGCCAACCCAAGCAACCTTTAAACCAGAAAGTCGCTAATACTGATACCAGCTGGTATCTCTACCAAAATCAGGCTGTTGGCCTGGGTAATTTGATGCGATTAAATTTTTACAACAACGAAACTGTGAGCGTGAAAAAAATTTCTTGGTTTAATCATCATTCCGGCTCCAATATTCTGAATGCTGACTTTGGAAATCCACATTATCGTCTCAATCGGGATGGAAAAGAAATTACAATTAACACTACCCCACCGCGGATGGTTTTAGCTCTGAAAAAAAGTTATCAACAAACCCTGCATGGTTATACTCTGAAGGGATATTTGGTAACTTATCAAGGCGAAACTTGGAAATTAGGTCGTATTACTCATATTAATCATAAAAAAGCGCGCGCTTATCAAAAGAAACGTCCTGCTCACTCCGCTATTAAAGTGGCCATCAGTGATAAATTAGGTCCCGGTTTAATGAAACATGTTGTCAATCCGGCAAAAGCGAAAGCTGAGAAAACAGTCCAATTAGCTGGACGTTCGGTTGCTGGCAATTATAATTATCGGGCTTTACAGGGCAACAGTCGGGTTTATGGGCATTTAGAAATAGGAGACGATGGCGTATTTACAAATACTTTATATATTCATGCGGCACAAAGCAAAGCTAATCCAAAAGTCGATAATCCTTTAATTACGCAGCAACAAACTTCATCCGGTTATTTATTTAGTCTTTACGGTAAATTATATCTGCGGCCGTTAAATTTATTAACGGTGAAGTATTTTACGCAAGGCCAAAATCTGGACAATCCTGCGATTAAGGCCATTAATTTAGCCACCAATACCGCTAAATATGGCAATAATATCGATCAAAGCCGCTGGCGCTTGGAATGGGGTCAAAAAGATTTATTGCTATATACCCAATATCTGCAAAATTTTCCTGGTGCTGATGAAGGCAATGAACCCACCATTCATCTACATTTGACCGAGCAGACCAAGCCGCAACTAACGCAACAGTACCAACAGATTTATCAACATTATCGTGATTTACAATCCCAGCCAGTGGCTTCGAATGCGGATTTACGGCAGTATGTAGGGGCCGTAGCTGCCAAAAATCAAAGCCGCATAGCCGGTATTGGGGTGAATATGAGCGGCAAGTTTAGTATTAATCAGCCATCAATCAGTTATGCCGGAGTGGATCGCAAAGGACAAAAACAGCCTTTGATGCAGTATTTGACATTGATTGAACCAGCCATTTTACAAGAGAAAAAAGATGCCCATACTGTCAGTACGCCTGCAGGAGAATTCTTGATTTTTGGTGTCTTAAATAATAAGTTATATTTGTTGGAACAGCCTGATGCGGACTCCCAAACGGTATCTTGGGCGCCTTTTCATGATTTTCCGCTGCAATTACCAGCCGCCAAAATTACTTGGAATAAGTAATGAGATGTGGCTTTCAAAAGTTTTTGCAAATTGGCGGGTTGAACAACTTGCAGCTGTGATTTTTTTTGTTATGATGTAATTTAAAAGTAAGACTCACGGAGGCAGTAATGAAAATTTATCAGGCTTTTATCAAAAATGTTCCCTTACGCCGGATCTGTGTTTTATTGGTTTGCATTTTAATGATTTGGCTCCTAAGAGCGATGATGAGTACTGTCTTATTGACTTTTATATTTACCTTTTTATCGGTCAATTTTATTCGCTTAATCCAAAGACACTGGTCGCTGAGTCCGTTTTGGATTATTACACCGGTTTATTTAATCATTATCGGCTTAATCTATTTGTTAGCAACTCATTATATTCCTAATATTATTGACTCGACAGTTGGTTTAATCAAAAAGGTCTTTAATTTTTATGATAGTAATAAGAGTCAAAACGATCCGCTGATTGCCTTATTGGCCGAAAGTGTGAAAAACTTCAAGTTGGATGAGCAGATTAAAACCGGTTTAACGGAAGTGTGGCGCTATGTCACTAATTTGGGAGCGATTGGTTTTACAATTGTCATTTCTTTTCTCTTAAGCTATTTTTATAGTTTTGAAGTGGATTGGATGAATGACTTTGGCCAATCTTTTGAAAAAAGCAAACTGAATTGGTTATTTCAAGATATCCACTTTTTTGCCCGTAAATTTGTGAATACTTTTGGAGTTGTTTTAGAAGCTCAGGTAATTATTGCAGTTATCAATACACTTTTAACGGCGATTGCTTTAACAATTTTAAAATTTCCCAGCGTTCCCAGTTTAGCCATGATGGTCTTTTTCTTATCTATGATTCCGGTGGCAGGAGTGATTATTTCTTTAATTCCGTTATCCATTATCGGTTATACGGTGGGTGGCTTTCAAACAATGATCTATGTCTGGATAGCCATTTTGGCTATTCACGCTTTAGAAACTTATGTATTAAATCCCAAATTAATGTCAAGTCGGACTCATTTGCCGATTTTTGTGACTTTTGTTGTTTTATTGGTTTCCGAACAGCTTTTGGGAACTTGGGGGTTAGTGGTCGGAATTCCGATTTTTACATTCTTTTTAGATGTTTTAGGAGTACAAACTTTAAATAAGTGAAATTATTTATTTTGGTATTCTAGGATAAGTGTTATTATAAAGGTAGGACTTTGAGGAGTGAGGTAGCGTTATGGCATTATTTAAACATGGGAAAAAGCAACAGCCAAAATCAGAACCAAATCAACAGTCTAACAATCAACAACAGCCGAGTCAAGCAGCAAATAATTTTCCACCGAATAATCAACCAGCAGGTAATCAATATTTTCAAGATGTACCTGATTATCCAGTCAATAATTCAACTGCTAATACTCAGCCGCTAAGATCTATGTCGGAGAGAAATTCTGCCGCGCAGCCAGCCGCATCAACCGGTTCTCCGGCTCTACAGCAAGTACCAAGGACAGACTCACCAGCGAATAATCCGACTGATCAGCCGATGCAGCAGCGGCCTTTAAGTACCCAATCGCCAGCGGCAGTCAGCCATCCGCATGGTTCTTTAGAAAATTGGGAATACACTGAAAAACAATTAAAAGAATTAGAGTCCCACCAAAAGGAATTAAAAAGTCAGTTAAAAGTACAGCTGCTCAGCAGCCGAACATTTTATAGTCACTTAATCCAAAGTAAGCAGTCTGTGCACTTGGATCGAGGAGCAATTGAATTAGAAGTACAGAAGATTCAGCGGATTAATGATACCTTAAGGTATTGGTTTGGAACCGATATGATTTCAGGTGATGTTTTTTTTAGTCATGACCGGAAGTATTTTATTGTCCAACCTGGTCTTTTAGATCCGGAAAATCAAAAACGGGAACAGATAGCTGATTTAGCTTATTACTTAGACGACCATAATGTTTTGCCATCAGTAATAACTTTAGATTACGACGAAAATCTGTATGGCAGATGGCAGTCTTATTTGGATGATGGAATTGTGAATCCTGAATCTAATTTGGTGAATATTTATGATTATTTTCAGACTGAGGGTCTACAGGGAACGAAACCAATTCAAGGCCCGAATACCGGCATTGAAATTAGCCCTCAAGCACATGTAGAAAATGATAGTGAAAACAATATTGACCGTGTTTACTTAGGTAGTGACTTAGTAATGCAGATCACTAAGGATATTGAAGGGCGCCCGGCTAATATTGATCATTACCATGACAATGAAGTTATTAGTTCTGATTATCTGGATGAACAAGGGATTAATCGTTTGACGAAGGTCTTTAATCCTCGTAATCCGGAAGAAATTATGGATGAATTTTATTATCGTTTAGATAATTCGTTGGCAATTGTCAAAAGTAAAATGAATGGAGAGCCCTATATTCAAGTGATGAATCGGTCCAACATTTTAGTGAAGAGCTTTGATACTGAGCAGGACTTTATTGTTTGGTGGTTAGCGGAAAAAATCTTAGATGATAATTCAACAATTATTGTTCCTTTAAGTTCGCCAATTCATCAGACTTTACTAGAACAAAGTAATGGTCATTTTAAGGTATTGCCATTTGTGGACAATTATGCGAATGAACAGACACAACTAGCTAATATTTTAGATAATACTCAATTATTAAGTGATGGTATTTTGGTTAATAGTGAAGATGCCCAGCAAGAAGTCAGTCAAGCCAGCCAAGGAAAAGTGAATGTTTCTTTAATTACTAACTCTAATAAGAGTGATAATGCGGCGCCAATAGAAAGCACTAATACAGTTAATTAAATACAAGGAGTAATTTCAGATGAGATGGCAATCTCATCTTTTTTAGTGACTGGATTTGAGGAATATTAAAGCGCACTTGGTTCACCAATGATAATTGAGAATGTGCATTGACACACATTTTCTGAAAACATATAATAATGAGGATATAGTATATGGAAAAGGGGTATATTAATGGCAAAACTGGTATTTATCCGTCATGGACAAAGTGAGTGGAATTTATCGAATCAATTTACCGGCTGGATTGACGTGGATCTAAGTGCGGAAGGTGTAAAGCAAGCTCAAAATGCCGGTAAATTATTAAAAGAAGCAGGTATTCAATTTGATCAAGCTTATACTTCAGTATTAACACGGGCAATTAAGACTTTGCATTACGCTTTGGAAGAATGCGGACAATTATGGATTCCCGAAATGAAAACTTGGCGTTTGAATGAACGGCATTATGGAGCATTGCAGGGATTAAACAAAGCTGAAACTGCTGAAAAATATGGCGCAGAGCAAGTGCACATTTGGCGGCGCTCTTATGATACTTTACCACCATTGCTGAAAGCTACGGATGCAGGTTCTGCAGCTCAAGATCGGCGTTATAGCCAGTTAGATCCGCGGGCAATTCCGGGTGGAGAAAATCTGAAAGTAACTTTGGAAAGAGTTATTCCTTTTTGGGAAGACCACATTGCTCCCGATTTAATTGCGGGGAAAAATGTTATTATTGCAGCTCATGGTAATTCTTTGCGGGCTTTGACGAAATATATTGAAAATATTTCAGATGATGATATCATGAACTTGGAAATGGCTACAGGTCAACCCGTAGTTTATGATTTGGATAAGCAACTTCAAGTAATTAACAAAACTAAATTAGATTAAGAAAATACGTTTGCATCGATGATCACTTCATCGATGCTTTTTTTATAGTTAAGACCAATATTAGTAATTAATAACAAATGAGTTTTGACGGGACAAAGTTGGTTTATAGATATTTGCAACTCCCACCTTTTTGTTCTATGATAAAGATGTTAAGTGTGACTGAAAAACTGAATAATGTTCTTGAAAATTCTACAGGCTGTTGGGAAATCATCAAACTGTATTCCGGAATGTATTAAGGGATGGTAGATTTTTCTCCCATGTTATTTGAAGTAGGGATTTTCACTGAGGAATATGAAAAGTTTCTATTTATGAAACTCACAAAAATGGGAGCGACTGATTACATAATCTCAACAAGAAATGATTATTTCCTTTTGCTTGAGGATACTTGACCTAGTGTCTGGGGAGTTTTAAGGTCAAAGAAGTCAAAGAATTTTGCCATTAAAAAGAGAGTACCAGCGTTGCGGTTAATTTCACCTAGAATTAATCCCAGGTTGGTTTTTGACGTATTAAAGTTACACACGTCTTTTCTGAAGCTAGCAAGTAGTAAAGTGAAATTATTAAAAAATTATTATAATATTATGTTTTTCTTAGATTTTGAATTTGGGGTGGGACAATCGTTATGCAAAGTCGTTTTAATTTAAGAAATACAATCCTAACGGGATTTTTAATTCTAAGGGAGTTACTAGGGCTCTTAGTTATTTTTGTTGGTTTTGTTAAAGCGGATACACCTTTGACGGATATGTCTGGGGTTAATTCTGATCCTAATGCAATTATTGACGCTGACCACGCTTTTTCGCCAACAATTAGTTCGAAAACAACAGTTAGTGTAGAAAGTATGAGTAATTGTCAGGAAGATACTACTGCATCTAATCTTCAGGAACACGATTATAAATTTACACCATCTGCTAACTCCCCAAAAACAATGACAGTTGTAAATGAAATATACTAATGTTGGTTTAGATAATACTGGAGCCGCGATTGATGTAACGGTTAAAGTGACAGCAACTAACGTTACTGACTGGGTAGAAATTTACGAGATTGGGCATGTAAGACTTAGTTCTTTAAAAAAAAATCTTCTTCATTTTCTGCTAAGGATATGAATGCACAGCTTCAAATAAATTTCACCAATAAGGACCAAACCACCAATAAGGGCCAACCGGCAAAGGTTTCAGGACATTTAAGCTTTAGCAATATTAATAATTTAAAAAATTTAATGCTGCCATTGGTGACTACTTCTTACACTACTACTGTTACTGGGATTAAAAATATCAGTCAGATTTATTGTGCACCTGCAACTAGTTCTACTGGCGGTGATGTTACCCATCTGGTATATTCTAAAGACGGAAAAAATATTATTATCAGTGATGACACAGTAAATGAATAAGGCGATTAGTACCAGCAAATGCATAATGTTTACTGCGGTTTTTGACTCGGTGTCTTCAATAAGTTATTCTTTTACTGGTAACTAGTACTAGTAAATATAAACAATTTGATACGGGACTCACAATGGGATCAATAGTGGATGTTGCCATTCCGCCTATCAATAAAAAAGGTATTGATGAAAAGTCCAATGATAAAAAACAGTCAGGTACGCAAACTGCTTTGAAAGATAAATCTCCTTTCCAGATAGCACAAAGGGCTAAATTTTGGCAGATTCCTGATTTGAAAAAAGATATAACTCAAAGAAAGTTTCGAGAAACTTTACAGCAGAAACAAATAGCAGCACCGGATATCAAAATTGCTGACGCTACCAAACAGGAAGATCCTTTTAAAATAAGACCTCTTTACTATTTGCAGCAAAATTTGCCTCAAAAATCTGCTGGCTATTTAAGCAGTTATCAAATTGTGGATCCGCTAAATGATACTTGGACACTAGCGCCAGATGCTACTACTGAGGTTAATGTTATTAGCAATATTAAGGTTACCGATGAGCAAGGTAATGCACATCTGATTTTAAAGTGAGCTATGATCCAGGTATAAATACACTAACAATTACAGCTACGACAGATGCTTTAGGGAATACTGATTTTTACGGTTATGTATATACCTTTGTTATTTCCGGGAGCTTTGTGAAAGATTCAGAGGGCAGGCTTGTGACAAAAGACAATATTAATAATTCTTATCCTATGAGTATTTTTCATATGTGCAAAATATTCCTAATACAGCTAAAATCACATATCGAAAGGCATCCTTTGATACAGATACAAAATATACTACAAATATGGCTTATGCTAATATTGCTTATCCATCAGAACGTCCTGATATTAGTGTTGATTCTAATACTGGTATTAATTTAGATAATAAAACTATTACAGGAACAATTAAGAATAATTTAGTTCAAGATCAGGATTCACTTTATTGGGATTTAACAATCAAATATATGAACAGTAGTGGTGTCTCTAAGTCGGTCTCATTAAATTTGAATAATCCTTCTGATAGTCAGCATCAAAATCGTGTTTATAAGAATGATTCTACTAGTTCTGATAGTGGAGTTAATTTTACAGCTAAATTACCCGATGATATCAACATGCAGAATACTCAAGATGAAATGGATGATTATTCCAAATTTACAATTACCGCAACTAACAGGCATGGGATATTGGGCAATCATGACTATAATTTACCATGGTGGACGGGTGGACGCTTGATAAGGATGGTTTACTGACTATTTATCTGCATGATATTAATGTAGTATCCAACAATGATTTTAATAAGGTAAATGTAGGTACTTGGCCTTGGGGTAGTGATAGTCAGAGTAAGGATGTTAAATCCATTAAAATATTAAAAAGTGCTCCTTCAACTGGGAGTGGATCTGGTGTAAAAGTTGAGTGGTCTTTAAAGCATATGTTTTCAAGTATGACAAGCTTAACCAGTATCGAAGGCCTAGATAATTTACAGCCAGTGACCAATAAGAAATTAGATTTCAGTTATTTATTTTCAGGTGATTCAAGCTTAAAGAAATTAGATTTAATTAAAATCAAAGGCAGAAATCTCTTGATTTTAATCAGGCAGATGAATGCCTATTACTCAATGATTTTTCGCTTAGCTTGCTAAAAATTAAACTTATCTTATAACTTCTGTATTATTATTAGTGTAACCAACAGTAAGGAGGTGCAAGCTGCATGAGTAAAACGATGGCCCAACTGCCCTATCATTATGGGGTTAAGCTGCGGGTCTTTCCTTCTAAGGAACAAAAACGCTTAATCAAACGCAACAGCGACGCCAGTCGCTTTATCTACAATGAAATGAACGGTATGAATCGGGAACTCTACTTGCTCAGACAAGTGAAGATACCTATTTCTATGGTCCAGACACGTATCGCAACCCTGGAAGAGCGCTTAAAAAAGCCCGCAACTGGTATTTCCAATATTCACGGTTGGCTTAATAATCGCGACTTAGATAGCCTCATGAAGGCAAACGCGATTAAAAACTATCGCACCGCTTGGCAGCTTTTTCGTCAGGTTCATCGTATTGGTGTACCGGTTTTTCATAAAAAGCAAATGGCGCAAAAGTATCAAACCTCCTGTCAGTATGCTCAGCAGGTACAAGTACCTGATATGTTGACCGGCAGTGTTAGGTTATTAGATAAAAAGCATCTGCGACTACCTAAAATTGGCCGCTTACGTTTTCGGGGCCTGCCGCCTAAACTGTTACATAAAGCTGCAGTAATTCGGATAGGAACCGTGACCATCTCCATGGACGCCACCGGTCGTTACTATGTTTCGCTGCAATTAGCCTCGGAACAACCTTTTGTGGAGCTAACTCCCGTTGTCAAATCACCCCTTGGGATTGATCTCAATACTGCTAACTTTTTGACTGATTCCAATGGACATGTGGTCGCTAATCCGCGCTATTACCGGCGTCTCCAAGGTAAATTAGCTCAGGCCCAGCGTAAGCTTTCTCGGCGAGCATTGCGAGCTCAGAAAGAACAGCGCCCCTTACGTCAGGCAGCCAACTATCAGAAACAACGAGTAGTGGTAGCTAACCTCCAACGCCAGGTGGCTAACCAGCGCCAGAACTTCCTCCACCTGGTCTCCACAACACTAATCAAGAACCACGATTTGGTTGTGGCAGAAGAGTTACGGAGTAAGAACCTACTACGCAACCACGCGTTAGCTTTGAGCATTGCCGATGTGGGTTGGCGGACTTTTTTAGGTATGTTAGCCTATAAGGCTAAGCTTTATGGGCGTCAATTTATTACCATTAATCCCCGCAATACTACCCAAACCTGTAGTCATTGTGGTTTTATAATGGGCACTGGCAAGACAGAGAAGCTGACCCTCAGAGATCGTGAATGGACGTGTCCGCAATGTGGTAAACATCACCTTCGTGATGAGAATGCAGCGCAGAACATTTTGGCCAAAGGCTTAGCGAGTATCTAATTAGTAGGTCCGTCTGGCAACCTGCGGACCATAAAGGCTTTGGTAATTAGTACGTAAGACCTGCTTGCAGGCAATCGCTGTATCTAAGCAAATTGTGGTCGTTGCCCCTGAAGAGGCAATTCTCACAAGCTCCTGATTTTAGTCAGGAGTGGTTGACAAACAGCCATAATCTGGATATGTATCTTAATTGAAATAGCAATTGTACCTTTCATACCCAATAATTGGCTATTTTTTTGGAATAAGGACTACTAATAATTTTATTGGATATAATTCTATTTCAAAAAAAACGGAATAACTAAATTGATTGACGTTTCTGGGAAGATAATTACCTGTTTTTTAAAAATTATCTTGTAATTTCTGCTACAATTATTATTATATATGGAGACAAAGGAGAGTTAATATGATTTCAGCAGTTGATTTACGGGCGGGCATGACCTTTATACAGAATAATAAATTAATTAAAGTGATGAGTGCTGATCATCATAAACCTGGTAAAGGTAATACAGTGATGCGTTTAAAATTAAAGGATCTTCGCAGTGGGGCTATTACCGAAACTACTATGCATCCAGATGTCAAGTTAGAACCAGCAATTATTGATACTAAAGCAGCGCAGTACTTATATTCACAGGACCAAACAGCCTTTTTTATGGATTTAGAAACTTATGAGCAATACGAGGTTCCCTTAGACTTAATTAGTACTGAGACACCATATTTGGAAGAAAATATAGCAGTGAAGATTGATTTTTATGGTGAAGAAGTAGTAGGTATCAGTTTGCCTACAAGTGTTATCTTAGAAGTTACAGAAACCCAGCCCGCCATCAAAGGGGCAACTGTTTCAGGTTCAGGCAAGCCCGCTACTTTAAATACAGGTTTGGTTGTGACCGTTCCCGATTTTGTGAATGTCGGTGATAAATTAGAGATTAATACTCAAGATGGCAGCTATATTAAGCGAGCTAATAAATAGTGTCAACTAAAAAAAGAACATTGTTAGCACAAGATTGGTCTGTTTGGGGTGATATTTCGTTAAAGACTTCCACAACTTTATTTCAGATTTGGGGACTTCCTGCTGTGAGCTTGCCGGTAAAACTATTGGCAGCCCATCCGGGGTGGGCTGCACAAACGCCACAGCAAGATTTAACTGCTTGGCTGCAAAGAGTTTTAGATTATTGGCAGCAGCAGGCTTGGTCCCGTATTTATTTAGGATATTTAGGCTCCCCAGCTGTGGTTGAAGTGTGGCAGCGTTATTTATCCACTGCTGCTTGCCCAGTGATTTTAGATCCGGCCATGGCTGACCAGGGTCAATTATATCAAGGTTTAGATGTTAATTATGTTCATGCGATAAGCCGATTATTGCCTTACGTTGATGTTTTAACTCCTAATATTAGTGAGGCTCAATTCTTAGTTGGCTTTCCTATTATTGATCATGACTCTTTGAGCCGGGCTTTACACCTTTTAGCTGCACAAATGCGAGGTTCGCAAGTAATTATTACCAGCATTCAGCAGGACCAAAAAATTGGCTGTGCCTTTTTAAATCAAGGCGTGGTCCAAACCAGTTTATATCCGCAGCAGCAGCGGACTTTATTTGGCAGTGGCGATTTATTCACAACTTTAGTAGTTCTGTTTTTGGCTGCAGATTTTTCTTTTGCGGCTGCAGTTCAACAGGCGACACGTTTAACAACCTTGGCGGTCAAACAAACGCCTTTCAGTGCACGTGATATTCAGGTAGCAGCAATTATCCCCACGTTATTAGATTTAAAGGATGGTAATCATGCATAAAGTAAAACTTCAAAAAATCATTCTTGCAGGTTTATGTGCGGCCATTATTTTTATCGGAATTAGTCTGTTTCGTATTAACTTGCCTGCAGTTGTCGGTCGTCCCTTTATACATTTTGGCAATACTTTTGCGGTTATTGCGGTGATGGTTTTGGGATTCAAATATGGTGCTTGTGCTGCTGTTTTAGGATTGGGCTTATTTGATATTTTAAACGGTTATGCTGCTACTTCTTGGATTACGATGCTAGAAGCAGTGATTTTAGCGGCTGTGACAGCACTGGTTTTTCGTGCGGTTCATTATCAGAATAATCAAGTTGGCAAACTGTATCTGGTTTCTTTAGCAGCAGGATTGATTAAATTAGTGACTTCTTGGCTGGCAGGAGTAATTGAAAGTTTAATGGTCGGCACTCATTTGTCAGTAGCTGTGATTAATGCTTTTCTCAGTTTACCGGCGGCGGCCATTAATTCTGGAGCCACCTTTATAATAGTACCTTTAATTTATTTAGCTTTAGAGAAAACTATTTTGAAACGGATGCGATTATAATTAGATGATTGTAGAAAATGGCCAAAAACGGCGCTTAACAGTTCCGGAACTGCTCTTTTATTTAATATTATCAATTATTCTAAATTCTTTTGCTAACGGTCTGGCTGTGGCTTCTAATTTAGGCAGTGCCGTCTGGACTTCCTCTGCGGTCAACCTGCATAGCATTTTACCCGGTAGTTTAGGTACTATCTTATTTGTCTATGCGATTATTGTGCAATTAGTGAATTTATTAATTCGTCAACACTTGGATGTACGGGCAGTGTCGGCGAATTTGTTATTTGCCTTTTTATTCAGCTATTTAGTGCAATTTTGGACACATATTTTAGTAATACTGACGATTCCGCATTTTAATATTATGGTCCGGTTGCTACTGAATATTTTGAGTATTTGTGGCATTTCAATTGCTACTTCTATCTACCAGCGCTTAGATGTTATGCTTCATCCCAATGATGAGTTTAGTTATTTAATCCGCTTTAAATTTGTTCACGGTAGTGCTGCTTGGGCCCAGTGTCTCAGCTATTTAATTCCAGTAGCCATTATTATTATCTGCTTGTTCAAAACTCATCGCCTACTGGCTGTAAATATTGGCACTTTTTTTGCATTATTTTTCCAAGGTTCAATTATTGGCTGGGCAGATCTGCATGTTTTTTCTAAATTGAAACATCGGCTGTTTTTAAAGGCAAAAACACCGACCTCATCTCATTAAGAGAAAAGTTTACAGTTTTAAAAAACTTGCTATGTTAGAATAAAGTAAATGAGAACTAATTAGTTTTTCCACAAAGCTAAAAGGAGGATTTAATAATGGCTAATTTAGAGCAACGCCTCAGCAAAAGTGCTTTACAACTGCAACCGCAAGATATTTTCCTATTTAATGCGAAAGCTAATAAAATTCCCGGAGTCATTAATATGACCGTCGGTGAACCTAATTTTAGTACTCCTGATCATATTAAGCAGGCAGCCGAACAAGCAATTGATTCACAACCTTTACGATATACCATCCCTGAAGGTAAGCCGGAATTGACGCAAGTGATTGCTGATTTTTTGGCAAGCAAGTATCAGCTGCATTATCAACCTGAATCAGAAATTGTAACAACTATTGGCGTGACCGAAGGGGTATTTACAACTTTAAAATCGATTTTAGAACCCGGTGATGAAGTATTATTACCGAGTCCTTGTTTCACTATTTATGAACCGGACATCCGTTTGAATCAGGGTGTGCCTGTAATTATTGATACTTCTAAGACGGATTTTCGCTTGGATCCACAAGTTCTACAACAAACTTTAGCCGCTCACCCTCAAGCTAAGGCGATTATTTTGAATTATCCGAATAATCCGACTGGAGTAACTTACACTAGAGAACAATTGCAGCCGTTAGTGGATATTTTACAGCAATATGATATTTTTGTGATTAGTGATGAAATTTATAGTGAATTATCCTATACAACAAAACATGTAAGTATGGCTCAATTATTACCGCAACAAACAATTTTGTTAAATGGACTCTCAAAATCCCACGCAATGACTGGCTGGCGTGTTGGTTATATTTGTGGTCCGCAAAAGATTATGCAGCATATTTTACATGTGCATGAATTAGTTACGACTTCGATTTCTGCTCCGTCGCAGTATGCTGCTCAAGAGGCTTTGGCACATGGATTAGATGACACTTTACCTATGAAAGCCGATTATCAAAAACGACGTGATGTTTTATTGCAAGGATTAACTCAATTAGGATTTAAGGTAACCAAGCCTCAAGGGGCATTTTATATGTTTGCCCAAATAGCGCCGCAATTAAATCAGGATGATCGCCAATTAGCCCAGGAATTGTTGGCTCAAGAAAAGCTGGCACTTTTACCAGGAAGCTTTTTTGGTGTTGGCGGAGCGGGTTATGTACGTTTCAGCTATGCTGCTAGCATGACGGCGATTGAAGGTGCTTTGGACCGCTTACATGATTATATTCACAAGGTCAGTTAGGTTAAGTTGATGAAATCAAAATTAAATAACGGTTTTACTTTAATTTTACGGATTTTTCTGCTGATTTTTGCACTTTTAATGACTCTCGGAGCACTAATCTGTGTTAAACAGCTTATTTTTAGCGGGGCGTGGTCTACTCCTAAACGAACACTAGCATTGTTTATGTTGACTTTAGGACTGATCTATGTCAGTTGTTATTTGCTGTTTAAAATTCCGGATCGAACCGTTATTAATCGGCTGGTAGTCGTAGTTTTATTGGTGATATTTGGAATTTTATTTTTGAGCTGGGTTTACAATACTCCTGTAAAGCAGACTAGTGATTATCATACTTTTTGGAAATATGGTCGTCAGGCTGTTTTAGGAGGTCCGATTTACTATCATGATAATAACTATTTTGCTAAGTGGGCTTATCAGACAGGATTTTTAACTTATGTAATGGCTGTTATTAAACTGTTTGGAGCTCATTTACGAGTATTGCAGTTTCTGAATGTTTTATGGCAGATGGTAGCTTTAGTTTTAACTTATAAATTGGCTCAGCGTCTGTTTCATCACACAGCTATTAGTCGAATTAGTTTGTTTCTTCTTGGTATTAATTGGGAATGGCTGGCTTTAAATGGTCGACTTACTAATCAATATTTAGCGTTGTTTTTTTTCTTGTTGACCTGGATTTTGCTGCTGAATGATAATTGGACTTCGTGGCTGGCTGCCGGAGTAACTTTAGCTTTAGGCAATATTGTCCGACCCTTGGGAATTGTTTTTTTGGCGGGGATAATTGTTTTTAGCATTGTTTATCGAATTCTAGCCCGTTCAGAATCTTGGCAGCAGAACTTAGTTTCTTTACTCAGTTTGATCCTCGTTTATTTTTTAGTTATTGCTGCCAGCGGTAGTCTAATTAAACAGTCTGGGCTGAATGAATTTGGTTTAAAGAATCGGGATTCGGAATGGAAATTTGTGATCGGTCTTAATTATCCGTCTCGAGGCAGTTATTCTCAGCCGTTAGTTAAAGAGTTTAATTTAAAAGACTCCCGCGCAGTAATGTTAAAACAAGAAAAACAGGTGACCCAACGGCATATTCGTTATTTGAATAAACATCATTTATGGGCGTCGTTATTTTTGCAAAAATTCTTCACAGTGTGGTCTAATCCTTCTAATACCTTAAGCTTTTCTTTGTTTGACCACAATCATTCTCCTCAACAAGTACGGCAGGCCAATCTTTGGTCCTATGCCATTACCGTGAGCGAAATTTGGTTGGTGTTAATGGGGGCTTTTACTTTGGCAGGGCATAAATATCCCAATTCGTTCAATTTATTATTGTTGATTCTATTTGCTTACGCAGCTGCTCAAGTTATTATTGAGGTTCAGGGACGATATCGTCTGGAGTTTGAACCTGTACTGGTAATTATTGCAGCTGTAGGGCTAACTCAGTTATATAGTCCGCAACATTTAAATCTGGTGCCTACATTACAAGATGGAGGTGAAACGAATTGGTCCCAGGTAGGTTAGCCATTGTAGTTCCTTGTTATAATGAACAGGAGGTTTTGCCCCAGTCGCTGTCGGCTTTACAAAAAGTTTTACAGCAGCTGCAGTCACAACAACAAATTAGTACTGATAGTCAGATAGTGTTTGTGGATGATGGCAGTCAGGATCAAACTTGGTCTTTAATTAGCCAATTTAGTCAAACTAATGCTAACGTTGCGGGAATAAAATTAAGTCGCAATTTTGGCCATCAAAATGCTTTGTTAGCTGGTTTAAGCACTGTGAGTGATGCTGACTTTATTGTAACCATCGATTCGGATTTACAAGATGATCCCCAGGTTATAGCCCAAATGGTGCAGCAGTATTATGCGGGGGCGGAAGTAGTATACGGAGTTCGTAATAACCGCGACAGTGACAGTCGTTTTAAACGGAACACGGCAGAAGGCTTTTATAAATTTATGAAATTTTTGGGAGTTAAGTTAGTTCCTGACTCGGCTGATTTTCGGCTTTTGAGTCAGCGGGCTGCACAAGTATTACTAGATTATCCCGAAAGAAATCTGTTTTTACGGGGATTAGTCCCTTTGGTAGGTTTTCCTTCCGCAAAAGTTTATTACCGGCGCCAACCACGGGCAGCCGGAGTATCTAAATATCCGCTTTTGAAGATGCTGCATTTTGCTTTTGACGGAATTACTTCTTTTTCAGTAGCTCCAATTAAGTTAATTATGGGCTTAGGTTTAGTAATTGTGGCAGTTTCGCTATTTCTTTTAATTTATACTATTATTCAAAAAATCCGGGGCGATGTCGTCTCCGGCTGGTCTTCGTTGATGATTTCCATTTGGGGGCTGGGTGGCATTCAATTAATTTGCATCAGTGTTATCGGAGAATATATTGCAAAAATATTTAATGAAGTAAAACGCCGTCCGCGATTTACTATTGAAAAAAATTTATATCATAAACAAAAGCATGAGGAAAAAAATGACTGAAAATATTATTGATGAATTAACTTGGCGTGGAACAATTAACCAACAAACAGACGCTCAAGGTTTAAAAGACTATGTTCAAAATCATAAAATTGCTCTGTATTGTGGAGTAGATCCCACGGGAGATTCTTTACATGTGGGTCATTTGGTAACTTTTATGATTTTGAAAAGATTTCAACTTTTAGGCCATAAGCCTGTGATCGTCATTGGTGGTGGTACGGGTTCTATTGGAGATCCTTCCGGTAAAAAATCAGAACGGGTTTTACAAACCATGGAACAGGTTCACCATAATCAAGCAGCATTAACAAAACAGATGATTAATTTATTTGGAACGGACAATTTTGAGATTGTTAATAATTACGATTGGCTATCCCAGATCGATCTGTTGACCTTTTTACGTGATTATGGCAAATTATTTAATGTTAATACGATGCTCAATAAAGAGATTGTAGCTTCGCGTTTAGAAGCGGGGATTTCGTTTACTGAGTTTACCTATCAGATTTTACAGGCGATTGATTTTCTCACTTTATATCGGCAGCATCAAGTACAGTTGCAGATTGGCGGGGGTGATCAGTGGGGTAATATTACCGCTGGAATTGATTTGATTCACCGCTTGGAAGGGCCTAAGACACCAGTTTTTGGTTTGACTATTCCTTTATTATTAAAAGCCGACGGTACAAAATTTGGTAAAACCGAAGGAGGGGCTGTTTGGTTAGATGCCCACAAGACCAGTCCTTATGAATTTTATCAATTTTGGTTTAATACTGATGATCGTGATGTAATAAAATACTTAAAATATTTTACATTCTTGAGTCGAGAAGAAATTGACTCCTTAGCCAAACAAGTACAGGAGGCACCAGAAAAGCGTGCCGCTCAAAGAACTTTAGCTCGGGAAGTAACTAAATTTGTTCATGGCTCAGCAGCAGTAGAACAAGCTGAGCGAATTTCTGCAGCTTTATTCTCCGGGGACTTATTAAAGTTATCTGCCGATGAAATTGAACAAGGATTTCATGGTGTTCCTGCAGTAGAATATCATGGCGGACTGGTAAATCTGGTTGAATTTTTGGTAGATAAGACCCAGATCGAACCTTCTCGAAGACAGGCACGTGAAGATATTCAAAACGGAGCTATTTATGTTAATGGCCAAAGACAGCAGGATCTTGATTTTCAAGTTGATCCCCAAGCGGCGTTTTCCGGTCGTTTTGTGATAATTAGAAAGGGCAAGAAAAAATATACTTTAGTCCGAACCAAATAGTAATATTTAAAACAATTTCGCCTGAGCGATTAGAAAGAGATAATGATTAACGTGCGAACTCCCCAAAGTATTTTTGAAATTAAACAAACGGCTAGAAAAACTCTGCAGCAACAGCCTCAGAGTATTTTGAAATTAGGTTGGGCCCCAGTTTTACTTTTAATGGGGATTATTTATTTAGCGATGCGCTGGGTGATGAATTTTGCCGCTCAGCTGCCTTCGACCGCCACTTATGATCAAATTTATACAGCAATGACCAAATTATTAGCAAATAATCCTCAAATTTATCAGCAGGTCTTTTGGTACAGTGTCGAGGCGAGATTGGCTTATTTTCTGATATTTACGGGAGTTACTTTTACTTGCTTGGATTTATTACGGCAACCGCATCAAAGCTTAGGCTGGAGCAGTGCTTGGCAGTTATTTTCGAGCCGTTATTTTTTTGCTACTATTAGTTTGTGGTTGGTTATTTTTGTGATTAGTCAACTAGGATTTTGGCTGCCGGCGTTTTTAGGATTGTTAGTAATGCTGTTTGTTCGCTATGGATTTATAATGACTTATTTTATTTATAAAGATCTAACCCGCAAACAAAAACTGGCTTGGCGGCAAATTTGGCAAACCCTGCGTTTAAGCTGGCGTTTGATGCGAGGGCATAAATTGCGGTTCTTTTTCCTGGATTTTAGTTTCGTAGGCTGGGACTTGTTGAATTATTTCAGTTGGGGAGTAGTTAATTTATATGTTGCTCCTTATAAAGCTGCCAGTTATGCTGCCTTTTATCAAGATCTGCTGCGTTTATATGAGGGAAAGATTATTATTAAATAAAAAAACCGCTTCTTTACTGGGAATTTCCCGAAGTAGAGTTGCGGTTTATTTTTTCGACAAAAATAAAATCGGCGGTTTTGTGGCTAAGCGTAATTTCGCGGCCGTTTTCGGTACGAACGATTAAAGAGTCATCAAAGGGTAGATGTTGCACGACCAGCAATTTTTGGTCCAAGTTAAGTTTTAATTTGCGAAAATAGTTCAAAAATTCACGATTATCAAAAATACGCACGATTGTTACCCAAACATTCGGCTCAACTTGACTTAAAATCAGGTCATCATCATCAGTTTCCCCCTGTCCATTGCCGGGAATAATAGCACCATGAGGACATTTTTGCGGATAATGCAGAAAAGCATTCAAAGCTTCTAATAATTGATCATCAGTGGCATGTTCTAAGGAGTCAGCCGTTTGGTGCACGTTATTTATGGTATAATGAAGGTTATTAGTAAGGAACACTTCCCAAATACGATGTTTTTTTACTAATTTTTCAGCTAATTTTTGTCCTGATGTTGTCAGCTCAATGGCATTATAAGGAGTATGTTTAATATAACCGTTGCGGGCTAAGTTGACCAGCATTTCGGTAACTGAGGGAGCACTGACTTGCATCATGGTAGCTAATCTTTTATTAGTTACTTTTTGAAAGCTATGCTGCAATTCAAAAATATTTTTGAGATAGTCTTCTTTATTCGGTGACAATTATGTAACCTCTTCTGTCAATTTGATAATCTCATTATAAAGTGTTGCTCATTCAGGTGCAATTTTTTATTTAGGGGGAATTAATAATGACGCGGGAACGGCATTTTGATATTTTTAGTTTAATTATTGGGATTTTTTCGTTGTTCGTCGGTTATGAAATTATGAAGCATCCTGCTTCAGGCTTAATTACGATTGTTCTGTTACTGGGTATTTTTTCTCTTGTACGTGGAATTTATCAATGCTGGCTGGCTTATCGTATTCATCAATTAATGAGGCAAAGTCATGTGGGATTTTTAGTATTTTCGGCAATTGTAGATATTTTATTAGGTATTATTTTTCTATTTAATTTGCCTTTAGGATTAACCACCTTAATTTATATTTTGGCTTTTTGGTTTATTGTTGATGGTATTGCTGAAATCACTCTAGTACCGTTTTATCGCTTATTTGGCCGTGGTTATTATTGGTTGATTATTATTTTAGCAATTCTGAGTATTATTGCGGGGATTATCCTTTTATTTCGGCCGTTTTTGGGCGGAGTATTAATTGTTTCTTTGGCAGCAGTGTATTTCTTTATGGCTGGAATTTTGGAAATTATTGAAGCTTTTTAAAAAATTGTCACTCAGGCCAATTTTCTATTTGCAAAAGAGCAATTTTTTGGTATTATAAATAGGTACTGAGTTGCCATCTTAGCTCAGTAGGTAGAGCGCCACCGTGGTAAGGTGGAGGTCGTCGGTCCGAATCCGATAGATGGCTTGGAAGAAAAACGATTCAAGAGATGAAAAATAGTTTCATCTCTTTTTTTTGTGTGAATAAAGCGCAGTTGGAAGAGATTTAACTACTTAAATTAGTTTTTTTTAAAATTAAGGATGGCATGTTCTAACAAAATTCGCTACAATTAAAATTGCTTAATAAAAATAGATTCTTTTTATTAATCTATTTTGGATTCATTGAAAGCAACTTGACTGTAGTAAGAGGAGGGTATTTTATTGGGAGAAAATAATACGAGAGCTGCTGGTCAAGGCAATTTGAAAACAATTATTGCCTTGATGGTGGGTTATTCTGTAATTTATATGGATAAGCAGATGGTCTCTGCTGCCATTGTCCCTATTGGGCAGCAGTTTCATTTGAGTTCTACACAGACCAGTTTTATTATGAGTGCTTTCTTTTTAGCTTATTGTTTAATGAGTATTCCTGCTGGTTGGTTAGTGGATAAGTTTGGCTCTAAGAATATCTTAATGTTATCTTTAGTTTTAACTGCGGTGTTTGCCTATGCTTTTGGCTGGGCCAACGGCCTGATCTTTTTTATTTTACTGCGTTTTGGATCAGGGATTGGTAATAGCGGTTATCCTTCTGCTGCCTCAAAAGCCATTGCCGAACATTTTAATTCCGATCGCCGGGTGTTTATGCAGTCAGCTGTTTTGACGACTACCGGTATTGGTGCGATTTTGGCTTTTACAATTGGGACTAATGTGATTGCCATTAATTGGCGCTATGGTTATTTCTTATTGGGAACTTTGTTTGTCATTGCACTGTTGATTATTGGATTCTTTATTCCAAAGCCGCAAACGGCGGCCATTGCTTATAAGGCTCAGCCTCAGGTGGGTTTAGCCAAAGTTTTAACTGATCCTAATGTTATTATCTTGGCGATTGTTATGGTGCTGATAAATATTACAGCCTATGGCAGTTCATCTTGGCTACCTACTTATTTAACCCAGACATATCACTTATCTTTAAAATCAGCAGGTTATTTATTAGCAGTTAATGCTATTTGGCAAATTGTTGGTAGTTTAGGTACAGGGGTAGTTTTATCTAAATGGTTTGCCGGACAGCAAAAGAAGTTTTTAATTTTATCTTCTCTTATTGCAATGCTGGCGACGATTGTTATGGTTTCTGTGCATAATCTAATAATTGTAGCAATTATGATGGCGATTTCTAATTTGACTATTGTGGCTACTTTTACAGGGGCCTTCACGTGGTCGCAGCGTTTATTTACTAAAGACCGTATTGGTTCAGCTACAGGAGTATTGAATTTTGGTGGGACTTTCGGAGGAGTCTTAGGACCAATGCTGGGTGGATTTTTAATAGATGCTTTTCATAAGAATTTTGTCATAGCTTTTATTGTTCTGGGAGTTATTTTATTTTTGAGTAGCGTCTTAGCTTTGGTGATAAAACCTCGCGCCCATTATAATTAGTGATAAAACTATCTTTTAGATAGCTGGATATAAAAAGCCGCTATTATTAATAGCGGCTTTTTATTGCTTGAATTTTATTATTTGGTAATATTAACAGTTAATTTTTTGCCATCAACCAGACTCGTTAAGTGATATCCTTGAATATCTTTAGTTTGCTGGCTGCCCTTGTTCTTCTTGGCTTTTGTAACCAGATTATTTAAATCAGCTTTTTTCAAGCCTAGGCCTACGGCAGTAGCATTAAGATGTTTTTTAGTTTCAGCGCTAGCTACATCATTAATCTCTAATTGCATACTATAGACGGTTTCACCATTGCTTAAAATATAATAGGTGGTAGTAGGACTGAACATTAAACTAGTTGGTCTATCTAATTTAGGCATTTTTTTGGGCATTTGAGCCTGCATTTGTTTAGCACCATTGAATTTTTTTGCGAATTTGGCGGATTCAATAACTGCCTTAGGTTTAGTAACTTTGACTGTAATCGGCTTGCTTAAATTTTGTTTTTGACTAACTTTAACCTTGCGGGTTTTTAAAGAAGCTGGTAATTTAATTGTAAATTTTTTATTTTTAACTGCTACAGAATCTTTTTCGCTGTCCGCAACTTGATAATAAACCTTGCTACCTTTCGTAGAGCTACCACTGATTTCTTGTTTAATACCGTTATCGCTGGCAGTTACTTGAGCGCTAAAGGATTTGACAGCTTGACTAGCAGGTTTACTGGAATTATTGCCACAGCCTGCTAAGAGAATGGCTAAACCTGCCACTGCAGCAGTTAGTTTCTTGTTAAACATTAATTAAAACCACACTTTCTTTATTATTATTAACTTTTATTATAACAGTTTTTAGTTAAATAATGATGAAGAATGGATGACTTTTAAACAAATAAAATGGATTTGAGCTTTAATAGTAATTAATGGTATAATGCGCTAGTATTTAATTAGAGCAGGTGAAAATTTATGCAGGCATTAAAATCGCCCATGATTCGGAGCATTTGGTACATAATTTGGCTAATTTTAGTAATTATTTCCCAACAAATGGAGCAATTGTGTTTAAATGCTAAAGGCTTAGACTCAGTTAGGGTAGTCTTTTTTTTAATTATTGCTATTTTAACTTTATTATTTATGCTCCAGCGTTATCAACATGAACAACATTATTTTAAGACTGTCAATACCAGTTTGAGTCAAGGCTTGACCGAATTTTTTGGTTTGGTTGTTTTTATCTTGGTTGCCATCGGCTGTTTTATGATTATTATCAGCTATTTAAAAGCTCGCGGATATTTTCCGCATTTAGTCAATCGAACCGATTATTTAGACCGTGGTTCGTTAGCTTTTTGGTTTGATTTGTTGGCCAGTTCTCTGTTGATTTCTTTAGAACAACAATTTGTAACTATTGGGTTTTTCTTTAATTATTTTTTTCGGCGTAATTCTTTAATCGGGGCTCTTGTAGCAATTTTAATCAGTGGTTTGATTTTTGGAGCCTTAAATATGGAATCTTGGCATTTGATTAATTTCTTTATCTATACGGCAATTGGCCTGATGCTGGCGACTATTTATCTAGCTACGCAAAATTTACAGATTTGTATGTTTATGAGTGTCTTTGTGGCCATTATGAAAGTAATTTTGATTTGAATTTTATTAATAGTTTTTCGCCAAAAATTCTAAAGTACTCGGATCTTGAAGTTAACACAAAACGTTAACCTTAACTGTTGAAATTCCATTTGACAATAATTAGAAAAAGTTATATGATAATGAATAATTAATTAAAAAGCTGTGAGAAAGTAGCGTTCTAATAGTCCCACTATAAAGCGAGCTTTGTTTGGTGAAAGAAAGCTAGATGGTTATTAGAACTATTACTTTTGAGCGATGTCGTGAAAACTAGTAGCTGGCATTGGGATCACCCATTATTGTGAACGCTTATAAATAAATTGTAAGTAAGAAAGCTGCTAATAAGCAGTAAATAAGGTGGTACCGTGCTTCTTGCGCCCTTTAGTCAATTTGACTGAAGGGCTTTTTTGTGGTTAAGGGGTGTTGGCAATTATGACTTAGATTATTAGATCTTAATTATTTTATTCGAACTATTTATTTAAGGGAGGAGATCATAATGAATAAAAGTGAAACGGATTTGAATCCTCAACCGTTAACCTGGAAAGATTATTTAGTAATTAGTTCTTTGTTGTTCGGCTTGTTTTTTGGTGCCGGTAATTTAATTTTCCCGTTACATTTAGGACAGTTAGCGGGTGCACACTGGTTGACAGCTATGATTGGATTTTTATTAACGGCTGTCTTATTACCACTTTTGTCAGTACTGGCAGTCAGTATTACCCGCTCTCAAGGAGTTTATGATATTGGACGGCCATTGGGACCAGCTTTTGCGCTAGTCTTTATGGTGTTGATTCATGCAACTATCGGACCTTTATTTGGGACACCGCGGACGGCAACTGTTTCTTTTACAGTAGGCTTAGCTCCTTTGCTGCCAGCTAATTGGGCACATGGTGGTTTGTTAGTTTTTTCAGCGATCTTTTTTCTCTTGGCTTTTATTATTTCTTATCAGGAATCCAGTATTCTTTCCAGTGTCGGAAAAGTTTTAAATCCTTTATTCTTACTCTTACTTATGGTGGTCTTTTTCCTCGCCTTTCTAAATCCGATGGGCGCGACTGCTAACCAAAGTGTGACTGCTGCTTATCAACATAATGCTTTTTTCAATGGTTTTTTACAAGGATATAATACGATGGATGCCTTAGCTGGATTAGCTTTTGGAGTCACCATTGTAACAGCTGTTAGGCAGATGGGCAAAACTACCCCAAAGAGTAATGCGAAGGTGACCGCTAAAGCTGGTATTTTGGCTACTGCTTTAATTGGCCTTATCTATATGGCTTTAATTTGGATGGGCGCTACTACCTTAGCAAAATTCAAATTATCTCCCGATGGTGGAATTGCATTTAACCAGTTGGTTAATTATTACTTAGGCCGTGCGGGACAAGTTTTATTGGCGGTTTTAATTACTGTTACTTGTTTGACAACAGCTGTAGGTTTAGTAGCGGCTTTTGCTCAAGATTTTCATAAGCACTTTCCTAAAATTAGCTATCATGTATGGCTGGTCTTTACTTGTATTGCATCATTTTTAACGGCTAACTTTGGTTTAGATACAATTATTGCTTGGTCAACACCACTATTGATGTTACTTTACCCATTTGCAATGGTCCTTATTTTGTTATCAATTTTTTCACCGTTCTTCCGGCGTGATCCACAGGTTTATGTTTGGACCGTTGCTTTAACTGCGGTGGCGGCAGTTTTAGATATGATTGCTGCTTTTCCACCAGTTATTAGCCAAACTGCATGGGCCAAAGCTGTCGGTGCATGGCAGCAACAATTTTTACCTTTTGCAAGTTTAGGGATGGATTGGATTGTACCGGCAGCTTTAGGTGCAGTAATTGGATTAACCCTGCATTTTGTCAGTCAAGCTCATCTCAAAAATGCTAAAACTAAATATGCTCATTCAAATAATTAGCTTATGCGAATAATCAGTTACATTAGCTAAGCTTTTGAATGTTTAAGGTTTGCGGTTTAATTTTGTGAAAGATAACGGCAATTTTGGGGGTACTGGTAAAATATAATTCATGCAAGGCTCGAGTAGCAATCGTATAAAGAATACCCCAATCACCACTAGTCTGATAATTAGCTGCAGAAATATCATAGCCGATGACACAATCAAATTCTAACCCTTTGGCTAAATACACCGGCAGTACAATAATACCATCAGGGATCGCAGTGCTTTCTTCTTGTAAGAGAAGAACTTGATTTCCTAATTGCTGCTGTAAAGTTTGTGCTTGTTGAATATTTTTTGTAATGATAGCTACACTGCGATATTTTTGTGCTAGTTTATCTGCCAGCTGGCCGGTGACGGTAGATAAATTTGCTGCTGTAGTTTGAAATAAAGTCGGAGTTTGACCTTGACGATTAAAACTTTGAATTTGAGCTCCGGAAGGTATGAATTGTTTAGCCAGGTTGGTTATGGCCGCGGTTGCACGATAACTTTGGTTGAGTGTAATTAAAGCGGCCTTTTTTTGTGGTAATAATTGGGTTAATGTTTGAAAACGTTCCTGTGAGAGATTCTTGGGAGCATAGACATTTTGTTCAATATCGCCGAGTAAAGTAAGTTTAGCTTGGGGAAAAGAGTTCTGAATATAAGCTAATTGCAGAGCAGAATAATCCTGAATCTCGTCTATAAATAAATACTTAATATGACGATTTTGTCCACTGCCGGTAACTAGTTGCCGTAAATAGAGAATTGCGGCTGCATCATCTAGTTGTAAATAATGCCGTTCCAAATCCTCTTGTAAGTCAGCGATAGTTTCTTGCCAAACGGTGGCCGCCATCTTTGGCGGCTGTAATTGGGTTAAGAAATTTTGATAAAGTTGAAATATATCAAAATAATAGTCATTGTAAAGAGCATCATAAACAGGCAGGTAATGCCGTTTTAAGACATAATGGGCTAGTATTTGCTGCTGTTGATCACTAGAATAGTGACTGAGATGTTTTTGTTGTTCCAGATTTTGAAATTCCGTCGTTGAAAGATCATCTATAGCTTCCAATACCCAATCGGTTTGGGCTTCTTTTCGCAGCCGGTGTTTTAAGGCTTTAATGAGATGATTTTTAGTTTGTAAAAATTTGTCTGCACTGCTTAAAGCCGCAGGCAATTTTTGGTATATTTGCTGGATATAACTTTTGCTGAAAAAGATTTGTCCTTCAAAAATAAGATCATTAAAGGCAGAGCTGATATCACTATGCTGGGCATAGTTTTGTAAAGCTTGAACAAAATCAAGGCTATCCTTATATTGCCGGACCTGTTGTGCGGCTTGCGGGAAATGGTGTTGTTCCTGTTCATAACGCTCAAAAGGAGTCTGGATCTGCAACCCATGTAATCGGCGGGTTAATAAAGTGTGGAGAGTTACCTGGCACATGTTTTTTTCTCCCAGACTAGGCAGGACTTCGGCAATATAGTTGGAAAATAAGTTATTAGGGGAAAATAAGATAATTTGTTCTGCATTTAAATTTTGACGGCTATGATAAAGTAAATAGGCAATACGTTGCATAACAGTGGAAGTTTTGCCAGAACCGGCAGCGCCTTGAACAATGAGCAAGTCAGCGGTGGTGTTTCTGATTATCTGATTTTGTGAGCGCTGAATTGTAGCTACAATATTTTTCATTTGGGCACTACTAGTTTGGCTCAGAGCATTTTTTAAAAATTCATCACCAATAGTTTCATTAGTATCAAACATATTTTCAATTTGACCTTGGCGAATGGAAAATTGGCGTTTACGCTGTAATTGAACTTCCTGTTTGCCAATAGGTGAATCATAATGCACTGATCCTAGGGTCCCATTATAATAAATACTGGCAATAGGAGCCCGCCAATCGTAGATTAAAAATTGGCTCTGATTGTCGGTTAAAGAAGCGGTACCGATATAAAGAGTGTCCTGTTCACCGTCTTCTTGTATATCAATCCGTCCAAAATAGGGTGAACCCACTAAAGATTTTAAGGCGTGCTGTTTTTGTTGAAAAATCACTTCATTACTGACAGCACTGGTCATTAGTTGCCGCTGTTGCTGTAAAGTAGCATTAGTTTCAATAATATCATCAGTTTCAATATAGTTAGCACGCGTATTGGCGCAATAGTTTAATTCAATTTGTCGGCGCTCATGTTGGGCCTGCTCTAGATTATCGGTATTATTTTGTAAATGCTTTTGAATAATCTGTTCTACTTGATCAACGCGTTTTTGTTCTTGTGCTTGACTTTCGTTATTAAATTGCATGTTTTGTCCATCCTTATTTATTCGTGGAGTATTTTAATGTTAGCTTGAATGAATGTAAAGTAGGATGCAGTAATTTAAGGGAAAAGTTGACATTAAAGTTGTAAATATTATAGTATAATTACAATTACTAAAAGTGCAAAGTATTTAGCAAGTGGGAAATGAGAAACTGACTGGTGGCTGTAAAGTCAGCCCAGCTTGTTAAAGAAGTGGAGCTTTTAATAGCGGCAACTAGCGCCTTAAGCTGGACTAAGAGGCAGGATAAACTGCAAAACAGGTGGTACCGCGTTGAAAGACGTCCTATTGTTCAAAAGAACAAGTGGGCGTCTTTATTTTTTAGATAAGGAGAATAATCATGGCTAAACATACACTTTTAACAGCAGATCGACCGACAGGAAAATTACACATTGGCCATTATATTGGTTCTTTAAAAAATCGGGTCAAACTCCAAAATAGTGGTGATTATCGTTCTTTTATTATGATTGCAGATATGCAGGCTTTAACCGATAATGCCCGCAATCCGGAAAAAATTCGCCAAAGTTTGATACAAGTAGCATTGGATTATTTAGCAGTTGGCATTGATCCGCAAAAATCAACCATTTTAATCCAGTCGCAAATCCCAGCGCTCAATGAATTAACAATGTATTATTTGGACCTAGTGACTTTAGCGCGCTTAAAACGTAATCCGACAGTTAAATCTGAGATTAAGCAAAAAGGTTTTGGAGATAATGTGCCCGCGGGTTTTTTGGCTTATCCGGTTAGCCAAGCAGCCGATATTACGGCTTTTAAGGCGGATATTGTGCCTGTAGGTGACGATCAGGAACCAATGTTAGAACAAGCTCGAGAGATTGTTCGTACTTTTAATTCAACTTATCAACAAGACGTTTTGGTGGAACCACAAGGATTGTTTTCCCCAGAAGGACAGGGGCGTTTACCTGGTCTGGATGGCAATGCTAAGATGAGTAAATCTTTAAATAATGCAATTTATCTTTCCGATAGTCCAGCAGAAGTTCATCAAAAAGTAATGCGGATGTATACGGATCCGCAGCATATTCACTTAGAGGATCCGGGACAAATTGCTGGAAATACAGTTTTTGAATATTTGGATATTTTTGGTACGGATAAAAAATATATTGCACAATTAAAAGCACACTATCAAGCTGGCGGCTTAGGTGATGTGCAGGTTAAACGCTATTTAGAAGAAGTTTTGAATGCAGTATTAGAACCAATTCGACAGCGCCGCCACGTCTATGAGCAGGATCTGGGGCAGGTATATCATATTTTACAAAATGGTAGTCAGGTGGCTAATGAAGTAGCCGAACAGACTTTAGCCGAGGTTCGGGCAGCTATTGGTGTTAATTATTTTGAACAGTAAAAATAATATAAAGCAAGCAAAAACCGCTAGGATATTTTAATCTTAGCGGTTTTATTTTGGGATTTATGACCAATTTTAATTTAATTTTTGCCTAATAGCAGTTAATAAATCAGCTTCATTATTGACAATAGTTCCGTTTAATTTGATTAAACCGGTAGTATACAGGTTAACATAGTGAAATTGATTTTCGGCGACTTGGATTAAGGCGTCCAGCTTTTTCTGGTTGCCGGCTCCTTGTTGTCGAGTATCGGTATACAAGCCGATAATAGGAATTTTTTGCGCATAGGCTACCCCAATTTCGCTGGCCACTCCATTATCAATGGTATTACCATCTAAAATAGCGATAACCAGATCGCTGGCTAAGAGTTTTGCAGTATCAGCCTGGGCAATCATTTTGGAATCAGCATAGGCTTGTTTATCGTTGATATCGTTGTTTTCTTGGGGTAAGTATAGATCAATTTGTGGACTTAAGTTCCGAATTTGAGTGGCTAATTGGGCATTATAATTAATATCAGCTTGAGAAAATAGTGCATTGGCAAAATAAATTTTCATAATAATCTCCTTTTATAGTTTTACGAATAGGAAAAATCTGCTGTTAATTATTCTTAAATTAGTGAACAAACCGCCTCTTAATCATGGTTAAACTAGCTCTGGCCTTTCTGCAGTTTAAATTTTAAACCTTCAAACTACAGTTGACAGTAAAAAATAAATTATCAGGATCTGCTTTCAGATAAGTAAAGGGGCGGCTGAAAACCAGTTTAGAATTATAAATACTAGTAACAAAGATAATTTTATTGGGAGTAAATCAACTTCTTTCCCTGAGATTAAGGCAGCTAGATAGCAATCAGTTCTAGTTGCTGCTTGGTATTAATTACTAGAGACACACCAGCTTTTTATTAAAAAATTTTTAAACTGCCGTTGGGCCTTAGTTCGATTTTACCAGAATTCAAAGATGAGGGAAGTTTAATTTATTGGAATTTCAGCTAAGCAAATGCTTCAAAGCCATGGTTACTGCCATTTTGACGGGAAAAGTTTATTAATAAGATGCGAAATTGTCTTGAGTTTTCTTAGCAACAGTTAATACTTGACAAAAGTCAAGTTAGGTCTTATAGTATTTATTACTTTCTTGGGGGAGATAAATATGGACAGTAAATCTTTTTTACATTTTGAGATTGGTTTTTATCGCTTAAAAAGACGCTTACTTCAGGAATTCTTGAAACCTTATAATTTAAAAAATTTTGACAGTCTCCTAATTGCGATTGTTGCAGCTAAACCGGGTTGTAGTCAAGGGGCAATTATTAATCACGTCATGGCTGATGAAGCCAGTGTAGCCCGGGGATTGCGGAATTTGGAAAACCGGGGTTTTATTATTCGGCGTGAAGATCCTAATAATCACCGCAAAAAATTGGTTTATCCTACCCAACAGGCGGAACAATTCTATCAGACTTTAAATAATTTTTTAGATAATTGGAATCAGATCATCTTTAGCGATTTACCCCCCCAAGAATTGCAGACCCTGGATCAATTGATCTCACGGATCGAAGAGAACTTGAAGCAAGTTGATTATCGTCAATTACTTGCTGATTTAACTCAATCTAATAAAAAATGAGGTGTTTTTATGAATGAAGCTGTTGATATTAATGGAAAATCTTTTAGTAAGATTGCGATGGTCATTACTTTATTAGCAGGAACTTTTTGCACAGTTCTTAACGGGACCATTCTCGCGACAGCTTTTCCTACTTTAATGCGGGCCTTTAATATTTCGGCTTCTACGGTGCAATGGCTAACAACGGGGTTTATGATGGTAAATGGGGTTATGATCCCAATTAGTGCCTGGATTAGTACGCGGATAAATTCTAAATTGTTATACATTAGTGCAATGAGCACTTTTTTAGTGGGAACGTTCATCTGTTATTTTGCTAATAGTTTTTGGGTTCTGTTAGGCGGTCGTTTAATACAAGGAGTTGCCGTTGGAGTAACGATGCCGTTAATGCAGACAATTATGTTAAGTATTTTTCCACCGCAAAAACGAGGAATAGCTATGGGCCTTGGGGGTCTGGTTATTGGGTTAGCACCAGCTATTGGTCCTACTTTATCTGGCTGGGTGATTGATAATTGGAGTTGGCGTGATTTATTCAGTATTATTATCCCAATTGTTTTCTTAGTAGTTATTGCCAGCTTTTTTACGATGCATTCCGTGTTAAAAACCGCTAAAAGCTCTATTGATGTAATTTCAATTATTGAATCAACTTGCGGTTTTGGCAGTTTGTTATATGGTTTTTCTTCCGTCGGTGATAATGGCTGGACTTCACCCTTAGTTTATGGAACGATTATTTTTGGTTTAGTAGTAATTCTGATTTTTTGTTGGCGTCAATTGCATTTGCAAAAACCGTTTCTGCAATTACGGGTTTTTCAATCGGGAGAATTTTCGCTATCAGTAGTTTTATCATCTGTAACCAATATGGCGATGATGGGAATTGAAATGATTTTGCCGCTTTATTTACAAATGATTAAAGGCTTATCGGCTTTTCATTCCGGGCTGGCCTTATTATTAGGAGCTTTGATAACAGGTATAATGAGTCCGGTAACCGGAGCTGCTTTTGATAAATATGGTGCTAAGCGTTTGGCGACTACAGGAATGTTTTTTCTGACAGCCGGGACGATTCCATTCTTATTTATTACAAAAGATACTTCAACTTTATATATTGTGGTCCTGTATGCTTTTCGGATGTTTGGAATTTCGATGGTCAATATGCCGGTTACAACTTCCGGAATGAATTCTTTACCGTTTAATTTGATTAGTCATGGAACAGCGGTAAATAATACTACCCGACAAGTCTTTACTTCTATGGGGACTGCGATTTTAATTAGTGTTTTGACTAATATTACCAATACTTTAAAACCGGCCTCCAGTTTGTTTAAAACTGCGCCTATTGCTTATAAAAATCAAATGATAAATGCGACCATTATGGGTTATCGGGCTGCTTTTGGAGTAGCGGTTGTCTTGTGCTTAATTACCTTTGCTTTATCATTTTTATTAAAGGATAAGCAGCATTCCGCAGATATTGAGCAGGAGGTGCAATAAAATGATTATTGTTTGTTTAGTTGTCGTCACCTTAATTGCTTATTTTGGCGGGGTGTATGTTGATAATCGCCATGCTGCTAACATTACTCGCGGAATTTGTGACGCTCTGATTGTTGTCATTTTAACTTTAATAGTAGCTAATGATACTTTTCATTTCGGTATGCAGCCGAGAACGCAAACAACAGTCACGTCTATTTCTGCAGTAAAGCCTAGTTCCAAGGTACCTATTTTGTTATATCGTTCTTTAGGAACAAGTGGCAAAAATCAAATTTATTTATATAAAAAGACACCTGATTCTAAGCCTGTCCACACCCGGCCTGATGAAACAGTAAATAAAGTAGTCAGGTCGAGTAAAGATCCACATTTAGTTACCAAAAGAAAAACCTGGGTTTATAAAAATGGTTTTTATAAGTTTATGTTTGCTATTGCTGGTAATGAAGGCCGCCATATTCAGACGCATAATACTTTTTATTTATCGCCTAATTGGCTAGTGCTCTCGACTAAACAGGCACGGCAATTAACTATGCAATTGCAAAATCCGCGCACAAAGCAACGATTAAGCCAAGAAGTGCAACAGCAAGTCCAAAAAGATCTAGCCCGTCGACCAACACTTACTGCCCAACAGCGTCGGCAATATGTGAAACAAATGATGATTTTACGTCAAAGACAGGCTTTAGAAAAATTAGCCCAAATAAAGCTTAAGTAATGATATAGTTATTATTACTTAAGCTTTTTTAGTAATTTTTATTTTAAAAAATGTATTGAAGGTTAATTTTTTTTTAAGGGTCGCAATTAAGCTCAATTTTGTGTATTCTGAATAAAAGAAAGATGAGGGGGATGTGTTGATGGCCAAATTAGCTTTGATTGATATTGGTTCTAATTCAATTCGGATGGTTTTATATCAAATTGATAACCAATATCAAGCACAGGAAATAACCCGCTATCGCCATTTTGTTCAATTAGCTAAGGACATGACAGCTGCCGGAGCAATTAATAAACCTAATTTTGCTGCAGGGATTCAAACACTGCAGCAATTTCATCAAATTATTATCGAACAACAAGTTACTAAAGTAATTGCCACTGCAACTGAAGCTATTCGTAAAGCGAGTAATCAAAGTGAATTCTTGCAGGCCGCTCAAGCTCAGGCTCACATTCAAATTCAGGTTTTAACTGGTCAGCAAGAGGCTTATTATGATGCATTGGCAATTCAGACTCATTTAAATTTGACTAATTTTTTATTTTTAGATACTGGTGGCGGCAGCTTTGAGTGGGGCTGGAGGTCTTCTCAAGGTCTTCAGGCTGCTAGTTGGCCTTATGGAGCAGTTAAACTGTATGATGAATTGCATAAACCGCAACAATTATCCTTGACCTTGATTGATCAATTACAGCAGTATTTATTCAAATATATGCGAAAAATCCAACCATCAGACCGTTTGAATTTGGTAGTGATCGGGGGTGTACACAACACTTTATTTACGGTCATGCAACAGGCCGCTGATCAGTGGCTGCCTGTGGAACAGGTCGGTTCATGGGTCAAGTTAATTGAGCATAATTCATTGACGCAAAATTTAAAATTAGAAAATATGGAAATGCAGCGGGCTCCTTTTATGGCAGCAGGTTTACTACCATTAAGCACGGTTTTAAATTATTTTTCTATTGCTCAAGTGTGTTTTAGCAAGGTCGGTCTGCGTAATGGTATTTTATGGGAATATTTGCAACAGGCTGCTTTAAAAGAAGAGGAAAGTTAGAACCGGAAGTCAAAAAAGGACTGAAACTAGTTGATTTCAGTCCTTTATTAACAAAAGCTAGCCGCGATAAGGTAAAATTATTTTTTGGTGAGTTAAAATATGTCCTTCCATCGCATGTAATAATTCATTCATCCAAAAGCCTGGTGCTAAAGCTAACTTTTGATCTAAAGCATAAATACGCAATTCATAATTATGAATTCCTTGAGGTGGAGTAGGGCCAACGTAATGTTGACAGATAAGCGGGTCTTTTTCTTGAATATAAGGACTGGCGGTGGAATTTTTTCCTTGAATCATGGAAAAGGGAGGTTTTTGACTGGAATTTTCCGGAATTTCAGTTAGATCACCAGGTAAATTAGCAGCCGTCCAATGAATCCAAGGAAAACCCGCCACCGGAATGGAATCGGGATCGATGAGAGTTAGGGCAAAACTAGCAGTTTGAGCAGGTTGTTCATAAATACTGATCGGAAACGAACGTAACGGGTATGCTCCTTTAAAATCAGCAGCATCACCAAATTTGCCATATTTTTTAGGCAATTGTCCTTGATTCAATTTAACTGTAATTTTCATTCCGAAGACTCCTTTAGATTAATGCTATAATCAAACTAGTTTTAAGATTATTGTACAATCAGTGAGGAAGAATATGCAAATAACGGATTTTAGTTTACAAGTGCAACAATTACTGCAGCAGGTACAGCAGCAAGTACAAAAAGAAATTATTCTGGAAAGTAATGGCCGCCATGAAGAGTGGCTGGCTTTTGATCAATCCGGTCATAAAGTAGATGCGGCAGGCAAGATTCATTTACAAATGGCCCATTCCAGTATTCCAGATTTTACTTTAGCTCATGAATTGCGCCATATTGAGTGGGAACTACAAGATTATGCCCGGATTAAATTTCCTTTAACTACTGGTGAACCCGAATTGGATCGGCAATTAAAGATTACCGCTTCTTCATTAATTGGCAGTGTGGAACACCTGTTAATTATGCAAAAACAGCGAGAGCAAGGAGAAGTCACCGTAGCAGTAGAAAAAGAGTTTGCAAAAGGAATTTCTCAGAATTTAGCTTGGCAAGATGTCAATTTAGATAATTATTTTATTTATTATACATTGATTTTATTAGATATTTTGACCTTGAGCCAAGGTCAGGATTTAGATCATTGGCAGCAGCATTATCCTAAAGCTTATTCGGCTGCCGGCAAACTCTATCAACAAATAGCTGAAAATACACGGCCGACAGCCTTTTCTGTGCGACGCCAGCAAGTACGGCTTTTAGAATTATTTGCTCAATTACTAGTTGAGAATTCTTATCCGTTTTTACCTTTGAACGACTTTGTGCTGATTGAACCGGTTGTAAGTTCCCGCCAATTACGGTTAACATTAGGACAAGTTTTTCAAATTAAACATAGCGAATTAAAAGATTTAAAAACTAATAACAGGGCGCTGATTTTAGTAGAATTAACGGACCAGCAAAATGCGGCAGTTTTGCGTTTTCAGCACGAATTGACCCCCGAGCAGTATCGCCAGCTTTATCAAATGAATGTTCTCGAGTTTTTACAAATGCAGCAGGTTCATTATTACTTGCGCTAGGCGAGCTTGAGCAATTTTTCAGTGGAATTTGGGAAATTAACTGCTAATTTCGTAGCTTATTCATTTAAGGGGTGTGAAAATGATAGATTTAAATCAAGCCTTAAAGCAGGTACATTATGTAGTATTTATGACAGGAGCTGGAGTATCAACGGCTTCGGGGATTCCTGATTATCGTTCAGAAACTGGAGTTTATGCAGGCAAGCAGAATGCCGAATACATGCTGAGTCATGATAATTTTACTCAACATCCAGCTGATTATTGGAATTTTGTCAAAGACAATCTTTATTTTCCGGAAGCTCAGCCTAATATTATTCATCAAAAGATGGCTCAGATTGCAAATCAAAAAGGCTGTGTAATTACACAAAATGTTGACGGCTTAGATAAAAAAGCCGGTTGTCACAATTTGGTCGAATTTCATGGTACTTTATATGATACTTATTGCACCAAATGTCAGCAAGCGGTAGATTGGCATCAATACTTGCAGGATTATCATCATCAAAATTGTGGCGGAATTATTCGCAGTTCAATTGTACTTTATGGGGAAAGTATTCATGAAGAGAGTGTAACCCGCTCCTTACAAGCAGTAGCGCAGGCAGATTTGATTGTCGTAGTTGGAACCAGCTTTCAGGTTTATCCGTTTGCAGGACTGATTCAGTATCGCCAACCACAAGCCCAATTGATTGCGGTGAATAAAACTCCGTTAACAATGCTGGCAGGCGGACAAATGATCGTCGGCGATGCTGTCCAAATTTTTCAAGAGGTCGAGGTTTAATGGCGAAATTAGTCGATTATGATGCAGAAATGATGAATATAGATCGTCAGATTTTGCAGTTATTTGTCCAAAAATTAGATTTAGCCCAAAAAGCGGTTAAACAAAAGCTGCAGCAAAAAGAATTATTAGCGACTCGCGGAGAAGATATTGAAACAGATGCAACGCAATTAGAATTGTCACAACGCCCAGAATACCGCACTTATTTAAGGGATTTATTAAGAGATCTGCGCATTATTACCCGCCAATATCAAGCACTTTTGTATCAAAAAAATATTGAGAAAAAAGATTGAAAACATTATGAGTTCTGGTCTTTTTTGTCAAAACTGGCAATGCTATAATTTATAGCAATAATTAAGGAAGTGAGCGAAGAATTATGTCTGAAAAACCAACTTTTTATATTACAACACCGATCTATTATCCTTCGGGCAAATTAACAATCGGTAATTCTTATACTACCATTGCAGCCGACACTTTAGCCCGTTATAAACGCTCTCGCGGCTACGATGTTTTCTTTTTGACGGGTACCGATGAGCACGGCTTAAAAATCGAGCAAAAAGCGGAAGCCCAAAATATGTCGCCTCAGGCCTATGTTGATAAAATGGCTGCCCAGATCAAAAAATTATGGCAGCTTTTGGAGATCTCTAATGATAAATTTATTCGGACTACTGATCCGGAGCACGTGGCTGATGTTCAAAAAATTGTCCAAAAATTAATTGATCAAGGTGATGTGTATCTGGGCGAGTATACCGGCTGGTATTCGGTCGATGATGAAGAATATTTTACAGAATCTCAACTAGCTGAAGTTTATCGTAATGATCAAGGCCAAGTTGTCGGCGGCCGGGCACCTTCAGGTCATGAAGTAAAATTAGTCAAAGAACCTTCATACTTCTTTAAGATGAGTAAATACGCTGACCGCTTGTTACAATATTACGAAGATCATCCGAACTTTATTCAACCGCAAAGCCGCAAAAATGAAATGATTAATAATTTTATCAAACCCGGCTTGGAAGATTTGGCAATGTCACGGACTAGTTTTACTTGGGGTGTTCCTATTTTAAGTGATCCTAAGCATGTGGTTTATGTGTGGGTCGATGCTTTACTCAATTATATTACCGCTTTAGGTTATGGCAGTGATGATCAAAGTTTATTTGATCGTTATTGGCCAGCTGATGTTCATTTTGTTGGTAAAGAAATCATGCGATTCCACACGATTTACTGGCCAATTATTTTGATGGCCTTGGATTTACCGTTACCGAAGCACATCTTTGGCCATGGCTGGCTTTTAATGAAAGATGGCAAAATGAGTAAGTCCAAAGGTAACGTTGTTTATCCGGAAATGCTGGTAGAACGCTATGGTTTGGATGCTTTACGTTATTATTTAATGCGGGCAATACCTTTTGGCAGTGACGGTTTGTTTACTCCTGAAGATTTTGTAGAACGTGTCAATTATGATCTGGCTAACGACTTGGGTAATTTGCTTAATCGGACTGTAGTGATGATTAATAAATACTGTGCAGGACAAATGCCTGCTTGGCTGTTAGGACAAACTGAAGTGGATCAAGATTTAGAAACAGTAATTAAACAAACTATCACCGACTATGATGCTGCCATGGATAAGTATGAGTTTTCCACCGCCTTGGATATTACTTGGAAACTAGTAGCCAGGACAAATAAGTATATTGACCAGACTGAGCCTTGGGTTTTGGCTAAAGATCCTGCTCAAAAACCCCAATTAGAAAATGTACTGGCACATTTGGCAGAATCTCTGAGAATTATTGCAATTTTGATTAGTCCGGTTATGACTCATGCACCGCACAAAATTTTGCAGCAACTGGGAATGAGTGATGAAAATCTGGAGCAAGTAGAGTTGGGTAATTTACCAAAAACGCACGTAGTAGCGCAAGCAGAACCTATTTTTCCGCGGTTGGAAAAAGAGCAGGAAATCGCTTATATTAAAAAAACAATGAACACTGAACAAAAAAAGGCGCAAGCAGCCGGCAGTTTGAAAACTTCCAAATCAGCCGCGGCGAAGGCAGCTGCAGCTAAAGCCCAAATTGCGATTACCGATTTTGATAAAGTTCAAATTCAAGTCGTAGAAATTTTAGATGTGCAAAAAGTCGCCCATGCCGACCGGTTATTACAATTTAAATTAGACGATGGCAGCCAGCAGCCACGGCAAATTATTTCCGGTATTGCCGAATTTTATCCGCACCCAGAAGAATTAGTTCATCAAAAGGTGTTGGCAATTACTAATCTGAAGCCGCGGAAGATGCGTGGAGTTGTTAGCCAAGGTATGCTGTTATCAGCGGAACATAATGGTCAAGTACAGTTGGTTACTGTACCGCAGAGTTTGGTTAATGGTTCCAGTGTAGAATAAGAAAATAAAAGAGGATTATTGTGAAAATATTTGACGCGCATACACATTTAAATGATGATCCTTTCGCAGGTAAAATCGATTATTATCTGCAACGGGCAGCAGCATTAGATGTTAAAGAAATGGCGATAATTGGTTCTAACGCGCAATTTAACCAGAGTGCTCTGACTTTGGCCCAGCAATATCGTCAATTACATGCAGTAGTTGGTTGGCATCCAGAGTTTGCAGCCGCTTATAATCAGTCGGCAGAACAAGAATTAATCCAACAATTACAGCTGCCGGAAGTCATTGCTATCGGAGAAATTGGCTTAGATTATCATTGGCCACAAAATCCGGCGGCCCACGTGCAACAGCGTGTATTTGCCCAACAGCTGGATTTAGCCCAGCAATATCACTCGCCTGTTAATATTCATACGCGTGATGCGTTTGCGGACACATACGCGGTTTTGCAAGCCCATTATCCGCATTTTGGGGTTATTATGCACAGTTTTAATGGCCCCTTGGACTGGTTGGAAAAGTTTTTAGAGTTGGGCTGTTATATTTCATATAGTGGTGTCGTTTCCTTTAAGAACGCACCAGAAGTCCGCTTAGCAGCCCAGCATACACCTGCTGAACGCTTACTGGTGGAAACTGATGCACCATATTTGACTCCTGAGCCTTATCGCGGACAGCAAAATGAACCGGCATTTACCCATTTTGTGGCGGCTGCTGTGGCCAAGTGTCGTCATGAATCTTTAGAGCAGATAGCTGCTCTTACTTGGAAGAATACACACGAGGTTTATCGTTTAAATGAAAAAGATTAAGGAAGTGCTGGTTGTTGAAGGCCGCTCGGATACAGACCGCCTGCGTCAAGTACTGGGCGATGTGGATACGATTGAGACTAATGGATCAGCCATTAATCATCGAACTTTGGCTTTAATTAAACAAGCTCAACAGCTTCGAGGAGTAATTGTTATTACTGACCCGGATTTTAATGGTCAAAAAATCCGTCAAAAAATAATGGCAGCAGTGCCCCAGGCCAAGCAGGCTTTCATCCGGCGCCAAGATGGCATACCTGCTAAGAGCCATGGTAGTCTAGGGGTAGAACACGCCAGCGCCCAAGCAATTCGTTCAGCTTTGCAAAGTGTTTGGACACCTAAACAAGCACAAGCTTCAAGCTCCATTTCGCAAACACAATTAGTTAATCTTGGTTTGTTGGGAGCCGCTAATTCACAACAATTGCGGGCACTAGTGGGTGATATTTTGCATATCGGTTATGTAAATGCTAAACAATTATTACGGCGGCTAAATATGTTTGCCATTTCTCAACAACAATTAGAAACTGCTGTAAAGCAGGCAAAAGAGGAATTATATGGTAGTTGAAAAATTTGACATTGCTGATCCTCTAAGGACTCAGGCTATTTTAGAACGTTATCAGATTCGGGCTCAAAAATCCTTGGGACAGAATTTTTTACACGATCCTCAGGTCGTCAATCAGATTGTAGCTACAGCGGCAATTGATTCTCAAGACGTCATTTTAGAAATTGGACCGGGTATTGGTGGATTAACGCAACAATTAGCTAAAAGTGCCGCCCAAGTTTATGCTTGGGAAATTGACCAACATTTAATCCCAATTTTGCAGGAAAATTTGGCTGATTTTTCTAATATTCAAATTATTCCGGCTGATATTTTACAAGTGGATTTGGCTAAATTTTTTCAAGAGCATAATCTAGAGCAGCGCTCAGTCAAAGTTGTGGCCAACTTGCCGTATTATATTACTACGCCGATTTTATTAAGACTATTGCAAGCTTCTGTTCCTTTAACGCAACTAGTTCTAATGATGCAAAAGGAAGTTGCCCAACGTGTCTGTGCTCAACCGCACCACCGCGAATATGGTGCTTTAAGTGTATTAGTGCAGGCCAAAAGTATTCCTCGGATTACGCAAATAGTCTCACGGCAGGCTTTTAGTCCTGCTCCGAAAGTAGATTCGGCGGTGGTAAATTTTGATCTGTGCGCTCCTTTGCCGGTGGCAATTGCTGATTATGCACAATTTGGTCATTTTGTTCAAGCCATCTTTCGTCAGAAACGTAAGACCTTAAAAAACAATTTAATTGCTTATTTAGGTAAAACGCCAACTCATTTACAACAATTACAGCATGTTTATCAACAATTAGGTTATCCAGCTACTATGCGGGCAGAGCAATTAAGCCTTCCGCAAATTGTGGAATTACAGCAAGCAATTAACCAGGAATTTTTTCCGTAAAAATAAACCTCTTCGCTGGTAATTTATAAAGGGAGCTTCTTAATTTGAATGAAATATTTCTTAATTAGATTGTATTTTGTTAATGATTGTGTTATAATACCCCTGCGAAGGGGTTGAGTTTATGCCAGCATCATTTGCTTCAATTAAACGCGGTCTAGACGGACATATTGGTGATGGAATTACAGTAATAGCCCAAGCAGGCCGAAAACGTGTTACTCGGCGTCACGGAAAATTAGCTGAGACTTTTCATTCTGTTTTTGTTGTAGATTTAGATCCTACGGAAAATTCTTTCGAACGAGTATCCTATAGTTATGTTGATTTATTAACGAAGTCCATTGAGTTGACTTTTGATTAAGATTGCTGCGGCAATCTTTTTTTGTACAAAAAATTACTTCTTCTTGATAAAATGTTCGGGTTATCGGTTATAATAGAATTAAATTGAAAACTAAGCAGGTAAATTTTATGAAAATACGAAGAAGTGAACGTTTAGTAGGGATGACGCATTATCTGGAAACCCAGCCATATCGTCTGATACCTCTACCGTTTTTTGCTCAAAAATATCAAGCAGCCAAGTCTTCTATTAGTGAAGATATTACAATTTTAAAGCATGCTTTTTTAGCTAATAGTATGGGTTATATTGAAACTTTGCCCGGTGCTGGCGGCGGAGTTATTTTTACTCCGGGAATTAATAAAGCTGTGGCGACACAATATTTGCAGACTTTACAACAAAAAATGTCCGATCCACACCGAATTCTACCAGGAGGCTATCTCTATTCTTCTGATATAATTGGAGATCCAACACTTTTGCGAAAAATCGGTTTGTTAATCGCTACACGCTATGCTGGCCAAAAAGTGGATGCCATAATGACAGTAGCTACGAAAGGAATTCCTATTGCTCAAAGTGTAGCTTATTATTTGAATATTCCTTATGTAATTGTGCGACGGGAATCAAAAATAACTGAAGGTCCGACTTTAAGCGTAAACTATGAATCTGGTTCTTCTTCGCGTGTGGAAAAGATGGAACTGTCCAAGCGGAGTTTGCCCGCGGGAGCAAAAATTATCGCTGTGGATGATTTTATGAAAGGTGGCGGTACAGTTAGCGGAATGCGTAACTTAGTTCAAGAGTTTGCCGGTGAATTGCTGGGTATTAGTGTATTAGTTGATGCAAGCAGCTCTTCTTCCTGTCATCAGCCAATGGTAACGACTTTGTTAAATGTTCAACAACTAGATGTACAGCACCCTAAGCTTACAGTAAGATTAGGTAATTATTTAGAAATGACTGATTTCAGCCATTTTCATAATAACTAAATCATAATTTTAGATAAATTATTGAGCCTAATTCTACATTAAGGTATGATATTCATGGAAAAATATAGCGATTGAAGGGAATTGGATAATGGCAAAGCGTTTCACCATCATTTTAGCAGCAGGTAAAGGTACGCGGATGAAATCCCAGTATTCCAAAGTGTTGCATCAAGTGTGTGGTCAAGCAATGGTTGAACATGTGCTGACGCAAGTGCAGGCTTTACAACCAAATAAGATTATTACCGTGATTGCTCCGCAGTCCCAGCAAGTACGTGACCTTTTAGGAGATCGCACCCAATACGTAGAACAAGCTGAACAATTAGGGACCGCTCATGCAGTTTTACAAACGGAAGCTGCGCTGAGCTCACAAGCAGGCACGACTTTAATTATGAGTGGCGATACCCCATTATTTACAGCAGCCACTTTGGAAAAATTATTGGCTTATCATGAAAATCAGCATGCTCAAGCCACAATTTTAACAGCTCATGCACCCAATCCATTTGGATATGGCCGCATTATTCGCAATGCTGCCGGTCAAGTTGTGAAAATTGTTGAACAAAAAGATGCGAGTGCGCAAGAACAAACTGTTCAAGAAATTAATACCGGTGTCTATTGTTTTGACAATCAAAAGTTATTTCACTATTTACATCAGGTTCAAAATAATAACGCTCAGAACGAATATTATTTGCCGGATGTAATTGGTTTGATGCAGCAACAGCATGACCAAGTGAGTGCCTACCAAATGGACAATTTTGAAGAATCTTTAGGGGTTAATGACCGCAGTGCTTTAGCACAGGCAGCAAAGATTATGCAAAAACGGATTAATCAGCAGCATTTACAAAATGGGGTTACGCTCATTGATCCTGAGAATACTATGATTGATGTCAATGTTGAAATTGGTGCCGATACGGTGATAGAACCGGGAGTAGCGCTCAAAGCAGGAACCAAAATTGGGAAAAATTGTTATATTAGTCAAGGATCACGTTTAGTAGGGGCTGTTTTGGAAGATAATGTTCAAGTCACCAGCTCCACTATTGAGCAATCCATTATGCGTGCCGGTAGTGATATTGGTCCCAATTCACATTTACGCCCGCAAGCTGATATTGGACCGGCAGTGCATATTGGAAACTTTTGCGAAGTGAAAAAGGCAACAATTGGAGCACGGACTAAAATTGGTCATTTAAGTTATGTCGGTGATGCGACGGTAGGCAGTGATGTTAATATTGGTTGCGGAGTAGTTTTTGTAAACTATGATGGTCAAAAAAAATGGCATACAGATATTGGCGATCAGGCTTTTGTTGGTAGTAACGCTAATATTATTGCTCCTGTCAAAATTAGTGATCATTCCTTTATAGCTGCCGGATCAACGGTGACTGCGGACGTGCCCCAACATGCGATGGCAATTGGTCGGGCCCGACAAACTAATAAAAACGATTATTGGTCCAAATTACCCTTGGCGGATGATCCGCATTGGCGATAAAATGATTAAGGAAGTTAAATTTTAAAGAAAGTTGAGAGAGTAATGTCGATAAATAAATCTGAATGTGAAATGAAACTTTTTGCGCTAAATTCCAATAAGCCGTTAGCACAAAAGATTTCCGCTGCTGTAGGAGTACCCTTGGGAAAATCTTCTGTTAATCGTTTTAGTGACGGGGAAATTCAAATTAACATTGAAGAAAGTACCCGGGGAGCAGATGTATTTATTATTCAGTCTACTTCAGCACCAGTTAACGATAACCTGATGGAACTATTGATTATGATTGATGCTTTAAAACGAGCCTCAGCTCAAACTGTCAATGTGGTAATGCCTTATTACGGATATGCTCGCCAAGATCGCAAAGCCCGTTCTCGTGAGCCCATTACTGCTAAGTTGGTCGCTAATATGTTAGAAAAGGCTGGAGCCGATCGGATTTTGGCTTTAGATCTCCATGCGGCTCAAATTCAGGGATTCTTTGATATTCCGGTAGATCACCTTTTAGGAGCGCCTTTGTTAGCGGACTATTTCTTAGAAAATCATTTAGATGAGGATGCAGTAGTAGTTTCACCAGATCATGGCGGGGTAGTTCGTGCTCGGCACTTGGCAGAATTTCTCAAATCTCCAATTGCAATTATTGATAAAAGGCGACCGCGTCCCAATGTTTCGGAAGTAATGAATATTATTGGTGATGTGCGAGATAAAAGAGCTATCATTATTGATGATATGATCGATACGGCAGGAACCATTACTTTAGCGGCCCAGGCTTTGATGGATGCAGGAGCAAAAGAAGTTTATGCTAGCAGTACACATGCAGTTTTATCCGGACCAGCGATTGAGAGATTAGAACAATCACCTATTAAAAAAGTCATTGTTACCGATTCAATTCAATTACCACCCGAGAAGAGGATCGCTAAAATGGTACAAATATCTGTGGGTCCTTTAATTGGTGATGCAATTAAACGTATTTATAAAAATGAACCGGTTAGTCCTTTATTTAATAATAGATATAAGCGACATTAAAAAATCAACTGAGAATGAAACGGAAAATATTTTGATAGAAAAGAAAAAGAAGACTTGGATAAATTAATAAGTCTTCTTTTTTAGCTGCAAATAGATTTATATTACTGGAAAAACAGCTAGTCCAAGCAAATTCTGAATTAAATTATTGCTTGTAAAATATTGAGAGTTTATTTTAACGCCCCATTAATAATGTGTTTTTGAAAAGCTGCGAGATCTGAGGCAAACATACTACTTTCTGGTTGATCCAGCATTTCTTTAGGAAAATAGAAACGATGATCACCACTTTCTCGACCGCTGAGTGCGCGAACTATCGGACTGACAGTGGATAACTCTTGGAGTGAACCGTCCGGTTTTTGTAATTCAATTTGCGTTTTGGGTTCTTTAGCGGAAGGATGATAAAGGTCATAGGGTAAATCGAAACTATTATTAATAGCCGTATAAAAATGAGGATCAAAGCCTGCATTTTGAACTAAAGTCTGTAATTGTTGGATTTTTTCTTGTTGCGCCGGTTCAAAAGTAATAGATTTGAAGGGATGACGATCAAGGAAGCGATGAGCCAAGTCTCTTAAAATAGGATCAGGATGATCGCGCCAGATATTAAAGTAAGTATTTAAAACACCATCATCTAGGCGAATATAATCAGTAACAGAAATCTGTTTTTTGAAAAAAGGAATGAGCAGATGCGGCATTGCAAACTGTGCCAATTTATCCTGATCATAAAGATATTGGGCCCGGTTCAACAATTGCATAAGTACTACTTCCATTCCGCGTGATACCGGATGAAAATAAACTTGCTGGTACATTTGAAACCGCGAGACAATGTAATCTTCGACAGCATGCATACCATCAATGTTAAACGCAATACCACCATGATAAGGCCGAATTACACGCATTATTCTTGTTAAATCAAACATGCCATACTGAGTACCCGTATAATAAGCATCCCGTAAGAGATAATCCATTCGATCAGCATCAATCTGACTGGAAATCATTTGCACTACTTGTTCGTTGGGATAAGTTTTAGCAATAACACTGGCCACTTGTTGCGGAAAGTCAGGACTGATCTGTTGTAAAATTTGATTAACTTTAGTTTGGGGACTGGTGATAATTTTTTGAGTCCAGGCTTCATGATCGGTATGAAAAATATGTTCAAAAGTATGGGAGTAGGGACCATGACCGATATCGTGCAGCAAAGCAGCACACAACACAACCAAACGCTCATGATCATCCCAGCAACCGTCACCGGGTTTTTGAGAAGAATAGTTCTGGGCAAAAGTATTACAGATACGGCGTGTTATTTCATAAACACCAAGGCAATGCCCAAAGCGTGAATGTTCAGCACCATGAAAAGTAAAAGAAGTAGTTCCCAACTGCTTGATGCGACGTAACCGCTGAAATTCCGGCGTATTGATCAGATCAAGAATAACTCGCTGTTGGACATGAATATAGTTATGCACCGGATCTCGAAAAACTTTTTCTCGGGGTAAATAATCTACTTCCATTAATGGACCTCCTGGTTAAGTATTTGGTTCAGATGCTGTTGATGTGTTTTTTCTCTGGTAATAATAGCAGCAAAGCCTGGTTGTTGTGCTAATTCTGTAGGCGACATCAGCTGCAGGTGAGGATAATCTTGTTTATAAGTTTGTAAAATACGCTTTTTACAATCCGTAACCGTAAATGTACTAGAAAAGAAATCCTGAATATTAGCCATGCTTTGGGGCCAAACAGTAGGGAAAGTTGTGTCTTGAGCCGTATTGGCTATTTGATAAAAATGCTGCAGGACTTGACCTCTGTGAAGTTGATCGCCATTAACAGATAAATAAAGCATGACCACCACTGCTTGATGGCGGCGACGTTGAGCCATACCTCCGATTTTTTTGCCAGCGACAACCAGATCATAAGTTCCGGGACAATAAGAATGATCAATTTGATAATGTTCCAGTGATAATTCAGGCAAGCTCTTTTGTAAATAAGAAAAGGCCAGTTCATAAGCCTCTTCAATCGAATAAGCAGCAGTGGGAGGGATGAAAAAGCTAACATTTAAAACGCCCGGGTCACAGACAACAGCCAGGCCTCCGGAATTACGGATAAAATAAGCGTACTGTTTTTGCCTGAGCAGTTGCAACCCTTGTTTGAGATGTGATAAATGCTTATCTTGGAGGCCTAAGATGATTGTGGGCCGACTTTGCCAAAATTGTAAAATTGCAGTTTGTTGGTAAGCACAAAATTGTAAGAGAAAGTTAGTTTCCGGGAAAATGTTTGTCAATTCAGCTGTGGTTTGATAAGTATGGTCATAAACCCAAGTGTTATCACTCATAGTGGAACCTCTTTTCATAATCTAAATTTAGTTTAATTAACTTTAGATTTAATTACAATAATATTAGGCAGTGAAGGAAAAATTCTAGTATTTCTTTGGCAATCGTCTTAAGTAATAGTTATAATAAAAACATTGACGATTTTAATTGATATTGAAGGTGTAATTTTGACAGAACGTCAAGCGCAAAAAGTGCAGGTACAATTAGCTATTCAGACTAGACAAAACGGCCAGCAGGACAATTACGGAGTAACAGAAATTGGTCAAGCTGTTAAGATTGGACCGCAATTGTATCTTCGTTATCAGGAAACTGCGGGAGAACAGGAAGTTAAAGTTTTGTTTAAGATTGCTGCCGATAATTTACTAACAATTAAGCGTTCTGTAAAAAATCAGCCACTTACTAAATTGGTGTTTAGTCGTTTGCAAGATCAAATAATCAATTATCCTACAGGTTATGGGGACTTAATTTTAATAACCCATACTAAAAAAATGCGGCTTTTAATTGCGCAGGCCCCGCTTTTGGGCAAGATAGATTTGGAATACTCTTTAAGATCACCCAATAGCTTAATTGGGGATTATAATTTAAGATTGCTTTTTAAGAGTTAAATAGTTAAGATGAAAAACAGACTGTTGAAAGGACGTGGACAGAGTTGGCTTTGGAACTTAAGCAATTTGCAGGCGAAAACAAAAGTGATTTGTCAATGATTGAAGTAGCACGGGCTATTTTGGAAAATAAGGGTGCAGCAATGGCCTTTGCTGATATCGTTAATGAAATTCAACAATATTTGGATAAAACTGATCAAGAAATTAGAGAACATTTGCCGCAATTTTATACTGACTTAAATGATGACGGCGACTTTATTTCTTTAGGAGAAAATGTATGGGGCTTAAGAACCTGGTATCCTTATGATTCCGTTGATGAAGAAGTCAATCATCCCGAAGATGCCGAAGATGTTAAAACACCAAAAATTAAAAGAGTTAACGCCTTTTTAGATGATGATGAAGACGATGACGATGAAGATGTTATTGACTATGATGATGACAGTTCCGACGTATTAGACGATGATAGCGACGATGATGAGCATATTCCGGATCTTTCCAAATTCTCCAGCTCTGATCTCGATTTTGATGCGGATGATAATACCCTGCCAGATGATGGTTTAGACGATGGTATTGAGGGCGATTTAAGCGAATTTTCTGATGCTGATGACACTGATGATGAGGATGATAATAATTAATTATTTGTGCAAAAAAATTTGACGCTGCTAACATTTGTCTTTATAATGCTATTTGGGCGCTTTATAGTGCGTTGAGCAGGCTCTCTATTCTAGATATGTTGAATGGAGGCCTTTTTTCATTTGTAGAAATTAACCCACAAAAGACCACCTAGTAAATTTAATATAAAGGAGATATATACATGACTAAGTATGTTTTTGTGACCGGCGGAGTTGTTTCCTCTTTGGGCAAGGGGATTGTTGCAGCTTCTTTAGGCCGCTTGTTAAAGAATCGTGGCCTGAAGGTTACCCTACAAAAATTTGACCCTTATATTAATGTTGATCCGGGAACTATGAGTCCTTACCAACATGGAGAAGTCTTTGTCACTAACGATGGAACGGAAGCTGATTTAGATTTAGGGCATTATGAACGTTTTATTGATATTGATTTGAATAAATATTCTAATGTTACTACCGGTAAAATCTATTCCGAAGTTATTCAACGTGAACGCAGAGGAGATTATAATGGATCAACCGTTCAAGTAATACCGCATATTACAAACATGATCAAAGAAAAAATTATGCGGGCGGCTACTACTACTGATTCTGATGTGATTATTACTGAAGTTGGCGGAACTGTTGGTGATATCGAATCCTTACCGTATTTGGAAGCATTACGGCAAATGAAAGCCGAAGTGGGTACTGAAAATGTGATTTATATCCATACGACACTGATTCCTTATTTAAAAGCCGCCGGAGAAATGAAAACTAAGCCGACTCAGCATAGTGTTAAGGAGCTCAGAGGAGTAGGAATCCAGCCCAATATTTTAGTTGTTCGAACAGAGCAACCTATCTCTCAAGCCATGCGTGATAAGATTGCTTCTTTTTGTGATGTCGACCCCGAAGCAGTTATTGAATCTTTAGATGTTCCCACTTTATATTCTGTGCCTTTGAACTTGCAAAAACAGGGTATGGATCAAATTGTGTGTGATTATCTGCATCTGCAAACGCCACCTGCAGATATGCAGAATTGGAAACGGCTGGAACAGCGTGTTTTGCATTTGAAGCATCAAACGACTATTGCTTTGGTGGGTAAATATATTGAATTAAAAGATGCCTATATTTCCGTTAATGAAGCTTTAAGGCATGCTGGTTATGCTTATAATACTGATGTTAAAATCAAACGTTTCAGCTCTGAAGAAATTACCGCTGCTAATGTAGCCGATAAAATGCGTGATATTGATGGTATTATTATACCTGGCGGCTTTGGTCGGCGCGGCTTAGAAGGTATGATTCAAACAGTGAAATATGCCCGGGAAAACGATGTTCCGTATTTAGGAATTTGTTTAGGAATGCAGATGGCCTGTCTAGAATTTGCCCGTGATGTAGCCGGTATTAGTGATGCTACCACCGCCGAAATGGATACTAAAGCGCCACATCGAGTAATTGATCTGATGGCTGATCAACGTGACATTGAAAATCGCGGCGGCACTTTGCGTTTAGGTGCTTATCCGTGCAAATTAAAACCTGGTAGTGTAGCCGGAAATGCTTACAATAATCAAAGTGTAATCCAAGAACGTCATCGTCACCGCTATGAATTCAATAATGAATTTCGGGAGGTTTTGGGTAAACATGGTTTAGTCTTTTCGGGAGTATCACCAGACAACCATTTAGTCGAAGTCATTGAAATTCCGCAAAACAAGTTCTTTGTTGGCGTTCAATACCATCCGGAATTTTTATCGCGTCCAACTCATCCGGAACCGATTTATAAGCAATTTATTGGGGCTGCTTGTGGATTAAGTGAAAGTGATATCTAATATTAGTGTACTTTAGTTAAATTTTATATTATTATTTTAAGAGTATTAGCAATTAAGAAGGATTGAGAGAAAACATGGCAAAAATGGTTATTAACGGGGGAAAAAGGCTATCTGGTTCTGTTACAATTGGTGGTGCAAAAAACAGTACCGTGGCTATTATCCCGGCAGCCATTTTGTCAGATACTCCCGTCGTACTTGATTCCGTGCCGCAGATTAAAGATGTTTATAACTTAATGGATATGTTGGCCGATATGAATGTGAAATCTAGCTTTCATGATCATGTTCTAAAGATTGATCCGACTGATATTAAATTAGTGCCTCTTCCACATGGAAAAGTAACTAGTTTACGGGCATCTTATTATTTCATGGGATCACTATTAGGGCGTTTTGGCAAGGCTGTTGTAGGTTTTCCCGGTGGAGATGATATTGGCCCTCGGCCGATTGACCAGCATATTAAAGGTTTTAAAGCACTAGGAGCACAAGTTAAACAACATGATAATTCAATTGTGATTGAAGCTCCCCATGGATTACACGGCAATCGCGTGTTTTTGGATATGGTTTCGGTCGGTGCAACTATTAATATTATTTTGGCAGCTGTAAGAGCTCAAGGAACTACAATTATTGAAAATGCAGCCAAAGAACCGGAAATTATTGACTTAGCGACTTTTTTAAACAATATGGGAGCTAAGATCAGAGGTGTCGGTACTCAAACGATTCGAATTGTCGGAGTTCCGCATCTGGTTTCGACTAATTCGCATATGATTATTCCTGATCGAATAGAAGCCGGCACGTATTTATCCTTGGCAGCCTCGGTTGGCGATGGAATTTTGGTAAAAAATATTATTGCTGAGCATTTAGATGCTTTTTTGGCTAAGATTCAGGAAATGGGCGTTAATTTAGATGTTCGCGAAGACAGTATTTTTGTTTATCCGAATAGCCAATTATCCGGGGTTAAAGTTAAAACCAGTCCTTATCCCGGATTTGCTACTGATTTGCAGCAACCTTTAACACCTTTAATGCTCTTAGCGGACAGTCGCAGTATCATTGTCGATGCAATTTATCCCAAAAGAACCCGTCATATCCCGGAATTAATAAAAATGGGGGCTGCAATTAAGGTTCTAGATGGGCAAATTGTTGTTGATCCTACTAAACAATTAACTGGGACTGAAGTTACTGCTGAGGAAATTCGTGGCGGGGCTTCATTATTAATTGCTGCTTTAATGGCAAAGGGAACCACAGTAATAAATCAGGCTGAGAATATTATGCGCGGTTATGATTGCATTATTGATAAATTACATGCTTTACAAGCCGATGTCAGCTATTTTGGCAAAGAGTCATTTTAAAGTTAATTGCAAGTAGGCATATTTCGTGTTATCATGTCATAATGTCAGTAAATTTAATCTCTAGATTAGCAGATAATTTAGGGCGAGGAGTGTATTTTAAAATGAAGAAAGAAATTCATCCAGATTATCATCAAGTTGTATTTATGGATTCAGCAACCGGCAAGAAATTTTTAGCAGGCTCAACTGCTACTTCTAATGAAACTACTGATTATGAGGGTCAAGACTATCCTTTAATTCGAGTAGAAATTACTTCTGATTCACATCCTTTCTATACTGGTAAGCAGAAGTTTACTCAGGCTGACGGCCGGATTGATCGTTTCAACAAGAAGTACGGTTTTACCAATAAGTAGTGGTTGTTGTGCAAGCTAATATTTATTTGCACATGAAAAAGGACTTTAGATATCATGATCTAAAGTCCTTTTCTTCTGGCAACTATTAATGCAAGTCTATAAATTAATTGGCAAACCAGTTGTTGTTAATTCTAATTTTGGCCTTTTTTGGTAGTACCATAAACCCAGATTAAATTAATAAACTCTAACAAAGCTGTTGATAAAAAGACTGCACTATAACTAAAACTACCGGAAATTGTGGAGCCTAATAAAGGTCCAGCGCAATTACCAATATATTGGAAACTTTGATTATAACCAAAAATTCTGCCGGAAACTTCATGAGGGCTGTCTTTAGCTAAAATTGTTTGGACTTGCGGCAATAAAGCAGCATCTGCAATACCCACAATAAATCGTAAAATAATTAGCTGCCAAACTTGATTAACAGCCGCTTGGGGAACATAAACCAGTGTAGATAAAATTAATCCAGCTAATAAGACTTTTTTGGTACCAATGCGATCACCTAAATCACCAAACTTGGAAGACAGTAAAGCCGCCGGAATACCAGGCATTGCGGTAACAATACCACTGATCAAAGCTACTTGGCCTGAATTATGCATCAGCTGCTTGACATAAAGACTGATAATTGGATTAATAGAATTATTGGCTGTTTGAATAATAAGGGTGGTGACAAACATTCCAATCACTACTTGCGGATTACTTAATTTTTGCATAACCTCCCGTAGAGAAGGGATTTTTCCTTTGGAAACTGGGGTGAATTTTTCCTGTACGAAAAAAAGACACAGAAAAAATGCTGCCAGCAATAAACAACCAGTAATCAAAAATGGAAGTCGATAGCCCCAAACTTGGGCCACAGCTCCTCCCACTAACGGTCCTAACAGAGAACCAGAAACAGTCCCAGTAGTTAGAGTACCCAAGGCTTTACCAACATGTTTATGCGGAGCTGAGGTGGCAATCAGAGTGTTGGAATTACTGATATAGCCGGCAAAAATGCCTTGTAATCCCCGCAAAAAAACTAATTGATAAACATTAGTGACTAAAGACATAGCTCCAATGACAATCCCCATGCCTAAGGATGCGCGTAAAATGATTAACTTGCGTCCTTTTTGATCGGCTAACTTACCCCAAAAAGGGGAAATAATAGCTGAGATAATAAAAGTTACGGATAAAGCTATTCCTGACCACATTGAGGTTTGTTGATTACTAAATTTTCCTAAAGTGTTGATATACAACGGTAAAAAAGGTGTTACCATACTAAATCCGATTCCAGCAATAAAATTGCCGAAAGCCAGGACATACATGTTGCGACGCCAATAATTATCTGTTGTTTGCACTAATTGACCACTTACCTTTTTAAAGTATTAAAAAACATTATAGCACTATCATTACAAGTTTTTTTTTAGTATGCTGAAATAAAAGTATTTTTAGGAGTAATATTATGCAGATGAAATTAACTGAAATTGCACACGCTTTGCACATTGAAATGCAAGGATTAACTGAAACGACTATTACTCAAGTAGTTTTTGATAGTCGCCAAGCACAGCCGGGATCCTTATTTGTACCGCTAGTTGCTGCGCGTGATGGGCATGACTTTGTCGTAGCTGCTTTTGAAAATGGTGCTAGTGCCACCCTCTGGCAGAAGGATCATCCTTTACCTGCCGGGGAGCATAATTATTTACCTGTTACTGATACGCTCGAAGCTTTACAGCAATTAAGTCATTATTATTTAAAAAAAATAAATCCACTGGTAGTAGCAATAACCGGAAGTAACGGCAAAACGACCACTAAAGATATGACTGCTGCCATTTTGGCAGAAAAATATCAAGTTGTTAAAACTCAAGCCAACCATAATAATGAAATTGGCGTTCCTATCACTATTTTATCGATGGAACAATCCACAGAGGTTTTAGTGGTCGAAATGGGAATGGATCATACGGGAGAATTAGCGGCCTTGTCGTCTTTGGTGGATCCTGATATTGCGGTGATTACTATGATTGGTGAAGCTCATATTGAATTTTTTGGTACGCGGGCTAAAATTGCAGATGCCAAAATGGAAATCACTCAATTTTTAAAACCGACAGGAACCTTTATTTATAATGGTGATGAGCCACTCTTACGGCAAAGAGCACAAAATTTAACCCAAGAAAAACTTACTTTTGGCCGGCAATCTTCTAATGATTTAAGGGCCAGCCAGATTGTGCCTACTAAAGAACAAACTACTTTTATGACTAATAAATGGCCACAGCAGCAATTTTTGATTCCGATGTTAGGTGATTACAATGTGGATAATGCTTTGGCGGCTCTTTCAGTGGGAGCTCGTTTAGGAGTCGAATTGCCAAAAATGCAGCAGGCTTTGGCCCACTTTCAACCTACTAAAAATCGCACTCAATGGCTTAAAGCTGCTAATGGAGCACAAATTTTGAGTGATGTTTATAATGCGAATCCGACTGCCATGATTGATGTTATTAAAAACTTTAGTCGTGTACCAGCTGCTGGGCGCCGTTTGTTAGTATTAGGAGATATGTTGGAACTAGGTGAGCGGGCGGCCAGTATGCATGCCCAAGTTGCTCAAGCCATTAATCCTGATCAGATCGCTGCAGTTTATCTTTATGGCGATTTAATGAAATCTTTGCAGACGGCTTTAAAACATAGCTTACCGGTTTATTATTATCAATTAGGTCAAATGGATTTATTGATTGCTGCCTTAAAAAAAGACCTAAAAGCTGACGATATGGTGCTATTAAAAGCCAGCAATGGGTTACATTTAGATCAAGTTTTGGCCGCACTTTTGCCATAAACCAACTTGATTTCTCTTTTAAATTTTTAACTTACTTTATTTATATAAATATTTTTAATTAAATCGCAATTAGGCATGAAAAATCGTCTGCTATGGTTTAAGATAAGGGGGAAATTTAAAGGAGATGTCAACTTTGGCTAATGTACAACAGACACGAGCTTTGGCTCAGCGACCTATTACTCAAGTTTTAGCAAAGATGCAAACTTCCCAGAAAGGTCTGAGTAGCAGTGTCGCGCAAAAACGTTTGGCGAAATACGGACCTAACAAAATTAGTAAAAATGCCAAAAAATCACAACTTAAAGTTTTTTTGAAAAATTTTACGAGTTTAATGGCTATTTTATTATGGGTCGGTGGTGTAATCGCTATCATTGCTGGAATGCCGGAATTAGGGATTGCCATTTGGGCAGTCAATGTCATTAATGGAATATTTTCTTATTGGCAGGAACATACGGCACAAAAAGCAACTGATTCTTTGATGAAAATGCTACCCTCGTATGTGCGGGTTTACCGTGATCAAAAATTAGTCCAAATTAATGTTGAAAATTTAGTGCCCGGCGATGTTTTTGTTTTACAAGCGGGTGATGCTATTTCAGCGGATGCGATGCTGCTGGAAGCCAATTCGCTTCAAGTAGATCAATCGGCTTTAACTGGGGAATCAGTCCCGGAAAGTAAGCAAGTCCAATATGCTCCGGGAGAAGGAGAATTTGCGGAAGCTAATTTGTTGTATGCTGGAACCAGTGTTGGTGCTGGAACTGGAGTGGCGGTTGCTTTAGCTACCGGCATGGATACTGAATTTGGAAAAATTGCTTCTTTAACCCAAACTCAAGAACAAGCTGATAGTCCACTGACCCAAGAACTCAATCAATTGACCCGCCAATTATCAATTTTGGCGATTATTATCGGTCTCGCCTTTTTTCTCTTAGCTGTCTCGGTAGTTCATTATCCTTGGGCAAAAGCATTTATTTTTGCTTTAGGAATGATCGTGGCCTTCATTCCGGAAGGCTTATTGCCCACAGTTACGCTTTCTCTAGCTCAAGGAGTAACGCGGATGGCTAAAAAACATGCTTTAGTTAAAGAATTGAATTCAGTGGAGACTTTGGGTGAAACTACCGTTATTTGTTCAGACAAAACGGGAACTTTGACCCAAAATCAAATGACTGTAAATCATATTTGGTTGCCTTTTCGCGAATTTTTAGTGACCGGTAAAGGTTATCTGGCTAATGGTGATATTAAATTTCGGGGACATCCGGTAGAATTAAAACAACAACCGGAACTGCAACGTTTTCTAGAAGTTGCAACTTTGGATAATGATACTAGAATTGAACCACCTCAAAAAGAAGGAGAAAAGCCTAAATTACTTGGGACTCCAACTGAAGCAGCCATGATTGTAATGGCCCAAAAAGCGGGAGTACTGGCAGATAATGTGGAAAAACAGTATCCCCGCCTGAAAGAATTAACCTTTGATTCGGAACGCAAGCGCATGAGTACAATTAATCGTTTGCCTGATGGGTCTGTGCGAATTTGTGTCAAAGGTTCTTTAGGTGATACTTTAAATTGTTGTAGTCAAATTATGGATCATGACGGAATACGTTCAATAACTGCGCAGGATCTTCAACGGGCGCAAAAAGCAGAAAGTGACTATGCCAAAGCCGGTTTGCGTACACTAGCAGTAGCCTATCGGGACGTAGCGTCCCAAGATGTGCCATCTGATTTAGGCAGTTGGGATATTTCAGCAGTGGAACAGAATTTAATTTTATTAGGACAAGCAGCAATGGCTGATCCGGCACGCCCAGAGATTTTTGCCGCGGTTAAAAAATGTCATGATGCTAATATTAGAATTATTATGGTTACTGGTGATAGTCCGGTTGTCGCCAGAAGTATTGCTGCACAAATTAGGATTGTTTCTAATCCCAATGTCCGGGTAATTACTGGGACCCAGTTAAAAACAATGAGTACACAAGATTTAAAGGCAGCCTTTAAAGAAGAACTTATTTTTGCCCGAGTGGCACCGGAGCAGAAATATAAAATAGTCTCTACTTTACAGGATATGGGAGAAATTGTGGCATCTACTGGTGACGGTGTTAATGATGCGCCCGCCTTAAAGAAGGCTAATATTGGTGTGGCAATGGGAGTAACCGGCACTGATGTAGCTAAAGATGCGGCTGATATGATTTTAACTGACGATAATTTTGCCTCTATTGTAGCCGCGATCGAAGAAGGCCGAACAGTTTATAATAATATTCAAAAATTTCTGACCTATATTTTGAATTCTAATGTAGCAGAAGCGATCCCTTCAGTGCTCTTTTTACTAAGTAAAGGGGCAATACCACTGCCCTTAACAGTAATGCAAATTTTAACCATTGATTTAGGTACAGATATGCTGCCGGCCTTGGGATTAGGGGCTGAAAGTGCAGAGCCGGGGATTATGAAACTGCCGCCACGTTCACGTCAGGCCCATTTATTAACTAAAAATGTTCTTTGGCGCGCTTTTGGGTGGTATGGTCTAATTGGTTCAGTTGTTTCCACGACCGGTTATTTCTTTGTTAATCATACCTTTGGTTGGCCGCAGGTCCCTTTAGCAGCCAGCGGTGAACCTTATATTGAAGCAACTACTATGACTTTGGCAGCGGTGGTCTTTTGTCAAATGGCTAATGTTTTAAATTGCCGTACACAGAATGCTTCAGTTTGGAATTTAGGTGTCTTTAGTAATCATAAAATTAATATTGGTATTTTTGCCGAATTTTTGATTTTAATTGTTTTAATGTATGTCCCGCTGTTACAGGATGTTTTTCAAACGGGTCCTTTAAATGCTGAAGAATGGCTCTTTTTAATTTGTATTCCAATTCCAGTCTTCTTCTTGGAAGAGTTCAGAAAGAAATTGGTACGCCATTATAAATCTGCCACTTCGATCTAAAAATAATATTTTTTACTTTATCTTAGCTTTAAAAAATGTTAAAGTTACTAACTGGTGAAAGTTTCTGAAAAAAATATAGTGAATTACAAGACGGTTAGAGTTTCAAGGATGAACACCGGTTTTGTGATAAACTTTCACAAAATCTAGGAGGATATTTTTGAAATTTAATGAACTTAATTTAGATGACAGCTTACTCTCAGCTATTGCTGAAGCCGGCTTTAATGAAGCTACTCCCATTCAAGCCCAGACAATTCCGTTAGTACTTTCCGGAGTTGATGTTATTGGCCAAGCGCAAACTGGTACGGGTAAAACAGCTTCTTTTGGACTACCGATTCTGCAGGAAATAGATGTACAAAATCCGCACATTCAAGCGTTAATTATTTCTCCCACCCGCGAACTGGCGGTTCAAACTCAAGAAGAATTACAGCGTTTAGGCAAATATCGCCACGCCAAGGTGATCGCCGTTTATGGTGGTTCTGATATTCGCCGGCAGATTAAGCAACTACGGGAACACCCGCAAGTAGTTGTAGGAACACCTGGCCGCTTATTAGATCATTTAAAGCGTCACACTTTGAAATTGGAAGCAGTGCAACGGGTAGTTTTAGATGAAGCTGATGAAATGTTAGATATGGGCTTTGTCGAAGATATTGAAAATATTTTGGAAAATGTCCCTTCACAACATCAAACTTTACTTTATTCTGCTACCATGCCCAAACCAATTATGAGAATTGCCGAAAAGTTTATGCAACAGCCGCAGATTGTTAAAATTAAATCTAAAGAATTAACGGCTGATAAGATTGAGCAATATATGGTTCGTTCTAAAGAATATGAAAAATTTAATATTATGACCCGGCTGTTTGATGTGCAAAAGCCGGAGTTGGCCTTGATCTTTGGAAGAACTAAAAGACGAGTTGATGAATTAACACGGGGCTTAAAAGCTCGCGGATATAATGCTGAAGGCATACATGGGGACTTATCTCAGCAAAAGCGGATGAGTGTTTTACGACAATTTAAGGCAGAAAAGCTCAACTATTTAGTTGCTACCGATGTGGCTGCGCGCGGATTAGATATTTCGGGTGTGAGTCATGTTTATAATTATGATATTCCTCAAGATCCTGATAGTTATGTGCATCGAATTGGCCGAACAGGAAGAGCTGGCCGTTCGGGAGTTTCTGTAACTTTTGTAGCGCCTAATGAAATGAGCTATTTGCGTTCGATTGAACAATTAACTAATGTGCGGATGTTGCCGTTAAAACCTCCAACTGATGCGGAAGCTTTAGCAGGACAAATTGATACTGCTAAGCTGGAAATAACTCGGCAAGTAGAAAATGATAAATTAGATAAATTTGCGAATGCGGCTCAAGAGCTGTTGGATGAATATGATCCTTTAACTTTAGCGCAGTTATTGTTGAAGAATCTGAGTAAAGATCCGGAAGCTATCCCTGTAAAGATTACACCTGAACGTCCGTTACCTAGTCGCCGTTCACATGATAACCGCAGCGGCAATCGCTATCGTAGTCGGCGTTCCGGCCATCGGGACTATCATTTTGAAAATCGTCGGGGACGCTCTCGGCACGATCAAAATCATTTTAATCATCGACAAAATAAGCGTCACAGTTATAATATTCGTACTCAAGGTTAAAGTGATAATATGGATTAACGTAGTTGAATTTGTCAGATTTCAACGGCGTTTTTGTTTGAGGTAAGAAGATGATTCAAGGAATAGGAATCGACATTACCGAAATTGCCCGTGTTTGGCGAGCTAGTCAACAAACTGCCGGTTTTGTTACACGGATTTTAACTCCCGCGGAATTGGCAATTTATCGTCAATATACTGCTAGAAGGCGACAAGAATTTTTAGCTGGGCGTTTTTCTGCCAAAGAATCTTTTAGTAAGGCTTGGGGAACAGGGATTGGCGCGATCAGTTTTCAGGATTTGTCAATTTTAAATGATCAGCATGGTCGGCCCTATGTTGAACAACAAATTTACCCAGGTAAAGTCTGGATTTCGATTTCTCATACTGTTGATTATGTATTTACTGAGGTTATTTTAGAGAAAAGAGTAAATTAACTATGAAACCAGCAATTCACCGATCTACGCAAATAATAGTTGACCGTCAGGCCCTAAGAAATAATTTTCAGCACGAAAAACAATTACTAAATCGGCAAACCAACATTTTTGCGGTAGTAAAAGCTAATGCCTATGGGCATGGTGCTGTAATAGTAGCCACAACCTTAATTCAAATGGGAGTGGATGGATTTTGCGTCGCTACTTTGGATGAAGCTTTGGAGTTGCGACAGGCGGGCTTACAAGAGCCCATTTTGGTTTTAGGAATAACGCCAGTACAACAGGCGAAAATAGCTGCTCAAGCTGATATTTCGCTAACTGTTGCTACTTTGAAATGGCTTGAGGATGCAGCCGTTGTTTTGAAACAACCGCTGAAGGTTCATCTGGCTTTAGATACTGGTATGGGACGAATTGGTTTGACAAAAAGAGCAGAAGTACTTCAAGCTTGTGATTTTATCCAGCAACATCCTCAATTGCTTCCTGAAGGAATTTTTACGCACTTTGCTACTGCTGACGAGGTGGATACGCAATACTTCCGGTTTCAGGTAGAAAATTTTAAGCACTTGACTGCTAATTTGCCTATTAAATTTAAATATATTCATTGTGCTAATTCGGCTACTTCTTTATGGCATTTAGATTGTCAATATAATATGATTCGTTTAGGTATTGCGCTGTATGGTCTTAATCCTTCGGGAAAAGCCATTGCGTCACCTTACAAATTGCAGCCTGCTTTATCTTTGCAAACAGAAATTGTGCATATTAAGCAAGTTGCACCCGGACAAAAAATAAGTTACGGAGCTACTTATACGTCAGCGCAATCAGAAATTATTGCCACTTTACCTTTGGGCTATGCGGATGGTTGGCTGCGACGGATGGGCGGCAGTTATGTTTCTGTAGCTGGAGAGCTTTGTCCGATTGTCGGTCGGGTTTGTATGGATCAGATAATGATTAAAGTACCTAAGTTTTATCCATTAGGAACAAAAGTTACTTTAATTGGTACCGATCAAAAAATAAATCTGAGCGCTGAAACAGCGGCAGAATATGCTCATACTATTAACTATGAAATCCTTTGCAATTTATCTGATCGAATTCCCCGAAAATACGTGAATTAACTCCTCTTTGATGTTATATTAATGGTGAGACTACCAGGAGGAGGTATTAGCCATGGCCGAAGTTCAAAAAGATGTTTCAGTTCGACTAGACGCTGACGTTTTAGATCGGTTACAGAAGTATAGTGATGAGAATGCTTGTGATGTTAATTGGGTGATTGATGTGGCTCTGTTAAATTTTTTTCAGAGTGAAAGTAGTTTTGCAGCTCAATTAATCCATGGTTATTTATATATGGCAGATATTAACGAAGAAATGTGCGACGCTTTTTCAATTTGTGAACAGGAGGCTGACAAAAAAAGCTGTGGTTACTTTAATTAAACGCGGCGATGTATTCTATGCTGATTTATCACCTGTAGTGGGGTCTGAACAAGGCGGTATGCGTCCCGTATTAGTCATTCAAAATAATATCGGTAACAAATATAGTCCAACAACAATTGTGGCTGCTATCACTGGACGTATTCAAAAACCGAAGATGCCGACACATGTAGGGATCACTACTGCTGATGGTTTTAGCAAGGATTCTGTCATTTTGACAGAACAAATTCGTACAATTGATAAACAGCGTTTAAAAGAAAAGGTTACTACATTATCAGCGGAAAAAATGGCAGCCGTTGATAAAGCCTTAAAAGTCAGTATTCATTTATAATGATTACTGCTTTTGTGAGTTATTGGTGTTCATAAATATTAAAAATAAAGCGGATAATTATAAAAAATCGAGGTAGCTTGTAATTGGCTACCTCGATTTTAGTATTTTTACTTGGCTTCAGGAATATTTTCTAAAATGCTTTGTTTTTGGAGATCATCAACTTCTGAAACACGATAATTATTTTCTTCCAGTTCAGCAATTATTTTTTGTAATTGTTCAACCGTGACATTCGGTTGTAAAGTGAATAAGTTACGTCTGACTAAAGCATTCTTCCGGGCATCTAAAGTCAAACAGCCCGCGATACTAACTTCTTTGCTGATGATGTTGGACATTTCAGCCAGTTCGCCTCTTTGTCCAGAAGAGATGACAGTTAATACATAACTACCAGTGTGGACATTCCAAGCCTCTGATAACATGTTCAATAACTTAGTATGGGTCAAAATCCCGTAAAAGTGACTATTTTCATCTAAAACCGCAATATAAGGTAAATCTTTAATATTGAAGAAGACTTTAAAAAAAGGAGCATTAATAGGGATAGTCTTAGTTGCATTTTTTAAAAGATAAGTAACTGGCAAATTTAAGTCACCACCGCGTGATTTATGACGGTAAATATGCATTTTATAAATATTGCCCCGGAAAATAGTTCCCGTTTCATCAAGGATAGGTACGCAGCGAAAGCCGGTGTCCTCCAAAATATCTAAAGCCTGCTGCAAGGTTACAGATTCTTGAACCGTGGTTAAAAAACGTTTTTTCATTACTAAAGATTTGATTAACATTGATTTTACCTCACTTAATCAGTTTAGTGAAAAACAAGGGGTTGTTCTGGTGTGAATAAATAAGAAAGTTTCTTGAACTGCTCCCATTTTAGTTACGTTATATTATAACATAAAAATGAGTTTCCATGAGATAAGCCTTCAGAAAGATTAAATGAAACTAACTGCTCCAATTATGTCGATTTTAGCAAATAAAAAAAAACCCTAATTATCAGTTTCAATCAGTAACTGACAATTATAGGTTTTTTACAGTTATTAATAAAAAATTAAATTATTCAATACCGGTAGCTTTGAAACCGTCATGAGCGACTTTTTCCAGTTGAGCTGCGGAATTAGCCATTTTTTCTTTTTCAGAGTCATTCAGCGGAACTTCTAAAATCTGACGGACACCATTACGGTTAACTACGGTTGGCGAACTGATATAGAGATCTTTGACGCCATATTGACCATCCATGTAAACAGATAAAGGTAAAATAGTATTTTCGTCGCGCAACAAGGCTTTGCAGATAGTAGCCGCTGCTGTACCTACACCATAGAAAGTTGCCCCTTTAGTGTTAATAATTTCATAAGCGGCATGCACCACAGTATCATTGATTTCTTGTAATTTTTCATCAGTAAGTTCTGGATGATTTTTTTGAATTTCTGCCATGGTAAGGCCACCAATGGTTAAGTGTGACCAAGCAGCAAACTCGCTATCTCCGTGTTCACCTAACATGTAGCCATGGATAGAGCGCGGATCCAGATTTAATTCTTGACCGACAAATTTTTGTAAGCGCGCAGTGTCTAAAGAAGTACCAGAACCGATAACCCGTTCTTTAGGAAAACCAGAAAGTTTCCAAGTACCATAAGTTAAGATATCAACAGGATTGGCAACTACTAAAAAGATGCCGTTAAAGCCGGAAGCAACAACTGGCTCCACAATTGATTTTAAGATATTTAAGTTTTTGTTGACTAAGTCTAAACGAGTTTCACCAGGTTTTTGAGGTGCACCAGCAGTAATAACTACAATATCAGCATCTTTAGCATCACTATAATCGGTAGAATAAATATGAGTTGGTGCGCTAAAAGGAGTAGCGTCGGATAAATCCAAAGCGTCGCCACGGGTTTTATCTTTAACCACATCAACAATACCAATCTCATTAGCGATTCCTTGCAAAGTCATAGCGTAAGCAAAAGTTGAACCTACAGCTCCATCACCGACTAAAATAACTTTCGTATGATTTTTATCAGTAATACTAGACATCAATATGTCTCCCTTCAAAATTCAATAAACAATTAATTCACGTACTATTCTAACATGAATTTAATGGATTATTTTTTTGAAAACGATTTTATTTTTCGAAAATCTCAATTATTTTTTATGAAATCAGGGGTTTATTCTTGCTTAAATTTCTTGGATGATGGGGATTTATGTTATAATCATCAAGCATTTATTGTAAATTAGTATAAAATAGAATTATTTCCGGTTGCCGTCTTCCCTGGGCTGCTTTTAAGAAAAAAGCAACGGGGGAAGAATTTAGAGCCGGCAGTTTTTGTGTTGTGGCTTAATGACAACTTTAGATCTTAAAAGAAATAGGATGATAAAAAATGAAAGCAATTTTTGGTTTAGGTAATCCGGGCTCCAACTATACTAAAACTAAACATAATATGGGTTTTATGACCATTGACAAATTAGCAGCAGATTATCAAGTCCAATTAACTAAAAATGAGTTTTCAGCACTGGATGTCAGATTTAAATATCAAGGAGAAACCATTTATCTAGTTAAGCCTTTAACTTTTATGAATAATTCCGGATATGCGGTTAAAATGCTGATGGGGTATTATCAAATTTTGCCTTCAGAAATCTTAATTATTCAGGATGATTTGGACTTACCTGTTGGCAAAGTCCGTTTACGTGCTAAAGGATCAGCTGGGGGTCATAATGGAATTAAAAGCATCATTGCTGCAATCGGCAGTAATACTTTTAAAAGAGTTAAAATTGGTATTGGACATCCTGATCGCCAGCACGTCGTTGATTGGGTCCTGACTCCCTTTGATAAGCAGCTGGAAGCTCAGGCTTTAAATGGAATTGAACAGGCTGCCGCTGCTGTTGAAAATTGGATTCAGTATGATGACTTTGCCCAATCTATGAATCAATTCAATTAATGAGGAGGAAAAATTGCAATTAATTGATTGTTTTAATCAAAATAAACAATTAGAGACATTTATTGAAAATTTGAAACCGCAATCGCAGCAAATGTTAACGGGATTGACCGGGTCGGCAAAAACGCTCTTTTTAGCTCATTTGTTAAGAAAAACAGCGCAGTCGCTTTTAGTCGTTGAGCCGGATTCATATCATGCCAGTCAATTAGCGGATGATCTCAGCCAATTACTGCCCGACGAACAAGTACAGGTTTTTTTGTTGGAATCATCGATTGCAACCCAGATTGCGGTTAGTTCCCCGGAATCCTTAAGTCAGCGCTTGAAGACTTTAGATTTTTTGCAGGCTAAAAAAACCGGAATTGTAGTAACTTCCATTGCGGGATTGGAATATGTTTTACCGACACCTGCAGATTTTGCCGAAAATCATTTAAAGTTACAGGTAGGCGACAATTTTGATTTAACTAAATTACCGGAAAAACTCTTAACAATGGGTTATCATCGGGATTCTTTAGTCTCTAGTCCCGGGGAATATGCCATTCGGGGCGATATTTTTGATATTTTTCCCCTGACGGAGGAAAAGCCTTGGCGTATAGAATTTTTTGGTGATGAGATTGACACAATTCATAGTTTTAATCCTGAAACGCAACGAAGTCAAACCCAATACCAGCAAGTTTTATTGAGTCCGGCCAGTGATCAAATTGTTGACTCTAATCGTTTGCAGGAAGTGGGCCGACAATTAAAAAGAGTCCTCGCCCAGCATGTTAAAAAAGTTAAAGATCAGCAAATAATCAAGACTTTACAGACTAATTATCAAAGTGATATTGAGGCTTTGCTGGCAGGTGAGCGAGTAGATAACTTAGGCGAATATATTGATTTTTTATATACTCAACCAGCTAAAATAACCGATTATTTAGTTTCGCAAAGTTTAGTCATTTTTGATGATTATGAGCGGATTCAAGAACAAGATCGAACTAATAATGAAGAAAACACTGCTTGGTTTAGTGGCCAATTTGAAACTGGTAAATTATTGCCGGACTTAAAATTTCGCTGGACTTTTAAGCAAGCGGTCACGACTATTTTGCAGGGAGAGATTTTTTTGTCGCTGTTCCCGCGGAGTCGTGGACATCTTCGCTTAGAACAATTGCTTAATGTTACCAGTCGCTCTATTCAGCAGTTTTTTAGTAATTTACCTTTGTTAAAAGCCGAGATTGAAAGATGGCAAAAACAAGCAGCCACCGTTATTCTTTTAATCAGTTCTTCTGCCCGTTTGCAAAAAATGCAGCAAACTTTAACAGATTTTGGAATTACTGCGGATGTGAGTGCTATTAATAATATTAAACCGGCTCAAACACAGCTGGTTGTGGGCGGATTACACACGGGTTTTGAGTTGGCTGATGAACGAATTGTAGTGATCACTGAAAAAGAATTATTTAATAAGCAGCCTAAGCGGCGACGCTCGCGGACAACGATGAGCAATGCCGAACGTTTAAAAAGTTATACTGATCTTAAACCCGGAGACTATGTAGTCCATGTCAACCATGGTATTGGTAAATTTTTAGGTATTCAGACCTTAGAAGTTGACGGCAAGCATCAAGATTATATTACGATTGAATATCGCGATCAGGGACAATTGTTTATTCCAGTTACACAACTGGATATGGTTCAAAAATATGTTTCGGCTCAGGGCAAAGCTCCTAAATTAAATAAGTTAGGCGGTACCGAATGGCATAAGACTAAACAACGTGTTCAAAAAAATATTGAAGATATTGCTGATGACTTAATTGATTTGTATGCTCAGCGTGAAGCAGAAAAGGGTTATGCTTTTTCTGCGGATGATGATTTACAGAAGCAATTTGATGCTCAATTTCCATATGTTGAAACGCCCGATCAGTTACGCAGTATTGCCGAGGTCAAGCGCGATATGGAAAGTCCACATCCAATGGACCGTTTATTAGTGGGCGATGTTGGTTTTGGTAAAACTGAAGTGGCGTTAAGAGCAGCTTTTAAAGCTATTAATGACGGTAAACAAGTGGCCTTTTTAGTTCCGACCACAATTTTAGCTCAGCAGCATTATCAAACAATGCAGGAGCGTTTTGCTGATTTTCCGATTAAAACTGCTATCTTGACCCGTTTTCAAACACCTTCACAGCAAAGTGAAATTAAGGCCGGATTAGCCGACGGAACTATTGATATGGTCGTAGGGACACATCGGATTTTATCTAAAGATGTGCAATTTTTAGATTTAGGCTTCTTAATTATTGATGAAGAACAGCGTTTTGGGGTTAAGCATAAAGAGCGCTTAAAACAAATGAAATCACAAATTGATGTTCTAACTTTAACTGCTACGCCAATTCCGCGAACCTTAAATATGTCGATGATGGGCGTTCGTGACTTGTCCGTAATTGAAACTGCTCCTCCTAATCGTTATCCGATTCAAACTTTTGTAATGGAGCAAAATTATGATGTCATTAGAAGTGCTATTGAACGGGAACTAAATCGTAATGGGCAAGTCTTTTATTTGCATAATCGGGTTGAAGATATTGAACAAACTGCCAGTTTGTTAGCAACTTTGGTTCCGGATGCGCATGTAGCAATAGCGCATGGGAAAATGACTCAGGCTCAGTTAGAGGGAGTTATGAGTGATTTTCTAAATGGAGATTATGATGTTTTAGTAACAACCACCATTATCGAAACTGGAGTTGATATTTCTAATACTAATACCCTAATTGTAGAAAATGCTGATCGTTATGGTTTGTCACAGCTTTATCAATTACGCGGCCGAGTTGGGCGTTCCAGTCGTGTAGCTTATGCTTATTTTATGTATCAAAAAGATAAAACTTTAAGTGAAGTTGGAGAAAAACGTTTAGAAGCGGTTAAGAATTTTACTGAACTTGGTTCAGGTTTTAAAATCGCGATGCGGGATTTAGCAATTCGTGGTGCAGGGAACTTATTAGGTAAACAGCAGCATGGCTTCATTGATTCCGTTGGCTATGATTTGTATACACAAATGCTGGCAGAAGCAGTGGCTAAAAAACAAGGTAAAAATCGCCAACATCCGCGTACAGATGCCCAAATTCAATTAGATTTAGAAGCTTATATACCTACTAGTTATATTAGTGATGAACGGCAAAAAATTGAAATGTATAAGCGTCTGCGTCAAGCTAAAAGTGAAGCTGAGTTAACTGATTTAAAGCAAGAGTTTAAGGATCGTTTTGGACAGTATCCGCTTGAGGTGGCTAATTTATTAAAAGCTACCCAGTTAAAATTACTGGCGGATCAAGCTTTAATTACCAAAATTAAGCAACAATCTCAGCAAATAATGATTACTTTTGGTGTGGAGGCGGATAAGTATTTAAATGGTGAGAAGATTTTTCAGGATTTAGCTCTGAGCTCTATGAAAGCGCAAGTTAACTTTGAACATGAATATTTTACAGTTTCTTTAAATACCGAGCATCATTCGGATTATTTAAAGCAATTACAAACTTTGTTGCAACGCTGGGCCCAAGCTGCTCAGCCAGTTGCTAAATAAAAATTATGAAAAATAAAGGAATGTCACTATTTTTTGCAGAAACTTGGGTTTTAACTATTTCTTCATTAATAACCAAGATTTTGAGTGCCTTTTATCGGATACCTTTACAGAATTTGGTTGGTAACCGTGGTTTTTTTATTTATCAGCAGGTTTATCCTTTATACGGTCTCTGCACTGCTGTTGCTCTAACCGGGTTACCAATGTTTGTCTCCCAGGTTTTGGCAGAAGATAAAGTAAATCAGGCGCAAAATCAGCGACACTTACTTCAAGGAGCCCTTGTATTAGGAATTGTAGGAGCTCTGTTGTTAAAGTTAGCTGCGCCACAGATTGCTTCAGGGATGGGAGATCCGTCTTTAACGCCCTTAGTTGCAGTGTTATCTTGGTTTTATTTATTGGCGCCTCTAGAAGCTGTATTGCGGGGAATTTATCAGAGTGATTTACAGATGCTCCCTACTGCGATCTCGCAGGTGAGCGAACAAATTATTCGAGTATTGATAATAATTATAGCGGCAATCTGTCTAAGTTCTCACGATTATCTAATGGGAACTTGGGCTCATGCTGGAGCTGCAATTGGTGCTGCGGGGGCGATAATAATACTTTTAGGTTTTCATTTGCCTATCTCAGTCAAGCCGCAGCCGCAATTAAGAAAAGCCGGTAACAGTCATTTATTGCGGCGCTTTTTATCTGAAGGCCTGTTATTGAGCTTATTTAGTGGGGTCTTAGTTTTATTTCAGGCTATTGACTCTTTTACCGTTTTTAAGGCCTTGCAAGCTGCCTTTTATCAACATGCGCAAGAATTAAAGGGTATTTATGATCGAGCTCAACCTTTGGCCCAGTTAGCTATTGTGCTAGCAGTATCTTTGGCAACTACTATTTTGCCGCAATTAAGCCGATCGGCTCAAGACAAACAAGCAGAGCTAAAGAATATTACTTTACATGTGGCTTTAGTGTTAGCGGCTAGTTGTGCGGTGGGGATGGCAGCTTTAATGCCACAAATTAATACGTTATTTTTTAAAGATGCCCAACAAAGTTGGAGTTTGGCCGTATATGTTTTAGCAGCCTTCTTTATTGCCTATGCGATTGTGATTAACACACTGATGCAGGCACAACATCAGCAGCAGCAAAATTGGCTGGCATTACTTTTAGCTGTAATTAGTAAATGGTTATTGAATTGTCTTTTAATTCCACCGCTGGGAATTTTAGGTGCCAGTAGCGCTACTTTGTTGGCTAGTATTATATTGGCGGTGTTATTATATTTTAATTCTGATCAGAGTTTGAGCCAGGGATTATTTAAAAAACACTTTCTGCTTAAACTGAGTCTAGTGATGCTGCTATTATTTATCTTTGTTAAAATCATGAGTGTTTTTTGGCGCTTTTTCGAACCGCTCTCGCGGCTAAGTGCTTTATGGGAAGTTAGTGTAATAATTATTTGTTCGGTGATTTTAGTGGTAGTCTTAAGTTATCGTTGGCAATTATTAACGGGGCAAGAATGGAAAATGTTACCTGGTGGTCAACGAATTTTACAAAAATTAGGAGAAAAACATGCGCTTAGATAAATATTTAAAAATTTCGCGATTGGTTAAAAGGCGAACTCTTGCTAAAGAAATTGCCGATAAGGGTCGAATTGAAATCAATGACCGACCGGCAAAATCTTCCACGGCAGTTAATGTTGGTGATAAAATCACGATCCACTACGGTGATAAAATTGTGGCAGTAGAAGTTTTACAGATAGCAGAAAATGTAAAAAAAAATGCGGCTACTGATCTTTATAAAATACTTGCAAAATAACCGCAAAAACCTGTAATAAATTCTAGACAGTCAATATTGATGTTGTTATACTCAGTTTAGAGGCTTTTTTGGGGGGGTTATTTTGCCACAAACACAACGTTCACACAATATTCGCCCAATTAATTTGAGTAATAGTGATTTATCTGCTGAAAAAAGGTTTAAACTACGGGTAAAACGAATCCATCGCCGTCGGGTAACAGCCTTGTCGCTGGTGATGTTTGTAATAGTAACGGCTTTTAGTAGTCAGCTATATCAAAGCCATCAAACTAAGGCGCAAACCCAGGTGCAGTGGGTCCAACAGCAGCACAAATTGCAGCGGGTCCGTAGCCAATATCGTGATTTGTCTAATCAGGTCCGTCAATTGTATGATGCGGAATACTTAGATAATTTGATTCGGTATCGTTTTAACTATTCACATGATGGTGAGATAATTTATAATATTCCCAATGAAGCTAATAAAAATCTTAATTTTTAAGGAGTAAGGAAAAAGATATGACCGTATCAGTAGGAACAAAAGTAACAGGTAAAGTTACCGGAATAAAAGATTTCGGGGCTTTTGTTGATATTGGTAATGGTCAAAGTGGTCTGGTGCATATTAGCCAGATTTCTAATGACTATGTTAAAGATATCCATGACAAATTGAGCGTGGGAGATATTGTAACTGCTGTTGTGGTGGGCGATAATCATGGCAAAATAGCTTTATCAATTAAGCAAGCACAATCTCCGCAACCTTCAAAAGCGGGTAAAAAGACTTATCATCATGACAAACCAACTGCGAAAAAAACCAGTAGTGAGGGATTTGATGATTTATTGGCCGACTTTATGAAAGAGAGCCAAGATCGCTTATCCACTTTGAAAAAAAATACTGAAGGAAAACGCGGCGGTCGTGGTGGCCGCCGAGGTTAAGTTCGAGCTAGTCCTCGGACTTTTTTATTAAAAATGGATCAAACTGAATTAAAATTTATTCAACAAATCAAAAACAAACCTTTTTTTAACGCTCAAGATCGTTTATTAGTAGCGGTTTCGGGAGGAAGCGACTCTTTAGCTTTATTAGCTTTATTATTAAAACTTCCAGCAGCCTTAAAGGCCCATGTGGAAGTAGCCACTGTTGATTTTGATTTACGCGCACATAGTTCACAAGAAGTAGAATTAGTGCGCCGCTTTTGTGCTCAACAGCAGGTGCCTTTTCATACTACTGTGTGGCAGCATAGTTCTAATCTAAAGGCGATGGAAGTGCAGGCCCGAATATTTCGCTATAATTTTTTTGCAGAATTGATGCAACAATACCATTTGAATAAATTGGTAACTGCCCATCAAAATGATGATCAGGTAGAAACAGTCTTAATGAAACTCATTCGTAGTGGCAGTTTTTGGGAAAGTGGCGGCATTTTGCCGCAGCGTTCGTTTGCCCAGGGTCAGCTAATAAGGCCGTTATTAAATTTTTCCAAGTCAGAATTAATGGATTATTTGCAAAGACGGCATATTAAATTTGCTGTTGATGAGAGTAATTTTCAAGATATTACAATGCGCAATCGTCTCCGCAATGAGGTGGTTCCTTTATTACAAGCAGAAAATCCTCATTTAAATCAGCACGTTGCGGCTTTTGTCGAACAGCAGCAAACTTTACAAAAATTTGTACAAGCTTATTTTCAAAACTTGGTGCAGCAAGTAGTTCAGTCGCAAGCGCAAGGCTGGCAAGTAAATTTACTAGGTTTACAAAAATTACCACCTTCAATGATAGCTTTATTTCTGCAGAATTTTATTCATTTAAATTTAAATTTAGAATTAAATCAGCAACAATTACTGCAATTACAGCAGCTCTTGGCAAAACCTCAAGGTCATTTAGATGTAGCCAAGGGTTGGGGACTAGATAAATTTTATCAGCGGCTGGTTATTCAGCCGCAGCGCTTGCCTTTTAATTCTTCTAAAGAATTATTCTTAAAATTAGACCAGCCAATATTGGCAAATGAGCAACAAAAGATTACAATAAAACAGTCTACTCAAAGGAGTGCATCTTCCTTTTACTTTGACCATTTGCCACGTAAAATTGTTCTGCGTACCCGCCAATCTGGGGATCAAGTGCGATTATTTGACGGTCATTATCAGAAATTAAAAAAAAGGTTAATTGATCAAAAAATTCCACAAGATCAGCGTGAGCAATTATGGGTATTGGTTTTTGATGGAAAAATTGTTTGGATTCCTGGAGTTTATCGCTATCAAGTTAGTCCAACGCCATATTTATTTGAAATAATTATAGGAGAATAAAAATGAGTATGAATCAAGATATTCAAGAAGTATTATTTACACCCGAGGAAATTGCTGCTGCTAATCAACGTTTAGGGCAACAAATAGCTCATGATTATCAAGGCAAAAATCCCTTGTTGGTTTGTGTTTTGAAGGGAGCAATTTTATTTTTAACCGATTTAATTAGGCAAATTCCTGAGAGTGTAGAAATTGACTTTATGGATGTTTCTAGTTATCATGGCGGCACAACTTCTTCAGGAGATGTCAAAATTGTTAAGGATTTAGATGTTTCTGTAGCTGGTAGAGATGTCATTTTTGTTGAAGATATTATTGATACGGGCAATACCTTAAAGGCTTTGGGAGATTTATTTGCTTCCCGCAAAGCCAAATCTGTTAAAATTGTTTCGCTTGTTGATAAACCTGCCCATCGTAATCAGAGTGTAAAGGCCGATTATGTGGGCCTTAGTTGCCCGGATAAATTTATTGTCGGTTACGGCATGGATTATCAAGATTGTTATCGTAATTTACCTTATATTGGGGTCTTGAAACCCGAAGTTTATTTATAGAAGCAATTAAATTATTGTGTTAATGTATTAACATAGACTAAGTCATGTGCGTGGAGGAAAACCAGATTGAAAAATAATCGAAATGGACTGCGGAATAACAGTCTGTTTTATATCATTATTTTTATATTATTAATTTTAGCAACCAGTTGGTTTGTTGGGGGCCAAGGTTCCTCAGCAACAGAAAATTTAACCTCTAATGAATTTATCACGCAGTTACGTGATAATAAAGTAGAAAAATTCTCATTACAACCTTCAAATGGTGTCTATAAAGTCAGTGGAACTTTAAAAAAGGCCGAAAAGCAAAAGTCGTCTAATAATAATTTAAGCCTTTTTGGTAAAAATTCTGGGCAAAACAGTAGTTCCAAGCAATTCTCTGCAACAGTTTTACCGAATGATGCTTCCCTCAATCAAATCAGTCAAGCAGCTCAGAAAACTAAAACCCAAATGAATACTCATGAGGAATCTCAAAATGGAATGTGGCTGAATTTAGCCATCACCGTTGTTCCGTTTTTGATATTTTTCTTCTTCTTATATTTCATGATGAGTCAAGCTGGTCAAGGCGGCGGCGGTGCCGGGAAAATTATGAGTTTTGGCAAATCCCAAACTAAGCCGGTAGATCCTAAGAAAAATAAAGTTCGTTTTTCTGATGTTGCAGGTGCCGAAGAAGAAAAACAAGAATTAGTCGAAGTTGTAGATTTTTTGAGAGATCCTCGTAAATATTTAGCGTTGGGAGCGCGGATACCTTCAGGCGTGCTTTTAGAAGGACCTCCGGGAACTGGTAAAACTTTATTAGCACGAGCAGTTGCTGGAGAAGCCAAAGTACCATTTTATTCAATTTCCGGATCGGATTTTGTGGAAATGTTCGTGGGGGTTGGAGCTTCCAGGGTTCGTGATTTATTTACTAACGCTAAAAAGAATGCTCCGGCGATTATTTTTATTGATGAAATTGATGCTATCGGTCGTCAGCGTGGTAATGGCAAGACTGGCGGCGGTAATGATGAACGTGAGCAAACCCTTAATCAATTGTTGGTAGAAATGGATGGTTTTACTGGCAAAGAAGGAATCATTGTTATTGCTGCTACTAACCGTTCGGATGTCTTAGATCCAGCTTTGCTGCGTCCAGGCAGATTTGACCGTAAAATTCTTGTCGGCCAACCCGACGTCAAAGGCCGGGAGGCTATTTTACGGGTGCATGCGAAAAACAAGCCTTTAGCTGAAGATGTTGATTTGAAAGTTATCGCTCAGCAAACCCCGGGATTTGTGGGTGCCGATTTGGAGAATGTGCTCAATGAAGGAGCATTGGTAGCTGCTGAACGAAATAAAACTAAAATTGATGCAGCCGATATTGATGAGGCCGAAGATCGGGTTATTGCCGGTCCGGCTAAAAAAGATCGTATTATTTCTCCTGAAGAAAGAAAAATGGTAGCTTATCATGAAGCTGGCCATGCAATTATTGGGGTTGTCCTCAGTGATTCGCGGGTAGTTCGGAAAGTAACAATTATTCCGCGGGGGCGTGCAGGCGGTTATGCAATTATGCTGCCTAAAGAAGATCAAAATTTGTTGACTAAAAAAGACTTAATGGAGCAAGTAGCAGGTTTAATGGGCGGAAGAACAGCTGAAGAAATTATTTTCCACAGCCAATCTTCAGGTGCCTCTAATGACTTTGAACAAGCAACACAGATTGCTCGGGCCATGGTAACTGAATATGGTATGTCAGAACGTTTGGGAATGACCCAGCTGGAAAAAGGCGGTGCTCCTGTCGGTGCTTACGGGCAGCCTAATTATTCTCAAGAAACTGCTACAATTATTGATGATGAAGTTCGCAAGATTTTGGATGAGGCGCATAAGACTGCTATTGACATTATTCAGAGTCATCGTGAACAACACAAAGCAATTGCTGAGGCATTGTTGAAATACGAAACCTTGGATGAAAGACAAATTCTAAGTCTCTATAATACTGGTAAAATGCCGGTAAATAATCAGGAAGAATTTCCTTCAGAAAAGGCTTCTACATTTGAGGAAGCTAAAAAGATTGCTCAATTGCGCGATGAGAAAAAGCAGGCTAAAGAAGGCCATAATTTTGATACATCGGCGCCATTGGAAACTCCAAGTGAGAAATCTGATCAACAATCAGATCCAAATCAGAAGAATGATGATCAACAAACAACCTCTGATGATAATGAAAATAATGATAAAGATTAAATATTTGTAAATGGTTGGTTTTTATCATTAGTGGGAGTTGCAATAATTAAGGCTGGGATCTCCAATCTCAGCTTTTTATTTTGCTTAATATTATTTGGGGGAGGATTGCCAAACTTTACTGAAGTTAACCGTACAGTTATACTGAGATTTTAAAAAATTTGCTAAAATTAATTTTTATCAGGTTGGCTAAGGAATATTCAAGCTATTTTCAACTAATAGAACTGTTTGTTATTTTAAGAAAAAGACTGGGCAGTTTTTAAATGATATTTATCAAATTATTAGCTAGAAGTAATTGCAACTCAGACTATTGTTTTGCTATTATGTAATTAATTAGCTCCACAAGAAAGGAAGAAATTAATGGAGTGGAAAATCGGAAAAGTAACTATACCTAACCAAATTGTAGTAGCACCTATGGCCGGAATTTCTAATTATTCTTTTCGGATGACTGCTAAAGAATTCGGAGTTGGCTTAGTTGTTTGTGAAATGGTTAATGATCGCGGAATTTTATATAAAAATCAAAAAACTTTATCCATGCTGTATGTGAATAAAGAAGAACATCCAATTAGTATTCAAGTTTTTGGAAGTTCGAAACAAACATTAGTCCCCGCAATTCAGTATGTGGCAGAAAATACGGCGGCAGATATAATTGATATTAATATGGGCTGCCCGGTAAAAAAAGTGGTCAAGACTGGAGCAGGATCACATTGGCTCTTGGATCCCGATAGTATTTATGACTTGGTTAAATCTGTCAAGGCAGTGATTGACAAACCGTTGACTATTAAAATGCGTACCGGCTGGGATCAAGACCATATTTTAGCCGTGGAAAATGCTCTGGCAGCTCAAGAAGGTGGAGCTGATGCCATTGCTATGCATGGCCGGACACGGGCTCAAATGTACAGTGGCCAAGCGGACTGGGAGCTGCTGCATGAAGTAGCACAGCACTTAAGTATTCCTTTTATGGGTAATGGTGATGTACGTACACCGCAAGATGCTAAAACAATGATTGAAGATGTTGGAGCTGATGCCGTGATGGTAGCGCGCGGAGCTATTGGTAATCCTTGGGCGTTAAAAGCAATGGCCCATTATTTAGATACGGGTGAACTATTACCGGAACCGACTCCTATCCAAAAAATTCAAACTGCTAAAGAGCAATTGGAACGCCTGGTAATGCTCAAAGGAGAACGAATCGGTGTGCCGGAATTTAGGCAGCAACTATCTTACTACTTAAAAGGAATTCCTCGTTCAGCTCGAACAAAAGCGGCGGTTAATGAGGCTGAAACGCAACAAGAAGTAAATCAACTTCTAGATGATTTTGCAACCAAACTGAGTACGATTTCTACTAAATAAATTTGTAAGGGAGATATAAAATGGCTAAAACTGAAGAAGAAATGAATGATCAATTACGAGTGCGTCGCCAAAAAATGGAGGATTTACGAGCAGCAGGAATTGATCCCTTCGGACATCGTTATGAACCTTCAATTACAGCTTTGCAATTACATCAAAAATATGATCAGTTAGATAAAGACGAAATTGCTGGGCAAAATGAATCTGTCAAAATTGCGGGCAGAATGATGTCTAAACGGGGTAAAGGAAAAGTTGGTTTTGCCGATTTAAAAGATCGTACTGGAAGAATTCAAATTTATGTGCGTAAAGATACTGTCGGTGATGATAACTATCAACTTTTCAAGAAGGCTGATTTAGGTGATATTTATGGTATCGAAGGCGAAGTTATGAAAACAGACATGGGAGAGCTGACTGTTAAAGCTAACCATGTAACTTTGCTGACTAAAGCACTGCGGCCTTTACCGGATAAATATCATGGCTTAACTAACGTTGAACAGCGTTATCGCCAACGCTATTTGGATTTAATTAGTAACCAAGACAGTTTTGATCGTTTCATTAAACGGACCAAAATTATCGCTGCTGTGCGTAAATATCTGGACCAAAATGGTTTTTTGGAAGTGGAGACCCCGGTTCTGCATAATCAAGCGGGTGGGGCAGCTGCCAGACCTTTTATGACCCATCATAATGCATTAAATGTCGATCTCTATTTACGGATTGCGCTTGAACTTCATTTAAAACGATTAATTGTTGGTGGTATGGAACGTGTTTATGAAATTGGAAGAGTGTTTCGAAATGAAGGTATTGATACAAAGCACAATCCCGAATTTACAGAATTAGAATCCTACGCAGCCTATTTTAATTTTGAAGATGTAATGGATGAAACAGAGGGTATTTTCCGTTATGCGGCTCAAGCTGCTTTAGGTACACAACAAGTTGTTTACCAAGGGCAAAACGTTGATCTATCTAAACCATTTAAACGGATGCATATGGTAGATGCAATTAAAGAAACCACCGGAGTTGATTTTTGGCCGCAAATGACTCTGGAAAAAGCACGTCAGTTGGCAGATGAGCATCAAGTCCATTATGAAGACTATTGGCAAGTAGGCCATATTATTAATGCTTTCTTTGAAGAATTTGTGGAAGACACTATTAAAGAGCCAACGTTTATTTATGGTCATCCAATTGAAATATCTCCTTTGGCTAAAAAAAGTGAAAAAGATCCCCGCTTTGTTGATCGGTTTGAATTATTTATTTTGGGAAATGAATACGCAAATGCTTTCACAGAATTAAATGATCCTATTGATCAGCGCCAACGTTTTGAAGCCCAAGCTGCCGAAAAAACTGCGGGAAATGATGAAGCAGAAAGTATTGATGAGGATTTCGTTGAGGCTTTAGAGTACGGTATGCCGCCTACTGGTGGTTTAGGAATCGGGATTGACCGCTTGGTTATGTTATTGACAGATGCTCCTTCTATTCGTGATGTGATTCTTTTCCCTACTTTGCGTCCTGAAGATCGACCATAAAAAGTAATCTGGATAAAAACTAAAATGTGGTTGAATTTTGTGGGATAAATTGTTATACTATAACAGTTGTCAGATAGTTGATAGCTGTTGAGTCGCTAGCTCAGTTGGTAGAGCAACGGCCTTTTAAGCCGTGGGTCGTGGGTCCGAGCCCCACGCGACTCATTTTGCAGATGGTTGTTTGCATGTGCAAAAGTTAAACGAGCAAAATTTTGATAAATGGTCTATATTTTGCGGAAGTAGTTCAGTGGTAGAACATCACCTTGCCATGGTGGGGGTCGCGGGTTCGAATCCCGTCTTCCGCTTTCATTATTTTGCCGGGGTGGCGGAACTGGCAGACGCACAGGACTTAAAATCCTGCGGTAAGTGATTACCGTACCGGTTCGATTCCGGTCCTCGGCATTATAATGAATAAGCACCCATAGCGCAATTGGATAGAGTGTCTGACTACGAATCAGAAGGTTGTAGGTTCGACTCCTACTGGGTGCATTGGTCAAAGTTTATAGTTTGCGGAAGTAGTTCAGTGGTAGAACATCACCTTGCCATGGTGGGGGTCGCGGGTTCGAATCCCGTCTTCCGCTTTTTATTTCGGGAAATAGCTCAGCTTGGTAGAGCGCTGCGTTCGGGACGCAGAGGTCGCAAGTTCGAATCTTGTTTTCCCGATTTTTTTGTGTAACCTGATTTTGTCCACAAATATTACCTCGGTTTGTAGCTGTTTTGTGGGCTTTTTGTTTGTCTTTGTTTATAATAATAACTAAAATATTATTTGAAGAGCAGGTCAGTTAGTTGTTATAATTTTTACCAAATATTAAAGAAGTTATTGTTCAATGATGATTTTAACTAGGACATCATTTATCATAATTAATTTGATTGTGGTATACTTTCCAAGCATACAAGAAAGAAGGGCTGTTCATGAATGAGATATTTACTGCAAGTGCTAAGGAAACTTTGAGGTTGGCGCAACAGGCAGCTAAAAGATTTCGCCATCATACAGTCGGCAGTGAGCACATTCTTTACGGATTGGCAAAAGAAGGCTCCGGAGTTGCGGCAAAGACGATTACCGATTTAGCGGTATCAGCGGAAGACATTCAAGAAGAAATTGAAGCTGTGACTGGTTATGGTACAGATGATTCTAAAGCACAAAACTTGATTTATTTACCTTATTCGCCGCGAGCAGGCCAAATTTTAGAAGAGGCAGCTCAGCAGGCTAAGATTTTAGAGGCTCCCCAGATTGGTACTAGTCATATTTTATTAGTGTTGCTTCAAGACCCGACAATTTTGGCTACACGTATTTTAGCCAATTTAGGTGTCAGCATAGTTAAAGCGCGAAAATTATTATTACAAAAAATGGGATTATCCACTAAGAATTCTAATAAGAAGTCCACGTCTTTATCAAAAGTACGGTCTGCTAACGGCAAAAGCTTAACACCCACACTTGATTCTTTAGCCCGGGATTTAACTCAGTCCGCTCAAGAACAACGACTAGATCCGGTTATTGGGCGTGATGCGGAAATTAAACGGACTATTCAAATTTTAAGTCGACGCACCAAAAATAATCCCATTTTATTAGGTGAGCCAGGTGTCGGTAAAACCGCTATTGTGGAAGGTTTGGCCCAAAAAATTGCTGCTGGTGAGGTCCCTCAAGAAATGACGGAGAAGCGTTTAATGCTTTTGGACATGGGATCTTTGGTAGCGGGAACTAAATATCGTGGTGAATTTGAAGATCGTTTGAAAAAAATTATTAATGAAATCTATCGTGATGGACAAGTAATTTTATTTGTTGACGAATTGCATACGATGATTGGTGCCGGCGGTGCAGAAGGAGCTATTGATGCATCCAATATTTTGAAACCTGCTCTTTCGCGGGGCGAGTTACAAATGATTGGTGCTACGACTTTGGATGAATATCAAAAATATATTGAAAAAGATGCAGCTTTTGCTCGTCGATTTGCGAAAGTTCAGGTCGATGAACCTTCCAGTGAAGATAGTTTATTAATTTTACAGGGATTACGTGCACAATATGAAAATCACCATCAGTTAAAAATTACTGATGCAGCTTTAAAAGCAGCGGTTAAACTCTCGCAGAGATATTTACCCAACCGTTTTTTGCCTGATAAAGCGATTGATTTAATTGATGAAGCCAGTGCACGGGTGCACATTCAGGCTAGTTCACAACATTCTCCCACGAAATTAGATCAGTTGGAAGCACAGTTAAATGCTACTGCACAGGCTAAAGATCAAGCTATTGTAGAGCAAAACTTTGAACAGGCAGCACAGTATCGCCAAGAAGAAATGAATCTTAAAGCTAATTTAGCTAAACAAGAGCAGCAGGCACAATCTTCTGAGCAGCAGCCGCAGGTAGATCCGGGTGATATTGCCGTGATTGTTTCCCAATGGACCGGTGTGCCTGTAACTAAAATGACTGATGAACAATCACGTAAATTATTGAACTTAGAAAAAGAGCTGCATCAAAGAGTGGTTGGTCAAGAAGAAGCAATTAGTGCAGTTGCGCGTGCTATTAGAAGGGCACGGAGCGGTTTGAAAGATCCACGGCGCCCAATTGGCTCATTTATGTTTTTGGGACCGACTGGTGTTGGTAAAACAGAATTAGCGAAGGCTTTAGCTGCAAGCATGTTCGGTAGTGAAACAGATATTATTCGCATTGATATGTCCGAATATATGGAAAAATTCAGTACTTCACGGCTAATTGGTTCAGCTCCTGGGTATGTCGGCTATGAAGAAGGGGGGCAACTGACTGAACAAGTGCGTAATCACCCGTACTCAGTTATTTTATTAGATGAAGTAGAAAAGGCACATCGTGATGTGTTTAACTTACTGTTGCAAGTTTTGGATGATGGCTTTTTAACTGATTCTAAAGGTCGCCGGGTTGATTTTCGAAACACCATTATTATTATGACCTCTAATTTGGGTGCAACAACACTAAGAGACACTCATACTGTTGGTTTTAATGAGGCAACCAATACTAATCAATATGAAAATATGAAACAACAAATTTTGACAGAAACTAAGCAGTTTTTCCGCCCAGAATTTTTGAATCGGATTGATGACATTTTAGTATTTCATGAATTAACGAAAAAGGATCTGCATCAAATTATCCGGATTATGTCCCAAGGACTGGTGCAAAGACTACGAGAACAGCAAATTAAATTACGGATTACTCCGCGGGCTTTAGATTATTTGGTAGAAAAGGGTTATAGCCCACAATTAGGGGCACGGCCATTGCAACGGACTATTCAAGTTGAAGTAGAAGATAAAATCAGTGATTTGTTATTATCTTATCAATTGCAGACGGGAGATAATCTATCCGTGGGAGTCGCCAAAAAGCAGTTAAAATTTAATATTCGCAATTTAGAGACTGTAAAATCATAATATCTTGACAAAGATTAGCTTTTATTGTATCATTTGCTGTGATTAGTTAGCGTGGTATGAGAGGCGTATTCTTTATCGAAATATTGTCCGATAAGGAATTATAAAAAGGCAAAAATAGTTAATTAGCTATTTTTGGTTTTTTTTTGCTTAAAAAGTATCATTTGCTAATTTGTAATCAAATTGTAACATTTGGTGTTCAAATTTTATTGAAAGGGTGAACAGCTTGACGGAAGAAAAAGTTCGTTTCCATAATGTCAATTACGGAAAGCATCGGACAAGACGGAGTTATGCCCGGATTAAAGAGGTTTTACCGTTACCCAACTTAATTGACATTCAAACCAATTCTTATAATTGGTTTTTAGATGAAGGCTTAAAGGAAATGTTCCAAGATATTATGCCTATTGATGATTTTGCTGGCACCTTATCCTTGGATTATGTTGATTATAAGCTTTTGAAACCCAAATATACTGTCAGTGAAGCACGTAATCATGATGCTAATTATTCTGCACCATTGCATGTAACTTTACGTTTAACTAACCATGAAACTGGAGAAATTAAGACACAGGATGTCTTCTTTGGCGATTTTCCATTGATGACAGAGCAAGGTACTTTTATTATTAATGGTGCTGAACGGGTTATAGTTTCCCAGTTGGTACGTTCTCCTGGAGCTTATTACACAGCAGAAGCTGATAAAAACGGCCGTATGATTTATGGTACAACAGTTATTCCTAACCGCGGTGCTTGGCTAGAATTTGATAATGATGCCAAGAATATTGTGTATGTTCGAATTGATCGGACACGGAAATTACCGATTACGGAATTAATTCGTGCCTTAGGTTTCGGTTCTGACAGCGAGATTTTAGATATTTTTGGTAATAATAGCGACTTTTTGAATTTAACCATAGAGAAGGATGTCCATAAAGATCCTTCTGACTCAAGAGTAACTGAAGCTTTAAAGGATATTTATGAACGTCTCCGTCCTGGTGAACCAAAGACAGCTGAAAGTTCGCGGTCTTTACTGTATGCTCGATTTTTTGACCCCAAACGTTACGATACCGCTCCTGTTGGGCGTTACAAAGTTAATAAGAAATTAAATTTGAAAACTAGGTTACAGGGCTTAACTTTAGCTGAAACCTTAGCTGATCCGGATACTGGTGAGATTATTCTCAAAAAAGATACCAAATTGGATCGTGAAGCCTTAAATAAATTATCACCTTATTTAAAGAATCCTGATTTTAAGGCGGTAACTTTCCAGCCTTCAGATGAGGGGATCTTGGGTGATCCTGTCAAATTACAAATTATTAAAGTATATTCTTTAGAAGACGAAGATAAAGTTGTCAATGTTATTGGTAATGATAATATTGATGAAAAAGTTAAACACATTACACCCGCAGATATTTTAGCTGAAATTAATTACTTCTTTAACTTGCAAGAAGGTATCGGAACAGTCGATGATATTGATCACTTGGGAAATCGGCGGATTCGTTCTGTCGGCGAGTTGTTACAGAATCAATTTCATTTAGGCTTATCCAGAATGGAACGAGTGGTTCGTGAGCGGATGTCGATTCAAGACACGGCAACTGTAACTCCGCAACAATTAATTAATATTCGCCCCGTTGTCGCAGCAATTAAAGAATTCTTTGGATCTTCTCAATTATCCCAGTTTATGGATCAAAATAATCCTTTAGGTGAGTTAACTCATAAACGCCGTTTGTCAGCCTTAGGACCGGGTGGCTTGACTCGTGATCGTGCTGGCTATGAGGTTCGGGATGTTCACTATACCCATTATGGTCGTATGTGCCCCATTGAAACTCCTGAAGGGCCAAATATTGGTTTAATTAATAATTTGGCTACTTATGGGGTCGTTAATAAGTATGGCTTTATTGAAACTCCTTATCGGCGGGTTTCATGGGATACTCATAAAGTTACTGATAAAATTGATTATTTAACTGCTGATGAAGAAGATAATTATGTTGTGGCCCAAGCCAATACACCTTTAAATGATGACGGTTCTTTTGCAGTGGAACGTATTTTAGCTCGTCATCGGGATGATAATATTGAAACTACCTCCGACAAAATTGATTATATGGATGTTTCTCCTAAACAAGTAGTTTCCGTTGCGAGTGCTTGTATTCCTTTCTTGGAAAATGATGATTCCAACCGGGCTTTGATGGGAGCTAATATGCAGCGGCAGGCAGTACCTTTAATTAAGCCACACTCTCCGTTAGTAGGAACGAGCATGGAATATGTAGCTGCCCATGATTCAGGGACCGCCTTATTAGCCCATGATCCCGGAACTGTTAAATATGTAGATGCGCAAAAAATTCAAGTAGAACGTGCTGATGGAACGATGGACAATTATGACCTGATTAAATTCCAACGTTCCAATGCGGGTAAATGTTATAATCAACGGCCAATTGTGGAAAAGGGCAACCATGTTGATAAAGGCGAAATTATTGCCGATGGCCCAGCCATGCAATCTGGTGAGTTAGCACTAGGGCAAAATCCGTTGATCGCATTTATGACTTGGAACATGTACAATTACGAAGACGCGATTGTCTTATCGGAACGCTTAGTTCGTGATGATGTTTATACTTCTATTCATATTGAAGAGTATGAATCAGAGGCACGGGATACCAAATTAGGACCGGAAGAGATTACTCGAGAAATTCCTAATGTAGGTGAAGATGCGCTCAAAGACTTAGATGAAAGCGGCATTGTGCGCATTGGCGCCGAAGTGCGGGATGGCGATATCTTAGTCGGAAAGGTAACCCCTAAAGGAGTTACCGAATTAAGCGCTGAAGAGCGGCTGTTACATGCAATATTTGGTGAAAAAGCGCGCGAAGTCCGCGATACTTCTTTACGTGTGCCTCATGGCGGCGGCGGAATTATCCAAGACGTTAAGATTTTTACCAGGGAAGCTGGCGATGAACTCAGTCCCGGTGTAAATACAATGGTAAGAGTCTATATTGCTCAAAAACGTAAAATTCAGGTGGGCGACAAAATGGCCGGTCGTCATGGTAATAAAGGTACGGTTTCCATTGTGGTACCGGAAGAAGATATGCCTTATATGCCTGATGGTACGCCAATTGATGTTCTATTAAATCCTATGGGTGTTCCTTCGCGAATGAACATTGGACAAGTATTGGAACTGCATTTGGGAATGGCGGCTCGAACCTTAGGAATTCATATTGCTTCACCAGTTTTTGATGGAGCTACTGATGATGACCTCTGGGCTGCTGTCAAAGAAGCTAATATGGCTTCTGATGCCAAAACTATTTTGTATGATGGCCGTACTGGTGAACCTTTCCATAATCGGGTTGCTGTGGGTGTTATGTACTATATGAAATTAGCGCACATGGTTGATGATAAGATTCATGCCCGTTCAATTGGACCTTACTCCTTAGTTACACAACAGCCTTTAGTTGGTAAAGCTCAGTTTGGTGGTCAGCGGTTTGGTGAAATGGAAGTTTGGGCTTTGGAAGCTTATGGTGCGGCTTATACCCTGCAGGAAATTTTAACTTATAAATCTGATGATGTTACTGGTCGGGTCAATACCTATGAAGCCATTGTTAAAGGTCAAACTATTCCTAAACCTGGAGTACCTGAATCTTTTAGAGTTTTGGTTAAGGAATTAGAGTCTTTAGGCTTGGATATGAAGATTTTAGATCATGAACATCATGAGTTAGAGTTACGCGATATGGATGAAGACAGCACAAGTAATGGTGTTGACGCACTGTCTCGTTTAGCTGAACAACAGGAACAAAAGCGGGCCCAAGAGCAAGCTCAAAATGAAGAAAATAAAAAAGAAGAACAGCAACCAAATTTAGATAGTTTAATGGATAAAATTAATAGTTTGAGTTCTGATAATAGTGACAGTGACAATTAAGAGGAGGTTGCCCATTGATAGATGTCAATAAATTTGAAAGTATGCAAATTGGTCTGGCATCCCCAGATAAAATTCGCAGCTGGTCTTATGGTGAAGTTAAAAAGCCTGAAACCATCAATTACCGGACTTTAAAGCCTGAACGCGATGGACTTTTTGATGAGCGGATTTTTGGACCCACCAAAGATTGGGAATGTGCTTGTGGAAAGTATAAGCGAATCCGTTATAAAGGGATTGTTTGTGATCGCTGCGGCGTAGAAGTTACCAAGTCTAAAGTACGCCGGGAACGGATGGGGCATATTGAATTGGCAGCTCCTGTAACTCATATTTGGTATTTTAAAGGTATTCCTAGCCGTATGGGTTTGGTTTTGGATATGAGCCCACGAGCTTTGGAAGAAATTATTTATTTTGCCGCATATGTTGTTATTAAAGCGGGAAATACCGATTTAGAAAATAAGCAATTATTAACAGAAACTGAATATCGACAAAAACGGGAAGAATACGGCAATGCTTTTGTAGCCAAAATGGGTGCTGAAGGAATTAAAGAATTACTGGAAGCAGTTGATCTAGAAAAAGAAGTGGCCCATTTAAAAGAAGTTTTAAAAACTGCCACTGGACAAAAGCGGACACGGGCGATTCGTCGATTAGATATTTTAAATGCTTTTAAAAAGTCTGGTAATCGTCCTGAATGGATGGTAATGGATTGTATTCCAGTTATTCCGCCCGATTTGCGGCCGATGGTGCAATTGGAAGGCGGACGTTTTGCGACTTCTGATTTGAACGATTTATATCGCCGCGTTATTAATCGTAATAACCGTTTGAAACGTTTGTTAGATTTAAATGCACCTAATATTATTGTGCAAAATGAAAAGCGGATGCTGCAAGAAGCAGTAGATGCTTTGATTGATAATGGTCGTCGTGGACGCCCAGTTACCGGACCTGGTAATCGGCCTTTAAAGTCGCTTTCTCATATGCTTAAAGGTAAGCAGGGTAGATTTCGTCAGAACCTTTTAGGTAAGCGGGTTGATTATTCCGGACGTTCTGTTATTGATGTGGGTCCGACCTTGAAGTTCTATCAATGCGGATTACCACGTGAAATGGCACTGGAATTATTCAAACCATTTGTAATGCATGAATTAGTAAAACGGGAATTGGCTTCTAACATTAAAAATGCTAAACGTAAAATTGAACGCCAAGACGATGCTGTGTGGGATGTCTTAGAAGATGTAATTAAAGAACGTCCTGTGCTTTTAAACCGGGCACCAACTTTGCACCGGTTAGGTATTCAGGCTTTTGAACCAGTTTTAGTTGATGGTAAGTCTATTCGTCTTCACCCGTTGGCATGTGAAGCCTATAATGCGGATTTTGATGGTGATCAAATGGCGGTCCATGTACCACTGTCTGATGAAGCTCAAGCTGAGGCCCGAATGTTAATGTTGGCGGCTCATCATATTTTAGCTCCTAAAGATGGCAAACCCATTGTTACTCCTTCCCAAGATGTAGTTTTAGGTAATTACTATTTAACCTTGGAAGAACGTGGCCGTGAAGGCGAAGGTATGATCTTTAAAGACATGGATGAAGCCGAAATGGCCTTTCAAAATGGAGTCGTTCATTGGCATACGCGGATTGGTCTTTCTACTAAGTCATTAACTGATTTTGATTGGGCTGACGATAATCAAAATCGGATTATGATTACCAGTGTTGGTAAAGTAGTCTTTAATCGCATTTTACCGAAAGGAATGCCATTTTTAAATGAGCCGACTCAGGAGAACTTAACCAATAAGGTGCCTGAAAAGTATTTCTTAAAAGAAGGCGAAGATATTCATCAACGTCTCAAAGATATGCCGTTAACTGCTCCTTTTAAAAAGGGTTACCTGAGTGATATTATTGCTCAAGTCTTTAAACTTTATAAAGTTCAACGCACTTCAGAGCTTTTGGATGATATTAAAGAGTTAGGCTATACCATTTGTACTATTTCTGGATTAACCGTTGGGGTTGCCGACGTGCCCGAATTGGATGATAAGCAGGAAATTGTTGATGCAGCGCACCAAAAAGTAGCTACTGTTTCGAAGCAATTTCGGCGGGGACTAATTACCAATGAAGAACGGCATAATCGAGTTATCAGCATTTGGAATGATGCCAAAGATGAAATTCAACAACAACTAGTTGACAGTTTTGATCCGAAAAACCCGATTTCCATGATGTCTGATTCTGGAGCTCGGGGAAATATTTCCAACTTTACTCAATTAGCAGGTATGCGGGGATTAATGGCTGCTCCTAACGGCGGAATGATGGAAATTCCTGTTACTTCTAATTTCCGTGAAGGTTTATCAGTTTTGGAAATGTTCATGTCGACTCACGGTGCTCGAAAAGGTATGACCGATACGGCTTTGAAGACTGCTAACTCAGGTTATTTAACACGGCGTCTAGTTGATGTGGCACAAGATGTCATTGTTCGAGAAGAAGATTGTGGTACTGATCGTGGAGTGGAAGTCAGCGTGATTTGCGATGGTAATGAAGTTATTGAGCCGTTATATGATCGTTTAGTAGGTCGTTATACGCAAAAAGCGGTCCGTGCTCCACAAACCAATGAACTGCTGGTAGGTAAAAATGTGTTGTTAGATGAAGATAGGGCTCAAAAGATTATTGATGCGGGTGTCACTACAGTTACTATTAGAAGTGCCTTTACCTGCAATACGCGTCATGGTATCTGTCAAAAATGTTATGGTCGTAATCTAGCTACTGGTGAAGAAGTAGAAGTAGGAGAAGCTGTTGGTGTAGTAGCTGCGCAATCGATTGGTGAGCCAGGTACGCAATTAACCATGCGGAACTTCCATACCGGTGGTGTTGCTGGTGGTGAAGATATTACTCAAGGTTTACCTCGTGTTGAAGAAATTTTTGAGGCCCGTAATCCTAAAGGTTTAGCTACAATTTCTGAGGTTGACGGTGTAGTTACTGCTGTTGATGAAAATCCGGCTGAACATACGCGAGAGATTACAGTTGAAGGTAAAACTGATACTAGAACTTATAGCGTTCCTTATACTGCTAGCGTCGCCGTAGCTGAGGGCGATGAAGTCCAAAGAGGTAGTAAATTAACGGCTGGATCAATTGATCCTAAACAATTAATTAAAGTTACCAATGTGCAAACCACTGAAAATTATCTCTTATCGGAAGTTCAAAAAGTTTATCGGATGCAAGGTGTAGATATCAGTGATAAGCATATCGAAGTTATGATTCGCAAAATGTTGCGCAAGATTAGAATCCTTGATCCGGGAGATACTGATATTCTTCCAGGTTCATTGGTAGATATTGGACAGTTTACTGATGAGAATAAAGAGGCTTTAATTGATGGTAAGTTACCAGCTACTGGTTCACCGGTATTGCTGGGGATTACCAAGGCTTCTTTGGAAACTAATAGTTTCTTATCGGCTGCTTCTTTCCAAGAAACAACACGTGTATTAACTGATGCTTCTATTCGCGGCAAAAATGATCCTTTAGTTGGCTTAAAAGAAAATGTCATGATTGGTAAAATTATTCCTGCAGGGACAGGGATGGCCAAGTATCGGCATATGGAGCCAGAAAAAGTAGGTCCGAGTTTGACAAAAACAACCGATAGTAAAATTAGTATTGCTGATGTTGAAGAGAAGTTAAAAGCTTATCAGGAAAAGCAGCATTAAAAACAATAAAATAAAAGCTCGTTTATCTTTTTAGATAAACGAGCTTTTTAATTAGCTTGAAGATAATTATTTGGTTAATAATTCGTGGCTAATAGCTTTGGTAATTTTAGAATCAATATTTTTTTCTAAAGTAAACTTGGTTAAGGTTGGACAATCTTCCGGCTGGACATAAAAAGTTCTTTGGGTAAGATCATATCCTGACCAATAGCCAGTGTAGTCACATTTTTCACTTTGAGCATTAACATGTTCAATTCCTTTTGGAAGAGTAACTGCTTTAAACACATTATATAATTGGTAAATACCCTGTTCACGCTTAAAAGGAGCCAAAAAATTAGATAGAAAAGTACTTCTTACAAAACGAGACGGAGCAGTATAATCTCCAGGCAAGCCTAATAAACCCGAACCACTTTCAATTTGTTTAATATTTAATTGGGAATTGAGTTGCTGTTGTCCTAAATTATGATTGGTTAATTGAACATAATTACGCAAATTGTCTAAATGCCAAGGATATTCAGGGCTGTTGGTCATAACACCAATACTTTCGTAAATTTTAAAAGCGCCTTGGTTCACTGGTTCTAAAACGACACTATTTCCAGCGTCATCAAAAAAAGTATAGTGCATCGGAATAGGAGTGGGTATGCCGGTATCGGCATCATCCCAATCGGGATAATTAGTTTTTACTTGACCAAAATGCGTAAAAGCACTTTTAATTTCTGCAATACTGCCGAAGTTACTGAGAACATACGCCACTACCTCTTCTCCAATAATGGGTTTTAAATAACGCTGTTGTAAATTATCAAGAGTATCCCAACTTGCTTCTTCTAAAAATTGGGCATCGCCGACAATGCCGGCACTATTAATACCATCATTAAAGAAGAGAGAATCATTAACGTTCACACCAGCAAAAGCATATTTAGTGGTCCATTCCTGCTGCAAACCCTTTAATGTGTAGCCTTGAGGATATGCAGTAATTTTGCTGTCGGCACTGGGCTTGAATGGATCAAAAGTAAAATCCATAGTTCTTCCCCAAAAGATATCATGATTAACGGCCTCAATAGCAATACTAGTACACATTTTCCTGCCTCCTTAATTATAAATATTGTAGCATTAATTAAAATTAGAGGCGTAAAAATATCATTTTAGAGAAATAGATTTATAATAATAATGATCTAGGAGGAATTAATATGAACGAACATGAAGAAACAGCAATTTTTGCGGGCGGATGCTTTTGGTGCATGGTACAGCCGTTTGAGGAACGTCCCGGAATAAAAAAAGTAATTTCAGGTTATACTGGTGGTTTTGTTCCTAATCCTACTTATGAACAAGTTTGTCGGCATGAAACCGGACATACAGAAGCTGTTAAAATAATTTTTGACCCGACAATTATTTCTTATAAAGAATTAGTCCAAATTTACTGGCAGCAAACAGATCCTACCGATGCTATGGGACAATTTCAAGATCGAGGAGATAATTATCGTCCGGTAATTTTTGTTAAAGATCAAACTCAGCGCCAAATTGCTGAAGAATCTAAGCGTTCATTAGAAAATAGTGGAAGATTCAGTGAGCCGATTGTAACAAAGATTGAAGCTGCCCAAGCTTTCTATCCTGCGGAAGAAGAACATCAGCAATTTTATCAAAAGAATCCTCGGCGTTTAGCTTTGGAAGAAGCAGGTGGTCGAAAAGATTTTATTGCATCCCACTGGTCTAAGTAAAGTATTAGATAAAGGCTAAACGTACTAATAGAGCGATTAATAAATATGGTACTAGAGGAATAGCCACCTTAAGTGAATCCAAGCGCTTTTTAGAAAAGATAGTTTTAATTACGATTAAGCTTGTGGCGATGATAATAACTTCTAAAGTTATTTTTAATTTTAAAAACAATGACATAAGCGCCAGAATCTCAAGATCACCCCAGCCTAATTTTTGGCGTTGGCAAAAGTATAGAATTAGTAAGGTAAGATTAAAGAACAACCATTCCCATCCATCCCTGGCAGTGAATGAGGCCACCAATAAAATGCTGATGAAACTAGGCAATAGAATAACCGGCCAAATTTCTAAATAATACCAATCGGTAATAGCACAGACGGCTAAAGTAATAATAAAAATAATGAGCACATAAGGATTAACAAGTTGCTGGGGGCTAGCTTCGATTCCAGCAATTAAACCCGTAATTTCAATCAGGAAAATAACTGGTTTAATAGGCTGTTTACAATAAGCACAACGTCCATGTAAGCATAAATAGCTGATAATGGGCAGCATTTGATACCAAGCAAGTTGGTGTTGGCAATAATCACAGTGAGAATGTCCTCAAATAATCGACTCTTGGTGAGGCACTCTTAAGGCGACCACACCTCCAAAAGAAGCTAAGCAAATACTAAATAATATGTTAAAAATAAACATTTTGCACCTCATATTGTAATTACCCTAAAAACAAATCTTTAGATAATTAATTATTTAATAGTTAAATGGGGTTGACAACGAGCATAAGTGATGTTAGTCTGAAAACTGTGCTTTTTAGAGGTAATGTTTACCACAATGAGCGATTAACCACATCTGTGGTATTTTTCTTTCTATAAAAAAGAACCACCTGGATGTGTGTACTTAAAAAATCAAGGAGGAACTTTGAATGCCAACAATTAATCAATTGGTACGTAAAGGCCGTAAATCAAGAACTTCAAAGTCAGATTCGCCAGCTTTAAATTTTGGATATAATAGTATGAAAAAGATGGCTACTGATAATCCAGCACCACAAAAACGGGGAGTTGCAACTCGTGTGGGTACTATGACACCGAAGAAGCCAAACTCTGCGTTACGTAAATATGCGCGTGTGCGTTTATCTAATTTAATTGAAGTTACTGCCTATATTCCTGGCATTGGTCATAATTTACAGGAACACAGTGTTGTTTTAATTCGTGGTGGCCGTGTAAAAGACTTGCCTGGTGTTCGTTATCATATTATTCGCGGCGCTTTGGATACTGCGGGTGTTGATGGCCGGATGCAGGGTCGTTCTAAATATGGCGCTAAGAGACCAAAAAAATAATAATCCAATCAAACCAATTCTAGAGGAGGATACACATGCCAAGAAAAGGTAGCGTTGCAAAACGTGATGTTTTGCCAGATCCAATTTATAATTCAAAACTTGTAACTCGTTTAATTAATCATTTGATGATTGATGGAAAACGTGGAAAAGCTTCAACAATTTTATATAATGCTTTTGATATTATTAAGGATAAAACTGGAAATAATCCGGTTGATGTCTTTGATGAAGCTATGAAAAATGTAATGCCGGTTTTAGAGGTTAAGGCTCGTAGAATTGGTGGTTCTAACTATCAAGTGCCTATTGAAGTACGTCCTGAAAGAAGAACCACTTTAGGTCTCCGTTGGCTTGTTAGCTATGCTCGTTTACGGGGAGAACATACAATGGAGCAACGTTTAGCTGCTGAAATCATGGATGCAGCTAATAATACTGGTGCTGCTGTTAAAAAGCGTGAAGACACGCATAGAATGGCCGATGCTAATCGGGCCTTTGCGCATTATCGCTGGTAATTTATAGTTATTATTTGAGAGGAGTACTATTATCTAATGGCTAATAAACGTGAATTTCCTTTAGAAAAAACACGTAATATCGGAATTATGGCCCATATTGATGCCGGTAAAACTACGACAACTGAGCGTATTTTGTATTATACTGGTAAGATTCATAAAATTGGTGAAACCCATGATGGTGCTTCGCAAATGGACTGGATGGCTCAGGAGCAAGAGCGTGGTATTACTATTACTTCAGCTGCTACAACTGCTCAGTGGAAAGATCATCGTATCAATATTATTGATACTCCCGGACACGTAGACTTTACTATTGAAGTGGAGCGTTCTTTGCGGGTCTTAGATGGGGCAATCACTGTTTTAGATGGTCAATCAGGTGTTGAGCCACAAACAGAAAATGTTTGGCGGCAGGCAACAACTTATCATGTTCCACGGATTGTATTCGTTAATAAAATGGATAAAATCGGTGCTGATTTTGATTATTCTGTACAGACTATTAAAGATCGTCTAGATGCTTTGCCATTACCAATTCAAATGCCTATTGGTGCGGAAGATTCTTTTGAAGGCGTCATTGATTTAATTGAGATGAAAGCCGATCTTTACGATGAAGATGAATTAGGTTCTAAATGGGATACTGTGGATGTACCGGATGATTACCGTGAAGAAGCTGAAAAACGTCGTTCCCAAATGATCGAAACCCTAGCTGATGTTGATGATGATATCATGGACAAGTATTTAGAGGGTGAAGAAATTTCGAATGATGAAATTCGGGCAGCTATTCGTAAGGCAACAATTAAATTAGAGCTGTTTCCAGTTTTGGCTGGTTCTGCCTTTAAGAATAAGGGTGTACAAATGTTGATGGATGCCGTAGTCGACTATCTACCATCACCTTTGGATGTTCGTCCTTATAATGCTAAAGATCCTGATACTGGTGATGATGTAGAATTAAAGGCTGATGACAGCAAGCCATTTGCAGGTTTAGCATTTAAGATCGCTACTGATCCTTTTGTAGGTCGTTTAACTTATTTACGGGTTTATACTGGTACTTTGGAATCCGGTTCTTATGTTTTAAATGCTACAAAGGATAAACGTGAACGTGTAGGTCGTTTATTGCAGATGCATTCTAATCACCGTAAAGAAATTCCAGAAGTTTTTTCAGGTGATATTGCGGCCGCAATCGGCTTAAAGAACACTACTACCGGTGATTCTTTAACTGATCCTGATCATCCTTTGATTTTGGAATCAATGGAAATTCCTGATCCAGTTATTCAAGTATCGATTGAACCTAAATCTAAAGAAGATCGTGATAAGTTAGACGTTGCTTTGCAAAAATTAGCAGAAGAAGATCCTACTTTTCAAGCTGAAACTAACCCGGAAACTGGTGAAACTTTAATTGCAGGTATGGGTGAGTTGCACTTAGATATCATGGTTGATCGGATGCGGCGTGAATTTAAAGTTGATGCTCGTGTGGGTGAGCCTCAAGTTGCTTATCGTGAAACCTTTACTAAGAAGGCATCGGCAGAAGGTAAATTTGTGCGTCAATCTGGTGGTAAAGGTCAATATGGTGATGTTTGGATCGAATTTGAACCTAACGATGAAGGTAAAGGCTTTGAATTTGAAGATGCCATCGTTGGTGGTGTAGTTCCTCGGGAATATATTCCATCTGTTGAAGCTGGACTTAAGGATGCAATGGCTAACGGTGTGTTAGCAGGCTATCCGTTGATTGACATTAAGGCTAAATTATATGATGGTTCTTATCATGAAGTTGACTCTTCTGAGGCAGCCTTTAAAGTTGCTGCTTCCATGGCTTTACACAATGCGGTTAAAGATGCTGGAGCAGTAATTTTAGAGCCAATTATGAAAGTAGAAATTGTAACCCCAGAAGACTACTTGGGTGATGTTATGGGTCAAGTAACAGCTCGTCGTGGACGTATTGAAGGTATGGAAGAACGTGGGAATGCTCAGTTAATCAATTCCTTTGTACCTTTAGCGGAAATGTTTGGTTATGCTACTACTTTACGTTCAGCTACTCAAGGACGTGGTACATTCACAATGACTTTTGATCATTATGAAAAGACACCAAAGAGTATTCAAGAAGATATTATTAAGAAAAATGGCGGTAATGCCAAATAAATTTAAAAAATCTGCTGCAACTATGTTTGTGGCAGATTTTTTTGAATGAAAAAGCTACCAAATTTCGTTATTATTTTGCTATTATTAGGAATAATACTTATTAGTAAATATTTTAAGATAAGATATGGAGAAAGAAGGTTATAGATATGAATTCAGAAGCATTATTAATTATTGATTATACCAATGACTTTGTTGCCGATAAAGGTGCTTTAACTGCAGGAGAGTCGGCACAAAAACTGGCAGAGCTGCTGGTTAACTTAGCTGATAGTTTTCTTAGTCAAAAAAATTGGGTAATACTGCCAACTGATCTGCATCAAGAGAATGATCCTTATCATCCTGAAACTAAATTATTTCCGCCGCATAATTTAGCTAACAGTTGGGGTCGCCAATTTTATGGGCAATTACAGTCGTGGTATAAAAATAATCAGAATAATTCTCATATTTATTATTATCCTAAAAATAGATATTCAGCCTTTGCTAACACTAACTTGGATAATTTTTTACGGGAACGGCACATTGATACACTGCATTTAACTGGTGTTTGTACTGACATTTGTGTCTTGCATACAGCCATAGATGCTTATAATTTAAACTATAAATTAGTCATTCATCAAGACTGTGTAGCCACCTTTAATCCTGCTGGTCAAAAGTGGGCTTTAGAGCATTTTAAGAACAGTTTGGGAGCTCAGATTATCTAGAAAAAATTAATGAAAAAACCTTGAAATTAATAGCTAGAGCGTGTATTATCGTAAGAGTGCTGGATTTTGAGGGGGAAGTTTGCCCTGAAACTGACGGCAGTGAACGGTGTTGAGGCGAGAGGTTGCGACACGCCCGGGAGCTTTGCCACGACAGGGTGGTCGGTAATTTTCGCAGAGCCGGTATCTTAAAAGATGCAAAAAGGAGGGAATTCCATGGCAAGTCAAAAGATTCGTATTCGTTTAAAAGCTTATGAACATCGGATTATTGATCAATCAGCTGATAAAATTGTTGAAACAGTAAAGAGAACTGGAGCAGAAGTTTCTGGACCAATTCCATTACCTACTGAACGGGCTTTATACACAGTTATCAGTTCACCACATAAATTTAAAGATTCACGTGAACAGTTTGAAATCCGGACCCATAAGCGTCTAATTGACATTATAAATCCATCACCAAAGACAGTTGATTCATTAATGAAGTTAGATCTGCCAAGCGGTGTTGATATTGAAATCAAATTATAATTTTTATTAACAATTAAAATCAATTAATGGAGGTGTAATCATGACCAGAAAAGGAATTCTTGGCAAAAAAGTTGGAATGACACAGTTGTTCACTGACAAAGGCGAGCTGATTCCAGTAACTGTAATTCAGGCAACGCCAAATATTGTGATGCAGCTTAAAACTAAAGAAAATGATGGTTATGAAGCTGTGCAATTAGGCTTTGAAGATCGTCGTGAAGTTCTAACTAATAAGCCTCAACAAGGTCATGCAAAAAAAGCCGATACAACTCCCAAACATTATCTGCGCGAATTTCGTGATGTAAACTTGGGTGATTATAAAGTCGGTGATGAAGTAAAAGTAGATACATTTACCAGTGGCGATGTAGTGGATGTAACGGGAGTTACTAAGGGCCATGGTTTCCAAGGCAATATTAAACGTTTTGGACAATCACGAGGTCCGGAAACACACGGTTCTCGCTATCATAGAATCCCAGGTTCAATGGGTTCAATCATTAATCGCGTTTTCAAAGGCAAGATGTTGCCTGGTAGAATGGGTGGCAACCAAGTTACTACTCAAAACCTTGTTATTGTTAAGGTTGATACCGAAAACAATCTATTGATGATTCGTGGAAATGTTCCTGGTGCAAACAAATCTTTAATTAAAATTCAAACAACTCTTAAAGGTATTAAGGGTAAAAAGAATATTGGTTCAATAATTTCAGATACAACAGCTTCTGCACAAGAAGCCGAAGCTACAGAAAAATAGGAAAGGAGGCAATTAGTTAATGACACAATTAGATGTATATCAACAAACTGGTACTAAAAATGGTACAACTGAAGTGAAAGCGGAAGTCTTTGGGATTGAACCTAATAACCATGTTGTTGCCGATGCGGTGATTATGCAACAAGCCTCTTTACGTCGTGGAACTCATGCAGTTAAGAACCGCTCGGCTGTTCGTGGCGGTGGTCGTAAACCATGGCGGCAAAAGGGAACTGGTCGTGCGCGTCAAGGTTCTATTAGAGCTCCACAATGGCGCGGTGGTGGTGTCGTTTTTGGACCAACACCAAGATCATATGCTTATAAATTGCCCCGTAAAGTGGCGCGTTTGGCTTTAAAATCTGTTTTATCACAAAAAGTTGCTGATCGAGAAATGATCGTTGTTGACAGTTTGGATTTTGATAAGCCAAGCACTAAAACTTTTAAACAGTTATTGGATAAATTAGAAGCCAAGGGTCTTACTTTGGTGGTTGTTGAATCCGGTAATGATAATGCAATTTTATCGGCTCGTAATATTGATAAAGTTAAAGCAATTACTGTAGAAAATGTTAATGTTTTAGATGTAATTAATAATCAACAAATGATTGTTACTCAAAAAGCATTAGCCAAAATTGAGGAGGCGCTTGGATAATGGCAGCACAAGATATCATTTTACGTCCTGTAATCACGGAAGCTTCCATTGCAGATATGGATGATAAAAAGTACGTTTTTGATGTTGCAGTTAATGCTAACAAAATTCAAGTTCGCCAAGCTATTGAAGAATTATTTGATGTAAAAGTAGCAAAAGTCAACATCATGAATGTTAAGCCCAAGAAAAAGCGCGTAGGACGCTATGTTGGGAAAACTAATAAAAGACGTAAAGCAATTATTAAATTAACCGAAGATTCTAAGGAAATAAAGATTTTCGAAAACGAATAATAAAATAGGAGGTAAAAAAGCGTGGGTATTGTTAAATATAAACCGACTACAAACGGACGTCGGAATATGACCGCTTCTGATTTTGCTGAAATCACAAAAACAAAACCGGAAAAGACCTTGCTTGAATCCCAAAAACGCATTGCTGGACGTAATTCTTATGGTCAGATTACTGTTCGTCATCGTGGTGGTGGTCATAAGCAAAAGTACCGTATGATCGACTTTAAGCGTAATAAAGATGATGTAGTAGCAACAGTTAAGGCAATTGAATATGATCCCAACCGCTCTGCTAACATTGCATTATTACATTATGATGACGGTGTTAAGGCTTATATTTTGGCTCCTAAAGGGTTAGAAGTAGGTCAAAAAATTCAATCTGGCGTTAATGCTGATATTAAAGTCGGCAATGCATTGCCTTTAGCCAACATTCCTGTAGGTACAGTTATTCATAATATTGAGATGAAACCTGGCAAAGGTGGACAATTAGTTCGTTCAGCTGGAACCTCTGCTCAAGTTTTGGGCCGTGATGGTAAATACACTTTGGTGCGCCTGGCTTCTGGTGAAGTGCGGATGGTCTTATCTGCTGCACGGGCCAGCATTGGAGCAGTTGGTAATGAACAACATGAATTGATTAATATTGGTAAAGCTGGTCGTAAGCGTTGGATGGGAATTCGTCCTACCGTTCGTGGTTCCGTAATGAACCCTAATGATCACCCGCATGGTGGTGGTGAAGGGAAAGCACCAGTCGGACATCCATCTCCAATGTCACCTTGGGGTAAGAAGACTCTTGGTAAGAAGACCCGTTCTAAACGTGCTCAATCTGAGAAGTTTATCGTACGTCATCGTAAGAATAAGAGAAAATAATTTTTTGTAAAAGATAACAAAAAAGGAGGTTGTCTGATGAGTCGTAGTTTGAAAAAGGGACCGTTTGCTGATGCTCATTTGATGAAAAAGATTGAAGCACAAGCTGACCAAGAAAAGAAATCAGTCATTAAAACTTGGTCACGGCGTTCTACTATTTTTCCTAGCTTCGTAGGTTATACAATTGCTGTTTACAATGGAAGAAAGCACGTCCCGGTTTATATACAAGAAGACATGGTCGGTCATAAATTGGGTGAATTTGTACCGACAAGGACATTCCACGGTCACAGTAAAGACGATAAGAAAACTGGAGCATAGAAAGGAGAGATTACACGATGGCAGAACAAATAACCAGTGCATCAGCTACTGCTAAGACAGTTCGAATCGCGCCTCGTAAGGCTCGCCTTGTCCTAGAGCTTATTAAAGGCAAGAGTGCTGCTGAAGCTATGGCAATTTTGCAATTTACACCGCGTTCAGGTTCACCAATTGTTGCTAAAGTGTTAAAATCAGCAATTGCCAATGCTGAACATAACTATGATTTGGATTCGCAAAGCTTAGTAGTCAGTGAGGCTTACGTTAATGAAGGACCAACCTTGAAACGTTTCCGCCCACGGGCCAAGGGTTCAGCATCACCAATCAATAAACGTACCAGCCATATTACGATTGTTGTATCAGAAGAAGAATAAATTTTATAAGGAGGGAAAAACGTGGGTCAGAAAATTAATCCTATCGGATTTCGTCTTGGCATTGTTCGTGACTGGGATGCTAAGTGGTACGCTGATAAAAAGGATTTTTCAAAATTTTTACTAGAAGATATCAAAATTCGCCGTTTTATTGAAAAAAGATTAGCTAATGCTTCAGTTTCCAGAATTGAAATTGAACGTGCAGCCAAAAAAATCAATGTCTCAATTCATACTGCAAAGCCAGGAATGGTCATTGGTAAAGGCGGATCAGAAGTTGAAAAGTTACGTAAAGAAATCAACTCTTTAACAGGCAAAAACATTCACATTAATATTGTGGAAATTAAAAAGCCAGATTTAGATGCTAAATTAGTCGGTGAAAGTATGGCTCGACAACTAGAGGCTCGTATTGCTTTTCGTCGGGTTCAAAGACAGGCTACACAACGTTCCATGCGTGCCGGTGCTAAGGGTGTGAAAACTCAAGTTTCAGGTCGTTTAAATGGTGCGGATATGGCTCGAGTAGAATGGCATACTGAAGGAACTGTTCCGTTGCATACTTTGCGTGCTGATATTGACTATGCGTGGGTTGAAGCTGCTACAACTTATGGTAATTTGGGTGTAAAAACTTGGATCTACCGTGGAGAAGTTTTACCTGACAAACCAAGAGTCAATAATCACCGTAACAATAATGGAGCGAAAGGAGGAAACTAATCAATGTTAGTACCTAAGCGTGTAAAACACCGCCGTGAATTTCGTGGTAAAATGCGTGGTGCAGCTAAGGGCGGCCGTGAAGTAACTTTTGGTGAATACGGCTTACAAGCCTTGGAATCTCATTGGATTACTAATCGCCAAATTGAAGCTGCCCGGATTGCGATGACTCGTTATATGAAACGTGGCGGTAAAGTTTGGATCAAGATTTTTCCTCATAAATCCTATACTGCTAAAGGTGTTGGAGTCCGGATGGGTTCTGGTAAAGGTGCCCCAGCTGGATGGGTTGCTGCCGTTAAACGTGAAAAAATCATGTTTGAAGTTGGTGGTGTTTCCGAAGAAGTCGCTCGTGAGGCTTTGAGGCTTGCATCCAACAAACTACCGATTAAAACCAAGTTTGTTAAGCGTGAGGAAGTAGGTGGCGAATCTGATGAAGACTAGTGAAATTAGACAATTAACCACTGCTCAAATGCATGATAAAGAAAAGCAATACAAAGAAGAACTTTTTAATCTTCATTTTCAACAGGCAACTGGGCAATTAGAAAATACTGCAAGAATTAAAAAAGTTCGGAAAAATATTGCCCGCATTAAGACAGTATTGCATCAGCAGGAATTAGAGAGTAAATAAGAAAGGAGCGAAACTAATTGAGCACAACAGATAATACTCGTAATCATCGTAAGGTATATCAAGGACGTGTAGTTTCTGACAAGATGGATAAAACTATTACTGTTTCTGTAGAAACTTACAAGACACATCCTGTTTACGGCAAACGCTTCAGATACTCCAAGAAATTTTATGCTCAAGACGATAAAAATGAAGCTAATGTTGGCGATATTGTTCGAATTATGGAGACTCGTCCGTTATCCCGTTTGAAACGGTTTCGTCTATTAGAAATTGTTCAGAAGGGTGTTAGGGTTTAGGCTCTATTTATCCATAAAACTATGAGAGGAGGATCCAATCTTGATTCAACAAGAAACCCGTCTTCGTGTAGCTGATAACTCAGGAGCACGAGAAATTTTAACCATTAAAGTCTTAGGTGGTTCAGGTCGCAAGGTCGCTAGTGTTGGTGACATCATTGTTGCAACTGTTAAACAAGCAACACCAGGTGGCGTTGTCAAAAAAGGTGACGTGGTCAAGGCAGTTATTGTACGTACAGTTGCTCGTTCCCATCGTCCTGATGGCTCCTACATTAGATTTGATGATAATGCTGCTGTAATTATTAATGCTGACAAGACTCCTAAAGGTACACGTATTTTTGGACCTGTAGCACGGGAGTTACGTGATAATAACTTTATGAAGATTGTTTCATTAGCACCAGAAGTATTATAATTTGGAAGCTTAAAAGGAGGTGCTCGAACAGTGTTTGTCAAAACTGGCGATAATGTTCAAGTCATTGCGGGAAAAGACAAGGGTAAGACTGGAACTGTTGTTCAAGCTTTCCCTAAAACCAATAAGGTAACTGTTAAGGGTGTTAATATGATTAAAAAGCATCAAAAACCTTCCCAAACAGAACCTAATGGTGGCATTAAAGATGTAGAAGCTCCACTTGATGCATCTAATGTTAAAGTTGTTAGTGTTGCTGAGGAAGCTGCAACTAAGAAATCAACCAAAACAGAAGATAAAGATAAATAAGTAGGAAGGGAGGTTCTTAGTGAAAATGGATAATGCTTTGCACACTAAGTATGTTAAAGAAATTGTTCCTAGTTTAGTTAAGAAATTTGACTATTCATCAGTTATGCAAGTACCTCATATTGAAAAAATTGTTTTGAATATGGGAGTTGGGGATGCTGTTTCAAACTCCAAAAATTTAGATAGTGCTGTTGAAGAATTAACACTTATCTCTGGCCAAAAACCGTTAATTACTAAGGCGAAAAAGTCTATTGCCGGTTTTCGTTTACGTGAAGGAATGGCAATTGGTGCTAAAGTTACTTTACGTGGTCAGCGGATGTATGATTTTTTGGATAAGTTAATCAATGTTTCCTTACCTCGAGTAAGAGATTTTCACGGTGTAAGTGCTCGTGCATTTGATGGTCGGGGCAACTATACTTTAGGAATTAAAGAACAATTGATTTTCCCAGAAATTGATTATGATAAAGTTAATAAAGTACGCGGTCTTGATGTGGTTATTGTTACCACTGCTGCTACTGATGAAGAAGCTAAAGAATTATTAACTCAAATTGGAATGCCGTTTGCTAAATAAATTAGGAGGTCAAGCTATTGGCTAAGAAATCACAAATTGCTCGCAATCATCGTCCAGCAAAGTTTTCATCTCAAGCTTACACACGTTGTGAACGCTGCGGTCGTCCCCGTTCAGTTTATCGTGAGTTTAGACTTTGCCGTATTTGCCTTCGTGAATTAGCACATAAGGGTCAAATCCCTGGTATGAGAAAAGCTAGCTGGTAAAAATTTTAAATAGGAGGTCAGCAAATGTCTATGACAGATCCAATTGCGGATTATTTAACTAGGATTCGCAATGCGAATATGGTACGTCATGCTTCAGTTGAAGTTCCAGCTTCTAACATGAAGAAGAGTATTTCAGAAATCCTCAAACGTGAGGGCTTTATTCGTGATTATGAAGTAATTGACGATCATAAACAAGGTATGATCAAGATTTACTTGAAATATAGTAAAGATAACGAACGTGTAATCTCAGGCTTGAAGAAAATTTCTAAACCGGGTTTACGTAGTTATGTTAAGGCTGATGCAGTCCCGAAAGTCTTAAATGGCTTGGGTATCGCCATCCTCTCCACTTCTGAAGGTGTAATTACTGATAAGGAAGCACGGGCTAAGGACGTTGGCGGCGAAGTTATTGCTTACGTTTGGTAATTCAAATCATGAATAAGGAGGTGCGTCTAGTATGAGTCGTATCGGAAATAAACTTATTGATTTACCTGAGGGTGTTACTGTTACAGTAGATGAAGATAATCATAATGTGACAGTTAAGGGTCCCAAAGGTGAATTAACAAGACAGGTTAGTCCTAAAATTAAGATTACACAAGACAGTAATCAATTGAAATTTGAACGTGATAACGACAACGATAAAGCTATTCATGGAACTACAAGAGCTAATGTGAATAACATGGTCGTCGGCGTTACTACTGGCTTTAAAAAGATTTTGGAATTAGTCGGAGTTGGTTATCGTGCCCAAAAGAAGGGTACTACCTTAATTTTAAATGTTGGTTACTCTAACCCTGTGGAAATAACTACTCCAGATAACATTGACGTTGATGTACCTTCCAATACAGAAATTAATGTTAGTGGTATCAGCAAGCAAGCAGTTGGTCAATTTGCTGCTGAAATTCGTGATGTTCGGCCACCTGAACCTTACAAGGGCAAGGGTATTAAATACGCTGATGAACATGTTCGTCGTAAAGAAGGTAAGACTGGTAAATAAGCCAGTTAACTGATTAAATTTATGAGGTGAAAATTGTGATTACAAAACCAGATAGAAATAAAATCCGGATTAAACGTCATGCACGTGTCCGCAATAAAATTTCTGGTACTGCTGAGCGCCCACGCTTAAATGTCTTTCGTTCTAATAAAAACATCTACGCTCAAGTAATTGATGACGTAGCGGGTGTCACGCTTGCAAGTGCCTCAACATTGGATAAAGAAATTACTGCTACTAATAAGACTGAACAAGCCAGTGCAGTGGGCAAAATGATTGCGCAAAGAGCAATTGCTGCTGGTAAAGAAAATGTTATTTTTGATCGGGGCGGTTATATTTATCAAGGGCGTGTTCAAGCCCTAGCTGAATCTGCTCGGGAAAATGGATTAAAATTTTAGAAAGGAGGAATAAAACTTATGGCTTTTGTAGATCCATCTCAATTAGAATTGGAAGACCGTTTAGTGGCTATTAATCGTATCACTAAAGTTGTTAAGGGTGGTCGCCGCATGCGCTTTGCTGCTATTGTTGTGGTAGGTGATAAAAATGGTCATGTTGGCTTAGGAACAGGTAAAGCTCAAGAAGTTCCGGAAGCTATCCGCAAGGGTGTTGACAATGCGCAAAAGAATTTAATTGAAGTACCGAAAGTCGGTACAACTATTCCTCATGAAATCATTGGTGAATTTGGAGCTGGCCGTGTGCTGTTAAAACCGGCTGTTGCTGGTTCTGGAATTGCTGCTGGTGATTCTGTACGTGCCGTAATGGAATTAGCCGGAATTGATGATATTACGACTAAATCTTTAGGCCGTAATACACCAATTAATATGATTCGTGCTACAATTGATGGTTTATCAAAATTGAAAACATCACAAGAAATTGCTGCTTTACGCGGTATTTCAATAGAAGATTTACAAGGTTAGGAGAGTGTACAATGGCTAATAAAATTAAAATCACTTTAAAGCGTAGTGTTGCACACCGAATTCCCGCTCAACGTAAAGTTGCTAAAGAATTGGGCCTTGGCCGGATAAATAGTTCTGTTGTTAAGCAGGATAACGCGGCCATTCGTGGTGCTGTTTTGAAGATTGCTCATTTAGTTGATGTTGAGGAAGTAAAATAAGACAAAGAGGAGGTGCCCTGAAAGTGAAATTGCATGAATTACAAACAAGTCCTGGATCTCGTCGTTCCCGTAAACGCGTTGGTCGTGGTACTTCATCTGGTTATGGCAAAACTGCTGGTCGTGGACAAAAAGGCCAATTAGCACGTAGTGGTGGTAAAACTCGTCTTGGTTTTGAAGGTGGACAAATGCCTTTATTCCGGCGTATGCCTAAGAGAGGTTTTAATAACATTAATCGTAGAGAATATGCTATTATTAACCTTGATGATTTAAATCAATTTCGTGCCGGCAGTGAAGTTAATGCACGGGTTTTGTTGGAAGCCGGTGTTATTAAAAAAGAACTGTCCGGTATTAAGTTGTTAGCTAATGGTGAATTAAAGAAGAAATTGACTGTTAAAGTAAATAAAGTATCAAAGGCTGCTAAAGAAGCCGTTGAAGCTGCGGGTGGAACAATCGAGGTGATTTAATGCTAGGAACACTGAGGAATGCTCTCAAGGTTAAAGAAATAAGAAAGAAAATCTTTTTCACATTATTTATTTTGGCTATTTATCGTTTGGGAGCACAGATTGCAGTTCCAGGTATTAATATTTCTGCAATGGAAAAACTTAGTTCTACAGGTTTAATTCCATTACTAGATACTGTTAGTGGTGGCGGTTTGGCTAACTACTCTATTTTTTCGATGGGGGTTTCCCCTTATATTACTGCCCAAATCGTTATTCAACTTCTGCAAACTGACATTGTTCCTAAGTTTGTTGAGTGGAGCAAACAAGGTGAAGTTGGTCGCAGAAAATTAAATCAAGTTACTCGTTATTTGACAATTGTTTTAGCATTTGTGCAATCAATCGGAATTACCGCTGGTTTTAATGCCCTTAGTGGAATGGGTTTGGTTTCTAAACCTAGTGTCCAAACTTTCATTACTCTAGGAATTATTATGACCGGTGGTTCAATGCTGCTCACTTGGATGGGTGAACAGATTACTGATAAGGGTATCGGTAATGGTGTTTCGATGATTATCTTTGCTGGTATTGTAGCGCGGTTACCTCAAGGACTTTATCAGTTAATACGTGAACAAGTTGTTAGTGCCAAAGGTAATGAAATTTGGTTAAACATTCTTTTTATTGTTATTATTCTTGTTTTAGTTTTGTTGGTAACACAATTTACCACCTATGTACAGCAGGCCAATCGTAAAGTGCCAATTCAATATACTCGCCGTGCTACTAGTGGTGGTTCTGAAAGTTATTTACCATTAAAAGTTAATGTAGCGGGTGTTATTCCTGTTATCTTTGCCAGTTCTTTGATTGTTACACCGGCGACTATTTTAACTGCTTTTCAAAAATCGCATGCCGGTGATACTTGGTTCCAAGTTTTGCAAAACGTCTTTAGTTTACAAACAACAACAGGAGCGTTAGTTTATACTGTTTTAATTGTTTTGTTTACTTTCTTTTATGCCTTTGTTCAAGTTAATCCCGAAAAATTGGCTGAAAACTTACAAAAGCAGGGTGCTTATATTCCAGGTATCTGGCCCGGAAATGAAACAATTAAGTATGTCTCAGGTCTATTATTACGTCTATCAACTGTCGGCTCTGTATTCTTAGGTTTAATTGCTTTATTACCACAACTAGCAACTAATATCTTTGGCCTGCCCCAATCAATCGGTTTGGGCGGAACTAGTTTATTAATTGTTGTCGGGGTAGCAATTGAAGCTAATCGCCAATTAGAAGGACTATTAATGAAGCGGGAATATGTCGGCTTTATTCGGTAATAGTAGAAAATGAGGAGATGTTAGTATGAATTTAATGCTTATGGGTTTGCCTGGAGCCGGTAAAGGTACACAGGCAGAAAAAATTGTTGATAAATATCATGTGGTTCATGTTTCAACAGGAGATATGTTCCGAGAGGCAATGGCTAATAAAACCAAAGTAGGTTTAAAGGCCAAGTCTTTTATTGATAAGGGTGAATTGGTGCCCGATGAAGTTACTAATCAAATCGTTCAGGAAAGATTAGCCCAAGCTGATATCAATCAAGCTGGTTATATGTTAGATGGTTTTCCACGGAATTTAGAGCAGGCGCAAGCTTTAGATGAGATTAATGCTAATTTAAACAAAAAATTAGATGCAGTTATTGATATTGAGGTTGATCCGCAATTATTAGTAGAACGTTTATCTGGACGTTTCATCTGCAAAAATTGTGGTGCAACTTATCATAAATTGTATAATCCACCTAAGGTAGCTGGTACTTGTGATCGTTGTGGAAAACATGATTTTTATCAGCGTGAAGATGATCAGCCACAAACTGTTAAGAATCGCTTGCATGTGAATATTGAAATGAATACTCCGCTTATTAGTTATTATCAAAAAGCAGGGTTGTTAAATAAAATAAATGGTGCACAAGAAATTGATCAGGTATTTGCGGAAATTGATGCTGTTTTAAGTAAAATCAATTAATACTTGGCAATATCATTATTGTGTGGTATACTCAGCTGGTATATTGACTAGTGAGTGCCAAGCTCTCACTATTTTTGTGTTCAAAGAGGAACGAGGAGGATACTTTTTTGGCTAAGGATGATGTAATCGAAGTTGAGGGAACTGTCTCTGATACTTTGCCAAATGCAATGTTCAAGGTTAAGTTAGAAAATGGAGCAACTATTTTAGCTCATGTTTCAGGGAAAATCAGGATGCATTATATTCGAATTCTTCCTGGTGATAAGGTTACTGTTGAATTGTCTCCTTATGATCTAACTAAGGGACGTATCACTTACCGTTTCAGATAATAGTGTTAGTATAAAGCAGATCCGTCAGTTTTAGATGGGAGGATTTAATATGAAAGTAAGACCATCAGTTAAACCAATGTGTGAGCATTGCAAAGTTATCAAGCGTAAGGGTCGCGTAATGATTATTTGTTCAGCTGATCCTAAGCATAAACAAAGACAAGGTTAGTAAAAGGAGGTTAATAGCATATGGCACGTATTGCAGGTGTAGACTTACCTCGTGATAAACGAATAGTAATTGCGCTTACCTATATTTATGGTATTGGAAATACTACTGCTCAAAAGGTTTTAAAAAATGCCCAAATTTCTGAAGATATAAGAACACGTGATTTGACACCCGATCAGGAAGAAAAAATCCGGGCCGAGGTTGATAATATCAAAGTGGAAGGCGATTTACGTCGTGAAGTCAGCTTAAACATTAAACGTCTTCAAGAAATTGGTTCTTATCGTGGCATGCGTCATCGGCGTGGCTTGCCCGTACGCGGACAAAATACGAAAAATAATGCTCGCACGCGTAAAGGAAAAAAGACGAGTATTGCTGGTAAGAAAAAATAGATAAGGAGGTAAAAATATGCCAAATAAGAAAACTACGCGTAAGCGTCGTGTGAAGAAGCATGTTGAATCTGGTGTAGCACATATTCATTCCACTTTCAATAATACGATCGTAATGATCACAGATGTTCGTGGAAACGCGATTTCTTGGTCTTCAGCTGGAGCATTGGGTTTTAAAGGAAGTCGTAAATCAACACCTTTTGCAGCCCAAATGGCTGGTGAAGCAGCTGCTAAAGAATCTATGGAACAAGGTATGAAGACAGTGGAAGTTGCTGTTAAGGGTCCTGGTTCCGGTCGTGAAGCTGCTATTCGTTCTTTACAGACAACTGGCTTGGAAGTTACTGCTATTAGAGATGTTACTCCTGTTCCACATAATGGTTCTCGTCCTCCAAAGCGTCGTAGAGTATAGTTTTGACCTTAAGCATAAAATTTTTTGTTGCTAAAAATCGTTGTTGAAAGGGGCAAAACATAAATAATGATTGAATTCGAAAAACCGGTTATTACAAAAATTGATGAAACAGATAATTATGGCAAATATGTTATTGAGCCTTTGGAACGCGGCTATGGAACAACCTTAGGTAATTCCTTAAGACGAGTTTTATTGGCTTCGCTCCCTGGTTCTGCAGTGGCAGATATTCAAATTGACGGAGTTTTGCATGAATTTTCAACTATTGACGGCGTTTTAGAAGATGTAACAGAAATTGTTTTAAACATTAAAAAGTTATCTCTAAAATTGCACAGTGATGAAAAGAAAGTTGAAATTAATGTTGATGGACCTAAGAGGGTGACAGCAGCAGATATTGAAACTGATGCAGATTTAGAAATTTTAGACCCTGATCAGTATATTTGTTCTGTAGCCGATGGCGGGCATTTTCATATGCAAATGACTGTGAAGATCGGTCGGGGTTATACTCCTGCTGAACAGAATAAAACTGATGAAACTCCAATTGGTGTTTTGCCTGTAGATTCAATTTTTACCCCAGTTTCTCGTGTCAACTATCAGGTTGAACATACTCGAGTAGGGAAACGTAACGATTTCGATAAATTAACTCTGGACGTTTGGACAAATGGTTCGATTGATCCACGTGAAGCAATTAGTTTGGCTGCTAAAGTCTTAACTGAACATTTGACTATTTTTGTTGACTTGACTGATGAAGCCAAAAATGCAGATATGATGATCGAAAAAGAGGAAACTCGCAAAGAGAAAAAACTCGAAATGACTATTGAAGAGCTGGATCTATCTGTACGTTCTTATAATTGCTTAAAGCGTGCCGGTATCAATACAGTTCAAGAACTAACTGATAAAACTGAATCAGACATGATGAAAGTGAGAAATCTGGGTCGCAAGTCCTTAGAAGAAGTTAAGGAAAAATTGGCTAATTTAGGTTTGTCATTACGTCAGGATGATTAGTTGAAAAGGAGGCAAAGAGACAATGAGTTATCGTAAATTAGGACGATCTTCCGATGTCCGTAATGCAATGTTACGTGATTTGACGACAGATCTATTCATTCATGAACGAATAGTTACTACTGAAACACGGGCAAAAGAAGTCAGAAAAACTGCTGAAAAAATGATTACTTTAGCAAAAAAAGGCGACTTGCATTCTCGGCGTTTAGTTTCTAGTTACATTCGTAAAGAAGTAGCTAATATTAGCGAAGAAGATGACGCCGTTGTTATTCAATCAGCTTTGCAAAAGTTGTTTAGTGACATTGCACCACGTTATAAAGAGCGTCAGGGTGGTTATACCCGTATTTTAAAGACTTCTCCAAGACGTGGAGATGCAGCACCAATGGCAATTATTGAGTTGGTTTAGTCTTATTTAATAATTTGAAATAGTTATTTAATATCATTCTTTCGATTAGTAGTGAGCGTAACGATGTTGGTCAAAAACTAAGTCTAGCTCTAATGCTTCTGCGCTACTTTTCGGGAATGATTTTTTTATATCTGGTTTTTTGTAACTTCTGAGGATTTTTACCGTATTCATCTAAAGCCGCATGCCATTGTTGAGCTTGTTGATAATCAGTTGTCATGTCAGGCTGATTTTCAAAATATTTTTGGGCGCTTAAGTATGTTATCTTTGGGGGAAGAAGATTTAATGTGCTATAAAAACGCAGACAATATTTATCAGGTACAAAAACCGGTCGTTTAAAGACATAGAGAATCATGACATCGGCAGTTTCCGGCCCGATCCCTTTAATCTTATTTAGTTCTTGGCGCAGTTGGATTGTAGTTGCGTCCTTGAATAAGTTGAGATTGTAGTGATAGTATGCCAGCCAATGGGCAAAACTCTGCAAACGTGCAGCTTTTACATGATAAAAACCACTGGGGTAAAGTGCCTGTTCTAATTGTTCCTTGTTCAATTTTTGCAACCGAACCCAAGTTTGTTTATAGGGCCGATCAAAGATATGATAGTCCTGCAAATTTTTTATAGCTTGTTCGACATTATGGCTGGTAGTTTGCTGGATTAAAATGGCTTCAATTAAAATCTGATTGGGATTATCATATTGCCACCATCCGGAAATTTCAGATTGATAGACTTTGACCAGTATTTTTAAGGGATCAAAAAGTGACATAGTTCTACTCCTTAACTTAAGACTATGATATTATACTTTAGAAAACTATTATTGACGGAGAAGATTATGGATCCAATAATATCTTTAAAAGACGTAACTTTTACATATGAAAATGCCCAACACTCGGCCTTACGTGAAATTACTTTTCAAATACAACCGCAGCAATGGGTAGCAATTGTAGGTCTAAATGGAAGTGGCAAAAGTACTTTATCTAAACTTATAAATGGGCTATTACCGGCTGATTCTGGTACTATTAAAATTGCGGGAAAAGTATTGTCTGAACAAACGGTCTGGAATATTCGCCGCGATATTGGAATTATTTTTCAAAATCCCGATCATCAATTTGTCGGAGCCACAGTAGAAGACGATGTAGCTTTTGGATTAGAAAATCAAAATATGCCACGAACCAAAATGATTGCGCGTGTCAAATGGGCTTTAGAACAAGTGCATATGACTGAGTTTGACCATAAAGATCCGCAAACCTTATCTGGAGGGCAAAAGCAGCGGGTAGCTATTGCCGGAATTATTGCTTTGCAGCCAAAAATTATTATTATGGATGAATCCACAAGTATGTTGGATCCCAATGGTCGGCAAGATATCCTACAGATTATGAGAAAATTGCAGCGGCAATTGGGAATAACTATTTTATCAATTACCCATGATATGGCAGAAATTGTTCAAGCTGACCTAATTATAGCTTTAAAGGATGGAAAAATTCAAAAGCAAACGACTGTAAAGGAGTTATTTTCTGATATAGATAGTTTAACCAATATTGGTTTGCAGCCTCCCTTTACCAGCCGCTTGCAAGCATTGCTACGACAAGCTGGAATTCCGTTAACAACAGCTTATCAAACCAAACAGAGATTGGCAGATGAATTATGGCAATTACATTTAAAAACGTAACACATGTGTATCAACCGGGAGGACCTTTAGAATATGAAGGACTGACTAATGTTAGTTTTAATATACCAGATGGTTGTTTCACTGCTATTATCGGTCAAACTGGTAGTGGTAAATCAACTTTAGTCCAACATATCAATGCTTTATTGAAGCCAACCTCCGGAACAATAAAAATTGGTGAACGTATTATTACATCGGAAACTAAAAATAAGCATCTAAAACCCTTACGCCAACAGGTGGGCATGGTATTTCAACTACCAGAACAACAATTATTTGCCGAAACAGTTCTGGATGATATCAGTTTTGGTCCCCAGAATTTTGGCATGACCCAACAACAAGCACAGAAAACCGCCTATCAAATGCTGGACTTAGTTCGTTTACCAGCAAGTGTGGCTTCAAAATCACCTTTTGATTTATCAGGTGGTCAAATGCGCCGAGTTGCAATTGCCGGTGTACTGGCCTCTCAACCGACAGTATTGATTTTAGATGAACCAACAGCCGGTTTGGATCCTCAAGGGCATCAAGAATTAATGGATCTATTTTATCAATTAAACCAACAAGGAACCACAATTATTTTAATTTCTCATCAAATGGAAGATGTGGCGCGCTATGCCCAACAGGTACTGGTAATGGATCAGGCTCATTTAATTCGGGATGATCAGCCCCAAGCTATTTTTAATGATCGTGCTTTTTTACAGGCGCATAATTTATTGGAGCCGGAAAGTACTCAATTTGCGCGCCAGTTAGCGCAAAAGGGATTTAAGTTTAATAAACTGCCGATTACTGAAGAACAATTGGCTCAGCAATTAATTCCCCAATTAGGAGGCCATTATGGGTAAAATGATTATTGGCCGTTATTTGCCAGGAAACTCAATAATTCATCAATTGGATCCGCGTTGTAAATTTATTGCTACTTTTATTTTTGTAGCAATTGTTTTTTTAGCTAATAATTGGTTAACTTATTTGATTTTAAGTATTTTTGTTTTAGTAGCAGTAGCTTTTTCACAGGTTTCCCTAGGCTTTTTTATTAGAGGAATCAGGCCCATGATCTTTTTGATTTTATTTACTGTGGCCTTACAAATGCTGTTTACTCCAGGGGGCCAACCTTTTTGGCAATGGTGGATTTTTTCGTTATCAAATTTGAGCATTAAAAATGGTATTTTTATATTCATGCGCTTTTTACTAATTATTTTGATTTCTACTTTATTAACCATTACTACTACGCCGCTGCAAATGTCTGACGCTGTGGGAGCAATTCTCAAGCCTTTAAAAGTGGTGCATTTTCCTGTAGAAGAAGTAGCTTTAATGCTCTCAATTGCATTGCAATTTATTCCCTTATTATCAGATGAAACTACTAAAATTATGAATGCCCAACGCGCGCGGGGAGTCGATTTTGGTGATGGCAATCTGTTTCAACAGCTGAAAGCCATCGTTCCGATTTTAATTCCTCTGTTTGTAAGCAGTTTTAATATTGCTTATGATTTATCGATTGCTATGGAATCGCGTGGCTATCAAAGCAGTTCTCATCGCAGTAAGTACCGACAATTACATTGGCAAGGTGCTGATTCTTTAGTAATATTATTATTTACAGTTTTGACAATTTTGTTAATTATATTTCGGAGTTAGTTGGATGACAGTTTATAAATTGACCCTACAATATGATGGTACTCGTTATCATGGTTTTCAACGTCAGCCTAATTTGTTGACTATTCAAGGGACTATTGAGAAAGCTTTAGCAATTATGACTAAAGGCCAACCTGTAAATTTGGTGGCCGCTGGAAGAACTGATGCTGGTGTTCATGCTTTAGGACAGGTAATTTCATTTTTGTATCCGGGAAATATTCCTGAAGATAAGATGGTAAAAGCTTTAAATAGTTTAATGCCACGAGATATTTTATTTGTTGGCGGCGTTATTGTTGCACCTGATTTTAATGCCCGTTTTGATACTTTAGGTAAAATTTATGAATATCGGGTTGCCTTGGGACGTTATACGAATCCTTTTTTACGTCTATACACAGGTCACTATCCGTTTGCGCTGGATTTATCAAAAATTCAAACCGCGTTGTTAGATGTTGTAGGAACACATAATTTTGCCAGCTTCGAAGCTAGCGGTGGAGTTATTCGCAATAAGGTGCGGACCATTTATACAGCCGATCTGGATACTACTAACTATCCACAAGAAATAAAATTTATTTTTCACGGTGATGGTTTCTTATATAACATGGTGCGGATTATGGTAGCAACCTTATTGGAAATTGGCAGTGGCCGACGGGATGTGCATGATTTTTTGCGTCTTTATCAAGTTCAGGATCGTCAGCAGGCGCGTTTGACCGCTCCAGCCAGCGGCCTTTATTTAAAAAAAGTTTTTTATCCAAGTAGTAATATTGACTAATATATAGATAAGTAGTATATTTATAAATGGTATTGTTTACCCCACGATAGGCCCCGGAAAACTTATTGAGTGTGTAAACAGACACAGATATTGGAGGAAATTACATGCGTACAACACCTTTAGCTAAACCAAGCGAAGTTGAACGTAAATGGTATCTTATAGATGCAACTGATGTCGTTTTAGGACGATTGTCTACTGTTGTTGCTACAATTTTACGTGGCAAAAATAAACCGATCTTTACCCCAAATATTGATACGGGGGATCATGTTATTGTAATTAATGCTGATAAAATTAAATTAACTGGGAAAAAGGCTACAAAGAAGTTTTATTACCATCACAGTAATCATCCCGGTGGTTTAAAAGTTAAAACTGCTGGTCAGATTCGCGAGAATACTCCAGAAAAGTTAATTGAAATTTCTGTTCGCGGAATGTTGCCAAAAAATTCCCTTGGCCGTCAACAATTTAAGAAACTTCATGTATATGCTGGTGCAGAGCACAATCATATGGCTCAACAACCCGAAGTTTTAGACATTAATCAGTTGATTTAAGGAGGAAAAGAATTTGGCACAATTATCTTATGCTGGAACTGGCCGTCGTAAAGACTCTGTGGCTCGTGTTCGTTTAGTACCTGGAAAAGGTAACGTTACTATTAATAAACGGGATGCAAAAGATTATATCCCTTCTGCAAGTTTAATCAAAGATTTAAAACAACCATTAGATATTACTGAAACAACAGATAGCTATGATGTTTTAGTTAATGTTCGTGGTGGTGGTTTTTCTGGTCAAGCTGGTGCGATCCGTCATGGTATTGCACGCGCCTTGTTAGAAGTTGATCCCGATTTTCGGGGACCATTAAAGCGTGCGGGTATGTTAACTCGTGATCCGCGAATGAAAGAACGGAAGAAGCCAGGTCTCAAGAAAGCTCGTAAAGCTTCACAATTTTCAAAACGTTAATATTCAGATATATCAGTGTTTACGTGGCATCCATATTTTATGGATGCTTTTTTTGTAGAAAGTACTCTAAATTTCTATTTTTAAGTTAATATTCTATTGATTAATTTCAGAATTTGGAGGATGATATATTTTTAAAATATAAATAATTTTTTAAAAATATTAAAACTAATTATTTATATGATAATATTATTTGTTGTGATAAATAAAATCTTTAGTGTGTTTACATATCAATAACTTTTTTCAATAACTGAGTTCATAAATCAATTTGAAAATAAAACTATCTTGATTTTTCCAAAATGGAATTCTGTAATAAGGTTTTTCTTTAGAAATGTAATGAAAGCTAATTCTGATGAATACAATAGCTTATCTAAAATAAAGAATAGGTATTATATTCAATATATTTATCTTATGTCACTTCCTAATTACTAGGGCATTGTTTTTAAGTCTCATAAAAGTTCTTTTATTTATGGTTACATTACTACATAAATAAAAATAATATCAATTAACGACATTAATGATTGGCCATTAATATAAGCGCTGATCTTATAGAAATAGATATTTTCATTTAATAAATGGAATTTTGCTACAGCATCATTTGATTGTAGCAAAGCATAATTAATAATGAAATCGGTATATAACCAGCATTGACTGAAATGTAATTCAAGTTTATATAAACCAGAGTGCACACTTTACTATATTAAATTGCCCATCTCTTTAGTTTTATTTTTCAAAGTCATGGAAATGAAGTAGATGGGCAATCCTAAGGATTATAAAACAATTAGTAAAAGGAGATTGATCATGGAAAAAATCGAACCCAGATTATTTGATGAACTAAAAAAAGCACTTGTCTCGTTTGGAGATAAGTATTTTATTGGCGATGAATTAAATCGCTCCCAAATTTCTGATGATTTGCGTGCTTATAATGAAGATTTATTATCAAAATTATTTGAAATTGATTTTATTAAAAAAAACTATCTGAAAAATATAGCTGGCCAATATTTATTTCAAATCGATCAGCTTGAAGAAGCGATTCTTTATGATGATTATTGGGATACAAGTTATACAAAATATGAAAATAGAGTCGGACTAACCAGCAATGGTAAATTTATTAAAGATAATCAAGATGTTGTTTTGGATTTTCCATTTAAAGATTGTGTGTTAACTGCAAGTATGACTAAGGAAGATAGTAAAAACAGATATGATGATGCCTTTTTAAACGAGGTTATTGAAAAAGATGAAATTGATCGCTTATTTGATAAAAAAATATTAAATAATGCTAAGAGATATGATGTTAATGGTGAAACGAATGCTGATTATTTTGATTCCAAAAAAGATAACCTGATTATCAAAGGTAATAATTTGTTAACTTTGCATACTCTGGCTGATATTTATGCAAATAAAGTCAAACTTATTTATATTGATCCCCCTTATAATACAGGATCAGATTCTTTTGCTTATAATGATAATTTTAATCATTCTTCATGGCTTACATTTATGAAGAACAGATTGGAAGTTGCAAAAAATTTATTATCTTCCGATGGTATGATTTTTGTTCAAACTGATGATAAAGAGCATGCTTATTTAAAAGTATTAATGGATTCAATATTTGAAAATAAATATTTAAATACTTTAGTAATCAAGGCAAAATCTTCTTCAGGAGCAAGTGGCGGAGGTGAAGATAAAAAATTCAAAAAAAATGTTGAATTTATTTTGGTTTATGCAAATCCAGAAGCAAAACTGAATATTCAAAAAAGGGCTTTTCTATTAAATGATTATATTCAGAAACGAAAAGATGAGGGAAAAAAATTTGCATATGATAGTGTTCTTGTAAATAAAGGTACTATGAAAAAAATAGATGAGATATTAGACGGAAGGGGAAAAAAGATAGAGCTTTTCGATGTTCGAGATTATGAAATAAAGTCTGTTTCTGCTCTTGCTAAAGAAGAAAGTATTTCCGAAAAAGAAGTATATATTAAATATTTAGATAGAATATTCACAACTGAAAATGCACAAACATCTATTCGTGGTAGAGTGAGAAAAGCTATTAATGATTTTGGATATACAATTGCACGTTATATACCTATTTCAGGAAAAAATAAAGGAAAGTTAACTGATGTTGGATTCATTGGGGAAAAAAAGAGATTAGTTAGTTTTCTTTCATCAACTACTTATGTTGAAGGTGGACAAATATATAAAACTGAAAAGGCTGGTACTCTGTGGGATGATATTTCTTGGAGTAGTATTAAAAATGAGGGGGAAATTGAATTTCCAAACGGAAAGAAGCCTGAAAAGCTTCTTCAGCGTATCATATCTAGTGCCACTTTGAAAAATGATGTTGTTGTTGATTTTTTTATGGGTTCGGCTTCAACACAGGCTACTGCATTGAAAATGGGGCGTCGATTTGTGGGGGTGGAACAAATTGATTCTCAGATAGACACTTCAATAAGGCGATTAAATAATGTTATTTTTGGAGAGCAATCAGGCATATCAAAAAATTGTAACTGGCAAGGTGGGGGTTCTTTTGTTTATGCTGAACTGATGCCAAAAAATATGAGCTACTTACAAGATTTGATCTCGGCAAAAACATTTGATGAAATGCATGAAATTTACAAGCGGATGTTATCTGGTATTGGAGAATCACAAGAAACAGCAAATATTTCCTTTAAAGCGGACCTACATAAAATTGAATGGGATACTGATAAAGTAAGATTTGAAGATCAAAAACGTTTATTGATTAAATTATTGGATAAAAATGACTTGTACTATAATTACTCCGAGATTGATGATAAGAATGTCCAAAAACTGTTGTCCAATAGCGATTATCAGTTTAATAAAAGCTTTTATGAAGCAGGTGAGTAACAATGGCAAAATCTAAAAGGAAAAATAATTGGGCTTTAAAATTTCCATTAATTGAACAAGCTGAAGAGGCAGAAGGGAATTTATTTCAGGAGGCCTGGGAAATCCCCAAATATATCTCAAACAACTTAATCCATACTTTACGTCCTTATCAAAATGAAGCCTTAAATAATTATCATTATACACAAACACAAATTAAACCTAATTCACAACATGTATTGTTTAATATGGCAACTGGTTCAGGAAAAACGGATTTAATGGCAGCTTTAATTTTGTATTTATATCAGGATAAAAATTATACTAACTTCTTATTTACAGTGAACACTAATTCAGTTCTTATGAAAACTAAGGATAATCTTATTAATCGTGACAGCAAAAAGTATTTATTCACTGATAAAATTGAAATTGATGGCAGGTTGATTACAATTCAAGAAGTCGAACGTTATCCTCGTATAAAGCAAGCCAATACGATCTATCTTAAGTTAGCTACTGTACAAACAATATCTAGTGATTTATTTACTATTAAAGAAAATACCATGGGACTTACTGATTATGAGCAGGATCCAGTTGCTATCTTGGCAGATGAAGCCCACCATTATTCTGCAAATACAAAATCTGAGAAGAAAGCAGAGCATACTTGGGAATCAGCAATCAATAAAATTTTGAATGTTCGAAATAACAAGTCTCAAAAAAATCTGTTGTTAGAGTTCACAGCAACAGTAGCTTTTGATAAAGAAACTATTTATAACAAATATCGAGATAAAGTAGTTTTTCGCTATCCTTTGAGTCGATTTATGGATGATGGTTACTCAAAACAAGTTAAGCGCATTGAAACCTCAGCCAATGATAAGGAAAAAATGCTCAATGTAGTCTTGCTTTCTCAATTTAGAAAATATTATGCACAAAATGAAAATGTAACGAGCAAATTTAAGCCAATTATTATGTTTAAGTCGGCCAAAGTTGCTGTTTCAAAAAAAGCTAACAAAACCTTTAATGAGATCATTGCCCAACTCACAGTTAAGAATCTTTTGGAGTTTATTAAACGTCAACAATTAATGGATAGTAATGATAATGCCGCGCTTGAGATTGCTTATAAGTACTATTTAAAAAATAAGGGTCATTTAAGTAAAATCATTAGTGAAATAAAACATGATTTTAATCCTAAAAATATTTTAAATGCTAACGATGCTAGTGGAAACATGCTTGAGAAGGGTCATTATAAAGCCTTAAATACTTTAGAGAGCCCTAATAACTTTTATCGTGTTGTATTTGCAGTGGCCAAGTTAACAGAAGGTTGGGATGTTTTAAACCTATATGATATTGTCCGCATTGGTGAAGAGGCTGGAACCAATAAAAATGCTACTATGGTAGAGGCTCAGTTAATTGGTCGTGGGGCACGCTACTATCCATTTGAGATAAGCGGTAAGAAGAGTTACCAAAGAAGATTTGATAAAGATCCTTCTAATAAGCAACTGATTTTAGAAACTCTGCATTATCACACGATGAATGAGCCTCAGTATTTGAAACAATTAGTGGCTGCATTGAAACAAATAGATTTACCAACCGGCAAAGATAGTAAGAATCCACCAATTGAGATCAAGGTTAAACCAGAATTCAAAGCCACAGACGTTTATCGTCATGGAAAAATTTATTATAATGAGTCAATTGATGTTCCAGATAGTTACTTTGATAGCATCCAAAAATATGGTATTGATCATAAAGTTGATATTCAACGTAATCTGAATTATGGCTCACGGGAAGTTAATTATTCAGCAGATTCTGACAATATTGAAACTAAAACAATTAGTGTTTCAAAATTTGATGATCGTTATATCAAAAAAGCCATTCAAAAATTAGATTTTTATAAATTTTCCAATCTAAAACAGTATGTTCCCCGTATTCAATCTATAAATGAATTTATTTACGGCAAAAATTGGCTCAATGCTAAAAATTTAAAGTTATTTTTAACGGTACCTGTTGGATTTCGTGAAATTAATTTAACTGCAGAAGAAATATTAAAAGTTATTGTTGATCTTTTACAGGAATATCAGGTTAAAATTCAGCCTGGTTATGTTAAAAAACGGGGGACTAATAACTTTATCGGTTATCCAATTAAAGAATATCTGAGTGACTATAATAAACGCATTCCAGAATATGATACTCAGACTCAATTTGAAAAAACACAAGATATTAAGGTTTATTCAATGAAAGATGATCCATTTTATGTTTATGATAAGGCAATTGTTAATCGGCTTGAGTATCAGTTAATTGAACGAATTAAAGCGTATGTTGGATCTTTAAAAGTAAAATATGGAAAAGCAGTCTATCTCTTACGCATGGACGAAACAATGCATCGAGAATCAACAAAGAGTAAAAAACTGAAGCTGCATCAGTATCAAAAAAATCCGAAATATGGTATTCATTTGACTGGTTTTCAACCAGATTTCATTTTATTTCTTGAAGATACAAACGATTTTTACTTTCAAATTTTTGTAGAGTCTAAAGGAATGAGTGGCGAACTTTTCAGAAAGGAGTTATGGAAAGAAGAACTTCTATTGTATATGTCTAAACATCATGCTGACATGGAATTTATGGATGATAAAAATAATATTCGGATTAGTGGGTTGAAATTTTACACCAATGACGACGGACGTGGTGCTATGGAACAATTAAAAACACTTACTAGCATTGAAGATTATCCGTACTCAACAATACAGATCACTGATATATTTACTGAAAGAAATAATACTAATCTTTCCATATAAGTAACATTCAAAGTTCATAATATTTTAACGACATCACTTATTGAAGGGTATTTTTTAAATCAATATTCAAAAAAGCCTTGATACAAATGCTTTTTAAGTTTAGTAAGAAATAAAATAGTTTTTCAACGCTCAGATATTTTTCCAGCTTACTTAGCTTGTTAATAATTTAAGCACTTTCCTTCAGGAAAGTGCTTTGTTATATTTAATAATAAATCCAACTTAAGAAAGAATATTTTGTTGAAGAGCTTTCTCACCTCATGCAAAATTAAAGGAGATTATTGATGATTAAGGCAGTTTTATTCGATATTGATGGAACCTTATTAGATACAGAAAAGCAAGTGATAGCCGGATTACAAAAGACCTTATGCGAACAAAAAGGACTTCAAGTAGCTGCCGAGGATTTATTTTATACTTTAGGGATCCCGGGAAAACAAGTAGTAGCAGATTTTGCCGACTCGGATTCTGAAAGTGACCAATTGCTTCAGAGTTGGGAAAGTAAGATGAAAACTAATTTTAAAGATGTTCAAATATTTCCCGGAATTGTTGATTTGTTAGAGGGACTACGAGAGAAGGGTTTATTATTGGCGATTGTTACTTCTAAAAATAAATCAGAATTTGTAGATGAAGTAACTCCTTTTGGACTTAATTCTTATTTTCAAGCAGTGATTACAGCTTCGGACACTCTCAAACATAAACCTAATCCGGAACCAGTTTTAAAGGGGCTGGATGAATTACACGTTTTAGCCGAACAGGCTATTTATGTAGGCGACGCGGTTTATGATTTACGCAGCGGCAAAGCCGCTGGGACTAAATTTGCTTTGGCTACTTGGGGAGCAAAATTTCATTCGGAATTTGAGCAAGCTGATTATCAATTACAACACCCACAAGATCTTTTACAGATTATTACAAAAGAAAATTCGAGTAATTAAACCATAATAGTAAAAAATAACCAAAAAACTCAAGATAAATTTTATCTTGAGTTTTTTTGCTACAGCTTGAAAGGCTGATTAGTATTCAAAAGTTGATGGGTCTTAAGATCCATGAAGTACATAGAAATTGTATTTTTGGTATCCTTCGTAGTATATATCATCGCTGTGTCAATCTTTTGCCCTGGGGCAACTTCTTTTTGACCCGCGTTTAATTTATCTTGTGCATCGTGATTATCACTGGCAGGCGTGGTGGTCTCTAAGGCCTGGTCGTTTTGTTTCAACTGGACATCCTGATTAACAATGTCAGCAGGTTTTTGCGGTTGCTTACTTTTATTAGTAAAGGTATATTCAATAAATAAGGCCGGCTTATTATTGGCATCAGGTATTAACTTCACTCCATTAGAAGAATTATTCAATTGAATCGTGAAGTCATCTGTATCGTATTTCATATCATCATAAGAACCAGAATTATTCCATTCGCGTGCTTTTGGCTGCAGGGCTTTTTTATCCGCCTGCAAACTGTTTTGCTTTTTAGCAACGTCTTTAGCCGGATGTTTTTTAGCATGAAGCGCCTTATCAGGAGAATCAGTAACTTTTTCAGTTTTTACAGGTCTACTAGAATTAGAAGTATCTTTTTTGGTAGGTGGCTGTAATAATAAGAAAAGGATGATGCCCACTGCTGCCAATACTATAATAGCAATAACAATCCACACCACTGGACGTTTCCAAAAACGAACCGCAGTCTTTTTAGCTTGTTGCGGGGATTGGAGATTAGGATTGACTGTGGGTTGATATTGGGGCTGTTTATTGCTCGGATAGGGTGGTTTTGCGTTTTGACCATCAGCAGCATTATACTGATGGGGTTTAATTACAGGCATCGTTACGGTCGGTTGACTAAAAGGTACTTGATCTTGATGAGTGTTAAATTTAGAATTATTTGGTTGCTGGGGCTGATTAGCAGTATTATTTGCCGGAGCAAAATTGTCGGCTGCTGTCGATTCCGGTATTGCACCTTGATAGTTAGTAGGAGCTGGCTGGGGATAATTATTAAAATTATTTCCCGGTTGCAGCTGATTATTAGGATTTACCCCTTGTGGCATTGGTGACTGGCGATTGATATTGTTTTTCCGTGTTTTAAACTGGTGTTGTCCACGGGAATTCTGGTTAGGCATGTCAAGACCTCCTCATCTATTACTAATATTATACAATTTCCAGCGTCAATGAAAGTCTGAGGGCTATTTCTACAATAAATTTAAAAAATATTTTATTAATTCGGTTGAATTAAGATTCTAAAAGTGATATAACAGTCTGGTTGCAATAATTGAACTTAATTGTGGAGGAATAAATCATGTTATTTGCTGACCTTATTGGTCGTCGTGTGTGTGACTATGAAGTTGTTGTAGTGTGTAAGATGATTTCTGGTGAGCAAGTTATTGTTAAAAGGATTTGTCATAATGTTTCTAAACGTGAGGCAGCGGAACATATGAAACAAATCATTCAAGATCGTTATCATGAATCTTTAGATTTAAATCGCCCGATTAAAGTAGTTGTTAAATCCGTTAATGAAAAGTAAAAACAGCGGCCTTTTTGAAGCCGATAGGTTGAATATTTTAAAATTATTCTTTAGAGTGGATGTACAGAATTTAACGTTTTGTACATCTTTTATTTTGGCAAAATTTTCTGAGAAATAATCTGAAATTAAATAAAAATTGCTCGTTGCAATAAAAGTTAAGATAGCCTAAAATCTGTTTATATAGGAGGCAGTAAGATGGATGAACATCATAACGGCAATATGTCTGATACTAAATTTGCAGGCGTAACTGCTTTAAATGCCATAATTACGATAGTAGAATTTGTCGGTGGAATTGTTTCCGGCAGTCTCGGTTTGATTTCTGATGCTTTTCATAATATGGAAGATACGCTCTCAATTGTCTTATCCTTTGTGGCTCATTTAATTGGGAAAAAAGATAATAATGAGCGTCAAACCTTTGGCTATCAGCGGGCTGAAATTTTGGCGGCCTTTGTTAATTCTGCGATTTTAATTGCTATTACTATTGTGTTGATTATTGAAGGCATTCAACGCTTAGGTCATCCGCAAAAAATTGACGGCGGGATTATGCTTACTGTTTCAATAGTCGGCTTAGCAGCTAATTTATTTTCAATGTTATTAATGGAAGCTGACTCACATCACAATCTTAATATTAAAGCTACTTTTTTACATATGGCTGCTGATACTTTGTCTTCAGTAGGTGTAATCATTGCAGCTTTACTGATTAAATTTTTTAATTGGATATGGGCCGACCCGGTGTTGACCTTAATTACTGCGGCTTGGATTATGAAAGAATCCTATGGAGTTATTAAACAGACAGTTTCAATTTTAATGGAAGCTGCCGGTCCTAATATAGATTTGCCGCAAGTACAGCAGACTTTAATGCAGATTCCCGATATTGTGAATGTGCATCATGTACATTTATGGCGAATAGATGAAAATTTAGTCGCATTTGATGCCCATATTAATGTACGTTCCAATGAGACTATAGAACAATTGGAAGAATTGTATCAACGAATCGAGCAGCTATTAAAAGAAAAATATGGAATTAATCATGTCACTTTGCAAGCTGAATGTCAGCGCGGAATTAATGAACATTTAGTCTATCATCAGGAAGTTAGTAAAAGAAGTTAGTAAAAAGTGATACGGTGTAAAGGCCAAAAACGTAATTTGACCACTCCGATGATCCGGTCCTGATTGACAAAACCGAAAGTGCGGCTATCAACAGATCGGGGACGATTGTCTCCTAAAACAAAATAGGAATGAGCCGGAACTTTTTTAGTACCAAAAACATCTTGCATCTTAAAATTAGGAGTTAAGAGATGGCCTGGTTTTAACTTGGCTTTATAGGGATCTAAATAAGGTTCATTTAAAGCTTTACCATTGATGTAAGTAACATCGTTTTTGGAAGTGATATTATCTCCAGGCAAACCAATTACCCTTTTGATAAAGGGTTTATTTGCGGTGGATCCAGGCGGATCAATAATGATAATATCTCCCCGATGAATAGGAGCGGTAGGCGAGGCAAAATAGCGGTCACCGTTGTAAAAATTGGGTTGCATTGACTTTCCCCGAACTTCACCATTAATCCAGACTACATTAACAATCAGATAGGTCAGAATAATTACTGTAATGAATAAACCGCTTATTATAGCTATTAAATAAAGATTAGAGTGCAATTTACTTTGAAGGTAAGATCTCAACTTTTTTAACTTGTACATAAGAATTATTCCTTATTAGATTTTCTGAATATGATATGTAAAAAATTCTCGGTAAGAATATCAAATTAATGTTAACATAGAAAAAAGAAAAAAGATTGCCATAAATCGAGGTTTTTTAAGTTGTTATTTCATAGTATTAGCGGTGTGTTAATAATTTTAGTTATGATTATAGTGGGATATATTCTGACACTTGTCGGATGGTTTGATGAACGCTATAGTCGGATTACTTCCAAATTAGTTACCCAAATTGCTCTTCCTTGTTATATGATTAACACGATAACTGCTAAATTTTCCCGCGCAGAGCTGTTTCGTATTTTTCCGGATTTGAAATTTCCCATTCTGTCAATGACATTATTATTTTTGGTTTCTTATTTTGTACAGTTTTTATTGCAGATTGAGCCAGAGCACCGGGGGTTATTTAAATCGATGTTTTCCAATTCTAATACGGTGTTTGTAGGTTTGCCAGTGAATATGGCCCTTTTTGGAAAAGCGAGTGTGCCCTACGTTTTAATTTATTATATGGCTAATACTACCTTTTTTTGGACTTTGGGGGTTTATTTAATTCGTAAAGATGGAGATTCCCAAGAGCGCATGAGTATTGGGGAAATTTTGAAAAAAATCTTTTCGCCGCCCTTGCTAGGTTTTATATTGGGGGTATTATTGGTCTTGTTTAATATAAATTTGCCTAATTTTATCCTAACCGATACTAAGTATATTGGTGATTTAACAATTCCCTTATCAATGTTTTTTATAGGTATGAAATTGGCCCAGGTTGGAATTAAAAATATTCATTTTTCCCGCGATATGTTGGGAATTTGCTGTGGCCGTTTTTTCTTAGCGCCATTACTGACCTTCGCATTGGTTTTATCAGCTCCAGTTCCAGTTATTATGAAAGAAGTTTTTGTGATTCAATCGGCGATGCCGGTTATGACTAACGCCCCGGTAGTAGCTAAATTGTATCATGCTGATTCAGACTATGCTGCCGTGATGGTTACCACTACTACCATTTTAAGTCTTATTGTAGTTCCCATTTTAATGAATTTAGTTACGCGTATTTTTTGATGAGGAAAATAATGGTCAAATTAATTTTAATTCGTCATGGTCAAAGTGTTGCCAATGCACAAAATGAGTATACCGGTTGGTCAGATGTGCCTTTAACCACACGAGGACGTCAAGAAGCTCTTGTTGCTGGTCAATTATTGCAGCAGGCGCAAGTTTCATTTGTGGCTGTGCACACTTCAGTTTTACAACGAGCAATTATTACGGCCTATTTGATCCAAGAACAGTGTCAAGCTCTAGCAACTCCTATTTATAAGTCCTGGCGATTAAATGAACGGCATTATGGAGCTTTGCGCGGTTTAAATAAAGATTACACCAGGCAAAAATATGGCGCCCATCAGGTGGCTTTGTGGAGACGTAGTTATTTCAGTATACCGCCGCAATTGCAACAAGTAGATACCCATATTCGCGCTTATCAATCTTATCCACAAAGCATTTTACCAAGATCAGAGAGTTTAGCGATGGCTTTAAAAAGAACTGTTCCGTATTTTCAAGATCAGATAGCACCACGCTTAAAAAGCAATCAAAATCAATTGGTTGTGGCTCATGGAAGTACTTTACGGGTACTGATTAAATATTTAGAAAATATTAGTGATCAGGATATCGATGGCGTTGAGGTGAAAAATGCCCAACCAATTATTTATGAATTTAATCATGATTTACAAATCATAACAAAACGAACATTACATTCATAAAAGATTTAATGAAATGGATATTAAAAAGCCGGTGAGAAAAATTATTCTCATCGGTTTTTTTGCTACTCATCCTCATCCTCGTCATCATAATATTTAATAATGGGATCTCGCTTGATCAATCTTAGTCTGTCAGAACGCAATTGCCCAAGAATTAGAGGAACGCGTTCCATGACAACGTCACTATAAGAAAGTCCAAACCAAATGGCAGGAGTCACTGTATAACGCTGCAGCCACAAGCGGGCTTGAATGATACTTTTTTTGATATTATTTAATTGAGTATCTGGCGATAACACCTCTTGAATTAGCACAAACGAGAAATCACCCACATTGCGGTCGGGAATGGTTGTATAAGTCTGTGGCTGACGTGGCAATTCGCCTTTAATCATCATTTCATTAACAATTTGCCGCAAGAAGAAATTCACTTTTTGTTCCATTCGAAAACCTAAATACAGCTGGACGTTGACCATATAATCAGTGCCAAAAGTGTCTACGCTATATTCGGTTGTATAGGGATTATCCGTGACATTAACAGTGACAAACCAATAGACTTTCGCTCTTTTAGGACGTTTATCCAAAATAGAATATAAAATGTCTTTTTTAACTTTATAGCCTTCATGAATTTTAGTGAGGTAGACTAGATTCGTAGTATATAATGGCAGTGTATCATCTTCACTTAATTTCTTTAGTTGTCTTTTATAAGCTAGTAAAGAAACGTATTCGCGATGAAAGGTATTGTCATTTTTAAGCAATTCGCCGTATTGCCAAATGATCATAATCATAATTAAAATGCAGGCAATCGTAAAGGTTACATAGCCACCTTCAAAGAATTTCACACTATTGGAAATAAGAAAAATTGTTTCAATTGCTAAGAAGAAGACAATGATTAATTCAGAAAGGAAACGATTATGCTTAGTCGTCAGAAGCCAAGCATTTAGAAGAATCGTAGTCATTAACATTGTAATCGTAATAACTAAACCGTAGGCTCCGGCCATGCGTTCAGAATTTTGAAAATAAATAACAATCGCAATGCATAAAACCCAAATAATATTATTAACTGCGGGAATATACAGTTGGCCTTTAAAGTTGGTCGGATAAATCATCCGCAAACGCGGCAGCAATTTTAATTTAGTGGCTTCAGAAACTAAGGTATAAGAACCGGAAATAAGTGCTTGCGAAGCAATAATTGCTGCTAGAGTAGCGATGATAGTCATTGCTAGACGAAATGGAGCAGGAACCATTTCAAAGAAAGGATTGAGAGTATCCATATTTTGATAACTGACTAGATCTTTGGCCTGATTGAGCCAAACGCCTTGACCCAAGTAATTAATTAACAGACAGATTTTAACATAAGGCCAACTGCCATAGATATTATTTCTGCCGACGTGGCCCATGTCAGAATACAAGGCTTCGGCACCTGTAGTCGCTAAGAAAATACTGCCTAAAATAAAGATGCCGTTTTTATTGGCAGGGCTTATTAAAGTTTGAAAAGCATAATAGGGATTTAAAGCGCGCAGAAAACTCCAATCACCAGCCAAACGATATAAGCCGGCCACAGCCAGACTAGTGAACCAGAGCAGCATAATGGGGCCAAAAGCTTTACCCAAGGCTTCAGTGCCAAAACGTTGGATAAAAAAAAGACATGATAAAATAATAATGGTTACTAAAACAACAGTTTTTTGATTCGTAATTAAAACATGATTATTAATGTTAAGCCCTTTGAGCCCTTCAATTGCAGTAGTAACAGTTACCGCCGGGGTCATCATACCATCTGAAAGAAAAGTGGCCCCGCCAATCATCGCCGGAATCAAAAGCCATTTAGCTTTTTTTCTAACTAACGTGTACAGTGCAAAAATGCCGCCTTCACCGTTATTGTCAGCGCGAAGTGCAATCAGAACATACTTAGTAGTAGTAATAATAGTTAAGGTCCAGAAAATTAAAGAAATACTACCTAAAATAAAGTCTGTAGAAATATTTTGCAAACCACCATTCCCAGCAACTAAAGATGACATAGTATACATGGGGGAAGTTCCAATATCGCCATAGACTACACCGAGGGCCACAAGAATACCTGCCAGTGTCATTTTGTTATGGGAACTTTTCGGGGCATTCAAAGAATTTTGTAATTTCATTTTCTTCTTACACTTCTCCAATTATTATTCATGCAGAGATATTTATATTTTAAATATAATAGATTAAACTATTAGCATTATAGCAGAAAAAATTAGAAGTGGCTGCTTGTTCTGTGTTTCAAAATATAAGGAAAATGAGGCATTTTGATGTTCAAGAAAGAAAAGACCATACTCTTTCTGTTGGTGTTTGTGAGTTTTATTATAAATCTAACAACGCTGCCAGCACAGGCAGCCGCTATAGAGGCTCCCAAGATAGACGATCTTTTACAAAAAAATAATTTCAGTGGTAATTTACTGATCGTTAAAAGGGGGCACTATTGGTTTGAGCAACAGTCGGGCTATGCCAATTATGCGCAAAAACGCCTACTTAATAAAGACTCTGTTTATCAATTAGCTTCCTTGGAAAAATCTATCACTGCAACTTTAATTATCAAAGCGCAAACTCAACATAAATTGGAACTGACTAATTCTTTACAGCAATATTTCCCACAAATACCTTATAGTGCCAATTTAACTTTAACCCATTTAATGCAAATGCAATCAGGCTTAAATTTGACAACAGAACCAACTACTAATTTACGGGGTCAAAAATTAGATCGCTATTTGAATACTCACACTAGTTTTAATAGTCATTACGTGAATCGTTGGCATTATAGTGATGTTAATTATATTTTGTTAGCCCGAATTTTAGTGCAGGTTTATCATTGCTCTTATCAAAACTTATTTAAGCGTTATTTTAAACAAAGATTGCATTTAAAAGATACTGATGTCAATAATCAATTTGTTTTTAATCCTAATCATGTATTAGCTTATGCAGTCAATAAGCAACCAGCCGATTACAACCACCCTTTAAGCTTAAATCAGCAGCGCTTAAATTTTGAGGGAGGTGCAGGTCAACTCTATTCTAATGTAGGAGAATTTTATCGGATACAGGTCGCTATTGTTAACGGAAAAATTGTTGATCGTCATTTTATTCGTCAATTTCGGCAAATACCACCTACTAATCCTACTAATGGCTATAATGGCGGAGTCTATAATGATAAATCTAACCATTATTTTTATGCACACGGCGTGGAGCAAGGTTTCGATACTGTCTTTTTGATGTCCAATAATGCACAAAATGCCATAATATTATTTAGCAACCGGCATAATCCTTATGGTATTAATACCATTGATTTAGCTAAGAAAATTTATCAACAGGTATTCTAACTGTTTCTGGATAAGATTGGATATTAAAAAAATGGACTTCTTAAATTATTAAGAAGTCCATTTTTAGTGTATGGTTAATACATCATAGTTATTAGAAAAAGAGACATTTTCTAAGCCAAGGCTCCCATAGGATCCCAAGGTGCTAAGACTTTAGGTGTATCTTTTTCTTGTTCATAAACTTGTTGTAATTTTTCTGGAAGATACTGTTTATCTATTACCAATTGATAAACAAATTGGTCAAACCAAGCATCACTCATTACAAAATAGCCTTTGTTGCCAACTTTTTCTCCCCAGGAGTTTTCAACTTTCCATTTAGTAGGTTGTTGATCGTTGTTTAAATCAACACCCGTGATAACCATGGCATGATCCATCATGCTTTCTCCATAATCTAAGCGTTGAGCTTTAGTCATGCTTAAATCAATGTTAAAAAGCCCATTTAAATCATAGAGTTTGGTATCCATAATTCCAGTTTTGCGATCAGACATTTGGGCAATATCACTACCAAACCACACCGCTTCGCCAGCCTGTAATTGTTTAATTGCAGTATGTTTGAAATCTTGTAATTCTAAATTTAAGTGTCGTACTTGCCGTCCACCAACAACGTTGCCCAATAATTCTACTGTATAAACATGATTATAAGGCTTGTCAGTGGTAGGAGCATTGATAGTAGAAATATGATCCGCTAAATTGAGATTAATATATTGTTTATAGAATTCTTGGGGAGTAATATTTTCTACTTGATGAAATTGTTGATTATCATCGCGATAAGACCAGTTGAACTGGGTTGGAGGTTCTCCAATGGTATAAACTAGCATGCGATACACTTCGCTAAGCATGTGTTCTTTGGTGGCCTCAACTTCACTCAAAGAAACTCCATCATTAATTAATTTGCGTAATTGAACGGCGTCTTTACGTAATTTAGAGTTGAGTACATGATTTAATTCAGACGAATTAATACGGCTGGCTGTATCCGGCATAATGCTTTTCGGAACGACACCATATTTCTCTAAAAGACCACAGATTAAATCCCACTGGCCACCATCTTGTTGAGGAGTAGCCATAAGAAAATCAATTTTGCGATCGCCGATTTTTAAATCCGCAGTTTTAATAACATTTTCATAAAAATAATTGGATTTTTCTAATTTGTCCCAGAAAAAGATGTAGCCTTGTGATAATTCAAAATCCTTAATTTTAAATTCTGCCTGCATTGGATGCCGCAGAGTGTTTAAGGCCGCAAAAACCCAGCACAAGCCGGACTGTTTTTGGTCAGCCACTTTGCCGGTTTCCAATTCAATTGAAAAAGTCGGGTCCATTGCAATTTTGGACTGAAGAGTAGCACTAGCTTTATAAATACCGTTGTTTGCTACACTGTTTTTAATTACTTGAGCAGCTGGTATTTTATTGAAATCAGCATTGAATTTATTCAAAACTGCTGAGTCGATAGCTTGTCCCATTTATAATATTCCTCCTTTAGACTTAGAAATAAATGTAAATTAACTTTATATTAATTTTGTTTATTAGTCTAGTTACTTAGCGGATATGATCAATAATTTTAGGACCATTATCGCTGCCAATAATTACAGTATTGACGACATCTAAAAACAATCCGTGTTCAATAATACCTGATTGATGATCCAGCCAATCAGCTAATAAATGGGGATGCTTTATTTCTTTTAAATGAAGGTCAATTATATAATTTTTCATATGAGTTAAGAATTGTTGTCCTTGATTATCTACGCGAAAAACCGGGTGTAAATTTTCAGCTTGCAGCCGCTCAAAGAGTTGCTGTGAACCAAAAGGATTGACTTCTAAAGGTAAGGGGAATTTTCCTAAATGCGAAACCATTTTGGATTGATCTACAATCCAGACATTTTGCTGGGAATTCAGTGCTACTATTTTTTCACGAGTATGGGCACCGCCGCCGCCTTTAATACCTTGATAGTTTTGATCAATTTCATCAGCACCATCAATTGTCAAATCAATTGTATGAACTTCATCTAACTTTTTCAGAGGAATACCAAGTTTTTCTGCTTGCTTCCAAGTTCTGCTGGACGTGGTAACACATTCCACTGCTAAATTTTCTTCTTGAACGCGCCGGCCTAATTCCTCCACCATGTAATAAACGGTGGAGCCAGTTCCTAATCCCACAGTCATGTGTGGCTGAATTAAATCTACAGATTTAATTCCAACAGCCTTTTTTAGTTCATTTTGGATCATTCTTTGAATTCCTCCTGTGATTTATTGAAATTTTTCAAGAATGGGTGGAGCTGGGTTTCTGATTGAAGGACTTTTTTAGCATAAGGACAAACAGGAACAATTTGCCAGTGTTTTTTCGTAGCCAACTGCAATACAAATTGGAGCAATTTGCGAGCAATCCCTTGACTGCGATAATCCGGATGAACAAAAGTATGATCAATACTAATACAAGTGGGTGAAATTGAAGTAAATGTAATTTCACCAATTAACTTCTGCTTCGAATCAAAATAAGAAAAGCGCCCCGGTTCGGCCTTAAGCTGCAAGAAGCTCACCTCCAGTCAAAAACTTGCTATAATAATCATACATCAATATAATGTTAATGTTACTATTAAGGAGAAAATTAATTGAAAAAACGTGGCTTTGAAATTGTTTCTCGCTATGACAAGCAGCAGATCCAGCTGCCGCAAAGACAAACGCAATTTGCTGCCGGTTATGACCTGCAGGCAGCAGAAGATTTTTTAGTGCCTTCCATCTGGCGCTCAGGAGCTTTGCCTACACCAGCCGCTCTCAAGCCAGTTCTAGTTCCCACTGGTATTAAAGTATTTTTACCTTCAGATGAAGTATTATTATTGGTTAGCCGCTCTAGCGGTCCTTTAAAGCGGGGATTAGTTATTCCTAATTCTGTAGGGGTGATTGATGCTGACTATTATAATAATCCGAATAATGAAGGCGAAATTTTTGTGCAAATGTTAAATTTCTTTTCGCAGGATTATTGGATTCATAAAGGTGAGCGGATCTGTCAAGGTATTTTTACGAAGTATTTAATTACTACTGATGATGTCCAAAGTACTATCAAGCGTAACGGCGGTTTTGGTTCGTCAGGTAAATAAGGAGATAAAGTGGCCAAAGTAAAAACTAGATATGTCTGTCAAAATTGCGGTTATATTTCGCCAAGAATGTTAGGACGTTGTCCCAATTGTGGTGCCTGGAACCAACTTGTAGAGGAATTAGAACCCCAAAAAGTAATTGCACCAGTTACCCAAAATTCTGCAGGTGAAATCAAGCAGCCAGTTAAATTATCAGAAATTACTTTTAATGAAGAAAAAAGAGTGCATACGGGCCTGACTGAATTGGATCGAGTTTTAGGCGGCGGTGTCGTTCCCGGTTCTTTAGTTTTAATTGGGGGTGATCCGGGAATTGGCAAGTCCACGCTGCTTTTACAGGTATCCGGTCAACTGGAACAAACCGGTGGGCAAGTTCTGTACGTTACAGGAGAAGAAAGTGCCTCGCAAATTAAATTGCGTGCTAATCGCTTGCATGTTCAGGGCAAAGAATTGTTTATTTATCCGGAAACGGACATGAATGCTGTTACCCAAATGGTTCAGCAGCAAAAGCCTGACTATTTAATTATTGATTCAGTTCAAACAATGAATATTCCGGATTTGTCTTCGGCTATCGGTAGTGTAGCTCAGGTGCGGGCGGTGACTTCGCAGTTAATGACAATTGCTAAACAACAAGGTGTAACTGTTTTTGTCGTGGGTCATGTGACAAAAGGTGGCGCGATTGCGGGGCCAAAGATTTTGGAACATATGGTAGATACGGTTCTTTATTTTGAAGGAGACTTGCATCATAATTATCGAATTTTACGTTCCGTTAAGAATCGCTTTGGTTCGACTAATGAAATCGGCATGTTTGCAATGCAAGATGATGGTTTAAAAGAAGTTGCTAATCCTTCGGAAATTTTTCTGGGGGAACGCTTAGCACATGCCACAGGTTCCGCGGTTGTGGTTTCCATAGAAGGGACGCGGCCGATTTTAGTAGAGATTCAGTCTTTAATTACACCGACACTTTACGGAATGGCTAAACGAACCACTACAGGATTGGATCATAATCGAGTAGCAGTCATTATGGCAGTTTTGGAAAAGCGGGCAAACATTCTTTTGCAAAATCAGGATGCTTATTTAAAAGCCACGGGCGGAGTCCATTTGGATGAACCGGCTATCGATTTGGCGATGGCGATGGCAATTGTTTCCAGTTATCGGAATTTAGGGCTGGCAGCAGATGAATGTTTTGTCGGTGAAATAGGTTTAACCGGAGAAATTCGACGGGTGAATTTGATTGATCAAAGAATTAAAGAAGCTGCCAAATTAGGCTTTCAAAGGATTTATGTGCCGGCTAATAATGAGGTTAATCGCAAAAATCAGCATCAAATCGAAATTGTTGGTGTTCGCACGATTAATGATGCAATTAAAAAAGTTTTTAAAAATCAACGGTAACGCGTTGATTTTTTAGCAGAAGCAGGTAAGCTAGTATAATAGAGAGTTTGTAAGAAAGAGGAGTTAACTGTGACTGATAATCAAATAAGAGTACGTTATGCACCAAGTCCAACCGGGCATTTGCATATTGGTAATGCGCGAACTGCTTTATTTAATTACTTATTTGCCCGTCATAACCAAGGGACTTTTGTAGTTAGAATTGAAGATACTGATACTAAGCGTAATGTCGCTGGCGGCGAACAAAGTCAGTTAGACAACTTAAAATGGCTGGGTATTGATTGGGATGAAGGTCCGGACGTCGGCGGTGACTTTGGTCCCTATCGCCAATCAGAGCGGCGCGCAGTTTATCAAAAATATATTCAGCAATTATTGGATGCCGGAGTTGCTTACGAGTCTTATAAAACGGAAGAACAATTACAAGCTGATCGGCAAGCCCAAAAGGCGCGCGGAGAAATGCCGCATTACGAATATGAATATGCGAATATGACAGCTGCTGAAAAGCAGGCGGCTATTCAACAGGCTCAAGCACAAGGATTAAAACCGGTTATTCGGATTAGAGTGCCACAAAATAAAACTTTTGCTTGGGATGACATTGTCAAAGGACACATTAGTTTTGAATCACAGACTATTGGCGGTGATTGGGTCATCCAAAAAAGAGATGGCATGCCTACGTATAATTTTGCGGTAGTAATTGATGATCATTTAATGAAAATTACCCATGTTTTACGCGGTGATGATCATGTGGCTAATACACCAAAACAGCTGATGATTTATGAATATTTGGGCTGGCAACCGCCTAAATTTGGTCATATGACTTTGATTATTAATAGTCAAACTGGTAAAAAGTTAAGTAAACGTGATGAATCAGTTTTGCAGTTTATTGAACAATATCGGGAACGCGGCTATCTGCCTGAAGCCATGTTTAACTTTATAACTCTTCTGGGCTGGTCACCAGTAGGCGAAGACGAAATTTTTACCCAAAAGCAATTTATTAAACAATTTGATCCTAAACGGTTAAGTAAGTCACCTGCAGCCTTTGATCAGAAAAAACTAGAATGGGTTAATAATCAGTACGTTAAAGCAGCTGATTTAAGCCGAATTACCGATTTATCGTTAGCTAACTTGATCCAGGCCCAGTTAATTGACGCTAATCCTGATTTAAAAACGATTGAATGGGTTCGTGCTTTAGTTTCATTATTTAAAGAACAAATGAGTTATACCAAACAAATTGTTGATTTGGCGCAGATATTCTTCACTGATCCTCAACAGCTGGATGAAACTGCTATGTCAGAGTTAAAAAAGGATAATGCAGAACCAACTCTCAAAGCTTTTCAAGCACAAATTAAAACTTTACCTCGTTTTACAGCCACGCAAATTATGCAGGCTATACAGGCGACTCGACGTGAGGTAGGAGTTAAAGGCAGAAAATTATATATGCCAATAAGAATTGCTACTACTCGATCTATGCATGGCCCAGGAATTGGAGAAGCCATTGAACTTTTAGGTTATGACAAAACGCAACAACATTTAACCGAGACTCTTAAACAATTAGAAAATTAATTTTTAAAACACAGCGTGTCAAGTAGTTAGTCAACATAGCTGTGTTTTTCAGTGCAGAGGAGTTTAAACATGATCAAAATTTTTAATACTCTCACCAAAAAGAAAGAAAACTTTATTCCGCTCAATCCTCCCCAAGTTACGATGTATATTTGTGGACCTACAGTCTATAATTATATTCATATTGGTAATGCACGATCCGCGGTAGTGTTTGATACTATTCGACGCTATCTGCAATATCGGGGTTATCAGGTCAAATATGTATCCAATTTTACCGATGTTGACGATAAAATTATTAAAGCTGCTCGTGAAAAGGAAGTTACGCCAAAGCAATTGGTTACTAAGTATATTGCCGCCTATCAAACAGATATGAAAGCTTTGAATGTTTTACCGGCAACCATGAATCCCCGTGCAACTGATAATATTAATGACATTATTAAATTTATTGGTGACTTAATTGCTAAAGGATATGCTTATGAGAGTGCGGGTGATGTTTATTATCGCACTCGTAAATTTAAACATTACGGCCAGCTATCAGGACAGAATTTAGCTGATTTGGAACAGGGAGCTAGCCAACGGACCAACGTTTTAGATACTAGTAAAAAAGAAGATCCCATGGATTTTGCTCTCTGGAAACAGGCTCCTTCTAATGAGTTGTCTTGGGCTTCACCGTGGAGCAATGGGCGTCCCGGATGGCATATAGAATGTTCGGTGATGGCAACGAAGTATTTAGGGCCTACGATTGACATTCATGGTGGGGGTGAAGATTTAATTTTTCCGCATCATGAGAATGAAATTGCCCAAAGTGAAGTTCATACTGGGCAGCAATTTGTTCACTACTGGCTGCATAATGGATTTGTAACTATTGGCAGCGATAATGAAAAAATGAGCAAATCCTTGGGTAATTTTATAACTGTTCATGAGCTTTTGCAGCAGCTTGATCCGCAAGTTTTAAGATTTTTTATGGCTGCCACACAATATCGGCGACCTATTCAATATTCAGAAGCTAACCTGCAGGATGCTCATAATAATCTCCAGCATTTACAAACTGCTGCGCAAAATTTAAGTTTTCGTTTACAAGATCATGATTTTGGTGATTTTGATGCGGCAGTCCAATCAAAGCAAGATGCTATTAAGGAGAACTTTATTAGCCATATGGATGATGATTTTAACGTTCAGAATGGTTTAAGTGATTTATATGAATTAATGCGCTTAATTAATCAATATTCAGCGCAAAAACAAGTTAATCAACATAATATTAATAATTTATTGGTCCAATATACAGATATTCTTCGCATTTTTGGCATAGAATTTGCTACTAATCCTCAGTTAGATCAACAAATAGAAGCTTTAATTCAGCAAAGAGATACAGCACGGGCGCAAAAAAATTTTGCCACAAGTGACGCTTTGCGCTCACAGCTGTTACAAATGGGAATTATCCTAGAAGATACTCCTCAGGGAACTCGGTGGCACAAAAAATGAGGAATTATCAACAATTCAATGGTTTGACTTTGGCTTATCTGGGTGATGCAGTTTGGGAAGTATTCGTACGTGATCATTTACTGGCCAATGGTTTAACTAAGGTTAATCTGTTACAAAGGCGGGCAACACATTTTGTATCGGCTAAATCACAAGCAGCTTTAATAGAATTAATGCGACAAGATCATTTTTGGACAGAAACCGAAGCCGATGTCTTTCGTCGTGGCCGTAATGCTAAGGCTAAAACGCATGCGAAAAATACTTCGGTTCAAACTTATAATATTTCCACTGGTTTTGAAGCTATCTTTGGTTATTTGCAAGTTAGTGAGCAGCACCAGCGGTTACAGGAATTAGCTGCCTGGTGCATTCAACAAGTAGAAATGGGGCGAACTAATGAATTCCACTTCCAATAAAGATCAGTCCGAAATAGTTTTTGGGTATCATGCAGCTTGGGCAGTTCTGAAAGATCCTGATGCACCGCAAAAAGTTAATAAAATATTTTTGCAAAAAGGCTTGCACAGTGAAAAAATTGCTCGTATTATCGAGGCAGCACGTTCCCAGCATTTAGTTATTCAAGATGCACCTAAGTCGAAATTAGATGAGATGACACAAGCGGGCAATCATCAGGGAATTGTTTTAACAACTACTCCTTTTGCTTATGTAGATTTGTTTACTTTGTTGAAGCAACTTGAAAAACGGCATGAAACGCCTTTCTTTTTAATTTTGGATAATATCAATGACCCCCATAATTTTGGCTCAATTTTACGAACTGCTGATGCTGTGGGTGTTAATGGGGTCATTATTCCTAAGCGGCGGGCTGTCGGTGTAACTTCAATTGTAGCTAAAACTTCTACGGGAGCAATCGAACGCATACCAATTGTACGGGTTACTAATATAGTTCAGACTATTAAAACTTTACAAAAACAAAATATTTGGGTTTTTGGAACTGATATGAATGGAACTGATTATCGTCGTTGGAATGCTCAAGGAGCTATTGCCTTAGTAATTGGTAATGAAGGTCGCGGTCTGTCACCGCTGGTTAAAAAACAGGTGGATCAGATTTTGACGATCCCTATGATTGGTACAGTTCAAAGTCTTAATGCCAGTGTTGCTACCGGAATTTTATTATATCAGGCCTTCACTAGTCGAGAGAGTAAATCTTTATGAAAAAGCAAATTATGATTGTGGATGGCTATAATGTTATTGGCAGTTGGCCCCAATTAGCACATTTAAAAAAATTGGACCGGTTGGAAGAGGCTCGCGACCGCTTATTAGACGTCTTGGCTAACTATCGAAAATTTTTTGAGGGTCAAATTATTGTCGTATTTGATGCCATGTATGTTCCTGGTATTAAAGAACAATTTACCAAATGGGATTTAGATGTTGTTTTTACTCCAGAAGCTGTTACTGCTGATACCTATATTCAAAATTTAAGCGAAAAACTGAACATTATTTCCAATCAGGTAACAGTGGTTACTTCGGATCAAGCCGTTCAATGGACTATCTTTTCTCGAGAGGCAGTCCGTTTGCCTTCATACGAGCTTTATCAGCGAATTAAAGAGATGCATCGTCAATTGGATCAGGAGAGTCGCCAACATCATGATCGTAGTGTTCAGCGTAATAATCCATGGAGGGAAGATCAATTAGAACTTCTAGCAAAATTAAGAGATCACTTGTCGTCAAAATCTTAATTTTAATCAGTCTGTTATCACTGGTAAACTTGTCAGGTTGTCAATCTTTAGCAAATTCAAATGACAGTTTAAAAACAGGTGAGCACTGGGTACGACAAGGACAATTATTACGATCACGCCGCTATCTGCAAAATTCCTCACAGACTAAGGCTCAGCAGTATGCGCGGCAGATTTCAATGTTACAAACAGCGCAACAGGGTTTTAATCAGGGACGTTTTGCGGCCAGTAAGAAAAAAGCTCAGCAAGTGAGTCAGGAACAGCCAACACTTGGTAATATCCATCATGTTGCCCGACAGTTAGTTAAAGTTAGTCAAAAAGCCCAGCAACAAAAATTTTTAGGGCCAACAGTGCCTACTTCTTTAGCTCAGATGGATGCTACACAAATAGGTCAGCAAATTACCGCGGGAATTTTAATTGATCAAAAAAGCGGTCAGGTTATTTGGCAAAAACAAGCTCGCCAAGTGTTGCCGGTCGCATCTCTGTCCAAGCTTTTAGCCGTTTATACTATTTATCAAACGTTAAATACACGAAAAATTTCGTTACAAACAGCAGTAGTTGCGCCCACAATTATTTCCGGTCTGGAAAATCATTCTGATTTATCTACAGCCAAATTAACTGTGGGCCATAGTTATACGATTGAACAATTATTACAAGCAACGCTAGTGGCCAGTGCTAATGATGCCATAATGGTTTTAGGACAGTACCTGTATGGCAGCCAGGAACGTTTTGTCCAAATAATGCTGCAAAATGCCCAGGCGCTACATTTGAAAAGTGTGCAATTAGTTAATGCGAATGGTTTGCCCGCTGACATTGATCCAAGTGTGGAAAACAATTTTCATACACAAGTGTCGGAAAATCAGTTCTGTGCGCAAGATTTAGCACGTTTAACACAAGTGTTAATTGAACAATTTCCTCAAGTTCTCAAAGTTACACAACTAAAACAAATTAATATTGATGGGCGCAATTTAGTCAATACGAATGAAATGCTGCCGGATGCCAAGTATAGTCCTACCAAATATCAAGTTGATGGTTTAAAAACCGGTACTGGCGAGAAAGCTGGTTATAGTACCGTTATTACTACTGTAATTCAAAAACGCAGAGTAATTTTAGTTGTGCTGAAAGCTCCCTCCAACGAAGATAGATTTTTACAAGCACGTGCTTTGTTAGATTATTTAGCACAAAACTGGGTAAATAAATATAAAAAAGTTCCCACCTATCCCCAAAATAGTTGGCTTTCTATTTGGCAGCCGCAACATGATGATTTTAATAATTTACGGTTACAATATCAGTTAGATCTGCTCAAAAATCCTCAAAAGCTAGATTATTCTATTTGGGTTCATAAGCAACAGCTGCCTATTTTACGCACACATTAATTAAACAAATGTTCTCTTTATGAGAACAATTTTTTATGGTATTTTTATGATATCGTTTACTGATTTGTCAGGAGTGATATTGTGAATTCCAAGCAGCTGATAGATCAAGATTTAATTTGGATAGCCGAAGTGAAGGAAAATAATTCATCGGCGGCCCTAAAACATTTATTTGTTAAATATCGACCGTTAGTGGAAAAGTATGGTCGTTTATACAATATCCCTTTATTTGAACCGGAAGATTGGTATCAAGAAGCATGGTTAGTTTGCTATCAAACTTGTTTAATTTTTGATGGTTCAAAATTTGGCAGTTTCTTTAAGTTGCGTTTACAGCATCGAGCAGCTAATTTATTACGTGAACAATTAGCCGTGAAAAGACAGACTAATCTCAAAGCTACTTCGTTGGAACAGTTAAGAGAGCGCGATCCGGAATTCAATTGTTGTTTGCGGCAAAATGTTTCTGCCAATGATAGTAATGTGATTTTATTTGATTATCAATATTATCTTCATAGTCTCTCTGCATTAGAACTATGTGCTTTAAAAATTTGGTTGGGTATTAAACCTGTTAAGTCTGAAAAATATTCAGCTCAAGCCTTGCTGCGAGCAACACAGCGAGCCCGCAGCAAACTACGACAATTAACAAATAGTTGATCATTATACTTGACAGGGGGGCCATAGTTGCATATAGTTATTCATAATTGGGTAAAGATATGAAATCGAAAAAAATTATTTTGGAATGTGGCCAATGTGGGGCACATAATTATCGTACGCATGTAGCAGTGGAGCATAAGGAACGTTTAATTTTAAAAAAATATTGTCCTAGATGTCAGCAACATACATGGCACTATGAAACTAGATAGTGAGGCAAAAAATGAAATTTTTAAAGAGTGTTGTCAAAGAAATGAAGTTAGTAGAATGGCCAACGGCCAAAGAAAATCGTCATGATACTTTAACTGTCGTTTTGACTTCAATTGGATATGCGCTCTTTCTGGGTGCTTGTGACTGGATCTTTAGTAAACTGATTACTTTATTTGTTACCCATAAATAATTTGTAGTTCCGCTGAAAATTTGGTATTGTTATATTATGATTAGCAACAAAAACTTCGTGAAAACGAGGTTTTTTTATTTGGTATAGTTATAAAGGAGAATATTATGGCGGAACAAGAACAAAAGTTATGGTATGTTTTGCACACTTATTCAGGTTATGAAAACCGAGTTAAAGAAAATCTTAAATCGCGGGCCCATTCTATGGGTATGGAGGACTATATTTTTGATGCTGTGGTTCCCCAAGAAGAGGAAACAGAAACAAAAAATGGTCGGACTAAAACTGAAATGAAAAAAACCTTTCCCGGTTATGTACTTGTAGAAATGATTATGACCGATGAATCTTGGTTTGTTGTACGAAATACCCCCGGGGTTACTGGCTTTGTCGGCAGTCATGGCGCCGGAAGTAAACCAGCTCCTTTATTGCCTGAAGAAGTAGATCATATTTTGCATAGTATGGATAGTACAACAGCTAACTATAATATGGACTTAAATATTGGCGAAACCGTAAAAATTGTAGATGGAGCCTTTGCGGGATTAGAAGGTAAGGTTACGGAAACAGATGATGAACATGGCAAAGTTAAAGTTGAAGTAGACATGTTTGGCCGCTTAACTGAGACTGAATTAGATTATAGTTTGGTACAAAGAATTTAGTTGTAATAATAGTTGTTTAAACGATTGAATAATGATATACTATTACGGTATGCCTTATGGCATTTCTGTGGGAGGGAAAATAAAGATTCCCATCTTGACCACATCACGGACTTAAGGAGGTATGTACCGTGGCTAAAAAAGTTGCTAATGTTGTTAAATTGCAAATTCCTGCTGGAGCAGCCACTCCAGCTCCTCCAGTTGGCCCTGCCTTAGGACAAGCTGGTATTAATATTGTAGAGTTCACGAAGGATTTTAATGCTCGTACTGCTGATCAGAAGGGCACTATTATTCCAGTTGTGATTACTGTTTATGAGGATCGTTCTTTTGATTTTGTAACTAAAACTCCACCGGCAGCTATGTTATTAATGCAAGCAGCTGGTATTAAAAAAGGTTCTGGTAATCCACGCGATGAAAAAGTTGGCAAGGTTACCCAAGATCAAGTACGTGAAATTGCCGAAACCAAGCTGAAGGATCTTAATGCTAATGATGTAGAAGCAGCAGTAAAAATGATTGCTGGTACTGCACGAAGCATTGGTTTAACTATTGAATAATAGTCTCTTTCAACTTACGCTTTAAATGAGTGGGAGGGGGTCTAACCCCCATTATGACCACAATCGCAAGGAGGAACTTAACTGTGGCTAAACATGGAAAGAAATATTTAGAAGCTGCTAAGCAAGTAGAAACAGGTAAATTATACGAACCACAAGCAGCAATTGATTTATTAAAAAAGATTAACTACGCTAACTTCGATGCTACTATTGAAGTCGCATATAATTTAAATATTGATACTAAACAAGCTGACCAACAAATTAGAGGTGCTATGGTTTTGCCTAATGGTACTGGTAAAACTCAGCGGGTATTGGTATTTGCTGACGGTGAACAAGCTAAACAGGCTGAGAATGCCGGAGCTGACTTTGTCGGTGCTAATGATCTGGTAGATAGAGTAACTGATGGTTGGTTAGACTTTGATGTAGTTGTCGCTACACCAAAAATGATGGCTAAAGTTGGTCGTTTAGGCCGGATTTTAGGACCTAAAGGTTTAATGCCGAACCCAAAGACCGGTACGGTGACAATGGACGTTGAAAAAGCTGTTAAGGATATTAAAGCCGGACAAGTTACTTACCGCGCTGATTCTCAAGGCTTAATTCACGCTCCTTTAGGCAAAATGTCATTTGAAACTGAGAAATTGGTTGAGAATTTCACAGCCTTTAATAATGTAGTTTTGAAGGCGCGTCCCGCTACAGCCAAGGGCCAATATATTAAATCTGTTAACTTAACTTCAACTTTTGGTCCTGGTATTAAAGTGGCAGTTGACTAATTAGTTGATAAATGTTAAATTACCATAGAAAACTACCTAAGACTCAGGTGGCGCAAGCCTTAATATCCTGCCGAGGCTAGATGCTGAACAAATAGGGCATCATGTCATCGGACATGATGTCTTTTAAATTTTAGGTAGAAAATTATGGAGGTGAAGTTAAATGAAGGAAGCTGTTTTAAACGCTAAGCAAGCTCAAGTTGATGATATGGCTGATAAAATGTCACGTGCTGAGTCAGTGATTATCGTTGATTACTTGGGTTTAAGTGTCGCGCAAGTTACTGATTTGCGGCGGCAATTACATGATGCTGATGTTGAAATGAAAGTTGTAAAAAATTCTGTTTTACAACGGGCTGCTAAAAAAGCAGGTTATGACGAGTTAGATAATACTTTTGCAGGACCGACAGCAGTTGCTTTTTCGTATGAGGATCCAATTGTTGCTGCTAAGATCATTGCTAAATTTGCTGAAACTGCAGATGTTTTGGAAATTAAAGGCGGTATGATCGAAGGTAAAGTGCAAACCTTAGATAAGATCAACGAATATGCTCATATGCCAAGTCATGATGAGCTTTTGACAACATTGGCATCTATGTTACAATCACCTGTACGTAAATTTGCTTATGCTGTTAAGGCAATTGCTGAAAAACAAGAAGCGGATGACTCTGCTGCTTAATTAGAAAAGAATAATTGGAGGAATAAAAAATGGCTTTTGATAAAGATGCAATTATTGATTCATTAAAAGAAGCAAGCATTTCTGATTTAAATGATTTAGTTAAGGCTATCGAAGAAGAATTTGATGTTTCTGCTGCTGCTCCTGTTGCAGTTGCTGGTGGTGCTGGCGATGCTGGTGCTGAAACCAAAGATTCCTTTGATGTTGAATTAACAGAAATTGGTCAAGAAAAAGTTAAGGTTATTAAGGCTGTCAAGGATATTACCGGTTTAGGCTTGAAAGATTCTAAGGCTTTGGTTGATAAAGCTCCTTCTATTGTTAAAGAAGGCGTTTCTCAAGCAGATGCTGATGACATGAAGGCTAAACTTGAAGAAGTTGGCGCTACAATTACTTTGAAATAATTGAAATTAAAATAAAACCACCAGTACTAAAAAGTGCTGGTGGTTTTTTATTAGTTCGCTATTGTATAATTAGAGATATCAAATTAAAACTAATTTTAAAGATAGTAGGTGAAATAGATGAAAATCGTGATCGTAGGTGCAGGAGCTATGGGCAGCCGTTTTGCATTAATGCTGCATCATAGTGGCAATGAGGTTACTTTGATTGACGGCTGGCAGGAAAATGTAGCAGCAATCAAAAAATTTGGTTTAAGAGCGCAATTTAATGGCAAATCAGTAGTTGCTAAAATACCTATTTATCAATTAGATCAAGTACAGCAGTTGCAAAATTATCAGGCTGACTTGATTATTGCTTTTACTAAGTCTAACCAATTAGAAGCTACTTTTGACAAAGTTAAAACTCTGATTGGCCCTAATACTTATGTGCTTTGTTTATTAAATGGTTTGGGTCATGAAACAGTTTTACAAAAATATGTTTCTGTTGATCATTTAATTTTAGGAATTACACTCTGGACAGCAGCTCTATCCGGACCCGGACAAGCAGTTTTAATTGGTACGGGAAATGTAGAGTTGCAAAACTTTTCTCCGAAAGGCAAAGAATTCACTCTGCAAGTCGAAAAAGTATTTGCAGTTGCGGGTCTTAATCCGCAATATAGTGATAATGTTAAATATTCGATTTGGCGTAAGGCTTGTGTCAATGGGACTTTAAATACCTTATGCTCATTATTAGAATGTAATATTAAAGAGCTTGGCCAGACTAGTTTTGCCCCCACTTTATTAAAAGAGATAATTTCCGAGTTTGCTGCAGTAGCTGCCCATGAGGGAATTAATTTGAATCAAGATGAAGTATATCAACATGTGGCAGTTGCTTTCACCTCAGATAGTGCTGAACATTACCCGTCAATGTACCAAGATCTAGTTCAAAATCACCGCCAAACTGAAATCGATTTTATCAATGGAGCTGTCTGGAGCAAAGGTCAACAGTATAAAATTGCTACTCCTTATTGTGCACTACTTACCCAATTAATACATGCTAAAGAAGAACTGTTGCAGCAATAAAATTATAAGCCAGATTTGTTAATCGATCAGAAAAATCACTCGACTTCTAAAGTTACGGAACCAAGACCACAATTAAAATCGGCTCGCCAAGTGCCGGTAGTTAAATTTTCCGGCAGAAGGAAAGTACCGCTGGAAATTCGTTGACGTGCTTGTAGTTTTAAGCCTTGATCTTCCAACTTTTTAACCAGCCATTGTAAAGAATTCAAAGGATTTCCTAAAACTTCGGTAGCAGTACCGTCTTTTAAATGTTTTTCATCATGGAATAATTGACAAGTTACTTTGGTCAGATCTTCTGGTTGCGAAAAAACTTGACTAGTTTCTACTTCTTGTCCGTAAACCACATAACCGCCTACGGCAGCGTCTGCTACTACTAAATATTTATCTAAACTGGGGAACCAATCTGAAAAGCGTGAATCTGGAACTTCAACTGCTGGCGCAACTTTGGTTTTTTGCATTAAATCTGCTAAAGTATCTTGACTACTGAGATCTTCTTTGGCTGTAAACATCAATTCGACTTCAGCCAAGGGGTCCATTAGTTGATCAGCAGTAAAATGAGCTGGTGATTGTAGAAAATGGCTTGCAACCTGTGTTCCATAAAGAGGAGAAGTAGAAGCAAACATTTTTTGGGTTTCCTCACTAGTTAAAGAAACCTTATAGCCTCCGACTGGTTCTTGTTTTTGTTGTGTTAATTGAAATTGTACCCGGTATGCGGAATCTTCATCCTGAAAGAAACCGGCATAGTCGCTTTGTTTTAAGGCCTTGTGATCTTGGTAAGCATGAAATAAATTATCAGCTACTGCTAGTTCATTTTCAGTTAAATCGTTCATTTTTTTGTCACTCATAGTTTAATAACCTCCATGAAAATAATTTTTAAGTTTGTTGAAAGAATAATATCTAATAATTGGTTGAAAAATCTGAATCGGACCGGAATCATCATTGTTTAAAATACCAACTTTCATCTGGCACCACCACCTTTCAATTTTAAAATAAAAAGCACCCTTAACTAATCTCTTTAGCTAAGGGTGCTTTTTAGACACGGTACCACCTTAATTTATATCTTCATTATTGTAATGAAAATACCTTGCTGGCTGATAAATATCTAACCAGTGCCACAATAATGGGTGTACCCAATATTATCTAGTCCTGCAAGCAGATTCAATAATACAACTCAGAGATGATTATCGCTTTGTGTTCTAGATTGCTTTGCACCAACCAGCAACTCTCTAACTATTTAACAAAGTGAAGTTCTCTTTAAAGTTTTTAATTTTAATTTAATTATTATTAAGAATCTATCATTCAACTGCATGCTTGTCAAGGACTTTTAAAAAATTCTTTCAATAATATTGGAAGTAATGGGTGGATTTATTTTAGAGCAAGCATTTAATGCCTTTAACAATATTATAAATAAAGAGAATAACATCGATAATGATGACACAGCCAATAATTGCTACAATAAGCCATGATCTAAATTGGATTGCCAGATGAATTCCCATAAAAATAATAGCAAAAAAGATGCCAATAGCTAAAATTGTAGGAACAAGATGCAAGAAGAAGGCGTTACGTGCATGTTGGGACACATCAACATTATCACTACAAATAACCCAGACAATCAGGGGGAATAAAACCGGCAAGAACAGAATTGACAGATAACATAAACTATCCAAGATTTTATTAGTGTTATTAAACATGTTGGCCTCCAGAAAAATAGCTTTAACAAGTAAAGCGTATTATAATTAAGAAATAGAATCAAGAAGGGAACCACATCATTAATGGAACAATATTTTACCACACATCCCCAAGTGGAACACCAGCAACGCACCTTTACTTTTCAATTGCGTACTCATAACTTACAGTTTACGACAGATAATGGTGTCTTTTCTAAACAGATCATTGATTACGGGACTAGAGTCTTAATCGCAGCTTTAAATTGGAATTGTTTACCGGCAGGAAAGTTGCTGGATTTAGGCTGCGGCTATGGCCCAATTGGTTTAACCATGGCCCAAGAATTACCACAACGGCTAATTGATATGGTTGATATTAATGAAAGAGCTTTAACTTTAGCACAAGCTAATGCACAAACTAATCACATTAGCAATGTGGAAATCAAACCATCCAATATTTATCAACAATTAAATGATCAAATTTATGCCGGTATTTATACCAATCCTCCGATTCGGGCGGGAAAAGTGGTTATTACTAACATGATTACTCAAGCTGTGGAACATTTAAAACCTAACGGTCAATTATGGTTGGTTGTGCAAAAAAAACAGGGCGAGCCAACTTATAAAAAGATAATGCAGCAAACTTTTAATAATGTACAAATAATTACAAGAGATAAAGGATATTACGTATTAAAAAGTGTCAAAACTAACGATTAACGATCTATATACTGAAGTTGAACTCCAAAATTATATGCAACAAGCCCTTCTGACTGCCCAAGAGGCGTTAAAGTATAACGAAGTGCCAATTGGTGCGCTGATTGTAGATGATGAAACACATGAAGTGATTGCTCAAGGATTTAATCAACGTGAAATTCGCCAGCAGGCCACAGCGCATGCCGAGATTATTGCAATTGAATCTGCTTGTCAAAAACTGGATAGTTGGCGCTTAGAGCATCATTCTTTGTTTGTTACTTTAGAACCTTGTGCTATGTGTGCCGGAGCTATTATTAATAGTCGTATTGCACACGTAGTTTTTGGTGCTTGTGATCCGAAGGCGGGTTCAATTGAATCTTTAACGCAATTATTTAATGTAAAGTATAATCATCACCCTGATTTTCAAGGAGGAGTTTTAGAAGCCGAATGTGGGTCTTTGTTAACTAATTTTTTCCGGAAAATTCGACAACGAAAATCCTAAACATAGTAAACAATGATAAATTGTCCAGGTTGCAAAAGTTACTAAAATATGATATTATCATGTTTGCCGCAAGGCCGGAGGCAATGGTAGGCTTATGAATCGTGTCAGGTTCGGAAGAAAGCAGCACTAAGTAAGATTCTGTCATGTGCCTTTTGTTATGACTATCAATACTCTTAGCTTTTAAGCTAGGAGTTTTTTATTATAATTAATAAATACAACATCAAAACAGATTTTGGATTAAAATAGAACTGTAATTTTTTTGAAAGGAGTTTTTTATGGCTTATCAGGCTCTTTATCGTGTTTGGCGGCCGCAGACCTTTGGTGATGTTATAGGCCAAGATGCAATTACCACAACCCTGCGCAATGCTGTGGCTACTAAACAGGTGAGTCATGCTTATTTATTCACAGGATCCAGAGGTACTGGAAAAACTTCCTGTTCAAAGATACTAGCCAAGGCGGTCAATTGCTTGCAGCCACAAAAAGGTGAGCCGTGCAATCAGTGTGAAATTTGTCAGGCAATCAATGCTAATAGTTTAAATGATGTAATTGAAATTGATGCAGCCTCTAATAATGGAGTAGAACAAATCCGGGATATTCGAGATAAAGTCAAATATGCTCCTACAAGAGCTGCCTATAAGGTCTATATTATTGATGAGGTGCATATGCTTTCAACGGGGGCTTTTAATGCCTTATTGAAGACCTTAGAGGAGCCGCCGGCACAAGTGATTTTTATTTTGGCCACTACGGAACCCCAGAAAATTCCCGCCACTATTATTTCGCGGACACAACGGTTTGATTTTCGAAGAATTACAGCAACCACCATTTTAGAGCGCTTAGAATTTATCTTAAAAGCTAAACAAGTGCCTTATGATGATCAGGGATTAAAACTGATTGCCCAGGCGGCAGAGGGCGGAATGCGTGATGCCCTAAGCATTTTAGATCAAGCACTGTCCTTGGATAATAAGCGTTTAACTTTAGATAATGCTATACAAGTAACCGGAACAGTAGACAAAAAGCAGCTGGAAGCATATTTTTTAGCAATAATCGCTGCTAACGCAGCTCAAGCCCTGGAAGATCTTCATCAATTATTGGCTAGCGGGCGTTCACCGCATCGCTTTATTGAGGCAATTATTGAAACTTGTAGGGATTTGTTACTAATTAAAACTGATGACAAATTGTTAGATGATTTCAGTAGGTCTTTAATTTCACCGCAAATTGTAGCAGTTCATGATCAAATCAGCCAGCAGCAATTATATCAAATGATTAATGCAGCTTCTCAAACACAGCAAGATCTGCATAATGTGAGTCGAACTGATATTTATCTGGAAGTATTGACAGTGAAATTATGCGAGATTATGCAGTCAACTAATTCTGAAGAATCCACTTCTTCTTTGTCTCAAACCGTACAGGATCTACAAAGTGAAGTAGAACAATTAAAACAAAATATAGCAGATTTGCAAAAGAAAATTGCTAAAGCGCCTCAGGCCACTGTTTCACCCAAAACTGCTCCTGCAAAACCTTTCAAGTCAGCCACTAGTCATACTCATGTTAACCAACAAAAAATTAACCAAATCTTGGCTAATGCTACTCGCAAAGCTCTTAATCAGGTGCGCGAGGTGTGGCCAGATCTAATGAGTATGCTGAATGTAACGCAAAAAGCAGTCATGAAAGTTTCAAAACCAGTGGCAGCCAGTAGTGCAGGAGTAGTGGTAGCTTTTGATTATGCAATGTGGTTTGAACGTGTGATGAGTAATCAGGAATTATTGGAAATATTAAAAAATAATCTGGATAAGTTACTAAACAACGATGCCGATGTTGTCATTGTTGCCGCAGAAAATTGGCCACAAATTCGGCAAACTTTTTTACAAAATCATGAAATCGCCAATTCATCTGCTGCAGATGTCAAGAAGACCAAGTCAACCAATGTGGCAGTTGACAAAGCTCAAAAATTATTTGGAACAGAGCTGGTAGAACTAAAAAAAGATTAAGGGGAAAAATAATGAAAGCACAAATGCCAGGTAATATGCAAAATATGTTGCGGCAAGCCCAAAAATTACAAAAAGAAATGACGCAGGCGCAAAACAAACTCAATGAAACTACTTTTGTGGGCGAAGCTGCTGACGGAATGGTGAAAGCTACCTTTACTGGTGATCATAAATTAAAGGATATCACGATTAAACCGGAAGCGATTGATACTGATGATCCTGATATGCTGCAAGATTTAATTATTATGGCGGTTAATGATGCGATGCAGCAAATTGCTCAACAAACACAAAAAACCTTGGGACAATATACTTCAGGATTGTAGGAGATGAAAGAATGCAATATCCAAAACCTGTAACTAATTTAATTGATTCTTATATGAAATTACCGGGTATTGGTGAAAAAACTGCGGTCCGCCTCGCCTTTTTTACTATCGATATGGATAAACAAGATATTCAAGAATTTGCTTCCAGCCTTCAAGCTGTGAAAACACAACTGCATTATTGTTCGATTTGCGGCAATATTACAGATATTGATCCTTGCGAAATTTGTAGTAATCCTCACCGCGATGCCTCGCAAATTTTAGTAGTGGAACAGGCAAAAGACGTCATGGCTATGGAAAATATGCAAGGATATAATGGCCTGTATCAAGTTTTGGGTGGAGTTTTATCACCAGTTAAGGGCATTGGGCCTGATGATTTAAATATTAAGCAATTACTCCATCGTTTGAAGCAGCATTCACAAGTAAAAGAAGTAATTGTGGCTACTAATGCTACACCGGAAGGAGAAGCGACGGCCATGTATTTGGCTAAACTAATTAAACCTGCTCAAATTAAGGTAACCCGTTTAGCACATGGTTTAGCAGTAGGCGCCGATATTGAATATGCTGATCAAATGACTCTTCAACGAGCAGTAGAGGGAAGACAGCAGATTTAAGTAATTTATCTAATAAGAAATCAGGGAAAAAGAATTCTTCAATTCTTCTTCCCTGATTTTTAGTATTAGTCAGAATTATTCAGATTTAAAATAGCATCAAAAACACTTTGTGGTAGTTTAATATCACTTTGGGCAGCTTTACGTTTATTGATATTTTGGCGGCGCAATAATTGCTGCTTTTTAGAGATGCTGCGCTTTTCTCCATTAACCGCGGCATTTTTTTGTAGTGGTGGAACATCGATGCGTGCAATTGATTTATTCTCGACAATAGCTTGAACCGGCATTGGATATAAACGGCGCGGTACTGTATATTTCATTTTTTGAACTAATTGCTTGGCGGTTTGTGCGGCTTTAGGCCGTGGTACGATAATGTCTAGTGCATCAACCGGTGCATAATTAATTTGAATTTGAATTTTGACTACATCTACGAGTTCAAAATCTAAAAATTCAGTATCTAAGGTAGCATAGCCGTGAGTAACTGCTTTTAGAGCATTAAAAAAGTCATAAGCAATTTCTGAAACCGGCATCTTATAAGTGATGACTACTAGTTCTTGTTGATTAGACAACTCGATCATTTCACCATCATGCAGGGTTGCCAATTTCATGATATCGCCTAAATAATTATTTGGTGTAGTGATTGTGGCTTTAACATATGATTCAGTGACATAATCAATCTCAGAAAAATCAGGAAATTTGACCGGATTAGTAATGGTCAAATATTCTTGGTTAACTGGTGGCTTTTTTAAATACACATGATAAGTAGCATTAGGAGCGGTTGTTAAAACTTCAACTTGATACTCCTTTAAAAGCCGTTCACGAATAATTTGTAAATGAAAAATACCTAAAAAGCCGCATCTAAAACCAGGACCTAATGCTTCTGATTCTTCGGCCAGGTACTGAAAAGAAGAATCATTCAAAGCCAATTTACTGATGGCTTCTTTTAAAGCGGCGTAGCTAGTTCCGTCTTTAGGGTAAAAACCAGCATAGACCATTGATTGGGCAGGTTGAAAACTGGCCAGAGCTTGGCTGGTGGGCTGATCAGCACTAGTAAGGGTATCACCTACTTGTACATTACCGACGTCTTTAATTCCGGTGATTACATAACCAACCTCACCGGCGTTAAGAGCAGCCGTTTTTTTCATGTTCGGAGTAAAAATACCTATCTCTTGTGCCTTAAAATTGACCTTTTGCTGCATTAGTTGTAATTTTTGTGAATCTCGAAGTTGACCGTCAAAAGTTCGAATATAAGCAATAACACCTTTATAAGAATCATATTGAGAATCAAAGACTAAAGCTTTTAAGGGCGAAGCGTCTGTTGTTACTGGGGCTGGTATTCTTTGATAAATTGCTTCTAAAACCTGATGAACATTTTGTCCAGTTTTAGCAGAAATTTTTAATATTGGCATTTGCGCAAACTCGGGCCGTAATTGACGGATTTGTTCTTCACTTGCTTGAACATTAGCCGCAGCATTATCAATTTTATTAATTACCGGGATAATCGTTAAATGATTCTTAAGAGCTAATCTTAAGTTGGCTACAGTTTGGGCTTGAACGCCTTGAGTAGCATCCACTAGTAAAATAGCACCATCGCTGGCAGCTAAACTTTTAGAAACTTCATAAGAAAAATCGACGTGTCCCGGTGTATCTATGAAATTATACTCATATTCCTGTCCATCATCGCCTTGATAAAAATTTCGGACGGTACGCGATTTGACAGTGACACCATGAGCTTGTTCAACTTCCATGTTGTCTAATAATTGGTCGCTGCTTTCTCTTTGACTAACAGTTTGAGTTAACTCCATGATGCGATCGGCCAAAGTGGATTTTCCATGGTCAATATGCGCAATAATAGCAAAGTTACGAATGTATTTAGTTTTCATGATGATGCACCTTTAGTAATTGCTTATGCAAGCCTTGTAAATAAAATAGCCAGACTTGATTAGCTTCTTTTTCTAAATCAATTTTGAATTCTTCAAAGTTCACTTGTAATTTGGCATGGTTAAATTCATCCAGTCCCATCATATTTATTAAGCCGCTAATAATAGCACTTTGTGTTATGAATAAATGACCGGCCTGTTGCGCATTAATTAAGTCAACCTTTTGCGCAATAATCTGACCTAGTTTTTGATTGATTTGATAGAGCTTTTGCCGCTGGGTCAGGGTTTGTTCCCGATTAGCCCTAATTTCCAATAAAGGGGCCCTTAAAGCATCTAATCGCAACAGTTCCGGTTTTTCCTGAATGAGAAACCGATTTTGTTTAATTAAAAATTCTTCCAACTGTTCCCAAGTTAAACTAGGTGGAAAATTTTGCCATTGTTGAATAACTTCTTGTAAATACTTTTGATAACCTGTGAGTAACAGATACATAAAGAGATTTTCTTTAGTTTCAAAATAATTAAATAAAGTGCCCTTGGCGATACCAGATTGACGGGCGATTTGGGCCATTGAAATGGCCGTAAAGTCTTGGGTTTGAAAAAGTCTTTGAGCAACTTGGGCTATTTTTTGAGTTTTTAATTCTTTTTCATGGGCGCTGAGAATATTCACTAGTCAAGGCTCCATTTTGATTTTTAATAATGACCAACGGTCATTTTACAATACTAAAAAATAAATAGCAAATATTATTTAGAATTGAGGAATTAATTGTTTGCTTGCAACAAATTAGTCGATCAGGCTTCTTTTCTAATAGTTAAAGCTATTTTGAAAATTATTTTGTAAGCGCGTCTGTGACATTCTGTGTCATAATAAAATAGAAAATTATGATAAAAATGAAGAAATGAGTAAGTTAATAATGGTCAAAGAAAGAAAACGTTGTTTGTGGGCCCAACAGGGAGATAAATTAATGCAAGCTTATCATGATTGTGAGTGGGGACGACCAGAAAAAGATTCCCAAAAATTGTTTGAGTTATTAACTTTAGAAATCTTTCAAAGTGGTTTAAGTTGGCAAACGGTGCTTCACAAAAGAGCCAATTTCCGCCGGGCCTTTGCGCATTTCGATATTGTGGCAATTGCTCACTTTACTAATGCTGATGTTCAGCGTTTATTGAATGATGCCACCATTATTCGTAATCGCCAAAAAATAACAGCGACAATTAATAATGCTCAGATTGTGAGTCAAAAATTTCCGCAGGAACAATTTAGTAATTATATTTGGTCGTTTACCAATGGTCAGGTAATTAACCACTGCTATCAAACAATGCAGGATATTCCTAAATTTGACAATTTAGCTTGGCTGGTTAGTCAGGACTTGCGACAACAACAATTTAAATTTATTGGTCCTACAATTGTGTATGCTTTTTTACAAGCTGGTGGTGTTATTAATGATCATACTGCTGACTGTTTTTTAGCCAAAAATAGAGCTGTAAATTAAATGGCAATTACGAGATGGACGATTAATATCGTGATTAATGCAGTATTATTATATAATAGAAATAATAAATTATTAAATTATAAAGGAGAACTATGAAAACAACCATTGCAGTTTTAGGTGCCGGTTCTTGGGGAAGTGTTTTAGCTAGTGTTTTAGTGCAAAATGGACATCAAGTGCGTTTATGGACACGTCATCCCCAACAGGCCGCTGAATTAAATAACCAGCATACTAACCAGCATTATATGGGTGATTATCAATATCCGCCGCAGTTGCAGACTTTAACTGATTTAGCGGCAGTTTTGAAAAATGCCGAAGTTGTTTTATTTACAGTGCCAACACCTGCAATTCGCTCAGTTGCTGAACAAGTAGTACCGATTCTTCAAGCTCAAAAAGTCTGTCCCTTAATTGTTCATGCCAGTAAAGGTTTAGAGCAGCAAACACATTTGCGGATTTCTGAAATTTTAACAGCCACAATTCCCGCACCATATCGGCAAGAAATTGTGGCTCTGTCTGGTCCTAGTCATGCAGAAGAAGTAGCGCGCAAGGATATTACTTTAATTACTGCGGCCAGCACTAGTTTGGCTGCTGCTCAGCGAGTGCAGCAATTATTTATGAACAATTATTTTCGAGTTTATACTAATACAGATTTAATTGGAGTGGAATTAGGGGCTGCTTTTAAAAATGTGATTGCTTTAGGTGCCGGTGCCTTACATGGCTTAGGTTACGGTGATGATGCCAAAGCGGCTCTAATGACACGCGGATTAGCGGAAATTTCCCGTTTAGGGGTAGCATTAGGAGCGCAACCGTTGACTTTTATTGGTTTATCTGGTGTGGGTGATTTAATTGTAACTTGCACTAGTATACATTCCCGTAATTGGCGGGCCGGAAATCAATTAGGCCAAGGTAAAAAATTAACCGCTGTAATTAAGGATATGGGAATGGTAATTGAAGGAATTAAAACCTGTCAATCAGCCTATGAATTAGCTCAGGCTCAAAACATTGACATGCCGATTACCGAAGCTATTTATCATGTCTTATATGAACAAGCAGATATTAAACAAGAAATTACCGCTTTGATGCAAAGAGAAGGTAAATCTGAGTCTTATTAGAATGAAACTTAGAAAAATTGCTGGCGTCCAATTAAGGTGAAGTTAGCTGCCAATAATTGGCGTAGTACTTATCCAGGCTTATTTTTGTCATTAGTTGGGCAAGATTTTACAAGAGATTTTACTTGTAAAATTTTTTTAAAAGCTTGATAATTTTAATAAATTTAATAGGAAAGTTGGAAATGTATTGACAGGGATTTTTATCTCTTTAGAAGGCCCCGATGGTTCAGGAAAGTCAACGGCAGCAAAAAAAATATTGCTGCAGTTGCAGCAGTTATCTACTCAAGAAGTAGTTTTAACTCGAGAACCCGGGGGTAGTGCTATTGCCGAGCAGTTACGGGATATAATTTTAGATGTGCATAATAGTGCTATGGATGCCCGAACAGAGGCACTTTTGTATGCAGCCCAACGGCGACAGCACATAGTAGATGTTATTTTGCCGGCACTACAGGCTAATAAAATTGTTCTGAGTGATCGTTATATTGATAGTTCAGTTGCTTATCAAGGTGCAGGCAGGCAATTAGGAATGCAGGAAATTTGGCAACTCAATTTATTTGCTACTCAAAAATTATTACCACAATTAACTTTATATTTTGATATTCCTCCTGCAGTGGGATTAAAACGGATTCAACAAAAGCGTGCTCAAGCCGCTGATCGCTTAGAAAAAGAGCAATTAGATTTTCACCAGCGGGTAACAGCAGCTTATCAACAATTAATAAAACAAGATGCAGACCGAATCGTGAAAATTGACGCCCAACAGACTCCAGATCAAGTTGTTGCTGATTGCCTGGCTATTATTAGCCAGCGATTTAATTTAGGAGATTAGCCATGAAATTAATAATTGCTTTTATTCAAGATAAAGATTGTAATCGGCTGGTAAAAGCTTTGAATAAAGAAAAATATCTTTCTACGCGTTTGTCAACTACTGGCAATTTTTTAAAACGAGGTAATTCAACCTTACTTTTAGGTGTAAAGGATAGTCAGGTAGAACGCGTTTTAGCAATTATTAAAGATCATTCCCATATGCGCCAGGAATTTATTACTACCTCTATGGCTACTAATATGATGGGCGAAGTTCCTAATCAACCAGTAGAAGTCACTGTTGGCGGAGCAACAGTTTTAATTTTACCTTTAGAAAGAATGGTTCATTTCTAATGGCGGCAATTGTCGAAGAACAAAAACAAATTACCCAGATTTTAGCTCATGATATTCTTCAAAAACGCGTGTCGCATGCGTATTTATTTGCCGGTGTAGATCAATTGCAGACTACAGCTTTAGGATATTGGTTCTGTCAAGCTCTTTTTTGCCCATACGCTCACGCCGGTTATCCTTGCTTAAAGTGTAATAATTGTCGGCGGATTCAGAAGGGAGATTTTCCTGATGTTTCAGTTTTGCAAACGTCTAAGCAAAATTTGGGGATTGATGAAATTCGTGATTTTAAATTAACGCTGGGGCAAACTGGTTTAGAAAATAATCACCGGGTTTTCTTAATTAAGGGTGCTGAGAAATTAACTTTAGCAGCGGAAAATAGTTTATTAAAGTTATTGGAAGAACCCGAAGGGGATTTAACAATCATTCTCTTAGCTGCTTCCAGTAGCTCGTTATTACCGACGGTTTTATCACGTGTACAAATCATTAATTTACCGGCTAGCCGTGATCAAGATTTACTGCAGCGGTTGCAACAACAAGGTTATGCGCTACCGGATATAGATTTAATTCAGAAAGTACATTTAGAAGATCAGGTAATTACCGACTTGTCAGCGAATCAATTTTCTAAAATTAAAACGCAGGTACAATCATGGTTTCATCTGTTGTTAGATAATCCATTACAGGCTTTTGTTGCTGTGGCTGCTTCTATTTTGCCAATAATTGAAAATCGTTCACAACAAGAAATATTTTGGAATTTATTAGAATGGTACTTTTCGCAAAATTTGTCAGAACAAACAGGTTCAACTTCAGCTTTGATGAAAAGCCGACAATTAGGTGAGCAGTTTTTACACGCGCAAAAATTATGGTCCGCAAATGTTAGCTTTGAAAATAGTTTGGAACAGTTAGCTTTAGCAGCTGATTCAATCAGCAAAGGAAGTTAAGAAATGTCACAAAAAGATTACTATGCTAAATTTACTGCATTACAAGCAGTAGCGCAGGATTTAACCCAAGAATTAGTTGCAATGAAAGAAGATATTTCGCAAGTTTTAGAAGAGAATGCTGAATTAAAAATTGAAAATGAACATTTACATGCGCGCTTGACTGAGTTAGATGCGCAAAAGGAGCCGGAATTACCTGAGGCGCGGCGAACTTTAGAGAAACTTTATGAACAAGGATTTCATGTTTGTACAGTTTTATATGGTGCACATCGAGAGAATAATGAAGAATGCGCCTTTTGTTTAGATGTTATTTATGGAGATCGTTCGCAAAAATGATTACTGAAGTGAAGAGTTTTGTGCCGCAAAAACAGGGTTGTTTATATTTAGTACCAACCCCCATTGGCAATTTAAATGATATGAGTATGCGTGCAATCCAAACATTAAAAGAAGTTGATTTGATTGCGGCTGAAGATACGCGCAATACCCAAAAATTATTAAATCATTTTGCTATTCATACTAAACAAATTAGTTTTCATGAACATAATACCCAGCAAAGATTGCCGGAATTACTACAAAAATTACAAGCGGGTTATAACCTGGCACAGGTGAGTGATGCGGGAATGCCTTCCATTAGTGATCCGGGCCAAGAGTTAGTAGCAGCCTGTATTCAAAAGCAAATTCCTGTCGTCCCGCTACCGGGCCCCAATGCTGCTTTAACGGCGCTGATCGCTTCGGGACTTGTGCCCCAGCCGTTTTATTTTTATGGCTTTTTGCCGCGTAAATCCAAACTACGACAGAAAGCCCTGCAACAATTAAGCCAATTAACAGCAACTTTTATTTTGTACGAATCACCCTTTCGGGTAAAAAAGACTGTAGCTTTATTAAGCGAATACCTCGGTAGTACCAGACAAATTGTACTTGCCCGGGAATTAACGAAAGTTCATGAGGCTTTTTTACGCGGAACGTTAACGCAAGTGCAAGAATATTTGACTAATAACGAACCCCGCGGTGAATATGTCTTAATTGTGGCTGGAGCATCTGACAGTGTGACGATTTCCCAGCCAGCGGATGCCCAATTATTAGAATTGGTTAAACAACAAGTGGCTCAGGGCTTAAAACCCAACGCAGCAATTAAAACTATTGCTCAAAAGTATCAGGTCAGCCGCCAGTACGTTTATAATCTTTATCATGGATTGGAGGATAAATAATGGGACAACAATATCAAGAAACGAAAGTTATTCCTTTTTACAGTACAAATGCTACTTCTGAGATCAATGTTTCCGCCTTATTTAATGAAATGCTGCTGGTATCCGAACATCAGTTGCATGTGGTCGGAATTGATTCTCAGCAGATGGTAGCTCAAGGAATTGGTTGGGTTGTCACTAAGTACCATTTAGAAATTACGAGATTACCGCGAATTAATGAAAAGGTCACAATTGTTACAGAAGCTAACAGTTATAATAAATTTTTCTGTTATCGGACTTTTACGCTTTATGACAGTCAGGGACAGCAATTGTTACATCTGTTGAGCAACTGGGTCATGATGGATATTAAAAAACGTTCCATGATTGAGATTATACCTGAAACTATGGCTAAAATTGGTTGTGAATATTCAACGGATATTTGGCGCTTTCCACGAATTCAACGTTTTAAATATTCACAATCACCGCAGATTTATCGAACTCGTTTTTTTGATATTGATGTTAATGGTCATGTTAATAATTCAATTTATTTAGATTGGATGCTGGATTCTTTAGGCAATGATTTCTTAATGCAGCATCAATTACAGACTTTGGATATTAAATACGATCGGGAAGTGGCCTATGGGCAATCTGTCCAGAGTTTTGTCCAATTGGAAGACAACTTAATTAGCCATCACCAAATTTTGACGAATAACAAAGTTAATGCTCAAGCCCAAATGCAGTGGCAGCAGCGTCAAAAATAAAAAAGTGGTGAATGCATAAATATTTTAATAAGCATAATTGTTAAAATTAATATTGTGATCTATAGCCTTTTCAAGTTTCTGCTGCTTATTTACGACAGTTTATTTTTTCCCATCCCACTCTTGTTGAAACTCCGTTAAAAATTGTTGCATATATTGACTACGTTGTTGAGCTAATTTTTTACCTGCTTTAGTATTCATAAGATTTTGCAAATGAAGCAGTTTTTCATAAAAATGGTTGATAGTAGTTGTCTGATGGTGTCGATACTGAAAATGATTGCTTAATTTTTCGGGCTGGTGATGAGGATCATAAATAGGTTGTTGGTGGCTGCCACCGTAGGTAAAGGCCCGAGCAATTCCAATAGCGCCCAAAGCATCTAAACGATCGGCATCTTGCACATATTGTCCAAATAACGGTAACTGCTGTTGTTGTGCAATATTTTTAGAAAACGACATCTGGGTAATTGTACTAATAATATCTTTTTGTTGTGAAGCGTTAAATCCAGCAGTGGTCAATAAGGTACGGATTTGACTGAGAGCTTTTTGAGGATCAGCAACTATTTTTTCATCAATGGTATCATGTAAATAACTGGCAGCATTAATTTCATCGTTATAAGTTGCTGTCGAAAAATCTTGCTGCCATAGTTTCTGAGCACTGACTGCTACTCGTTGACAATGATAAAAGTCATGACCGCTAACATCCATTTGTAAAATTCTTTTAGTATATGCTTTAATTAAGTTTAAATTCAATTTAAATCGCCTCCTCTTTATGATAACAGATCCACCGTTTGGTATAATATAAATAGTTAAATGAGGGAAGTGAGCATATGAAGGCAGCTGAGATTTTAATTACGACTACAGAAAAAATTCCGGGTAAAGAGTATGAAATTATAGGAGAGGTTTTTGGATTGTCAACCCAATCCAAAAATATGATTAGTGATATGGGTGCTGGTTTAAAAAGTATTGTTGGCGGAGAGATTAGGGCGTATACAAGAATGTCGCATACAGCCCGTGATAAAGCTTTGGAACGTTTACGCCAAGAAGCCAGCGATTTAAATGCTGATGCGGTGGTAATGATGCGTTTTGATTCTGGATCAATGGCTAATGATATGCAATCAGTCGTTGCTTATGGTACGGCTGTTCGTTTTATTTAGTTTGCTTTTAGTGTGAAAGCAAATAATGGGGGAATTACAATGCAAAGCGATCTTCTTGTTTGTCCGAATTGTGGCAATTATGTAGCGGTAGGAATGCCTAATTGTCCTTATTGCGGACGAGTTTTGACTAATGTAGGCTATAGTAATCAAGGCTCAGTGCCGCCGCCACAACAGGTTAATACTCCTGCTCCTAATTTTAATCCTAATCCCAATAGCAATACTCAGATCGAAGTTCCTGTTTCGCAGCCGCCGACTTCTAAAAAAGTTCAGGATTCAAAAACCTCGGGATCTTTGGCTGTGGAGCCCTTATCCTTAGCAGGATTTTTGCTGGGCTTATTATCATTAATTGTTCAATTAGGAGGATTACTTGGCAGTGTCGCCATTGTCACAGCGGCTTTAGCCTTAAATAAGCATTTACGGGGCAAAGATAAAGCGCTGGCAATCGCAGGAATTATTCTGAGTGTGGTCAGTTTAGTATGCTTGATTGTTGAATTAATTTATCTCGGCCATACTTTTTCATCTTTCACTCATTTATTGAATAGTTTACGTAACGGTATTCAGCAATTAATTAATCATTGATGGGGTTTTTAGATTTGACTAAAATTTTATTGATTGAAGATAATTCTGACATTTTACAAGCTATGCAGGAAAGATTGACTAAATGGCAATATCAGAGCTTTACGATTGAAAACTGGCAACAGGTGACGCAATCTGTAGTGCAAATTGAACCCGATTTAATTGTTATGGATATAACTTTACCGGTTTTTGACGGCTTTTATTGGACGAAACAGATTCGTTCTTTTTCCGAAGTGCCAATTCTTTTTGTATCTGCAGCACAAATGGATCCCAATGCCGTTCGGGCTATTGCCAGCGGAGCTGACGATTATTTGGTAAAACCCTTTTCGTTGGATGTTTTCATCTCTAAAATTCAAGCGATTCTCAGACGAACACAAAGAGAAATTAAAGAAGAGCTGCTTTTTCAAAATTATCATTTAAATATATTAACTAATGAAGTTAGCTATCAGCAGCAGAGTGCTAAATTGACTCCTACTGAAGGACTCATTTTAAAATTATTCTTTTTACAACCTGATCAAACTTTGTCGAAAGAGGATTTACGGCAGAAAATTTGGCAAAGTGGAAAATTTTTGGATGATGCAATATTGAATGTGAATATGAGTCGTTTGCGTAATAAAATTGCTCCTTTACATTTACAAGAACATTTGATCACGGAGCGCGGCCGCGGCTACCGATTGATAAGTTCATGAAAATTTGGAAATTAGTATGGAAACAATTGCCCTGGCTTGTAGGATACATAATTGTTTTGCTGATTTTAGCATTATTTTTTCAATTGTATAATTTACCCAGTACTCTGGTAGGGGATTTATTGCGTTATACCTGGTTTATTTGCCTGGCAGTTATTGGTGGCCGAGCAATTTATCAGGCGCAGCAACTTAAAAAACTTCAGCAATTAAAAACTCAAAAAAGCCCCGCTGTCCCTCATTTTTCTCATCCAGTGTTACAAGCCTACAGCCAGGCCTTTCAGGAATGCAAACAACAATTATTTAACTTGCAACAGCAACAAGACCGACGCAAAGTTAACCAGCAGGATTACCTTAAAATTTGGAGCCATGAAATCAAAACTCCCTTGACTGCTTTAGCAATTTTGGCTGAAGATCAAACTAAAGTACCCAGTAGTCAGGTTCAGCAGCAAATTTCTTTAATTCAAAATCAGTTGGACTTGTTATTAAATTATCAACGTTTTGCCGATTTTCATCATGATTTAGACTTTGGCTGGCAAAAAACTGCTGTCTTGCTGCAACCGATTATTCAAAAATATGCCATTTTCTTTGCTCAAAAACATCTACATTTGCATTTGGAAGTAGATTCACAACAGTTATTAACTGATTCCAAATGGTTTAGTGTCGTTTTAGAGCAAATAATTTTTAATGCTATCAAGTATTCTCCACCGCAGACGACTATTACGATTCGCGCTCGAGGCCAGCAATTATTGATTCAAGATCATGGAATCGGCATTGCCAGCACAGATTTACCCCGCATCTTTGAACCCGGATTTACGGGCAATAATGGTCGTAAACAACAGGTGGCTACAGGGATGGGCTTGTATTTAGCTTTTAATATTTGCCAACGTTTGAATATTAATTTAGAAGTGCAGTCGCAGTTAAATCAGGGTACCACTGTGATTTTAGGTTTTGCTCAGTCAGATATTCGTTAAAATAACAAATTGTAAGGTTCCTAACCAGAATGTAACTAGTAGCTGGTTAGGATTTTTTTTATACTAAGAATCATAAAGGAGGCAAACAATAATGACTTTATTGGTTTTAAAGCATGTAAGCCGGATATTTGGGAAAGCTCCCAACAATCAAGTGACAGCTTTGCGTGATATTTCCTTAGAGGTTAATGCAGGCGATTATGTTGTAATTATGGGGGAATCAGGTGCAGGAAAAACCACCTTATTAAATATTATTGCTACTTTGGATCAGGTGAGCAGCGGCCAAGTGTTACTGAATGCTCAAGATGTCAGTCAATTACCGGAAAAAGAGGCTGCTAAATTCCGACGTCGGAATTTAGGATTTGTCTTTCAGAATTTTAATTTATTGGATACATTCAATAATCAGGATAATATCTTTTTACCATTAGTGTTGGATCGTCAACCCTTATCTTTAATGAAAAAGCGTCTATTGCCATTGGCTCAGCAATTAGAAATTACAGATATTTTGCAGCGTTTTCCTTATGAAGTCTCGGGCGGCCAGCGCCAAAGAGTAGCAGCTGCTAGAGCTTTAATTACTCAGCCCCAATTATTACTGGCTGATGAGCCTACAGGCGCATTGGATTCACAAAATTCACAACGTTTATTAAATGCTTTTGGACAAATTAATCAAGCGGGACAAACTATTTTATTAGTTACGCACAGTGCGGCCACGGCCGCTCATTCGCGGAGAACGCTTTTTGTTAAGGACGGCATAATTTATCATGAATTGTTTCGCGGCCAACAGTCGTTTGATTCCTATCTGCAGAAAATTAATAATAGTCTGCTGGCTTTGATGACCACAGAAGGGGGTACTGATGTTGATTCATCTCAAACTGGCCAAAAGCACTTTGTTTAGAAATAAACAGCAGTATAGCCTATTTGTTTTTGCGGTAGGAATTTTATTAGCGCTCAATTTTATTTTTTTGAATTTGATGAATAATACTACTTTAAAAAATAGCAGTAATGGTATTTATGTCATTGCAATGACGCGCATCTGTGCCACTTTTGTTTTATTTTTATCCTTTATTTTCATGTTTTATGTTAATAGTTTTATTATGAAGCAGCGTAATGGTGAGCTGGGCTTATTTAATATTCTCGGGCTGACTCGCGGAGATTTACGCTTAATTATTTTCCTGGAAAATTGCTTTTTTTATCTTTTGAGTTTAATTCTGGGCTTAATTTTGGGAACTAGTTTTTTAAAATTAGCTTTTTTGATTTTACAAAAGTTTATGCATATTAAAGGATTACAGGAACAATTTGGCGGGCTGCCTTTTGTTCAAGTAGCCATAATCTTTATGATTATGTTCGGCTTTATTTTTCTATATGATATTTTTTGTTTACAAAAAATTAAACCAATGGCTTTATGGAATCAGGCTTATCAAGGAGAGAAACGTCCAAAAAATCATTGGCTCATGGGAATTTTAGGGGTGTTGTTACTGGCAGGCGGCTATGCGATTGCAGTATCTACCAAACCTAATTTAAATAGTCTTATCCAATTCATTTTTGCTATTTTTTTTGGTTGTAATTGGAATTTATTTAACTTTTATTGCTGGCAGTATCACCTTACTCAGTTTTTTACAAAAAAGACCCCAATTTTATTATCGGCCGAATCATTTTATTTCTATTTCCAAGATGCTGTATCGGATGAAACAAAATGGTGCAGGATTAGCTTCTATTTGTTTATTATGTACTACCATTTTGGTTACATTGATTACGACCATTAGTGTTTATCAAGGTACGACAGAGATTCTAAAATTATTTAATCCTTATGATGTTATGTTGACAACGAATAAGCCATTGACAGCTAGTGATCAACAAAGATTACACGTTTTGGCTCGGGTTAATCAGGTACAGATGAAATCGCCACAAGAAATAAAAATGACCGTACCTACTCCAGGTATCTGGAAAGATAACAAGTTTCAATTAGGTAATTCAGCTGATAGTACCGATACAATAACGACTATAACGCTGGCAGATTATAACCGCTTAGAACAGCAACAGCGCCAACTGAAGGCTCACCAAATCTTAATTTATACTTCTAATCAAAAATCTCAACCTAAAAATGTAATTATTAATGGAGCTAGTTATCAAGTAACTCCGCTAAAACATTTTAAATTGTACTATAATTACGGTCATTCGATTTGGCGTCCGATTATCATTGTGAGTGCTAATGAACAAGTTGCCCAACAGATTAATCACCAACCTTGGCAGTACGTTCAGGGATTTAATGTAGAAGCTGAGAAAGCCAATCAGCAAAAATTTGCTCAGCAAATACAGCAAAAATTTAAATTAGATGTCACTAGATGTTCGGACTATGCCCAAAATGAGAATATTTTTAATGCTTATTTTGGAGGTCTGCTTTTCTTAGGAATTATTACTTGTTTAGCAATGACAATTACGGCCGTTTTGTTAATTTATTATAAACAAGTAGTGGAAGGTTATGCTGATCAAAAGCGTTTTGTAACGATGCAGCAGGTCGGGTTAAGCAAAGCTGCTGCACGCAAGGCAATTCATAGCCAGGTCTTAACGGTGTTTCTTTTACCGATAATAATGGCAATTGTTAATACTATTTTTGCTTTACCGGCTATTATTAATGTGTTAAAGCAATTCAGTTTATATAATCAACAATTAATAACACTGGTTACTTTCTGTTCTATTGTAATTTTAGCAGTAGCCTATATCTTGGTCTATACTTTAACTACTAAAACTTATGAGCATCTTGTACATGCTTAAAAAATTTTGAGGCTTTATTAATAGCTATTTATCTGAACTATCCGTAAAATGAAATACAGATAGGAGGAACTATATGAAAAAACTTACGTCGGATATGAAAGAGCTGCTGCAGACACAATTGAGTTTTTTGGCCACTACTGATGGTCATAATCATCCGCAGGTTGGTCCTAAAGGGACTATGCGGATTTTGGATGATACACATTTACTGTATGATGAACATACAGGCAAACAAGCCTGGGAAAACATTCATGTAAATCCGCAGGTGGCTGTGGCGGTTGTTAATCATGATGTCTTTAAAGGCTATCGCTTTGAGGGAAAAGCAGTAATTCATCAAGACGATCAGATTTTTGCTGATGCGCAAGAATTTGCTGCAGGACATCACGTTCCGCAACCGATTGCTGCAGTGGTGATTGAAATTGAAGAGATTTTTTATCTGGATGCCGGTAAAACAGCAGGAGATCCAGTACAATAATTAGTCGGTCAATTTCAACAAAATTCAGATTAGCTTCAGTGGCTAATCTGAATTTTTGTGTAATTATCCTTAAAAAACGATAGCAATTGTTAAAATAACTAAACTGACAATACTCATCAAGTGAAGATACTTATAAAGTAGAAGAATTGCCGCAAATTCCCGTCCCAGGGCACGGCACCAAAAAGTAAAATGAGTTTTACTGCCTAAACCAGCAATATTTAAGCCAACTTGATGAGCCATTAAACCCGCTCGATAAACATGATAATTACTAGTAACAAACAAGCCTTGAGTAAAAGCGATACCTTTTTGGGCGATGATTTTTTGGGAAAAAAGCATATTTTCATACGTATTATGAGAATGCTTTTCCAGTAAAATGTGGTGAGGATCGATACCTTTTTGAAGAAGGTAGCGGCTCATGGCTTGAGCTTCAGCAAGGTGCTCATCACCGCCTTGGCCGCCAGAACAAATAATCAGTGGAGGAGTGAAGCCGGCAGCTTTTTGTTGTTGATAAAATTTTATTCCCCGGTTAATACGTTCAGCCAATAATGGAGAAATGTATTGTCCGTGCAGTAATCCTGCTCCGAGAATAATTAAATATTTTTGCGGGAATTTTGGCTGCCATAAGCTGAATAAGTAAGCAGTTGCTAAAAAAGTTAGAAAACAAATGAGAAAATAGGTAAATATTAAGCAGAGACTGAAGAAAAAAAGATAATTAATTTTGTTTAGAAATTTAGACCAGCCAAGCCAAGATAATCCAAGGATACCGATTACCAGAACACTAATTAGCAGTACAGCTAAGCCCACAATATGTTTTTTTTTAGCCCAAATAAGTAGTTGTCGTTTGTGAAAATTATTCTGCATACAATAAAGTAAACAGCAAAAAAGTAAACCGGCAAGCACTATCCCTAGACTCCAGCGGTATAAATTATGCCAAGTAAAATGAATAGTATTAATTAGAAAACTACCAATTAAACTAAAAAAAGCGCTGACTAAACAAAAACCGTTAAAAAGTAGTGTTCGATTATGGTGATAACTAATATAACAACCAGTTAATGAAAGACCACAAAGAGCTAGACCCAGCAAGATACTTTTTAGCATTTATTCTTCCTCTGCAAGTTAAAAATTCGAAAATAACTCAGTTAGACTGTTACTGTAATAATTGTTATTTTTGATTATGTTGTATTTGTGAGGTAACTGTCAAATAAAAACCTAGTCTTAGTAAAGTAAAATGATTTTCTTAATTTTTCAGGGTTGAATAACAATTTCTGTTTGAGTCTTTATGTTTACTTTTGAGAAAAAATAATTCCTGCTGCAATATTTGTAGTAGACAGGTTAAAAGACGCAGAGTAAACTTTGGAATATATCTGAGATATCTGGAGGAGAAAAGTATGCTTAAAGTAGAGCATGTCAGTAAAAAGTTTAATAATTTTCCAGCGCTTCAAGATGTTAACTTTACCATTCCGCCTGGTGAAATTATGGGTTTGATTGGTCAAAACGGCGCAGGGAAAACCACCACGTTTCACAGTATTTTAAATTTTCTTCATTACGATGGAAAAATCACCTGGGAAGATCAGCCCATTACTGAAAAAACTTTTGATACGGTAGGCTACTTGCCCGAAGAACGCAGTTTGCTACCCAAAATGACTATTGAGCAGCAAATTATTTATTTGGCGCAGCTAAAAAGTTGTCTAGCCAAAGAAATAAAGCCACAAATTGATAAATGGTTAAAACGCTTTGATGTTCAGGGAAAGAAAAGCGACAAAATAAAAACACTTTCAAAGGGTAATCAACAGAAGGTGCAGTTAATTTGTACTTTAATTCATCAACCCCAATTAATTATTTTGGATGAGCCCTTTAGTGGTTTGGATCCGGTCAATGCAGATTTGCTCAAAAACGCAGTTTTAGAAGCAAAAAAGCGTAATGCAACAATTATCTTCTCCAGTCACGATATGTCAAATGTCGAGGAGATTTGCGACAGTTTAATTATGTTGAAAAAAGGACAAGTTATTTTAAGTGGTACGATTGACGCTGTTCGTGATTCTTTTGGGAAAACGGAAATTTACTGCAAGACTACCAAGTCGCTTGCAGAATTAAAACAACTCTCTCACGTTAAAAAAGTGGAAAAGAAAGCTCATGGCCAATATCTTTTACATATTGATAATGAAAATAGTGGTCCGGAAGTCTTTGATGCCTTGACAAATGGCGAATATGTTGAAGAATTCCGGCAACAACCACCAACACTGGACGAAATATTTCGAATGGAAGCTGGTGAACAACATGAATAAATTATGGACCGTAACGCTGCAAACTTATTGGCATCAAGTTAAGTCTTGGTCTTTTCTGATTTTAATTTTGGGCCCTTTTTTCATAATTGGATGTAGTGCTTTAGGAGGAGCTATCAGTGCTAATTCTGATGCAGACAGGCAGATTGCAGTTATCAGTTCCAATGAGCAAGTTCGCCAAAACTTCATTAAAAATAATGATAAATATGTTGATTCTAAAATTAAAACCGCTGAAGCTGCTAAAAAGGCTGTCAAAAAAGAAAAGATTGATGGTTATCTGGTATTTGAAACGCAAAAAAACCAAGTTAAGGCAGTTTATCACGGATCGTCACCTATTGATGATGAATTGAAACCCAAAGTAAAAAGCTATTTACAAGTCTTGCAGAGTCAGCTTAATTTGCAGCAGGCGCAATTAGCACCACACCAACTCAAGGCCTTACAGCAGCAACCGCAATATACCGAAGTACTCCAGAAAAATCATCAGGATGATAAATTGGTGAAAATGTTGTCTTTAATTATTGTGATTATGGTTGTTTATATGATTTTGATTTCCTACAGTGGCATTACCGCTCAAGAAATAGCTTCTGAAAAGGGTACGAAGATTATGGAGATAATTTTTTCCAGTACAACTGCCGCAAAATATTTTTTAGGCAAAATTCTGGGTATTTTCGGTGTAATTGTCACTCAACTCATAATCTATATTGTTGGCGGCTGGGCAACTTACCGTTGGGCATTGCATGCAAAAATTACGGCTTCTTTTATGCGTGATAATCAGGTGATAATAAATAAGGTGCTGGGCAATTTGCTTAACGTCAACCTCATTTTTCTAATTCTTGGTGTAGTTATTTATACGATATTAGCAGCTTTTTCAGGGGCTTTAGTAGCTAAACCAGAAGACTCTTCAAAAGCTGCTCAAAGCACTACGATGATTTCTCTGATCGCATTTTTCTTGGCGTTTGCATTTATTACTAACCCAGAACAAATTCTGCCGCAAATATTATCTTACGTACCTTTCTTTTCCTCATTCATGATGCCAATTCGTATAATTAATGGGCAGGTTGGTAGTCTGGAAGTTATTCTGTCATTGGTAATTTTAATAGTAAGTATTGTTGGTTTAACAGTATACATTAGTAAAATCTATCAAGGTGTAATTTTGCAAACTGATGATACCAGCTTTTGGAAAAGATTAAAACGCGGACTTTCGTATAGCCGTTTATAAAGAGAGTTTGATTGTTATAAGAAGTCTTGTTCTTGAAGAATAGATTCTTTTAATAATTTTAAAAATAACTCGGCCACAGGTGCCAGCTTAACTCCATGTTTCCAAATTACCCTAATATTTTGTTGTAAGGCTGGAGCTATTTTTTTAAAGGTGAGGCCGGAGTTGGGCGATGTGTTGGCAAGATGGTCCAGAGTAAACATCAACGCAGCTCGATTTTTTACTAATAAAGTACCGTTGAAGTTTAAATTATAAGTACCAATAAAATTAACATAATTACTATAGTTTCCCATCCAGTTTTGAAAAAGTTGCAGCTCTTGGGCTTGTTGTGCATTAAGTATTGAACGGCCGACTAAATCTACTGGCTTAATAACTTTTTTAGTTGCCAGAGGATCATTTACGGGCATTAAGATTCTCCAATGATCTTTTTCCGGCAAAGTTAATGAAGCATAGTTAGCAATTGAAGTATTACCTATAATAACCGCAAAATCGACAGTGCCGTTATCTAATTTACGTTGGGCATAGCTATAGTCGCCACTGAGAAGATGAATTTTGACCGTAGGATACTTTTTAATGATATTGCTAATAACATTCATGATTCGTTGCATGCCGAGACTTTCACCGGCCGCAATTGTTAAATCTCCACTAATAAAAGAAGTAGTTTGCAGATTTTTGCGAGTTTTAACTACTAATTCTAAAATTTCCTGAGCTTGTTCTAATAAATATTGACCTGCTGAAGTTAAGGTAAGATGACGGTTTTCCCGGTTAAATAATTTGACTCCGAGTTCATCTTCTAAAGCTGCTATTTGGCGTGATAAAGCGGGTTGAGAAATGAGTAGTTTATCTGCCGCGCGGGTCATATTTTTTTCTTGAGCTACAGCTACAAAATAATTTAAAACTCTTAATTCCATATTTTTTTCTCTCTTTCTCGGAATAGATGCATTTTTTTATGATGAATGATTCTGAATAAGTATTTCCCTGTAAAAAGAAAATCATTTACAATTAAAGTGTGGGCGAGCTATCCTTAATTTTTCATGGTTCTATGATTAGTTTTAAATGTTGCCATTAAAGCTGGCAGATATTTTTAAATTCTTGCTAACACCCCCAGATGCTAGGGAAGTAATTACCAATGAATGGTTGGGTGCGGAAGTTATTACTGTTTCTAGAGAAAAATTATTGAAAATGCAATCATTCCTACTGGGTCGTGAGCATCCACAGAGTAGCTGGTTAATAGGTATAATCGTCCAAACAATTAAAAAATAAAGCAATGAAAGGAAAATTACTATGAATTCATGGTCACAAAAGGACTTAAGTAGTTTTATTAATGATGAAGCAATTAAAATTGAACCATTTTATGCTGATGGTCAAACTCATAATACTCCAATTCCCATTTGGTTTGTAATTCAAGATAATAATCTGTATATTCGTGCTTATAGTGGGGTCAATTCAAGCTGGTATCAGTCAGCAATTTTACAAAAAAATGGCTTAATGACAGCTGCTGGTAAAGAATATAAAGTAACTTTTACAGCTGTCAAAAATAATTCGGAACTTGATCAGCAAATTAATCAGGCTTATAAAGATAAATATGCAGGGCAAGAGCCATTAGAAGGAATAATCACTTCGGTTCCCATACAAGCAACTTTACTTATTACTCCGAGAAGCTAAGCAGTATTAATTATTATTTTTTCTCCAATTTTTTACAGTAGATGTTCGAGACTATTTTTCATACTTGAAAACAACAGCAGCAATTAGATTAGTTAAGCAGAGATAAATATCTATTTTAACTAATCTATTTTACTGTAATACTTAAAGTTTAGTTTAAGTCAATAAGAAAAGAGTTAGAATTTATGAAAATATCTGAAGTAGCGAAAAAAGTGAATTTATCTCCGGTAACATTACGCTATTATGAAAAGATAGGCTTGATTCCTCCTGTGCAAAGACAGCAAGGTGTAAGAGAATATCGTATTGAAGATCTGAATTGGATCAACTTTATTAAATGTCTGCGTCAAGTTCAGATTCCGATTAAGGATCTCAAGAGCAGTATACAGAGCTATTTTACCAAGGAAAAAAGACAAAACCAGCGCGGCGGCAAATTTTAGTAAAAGAATTACTACGATTAGAAAATCAGGAGCAGAAGCTGCAGGCAGCCATTCAGCGGTTAAAAAATAAAATCAGGTTACATAATAAGGATGAAATTGATTAAAATTTGTCTTGTAGCTATTGGAAAACAGCATTTGGCAATTGCTGGTCTTTGTTGCAGTTACTTTTAAAATGTTTAATTTTGATAAAAAAGCAGCACAAATTTCTCATATTTAGAAATTTGTGCTGCTTATTGATTTTCCTGATCTTTTCAGAATTCGAAATAAGATCCGGATGTGAATCTAAATAATAATTGTGTTAGCAGATCAGGAAAAAGTAGAATTTATTTTGAATTTAGGAAATAAAGTCGGAGTAAAGTTTGCCTTATTTTAGACTGTTTTTAAATCCTGGAGAATTTGTTCTACCGTTAAATGATTTTGCAGATAAGTTTCATTGATTGGAGCTTGGTCAGTATAAACTCTTTTTTGACCATAATTCAACACAGATACATTTTTGGGTCCCAGATAAGCAGCAACTTTTTGTCCAAAGCCGCCATCTAAGATATTATCTTCCAAAGTGATAATTATCTGATGTTTCTGTGCTAATATATCTAAACTTTGATAATCTAAAATATTGGCTGCCAACGGGTTTACTAAGGTAGCACCTAATTGATCAGCAATGCTTTTTCCTAAGGAATAAAAATCACCTAAGGCAAGAACGGCAACATCTTTGCCCCAGTTAATTTGATAATTAATTTGATCATAATCAACAATAACTTTTTGATTTTGCTGCGGTGTTTGTGGAACGTCATTAACAGGTAATTTAATTGCTATCGGATGGTTCCTTTGCTTAAGAGCCCATAGTAGCATGGTTTTTTCTTCCGCCAGATTTGTAGGCGCTAAATAAACCCAGTTGGGCAGATTGGAGATCATTACTTGGTCAAAAATTCCCAGATGCGTTTTGGATTGATTAGAGATGCCACCGCTAGCTACCAGCATGACCACTGGCAAATCATTAGCGGCTACGTCATGTGATAGTTGATCAAAAGCCCGCTGCAGGAAGGTTGAATTTTCTAAAAGAATTGGAATGCCGCCTTCTTTGGCAAAACCAGCCGCAAAGGCTACAGATTCTTGCTCGGCGATGCCGACATCAGTGTAATTATCAGGATAGTCTTTTTTGAATTTTTCTAGGTCAAAAACGCCTGGAATAGCAGCATCAATGGCCATAACTTGTTTTCCATTCTTAATCTGTTGAGTGATAACATCCAAAATAACGGAATTTACGGTTGAGGTAGCAGGATTTTTTTGGAGAGGCTGATCGTTAGTTAAATCAAAAGGTGCTACCCAATGATGAGCTTCTTCTTCGGCAATCGCTGGTTGATAGCCTTTACCCTTAAGGGTATTAATATGCAACACTATGGGATGATCTACATCTTTAACTGCGCGAAAAGCTTCAATCAGAGATTTAATATTGTTACCCTCAGCAACATAACGGTAATCAAAGCCCAAAGCGGTAAAGGGATTTTCAGCAGTTTGACCGTTAGAATCTCGGAGTTTTTTTAAGGCAGTAACTAAACCGCCCACATTTTGGTCGATGGACCATTGATTATCGTTAATGACGACCACCAAATTATGTTTTTCAGTCGCCGCATTATTTAACCCTTCATAGGCTAAGCCGCCTGTCAGAGAACCGTCACCAATTAAAGCCATGATATTTTCATGACCGCCGCTTAGATCACGGGCTTTAGCCATTCCAGTTGCTAAAGCAATAGAAGTTGAAGTATGACCAACGGTGTAATAATCGTAAGGACTTTCGTCAGGACTAGAATAAGGGGAAACATCTTGATAATGTTCAGGATCAAGCCAAGCTTGAGCTCTTCCTGTAAGCATTTTATGAGGATAGGTTTGATGAGAAACATCCCAAATTATTTTATCTTGAGGTGCGTTAAAGACATAATGATAGGCAATGGTTGCTTCTACAATACCTAAATCCGGTCCCAAATGACCGCCAATGACTGCGTCTTTTTCTAAAATTAACGTACGTATTTCCGCTGCTAATTTTTCTAAGTCGGTAAGGTTCAGCTTTTTCAAATCTTGAGGACTCGAAATTTGATTTAATAAATAATCTTGATGTTTATTCATTGATTAACCTCCTTACAATTATTTTTCATTATAGAACTCTAACGACTAATTATAAAATACTTTCTTTTTATAAGATCTTATTCAAAAAAGTAATAACTCGCATTATTTAGCTTCTTAGTGCTGATTATGCTAATCAATGAAAGCTAATTTTAATTTAACAACAATAATGATTTATATTGGCCAGTTATGAAAGAATTTTGAAATTGCTGGAGCGAAAATGCTAAGATAGTTGCTGGACACTATTATTAGGAGGAATCAGAAGTTGACGGTTGAACAAAAACCAGCAACGCGACTACGTTTATCCCAAAAGCATCATATGACCATTCATTGGAAAGATTTTATCAGTGACGATACTATTTGCGCTACTGAGGCTAGTCTGGCAGAACGTTCCGGAGTGGTAGGACGCGTTGGTATTATGCTTTTAGCTTGCGGCACAGGTGCTTGGCGAGTGCGCGATGCCATGAATATTGTGGCACGTTCTTTAAATTTAACCTGCTCAGCCGAAGTAGGATTATTAACAATTTCTTATACGTGTTTTAGTAAAGATTTTAGCCATTCTCGAGTTTTAACAATAGCTAAAAGTGGTGTAAATACAGATAAATTGGGGATTATGGAAAAATTTGTCAAAAAATTTCCCAAAGAATGCCAGCATTTGACCATTCGACAAATTCATATACAGCTGGATAAGATTCAACATCAGTCCGGTAATTATACTATTTTCCAAGCTGCTTTAGCAGCAGCATTAGCTTGTAGCTCCTTTGTATTTTTATTAGGCGGCGGGCCGATTGAGATGCTTTGTTGTTTTGTTGGGGCTGGTATTGGTAACTTAATCCGTAAATTAATGGCTACTAAGAAGATTACTTTATTAGCTGATATTTCTGTCAGTGTTGCGGCGGCTTGTCTATCATACTTATTCTTCTTTAAATTTTTAAATTTGGCTTTTGGTGTTTCTTCGCAACATGAAGCTGGATATATTGGGGCGATGTTATTCGTAATTCCGGGTTTTCCTTTTATTACCAGCATGCTGGACATGTCTAAATTAGATATGAAATCCGGCTTAGAACGTTTGAGCTATGCTTTAATGATTATTATTACGGCCACTTTGGTTGGCTGGCTAGTGGCGCTAATGGTACATTTACGACCGCAAAACTTTTTACCTTTACCCTTGAGTCCGTTATTAATGATGTTATTACGCTTACCTGCCAGTTTTTGTGGGGTATACGGTTTTTCAGTCATGTTTAATAGTCCGCGAAAGATAGCCTTTGCCGCTGGAGTTTTAGGTGCTTTGGGTAATACTTTACGCTTAGAATTAGTTGATTTGACTAACATTCCCGCTGGAGCAGCAGCTTTTTTAGGGTCTTTTGTCGCTGGTATTTTAGCTTCTGTAGTTAATAAGAAGCATGGCTATCCCCGTATTTCTTTAACGGTTCCGGCAATTGTGATTATGATTCCGGGATTATACATTTATCGCGGGGTATATAATATTGGAATTAATGCTATTGGAATTGGAGCCTTGTGGCTTTGTAAAGCAGCTATGATTATTATGTTTATTCCATTAGGATTATTTGTTGCTCGAATTTTGCTGGATAAAAAATGGCGTTATTGTGATTAGGTGATAATTATGAAAACCAAACAATTAGGTGTTAATTGTAAAATCATTTTGGGAACAATTTTAATAGCTATTTTTAGGGTAATAATTTCAGAAATCGATATCCGTTTTTATCCTACCTTGGATAGATCTTAGAAAATACTTAGGCTGGTCAGTGATGGTCTGAATTATTATTTGAAGGATTAGCAATTGGGTTAATGATTAGGCGATATAAGCAGCATTCACAAATTATTGCTTTTCCCCTAAAAAACCTCTGGCAAAAGTACTGTTGGGGTTTTATGATCGGTTTATTTTGGTTTACTATAGTTTGGCTAATAGCAGTGCAGAATAAGGGGGTCATTGTTAAATATATTTTTAATTGGGACAATAGCAGCTGGTTTTGCTTATTTTTAATGGGATTTATGGTGCAAAGTATGTTTGAAGAACTGCTATGTCGCGGTTATGTTATGGGTCGGCTCTTAGAAGCCAATTTTCCGAAGACTGCTATCTGGGTAAATTCAATCTTATTTATGATGCTGCATATGGCTAATGCTGGTTTTAACTGGCTGCCTGCGTGCGGTCCTTTGTTTTTTGCCTTGGCAATGTCTATTATTAGACTAAAAACGCAAAGTTTATGGTTTGTTGAAGCTTTTCATGCAGCTTGGAATTTTGCTGAGGGAGTAATTTTTGGCTCCTCGGTTTCTGGAGAAGAGACAGTGGCTATTATTTTCCATTCTGTTCCTATGCCGGCTAAGCCACTGATTAATGGGAGTGAGTTTGGTATTGAAGGTAGTCTGATTAGTGTGCTTTTAGATGGTCTGCTGTTATTAGTAAGTTTATATTTTTTATATAAGACCAAGTATAAAAATAAAAGGCATCTGACGACAGATATTTAAGTATAAATTGCTCAGAAGATTTCTGGAAAATAAAGAAAAGTTCTATATTTTAGAAAATAAAAACCGCGGGAAATAATTTCCGCGGTTTTCTTTTTAATTTTTTAAAAAATTTAAAGCGCTGGCGACTTCAGTTTTGACACCATTGATTAGAGCTTTTTCATTAATCATAAATTTGGGACTGTGATTAGAATAAGGATAACCTTCAGCTTCATCACCACCGCCTAATAAAAAGAAACAAGTAGGGGCCAGTTGGCTATAAGCAGAAAAATCTTCACTTCCACTCATCATTATTCCCTCAGGTACCATCTGCTCAGGGAGAACTTCTAATGCACTGGCTTTTACCAATTTGCTCAGGTTTGAATCATTAATAACTGCCGCATAGGCAAACTGATAATTTAAATCATAGGTTGCCCCGTAAGTGGCAAAGTATTATGAATAATTTCTTTGATCCTGCGAGCAATTGACTGTCTAGTTTCCTCATTAACTGTACGTACAGTTCCACCTAAAAAGGCAGTGTCTGGTAACACATTAACAGCATTTCCTGACTGGGATTCGCCGACAGTTACAACATTGAGTTCTTTAGGGGGTATAAACCGCGAAGTAACAGTGTGTAATTGATTGATAATTTCAGTTCCTACTGTAATCGGATCGATACTGGTCTGGGGCATTGACCCATGGCTGCCTTTACCCTGAATAATTACTTCAAAAGCATCAGCGCCAGTAGTGGCAGGACCGTCAAGAACCACGTTAATGATACCAGTTTTAAAACCGTTCATAATGTGTAATCCCAAAACAGCATCAATATTCTGTAATTGTCCACTATTTACGATTGCTTGAGCATCACCCGGAACTTGTTCTTATGCATGTTGAAAAATTACTTGTACTGTACCGTGTAACTGTGAGCGGTGCTGATTAAGAACTTTAGTAGTAGCTAATAAGATTGCTGTATGAGTATCATGACCACAGGCTTGCATAATGTTCGAATTTTTAGAAGCAAAAGTCAGGTTTGTTTCTTCGGCAACGGGCAAAGCATCAATATCAGCCCGCAGAAGGATTTTCTTACCAGGATATTGGCCTCTTCAATAGTACCTAAAACAACTGGTAGGTGTAGGGTGTGAAATTTCAATTCCGCCAAATGATTGCAGTATTTGACTGATATAAGCACTAGTTTTAAATTCTTTAAATGATAATTCTGGATATTCATGAAAGTGATGCCACCATTCTATCATCTCTTGTTGCGGAATCAACTTCAACCAAGATTTATCTTGTATAAAATTCTCCTTAATAAGCTCGCTGTCCTTTTTTATAAACGGCTTTGTCTGTTTGTTGTAAGGCTGTAATATCAGCCAGAGGATCATTGTCTAAAACTAAAAAGTCAGCAAATTTTCCGGCTTCTAAAGTTCCATATTGATCATCAATCTGCATCAGTCGTGCTGAATTTTGCGAAGAGGTAGCTAGCGCCTCATAAGCGCTGAAACCGTGTTCTACCATTAATTGTAATTCGACTGGAGTCATGGAGAAGTCATTAAAGGGTGTGCCGGCATCACAGTACCTAAAGTAATGGCTACACCGCGCTTTTGGGCGTGCACAATATTTTTTAAAAGATCATCCAAAGCGTCAGCGGTTTTTTTAATTTCCCATTCTGGTAAGATACCTTGGCCAAATTTAGGAATTGCCCAATCAGCGACAATTGTCGGAGTTAAATAAGTTCCCTGCTGTAACATGAGATCAATTTCTTCATCATTAACATAAAAGCCGTGTTCAATCGAATCCACACCGGCTTTAATAGCATTGAAAATGCCAGGATTGCCTTCGGCGTGTGCGGCAACGATATTACCTTTATGATGAGCTTCTTCTACAGCCGCGGTAATTTCGGCAACGCTTAATTGCGGATCATTCATAAAATCATTTTTTGTCATGACGCCACCTGTGGCCATAACTTTGATGGCTTTGGCGCCAATTTTTTGGCCTTGGCGGACAGCTTTGCGCATTTCGTCAGGTGAATCCACTAAATGACCAAAATTAGGGAAATCTCCATGACCACCGGTCATAGAATATGGATGACCTGAAGGCAAGATTTCCGACACTTGGGTGAGCATTCCATTAGCAATTAACTGACTTAAAGTAATATCAATATCGTAACTGCTGCCGCATTCGCGGATATAAGTAACTCCTGATTTTAACAAGGTATGCAAATTAAGCACTGCCCGCACTGTGGATTCAATGACATTAGCTGTGGTGTCGCCATCTCCTGTAGCAGGATCCATTGTAATGTGGGTATGACAATTAATTAAGCCGGGTGTGACATATTTTTTCTTCTAAATCAACTTGCTGATCCGCTGTCGGCGGGTTTTGGTTACCAATATCAATTATCTTTCCTGTTTGATCATTAACTTGCATCCAAGATTGCATCTTTAGTTGGGGCTGTTGACCATCAAACAATGAAAAATTGGAATATAACGTATTTGTCATTAAGTAATCTCCTTATATTAGGGTTTTTTAATAGAATATTATTATCATAGTGATGTTTAAAGTGATGTTTAAAACCAATGTCAATAACCTTGAAAAAAATTGACTATCATGAGAATAATTTGTATCATTACATTAATTTTTTTTTAATTAATAACCAAAGAAAAAGAGGTAGATAGTTTGCAATTTATAATGTCATTTTTAGTGGTTATGGTGTTTATGATAGTTGGTGAATGGGTGTCTTCGATTTCACACGCCTATATTCCATCGGTTTTTGTTACCGCAGTTTTGTTTGTTTTAGGCTTTTGGACAATTATGCCCAAAAATATTGTTGCCTCAGCTTCCTTTGGTACTGATTTCAGTTCTATTTGTATTGGACTCTTGTTGGTCCATTTAGGGACATTAATGAGCCCTAAGGAACTTTTACAACAATGGCGGCTGTTTGTATTGCTTTGTTAGGAGCCGCAGGGACTTTAGTTTTAACTCTAACAGTTGGTACTTGGATTTTTAATTGGCATACTGTCGTAGCTGCAATCCCCCCATTGACAGGAGGATTGGTTTCTGCCTTGTTAATGTCTAACGGCCTGAAGGCTCAGGGAATTCAGTATTTGGTAGCCTTGCCAGTGTCTATGTTTGTGTTTCATTCCTTATTGGGCTATCCTTTAACTTCCTGGCTACTAAAAAAAAGATGGTCATCGTTTAGCTACAGAATATCAGCAGTTACCGGCTGCACAAAGAGATCTTTTGCAGAATAATGCAGCGAGTGGTGAGGGCGAAGTTCAAGATATCTTTGCCAAACTGCCTTTCCAATATCATATTGCGGCTTTTGCACTGGTTAAGGTTGCTCTGATTGCGCTTTTAAGTAATTGGGTTGCCAGTTGGACTAATGGCGCCATTAATTCTAATGTGATTTGTCTTATTTTTGGTGTCTTGGCTCACCAATGCGGCTTTTTAGAAACTAATATTTTAAATAAAGCCGGTGTTTATAATTGGTTGATTTACGGTCTGTTGGCGTATATCTTTGCACAGCTAAGTATTACGACTCCAAAACAAATGGGAGGAATCGTACTGCAAATTATTGTCTTAATCGTTTTAGGTTTATTGGGGATGTTTATTGCTTCTAGTTTATTAGCCAAACCTTTTAAAATGAGCTGGCAAATGGCTTATGCTTGTTCTTTAACTTCATTGTTTGGCTATCCAGCAGATTATATTTTAACTTCAGAAATTTCTCATGAGGTGGCTACCAGTAAATAAGAAGAAAATTATCTTTTGAAACATATGATGCCGAAAATGTTAGTCGGCGGTTTTGCGACAGTTTCGGTAGCTTCAATCATTATTGCTTCTATATTTTTGAAATTATTGTAAGTTGAAACTCAACTGGACTGATCTTTGATGATCTGGGTCAGTTTTTATTTTATTATTTGTAGAATTAAAAATTGTTATCTGAATTAAAAAAAGCTAAAATGTCTGTGATAAGACCTTTTAAATTAGGTGGATATTTGCTGGAATTAAGGGTTGTTATCCCAACTAAAAAAGATTTTATGTAAAAAGGGTTTGCTGAAACAACGCAAAAGTACTTCTTGTTTTAAACAATAGTTACAATAATTGAAACAAGAAAAGAGGCTCAATATGTTTTTGGCAATTAAGGAAATCCAGCATAATAAGCTGCATTATGGTTTAATCATTTTTATGATTATGTTAATCAGCTATTTAATCTTTATTTTAACCAGTTTGGCCACTGGCTTAGCGGCTGCCAATCGGCAAGTGATTGATACTTGGCAGGCAGATAATATTGTTTTAAATGCGGCCGCCGACGGCTCCTTAACCAAGTCTACTTTAACTAGTAATCAAGTTCAGCAGTTAGTAAAATCCAGTTTAACAAGTTCTCTAGGAGAAATGCCGGTGACAATAAATAAGGCGGCACATGTTAAGGTAGGGGCTGAACTTTTAGGAATTAGAAAAAATCAATTTATTTATCAAGAAATGAGAATAAGCTCTGGTCATAAATTTAGACATAATTTTGAGGCTGTTGTTGATAGCAGTTTACAAAATAAAGGCTATCATGTAAGCGATCAGTTAAAAATTGCAGTTGATAAACCGGCGGTGAAAATTGTAGGTTTTATCAAGGGAGTCCAGTTAAGTGTTTCCCCCGTAATTTATACTTCTTTATTTACTTGGCAAAGACTCAAGTTTGGGAATAATCGAGTAGCAAATTGTAGTGCGGTGGTTTTAAAAAATAATTATCCCATTCGTGCAAATTCTACTTTAGAAAAACTATCTATTGCCGAATTTATTAAAAAACTACCGGGTTATCGTGCTCAAATCTTGACTTTTGAATTTATGATTGGCTTTCTAATGATTATTATGCTAATTGTTATTGCTATTTTTCTTTATATTTTGACAATTCAAAAATTGCCTGTATTTGCTGTTTTGAAGGCTCAAGGAATTCCTACTAATTATCTGATTACAAATACTATCGTACAGGCTTTATTAATGACAGTGAGTGGTTTAATTTGCGGGATAATTTTAACTGTCATTACCAAATTAGTTTTACCACCTGCAGTCCCAATCACTTTTAATTATTCACTATTATTACAAGCAGCAATTGCTTTGTTGTTCATGTCCATTTTAGGAGCATTAATTCCAGTTTGGACAATTAAAAAAATTGATCCTGTCACCATGATCGGAGGCAATTAATGGCAGCAATAATTATGCAAAAAATAAATAAAATTTATGGTCATGATTTAAGTTTAGTACAGGCCTTAAAGGATGTTGACTTTCAGGCTGATTTGGGTCAATTAGTAGGCGTGGTAGGTCCTTCAGGATCTGGGAAAAGCACCTTTTTAGAAATTGCTGGAGGGTTATTAACTCCTACTTCGGGTGTAATAACAGTTGCGGGCCAAGATTATTCTCATTTATCTGTTACAAAACGTGAACAATTACGTTTAAATAAAATTGGGTTTGTTTTGCAAGCATACAATTTAGTTCCCTATTTAACCGTAAAAGAACAATTTGAACTGGTAAATCATGTTAAAAAGACTATGAATATGGCCAACGATCAATTTCAGCAAATAATTCAGCATTTACAAATTGAGTCGTTGTTAAATAAATATCCAGCTGATCTTTCCGGAGGACAACAACAACGGGTTGCCATTGCCCGAGCTTTGTACGCTAATCCGGAAATTATCCTTGCAGATGAACCCACAGCTGCTTTAGATTCTGCAAGAGCATTTTCAGTGATGGAAACTTTTCGCAATTTGGCCCATGCGACCGCAAAGGCAATTATTGTCGTAACACATGATTTACGTTTAGAAAAATATGTTGATAAATTATACAAAATAAACGATGGTCACATGCAAGTGATCAAATAGTTTTATCAATAAAAAATTCCTTTGACTATTTATAATCAAAGGAATTTTTTTAAAATGCTAGCCAGAAATCTTACTCCTAACTACTCTTGCTAAGAGGGTTGTAATTCATTATGAATTTATTTTTTTAAAAAGATATGCGGATATGATCAGTTCTTAGTTTAAGAATTAATATAATGAGCCAGTTTTGCTCCAGAAAGTCCTGCACTTAAGCCTACTAATAACTTAATGCGAGCTTTTTGTCCATTCAAACCCCGACAAAAAATAACTCCCATTTTTTGAAGATTAACACCGCCGCCTTCATAATCATAAACTGGTTCGGCAATGCCATTAAAGCAACGTGATACCAAAATAACAGGGATCTGATGTTGTAATAATTGTTGAAGAGCTGGGAGAGTTTGCGGTGGCAGATTGCCAGCTCCTAAAGCTTCAATAACGATTCCCTGAGTGGAATCTTTATCCAGAGCAGCCAGAATAGTACCATCCATTCCCGCATAAGCTTTAATAAGATAAACGTGATCATTAATTTTGTTAATGGGTAAACATTTTTCGGAAATAGTGTCTTGTACATATACTACATGATTGTCCGAAATAATCCCAATTGGGCCAAAAGTAGGTGTCCGAAAAGTGGCTACATTGGTGGTATGGGTTTTAGTAACAAAACGAGCAGCGTGAATTTCATCATTCATCACTACAACTACACCTTTATCAATTGAAGCAGTAGCACTGGCAACCATGATTGCTGATTTAAAATTATAAAGACCATCGCTGCCGATTTCATTAGAAGAACGCATTGCGCCCGTAACTACTACCGGCATTTTCTGATCTAAAGTAAGATCTAAAAACAGGGCGGTTTCTTCTAAAGTGTCAGTACCATGAGTAACTACTGCACCAAAAAAGCCTTCTTTTTGTGCTTGGCGGAGTCTCAAACTTAACTTGAGCATGTGTTGAGGGTCCATATGCGGTGAAGGCACATTAAAAATTTCTTCTGTTACTAATTCCAGATTGCGACTTAATGGTAAGGACAGCTCAGTAAGCGGATTTTGTTCATTAGGTTTAACTTTGCCACTGGAGTCTTCGGACATGGAAATGGTGCCGCCAGTGTGCAAAATCAAAATTCTTTTTTTCAATTATTATTCCTCCTTGAAAGGATAAGCTGATTTTACCACTTCTTCAGCCATTTGTGATATGGTGGTGACATTGTAAAAAATCTGGAGTAGGCTTTAAAGCGTTAAGCACTGGTGGAACGGAATGTGAACACCGGATGAAGAAAGAAAATTAAGAATGATTGTTACTTAATTTTAATTTCGCGATTTTATTGCCGCATTCGCCACGATTAGTGGCAGCTCCACTGAGGAGATGCTGAAAATGAATAAAATACAATCAATGAACAAAACTATGGGAATCACCTGGTTAGCTATTTTGCTGGCCTTACAAATGGTTTTAGGTAGAATTCATGTAGGCCCCAGTTTTTTGAAAGTTGGTTTCGGTTTTATTGTCAGTGCCTTAATTGGTTATTATTTTGGACCTTGGAAATCAATGTTAGTTGGCTTGATAAGCGATATTGTCACTAATTTTTTATTTCCGGATGGAGTTTTCTTTTGGGGATTTACTTTGTCTGCGGTCGTCACGGGTTTGATTTATGGGTTTCTGCTTTATCAAAAAAAGCCTACAATGAGCCGATTATTGTTAACAACTGTTATAGCAGTTGTAATAGTTAACTTAATACTAAATACTTGGTGGGTTAGTATTCTTAGTCAGATGAGTTTTCAAACACTATTTTGGCTGCGTCTGGGCAAGGAGTTAGTGTTTATTCCTATTCAGACAATCATTTTAGTAATAATATTTAAATGGTTGCATTATCATCATTATGCTTAAGTAATTACAGGTAAGAGAGCGCAAGCTCTTTTTTTTATTGGTTAAAGTTTTATTATCAAGTTATTATGCTAAAATATGAAAGGAAATAAGGAGAAATGTTATGAATTTATTAGTAATAGATACTTCCAATACCCCGCTAGTGGTGGCAACTGCTCAAGATCATGAAATTATCGCCCAGACTAGTGATCTACAAAAAAACTCTCATAGCACCAATTTATTACCGGCAATTGATTTGGTAACTAAAAAGGCACATTGGCAACCGGCAATGATTGATCGAGTTGTAGTTGCCCAAGGACCCGGTTCGTTTACGGGTGTGCGGATTGCAGTTACTACGGCTAAAATGTTGGCTTGGACCTTAAATAAAGAGTTGGTGGGGATTTCCAGTTTGGCAGTTTTGGCTCGAAATATTCATCATTTTACCGGCTTGGTAGTACCTTTTTTTGATGCCCGTAATCAAAATGTTTTTGCCGGTGTTTATCAAATAGACGAAAATGATAATTTAATTAATGTAGTTGCAGACCAGCACTGGAGTATGAAAGTACTATTAGATCAATTAAAAAAATATTCGCAACCAATTACTTTTTTAGGCACGGGGATGGCGAATTATCAAAATATGATTCAAACAGTTTTACCTCAGCAAAAGATAATCGTTCATGAAGCACAGCCACAGGCAAGTTCTTTAGTTGAATTGGGTCTAAAAGCACAGCCCACAGCTGATTTGAATGCTTTTAGTCCGATTTATTTACGGCAAACACAAGCTGAAGCTGTTTGGGTGAAAAAACATCCACAGGCTTCTTCAATTAATTATGTGGAGGATGTTTAAGGAGAAAAAATGGCAAAAGATGTTATAATTTTAGCTTTTGAAAGCAGTTGTGATGAAACAAGTGTCGCAGTTGTAAAAAATGGTACCGAAGTATTGGCTAATATTATTGCTACTCAGATTAAAAGTCACCAACGTTTTGGCGGGGTAGTGCCCGAGGTTGCAAGTCGTCATCATGTTCAACAAATTATTCGTTGCACTGATGTAGCCTTAAAAACTGCTGCCGTAGGTTATCAAGATTTAGCAGCAGTAGCTGTGACTTATGGTCCTGGACTCGTAGGTTCATTATTAATTGGCTTAATGGCTGCTAAAACTATTAGTTGGGCTCATAATTTGCCATTAATTGGTGTTAATCATTTAGCAGGACACATTTATGCAGCTAATTTAGTAAAACAGTTAAAGTATCCTGCTATGGCTTTGGTAGTTTCCGGAGGGCATACTGAATTAGTGCAAGTTTCAGCACCCGGTGAATTTACCATTTTAGGTGATACCCGTGATGATGCAGTCGGAGAAGCTTTTGATAAAGTGGGGCGTATGCTGGGAATTAATTATCCCGCAGGAAAAACTATTGACCAATGGGCTCATGAAGGACAAGATACTTTTAAGTTTCCTCGGGCAATGCTTGAAGAGCATAATTTGGATTTCAGTTTTAGCGGTATTAAAAGTGCAGTGATTAATACCTTACATCACGCCCAACAAGTGGGGGAAACACTGAACAAAAAAGATATTGCTACTAGTTTTCAAAAAGATGTAGTAGAGATTTTAACAACGAAAACACGCTGGGCCCTAGAACAATATCCTAGTCAGCAATTGATTGTTGCTGGTGGTGTGGCCGCTAATAATGGTTTGCGAACCAGTATGCAACAGGAGTTTGGCTTCAAATTAGAAGTGATTTTTCCGCCATTACGTTTATGTGGTGATAATGCAGCCATGATTGGGGCTTTTGCTTATATTAAATATCAAAAGCAACAATTTAGTGACTTGACTTTGAATGCAGATCCTAGTTTAGATTTTGCCTATTTACAAAAACAATAACTGTTTATAAAAATTTATTGATCTGAAAAAGATTAAATTTAAGCTACTGGGAGTAAATTAACCAGTGGCTCGCTAGCTGCAAGTTTTATTGGAAATTGCTAAACTTCTTTGAATAAACTGAAACTGTTTTTACTAAATTCTAAATTTAATTTTATTATGACAAATTATTCGATAAGATCCGCCCACTGATCTTCGGCGGTCTTTTTTTGTGCGTTGATCTGATCAATCTGGGATTGTAAGTCTTGTAATTTTGTATAGCTTGCAAGATTTTCAGGTAAGGTCATTTCTTGATTAAGTTGGGCTATTTGCGCTTCATAGTCATCAATTTTTTGCTCTAGATTGGTAATTTGCCGTTGTTTTTTACGTTCCGCCCGCTGTTGAGCCTTAGCTTGCTCATAATTTTGGTTGCCTTTGCTACCTGTGGTATCCAAATTTTCTGTGGCTTTAGCAGCATTAGTGGTGGCTAAAGCCTCATTTTCAGCCTTTTTGGTTATATAATAATCATAATTGCCCAAATAAATAGTACTTGTCTGGGGCTGTAATTCCAAAATTTTAGTAGAAATTTTATTTAATAAGTAACGATCATGTGAAACAAAAAGTACCGTACCCAAAAATTCATGTAATGCGGTTTCTAGGACTTCTTTGCTTTGGATATCCAAATGGTTGGTAGGCTCATCCATAATTAATAAATTATCATGTTCTAAAGATAATTTGCAGAGTGTCAGTCGTGCCTTTTCGCCACCGGAAAGAGAATGAACAGTATTATAAACATCATCAGCCTTAAATAAAAAAGATCCGAGAACGTTACGAATATCTTTTTCATCCATCGTGGGATGTTCATCCCAAATTTCATGCAGAACGTCTTTTTGGGAATTTAATTGATTTAAAGTTTGATCATAGTATCCAATATCAACATTAGTTCCCCATTGAATGCTGCCGCTGATAGGCTTAATTTGCTGAATAAGAGTTTTAATGAGTGTAGATTTACCAACGCCATTAGGTCCAATAATACCGAGTCGATCCTGTTTATTTAAATTAAAATTAATATCTTGGTTTAAAGACTTATCCTGATAACCGGTTTGTAAATGACTAACCTTTAAAACATCATTACCGCTCATCCGTGCCGGCGTAAATTGAAAATGAACTTGGGGGTTGGTAGTTTGGGGACGTTGCAGTAGTTCCATTTTATCTAACTGTTTCCTGCGGCTTTGGGCCTGCTTAGTAGTGGAAGCACGAACAATATTTTTTTGGATAAAATCTTTGGTTTTTTTGATTTGTTCCTGTTGCTTTTCGTAAGCCTTCCAAGCCAAAGATAAATTTTTATCACGTTGCTGTAAGTACTGAGTATAATTACCTTGATAGTGGTTGAGAGTTCCGTTTTCCAAAGCATAAATTTCAGTGACCGTATGATCTAAAAAATATTGATCATGCGAAACAATTAATAAGGCCCCTGAGTAGGTTTGTAAATATTTTTCCAACCAGTTTAAAGTTTCGATATCTAAATGATTGGTTGGTTCATCTAAGACTAATAAATCATGTTTTTCCAGTAATAATTTGGCAAAAGCTAAGCGTGATTGTTCCCCACCAGATAAATTTTGGGCAGGTTCTTCCATTCTTTTTTCATTAAAGCCGAAACCAGCTAAAACCGAACGAATTTCCGCTCGGTAGCCATAACCATTTTCATCTTTAAATTTGGTTTGTAACTGATCATATTGCTTTAATAAATGTTGATAATCAGCAGTAGCAGCCTGCTCAGCTCGTTGTGTAATTTCTTGTTCTAATTGATGGAGGCGTTGTTCATCTGCTTGTAGGTAGCTGAAAACCTGGGCCATTTCTTCATAAAGGGTATTGCCAGAGTGAAAATGGGGAGATTGCTCTAAATAACCAATACTTAAATCATTTTTATAAATCATTTTACCAGTATTGGGTTCATTTTCTTGAGTAATTATTTTTAAAAGCGTGGATTTTCCGGCTCCGTTAGGTCCCACTAAGCCAATACGTGCCTGATCGGAAATTTGAAAATTAACATTTTGAAAAAGGTTTTCCCCACCGAAACTGCGGGAAATGTTTCGGCCTTGAACTATTAACAATCTAATAAAACTCCTCTATCTATTTTTCATAAATTTATTTTAACATATTGACATTGTGATATTGTATGAGTAATACTGTAACATGTATGGAAATAAATTCACAAAGGAAATGCTGTATGACACAATATAAAATACCAAATGCAACTATTAAACGGTTACCATTATATCACCGCTATTTTCAGTTTTTAAAAGATTCTGATAAAAAGAAGATTTCCTCTACGGAATTGGCAGAAGCTGTTCAAGTAGATAGTGCTACTATTAGACGTGATTTTTCTTATTTTGGTTCTTTAGGTAAAAGAGGCTACGGTTATGAAGTAGAGCCTATGCTCGAATTCTTTAAAAAATTACTTAAACAGGATAAAACATCGCCGGTAGCTCTTATTGGTGTGGGCCATTTGGGTAATGCTTTACTAAATTATAATTTTTCACAGACTAATAATATTAAAATTGTGACGGCATTTGATAATAATCCTCAAATCATTGGCCAGAAAATCAATGGTATTTTGGTTTCAGATATGCAAGATTTAACTAACTTGCTGCAAGCACAAAAGATTGATGTGGCGATTTTAACAGTTCCTGCCACCAGCTCTCAAAAAGTGGCTGATCAATTGGTACAAGCTGGGATCAAAGGGATTTTAAATTTCTCACCTATAAGATTAGCCACTCCTCCGGCAGTGCGCGTTCATAATGTTGATTTAGCTAATGAATTACAGACTTTAATTTATTTTTTGGATAATTATCGTTAATTCAAAGGAGGTTTCAATTGCCAGCACCGCTTTTTTTAGAACCAGTTTTTCAAAATAAAATCTGGGGTGGACGCAAATTAGCTCAAGAATTTAATTATCAGCTGCCGGCAGGCAAAATTGGTGAATGCTGGGCCATTTCTGCACATCCGCATGGGCCCTCTAAAGTCATTAATGAGCCCTATTCGGGAGTATATTTAAATGAACTTTGGCGCTCAAATCCGAAATTATTCGGTTACCCGCAAGAGCAAGTTTTTCCCCTGTTAACTAAAATTTTAGATGCTGAAGCCAATTTATCTGTGCAAGTGCATCCAGATAATGCGTATGCCTTAGAGCACGAAGGCGAATTAGGAAAAACTGAATGTTGGTATATTATTAAAGCGGATCCGCAAGCTTGTATAATTTATGGACATAATGCCCAAACTCAGGAGCAATTGACAAAGATGATTTCACAAGGAGATTGGCAACGTCTACTAAAGGAGCTGCCTGTTAAAAGCGGTGATTTTGTTTTTGTCCCTAGCGGCACGGTCCATGCGCTCAACAAGGGGATTCTAGCTTTAGAGACGCAGCAAAGTAGCGACACAACTTATCGATTATATGATTATGATCGCGTTGATAGCCAGAACGGTCAAAAACGCCAACTACATTGGCGACAATCAGAAGAAACAATTAATGTACCTTTTATAGCTCCACAACTGCAAATTGAGACTCAAAAAGTTCAACATAGTAAGATCATCAGCTATGTAAAACCGCCACTCTCACCATATTTTGCCGTGTGGGGGCTAGAAATTACCGATGATTGCTTATCTTTAGAACATCAATTAGGTGCTTATACTTTATATTCTGTTATTGCTGGTGAAGGTTATTTACAAGTTGAAGATCAAAAATACACTTTATCCTTAGGCAGTCATTTTATTATACCTGCAACGATTACTCATTGGAAAATTGCGGGCTTACGGCTACATTTAATTGCTTCGGAAGCTACAGAACCGGAACAATAGGTCGAAAATCTTTATTTAGTCTAACAATTGCAAATTAAAATTTTGCCTGTTATATTATTTCAGTAATTGCAATTTATTTAATTTCTAAGTAATAAAATATTAGGTGAAAAGGCTAGAGTCTCTTGCTCTAGCCTTGAATTTTTATGAAAATTAGAGGTTCAAGTGAATAAGAAATTTGTAAAAATTATTTATCGAATAGGACAATTGCTGCTAGTATTTATTACCGCCATCATGTCATATTTTTTAATGCAGCTGGCTATCACCGGTCACTTAAATCGGTATTATGCTGCAATGTATAGGGAAATTGTCACTAATCAGCCGGCTACAATTATTAATATTTTAATGCTAGTTATACTGGTAGTTACGATTATTGCCCTCATGGGAGATTACTGGTGGGGGCTGGCTGCTGCCATTATTTTATTAGTGGTGGCTTTATTTGTTGATTATCAGAAAATTTTATCCCGTTCTGAACCATTACTGCCTTCTGATTTGATCATGGTTAACCAAGTAGGCGGCTTAATAAAAATGGTGCACTGGATTTCCATTTTAAAATTGATTCTTTTTATTGGATTGATGTCTGTTGGGGCCCATTTTCTACGTAAATTTACTAAGAACTATTGGACTAAAAATTCGTTTGCTATTGGGAGCCTACGATTAGTTCTCCTTCTTTTTGGAATTTGGGCTTTTGCTTTTTTGTTTCAAGCAGGAAATGCTGAATCAGCAGTTTGTAAGCAATTGAATCAATGGGGGATTGCAGATGATAATCATAATCCCCTTAATATTTATCGTTCTCGGGGTACTATAATCGGTTTTGCTTTTAATGCCAGTTCCAATAAAATGGCTGAACCTCATGGCTATAGTCCTCAAGCTATGCGAAAGCTGGCTCAGCGTTATCGCATTAATGCAGAAGTGGCATCAAATATCGACCCGGTGAATATTATTTATATTTTAAATGAATCTTTGACTAGTCCTCAAACCACTATGGATAAATATCCGATAGAAGAAGACTCCCCTTTGAGTTATATTGATAATATTTTGCAGGATCCGCAAACTAATCAAGCGAGTGGTTATATGGTTTCTCCTGAATATGGTGGGGGAACGGCTAATGTAGAATTTGAAGCTAATACAGGTTTCTCCAATTATTTTTTGCGCAGTACACCGTATCAAGATATTTTACCTAAGAAAAGAAGTTTTCCCAGCATTATGCGCTATTTGAAAGCACAAGGATATCAGTGCCAAGCTTATCATCCTTATGATGGAGCGATGTACCAACGGCCAGAAGCTTATCGGGCTTTAGGAATTTCTAAATTTTCTGACCGTAGTAAGTTACACAATTTACATCAAGGAAAATTTGGAGAATATGTAAGTGATGCTTCAACTTACCCCAATATTTATCGCCAGCAGAAAAAGTCACGTCAATTTAGTTTAGTAGTCACCATGCAAAATCATATGCCTTATTTAGAGAATCTGGGTACACAAAGTGATTATCATTTAATTGATGCTGTCGGTGATGCTACGAAAATTCAAAAATTGCAGACTTACTTTCAAGAATTGCATGAATCGGATCAGGCTTTTAAAAAGCTTGTAAATCATTTTCAGAATTCTCGGCAAAAAACTTTAATTGTAATGTACGGCGATCATTATCCTGGAGATGGCCTGTATGACAACTTGGCTGATGAAACTTTGACTATACATGCTACCCCTTTTGTAATGGCGGCTAATTTTGACTTACCACAACAAAATTATGGATACTTTTCGCCCAATTATATGTCCTTATGGATTTTACAACAGCTGGGTTATCCGTTAACACCGTTTTATAATTTATTAATGCAGTTGCATCAAGAAGTCCCTGTCTTAACCAAGTCTTTACAGATGGATAGTAATGAAAATCAATATACTAACTTACATTCGAAAACGACGGCTTGGCAAAAGTCTCAGGTGTACCAGGATTATGAAATGCTGGAATACGATCTGACTTACGGTAAAGGTTATGCCTATAATTATCATATGTTTTCTGTTTCTAATACCAAACAATAAAAGAACCAAAAATAAGACAAGTTTTTGGTTCTTTTTATTAATAAAAAATATTTTTTTCTGGTTAAATACTTGCATAGTTTTTTAAACATGATAATATATAAAGTGTTGTTAGCACTATGTAACAGAGAGTGCTAAACGTGCTAAAATTAAGATAAATTTGGAGGGATTACTGTGTTAAAGCCATTAGGTGATCGCATCTTAGTACAAGTTGATGAAGAAAAAGAGCAAACTGTTGGTGGCATTGTTTTAGCTAATAATGCTAAAGAAAAGCCTCAAAGTGGCGAGGTTGTAGCTGTTGGCGCTGGAGAAAAAGCTCCCGAAGGTAAAGTTATTCCTATGACTCTTAAAAAAGGCGATAAAGTTATTTACGATAAATATGCCGGCTCCGAAGTTAAATATGAAGGCAATAAATATTTAGTTATGCATGAAAAAGATGTTATGGCAGTAATTGAATAATAAATAATATTAATTGAGGTGGAAAAATATGGCAAAAGAAATTAAGTTTTCAGAAAATGCCCGCGCTAAAATGCTGAAGGGTGTAGATCAGTTGGCAGATACAGTTAAAACAACTTTAGGGCCAAAAGGCCGTAATGTTGTTTTGGAAAAATCTTATGGCTCTCCTAATATTACTAATGATGGTGTAACAATTGCCAAGGATATCGAATTAGATGATCATTTTGAAAATATGGGTGCTAAATTAGTTTCAGAAGTTGCTTCTAAAACTAATGATATTGCTGGTGATGGTACAACTACAGCAACAGTATTGGCACAATCCATTATTCGTGAAGGTATGAAGAATGTCACTGCTGGTGCCAATCCAGTTGGTATTCGTACCGGTATTGAAAAAGCTACTCAAGTAGCCGTTGATGAATTACACAAGATTTCTCATAATGTTGAAGGCCGTGATCAAATCGCTCAAGTCGCTGCTGTTTCTTCTTCCAGTGACCGTGTTGGTGAGTTAATTGCTGATGCAATGGAAAAAGTTGGCCATGATGGTGTTATTACAATTGAGGAATCTAAGGGTATTGAAACTACTTCTGATGTAGTTGAAGGTATGCAATTTGATCGTGGTTACTTATCTCAATATATGGTAACTGATAATGACAAAATGGAAGCTGACTTAGAAAATCCTTACATTTTAATTACGGATAAAAAGATTTCTAATATTCAAGATATTTTGCCATTATTACAATCTATTGTTCAACAAGGTAAAGCACTCTTAATCATTGCTGATGATGTTGATGGTGAAGCTTTGCCAACCTTAGTTTTGAACAAGATTCGTGGTACTTTCAATGTTGTTGCAGTTAAAGCTCCAGGCTTTGGTGATCGTCGTAAAGAACAATTGGAAGATATTGCTATTTTAACTGGTGGTACAGTAATTACTTCTGATCTAGGCTTAGAATTAAAAGATACAACTATTGATCAATTAGGACAAGCTGGTCGTGTTACTGTAACTAAAGATAATACTACTATTGTCCAAGGCTCTGGTTCCAAAGATGCCATTGATGAGCGTGTCAACTTAATTAAGAAGCAAATTGAAGAATCTACTTCTGATTTTGATAAAGAAAAATTACAGGAACGTTTAGCTAAACTTGCTGGCGGTGTTGGTGTTATCAAAGTTGGTGCCGCTACAGAAACAGAATTAAAGGAACGTAAATATCGTATTGAAGATGCTTTGAATGCTACCCGTGCAGCTGTTGAAGAAGGTTATGTTGCTGGTGGTGGAACAGCTTTGATGAATATCATTCCTGCTGTAGAAAAATTAGCTGCCTCAGAAAATGGCGATGTTCAAACAGGAATTAATATCGTGAAACGTGCTTTAGAAGCACCTGTTCGTCAAATTGCCGAAAATGCCGGTAAAGAAGGCTCTGTCGTTGTAGAACATATGAAGAGTCAGGAAAATGAAGTTGGTTATAATGCTGCTTCTGACAAATGGGAAAATATGATTGATGCCGGAATTATTGATCCTACTAAGGTTACTCGTTCAGCTTTGCAAAATGCTGCCAGTGTTTCCGCTTTGATTTTAACAACCGAAGCTGTTGTTGCTGATAAACCAGAACCAAAGGCCCCAGCTGCTGATGCTGGTGCTGCTGGTAATGGTATGGGTGGCGGCATGATGTAGTCCTGTAAAAATTTAGGGGATTATTTTAATTGTTAATAATATGAAAAACTTTTAAAGATAAAATCTTTAAAAGTTTTTTTGTATAGTAATTTATAAATTGAAAAAGAGAAAGTACTTTGATATTAATACTACTTCAATAATTAACTGGAGAACTTTCAACCTTAAATAAAAACCGGTAATTAAATTTATTCTGAGAAAGCCGCTAACTTCTTGCTTTCAATTTTAAAATACGGTTGTAACATTATCTTTAAAAATTACTATTTTATTGAAAGTTAAATCTTGATACTTAGTCTAGGGGCGTCAATTACCCTAAGTTTAACTTTAAGCTATTAGTAATCTAGTTTATAATTTTTAATTATTAATTTTAATTTGTCGGTTAAATTTTGCAAAATCATTGACCTTCAACTTGGGTGCATGTTGTTTCCATTTATCATATTCTATACCGATAATCGGTTTATCTTTTTGATGTACAAAAAAGCGTTGAAAAATACCATCTTCACTCATATTTGGTGCCCAAAGATAATCAGTGTTAGGATAATTAATAATATAAATTTTTGAGTTTGTAGTGGTTTGTTGGTAATCACAATATTGTTTAGATAATTCATTTATTTGCCAATAATTAAGGGCGGTCTTATCAAAATGAACTCCCAGTAGTATAAATAAGGCCAAACTAATCACGGTGAAAACTTTAAAATAATTTTGTAACCAAGCAATCCAGTTAGTGATCAATAAGGTAACTAAAAAGACATAACTTGCAAAGACGCACCGTGGACCAAAGGGATTGATGACAAAGAAGGGAATTAAGGCAACAAGTGCATCAAATAATAGTAAAGCGTTAATTGTTAAAAATTTGGAATCAGACTTTTTTCTAAAATTAAGCATAAAACCAATTATAATAAAAATAATAAGGAGTATTATTTTTTTATTACTAAGGAAAGTCTTGAGATATGGTAAGAGCATGGCTTGATGACTATCGATACTGCGATAACTGTCATGACCCTGCCATAATATTTTTAAATAGGCCCCATTGATAAACATTAAAATAGCACCTCCTAAATGGCCGAGTCCCTGCCAACGAAAATATTTATGGAAAAAATCAGAACTAAAATGGCGGCGCAAAAAAAGTAAGATTATTAAATCATTACAACAATTTAATAAAGTAATATGTTCAGCTAAAAATTGACTTAAAATAGCAGTGATTAATAATAGTGATTTACTAAATTTGGAAATATTGATTGTAGCGGCAAAGTTATTGTAGTACTTACTAATAATATATATGAAAAAAAGTGGGAAAATAACTGAAGGAACATAATTAGCAAATCCCGCATGCCAGCCCCAAATTTGGCGATAAATATCTTTGGGTGGTGATAGCAATATTATTGCTGTCAATAGGAGTGTCAAAATAGGATGATAGTTATTAAAAAGTGATTGTGCAATTTTCATGATTAAATAAGAAATTGCAACTGCACTCATTCCATAAATAAGAAAAGAAATAATTTTAAAGTGAGTCATTAATAAGACAAGTAGATCACCGAGATAGCGGCCGTCATAAGTCAAAAAAGTACCACTAAAAAAATAATTGGTTCCCCATGAACTCCACCAATTTAAATCATCACCTACCAAGGGGTTCCAGTACCCAAGCAGTCCAAAAATCACAAAAATAAAAACATAAGTTAATTTTAGAGCTTTGTTACTCATGCGTTTTCCTCTTTAATTTTAAATGAATTCCTTATTATTATGAATTGAATAAAGAATACTAATTATATATGATATAGTTTTACCTTAGAAACTGATTGCAATGTAACTTGGTGATAATTACCAAAATATGATTATCCCGTAGTACAAAATTATTTTGCTATAAAAATTATTATTGATCTTAACTTGATTATAAGCATACCAATTTTACCATATTTATTTTATGAAACCAACGGGCTGTAGCCATTAATAGCAGTCAACACAAGGTAATTAGTTTTAAATAGAGGTTATTTTGGCAAATCTGTTCGAAACAGCAGTACATTGCAAACTGTTGTTGTTATTTTATAATTTAAGGAAACTTAAAAGCGATATGTAAAAATAATTCTAATAATCATAACTATTTGAAGGAGAATAAAATGCGAGTCATATTTATTGGTGACGTTATGGGAGAAGCCGGTATGCGCGCCATTAGTGCTTATTTGCCGGCTTTAAAGAATAAATTTCATCCGCAAGTCACCATTGTTAATGGGGAAAATGCTGCTCAAGGCCGCGGTATTAGAACTAAGCAATTTAAAGAAATTTTAAAATCTGGCGCTGACGTAATTACTCTGGGAAATCATGCTTGGGATAAGTCAGAAGTAAATACTTTATTGCAGCAAAATGATAACTTATTACGTCCAGCCAATTATCCCGGAGCCAATACTCCGGGAATGGGTTTGGTAATTAAACAAATTAATGATCAAAAATTAGCAGTGATGAATTTGCAAGGCCGTGCTTTAATGAATCCAATTGATGATCCCTTTACTAAAGCGGATGATTTATTAGCGCAAATTCCTTGTAATGCTAAGGTGTTCGTGGATTTTCATGCTGAAACCACAAGTGAAAAGGGGGCTTTAGCGCATTATTTGGATGGCCGGGTTAATGCAGTGATTGGAACCCATACGCATGTGCAAACTAATGATGCGCGTATCTTGCCGCAAGGGACAGCCTTTTTATCTGATGTAGGTATGACTGGGTCATATGATGGGATTTTGGGAGTAAAAGTTGCTAACAGTATACAACGATTTTTAACCCAACAACCAGCCCATTATGAAATTGACGATCAAGGACGTTTACAAATTAATTACTGCATTTTGGATTTTGCTAAAACCAATCACATTCAGATTGGGCAAATAAATCCCGATCAGCCCTTAGATATCTAAAAGTTGAGTTTTTAGTTATAATAGAATTATATTTTACAAGAGAGTTGAGAATTAATGCCACAAAAAACTAAAGATACGCCCATGATGCAACAGTATCTAAACATTAAAAAGGATTATCCTGATGCCTTCTTATTTTATCGGATTGGTGATTTTTACGAAATGTTTTATGATGATGCCATTAAGGGATCACAATTATTGGAATTAACTTTAACAGCACGTAATAAGAATGCAGCCGATCCAATTCCGATGTGTGGCGTTCCCCATCATGCGGCCGATAGTTATATTGAGGTTCTCGTAGATAAGGGTTATAAGGTGGCCATTTGTGAACAGTTAGAAGATCCCAAAACTGCTAAGGGAATGGTCAAACGCGGTATTATTAAACTAGTTACACCAGGAACTAATTTGGAAGATAAACCCAATCAGAGCAAAGAGAATAATTATCTGGCAGCCATTGATCCCCAGAATCAGCAGTGGGGCTTTGCCTATACTGATTTGTCTACCGGTGAAGTTAAAGCAACGGTATTGACCAGCTTAGATCAAGCAAAAAACGAATTGTTGAATCTACGCTGTAAAGAAGTTGTTGTCAGCCCGGATTTTGCCTCACAGTGGTGCCAAGAAATTAAAGACATGGGTATTTTAGTTTCTAAAGAAGAGACGCAAAAAGAATATGCCGAAGTGGCTTTTGTCAACCAAGGGGTTCAATCTCAAATAGCCCAAAACACTATTAAATATTTAATTTCTTATTTAGTTGAAACTCAAAAACGGTCATTAAGTCATTTACAAAAAGCCCAATTTTACGCTGTTAATAAATATTTACAATTGGACCACAATGCTCAAAGTAATCTGGAGTTATTTCGTTCCTTAAGGACAGGAGAAAAATCAGGAACGCTGGCTTGGTTATTAGATCAAACTAAAACAGCAATGGGAAGCAGATTATTAAAGCAATGGTTGCAGCGGCCTTTATTGGATGTTAAGCAATTAACTAAGCGCCAAAATATTGTACAAGTATTATTAGATAATTATTTTCAGCGCAGTTCGTTGCAAGATTATCTAACTAAAGTATATGATCTGGAACGGTTAGCTGGCCGTGTAGCATTTGGCAATGTTAATGGGCGCGATTTAATTCAATTAGCTACTTCATTAGTTCAAGTACCCAAAATCAAGGTAATATTACGCGACTTGCAAGAGCCAGTTATTAATGATTTATTGAAACAAATACCTGATTGTCAGAATGTAGCACAAGCAATTACTGAAGCTATTGTCGATGACCCGCCAATTTCGGTGACCGAAGGCAATTTGATTCGTTCAGGTTATAATCAACAACTTGATCAATATCGTTTAGCTATGAAAAATGGAAAATCTTGGATTGTGCAAATGCAGGCCCAAGAACAACAACTAACAGGCATTAGAAACCTGAAAATAGGTTTTAACCGTGTGTTCGGGTATTATATTGAAGTTACGAATGCCAATAAGGATCAGGTACCGACAGATCGATATCAGCGTAAACAAACTTTAACTAACGCCGAGCGCTATGTTACTCCGGAGTTAAAAGAAAAAGAACGGCTGATTTTAGAAGCAGAAGAAAAATCAACGATTTTAGAGCATGAATTATTTAGTAAACTGCGTGAGCAGATAAAAAAACAAATCGCTCCTTTGCAAACTTTGTCCCAACAATTAGCGCTGTTAGATGTCTTACAGGGTTTCGCAGTGATTAGCGAAAATTATCATTACGTGCGGCCGCAATTTACCAAAAATAATCAAGTGCAAATAATTGATGGCCGCCACCCCGTAGTAGAAAAAGTTTTAAGCAAGCAAAAGTATATTCCTAATAGCATTCAAATGGATAAAACTACTTCTGTGCTTTTAATTACTGGCCCCAATATGTCTGGTAAAAGTACTTATATGCGGCAAATGGCCTTAATCGTTATTATGGCGCAAATTGGCTGTTTTGTACCCGCACAAAAAGCGCAGTTGCCGATTTTTGATCATATTTTTACGCGCATTGGCGCAGCGGATGATTTGATTTCAGGTAATTCTACTTTTATGGTTGAAATGATGGAGGCTAACGATGCTCTGCAACACGCTACTACTCACTCATTAATTATTTTTGATGAGATTGGTCGCGGAACTGCTACTTATGATGGAATGGCATTAGCCCAAGCGATTGTTGAATATTTAAATAATCAAGTTCATGCTAAAACGATGTTTTCTACCCATTATCATGAGTTAACAGCATTAGCTGACCAGTTAGATGAGGTCAAAAACGTTCATGTTGATGCTACACAGGAAAACGGCAAGTTGGTTTTTTTACACAAAATATTACCGGGTCCAGCGGACAAATCTTATGGAATTCATGTGGCAAAATTAGCAGGATTACCGGAATCTTTATTAAAACGAGCCCAAATTATTTTGGAAGACTTGGAAAAAACACCTGACCAAAAACCATCGCAATTTGTTGAAGAAACAAAGAACACTACTAATAAGGTTGTTGCCGATAATCCTTACGTTAAAGGACAGTTGTCTTTGTTCAAGGAACCGGAAACTAGTCCTAATCAGATATTACTTCAACAACTAAAAGATGCTAATTTAATGAAAATGACACCTTTAGATGCTATGAATCTTTTAGCACATTTACAAGATGAATTAGTAGATTGAGGAGGTTTATATGGCTCAGATTCAGCTTTTATCGTCAACTTTAAGTAATCAAATTGCTGCCGGTGAAGTTATTGAACGTCCGGCTTCCGTTGTTAAAGAACTAGTTGAAAATGCCATTGACGCACAAGCAACCCAAATTGATATAGCAGTAAAAGATGCAGGAATTTCAGCTATTCAAGTTACTGATAATGGTAGCGGTATTGCCAACGATGAAGTGGAATTAGCCTTTCAGCCGCATGCTACTAGTAAAATCTATTCTAATAACGACTTGTTTAATATTAAAACTTTAGGCTTTCGGGGTGAAGCTTTAGCCAGTGTTGCTGCTGTGGCTAAAGTTCAACTAATTACAAGTACCACTGGTATGAGGGGAACATTAATTAAGATTGCTGGCGGAAAACAGCTGCAAAAACGCTTGGTAGCGGCAACAAAGGGAACTAGCATCACTGTCACGGATTTGTTTTACAATACGCCGGCCCGCTTAAAATATTTAAAGACGGTTGGCACTGAATTAAATCGGATCATTGATATTGTAGACCGATTAGCGTTAGCCCATCCTCAGATTGCTTTTACTTTAGTTAATGAGCAGCGTAATTTAATTCGCACCTCAGGCAATGGTAAATTGCAGCAAACGATTGCTGGTATTTATGGCCGCAAAACTGCAGCACAAATGGTTGAAATTCAGCAGAATACTTTTGACTTTCAATTAGAAGGCTTTATTTCTTTACCTCAACAAACCCGAGCAAATCGGCAATATATTTCTCTTTTGATTAATGGCCGCTATATTATTAATTTTCCGTTAATGAAAGCTGTTCTTGCCGGTTACGGTTCAAAATTAATGGTTGGACGTTATCCTTTAGCCGTCGTACAAATTCAAATGGATCCCTTATTAGTTGATGTTAATGTTCATCCAACTAAAAGAGAAGTCCGTTTGAGTAAAGAAGAACAACTGGCAACTCTGATCCAGCAGACAATAGCCGCTAAGCTATCACAACTAAATTTGATTCCGGATGCGGTAAATAATTTACCTGCACATTCCAAGACTAAGCAGCAGTTACAAGCTGTTTTTCCAAAAGAAAGTGCTCCAACTACCCAACTGGCAGCTACTTCACAAATTGCTGAATCACAAGCCGATAATACTTCTTTAGATCCGTTTGTTAGTCCGGCAGCGATTCATTTACAACCGATTTTTGAAGATCCTCATCGGCTGGATGCTTGGGATCAGCATGTACAACAGTTTCATCAAAAAAGAGTTGCTGCTGCTCAAGCTAATAGTGAAACAGTTGCCGTGAATACAATTTTTGCGCCGCGTGAATTTCCGGATTTAAGATTTGTAGCCCAAATTCATAACTCCTATTTAATAGCCGAAAGTGATAACGGCTTTTATCTCGTCGATCAACATGCAGCCCAAGAACGTGTTAATTATGAAAAATTTCGTCAGAAAGTTGGTCAAGTTAGCCAAGATCAACAACAGTTGTTAGTTCCCTTAATTTTGGATTATTCTAATGCAGATGCGATCGTTATTAATGAACATTTGGATATTTTGCATAGCGTAGGAATTAAAATTGCTGCCTTTGGACAAAATAGTTTTATAGTTCAAAGTCATCCTACTTGGATTCCCAAAGGTCAAGAAGAGACTACGATTCGCGAAATTATTGATTATGTTTTAAAAGACGGTAAAATTAGTATTGCTCAGTTTCGTGAACAGACGGCGATAACTATGAGTTGTCGTTTATCCATTAAGGCCCATGATCCTTTAGATAAAGCGCAAGCACAAGCGGTTTTAGAACAATTGGCACAAACGCAAAACCCTTACAATTGTCCTCACGGTCGTCCGACGCTGGTTCATTTTACTGATCAGGATATCCAAAAAATGTTTAAAAGAATTCAAGATCCCCATCAAGCTCAAAGGAAGAAATGAGGTTAGGCAGTGTTTGAATATTTAAAGGGTCTTGTAACATATATCAATTCTCACTATATTGTTGTAGAAGCTAATGGAGTGGGTTATCATGTTTTAGTGGCTAATCCGGCCCGTTATCAACCAGATCAAATCAACACTGTTTATGTCGAATTGGTTGTTCGTGATAATGAACAGACTTTATATGGTTTTTTTGATTTGGCTGAAAAAAGACTTTTTCAACAATTAATCTCTGTATCGGGTATTGGACCGAAAAGTGCCTTAGCCATTTTAGCTGATGACAATCATCAAAATTTGATTCAAGCGATTATGCAAAATGACGTTAAATTTTTAACTAAATATCCTGGAGTTGGTAAAAAAACAGCGCAACAGATCATTTTAGATTTAAAAGATAAATTAACTCAACAAAATAACCTCTCTCCAGTACAGAAAAATGGTGCAGATAATTTAACTACAACTGCTGATACTAATTCCTACTTAAAAGATGGCTTGGCTGCTTTAGCTGCTTTGGGTTATAGTAATCGCGAAATTGCCAAGGTTACTCCAAAATTGCAACGCTTAAACTTAACTGCAGCAAGTGAATATTTGCGGGCTGGACTAAAGTTATTACATTAAAAGAGGTGATTAGGTGAGTGAGTCGGATATTACTAGCGATCAGATTTTAAATGAACAGGAAAAAACAATCGAAAAGACTTTGCGTCCCCAATATTTACGGCAATATCTTGGTCAAAATAAGATAAAGCAGCAGTTGAAAATTTATATTCAAGCAGCTCAAAAACGACAGGAATCTTTAGATCATGTGTTGCTCTATGGACCGCCAGGATTAGGCAAGACTACCTTGGCTTTAGTAATTGCTAATGAACTTCAAGTTAAATTACATTCTACAACTGGGCCTTCCATTGAAAAAGCTGGCGATTTAGTAGCTATTTTAAGCGAACTGCAACCGGGAGATGTGTTGTTTATTGATGAAATACACCGTCTACCTAAGAATGTAGAAGAGATTTTATATTCCGCCATGGAAGATTTTTTTATTGATATTGTTGTGGGACAAGGAGCAGAGGCTCATTCTGTTCATTATCCATTGCCACCCTTTACTTTGATCGGTGCTACAACCCAAGCAGGTCAATTATCAGCGCCTTTACGCAGTCGTTTTGGTATTATTGAACATTTGACTTATTATAATGAACAAGAACTCACCGCGATTGTACAACGTTCAGCCGAAGTATTAACCATTGCCATTAATGAGGCTGGGGCTCACGAATTAGCACGCCGGTCACGAGGAACACCGCGGGTAGCTAATCGGCTTTTAAAAAGAGTACGAGATTTCGTGCAAGTGGCGGGTGACCAACAAATTACTGCTACTAACGCGGCTAAGGTTTTGGATCAATTGCAAGTTGATACGGCTGGTTTGGATCAAACTGACCGTAAATTATTAAAAATGATGATTAATCTTTATAATGGCGGTCCGCTGGGTTTAAAAACTATTGCAGTTAATATTGGCGAAGAACAAGAGACTGTGGAAGCCGTCTATGAGCCTTATTTATTGCAGCAAGGCTTTTTAAAAAGAACTCCAAGAGGCCGCGTGGTAACTTCCAAGGCGTATCAGCATTTAGGAATTAAAAAAGCACAATAGAACGGAGATTAGAATGCTTACTTTAGATGATTTTGATTATGATTTACCGCAAGAATTAATAGCTCAAACTCCCCTTAAAAAACGTGATCAATCACGTTTGATGGTTTTAGATCATCAAAGTGGTGAGTATCAGGATCGGCACTTTTTCGATATTGTAGACTATTTACATCCTGGAGATGCCTTAGTAATGAATGATACGAAAGTTATGCCAGCGCGTTTATACGGAATTAAAATTTCAACCAAAGCGCATCTGGAAGTTTTGTTATTAAATAATACTGCCGGCGATGATTGGGAAGTCTTGATGAAGCCGGCCCGGCGGGCACCTGTCGGAACTAAGGTCAGTTTTGGTGATGATAAGCTGCAGGCAACGGTAACCAAAGAACTGGACCATGGTGGTCGAATGATCCATTTTGATTACGATGGTATTTTTATGGAAATTTTGGAAGAATTGGGCGAAACGCCACTACCACCTTATATCAAGCAAAAATTAGATGATCCCAATCGTTATCAAACTGTTTATGCCCGTGAGGAGGGGTCGGCAGCTGCTCCAACAGCCGGACTCCATTGGACTAAAGAATTATTGCAAAAAGTTCAGAATCAAGGAGTGCAACTGGTCTATTTGACTTTACATGTGGGACTGGGTACTTTTCGCCCCGTATCAGAACAGAATATTGATGAGCATAAAATGCACAGTGAGTTTTATCGTTTGACTCCCGAAGCAGCCCAAGTTTTAAATGAGGTTCGGCAAAAAGGCGGCAAAATCGTGGCTACAGGAACCACTTCAATTCGAACTTTAGAAACGATTGGTACCAAATTTCAGGGAGAGATTCGACCGGATAGCGGTTGGACAGATATTTTTATTAAACCGGGATATCAATGGAAGATAGTTGATGAATTTATTACTAATTTTCATTTGCCTAAGTCAACTTTAGTTATGTTAGTTGCATCGTTTACGGGACGGGAAAATATTTTGCGGGCTTATCAACATGCTGTCGATGAGAAATATCGTTTCTTTAGTTTTGGCGATGCCATGTTTATTAAATAAAAATTGCAGCAATGAGGTCGTTATGGAACAACCAATTAGATATCACTTAATTAAAAAAGAAAAACATACAGGAGCTCGTCTGGGAGAATTAATTACTCCGCACGGGTCTTTTCCCACGCCTATTTTTATGCCGGTAGGAACAAAGGCTAGTGTCAAGACTATGGCACCGGAAGAACTTCAGGAAATGGGAGCCAAAGTTATTTTGGCTAATACCTACCATTTATGGTTGCGCCCCGGATCACCGTTGGTTAAAGAGGCTGGGGGACTGCATCAATTTATGAACTGGAAGCAGGGGATTTTAACTGATTCAGGCGGCTTTCAAGTTTTCTCATTAGCCAAACGTCGTGGAATTACTGAAGAAGGAGTAACTTTTAAGAGTCATTTAGATGGTCGGCTCATGTTTTTATCTCCTGAAAAAGCGATTCACATTGAAAATGATATGGGCCCTGATATTATGATGAGTCTAGATGAATGTCCGCCTTTTTTTGAATCTTATGAGTATTTGAAAACTTCAGTTGCTAGAACTTCACGCTGGGCCCAACGGGGGTTGCAGGCACACCGTAATCCTAATAGTCAAGGAATCTTTGGCATTGTCCAAGGTGGTGGTTATGAAAATTTACGGCGTCAAAGTGCCCAGGATTTAACCAGTCTGGATTTTGCTGGCTATTCAATTGGTGGCTTATCAGTAGGCGAATCTAAAGCAGAAATGAATCATGTTTTAGAATTTACAACACCACTATTGCCAGAGAATAAACCTCGCTATCTAATGGGTGTAGGTACGGCGGATTCTTTAATTGATGGTGTAATTCGCGGAATTGATATGTTTGATTGTGTTTTGCCGACACGAATTGCCCGTAATGGTACTTGTATGACTTCCCAAGGACGGTTAGTTGTTAAAAATGTTCGGTATGCCCATGATTTTACGCCCTTGGACCCTAACTGTAAATGTTATGCTTGTCGAAATTATTCTCGGGCCTACATTCGTCATTTACTTCAGGTTAATGAAACTTTTGGAATTCATTTAACAAGTTATCATAATTTATATTATTTAATACATTTGATGAGCCAAATTCGTCAAGCCATTAGAGATGATAATTTGTTAGATTTACGGGAGCAGGTTTTTGAGCAGTATGGTTTTAATCAAAAAAATGCCAAGAATTTTTAGTGCAAGGGTGTTTGCTGGTTAATTGTTTGTTAGAATAGATATAATAAGTAAATTTTTATGAGGTGAAGAGAGTGAAATTATTAGCAGCAGCAAATAATAGTGGAAGCTATTCGATGATTATTATTATTGCTTTGATGTTTGTTCTGATGTATTTTATGATGTATCGACCACAGAAAAAGCAACAGCAGGAACGTCAAAAAATGCTGAATCAAATTAAGGTGGGAGATCCCGTAATAACTATTGGTGGTTTGCATGGTGTCATTGATTCCATGAATGATGCTGATAAAACAGTCGTTTTAGACTGCGATGGTATTTATTTAACCTTTAGTCGTTCAGCAATTCGTGGAGTAAATAAAGCAGCTGATGCAAGCGCGGAGGCGCCTAAATCTGCGTCAGCAGCACCAAAAGCCGCTGCTTCAGATGATAATAAAGCCACTACAACAACATCCCAGAGCCAAGCAGCTGATTCAGAAGAAAAAACAACTGCAGCCGCTGCTTCAGAAGCTCCAGACAAAACTGATAATGAAACACAAGCTGAAAAAGAATAATCTAATGGTTTTATTCACATTGCTGGGATTGTATCAGTAGCAATGAAAACAAAAAGGAGATTGAGTAGTAACGCTCATCTCCTTTTTTGCGAATAACTGGCTGGTCAATTGACGCTGGGTATAAAATATTATTATGATTAGCTGTTTTTTGAAGTAAAAATAGCAAAATTAAAAGCGAACGAAGAGCTTTAATTAAGGTTTTTCAAAAAATTATATGGTGGAGGAACTATGGCAAAAGAGCAACGGGCAGTTTTTATAATTTTTGGGGGTTCAGGAGACTTGGCTCATCGCAAATTATATCCTGCTTTATTTAAACTTTATCTCAAAGGATATTTACATCATCATTTTGCTGTCATTGGTACCGCAAGACGGCCTTGGAGTCATGAATATTTTCGCCAAACTGTAATGGAAACAATTGGAGAAGATATTGGTGATCAAGAAAAAATTTCAAGTTTTGCGCAGCACTTTTATTATCAGTCACACGATGTTAATGATGCTGACCACTATTTGGCTTTAAAAAAATTGGCCGCACAATTAAGTCAGCAATATCAAAGTCACGGCAATCAAATTTTTTACATGGCGATTGCGCCCAGGTTTTTTGGTGTGGTTGCTCAACATTTACATTCAGAAGATTTATTAACAACAACCGGTTATAATCGCATAATTATTGAAAAACCTTTTGGACGAGATGTGCAAAGTTCAACTACTTTGAATGCGGGTATTGCTGCAGCTTTTAGCGAGAAACAAATTTATCGAGTGGATCATTATTTAGGTAAGGAAGTTGTTCAATCTTTACCTTTATTGCGTTTTACCAATCCGCTTTTAGAAGCAGTTTGGAATCATCATTATATTAGTAATATTCAAATTACTTTGGCTGAAACTTTAGGTGTGGGCGAACGGGCGGGGTATTATGAAACGGCCGGCGCCTTACGGGATATGATTCAAAATCATGCTTTACAAATTTTAGGCCTTCTAGCGATGGAAAAACCTGCCGAATTTTCTTCACAGGCTATTCACCAACAAAAAGAGCAGTTATTTGCTCAATTGCCGCAGTATTCTCCTAGTCAAATTGAAAAGAATTTTGTCCGGGGTCAATACGGTACTGATAAAAAGGGTGATCAATTGGCTTATCGTCAAGCAGATAATGTAGCCAATGATTCCTCTATCGAAACTTTTGTGGCCGGGAAAATTCTCATTAATAATCCCCGTTGGCAAGGGGTTCCTTTTTATGTACGGAGTGGCAAGCGCCTGCGGCAAAAATCCACTCGGATTGATATAGTTTTTAAAAATAATCACAGTAAAATTTTTACTCCGTCACAGCTACAAACAAATACAGTGCAACCGGTAATTTTAAGTATTTGCGTAGAGCCGGTGCAGGGACTTAGTTTAACTCTTAATGGTACTAATCCTGGCCGGGGATTAAAACCTTTTGCGCATACATTAAAATTTCAGCAATCATTAGAAGAAATGAATAATTCACAAGAAGCTTATGAAAAGCTGTTAATTGATATTATTCAAGGAGACCAAACTAACTTTACAACGTGGAATGAGCAAAAGTTAACCTGGAGCTTTATTGACCGGATTCGGGAGTATTGGGATCATACCTGCCCACAATTTCCCAATTATTTAAGTAGTACTTTTGGTCCGCAACAAAGCGCGGCATTATTAGCCCAAGATCATCATAAATGGGTCTGGGGATCTGAGGAGTAACTATGAGTTTCTTGGAATTGCCTGATATTATTCATGATGAACGAAAAATTATTCATGTAGATATGGATGCTTTTTACGCATCTGTCGAACAAAGAGAACATCCAGAATATCGGCATAAGGCTTTGGTTATTGCAGCCGATCCCAGAGAGCATAATGGGCACGGAGTCATTACAACTGCTAATTATCGAGCACGCAAATATGGCGTAGGTTCAGCTATGCCGGCTATTAAGGCTGTGGAAAAAATTCCTCAGTCGGAATTAGTTTTTACGCCGCCCAACTTTAAATTATACCGCCAAGTTTCTGCTCAAATTTATCAAATTTTTACTCAAGTAACCGATGTTTGGGAACCTATTGCTTTAGATGAAGCCTATTTGGATGTTACCAGTAACAAACTCCAACTGGTTGATGTCATTCAAGTGGCACTGATTATCCAACGAACTATTCGCCGACAATTAGATTTGACTTGTTCGGTAGGAATCTCCTACAATAAGTTTTTAGCTAAGATGGCTTCTGATTACGCCAAGCCCTTCGGTCGAACCGTTGTTACTAGTGCGCAGGCCCGTAATTTTTTAGCACCTTTACCTATTAGTAAATTTTATGGTATCGGCAAAGCAACCCAGGTTAAAATACAACAGTTAGGCTTACAATTTGGTCGAGATGTCCAACAAACGCCCTTTGATTTCTTAACTAAAAAATTAGGAAAAATCGGTTTTCTGCTTTATCAACGGGCACGTGGAATTGATAATCAGCCGGTAAAGGCGCATCGGCAAAGTAAGTCAATTGGCCGCGAACAAACTTTTAATCGGCCTATTTTTAATGATCAAGAAACCCGTCAAATTTTCCAAACAATGGCGCGGCAAGTAGCACATACGTTAGAGCAAAAGCGATTGGTAGGGTATACTGTTGTTATCAAGGTTCGAACTGTTGAATTTGTGACCTATACCCGTCGCCAGACTTTAAGAAAGGCTACTAATGATGCAGAACTAATTTTTCAAACTAGTTGGGATTTATTGCAGGCTTTAAATTTGCAGACGCAGCCTTTACGTTTATTGGGTATTACAATGACTAATTTACGAGAACAGAATTTTGTAGAAATTGAGTTATTTTAGAGAGGAAAAATATGAATACTTTTGGAGAAATTATTGGACAAATTACTGCAGCATCTAGTATTATTATTCATCGGCACGTCAATCCTGACCCGGACGCTTTAGGATCCCAATTAGGATTAGCCAGTAGTATCCGCAGTACCTATCCTGAGAAAAAAGTTTTCGTGGCTGGCGAAAGTGTCGGTGACTTAGACTGGATCGGTACTATGGATCAAGTTTCAGATCAGGATTACCAAAATGCGCTTGTCATTGTAGTTGATACGGCCAATCGTCCTCGGATTAGTGATCAGCGTTTTACTAAAGGGAAAACTTTAATTAAAATTGATCATCATCCGAATGTCGATCCTTATGGAGATTATAGCTATGTGGATACCAGTGCTTCCAGTTGTTCAGAAATTATTGCTGATCTAATTAACGCGGCCGGTACTAAATTACAAATGACAACTACAGTGGCGCAAAATTTATATACTGGAATTGTCGGAGATACGGGACGTTTTTTGCATCCAAGTACTACCGTCCATACTTTGAATATTGCAGCCCAATTGGTAAGCTATAATTTTAATCCCAATGCTATTAATTTAAAAATGGGAGAACTAACATTAAGTCAAGCTCAGCTGCAAGGATATGTTTATGAAAAATTACAAGTAGATCCGAGTGGAGCAGCCCAAGTAGTGATTACACAATCTCAACTGCATGCTTTAGATTTGACAGCTGAAGATGCTCATGTAGTAGTTTCGACCCCGGGACGTTTAAAAGGTGTGCAAAGCTGGATCATTGCAGTCGAACAACCAGCCGGTGATTATCGCATTCATTTACGTTCTCAAGGACCGACAATTAATGATTTGGCTGCCAAACATCGCGGTGGAGGACATCCACTAGCCAGCGGAGCCAAAGCTGCTGATTTGGCTGAAGTTCAGAAAATTTATACAGAATTAATTACTTTGCAAAAACAATTTAATTAACGAGGTTATTAGTATGACAACATTCGCTGAATATTATTGGTCTGATTTTATTAATACGGCACTGCAACAGATTAACTTTCAACAACCAACACCAGTCCAAGATAAAGTTATACCTTTGATAACTGCAGGTCATGATGTAATTGTGCAAGCACAAACAGGCAGCGGCAAAACACATGCTTATTTATTGCCGCTGTTAAACCAGATTACTCCTCAGCTGCAGGTACAATTAATTATTGCTGTCCCTAGTCGGGAATTAGCAGGTCAAATTCGAACCGCTGCTGAAAAAATAATTGCTCTGGCTCCAGAAAAACTGCATATTGGTTTTTATGTAGGAGGAACGGATAAACAAAAGCAAATTCAACATTTAAACAACTGGCAGCCACAAATTGTTATTGGCACTCCCGGCAGAATTTGGGATCTGATCCAAATTCAGGCGCTGCAAGTACAAAAGACAAAATTTTTGGTGATTGATGAAGCAGATATGAGTCTGGATTTCGGTTTTTTGCCGGTGATTGATCAAATAGCCAGTAGTCTGCCTACGGAATTACAAACAATGGTCTTTTCTGCGACTATTCCACAGAAATTACAACCATTCTTAAAAAAATATTTGCGACAGCCTCAAGTGGTTAACTTAGAAGCTGCGACTGTGATTGCACCTAACATTAGTAATTGGGCACTTTTTACGCATGGGCGAGATCGCCAAAAAATAATATATCAACTGCTAACTTTAGGGCAACCTTATTTGGCCCTGATTTTTGCCAACACTAAAAAGAATGTGAATCAAATTTATGATTATTTAATTGCTCAAGGACTGAAAGTGGCTCGTATTCATGGTGACTTACCGCCGCGGGAACGAAAACGAACAATGAAGGCTATTACCCAAATGGAATATCAGTTTGTGGTAGCTTCTGACTTAGCAGCTCGTGGAATTGATATTCCAGGGGTTTCACATGTTATTAATGCCGAGATTCCAGTAGAAGATGAATTTTTTATTCATCGGGTGGGACGTACAGGACGTAATAAGATGAAGGGAATTGCTATTACGTTGTATGGCCCTGATGAAGAAGCTAAAATCCAGCATTTAGAACAATTAGGCATTAAGTTTGAATTTAAAGAAATTAGAAATGGCAGACTACTAGCAGCTAAGGCCCATAATGCGCGGCAACAACGCTCTGCTCACCAGCAGGCTTTAGATCCGACTTTAAAGGGCTTTGTTAAAAAGCAAAAACAACGGCGAAAACCCGGATATCGGAAAAAAATAAAACAAGCGATTATTTCTGATCGCAAGCGCAAGCAAAAGATACAACAACGCTCCCAGCGCCGGCATTTACGTGCGTTAAAAAAGCAACAGGGTTAAGATAAGAAGTTGACTTTTGACGAATTTGTGCTTATCATTTGTTTGGATATAGTATTAGTTGGATTTTTTTTAGAGAGGGTAAGGCAGGTGTAATTACCTAAAAATTAACTAATATTGCTACCAGACTTTATTAAAATAAAAATTTAAAGAGGCAAACGATGATCGTTGCAATCAGGGTGGTACCGCGCTTAAGCGTCCTTGAATAGCAGCGATTTTATTTTTTATCTGGAGGATATTACTATATGAAAAAAATGTCGAGTGCTGAAGTAAGGCAAATGTTTTTGGACTTTTTTAAATCCAAGGGACATACGATAGAACCCAGTGCATCGCTCATTCCTAAAAATGATCCAACTTTATTATGGATTAATTCGGGCGTTGCCACTTTGAAAAAATACTTTGACGGCGAGGTTATTCCCAAAAATCCGCGCTTAGTTTCTGCGCAAAAGAGTATTCGAACCAATGATATTGAAAATGTGGGCAGAACTGCTCGTCATCAAACTTTCTTTGAAATGTTGGGTAATTTTTCAGTAGGGGATTATTTTAAAAAAGAAGCCATTGCGTGGGCTTGGGAATTATTAACTAGTCCGGATTGGTTTGGTTTTGATCCTGAAAAATTATTTATTACTGTTTACCCTAAAGATAATGATGCTTACGAAATATGGCGTCAACAAGGAATAAAAGCAGATCATATTTTTAAAAATGAGGATAACTTTTGGGATATTGGAGTTGGACCAAGTGGTCCTGACTCAGAAATTTTTTACGATCGGGGTCAAGAAAATAATGATGTAGCCGAAAATGATCCGGAAAACTATCCTGGTGGTGAAAATGCCCGCTATTTGGAAATCTGGAATATTGTGTTCTCCCAGTTTAATCATTTGCCGGACGGTCGTTTTGTTGATCAACCCCATAAGAATATTGATACGGGAATGGGATTAGAACGGATTGTATCTGTTATTCAGGATGCACCGACTAATTTTGAGACGGATTTATTTTTGCCGATCATTAGAGCAACCGAAGAAATTAGTCAGCAAAAGAACTATAACGATAACCAAGCAGATAATGTGGCTTTTAAAATTATTGCTGATCATGCGCGGGCAGTAACCTTTGCTATCGGAGATGGCGCTATTCCTTCTAATGAAGGCCGGGGTTATGTCTTACGCCGCTTAATTCGGCGGGCAGTGCTTAATGGAGGAAAATTAGGTATTAGGCAAGCATTTTTGTATAAATTAGTACCCGTAGTTGGTAAAATTATGCAAAGTTATTATCCGGAAATTTTAGAGCAGCAGGACTTTATTCAAAAAGTTATTCGTACAGAAGAAGAACGCTTTGCCGATACTTTGAGCGATGGTTTAGAGCTTTTAAACCAGGAAATAGATCAAGTTAAAAAATCTGGCAGCTCTATTTTGAGTGGTCAAGCCGCATTTCGTTTGTTTGATACTTACGGTTTTCCTTATGAGTTAACCGTAGAATCCGCCCAAGAACATGGTCTCAGTGTCGATAAGGACGGTTTTGCAACGGAAATGGAAAAACAAAAAGAGCGTGCTCGTCAAGCTCAGGGACACCAGCAGTCAATGAGCATGCAAAATCAACTATTAATGTCTATTAAAACTGCCAGTCAATTTATTGGTTATGATTGTTACAGCAGTGATCAGTGTATTTTGAAAAATATTATTAGTGATAATCAAGCAGTGGACCAGTTAGATAGTGGTGCGGCACAATTGATTTTTGATCAGACACCATTTTATGCAGAAATAGGTGGACAAGTAGCCGATGTCGGTATCATAAAGGACACAAATGGCAATGTTGTAGCCGAAGTAGAAGATGTTCAACATGCACCTAACGGTCAAAATTTACATTTTGTTAATGTAAAAGCTCCGATTAAACTCAATGAACGTTATTGTTTGGAAATTGATGTAACTTTCCGGCAAAAAGTCCGGCGTAATCATACAGCAACGCATTTATTAGATCAGGCTTTACGTAATGTATTAGGACCTCATACTCATCAAGCTGGATCTTTAGTCGAACCGGATTATTTACGTTTTGACTTTACTAGTTTAGAAAAAGTAACTGATCAGCAATTAGCACAGATTGAACAAATTGTTAATGAACAAATTTGGAAAGAAATTCCTGTACAAACTATTGAAACTGACTTGGAATCAGCTAAGAAAATGGGCGCTATTGCCTTATTTGATAATAAATATGGTGATCAAGTGCGAGTTGTCAAAATTAGCGATTTTTCGCTGGAACTTTGTGGCGGAACTCATGTTGCCAATACAGCAGAAATTGGTCTTTTCAAAATTACAAATGAAACTTCTACGGGTGCAGGTGTGCGCCGTATTACTGCTGTTACTAGTCAAGAAGCTTGGCAATATTATGAACAGCAAGTTGCAATTTTAAATTCTGTTCAAAATCAATTGAAAGTGGCACAAATTAAAGATATTTCTAACAAAGTGGAGCAATTAAATGCCGAGCTCAAAGCAACTCAAAAACAATTAGAAAATTTACAAACGCAATTAGTGCAAAAACAGGCTTCTGGCATCCTCGACCAAGTAGAACAAATTGGTTCTTGGCAACTAACGGCTGCTATTACCCCAGTGAAAAATATGAAAGAATTACGGCAAATTGCAGATGATTGGAAAAATCAGGGTAAATCCGATATTCTGATTTTAGGTGCTAAAAATGGAGCGAAAGCTAATTTATTAGTAGCAGCTAATCAAAAAGCTATAGCAGCTGGGTTAACAGCCGGAACTTTAATTAAACAAATTGCCCCTGAAATTGATGGCGGCGGCGGCGGTCGTGACCAGTTGGCTCAAGCAGGTGGTAAAAACCCTGCCGGTTTGCAAGCAGCCTTACAATTAGCTAAAAAATTATTGCAGAAAGCTTGATTATAAGCAGAGATTATTTTCCAGCGGCTGTTAATAATTAATTGATTTTCATAAAATAATATTTGTGGTTGATTTAGTTTTTGAGTATGATAGAACATATAAAAGAGGTGGAAGCTTGTGAGTTCATTAGACAATACAATGAGTTTTGATTTCAATGAAAGTCGAAGACAGGATGTTCGAGATACTCTTAAAAAAGTTTATCAAGCTTTGGAAGATAAGGGGTATAATCCGATTAATCAAATTGTGGGTTACTTATTATCTGGAGATCCGGCTTATATTCCCCGGTATAATGATGCCCGAAATTTGATTTTAAAACATGAGCGCGATGAAATTATTGAAGAATTGGTCCGCTTTTATTTAGAACATGATCATCGTGAGGCAGATAATTGAGGATTATGGGTCTGGATGTAGGTTCTAAAACCGTTGGTGTGGCAGTTAGTGATTTATTGGGCTGGACCGCTCAGGGACTAGAAATTATTCCGATTGATGAAGAAAAATCAGAATATGGCCTCCAGCGTTTGGCCCAGTTAGTAGAAAAATATCAGGTAGAAAAATTTGTTGTGGGTTTTCCCAAAAATATGAATAATTCCATTGGGGATCGGGCTTTGAAATCCCAACATTATGGTCACTTATTAGAAGAAAAGTTTCATTTACCTGTAGATTATATTGATGAACGCTTAACAACCGTTCAAGCATCAAGAATGCTGATTGAAGAAGGCGATGTTTCCCGCCATAAGCGCCATCAAGTAATTGATAAATTGGCTGCTGTCATGATTTTGCAAAACTATTTGGATCGTTTATCCTATCAAAAGACACAGCCACATGATAAGAAAGGATAAGATATGGCTAAACAAACTGATGATGATCGTGAGATTATTTTAAGCGATGATCAGGGAAATGAAGAAGTTTATCGGGTATTATTTACTTTTGAAGCAGAAGAATATGGTAAATCTTATGTTCTGTTATATCGTGCTGCTGATGAAATTAATGCTGAAGTTGAGGTGCAGGCCTTTAGTTACACTCCTGATGAAAACGGTGATGTCACTTCAGGAGATTTAGAACCAATTGAAACTAATGACGAATGGGACATGATTCAAGAAGTATTAAATACCTTTTCTGCTGACGATCAATCAGAGGAACAATAAAATTATATAGGGTGTAAGAATGTTAAGTGGAATAATTATTCTAATTCTAGCTTACGGGATTTATGTGGGGGTTAGACGCGGATTAGTACTTCAAGCAATTTATACTTTCAATTTTGGGATTAGTTTTATAGTAGCTTATTTATCTTGTCGTTGGTTAGGTCCAAAACTTGATCTGATTGTTCCTTATCCGTCTGCTTCTCCGCGCAGCTATTTTGCTTTTTTTAGTAACAAGGTTAGTTTGAGTCTTGATCGTTCTTTTTATTATGGAGTTGCTTTTTTGTTAGTTCTGTTAGTTGGTTGGCTGTTTTCCCAAATTATCGGTCATTATTTATATGATTTGACTTTTTATCCAATGGCTGAGGACTTAAGTCATGTAAGCAGTGCCTTGTTGTCCTTTATTTGCAATTATATTGCTATTTTCTCCGTTTTATACGTTTTGGCCTTAGTTCCTGTTTATAGTTTGCAAAAAGCACTGGATCAATCTTGGGTAGCCTCAGCGATGATCCGCTATTCTTTAATTTTAACTAGATCATTTACGCATTTATTATTAGTGGCAGTTTAACCTTGGAAAAGTTGTTCCAGATGGAAAATTAATTATTTTTGATTTAAAATAAAGAAAAACATTTGAATAAAGTGATTTAATTAGAAAATACAGGCGATAATGGGAATTTTTGAAGCTTAACTTATCTACTGTTTTCTAGAGGAGTGGGGAAGATTAATTTATCTCGGCTCCTTTTTCATATTTGTAAGGAAAAATAGATGAATAAAAGAATTTTACAAACTTTAGAGTACTACAAAGTTAAAAATGACTTGAATCAATTTTTAATTACGGCACAAGGGCAGCAGCAATTGCAAAAATTATTACCCAGTAGTCAGCGCCAGCAAGTTCAAGACTGGTTAAATGAAACTAAAGATGGTATGGATGTTTTACGTTTAGATCAAGAAATTCCGGTGGCTGCCATCCAAGATATCCAGCAGGAATTACGCCGCTTGAAAATTTTTGCTACTTTGAATGCCACTGAAATTTATCATATTAGTCAAGTTTTGCAAATTTCTCAAAACATTAAAAAATTTATGGCAGATTTTAGAGAAGCTGGAGTAGATTTTCGCTGTTTATATACGTTAGCCGACCAATTAGTGGCTTTACCACAGATTACAGAGCGCTTAGTCCAATCAGTCGATGCTAGTGGCAAAGTTTTAGATAGTGCTTCACCACAATTGCAGCAAATTCGCCATATTTTACAAATTACCCAACAAAGAATCCGTGAACGTTTAGAAGGATACGTCCGCGGCTCTAGCAGTAAATATCTCAGTGAACCTTTGATTACGGTTCGTGAAGGTCATCTGGTGTTGCCAGTTAAACAAGCAGCGCGAAGGCATTTTGGCGGGATTGTTTATGATCAAAGTGCTAGTGGACAGACTGTTTATGTAGAACCGCAGAGTGTTATTGGATTAAATAATACAGTCCAAGAGCAACAACTGGCAGAAAAACAAGAGCTTCAAAAAATTTTGCAGGAACTTAGTGATTTAATACGTCCATATCAAACTGAATTACGGCAAAATGCCTGGTTAGTGGGTCACTTTGATCTGATTAACGCCAAGGCTCAATATGCAAAGTTATTACATGCTACTGAACCGCTACTAACGACAGATAACCGCTTTAATTTAAAATCGGCCCGTCATCCTTTAATTGATCCACAGCAAGTAGTTCCTAATTCTATTAGTTTAGGAACGGATTATCATAACTTGATTATTACTGGACCTAATACCGGTGGAAAGACCATCGTTTTGAAAACAGTGGGGCTTTTAGAATTAATGGCGCAGTCAGGATTGTTCATTCCAGCAGCAGAAGGCAGCCAAGTAGCTGTTTTTCAAGAAATATTTGCTGATATTGGTGATGAACAATCAATTGAACAAAACTTAAGTACCTTCTCTTCACATATGGATAATATCATTAATATTTTGCGTCAAACAACTACTGCCAGTTTAGTACTGCTAGATGAATTAGGAGCCGGAACAGATCCACAAGAAGGAGCTGCTTTAGCAATCTCTTTGATTGAAGCTTTTTCCCACCAGCACTGTGATTTAATGGTTACTACTCACTATCCGGAATTAAAAGTTTTTGCTTATAATTATGCAAAAACAATTAATGCCTCAATGGAATTTGATCAACAGACTTTACAGCCCACTTATCGGCTGCTGGTGGGAATACCTGGTAGTAGTAATGCGTTTGATATTGCGAGTCGTTTGGGAATGCCGGCACAGGTCGTTGAGCGGGCACGCCAATTACAAAGTGGTGCCAGTCAAGATTTGAATGCAATGATTCAGTCTTTAGAAAAGCAGCGCAATAATTATGAAACTACGACTAAAAAATATCAGCAGCAATTAAAAGAAGTTCAACAACAGCAGCAAAATTTGGCTGCTCAAACTAGACACTTAGAACAGCAGCAGGATCAAATTATTGATCAGGCTAAAGTGAAAGCTAATCAATTAGTTGATAAATCTGAAAAACAGGCTTCAAAAATTATCAAACAATTGCGAGAACTGCAAGTCAAGACGGCGGCAACTGTTAAGGATGATCAATTAATTAGTGCGCAAACACAACTGAAACAGTTGCGCCAGGAACGAAAACTCCAAAAGAATAAAGTATTACAACGGACCAAAAAACAAAAGGCTATTAAAGTGGGCGATGACGTTCATGTGGATAATTATGATCAAGATGGCGTTGTGATTGGTAAAGATAAAAAGGGCAATTTTGAAGTCCAATTAGGAATTTTAAAAATGCGTTTACCTCAAGAACAATTGACAAAGATTGATGGGGTCCAGCAGGAAAAGAAGCAAACAGTTTCCCGCCATCGGACACGGACTTCTTTACCTTTGCAATTAGATCTGCGTGGCAAACGCTATGCCGAAGCAATGGCTGACTTGGATCAATATATTGATGCTGCCTTATTAGCTAACTACGGCCGGGTAACTATTATTCATGGCTTTGGAACCGGAGCTATTCGTAATGGTGTGCAAAAATATCTGCAGAGTAATCCACGCGTTAAAAAATTTGCTTATGCTCCAGCCAACGCTGGCGGTCAAGGAGCAACTATTGTGGATTTAGGCTAATAATTAAAGCAGATAATTTTGTGATTAACATCGGACTTGCTACAATGATAATGAGTAAGAGGAGATGAGATAATGGTAGAAGAAATTACTGATCAAAACTTTGAAGATGAGACTAGTCAAGGGTTAGTTTTAACTGATTTTTGGGCAACTTGGTGTGGCCCTTGTCGGATGCAGGCACCTGTAGTTGAAAAATTAGCTGTACAGTATGATGATGTTAAATTTACAAAGATGGATGTTGATGCTAATCCGAAAACTCCAAATGAGTTTGGAATCCAAGCCATTCCAACTTTGATTTTAAAAAAAGATGGACAAATAGTCGAAACTATGGTGGGCTATCAAAGCGAGTCCCAATTGAAACAAACTATTGAAAAACATTCATAAAATAAAAATTATAAAAAGGTTTGGGAAATATTTCCTGAGCCTTTTATTTTATCTTCTGTGAGGCACAGCCTATATAAAGGTGTTTTTTAAGAAGTAAAAATCTGCTTTTTTTATCCAATTAAATAGTTGTTCCCAAGTATGATTTTTACTATAATGTACCTATTGTCATTTGTGATTTAAGCTGAAAACGTAATAAAGCGTTATAATAAACAAATGTTGACAAAGGAAGTAATAACTATTGAAAAAGTTTTTACAACAACACCCCGCTGTGAAATTTATTGCGCAGACGCTTTTTTATTTTTTGATTATCATGGCCTTGGTTTATTTGTATAGTTACGCTGGCAACAATAATAGTGGCTTCATCTATAATGAATTTTAGGAGGAAGATGAACTCGTGCGTTATCAATTAACTAATATTTTGACCGCAATTGATCAAAAAGCAAAAAATAATCCCGCTGCTTGTTATCAAGATGATCAGGGACTGCACTCTTATCAAGATTTATATCAGCAAACTAATTGTTTGGCAGCTTACTTTCAATCATTAAACTGGCCCGCTCAGGCGCCGGTAATTGTTTATGGTGATCAGAGTTTCTTTATGATTGTAGTAATGATTGCAGTAGTGAAATCTGGGCATGCTTATATACCTGTGGATGCTCATTCACCAAAAGAGCGTTTGATACAGATTAATGAGATTGCTCAGCCGGCAGCAGCTTTGGGCGTGGTAGATTTGCCGGTTCAATTGAATGTTCCAACTTTGACTTTGCAACAGTTACGTTCTAATCTAAACTATCACAAAACGGCGTGGGATCATACTCAAAGTGTCCAGGGAGATCAGAATTTTTATATTATTTTCACCTCAGGGACGACAGGAGTTCCTAAGGGAGTCCAAATTAGTCACAATAACTTATTAAGTTATGTGAACTGGACTATTAATGATTTTAATTTGCATGAAAAAATTCGCTGCCTGTCGCAACCGCCCTATTCTTTTGATCTTTCTGTAATGGATTTATATCCTACTTTAGTATTAGGTGGAACTTTATTAGCTTTATCACATGAAACCACTGAAAATTTTGGGCAACTGTTTCAAGTTCTGCCGACTCTAAACTTAGAGGAATGGGTATCTACACCTTCTTTTGTTGAATTATGTCTGTTAGATAAAAATTTTAATCAGAACAATTATCCGCATTTACGGCATTTCTTATTTTGTGGGGAAGAATTAACCCGCAGCACGGCTCAGAGTTTACTGCAACGTTTTCCTGAGGCCCAAGTTTTTAATACTTATGGACCCACAGAAGCTTGTGTGGCTGTGACTTCTTTAGAGGTCACTCCGCAAGTAATTGAGCAAAATCAGCGCCTGCCCATCGGTTTTGTTAAACCGGATACCACGATCACAGCTATCGATGAAAATGGGCATGAAAGTTTTGAGGGAGAATTAATTATTAGTGGTCCCAGTGTGTCTAAGGGTTACTTAAATAATCCTCAAAAAACAACGCAGGCTTTTTTCACCAAAGCAGGACAGCCTGCTTATCGTTCAGGCGACTTAGGCTCAATTAAAGCCGATGGCTCAATTTATTATCATGGTCGGACGGATTTTCAAATCAAGCTGCATGGCTATCGGATTGAATTAGAAGATATTGACCAAAATCTTTTAGCTTTGTCCAGCGTTGATCAGGCAATTACAGTGCCTCGTTATGATAAGAATCATCGGGTTAAACAAATTATTGCTTACGTGGTTTTAAATCAAAAATTAGAAGATGCACAAACAGTTTTAAAACAGCAATTAGCAAAGAACGTAATGGAATATATGATTCCGCAAAGAATCGAAGTTCGCTCACAATTGCCGAAAACTGCTAATGGTAAAATTGATCGCAAGACATTGATGGCAGAGGTAAACGGACATGATTAATTTACAGCCTTATCAAAATCCGCAATACTTTATTTTATTATTGATAGCTTTGTTGCCATTGATGATTGGGCTTTATCGCGGGCAGCGCTGGCATTGTTATGAGAGTTTGATTTCGCTTTTGTTCTTATTTTTTATTTTTGATGCCGAAAAAACGTCTCAAGGCCTGGCTTTAATTGCCTATACGATTATTCAAACACTGATTGTGAAAAGTTATTGTAGTTATCGCAACAATCTACGTTTTCAGAATAATTTTTGGGTTTTTGCTTTAGCGATTGTTTTATCGATTCTACAGCTGGTTATTGTCAAGCTGACTCCTTTATTTGCAGCGGGGAACGATTCTATTGTCGGTTTTTTAGGTATTAGTTATTTGACCTTTAAAACGGTCGGCATGATTATGGAAATCCGTGATGGAGCTATTAAAGAGATTAATTTAGGTAAATTTCTTCATTTTTTACTGTTTTTCCCCACCATTTCTTCCGGACCCATTGATCGTTACCGGCGTTTTATCAAAGATTACGATAATGTTCCTAGCCAAGAAAAATATATTGGTTTAATTGGCAAGGGATTGCATAATATTTTTCTAGGTTTCTTATATAAATTTTTACTAGGATTTTTATTTGGCAAAATTTGGTTGCCGCAAATTCAACAATTAGCGCTGGCTCAAAGACATACTGCTCCTTTAGGAATTTCGATTTATTTGCTTGGTTATATGTATTGTTATAGTATGTATTTATTCTTTGACTTCGCTGGTTATAGTTTATTTGCGACTGGTGTTAGTTATTTGATGGGAATTGAAACACCTGTCAACTTTAATCGGCCTTTTGCCGCCCATAATTTAAAGGAATTCTGGAATCGGTGGCATATGACTTTATCTTTCTGGTTCCGTGATTATATTTATATGCGGTTTGTTTTTTGGGCGATGAAAAATAAAGTTCTCAAGAGCCGAATTGCTATGGCTAATGTCGGTTATTTATTGTTATTTTTAACAATGGGTATTTGGCATGGTGAAACTTGGTATTATATTATTTATGGATTATTTCATGCTGTAGTGTTGATTTTGACAGATGCTTGGCTTCGTTTTAAAAAACGGCATCCCCAGCAGATTCCATCCAATCGTTTTACGAAATATTTTGCAATTTTTATGACTTTTAATACAGTTTGTCTCAGTTTTTTAATTTTTTCCGGATTCTTAGACACCCTGTGGTTTAAATAATAGGAGGTTTTTATAATGGATGTAAAAACAACAGTTTTAGATATTTTGGCAGATTTGACTGGTGATGACGATGTGAAAAATAACTTGGATACTTCGTTATTTGACAGTGGCTTGTTGGATTCTATGGCGACCGTGCAATTACTATTAGAATTGCAGCAGCAATTAGGTATTGATGTGCCGGTTTCGGAATTTGATCGAAAAGAATGGGAAACACCCAATAAAATTATTGCAAAGGTTGAAAATTTGAAAAATGAGTAATCTAAAAAAGCTGGTCAGAGTTATCGCACCGATGATTTTGGCTGCTGCTTTGGCTGTTTTGGTCTTATATGGCCCTTTGCATTTCCCGATTACCAGCCAAACCGTGCAAAGAGCATCGACTTCTTTAACGGCTAATGTTTTAAGAGGAGATCAAATTAAAGATCGGGCTTTAGATGATGGTTATTTAATGATGATTGGCTCGTCTGAGCTCTCGAGATTTGATTCCTTACATCCAGCGGTCCTGACACAAAAATATCACCGCGCTTATCGCCCGTTCTTATTAGGATCTGCGGGAACGCAATCTTTAACCCACTTTTTCTCAACTGAGGCTATGGGGAAGCATTTAAACCATAAACGGGTAGTAGTTTTTATATCACCGCAGTGGTTTGTAAAAATGGGCGTTGATCCGCAAATGTTTGGACATTATTATTCCAAACAGCAGGCAGTTTATTTTATTAAGCATGCTAATCCGCAAACGCTTGCTGATCGTTATGCGGCAAAGCGCTTATTGGCTATGCCTTCAGGGCATTCTGACGATAATATTGAAAATGCGTTACACAAGATTGCCGCTGGAAAAAATATTAGCGGCTGGAATCGATTTATGGTTGGTCAGTTAAGTAGTGTGAATTTACGCCACCAGGATCAGTTATTTACGCGCTTATTTATTGATAACAACGAAAAAATAATTAACGATCGTGCTAAAATGTTACCGGAGCACTATAATTATCAGCGCCTGGATCAATTGGCTTTTATTCTGGGCAAAGAACATACAACCAATAACGAATTTGGCGTCGATAATAAATTTTATAAACGGAAATTACGTCCTTATGTGAAGGGTTTGAAAAATAGCCAAACCAAATTTACTTATGAATATGGTCCGGAATATTCTGATTTTCAGTTATTATTAAATCAGTTTAAACGACATCAAGTAACACCTTTGTTTATTATTACCCCAGTTAATGGTGCCTGGATGGATTATACTGGTTTACGGCCCCAAATGTTGGATCGTTTTGACAAAAAAATTAATTATCAGTTGCGGTCACAAGGATTTGATCACATAGTTGATTTGCACCGTGATGGCAGAATCCCATTTTTTATGCAAGATACCATTCATCTGGGTTGGCGCGGCTGGCTGCGGGTTGATCACAAAGTGCATCAGTTTGTTCAACGACCCTTGACAACGCCGCATTATCACATGGATAATTATTTCTATAGTCAAAATTGGCGTGATCGTAATCCACGAACTTTGAAGCAATTACCATAGTTATACAAAAGTAATTTTATCAAGAATCAAAGAGGCCGGCGACTTATGTTTCGGCCTTTTTGAATAGAAAGCAGGAAAATAATGGATAATCGTCCTATTGGTTTATTAGATTCAGGAGTAGGGGGACTAACAGTTTTAAGACAAATTATGCGCCGTTTACCTAATGAAAATACTATTTTTATCGGTGACCAGGCGCGTTTACCTTATGGTACCAAATCAGCGGCTACCATACTTCAATTTGGCCGGCAGTTGGTTACATTTTTACAAAATCAGAATGTCAAATTGATTGTTATTGCATGTAATACGGTAACTGCGTTAGCTTTGCCCAGGTTACAAAAAGAATTTACGGTGCCAATCATTGGGGTGATTGCTGCTGGCAGTCAAGCAGCAGTAAAAGCGACTCACAATCAAAAAATAGGAGTTATTGCAACACCAGCCACAATTGAATCTCAGGCCTATCAAAAAGCTCTGCAACAATTACAACCTCAGATTCAGGTGCATGGCTTGGCGACTCCTGAATTTGTCACCTTAGTGGAAAATTGCCAATATCATTCAGTTAAAACCCAAGCCATTGTTACACAAACTTTGCAGTCTTTATTGAATTGTGGAATGGATACTTTGATCTTAGGTTGTACGCATTTTCCCTTATTACAGCCTTTAATCCAACAAGCCGTTGGTCAGCAAGTGCAAATCATTGATGCAGGCTTAGCAACTGCTAATTCAGTGATTGCTCAACTACAACAAAATCAGTTGCTGGCTGCTGGGCACTTTGCTCAGCATCAATTTTATACTACCGGTGATCCACAAAAATTCATGGCGATTGCTAATGATTGGTTAGCGCCTTTCGTTATTCAAGCCCAGCATCTGGATGTCAGTGAGTTGGAGGAGCAAACAAATGACTGAATTACTAATTGCAACTAAAAACCGCAACAAAGCCCGGGAATTTGCGCAGGCTTTAAATGATGACAATTTGCAAATTAAGACTTTATTAGATTATCCCGATTATTCGGATGTGGAAGAAACGGGTACGACTTTTTCAGAGAATGCCCATTTAAAAGTAGCTGCAGCAGTCAAAGCCCTGCATGTTGCTACCTTATCCGATGATTCAGGACTAATGGTTGATTATTTACACGGACAGCCGGGAGTACGTTCTGCGCGTTATGCAGAGGATCATAATGATGCCGCTAATAATGCTAAGTTATTGGCAGAATTAGCCGGGGTGCCGCTGGCGCAACGACAAGCACAATTTTTAACGACTATTGTTTATCAAAATCCAGCAACGAAACAAGAAATTGAAGTTGTTGGTAAACTTTCAGGACAGATTTTAACCGTGCCGCGAGGAAATAATGGCTTTGGCTATGATCCGTTATTCTATGTTCCCAGCTTGCACCAAACTTTAGCTCAACTGAGTACAGAACAAAAAAATCAGATTAGTCATCGCGGCCAGGCAATTAAAAAGTTTGTTGCAGCTTATCAAAAATTATAATATATAAAAAACACTCCTAGGAGTGTTTTTTAAGTTCTTAATATCTTATTGAGTTAAGTCAAGAGTATTTTCCGGCATACTGATATTAGCTTGTTGTAAAGCTGCCAGATAGGCTTCTAAGAATTGTCTTTTAACAACTAATTGAGCCCCGTTTTTGGTGTTTAAACTAATTTGATAATGCAATAAACCTGCTTGCACGTCAACTGGTCCAATTAATTTAGGAGCTTGGACTAGATCAGGAACGTGGGGTGTCAGATTATTATTGACTTGTTCTAAGACTTGAGTCACTTTTTTAATATTGGTCCGCGGAAACAGTTGTAAATCAATGACAGTAGTCATATTGCCACGGGATAAATTTTTAACAATAGTAATGTTTCGATTAGGAATATAATTCAACGTACCATCAGCACTGCGGATTTGCGTTGTCCGTAAACCAATGTAAGCAACAGTTCCGGAAATATCACCTACACTGACTGAATCACCGACGTCAAATTGCTGTTCTACCAGAATAAAAAATCCGGTAACAACATCGCTAACAAAGCCTTGAGCTCCTAAACCTAAAGCCAAACTGAAAATTCCGGCTCCAGTAATTAAGGTGCCGACGGGCGCTCCCATAATTGAAAGGACCATATAAATATAAATAAAAGCTAAAAAATAAAAATAAATATTTTGGGTTAAAGTAGCAATAGTGCGCGAGCGATTCGAGCTGGTAGCATTAGTGCGCAGGTTATACGTAACTCTGCCTACAATTTTTTTGCCAAATTTATAGAGTAGCCAAAAAAAGATAGATAGTAAAATAATTTTAACAAGGTTACTTAAAAAAGTATTAAACAGGTTAATCCAGTATTGCGGATTATTAATTTGTTGCAGAAACATAGGTTGCTGATTCTGATTGGGTTGCTGTTTGTTATTATTAATTAAAGAATTATACTTATTTAAGATGTTGTTCAACCTACCACTCCCTAATTATGTTATACATAAAGTATAACCTCTCCAATTGCCGTTGTCATGAAATGATGATAAAATTTAACTGATTATAGTGAGGAGGAAGTTATAATGACAATAGGACAAATAGCTGCTTTAATTGCAGCCATTTCATTTGTAATTTTAGTAATTTACTTAGTAATAATGTTGTTTCAGTTGGCCAAGGTACTTAAGAATTTACGAGAGACGGTTGTGGAAACTACAAAGGCTGTTAAAACTTTAACCATCGACTTAGATAAAATCGCTAATCAAGGCAATAATATAACTGGTAAAATTAACGATTTGATGGATGATGTAAATCAAAAGAGTGGCAAATTGAATCCATTTTTTCAATCACTAGAGAATTTTGGTAATAGTTTAACAAGATTTAGTAATAAGTCAAATGATTCGCAGTACAAGAAAGGTTGGAAAATCTTATCGCCTTGGATGGCTCAAAAAGTAGCTAAGGGTGCGTGGAAAGTTTTACGGAAGAAAAAATAATTCAGTAAAGAAGTGATAATATGTCAAAAGCAAAATTTGCCATCGGCGCTGCAATTGGTGCGGGACTGTCCTATTGGGCAGCCAAGAAAGTTGTGAGTCATAAAGATCTGATCATTAGTTTTGTTACGGATAAATTTGATCAAGTTCCTAAAGTTAATAAGCAAAAAATGAAGCAGGCTTTTAATGAAGAAACGAGCAAGCTGCAACAAACGATGAATACAAAAAATTCGGCCGATTTAAAGACTAATTTTGATGATATTAAATTAGATGCAGACCAGATTAATTTGGATAAATAACCTACTATAAACTGAAGACCGTAATTAGATGGCCTTCTTTTTTTGTATGCATCTAACAGCAGCTACTCACTGCCAAGATAAGTGACATTTTGCTATGTACAGGTAAAATATGGAATTTTATAGGATACATTGTTATCCAGCAAACGATAAAAAAGTGATCGTTAAAAAACGACCACTTTTTGAGAAGAAAATTTATTTAACCGGTAAAATTTGGAGTTGCTTAGTAGTATGGGTAAAAGGCTCATTGCCATCTTCAGTTAGATAGACACAGTCTTCAATTCTGACACCTGCTACACCTTGAATATAAATACCAGGTTCAATGGAGAAACACATTCCAGGCTTTAAGACCATGTCATTACCTTCCATAATCGATGGAAATTCATGTGTAGAAGTTCCAATACCGTGGCCCAAACGATGAATAAAGTATTCACCGTAGCCAGCATCGGTAATAATCTTCCGGGCTACAGCGTCTAATTGAGCCGCGGTAATTCCCGGTTTAGCTGCATCCATAGCCGCAAGTTGGGCTTCTAAACAAACGTTATAAATTTCTTTTTCTTTATCGTTGGGAGTACCAAAAGCAACTGTTCTTGAAGCATCACTCATATATCCTTGATTGACTGTTCCTAGGTCAAAAAGAGTCAGAGCATTGGCTTGGATTTTATTTTTTTCCGGTCCGCCATGGGGATTGGCAGCATTGATACCAGATTGAACAATAGTATCAAAACTAGTGTGCATGACACCTTTTTTCATTAAACCATACTCAATTTCTGCGACCAGTTGTTGTTCACTGCGTGCAGTTGATAAAGCTTCAAATCCCAGCTTAAAAGCATAATCTGCTTGGCGTCCGGCTTCTTTCATCAATTCGATCTCATCCGGAGTTTTAAAAAGTTTTAACTGATCCAAAAATTCGGAAGCATTACCAGGAAATTCAGCTGCTGGGAATTGTTCTTGAACAGCTTCATAGCGGTGATAAGGTAAATCTGCTTTTTCAATAGCCCACTTAATAGTATTGGCAGTTCTTTCTTTAATGTGAGCGGCAATTATTGCAAAGGGATTTTCATGATCTAAATAACCATAAACATCATGGTTCCAGCCAGCTTTTTTGGCAGCCTCAACCTCTAGTTGCGGGGTAAATAAGAACGGTTCAGCTTCCGGAAAAACAAAAAGCGCTAATACCCGCTCCTCAGGGTCACTGCTGAAACCGGTAAAATACATAATATCGGTCGGGTTACTGATGTAAGCAACATCATAGCCCAAATCAGCCACCCATTTTTGTAAACTTTGTAAATGATTCATACATAATTCCTCCCATTATTTGTTAATAAAATTATAGCACTTTTAAGAAAAAAACATATTCTTGGTCTGAAGCGCTTGCAATTAGGAGGATTTTTTGATAAATTTAATTATGAAAATCTATGAAAAGAATAGTTTTCAGAAAAGTACAAATCGAGGTAATAGTTATGAATAAAAACGACAAGGAAATCACGATTACCGACGTCGCCCGGCAGGCAGGTGTGTCTATGGCAACGGTTTCGCGAGTTGTTAATGGGAACAACAATGTTAAGGAAACAACTCGTAAAAAGGTGATGGAAGTTATTGATAAACTTCATTATCGTCCAAATGCTGTAGCACGGGGATTAGCAAGTAAAAAAAGTACAACTATTGGCGTTATTTTACCAAGTATGACGGATTTACTCTATGCTAATTTGGCAAAGGGGATTGACGACGTCGCTTCTATGTATAAATATAATATTATTTTAACCAGTCTCAAAAATGGTATTGGCAGTGAACAACAACTCTTCAATGATTTGTTAGCTAAGCAAGTTGACGGCATTATTTATATGGGTGAAGATGTTTCTGCTTCATTATATAAAGAAATGTCTAATTCCCGAGTACCAATTGTTTTTGCAAGTGCAATTGATCCTGAGAATAAATTTGCCAGTGTGAATATTGATTATGTGACGTCCGTTCGTGATGTCATTAAGTTACTCATTGATTCCGGTAATACTAAGATTGCAATGGTCACCGGTCATTTAGATAGTCCGATTAATAGCAAGTTTCGTTTGAAAGGCTACCAGCAAGCACTAGAACAGGCAGGTTTGAAATATTCATCCGCTAATGTTTTTGAGACAGTTTATAATTTAACTGCGGGAGCCGCTGCTTGGGATGCTATTCAAGATAGTGGTGCAACTGCAGCTTATGTTGCCAATGATTTATTAGCCGCAGGTGTTTTGAATGCTGCTTTAGATGCCGGTGTCAGAATACCGGAAGATTTTGAATTGATTACCGGCAGCAATACCATTTTATGTGATGTTACTCGTCCGAAAATGACTTCTATTGCCCAGCCTTTGTATGATATTGGTGCAGTATCTATGAGAATGTTGACTAAGTTAATGAACGATGAAAATATTCAAGACAAAACTATTCTGTTACCATATAGTTTAATTAAACGTGGAACCACACGCAACTAGTTAGAAAAAGCAGCCGAAATACAAGCGTATCTCGGCTGCTTTTATTCTGATTTAAAAAGATTATTTGTAATTACATATTACTCGTTTTAGGGAGCAGAAGAGGAAGAATCGTTTTCTGAAGTCAAACTGTTGTCTTCATTATTGTTCAGAGAACTCTCTTCATTATTTAATGAGCTGGCAGGTATTTGCGCAGTGGTAGTTCTATTAGGAATCGGATTATAACTAGGACTATTAGTGCCGCCGCTCCAAGAATTAGTAGAATTATTATAAGAATTATTACTTTCATTATTAGTGGTACTTTGAGAATTATTATTCCAGACATTTCCGGAATAATTGCCGAAAATGGAATTCGGACTAATTGCTGAATTATAACCTAATCCATTTCGATGACTGGATTTGCTGGTATCTTCACTTAAATACTTAGTAATCCCATAACCGTTATCTTTACCAAAGTAGTGATCCCAAAATAACTGATAATTAGCATCCTTACCACCAATAGCAAAATGTTTACTTAGAGGATTGGCATGGGCTTTATAAAAGAGGCTGGTAGTAACTGGAGTGGATAAATAGGACTTGTAACCTTCATAGATTGTACTGCCGGGTAAAGTTCCCGTTGCAGATAAAACTTTCTGTTCATTAACACTGGCGGGGCGGGGAGTCTTTTGCTCTGCTTGTAATAATTGCGGATTAACCTGATAAACACTGTTGATTAAATTTGCCCAGAGGCTTTGGTTAGCTTCAGTAGAATCATCTGCTAAATTATAATTATGTCCATACAAATTGTCATAACCGATCCAGGAAGCTAAAGTAACACCGGGAGTACTGCCAACGAACCAATTATCGCGGAAGTTATTGGAAGTTCCTGTCTTACCAAAAGAATTCTTATAATTAAAGTTCAATTGATAGGTCAAAGAGGAAGCTGTTCCTTCTGTAATAACCGAGTGCATCATTTTTTGGAGGATATAACTAGTACCTGGTTGAAAGACGCGTTGACGTTTTTGTGGATGCTGATAAATGATATGGTGATTAACATCTGTTATTTTATCGATATAGTAAGGAGTAATATGAACTCCTTGATTGGCGAAAGTCGCAAATGCGCTGGCTTCTTGAGCTACAGTAAAGCCATTCCGGGTTCCGCCCAGAGCAATTCCTAATTCCTGATATTCTTTTTTACTTAATTTAAGACCTAATTTATCCATATAAATTTTGGGATTAGTTTCTTGCTTAACTTGTCGATAGAGATTAACTGCAGGAATATTTAAAGACTGTTCTAGAGCTTGATCGGCTGGGACAAATTTATTAGCAATCGTATCGTCAAAGTCAGTAGGAGCATATTTTTTAAATTTAACTTTAAAATCAGCCAACATTGATTTGCTGCCAATTAAGCCGTGTTCAATGGCGGGAGCATAAACTAACATGGGTTTAATAGATGATCCCGGAGAACGACGAGTGTCAAAAGCATGGTTTAATTGATTATCTTTGAAATTCTGGCCGCCAACAAAGCCTAACACTGCTCCAGTATGGTTATTAATTAAAACACTACCGTGTTGAACGGGTTCTTTAACAGAAACTATTTTCCCGGTGTTAGGATCTGTAGCTTTACTGTGATGGACAGTTCCTAATAAATCGGCATTCTGCTGAAAAGCGCTCTGCATATTATCGTAAATATCTTTATCAATGGTCGAGTGGATTTGATAATCGTGCTCACGCATTAATCTATTAGCGCGTTGACTGTAGGCTTGATAAATATCCTTGTCCTTAATGACTTCAGAATATTTAACATTATCTTCTTTAGCTAATTTTTTTATCAAACGAATTCGTAATTGTTCTGTGAGAAGGTTATAGAGATAACCGTATTTAATTTTAATTTTGGGTGCGGGTTGTTGAGCAGCAAACTGGTCTTTTAAATTAACTTTTTTAGCTGCTTCATATTGTTTTTTGTTAATATCGTGATTGCGATACATTCTAAATAGGACAACGTTTTTACGCTGTAATCCGAGTTTAAGATTATTATTAATTCTTCCTTCATCATCATAAGGGGTATAGACCGAGGGGCTTTGAGGTAGGCCTGCAATAAAAGCAGCTTGGGCTAAAGTGAGATTATTGGCATTAGTATTAAAAATTCCCTGAGCAGCAGCTTGGACACCGGCGATGTTTTGCCCGCGATTGTTATGTCCCATAGGAGCGACATTTAGATAAGATTCCAGAATCTGATCTTTGGAAAAATGTTTTTCTAAACGAGTGGCTAATAAAATTTCTGTAGCTTTCCGTTTCCAGGTTGTTTCAGAAGACAATAACTGCATTTTAACCAGCTGCTGTGTTAGTGTCGAGCCTCCTGTTTGGGCACCGAAACCTGTAGCTTCGGAAATAAGAGCCCGAAAAATTGATTTGGGTACAACACCGTGATGGCGATAAAAATTTTCATCTTCAGTGGCAACTACCGCTTTTTTGAGAGTGGGTGAAATTTGATCAAAAGTGACTTTTTGTTTCACCGTATCGCTAGGAACGCGCTCCATTTTTACGTTATTAGCAAAATATAACGTGGTTGATTGATCAACTTTTTCGATCTGATTTTTGAGGCTAGTGTTACTAGGAATGGGTTCTTGTTTAATAATGGCGCAAAAATATCCCGTCGCCATTCCTAATCCAAGGCCAATTAAAAGAATGAGGCCGATGACAACCGATAAGACTAATTTGCGGATGATCCCAATGGTTAAATTAATTTTACCATTTAAAGAGGTAGGTAAATCCTGATTGTTAATAACCTGATATTTTTGCTGAGCTGACTTAGTAGGTTGCTGATCGGTAATATACCGGTTATGCTGTGGTTGCTGATAGTTTTGAGCATGAACTCCAATCGGTTCATTTGTATCTAGAAAATGCTTTTTTAAAGTTTGATAAACTCTATCCCACCATGAACTACGCTTACTCAAAAAGAAAACCTGCCTTTTTATTTATCTCTAACATTATATAACAAGTTGTTTTCTTCTGTATGCATTCTCCAGAAAAATTATCTATTAGTAAAGACAAAATTGTACTCATCAGATTGTGATCTATATTAAATAGAATATCACAAAGTGTTTTTTGCTCAATATTTTTGAATAAAAAATGAGTTGATCAGCCGGTATTAACAAAAAAGGAAGCTATTTTAGTGATTATCTTAAAAAGATAAATTTCCGAAGCGAAAACAAGTGTATTATACAATCGAATATGTTAGCATATTAATAACGCTTTGCAGAATGCTGAGCGCTTTATTTTTAGCTAGGATAGGATAGAAGTATGAATATGACGAAAGAAACCAAGCGTGCAATTTATATTTTAATTTTTGGAAACTTTTTAATTTGTTTAGGGATTAGTTTGGTTATCCCCGTACAGCCGTTTATTAAAAAAATGTATGGCTATTCCACCACTGATATCGGAATTATGACTTCTTTATACGCTTTTGCCCAATTTCTGGCTTCCCCCATTGTGGGTAGAATTTCCGATCGAATGGGCCGAAAGGTTGTTATTGTTACCGGCTTATCACTGTATATGATTTCGGAAATAATTTTTGCGTTATCTAATAGTTTGTGGCTCTTTAATGTTTCCCGAATTATTGGTGGCTTATCAGCAGCAATGTTTATGCCGACTTCTATGGCCATGGCTGCTGATTTAACGGACAAGAAAGAACGGGCCCGCGTAATTGGTTGGATTTCGGCGGCTTTTAGCGGCGGTCTGATTTTAGGCCCTGGTATTGGCGGTCTATTAGCAAATTTTTCGATTAAGACTCCTTTTTGGGCAGCAGCTGCTTTAGGTCTGATCAGTACTATTTTTACAATAATCTTTTTGGTCGATGAACCACAAAACTTGATGACCAAATCAGAGAAAATTAGTTGGAAACACTTTTTAAAACCAATGATGATCGTTTTATTTGCTATGATTTTTATTTCTTCTTTTGGTTTGCAAGGATTTGAAAGCATCTATAGTATTTATGTAAATCAGGTTTTTAAGTTTAGTATGGGAACTATTGCTTTAGTATTAACGCTCAATGGCATTAGTTCTTTGTTTTTTCAAATTGTAATGTTTGATTGGTTGACTCGGCAATTAGGTGAACTGCATCTAATTGGTTTGTGCTTTTTTCTCGGGGGATTATGTACCATTTGGATTACCCAGGCACATCATCAATTAGAGGTTATTATAGCTACTTTAATTGTTTTTACCGCCTTTGATATCGTGCGGCCAGCCATTACTACGTTATTAACTAAAACTAGTCAAGCTAATCAGGGATTAATTAATGGTTTAAATATGTCTTTAACTAGTGTCGGGAATGTTGTCGGTCCGATTATGTCCGGAATGTTAATGGATATGAATCCTCAAGTTCCTTATATAGTAGTTGCCATAATTCTCTTTGCCTCCTTTGTAATCACCCTTATTGTGCAGCGAGTAGCAGTTCAGAAGAGTTAAAAGTTTTTCTAGTTTAATAATTACAAAAAAAGACCACGAGCAAAATGCCCGTGGCCTTTTTGATAATTTATTTAGTGCAAGCTATGCGCGCTAAAACAGCGGCATAAGCAGCAGTTAAGAGTGTTAGTTGTTCGCAGGTAGTGCAAGGATCATTAACTAATAAATTACCAAAAGCAAAACTATTGTTCAGAATTGAGTGATAACAACTGGGCCTTAAAACTAATTGCGACGTGGTGGGTTTAATAACCTCTTGATAAGCAGCTAATATCTTGTGGCTGAGAGGATTAGCTTTAGCATTTCTTTGAATAGATGCAATATTAGATTGGAATTTTGCCTGATAGTGCTGAGACAATTGGTAACAACTCTGATAATAGTCTTGCAAATCCTTAGAATTAACAGCATTGTGCGGCACAGTAATTTTAATACAGCCACCAGCAGCTTGCTGATAAAAGGCCTCAAAAGAACTATTTGGCAGCAGCGAATTTAAAAGATAATGTAAAACCAATAAAAATTGCCGACTCCCACTATCTAAAAGCAATTTTAATAAGAACTGCTCAAGGATTGGTTGCAAAGTGATTTTGTGATAAAGTTTTGGAGAAAGAGTAATTTTGACTTGTCTTTCAGCAATATCTAAATGGCCTTGAAAAGGATATTGATTGATAAAATGGAACCATTTTTGATGAATTTCTTGCCAATTCACAGTCATTAAAAAAATCTGAAGATTAGCAGTATCACTTTGCCAATGAAGCTTGTCTAAATAAGATCCTTGAGTATGGCTAGAAGGAACAAAATTAAAAGTGAAATTAGTAGCGGGATCAAATGGTGAATTATTCGCAGCAACAATGCTGAACTGAGGAGCAGTGGTACTATTTAGATACTGTTGTAATATCTGGGGATCATTATTTTGAAAAATTATTAAACGTAACCGTTTACGAACAGGCAGCTGTAGTTTTTTCAAGAGTCCAAAAGCCTGATAGGCGGCCACTGTTTGCACTAATTGCGGCGCCAATGCAGTAACGATGATGGCAAAAGTATGGGTTCCATGACCATATTCCAATTGACCAATATTAGAATTAATGATTTTGGACTTAATGTGTTCCTGTTGTCCCCAAAAGAGAATTTGGCTGATGATTTTATCAGACGTTTGTAAGGTTTTTAACTGGACTAACTTTTTTTGAGAATCAGCTTGCTGCATAGATGCTAACTTGTTCCAATTCATAAAAGCCTCTTTGCTTATCGTTTTAATGGGATATAATTTTGAATACTATAGAGATTGGGTAATAATTGTGCGTTATAACTAATTGCTGGTAAAGAAGAGATCAAACTCGGCTGGGGAAATTGAGAGTAGGGCAAAGATTTAAGATTATGTTGTAGAAGAATATTATTGGTTTGCACAGGTGCACGATTTTTTTCTAATTGCGGATTGAGCTGTTGGGGTTGGATGGGAGTATCAATTAACAAATTATTTAAATTAATCCAACCATAATTGTTTAATTGTGCATAACTATGACCATCAATATTTTGTAAAGCACTGATATGATAAATTTGATTGAATAAGAGACTACCGGCTAGTTGCTGGAAGATTCCCGGATCTTTCCAAATTGTCCTATCAGTTAAGGGCGATTTTAATTGGGCCCTCTGCTGCCAAAAAGGTGCTAAATTGTGCACTAGATCTGCTTGCACAAATCCAGTAGTATTAAGAAAACGGTTATCAGCAATTTGAAAGAAAGTCTGCTTTTGTACATGAACTATTTTTTGAATGTGGACCGAGCTTAAAGGTTGTAGATTTCCCTTTTGCGGGGCTTGAGGATAAGGATTTTCCCAAATGGGAGCGGCTTGCTCATTATAATAAATAGCATCAAAATTAGCGTCATTTTGCTGAGAATGTTCGGTCAATCGTTGATAATAGACAGCAGTGGCCGGGAAATTAGTGACAATACCATCTATTGGTAAATTAACTAACCAATTCCATTGCTGGGGATTTTCATTCATTTCATCCCAAACATATACCTGCTGTCCCAAGGCATGCAATTGATTAATTAAGTTGGAATTCAATAATGAAGAAGAAACATTGACGGCATTAGAATATTGAAAAACTTCAAAATTTAAACGACCCAAACTGCCGGCAATAAAAATACGGGGAATAGCAGGTAGGAGTTCTTGCATATTTTTTAAACTTGCTAGTGAAAAAGAATGAACCATCACTCGATTTTGCATGTGATACTTTTTAATACTATTGGTTAACAGAAATTCCATGTTTTGCGGATTTCCATGTTTGGTTTTTTTAGTTTCAATGAGAAATTTAATATTTGGCTGATCCTGGTAATGGCTGAAAAGTTCTTCCAGAGTATAAATATTTTGGCCGTTGCTTTGTTTTAATTGGGTTAATTGGCTGGCCGGGTGCTCTGATACGATGATATTTTGGCCTGTCATACGAAATAAATTACGATCATGTGAAATAATTAGTTGGTTGTCACTAGATTCATGTAAATCAAGTTCTACCCATTGAGCTCCTTCATTAAAGGCCGTATCAATACTTTGAAAACTTTCTTCAGGGGCTTTGATGGGATCGCCACGATGACCCACAACAACAAAGCCGGTATTAGAAATAAATAGAAATAATAGTAAAATAGTAAGTGAAATCTTTTTAAACATAATTAACCTCATGGGAGCTATTAGTATGCAAGAGTATCAAAATTTTAACTTAATTGAACAAATTACCCGTAATGATGGCAGTAAGTATTTTGAATTAGGTAATATTTTTTTAAATGGTCGTGCAGAATTAGCGGCTGAGCGTGGCTTCATTCAAGAGGTGCGAATTTTAGAATTAAATATTCCTCGTTCTACTGCGGTTAAGACTTATGAAAAATATATAAATGAAAATTATGAATTTCCTGATGTCAATTTTGACCACTGGGAAGAATGGGATAAACCAGCTGGAAAAATTCAAACGGCTTTTCAAGAAATTCTGCGGGCTAATCATATCAATTAAAGCACTGAGTTAGTAGCCTACTAGTTTTTTAAAACTATGAAAACAATAGAAGATAAAAAACTATCCGTTATTTTCGGTATTCTACGCCAGTTGCTAATTTTAATATTCTTTCTTGACCAATTCTAACATGAATTGGCTGGAATAATCTGAAAATATGATAATAAGGAGTATGCCTCATGGAAAAGCTGCATATTATTCACACAAATGATTTACATTCGCATTTTGAAAATTTTCCCCTGATTGCACGTTTTATCAACCAGCAGCGGCAATTAGATTTGCAAAAGCAGCAACAAACTTTTTTATTTGATATTGGGGATGCTTCTGATCGAGTGCATCCTTTAACTGAGGCAACCATGGCGCAAGCCAATATTGATTGGATGAATCAGCAGCAATATGATGCAGTAACGATCGGCAACAGTGAGGGTTTATATTATGATCATCAAATTTTAGAGCACATGTATGATCGGGCCAATTTTCCGGTTATCGTTGGTAACTTATATGAATCCCAAGGAAAATTACCCGCTTTTGCCCAGACTTATAAAATTCTTCAGACTAATGCGGGTACTAAGCTGGGTATTTTGGGCTTAACAGCACCGTATCTGTTAACATACCCATTATTAAACTGGGATATTCGGCTAGTTCAAGATGTTTTGCCGGCTTTAATTGCCGAAGTGCGACCACAAGTAGATGTATTAATTTTGTTGTCACATCTAGGAATTAACACAGATCGCTATCTTTGTCAAAAATATCCGCAACTAGATATAATTATTGGTGGTCACAGTCATCACTTGTTGCCCACAGGTACTATTATTGGCAAAACATTAGTTACTGCAGCTCAAAAATATGGTAATTATATTGGCAATATTTATTTAACTTTAGAAAATCATCAACTTCAAACCCGAACGGCGCAAACTGTTGCAACCAAATCTTTGCCGCACTTAAAAACTGATAAAAAAAGTGAACTGGAATACCAAAGAAAGGGAGAAGAGCTGCTAAAAAAGCAATTGGTAGCTAAAATACCTTATACCTTAGAGACTAGCCCAGCAGGAGAGCATCCAGCCATTAATTTAGCTTTAAAGGCTTTAGAACAAGTAACTAATATAAAAGCAGCCATGCTCAATTCCGGTTTGTTTTTATCTGATTTGCCAGCAGGAATTATTACCCAAAACGATATTCATCAACAATTGCCACATGCAATTCATCTTATGAAGACCACACTTTCCGGCCGCGAATTATGGCGCTTTTTAATGGAGGTTAACAAGAATCGTAATTTCTTGCGGCATTTTCCGCAAAAAGGTATGGGATTTCGGGGAAAAATTTTTGGAGAAATAATATTGGATGGTGTGGCAATTAATGAAAATACAAGACAAGTTTTTTATCAAGGTCAGGAATTAGATCCGGTAAAAAAATACGAGATTGCGTTATTAGATCATTATTTATTTATTCCCTTTTTTCCAACTTTACAAATTGTGGGTGAAAATCAGCTATTGTATCCTGATTTTTTAAGAACCGTTTTTGCCCGCTATTTGGCACAAAAATTCCCCTTGAAAGTAGGTGCGAAAAATGACAGACAGTAATGATATTGAAGATAATCCTAAAAAAAGTTCGACTTTAAGTAAAAGTATTGCTCATGCGATTGCGGCAAGTGATGATGAGGCAGAAATCGAACTTGCGGCAGATGTAGTGCAATTAAGTGCTGATAAAGTCAAAATCAATCAAGATCTGTATAATATTACCATTAATCATGGCAATCAATTAGATACCCGCCGTTTGGCACGCCGTTATAACAATGTTTTACGTAAATATGACTATATTGTAGGTGATTGGGGTTATGGACAATTACGCTTACGGGGCTTTTATGATGATATTCGTCCCCAGGCAAAAATTGATCAAAAAATTTCTACTTTACAAGATTATTTATTAGAATATTGTAATTTTGGTTGTGCATATTTTGTCCTTGAGCGCGAGCAGAAAGAACCGGTTAATCCTACTAAAAGAACGGTTTTAAAAAAGAAGAGCAGTAAAAGTCATCGTCATCGTTCAACCACCCGCTTTCATCGTCGCAAACTTAATGAACTAAAGAAAACAAATACTGCACCCAAAACTAAAGTCAAGCCAACGACCAACACTAGAAATATACACAAAAAAGTACCATTTAAAATTCGCAATTTAAAGTAATAAATTTTTAGGGGAATAGTATGCAAAATTATCAAGGTTATTTAATAGATTTAGATGGCACCATTTATCATGGGCGACAGCCAATAGCTGCCGCCCAACGTTTTATTAAACGCTTACAAGCAAATAACATTCCATTTATTTTTTTGACCAATAATACTACGAAAACGCCGCAACAAGTTGTGGATAATCTTGATCAAAATCATCAGATTCAAGTAACCGCAGATCAAATTATTACGCCTTCTTTGGCCACTGCTAATTATTTACGGGAACAAAGTTTGGATATTAGACAAAAATCATGTTTTGTCATTGGCCAGCTGGGATTACGATCCGCCATTTTTAAGACAGGCATTCAATATAATGAAATCAATCCTGATTATGTAGTAGTCGGCTTAGATTTTGATGTGACTTACCATAAATTCGAAGTTGCTACTTTAGCTATTAAACGCGGTGCCCAATTTATTGGAACTAATTCGGACACCAATTTGCCTAACGAACGAGGTTTAGTTCCTGGTGCCGGGTCTTTAGTCTCTTTAGTAGCAACAGCTACTCAGCAACAACCAGTTTATATTGGCAAACCCGAAAGTACTATTGCTAATTACGCTTTAAAAACTACCGGCTGGTCGAAAAAGCAGGTAGCTATTATTGGCGATAATTATAATACTGATATTAGGTGCGGTTTAAACGCTGGTATCGACACAATTTTAGTGTACACTGGTGTTAGTACTCCAGAACAAGTGGCACAAGAAACGAGCCAACCAACTTATCAAATTAATAGTCTGGATGAATGGGATGTGGATTGAAAATGCTGATAAATATCGCTTTTGATCTTTTGTTGACGGTTTTTACTATTTCTAGCACGTTGATACTAACAATTTTGGCCAGTTATTTGATTTTTTGGATAGATGCCCGTTATTTACAATTAGATTTAGTAACGAATTTAAGTCAACAACAGATCTGGCATAATTATCAGCAAGTGATGGATTATTTAACTCATCCCTGGGTTGCTAAACTAAAAATGACTAATTTTTTTTCATCAGCTGCAGGATTAGAACATTTTTCCGAAGTGCGGCTTTGGTTTATGGTGGGGGTAATTATGTGGCTGGTTAGCCTTTTGTTACTAGTTTGGTGGCAAAAAGGCGGCCATTTTCAACAAAGGCTCTGGATTAATCAATATTTTATAGTCATTTTAGGCTTAGGGATTTTAGTGCTTGCTCTATTAGCGATTATTGATTTTGATGGTATGTTTACCGTCTTTCATCATCTTTTATTTTGGAATAATGATTGGTTGTTTGATCCGAATAAAGACTCGGTGATTAATATTTTGCCGGCTTCCTTTTTTGCACATTGTTTCTTATTTGGATTAATTGTTTGCGAACTAATTCTGTTGAGTTTTTGGCTCCAAAGTCGGCGTTTATTAAAAGCACATCGTAAATAAAAAAGGGCTCAGGTTAATTCCTGAGTCCTTTTTATTTATATTATTAGGCAGCTTTTTTAGATTTGAAAAAGCCAATAATCGCTGGCAAAAGAGAAATAAAAATAATGCCTAACACGATAAGAGAGAAATGCTCTTGAACAAACGGCAGGTTACCAAACAAATGGCCGCAAACTAAACAGATACTTACCCAAATAAATGAGCCGATTAAGTTATAGTGAATAAATTTGGGATAAGTCAAGGCGCCGCTACCAGCCACGAAAGGAACAAAAGTACGCACAATCGGAATAAAACGCCCTAAGGCAATGGCTTTGCCGCCATGCTTATCGAAAAATTCTTGGGCTTGTTGTAAATATTCCGGCTTGACGAATTTATGAAACCAGGGTTTACTTTGGAGCCACTTATTTAAATATTTACTAATAAAAAAATTACTAGAATCTCCGCCGATAGCGGCAACCAGAAACAAAATAAATAAAATCCAAAAGTTTAATTGACTAGTATTATTGGCTGCTAAAGCTGCTGCTGCAAACAATAAAGAATCTCCAGGTAAAAATGGTAAAATAACGGCACCCGTTTCGATGAAGATGATTAAAAATAAAATAATATATGACCAATTACCAAAATTATTGACTAATTCAGCCAAATGACGGTCTACATTTATAATAAAATCAATTAACTGCATATATGCTCCTTTAGTAATGAGTTTGAAATCTTAGTTTATCATAAATATAGGTATTTTTTAATTAAACAATGATGAACTATGACCAAAATGAGATTTTTCGGGATACAGTTGTTGAATAGCACTATTAATGGCAAGCATTCCTTCAGCAAAACCCAAAGTGATAAGCTTTTGTTTACCGGTATAAGTGACAGCATCTCCGGCTGCATATACGGATGATAAATTAGTTTGCATTTTTGAATCGACAGAAATAAGAGGTCCCTGTAATTGAAGCCCCCATTGGCGTAAGAGACGAGAATTATTGGTCATGCCATAATTAACTAAGAGCTTGTCAACACTGATTTGAGCAGTTTGATCAGTGCCTACGATTTTGTAAGTAACTACTAATTTATCACTTTGGGGGTCTAATTCTAAATTTGTAATGATATTAGGAGTTAAAATTTGAACTGGTGATTGTTGCAAATTAGTAACACTGGATTCTAAAGCACGAAATTGATCCCGACGGTGCAGAAGATAAGTTTGATGAGCAATTTTACTAATTTCTAAAGCCCAATCAACGGCGGTATCACCACCACCGGCCACCAAAACGTCACAGCCTTTGTAATCTTGCAAATCTTGCACAAAGTAATTAAGCTGTTTTCCTTCTATGCTGGGATCATAAGCAAAGGTTAATTTTCGAGGCTGAAAAGGTCCATTACCAATAGTAATAATAAGAACCCGTGCAGCGAAGGTTCCATTGTTAGTTTCTATTTGGTAATAATCATCTACTTTGGTGAAATGCTGCACGGTAGTAGCTACTTGAGTTTCATAGTTAAAGCGCTGATCTTTTATTAATAAATTTTTTGTTAGATCTTCACCGCTGATACCAAAATTGCCCGCTACATCGTAAATTTTTTTCTGAGCATATAAAGTATTCGGCTGCCCACCTAGAGTAGGCATGCTTTCAAATAAGATCGTCTTTAAATTACGCATGGCCGCATAAAAAGCAGTAAAAATTCCTATTGGTCCACCGCCAACAATTGCTATATCAAAAATATTTTCGGTCATCTAAATTCACCTCATAGTTATAGTATACTTAATATAATAAGCTGAAAGTCGGAGGAAGTGCTGATGAATTTTAAAATTGGTGATATTGTTTATGGTAAAGTGTCTGGAATTAGAACCTACGGGGTTTTTGTTAAGCTGGATAACACTGATGAACAGGGCTTAATTCATATTTCAGAATGTAAAAATGGATATGTGCCTAATCTTGAACGACTGTTTCAAATTGGTCAACGAATTAAAGTTATGGTATTAGATATTGATGAATATACTAGTAAAATCAGCCTCTCTATTAGGGCACTAGAGCCGGTTTTATATAACAAAAATCATTTCCATAAAAAGCATTATTGGACAAATTATAAACATAAAATTGGTTTTCAAACAATTGCTGATATAAAGGCAACTTGGGTAAAAGAAGCAGTTAAAGATATGGAATAATTTATTTTTTTAAAAAAAAAGACTTGCATCTGCGGACAAAAGTTGATAAGATATTTTCTGTTGTCACGGAGCAAGACAAAAACAATTTCAGGACTTAAAAAAAAGTTCTTGACAAGCTTTTGGACAACTGATAAAATAAAACAGCTGTTATGGACAGCCGGTTGATCTTTGAAAACTGAATAAAGTTTCTAAACGCAAAAGTGCAGGGTTTGTAAGAACCTGTCAAAAAAGAAATAAATTAAGCGACAAGAACGCGAGTTCAAGTCATGAGCAAGAAAAGAACGAACAAAAATTGAGAGTTTGATCCTGGCTCAGGACGAACGCTGGCGGCGTGCCTAATACATGCAAGTCGAGCGCGGGAAGTCAGGGAAGCCTTCGGGTGGAACTGGTGGAACGAGCGGCGGATGGGTGAGTAACACGTAGGTAACCTGCCCTAAAGCGGGGGATACCATCTGGAAACAGGTGCTAATACCGCATAATCCCAGCAGTCACATGAGTGCTGGTTGAAAGACGGCTTCGGCTGTCACTTTAGGATGGACCTGCGGCGTATTAGCTAGTTGGTGGAGTAACGGTTCACCAAGGCAACGATACGTAGCCGACCTGAGAGGGTAATCGGCCACATTGGGACTGAGACACGGCCCAAACTCCTACGGGAGGCAGCAGTAGGGAATCTTCCACAATGGACGCAAGTCTGATGGAGCAACGCCGCGTGGATGAAGAAGGTCTTCGGATCGTAAAATCCTGTTGTTGAAGAAGAACGGTTGTGAGAGTAACTGCTCATAGCGTGACGGTAATCAACCAGAAAGTCACGGCTAACTACGTGCCAGCAGCCGCGGTAATACGTAGGTGGCAAGCGTTGTCCGGATTTATTGGGCGTAAAGGGAGCGCAGGCGGTCTTTTAAGTCTGAATGTGAAAGCCCTCAGCTTAACTGAGGAAGTGCATCGGAAACTGAGAGACTTGAGTGCAGAAGAGGAGAGTGGAACTCCATGTGTAGCGGTGAAATGCGTAGATATATGGAAGAACACCAGTGGCGAAGGCGGCTCTCTGGTCTGTTACTGACGCTGAGGCTCGAAAGCATGGGTAGCGAACAGGATTAGATACCCTGGTAGTCCATGCCGTAAACGATGAGTGCTAAGTGTTGGGAGGTTTCCGCCTCTCAGTGCTGCAGCTAACGCATTAAGCACTCCGCCTGGGGAGTACGACCGCAAGGTTGAAACTCAAAGGAATTGACGGGGGCCCGCACAAGCGGTGGAGCATGTGGTTTAATTCGAAGCAACGCGAAGAACCTTACCAGGTCTTGACATCTCCTGCAAGCCTAAGAGATTAGGGGTTCCCTTCGGGGACAGGAAGACAGGTGGTGCATGGTTGTCGTCAGCTCGTGTCGTGAGATGTTGGGTTAAGTCCCGCAACGAGCGCAACCCTTGTTACTAGTTGCCAGCATTGAGTTGGGCACTCTAGTGAGACTGCCGGTGACAAACCGGAGGAAGGTGGGGACGACGTCAAATCATCATGCCCCTTATGACCTGGGCTACACACGTGCTACAATGGATGGTACAATGAGAAGCGAACTCGCGAGGGGAAGCTGATCTCTGAAAACCATTCTCAGTTCGGATTGCAGGCTGCAACTCGCCTGCATGAAGCTGGAATCGCTAGTAATCGCGGATCAGCATGCCGCGGTGAATACGTTCCCGGGCCTTGTACACACCGCCCGTCACACCATGAGAGTTTGTAACACCCAAAGCCGGTGGGGTAACCCTTCGGGGAGCTAGCCGTCTAAGGTGGGACAAATGATTAGGGTGAAGTCGTAACAAGGTAGCCGTAGGAGAACCTGCGGCTGGATCACCTCCTTTCTAAGGAAAAGAAAAACGGAAGCACTTTTGTAGGAACTTTGTTCAGTTTTGAGAGGTCAACTCTCAAAGGCAGCTTTTGGGCCTATAGCTCAGCTGGTTAGAGCGCACGCCTGATAAGCGTGAGGTCGATGGTTCAAGTCCATTTAGGCCCATCGATCGATAATATATCCGGGGGTTTAGCTCAGATGGGAGAGCGCCTGCTTTGCACGCAGGAGGTCATCGGTTCGATCCCGTTAACCTCCATTGACAGGGAACTGTCAAGGAAGAAAATTCGGACTTTGAAAACTGAATATTAAAAGCAAAGATATAGAAAGTATATCACCGAGAAACTGCGCGAATCGAGAGATTCAAGAAAAAGAAATAGGTTAAGATAATAAGGGCGCACGGTGGATGCCTAGGCACTAGGAGCCGATGAAGGACGGAACGAACACCGAAATGCTTCGGGGAGCTGTAAGTAAGCGAAGAACCGGAGATCTCCGAATGGGGCAACCCGGCTGAGGTCAAGCTCAGTCACAAGAGGATGAACTAAGTAGTCCTGTTGAGGAAGACGTGGTGAACTGAAACATCTCAGTAGCCACAGGAAGAGAAAGAAAAATCGATTTTCTTAGTAGCGGCGAGCGAACAGGAAAGAGCCCAAACCAACGAGCATGCTTGTTGGGGTAGTAGGACTGGTAGAAGAGAAAAAAGGCCGAAGATAGTTGAAGCAGTTGGGAAGCTGCACCAGAGAAAGTGATAGTCTTGTAGACGAAATCGCCGGCACTCAACCAGGATCCTGAGTACGGCGGGGCACGTGGAACCCCGTCGGAATCCGGGAGGACCATCTCCCAAGGCTAAATACTCCCTAGTGACCGATAGTGAACTAGTACCGTGAGGGAAAGGTGAAAAGCACCCCGGGAGGGGAGTGAAAGAGATCCTGAAACCGTGTGCCTACAAGTAGTCAAAGCTCGTTAACGAGTAATGGCGTGCCTTTTGTAGAATGAACCGGCGAGTTACGTTAATTTGCGAGGTTAAGTTGAGAAGATGGAGCCGTAGCGAAAGCGAGTCTGAAGAGGGCGGAATAGTAGATTGACGTAGACCCGAAACCAAGTGACCTACCCATGTCCAGGTTGAAGGTGCGGTAAAACGCACTGGAGGACCGAACCCACGTAAGTTGAAAATTGCGGGGATGAGGTGTGGGTAGCGGTGAAATTCCAAACGAACTTGGAGATAGCTGGTTCTCTCCGAAATAGCTTTAGGGCTAGCCTCGGGGCGAGGATAATGGAGGTAGAGCACTGTTTGGACTAGGGGCCCGTCATGGGTTACTGAATTCAGATAAACTCCGAATGCCATGTATCTATACCCGGGAGTCAGACTATGAGTGATAAGATCCGTAGTCGAAAGGGGAACAGCCCAGATCACCAGTTAAGGTCCCTAAATCCATACTAAGTGGAAAAGGAAGTGGAGTTGCTTAGACAACTAGGATGTTGGCTTAGAAGCAGCAATGCATTGAAAGAGTGCGTAATAGCTCACTAGTCGAGTGACTCTGCGCCGAAAATGTACCGGGGCTAAGTATGGTACCGAAACTGTGGGTGTATCGAAAGATATGCGATAGGAGAGCGTTGTAAGGGCGAAGAAGCCAGATCGTGAGGACTGGTGGAGCGCTTAGAAGTGAGAATGCCGGTATGAGTAGCGAAAGACCAGTGAGAATCTGGTCCACCGAAAGACTAAGGATTCCTGGGGAAGGCTCGTCCGCCCAGGGTAAGTCGGGACCTAAGACGAGGCCGAAAGGCGTAGCCGATGGAAAACAGGTTGAGATTCCTGTACTGATCAATGCCGTATGAACGAAGGAGGGACGCAGTAGATTAACGTGAGCATGCAGCTGGAAAAGCATGTCCAAGCAGCGAGTCTGGTTATGAGTCAAATGCTTATAGCTAAGGATGAGCTGTGATGGGGAGCGAAATACAAGTAGCGAAGCACGAGCGTCACACTGCCAAGAAAAGCTTCTAGTGAGGTATTGGTTACCCGTACCGCAAACCGACACAGGTAGTCAAGAAGAGAATTCTCAGGTGAGCGAGAGAACTATCGTTAAGGAACTCGGCAAAATGGCCCCGTAACTTCGGGAGAAGGGGTGCTGGTGTCAGAGCCAGTCGCAGTGAAAAGGCCCAAACAACTGTTTATCAAAAACACAGGTCTCTGCCAAATCGAAAGATGACGTATAGGGGCTGACGCCTGCCCGGTGCTGGAAGGTTAAGAGGAGAGCTTAGCGTAAGCGAAGGTTTGAATTGAAGCCCCAGTAAACGGCGGCCGTAACTATAACGGTCCTAAGGTAGCGAAATTCCTTGTCGGGTAAGTTCCGACCTGCACGAAAGGCGTAATGATTTGGGCACTGTCTCAACGATAGACTCGGTGAAATTATAATACCCGTGAAGATGCGGGTTACCCGCGACAGGACGGAAAGACCCCATGGAGCTTTACTGTAGCTTGATATTGAATTTTTGTGTAACATGTACAGGATAGGTAGGAGCCGAAGAGTTCGGTACGCTAGTATCGAAGGAGGCGCTGGTGGGATACTACCCTTGTTAGATGAAGGTTCTAACCCGCGCCATTGAAGCATGGCGGGAGACAGTGTCAGGTGGGCAGTTTGACTGGGGCGGTCGCCTCCCAAACAGTAACGGAGGCGCCCAAAGGTTCCCTCAGAATGGTTGGAAATCATTCGTAGAGTGTAAAGGCAGAAGGGAGCTTGACTGCGAGACAGACAAGTCGAGCAGGGACGAAAGTCGGGCTTAATGATCCGGTGGCACCGAATGGAAGGGCCATCGCTCAACGGATAAAAGCTACCCTGGGGATAACAGGCTTATCTCCCCCAAGAGTTCACATCGACGGGGAGGTTTGGCACCTCGATGTCGGCTCATCGCATCCTGGGGCTGTAGTCGGTCCCAAGGGTTGGGCTGTTCGCCCATTAAAGCGGTACGCGAGCTGGGTTCAGAACGTCGTGAGACAGTTCGGTCCCTATCCGTCGCGGGCGGAGGAAATTTGCGAGGATCTGTCCTTAGTACGAGAGGACCGGGATGGACATACCGCTGGTGTACCAGTTGTTCTGCCAAGGGCAAAGCTGGGTAGCTAAGTATGGAAGGGATAAACGCTGAAAGCATCTAAGTGTGAAACCCACCTCCAGATGAGATTTCCCATTCGTAAGAAGTAAGACCCCTCAAAGAAGATGAGGTAGATAGGTTGCGCGTGGAAGGTTAGTGATAATTGGAGCGGAGCAATACTAATCGGTCGAGGGCTTAACCGAGCGTAGTAAAGGGAGCTTTTAATATTCAGTTTTGAGAGGACGAAGGTTCTTTCACAGGCAAGAGTGTGGTGGCGACAGCGAGAAGGATACACCTGTAGACATGCCGAACACAGAAGTTAAGCTTTTCAGCGCCGAGAGTAGTTGGTGGGAAACTACCTGCGAGGCTAGGACGCTGCCACGCTTTAGCCTTTACATATGGAAGTTTAGCTCAGTTGGGAGAGCGTCTGCCTTACAAGCAGAGGGTCACAGGTTCAAGTCCTGTAACTTCCATTGAGTCGCTAGCTCAGTTGGTAGAGCAACGGCCTTTTAAGCCGTGGGTCGTGGGTCCGAGCCCCACGCGACTCATTTCTGCGGGTGTGGCGGAATTGGCAGACGCGCTAGATTTAGGATCTAGTGTCCTTTGGACGTATGGGTTCAAGTCCCTTCTCCCGCACTTGTAAGGTTCTTTGAAATTTTAATATTTATTATTTTACTGTATTGCCGACTTAGCTCAGCTGGCAGAGCATCTGTCTTGTAAACAGGGGGTCGGAGGTTCGAATCCTCTAGTCGGCATCATGCGGAAGTAGTTCAGTGGTAGAACATCACCTTGCCATGGTGGGGGTCGCGGGTTCGAATCCCGTCTTCCGCTTTCATTATTTTGCCGGGGTGGCGGAACTGGCAGACGCACAGGACTTAAAATCCTGCGGTAAGTGATTACCGTACCGGTTCGATTCCGGTCCTCGGCATTATAATGAATAAGCACCCATAGCGCAATTGGATAGAGTGTCTGACTACGAATCAGAAGGTTGTAGGTTCGACTCCTACTGGGTGCAGTTTCGGGAAGTGGCTCAGTTTGGTAGAGCACCTGGTTTGGGACCAGGGGGTCGCAGGTTCGAATCCTGTCTTCCCGATTAGCATAAGTTTGCTAATTGTGGCGGTGTAGCTCAGCTGGCTAGAGCGTCCGGTTCATACCCGGGAGGTCGGGGGTTCGATCCCCTTCGCCGCTATTTCGGACCTTTAGCTCAGTTGGTTAGAGCAAACGGCTCATAACCGTTCGGTCGTAGGTTCGAGTCCTACAAGGTCCATGAATAACATTTGTTTTTGGTTATTGGATTTTGTATAATATTATTATCGCGGGATGGAGCAGTCTGGTAGCTCGTCGGGCTCATAACCCGAAGGTCGTAGGTTCAAATCCTTCTCCCGCAATTGGTCCTATGGTGTAGTTGGTTATCACGCCTGCCTGTCACGCAGGAGATCACCGGTTCAAGTCCGGTTAGGACCGTATAATGGCTCGGTAGCTCAGTCGGTAGAGCAATGGATTGAAGCTCCATGTGTCGGCAGTTCGATTCTGTCCCGCGCCATTGTAGTAAATAACTGCGGGTGTAGTTTAGTGGTAAAACCACAGCCTTCCAAGCTGTTGTCGCGAGTCCGATTCTCGTCACCCGCTTTGGGCCTATAGCTCAGCTGGTTAGAGCGCACGCCTGATAAGCGTGAGGTCGATGGTTCAAGTCCATTTAGGCCCATTTGGAGAAGTACTCAAGTGGCTGAAGAGGCGCCCCTGCTAAGGGTGTAGGTCGCGCAAGCGGCGCGAGGGTTCAAATCCCTCCTTCTCCGTAGGAATTTATTTCCGATATCATTTGCTGGTATTTGTGGAGGATTACCCAAGTGGCTTAAGGGAACGGTCTTGAAAACCGTCAGGCGTGTAACAGCGTGCGTGGGTTCAAATCCCACATCCTCCTTAGTTTAAATTTATCGCGGGATGGAGCAGTCTGGTAGCTCGTCGGGCTCATAACCCGAAGGTCGTAGGTTCAAATCCTTCTCCCGCAATTGGTCCTATGGTGTAGTTGGTTATCACGCCTGCCTGTCACGCAGGAGATCACCGGTTCAAGTCCGGTTAGGACCGTATAATGGCTCGGTAGCTCAGTCGGTAGAGCAATGGATTGAAGCTCCATGTGTCGGCAGTTCGATTCTGTCCCGCGCCATTTATGGAAGGGTAGCGAAGTCTGGCTAAACGCGGCGGACTGTAAATCCGCTCCTTCGGGTTCGGTGGTTCGAATCCACTCCCTTCCATTTTGTAATAGGGATATAGTTTAAAGGTAGAACTACGGTCTCCAAAACCGTCGGTGTGGGTTCAATTCCTACTATCCCTGTTATATTCTGGCGGTATTGGTGAAGTTGGTTAACACACCGGTTTGTGGCACCGGCATACATGAGTTCGAGTCTCATATACCGCCCTTTATATTAATGGGTTATAGCCAAGTGGTAAGGCAATGGACTTTGACTCCATTATGCGCTGGTTCGAATCCAGCTAACCCAATTATTATCTGGCGGTATAGCCAAGTGGTAAGGCAGAGGTCTGCAAAACCTTCATCACCGGTTCAAATCCGGTTACCGCCTTTGGTTATAAACCAAGAGATATTTTGCCGGTGTGGCGGAATTGGCAGACGCGCTGGATTCAAAATCCAGTTCCTGTTAAGGGAGTATCGGTTCGACCCCGATCACCGGTATTAGATATCATTTTGTAGTAATTTAGAAAAGCTTATAGAACGAGGAAAGCCCGTTATATAAGCTTTTTTGTTTGCCAAAAACTTATAGAAAGTTATAAAAAAAATTATTTGGCGGACTTTTGGCGGACTCTGATATTTATTTAAGACCGCCAACCACGGTATTTTAGGCTGTCCGCCATACTTATCCATAGAGTACCAAGGAATATAGCCAAAAGTCGGTATCGAACCTAAAGCATAAAAAATGCTGTTATATCAACGTTTATTAACTAAATAATATAATCGTTTTTTACTGCTCTATTTCGCATTGATTTCAAAATGTTAGTATAAGTATTTAATGTAGTGGTAACAAAATTATGTCCAGTTTATTCCGAATATATTGGATGTTTGCATGATTTGCCAGTAAATATGGTATATGATTTACAAATTCCGTTAAAGGGTAATTATTTTAAAAAATTTAAGCTGTGGATTATATAATAAATTTCTCAGCTTTTTATTAATTGCATTAGAAGTCGTTGACATATTTGTACCCGGTAGAGCAAATAATAATTTTGATTGACTGCCACGCAATTTTTTTATTATCTTTATATTTTTCTTTAAGATATATTTCCAAACCAAGTATTTCCTGGGAATTGAACAGTAGCGGTATTGCCTTTATTTTTAAATCCTACACCAATCCGCAAGGTAATACTTTGTCCTTGTTCTAAATTTTTTGGCGTGCCATTATCACGATTTGATGATTGGGTTCCAATTTCACCTGTGGAATCAGCTATTGATAACTCAGAACCATCGAATTGATCTAAATTGATCTCTCCCTTTTCAGCAGTAACTTTATAACTAACAATAACAAATTGCTGCTTGTCTGTTTCATTATTTGAAATCTCAGTAACCATAACTTCATTTGGATCTACATTTTTTACAGATTCAACCTGCATTTGGATGATCCTATTGCCATTAATTGACTGTTTGTCCAAATTGTAGATCAACCTTTTTGTTTTTTCGTTACCTGTACTATTATCACTTGATAAATTAGTGTCTGATTTATTATTTTTTTCAAAATTGTTAGTTTTTTTTTTCTTAGATTTTGAGGTCTTAAAATATTTATCTATAAACATATTTGTCAGATTATAAACCTTATTAGCAGCTTTCATATCTGGCTTTGCTCTTTTACCTTTAGCTTGATCTATGAGTGATTGCAAAGAAATGCTGGCATTTTCTCCAATTTTTATTAAATCATTAGTAATATCAGAATAGGATTGATTAAGTTTAAGCAAATTAACTTTTTTATCTATATTATTTTTTGCCTTTGAACAATTTTCTATAATTTTTTTGTTAGTTATTTTCTTATCATTAAGGGGAATAACCGCATTATTATATTGACGTTCAATATAATAAAATTTTTTTTTCTAATGTATTAATGGAATAATCTTTCTTTTTAGTCCTGCCAAATATAAATGCCATTAATGCTATGAAGGCTATAGCAATTAATAACCAAAACCACCATTTTTTATAAATAGTTTTTTACTTGGTATCTGATTATAACCGTTAGGTGGCTGATTGTTAGGATTCTGCTGTTGATAATATTGGCTGGATGGAAATGGATATTGATTATAGTAATTAGACGGGTATCCATTATTTCGTTGGGGATACCCTTTATTATTAGGTGACTGATTTCTATAATTAAATTGTCTTCGCATATTTTCTCCATTATGTACAGTTTTTAGAGTCGATCAGTTTTTGCACCTTAAAATTATACTTTAAAGGATGTGGCTAACTATCTTGATGTGACACCTTCTTATTTGTCACAATTAGAAAAAAACAAGCGAAAAATAAATTTTTCGTTTGTTATGAATGCGTCTAAATTTTATAATGTTCCACATATTTTTTTATTAAGTAAAGAAAATATACCTGATACTGATGGAGCTATTTTTTTTAGAAAAAAAGCTGTTGTAACAAGAAAAAGCCAAAAGCAAGCAATTCAAAAGGCCAGACTGTATGGCTATTTGGAAGAAAAGTTTAGTTCTTATTTTGGATTAGATTATTTTCAATTTCCAAAATATTCTAATGAGAATTTTAACTTTAAATTAACCGATTATGACTATATAGATCATGTTGCACACGAAATAAGAAAAGAGTTTAATTTGGGGATAGGACCTATTTCAAATGCTACTTTATTAGTTGAAAGATTAGGAATTAGAGTAGCATTTGCTGACTTATCTAGTTATGGTATTGACGCTGTCACGGTAAAGATTAACAGGCACTTTATAATATTGTTAAACTCAGAGATAACTTCAAGTGTTCGTATAAGATTCAATATTATCCATGAGTTAGGTCATATACTCTTACATTCTCGCTATTCAACAAATGATATTAATAATTCAAATAATCATCGTAGAATAGAATCTGAAGCTGATCATTTTGCAGGCGTGCTTCTAATGCCAGAAGAGGGATTAGCTATAGATATGCAATACACTAATATGGAGTACTTAAAATCATTAAAAAAACATTGGCTAGTATCATTACAGGCTTTAATATATCGTGGAAATGAAGTAGGACTAATTTCAGATCAACAATCGTTATATCTTATACAAACAATTGCTAGGAATCATTGGAGAAAAGAAGAGCCTTTTGATAATTTTATTCCCATTGAAAGACCTAGTTTATTAAAAAGTACTCTTAGGTTTACTAATGCTGATGAGAACAACTTTTTTGAAAAAACATCATATCAAACTGGAATCGCAATTAATGATATAATTAAAATCCTAAACTTGGAAAGTGACAAATCAAAAACAACTAATAATTTAAATTTTCATATTATAAAATAGTAATTAAATAAATATTTTTATCATAATATGATCTAATATTAATGGGTATACTTTTATTTGAAGTTTAACTCAAATTTTTTGTAAAATTCCATCTTTATTTATTATATTAATAAAGGGTAGCCATTATAAGGACGAAATTTATTTTTTATGAAATAAATAGTTTTTGAACTTACAAAATAAAAATTTTATACTTTAGCATAGTAAAGATATTTACGAGTATTTTAGAGAGCTTATAGAACGTTAAGAATACGTTTTATGGGCTTTTTAACTTGTTAAAATCTTAATGTTGATTTATCAACTTTAATTAAATACTATTGCTTTTTTGCTCTCAATTTTATTGATCGTTTAATATTTTTAATATCTGTTTGTTCTAGAGCTAGTGGGTACTTATAGATTTATAAAACCTAGAAATTATAAATTCAGCATATATTCCAGTGATATTGGAATTATTTTTGTCAATCTAATCTTCTCATTTGGAAGAACGTATTTTAAAGTATTAGATTTTAAGAGGTATAGGCATTTGAGTAATAAACATCAATGGTTGGATAGTTTGACACCTGATGAAGAAGCATTTGTAAAAAACTTTATATTGAATTCTGGGTCTCTTAAAAAATTACAACGTGAATATAAAGTTTCATATCCTACAATTAGGCATAAACTAAATACTATTATAGAAAAAATTCGGGAAAAGCCTGATCGCAAAAATAATTTTAATCAAAAATTAATGCAGTTAGTTATTGATGAAGATATTAGTTTATATGCTGCTAATATAATAATGCAAATGTACAAGGAAGAAAAAGATGATTAGTATTCAAAGCATAATTATAGGCCTGATTTTTATCGTAGCTCAAAGTATTTTATCCCGCTTTCATAAGTATCCTTATTTAGGGTTTATTCTTCCTTTAGTATACTTATTTTTCATTCTGTAAAAGTTTTTTGTGGTAAACATGATACCTCACCTATGGCCAGCTGCGCTTGTGTTAATTGTTGGCGAAGCTTTGTTACTAGAAATTCAATATACAGATTCTAAAGAATCAAAAAATAAAAGGAAAAGAGAGCTTGATAAAATCAAAGCTCACGATTCCAAATAATAAAAAAGAGAGTGTGTTTTCCAATGCGATTTCCTTAAAATAAGCCAAAAAGGATTTAAACATGTGATTCGTTCTAAGTTCATTGAAACTACGACAGCAGTTAGTTGTGTGATTAAAGATAAATAGACGGAATTTCTATTCACCACTTCAAAAAATTAAAAATAGTCTAGATCATTGTTTATGTAAAGGTTGACTGCATACTATCTTTTTTTGCTTTTTTATATTAAAATTTCTTAATTTTTTAAATATCTATGATTGTTTGCAAAAGTATAATTTGTAAAAGTCCAAACTTTTATTTGGACTTTTTGTTTGTCGATAAATCAATAAAAGATGTGAAACGAATTTAAAGCAAGTCAAGCATGGTTAATTACATAAAATATGTGGATTCAAATCGTATGGTCAGTAAAAGCCGTGAAGAAAAAATTTTGAGATCAATTAATATCCTCATGGTGTAGAATTTTGTTTTTACTTCTAAAATGCAAGTAGAACTAGAGAAACCTAATCTTATTTTAATGATGCTTATTCTAACAACTATCATAGTATTAGCAAGATTTATGTTGTTATGAAGTTAAGGATAAGAATAAGACGGGTGTTCAAATAAAGACTAATTCAAAAGTCTGGTATAATTTCAAAAAGAAAAACACAGAGCCATTGATACGCCAAATAAAGAAAAAATCACCAGACCTAGATAGGCTGGATTTATTCAGGTATCCAGGTGTTAAATACTTGGAAATATGGTCATACAATTATGAAAATTATCAAATCAATAGTTAGCGATAAGTTATTAGTAATCAGTTTTTTGGTAACATTATTAACTTTTTTTATCGGAAGACCTCAGGATAAAGATATAGGTTGGCAAACAATCGGGTCTTTATTTATGCTGATGGTGATAGTACAAACGTTACAATTTTTAGGGATTTTTAAGTACTTAGCATTTTCGCTGACCAAAAGGGTTCATGATACCCGCTTATTAATTGGTGTTATTGTTCTCATTGCCTTTTTTAGTTCCATGTTAGTCACTAATGATGTTAGTATTATAACTTTAATTCCGCTTTTAGCTTTAAGTATTAGTAAAACTGCAATTGATCCGATTTTTCCCGTTATTTTGTTATTCTTGGCTGCTAATTTAGGAAGTTTATTAACACCCATGGGTAATCCACAAAATTTATTTTTGTTTATTCATTATAATTTAACAATATAATTTAACAATCAAAAAATTTTTACTGATGGGTTTGCCTTTGAGTCTAGTGAGTTTATTGTTTTTAGAAATCATGTGTGGGACTATCAAGCCACAAAAAATTCAGAGTTTAACAATTACTATGCCAGATTTGAATAAAAAACAGCTGGTTTTAGCCTTGGGAGGGGCGCTTTTTGCACTATTATCAATCTTAAAGTTTGTTTCCTTATTATGGGAAATTTTAATCTCTGTGGGAATAGCTTGTTTAATTTCCAGAAAGATCTTACAAAGTGTTGATTATTCAATTTTATTAACATTTATTTGTTTTTTTGTTGCGATTAGTAATATTAGTAATTCGAATTTTTTAGTGCAATTATTAAAGCAAGCGGGAAATAATACTTATCATGTATATTTTATTAGTATTTTTTAAGTCAATTTTTAAGTAATGTACCTACTACTTTTTTGCTAGCACCTTTTACTAATCATTATTATGCGCTTTTTTTAGGCAGTAATATTGGCGGTTTGGGAACAATTATTGCTTCCTTGGCTAATGTTTTGGCTTTTAAGCAATATTTATTACATTTTTCTAAAAAAGGTGGAAGCTATTTAATTAAATTTACTATTGTTAGTTTTGCACTATTGTTTATTTTAATTTTGGCGGGTGTACTTTTAATCTTTTTGAAAACTTAATTTTTTTAATTGTCTTAGATGGAAAATTATTAAAGGGACAGTTTAGTTAGAGTTTTAGCTGGGGAATAACAATAAGTGATGAAGTTTTTAAGTATCTAGCTTATAATTAATTGCGAAATAAGCTGATAAGCGGGGGCGGAAGAATGAAAAGTAGAACGAGTAAAGTGTTAAGTTTGATTTTGGCTATTTTAGCAGCGTTACTTATCACTATGTGGCTCAATTTGTTTTTAAATAATTATAGTATTTCCCCATTTAGTACAATTTATTTTCTGGAAATAGTAGTCGGTTTTACTTTAGCCATTAAGCAGTTAATGAGGCCTACTTCACAATTATTATTGCGGAGTGGAATTTTACTGCTAGTTACAATTATAGAATCTCTAATTGTCTTACTAGTTGGTTATTTACAATTGGGTACTTTTACGGGTTTTAGTTGGCAATTTATCTGTGGATTATTATTGATTAATACTCTTTTTGTTTTTATCAATTGGCACCAATATTCATTAAATTTATGGCATTTTTTTCTAGCTGTGTTAATAGCCGTTTGGGAAACTTTAGCTGTTGGCTGGAATTTTGATGTGGCTAGCACGGAATGGAATTGGCTTATAATTATCGGTGGTTTGAATTTATTAATAACTATAATCGCTTTTGCCCGCATTTCTAATTCTCAGTCTTGGAAACTGGCAACAGTGGCTGGGGTCCTATTTGCTTTAGCATTAGTTTTAGGCAAGCCGTTATATGAAACCTATAAATTCCCCCGTTTAAATAGTGAAGTATTAATCAAATTAGGTGGATTTATCTTTTTTTGGACGATTGTTATAGCTTTAATACTGGATTTTTTAATTACTAAACATCCCCGAATTACTCAAACTTCTGGATATGTAAAAATTCAAAATTGGTTTAATAATTTACCGCATCCTTGGTTATTAATCAGCAGTATTACTTTTATTGTTTTTATACCAGCTATAATCGCTTTAGCTCCAGGTATTTGGAGTTATGATACTCCTTTTCAGTATTTTTCTATGACTCATGGCGAGTGGAGTATTGGACAGCCTATCGCTAGTATGTTTATTGTATATATCTTTGTGTATCTTATTGGTGCACAGCTTCTTCACTCACTTAGTTTAGGGATCTTTTTATTAATTATTGTTCAATTTTTATTGGCGGCGTTAATTTTTGGTTATGGTTTGCAGTTGTTAAATCGCTGGCATTTGCCATGGCCAATTCAGTTATTAGCCTGTGGATGGTGGAGTTTACATATTACTAATTGGACCTCATTGGCACAGGTTAATACTAAGGATACTTGGAGTGCTTTGGCTGCAACTTTAATTATGATTTTTCTCTTAGAAATGTGGCTGGATCAGGATCGTTTTTTTCATTCTTATGGCAAATTATTCATATTGGTATTGGCGATATTAATTTTTTTAACTTTTCGAAATAGTAGCCTCTTGGTTCTCTTATTATTTATTCCTTTGTGGCTAATTTTATGTTGGAAATATTGGAAAAAATCAATTGCTTTGTTTGCCGTAATTGGAGTAATATTTGTCGTCTTTAATGGTCCTGTTGTTCAACATTTGCCTAGTAAAAATGCTAATGCTACTACGGGAGTAAGGTCTTTAAGTTCTACAGGCGGTTTAAAAACGCAAATTATTTTTGGCAGTTATGTGAATGCCGGGCAACATTTTAGTGCTGCAGATAGAAGTTTACTCTGGACTATTTTACCCAAAGGGACTCCCGAACAATATCAACGTTTCTATAGCCCCCAGTTTGCTGATGAAGCTAATCTAGTTTGGCAGCAATTTTATAAATTTTATCCATATATACATCGGGGTAATTTTCAACAACGACGTTCACAAATGTTAAAACGGATTATCATTCATTATCCCCAGGCAACTTTACAGGCAATTTTAAATTTAAATTTAGGTTGGTATTATCCTCAAAGTACTTATCCTTCACGTTCTGGCAATCTTTATAATGAAGTTATTAATGAAACTAAAAACGGGCCCATGACTAAACCCGGAGTTATCATTAATAATTGGCAGTGGTGTCCGGGCCTTTATCAAATGGTTTATGATCTGGAACAGAATGGAAATTATTCACAATATCCTGTGATTGCCAGCTGCTTTGATCCTGCCTGCTGGAGTTGGATCTTACTAATTATTTTATTAGCTTTAATTGCTCAAAAATCATGGTCTGCCTTATTAATAGCGGCTTTTGCAATGCTGCAATGGCTTTGTTTATGGGCCGCCCCAGTAGTTTTAGCACGCTATATCTATCCGATATTTTTGCTCTTACCCTTATTACTAGCTTTAATCTATTTACGGCCACACACTAAGTAACCACTAGATTTGGTAATTAGAAAAAAAGATATACAATATGTAGTTGGTTTATGCTATTATGTATAAGTTGTTTAATAATGGGAGGAAGCAAATGATGATTGTTTTAAGCGGCATGATTGGCGCAGGTAAAAGTAGTTTGACAACTATTTTGGCAGAACATTTGGGAACTCAGGCTTTTTATGAACAGGTTGATGATAATCCTGTGTTGCCGCTGTTTTATGCTGATCCGAAAAAATATGCTTTTTTATTGCAAATTTATTTTTTAAATAAACGATTTGCTTCAATTAAAAGAGCTTTAGCAGACGATAACAATGTTTTGGATCGCTCGATTTATGAAGATTCATTGTTTTTTCATATCAATGCGGATATGGGCCGGGCTACAGAACAAGAGGTCCAGGTTTATGATGAATTGCTAGATAACATGATGGAAGAGCTGCCTTATGCAGCCCATAAAAAAGCTCCGGATTTATTGGTCCATTTGGAGATTTCTTATGATAAAATGCTAGAGCATATCAAAAAACGGGGTCGTTCTTATGAACAGCCTGAAAATGATAGTTCTTTAGTGGGTTATTATCATAATCTATTAGATCGTTATGATGCTTGGTATCAAAATTATAACTATAGTCCCAAAATGCAAATTAACTGTGATCAATTAGATTTTGTAGATAATCCGGTTGATCGTCAAAAAGTTTTGGCCCTGATTGATGAACAGTTAAAAAAACGGGGCACTTTATAATTTTATTTTTTATTAAGACAGTTTGTTTCCAGGAATACCTGTCTTTAAACAAATATGATGGAGGAAATTATCATGAAAAAATATTTTGCTGCTTTTACAACTCAAGATTGGATTAAGAATGCCTTAATTGCGGCTATTTATGTAGTCTTAACAGTTACACCCCCACTAAATTCAATGGCTTACGGCAGTATCCAACTGCGAATTTCTGAAGTAATGGTTATGTTGCCTTTTTATAATGCTAAATTTGTTCCCGGTCTAACTTTAGGGTGCTTAATTACCAACATGTTCAGCCCTACAGCAGCAGTCGACATGGTTGTAGGAACGTTAGCTTCCTTATTAGTTTTCTTAATAATTATTCATTTACAACACGGCTACTGGGTACCTTTAGTGGCTGGGGTTACCAATGGCTTAATTATTGGGGCAGAATTATTTGTGATGACCAAAGTGCCATTTTGGTTGACGGCTTTTTATATTTCTATAGGTGAATTTATTGCGGTTTTAATAGGTTATATTTTATTTGCCCTGCTTTTAAAGAATCAGCAGGTGAATAAATTAATTAAAAGCTGAGTCCTGTGTTCGTGGCTGCAGTTTGGAAGTAGAAAAATAAAATAATGATTTTTGTAGATTTGAACTAAGTTGATAATTTTTATTATCTGAACTTAGTTCATTTTTAGTCTTAAATATGTTTTAAACTAGGATTTTGGTATAATGAATTGTATTAATTGATTGAGGTGAGCTTCAAATGAATGTTGGTATATTTACGGATACCTATTTTCCCCAGGTAAGCGGTGTTGCAACATCAATTCAAACCTTACGTAATGATTTGGAACGTAAAGGTAATACAGTCTACATTTTTACCACTACTGATCCGCACGTTGCCAAAAATACGATTGAACCTAATATTTTTCGTTTAGGGAGTATTCCCTTTATTTCTTTTACTGATCGGCGTATTGCTTATCGCGGAATGTTTCATGCTTTAAAATTGGCAAAAGAATTAGATTTGGATATTGTTCATACGCAGACGGAATTTTCTTTAGGCCTGATTGGAAAGTTTGTGGCTCATAACTTAAAGATTCCTTGTGTTCATACTTACCATACGATGTATGAAGATTACCTGCACTATGTTTTAAATGGCCATTTATTAAAACCTTATCACGTTAAACAAATGTCTAAACTATTTGTTTCGGGAATGTCTGGTATTGTCGCTCCTAGTACACGTGTTTATGATACTTTACGGGGTTATGGTATCAAAACTCCGATGGAAATTATTCCTACAGGAGTAGATTTATCGGAATATACACGCCCGGTGGATACAGTTGCTATACGTAAAAAATTGCACTTAACCTTGGATCAGCCCATCTTATTGACTTTGAGTCGGGTTGCTAATGAAAAAAAGATTGAAATTCTCATCCAAAATATGCCGCTTCTCTTAAAATATTATCCTAATCTAGTCTTACTAGTAGTGGGGGACGGTCCGGATATGGACGATTTGGTCCTTCAAGTTCAAGAATTAAAAGTTGCACGCAACGTTATATTTGTGGGTGAGGTTGAACATGACCAGATTTCACCTTATTATCATTTGGCGGATTTATTTGTTTCGGCCAGTGATACTGAATCTCAAGGCTTGACTTTTATTGAAGCCTTAGCTGCCGGCTTAAAATGCGTGGTCCGCTCTAGTCCTTATACGGATGAATTGTTTGATGATCCTTCATTAGGGGTGACTTATAGTCATCCGGAAGATTATGCTGGACTAGTGTTACAATATTTACAACATCAAGGGGCTTTTGATGAGATACAGCATCGGCAAAAGAAACTTTATTCTATTTCTTCTGATTATTTTGGTGACCAGATTTTAGAATTTTATCAGGATGCTTATAAATATTTTCTCCGCAAAAAATTAGCTAATGAACCTCTGAAGGATGGTCAATACTATGACGATTAAAATAACAATGTTTTCTTCCGCTCAAAAAGTAGCTGGTCAAGGGGTAGGCAGTGCTTATAGCGAGTTAATTAGATTATTAAAAACTTATTTAAACAATGATTTTGAAATTTGCATCAACGATTATCACCGTACTGATATTAGTCACTACCATACAATTGATCCGCAATTTTACTTGTCTACTTTTTCACCTAAGCGGGGGCGTAAGATCGGTTATGTGCATTTTTTGCCGGAAACTTTACAAGGAAGTCTTAAAATTCCGCGTTTGGCTCAGCCGTTAGTAGCTAAATATATAATTTCTTTTTATAAACGAATGGATCAAATTGTTGTCGTGAATCCTAGTTTTATTCCCAAGTTGACTGCCTATGGGATTGCTCCGGAAAAAGTCACCTATATCCCCAATTTTGTTTCCCAAAAAGAATTTTATCCGGTATCTGAAGACCAAAGACAGCAAATTCGGCAGCAATTAGGTCTGGAGGCCAGTGATTTTGTGGTTTTGGGTGATGGACAAGTCCAAAAACGTAAAGGAGTCGATGATTTTTACCGTTTAGCTCAAAATAACCCTCAGATACAATTTATTTGGGCAGGGGGCTTTTCTTTTGGCCGATTAACAGATGGTTATCAGCACTATCAACGATTAATGCAAAATGCGCCTCATAATATGCATTTTACCGGCATTGTTGATCGCCAAAAGCTGAATGATTACTTAAATGCTGCTGATTTATTTTTATTACCGTCTTTTGATGAATTATTTCCGATGTCAGTTTTAGAATCTTTTAATACACACACTCCGGTTTTATTGCGTGATCTTCAGTTATATCATGATATTATTACCGGTTATTATCAGCCTGCCGAAAATTATCAAGAGATGAATCAAATTATTCGGCATCTCTGGGCCAATCCGGCTGATTTACTGCAACTGGCACAATTGGCAGCCGCAGGGGCAGATTACTATTCAGAACAACATTTAAGTGAAATTTGGCGAACCTTTTATTTACAACAATATAACCAAAAAAGAGGCTAACTATGAGTCGAAAGAATCAATTATCGGCATTTATAATGTTACTTATTGGTTTGGGGATTTTTGCTTTTGAAATGCGCAATACTAATTTACGTAGCTTATGGCATCAGGCCCTGCAAATGAATTTGTTTTGGTTAGTAATTGCTTTTGGGGCGATGTTTTTATCATATTTTTTTGAGGCCCTGGTTTTAAAAGTCTTACTAAAAAATCGGGAAGATTCGCTGCATAATTGGTGGAACATTTGTAGAATACCTTGGATTCAGGCCCTTTTTAATGCGATCACCCCTTTTTCGTCTGGTGGACAGCCTGCGCAATTAATTGCTTTATTACAGTCTGGAGTAGAAGGTGGACGTGCCAGTTCTGTATTATTAATGAAATTTATTATTTATCAAACGATAGTTCTTATTAATTTTATTATAGCCATGGTATTTAAATTTCAAAGCATTGCTCAACATTATGCGGCTTTGTCCTATTTAATTGCTGGCGGATTCATTATTCATGTATTTACTATTGGCTTATTATTGATGATTATGTTTTACTATCGTTTTACCCGAAATCTGTTCATTGGAATTATGAAGATAGTATCTTGGTTCATAAGTCCGCAAAAAGCCCAAGCTTGGAGTCAGAAAGTTTTAAGCAAAATTGATACATTTTATAATGAAAGTCTCGTTTTAAAAAAGGAATGGCGAAAAGTTTTATTAGCAACATTGTTGACGTTTATTCAATTATTGTTTTACTATTTGGTAGTCTATTTTACATTATTAGCTCTGCACGTAAATCATGCCAAGTTAATTGATATTTTGATTATGCAAATTATGATAGTAATGATTACGTCTATTTTTCCTATTCCGGGTGGTACTGGCGGAGCTGAATATAGTTTTAAAACTTTATTTGCTAAATTTGTTAGTACACCAAGCCAATTATTTTTAGGAATGTTTATTTGGCGTTTTATTACTTATTATTTAGGTATGTTTTTAGGGATTATTGCTGTAGCTTTTAAACCAATCAACGAACGCAAGAATTTGCGAATGCGTGGAGGAAAATTTTTTAATGAAGAATTTAAAAAATCGAATAACTAATTTTTTGAATACAAAACTCGGCTTTTTTGTTTTTGCCGTGGTTTTGTGTTGGATCAAAACGTATTTGATTTATTTAACTAAATTTAATTTAGGCGTACATGGAAGTATGCAGGCCTTTTTACTCTTATTAAATCCCATTCCTACTACCTTATTATTATTGGGAATTGCAATTTATATGAAGGGCAGAAAATCATATGTTTATATGATAATTATTGATCTGATCACTGCCACTTGGTTATTTGCCAATATTTTATATTATCGAGAATTTTCTGATTTTTTAACTTTAACCTTAATGAAGGGATCCAGTTCCGTTTCTAATAACTTAGGTAAAAGTATTATCGGAATTATTAAACCGACGGATTTTCTGGCTTTTATTGATATTTTAATTTTAGTGATTCTTTTAGCTACCAAAATAATCAAAATTGATATAAGCAAATTAAATAAGCGGATACCAACTACCATTACTGCTATTGCCGTAGTAGCCTTTGGTATTAATTTGACACTAGCACAACAGGATCGTTCGGGTTTACTGACACGAACTTTTGATAATAATTATATTGTTAAATATTTAGGATTAAACTCGTTTTCGGTTTATGATGCAGCTAAAGCAGCTAAAACCAGTGCCGTCAAGGCTAATGCTGATAGTTCGGATATGAATACTGTAAAAAATTATATTAACAATAATCGCTTACCCTCTAATGTCCAATATACAGGAGTAGCCAAAGGGAAAAATGTCTTTATTATCCATTTGGAAAGCTTCCAGCAATTTTTAATTGATTTTAAATGGGATAATCAAGAAGTAACTCCGAATATTAACAAATTGTATCACTCCAAAAGTACTTTAAGTTTTGATAATTTTTTTAATCAAGTTGGTCAAGGAAAAACAGCGGATGCGGAGTTGATGTTGGAAAACTCCTTATTTGGCTTGCCTGAAGGAGCAGCGATGGTAACTGATGGTACCTCCAATACTTTTCAGGCAGCACCGGCTATTTTAGGCCAAAGAGGCTATACTACTGCTTCGTTTCATGGTGATGTTCCTAGTTTCTGGAATCGTGATAACACCTATAAATCTTGGGGATATGATTATTTCTTTAGTTCCAAATATTATAAAGAAAAAAAGGACTATAACATTGGTTATGGTATGAAAGATAAAATTTTCCTCCGTGATGCCGCTAATTATGTCCAGCAGCTGCCACAGCCTTTTTATGCTAAGTTGATTACCGTGACGAACCACTATCCTTATTTACTGGATAAGAAGAACCAAACTATCCAAAAAACTAATACGGGTGACAGTACTGTTGATGGTTATGTTCAGACAGCGCATTATTTAGATCAAGCCGTGGGAGAATTTATGGATTGGCTGCAAGCGACTGGCTTAGACAAGAAAAGTGTCGTCATTTTTTATGGAGATCATTATGGGATTTCTGCTAACCATAAAAAAGCTGTCGCTAAATTATTAAATAAAAAAGACTTTGATAATTTTGATAATGCTCAATTTCAAAGAGTACCTTTTATGATTCATATGAATGGATTACAAGGGGGAATTAACCACACGTATGGTGGTGAAATTGATGTTTTACCAACGATTTTAAACTTATTAGGTGTAAAAAATGATGATACAATTCAATTTGGAACCGACTTATTATCACCAAAACGTTCTGAAGTAGTAGCTTTTCGTAATGGAGATTTTGTGGCCCCTGATTTTACTAAGGTTAATGGCACCTATTATTACACTAAAACTGGGGAAACTGTCGGTTCTTTAACCCCAGAGCAGCAACAAAAAGTTGAACAAATGTCTAATCGTGTGGATACTGAATTATCATTATCAGATAAAGTTATTACAGGAGATTTATTACGTTTTTATAAACCTAAAGGCTTTCAAAAAGTAGTTAAAAAGGATTATAGTTATAATAAAAATAAATCTTTGAAACGCTTACGAAAACAAAACCATGTTAAAAAGAATAGTATTATGATGCAAAATCATGATAAATCTTTAATGAACTTGTATCATACTGATGCTCCAGAACTAACCAAGCAAGGAGGATAATAAAATGGCTAACAAGGAGTTAGATCAACTGATAGCGCAGTTACGTTCACAAAAGATTAGAATCACTGATCAACGGCTGGCAATTTTAAAATATATGATAACCCATCATAATCATCCTACGGCCGAAGACGTCTATAATGATTTAAAGGACACCCATAATAATATTAGTATTGCAACTGTTTATAATAATTTACGCTTTTTAGTGAAAGTAACGCCGATTAGGGAATTAACTTATGTTGATAAGTCAATTCACTTTGATTATTTTCATAAAGAGCATTTTCATGCAATTTGCGATCAATGTGGACAGATTTTCGATGTCAATTATTCTGATTATTCAACTTTATTAAAAAATTTAAAGTCGGATTCTGCCTTTCAGATTAACAATGTGCAATTAAATATTCATGGAATTTGTCCAGATTGTCAAAAAAGACTTGCATCTGCGGACAAAAGTTGATAAGATATTTTCTGTTGTCACGGAGCAAGACAAAAACAATTTCAGGACTTAAAAAAAAGTTCTTGACAAGCTTTTGGACAACTGATAAAATAAAACAGCTGTTATGGACAGCCGGTTGATCTTTGAAAACTGAATAAAGTTTCTAAACGCAAAAGTGCAGGGTTTGTAAGAACCTGTCAAAAAAGAAATAAATTAAGCGACAAGAACGCGAGTTCAAGTCATGAGCAAGAAAAGAACGAACAAAAATTGAGAGTTTGATCCTGGCTCAGGACGAACGCTGGCGGCGTGCCTAATACATGCAAGTCGAGCGCGGGAAGTCAGGGAAGCCTTCGGGTGGAACTGGTGGAACGAGCGGCGGATGGGTGAGTAACACGTAGGTAACCTGCCCTAAAGCGGGGGATACCATCTGGAAACAGGTGCTAATACCGCATAATCCCAGCAGTCACATGAGTGCTGGTTGAAAGACGGCTTCGGCTGTCACTTTAGGATGGACCTGCGGCGTATTAGCTAGTTGGTGGAGTAACGGTTCACCAAGGCAACGATACGTAGCCGACCTGAGAGGGTAATCGGCCACATTGGGACTGAGACACGGCCCAAACTCCTACGGGAGGCAGCAGTAGGGAATCTTCCACAATGGACGCAAGTCTGATGGAGCAACGCCGCGTGGATGAAGAAGGTCTTCGGATCGTAAAATCCTGTTGTTGAAGAAGAACGGTTGTGAGAGTAACTGCTCATAGCGTGACGGTAATCAACCAGAAAGTCACGGCTAACTACGTGCCAGCAGCCGCGGTAATACGTAGGTGGCAAGCGTTGTCCGGATTTATTGGGCGTAAAGGGAGCGCAGGCGGTCTTTTAAGTCTGAATGTGAAAGCCCTCAGCTTAACTGAGGAAGTGCATCGGAAACTGAGAGACTTGAGTGCAGAAGAGGAGAGTGGAACTCCATGTGTAGCGGTGAAATGCGTAGATATATGGAAGAACACCAGTGGCGAAGGCGGCTCTCTGGTCTGTTACTGACGCTGAGGCTCGAAAGCATGGGTAGCGAACAGGATTAGATACCCTGGTAGTCCATGCCGTAAACGATGAGTGCTAAGTGTTGGGAGGTTTCCGCCTCTCAGTGCTGCAGCTAACGCATTAAGCACTCCGCCTGGGGAGTACGACCGCAAGGTTGAAACTCAAAGGAATTGACGGGGGCCCGCACAAGCGGTGGAGCATGTGGTTTAATTCGAAGCAACGCGAAGAACCTTACCAGGTCTTGACATCTCCTGCAAGCCTAAGAGATTAGGGGTTCCCTTCGGGGACAGGAAGACAGGTGGTGCATGGTTGTCGTCAGCTCGTGTCGTGAGATGTTGGGTTAAGTCCCGCAACGAGCGCAACCCTTGTTACTAGTTGCCAGCATTGAGTTGGGCACTCTAGTGAGACTGCCGGTGACAAACCGGAGGAAGGTGGGGACGACGTCAAATCATCATGCCCCTTATGACCTGGGCTACACACGTGCTACAATGGATGGTACAATGAGAAGCGAACTCGCGAGGGGAAGCTGATCTCTGAAAACCATTCTCAGTTCGGATTGCAGGCTGCAACTCGCCTGCATGAAGCTGGAATCGCTAGTAATCGCGGATCAGCATGCCGCGGTGAATACGTTCCCGGGCCTTGTACACACCGCCCGTCACACCATGAGAGTTTGTAACACCCAAAGCCGGTGGGGTAACCCTTCGGGGAGCTAGCCGTCTAAGGTGGGACAAATGATTAGGGTGAAGTCGTAACAAGGTAGCCGTAGGAGAACCTGCGGCTGGATCACCTCCTTTCTAAGGAAAAGAAAAACGGAAGCACTTTTGTAGGAACTTTGTTCAGTTTTGAGAGGTCAACTCTCAAAGGCAGCTTTTGGGCCTATAGCTCAGCTGGTTAGAGCGCACGCCTGATAAGCGTGAGGTCGATGGTTCAAGTCCATTTAGGCCCATCGATCGATAATATATCCGGGGGTTTAGCTCAGATGGGAGAGCGCCTGCTTTGCACGCAGGAGGTCATCGGTTCGATCCCGTTAACCTCCATTGACAGGGAACTGTCAAGGAAGAAAATTCGGACTTTGAAAACTGAATATTAAAAGCAAAGATATAGAAAGTATATCACCGAGAAACTGCGCGAATCGAGAGATTCAAGAAAAAGAAATAGGTTAAGATAATAAGGGCGCACGGTGGATGCCTAGGCACTAGGAGCCGATGAAGGACGGAACGAACACCGAAATGCTTCGGGGAGCTGTAAGTAAGCGAAGAACCGGAGATCTCCGAATGGGGCAACCCGGCTGAGGTCAAGCTCAGTCACAAGAGGATGAACTAAGTAGTCCTGTTGAGGAAGACGTGGTGAACTGAAACATCTCAGTAGCCACAGGAAGAGAAAGAAAAATCGATTTTCTTAGTAGCGGCGAGCGAACAGGAAAGAGCCCAAACCAACGAGCATGCTTGTTGGGGTAGTAGGACTGGTAGAAGAGAAAAAAGGCCGAAGATAGTTGAAGCAGTTGGGAAGCTGCACCAGAGAAAGTGATAGTCTTGTAGACGAAATCGCCGGCACTCAACCAGGATCCTGAGTACGGCGGGGCACGTGGAACCCCGTCGGAATCCGGGAGGACCATCTCCCAAGGCTAAATACTCCCTAGTGACCGATAGTGAACTAGTACCGTGAGGGAAAGGTGAAAAGCACCCCGGGAGGGGAGTGAAAGAGATCCTGAAACCGTGTGCCTACAAGTAGTCAAAGCTCGTTAACGAGTAATGGCGTGCCTTTTGTAGAATGAACCGGCGAGTTACGTTAATTTGCGAGGTTAAGTTGAGAAGATGGAGCCGTAGCGAAAGCGAGTCTGAAGAGGGCGGAATAGTAGATTGACGTAGACCCGAAACCAAGTGACCTACCCATGTCCAGGTTGAAGGTGCGGTAAAACGCACTGGAGGACCGAACCCACGTAAGTTGAAAATTGCGGGGATGAGGTGTGGGTAGCGGTGAAATTCCAAACGAACTTGGAGATAGCTGGTTCTCTCCGAAATAGCTTTAGGGCTAGCCTCGGGGCGAGGATAATGGAGGTAGAGCACTGTTTGGACTAGGGGCCCGTCATGGGTTACTGAATTCAGATAAACTCCGAATGCCATGTATCTATACCCGGGAGTCAGACTATGAGTGATAAGATCCGTAGTCGAAAGGGGAACAGCCCAGATCACCAGTTAAGGTCCCTAAATCCATACTAAGTGGAAAAGGAAGTGGAGTTGCTTAGACAACTAGGATGTTGGCTTAGAAGCAGCAATGCATTGAAAGAGTGCGTAATAGCTCACTAGTCGAGTGACTCTGCGCCGAAAATGTACCGGGGCTAAGTATGGTACCGAAACTGTGGGTGTATCGAAAGATATGCGATAGGAGAGCGTTGTAAGGGCGAAGAAGCCAGATCGTGAGGACTGGTGGAGCGCTTAGAAGTGAGAATGCCGGTATGAGTAGCGAAAGACCAGTGAGAATCTGGTCCACCGAAAGACTAAGGATTCCTGGGGAAGGCTCGTCCGCCCAGGGTAAGTCGGGACCTAAGACGAGGCCGAAAGGCGTAGCCGATGGAAAACAGGTTGAGATTCCTGTACTGATCAATGCCGTATGAACGAAGGAGGGACGCAGTAGATTAACGTGAGCATGCAGCTGGAAAAGCATGTCCAAGCAGCGAGTCTGGTTATGAGTCAAATGCTTATAGCTAAGGATGAGCTGTGATGGGGAGCGAAATACAAGTAGCGAAGCACGAGCGTCACACTGCCAAGAAAAGCTTCTAGTGAGGTATTGGTTACCCGTACCGCAAACCGACACAGGTAGTCAAGAAGAGAATTCTCAGGTGAGCGAGAGAACTATCGTTAAGGAACTCGGCAAAATGGCCCCGTAACTTCGGGAGAAGGGGTGCTGGTGTCAGAGCCAGTCGCAGTGAAAAGGCCCAAACAACTGTTTATCAAAAACACAGGTCTCTGCCAAATCGAAAGATGACGTATAGGGGCTGACGCCTGCCCGGTGCTGGAAGGTTAAGAGGAGAGCTTAGCGTAAGCGAAGGTTTGAATTGAAGCCCCAGTAAACGGCGGCCGTAACTATAACGGTCCTAAGGTAGCGAAATTCCTTGTCGGGTAAGTTCCGACCTGCACGAAAGGCGTAATGATTTGGGCACTGTCTCAACGATAGACTCGGTGAAATTATAATACCCGTGAAGATGCGGGTTACCCGCGACAGGACGGAAAGACCCCATGGAGCTTTACTGTAGCTTGATATTGAATTTTTGTGTAACATGTACAGGATAGGTAGGAGCCGAAGAGTTCGGTACGCTAGTATCGAAGGAGGCGCTGGTGGGATACTACCCTTGTTAGATGAAGGTTCTAACCCGCGCCATTGAAGCATGGCGGGAGACAGTGTCAGGTGGGCAGTTTGACTGGGGCGGTCGCCTCCCAAACAGTAACGGAGGCGCCCAAAGGTTCCCTCAGAATGGTTGGAAATCATTCGTAGAGTGTAAAGGCAGAAGGGAGCTTGACTGCGAGACAGACAAGTCGAGCAGGGACGAAAGTCGGGCTTAATGATCCGGTGGCACCGAATGGAAGGGCCATCGCTCAACGGATAAAAGCTACCCTGGGGATAACAGGCTTATCTCCCCCAAGAGTTCACATCGACGGGGAGGTTTGGCACCTCGATGTCGGCTCATCGCATCCTGGGGCTGTAGTCGGTCCCAAGGGTTGGGCTGTTCGCCCATTAAAGCGGTACGCGAGCTGGGTTCAGAACGTCGTGAGACAGTTCGGTCCCTATCCGTCGCGGGCGGAGGAAATTTGCGAGGATCTGTCCTTAGTACGAGAGGACCGGGATGGACATACCGCTGGTGTACCAGTTGTTCTGCCAAGGGCAAAGCTGGGTAGCTAAGTATGGAAGGGATAAACGCTGAAAGCATCTAAGTGTGAAACCCACCTCCAGATGAGATTTCCCATTCGTAAGAAGTAAGACCCCTCAAAGAAGATGAGGTAGATAGGTTGCGCGTGGAAGGTTAGTGATAATTGGAGCGGAGCAATACTAATCGGTCGAGGGCTTAACCGAGCGTAGTAAAGGGAGCTTTTAATATTCAGTTTTGAGAGGACGAAGGTTCTTTCACAGGCAAGAGTGTGGTGGCGACAGCGAGAAGGATACACCTGTAGACATGCCGAACACAGAAGTTAAGCTTTTCAGCGCCGAGAGTAGTTGGTGGGAAACTACCTGCGAGGCTAGGACGCTGCCACGCGATTAATCCGGTTTAGCTCAGTTGGTAGAGCATCTGACTGTTAATCAGGGTGTCGTCAGTTCGAGTCTGACAACCGGAGTTTTTATATTTGGAGAGTTGTCCGAGTGGCTGAAGGAGCATGATTGGAAATCATGTATACGGAATTTTCTCTGTATCAAGGGTTCAAATCCCTTACTCTCCGTTGATATTTATTATTTATATCTGACCCGTTGGTCAAGTGGTTAAGACATCGCCCTTTCACGGCGGTAACATGGGTTCAAATCCCGTACGGGTCATTTTGGAAGTTTAGCTCAGTTGGGAGAGCGTCTGCCTTACAAGCAGAGGGTCACAGGTTCGAGTCCTGTAACTTCCATTTGTTATTTATATTTCGACCCGTTGGTCAAGTGGTTAAGACATCGCCCTTTCACGGCGGTAACATGGGTTCAAATCCCGTACGGGTCATTTGGAAGTTTAGCTCAGTTGGGAGAGCGTCTGCCTTACAAGCAGAGGGTCACAGGTTCAAGTCCTGTAACTTCCATTTATAATAGATGATATTGTCTGTCTTTCTGTAAGGAAAGGCAGACTTTTTTATTTAATTATTAGAGCAATAATTTCAAAGTTTTATCAAGAAATTAAGTTAAGTAAGGAAAAGATAATTCTAAAGATTGAATTTTTATCTGACTTGAATCGATTGGCCAGATATTTACTGATTAATAAATTGGCCAGATAAATTAAAAGATAACTCACGGCTGTAATCATGCTCAAATATTTCAGCAGGTATAAGGCTATAAGAATTATAATAATACTGATTAATGCCAGCAATTGCTCTTTAATGGTTTTATTGATTTGCAGCAGCAATACTAAAAAGTTAATTAAAATAGTAGTAATAATGTTACTCGGAGCTATAAAATGAAACAGTGAATAAATTAATAAAACTGTAGTAAATATGGGTATTACAAAAAGGCAAAGCAGATTTTGAATTTTTTCAAAACGGTTTGCGATGAAGGCGATAAATAATTGGCAAAAGAAGAGGATAACAAGTTGAATTGAAAAGATTATTCGATAATTTTGATAAACAAGAAGGGTCATGATAATTAAATAGACAATATTAAAATATTTATTAGGACGTAAGGGAATAAAAAAATTAATGTATAAGATAATACTAAAAACCATTACGAAAGATATTAAAGTCGATTGATCATAGTGATAAGGGTATTTTGCAGTTAAAATTAACGGGAAAAGAGTAACACTGATAAAGGAGATGAAAGTTGAAATTAATGAACGAAATATTTGCATTTAGCTTCTTCCTTACTTTATTTTAAGTAGTGGTTCTAAGTTTTAACTATTGAAGATGGTTGGGGTTTGGTGTAGTGTTTGAGTATTGAATTTAAATTAGGAGCTATAATGAGATGTTAGAAAAAAATTTTTATAAACAATTATTAAAAAGTTCATTCAGTATCCCGATTGAAGTTACTTATTGGGATCATACCACTGAAAAATACGGTGAGGGCACTCCGAAAATAAAAATAATTTTTAATGAACCCGTCGCTATTAAAGATATCATGAATAATGCCTCGTTAGCTTTAGGCGAAGCTTACATGGATAAAAAAATTGAGATAAAGGGCAGTATTGAAGATTTAATTCTGGCGGCTTACAATAATAATAATAGTTTCTTTTATAATAAGAAATTAAAGAAATTTATGCCTCATCGCAAGCATTCCGAAAGTGATAATGAAAGCTATGTGCAAGAACATTACGATTTAGGTAATGATTTTTATAAGCTATGGCTAGATGAGACCATGACTTATTCTTGTGCTTATTTTGAGCATCCTGATGAGGATTTAAAAACGGCCCAATTAAACAAGGTTAATCATATTATTAAAAAGTTAAATCCGCAACCCGGAAAAACTTTAGTTGATATAGGTTGTGGTTGGGGGACCTTAATGCTTATAGCAGCGAAAAAGTATCATTTGAAAGTTACCGGCATTACTTTAAGTGAAGAACAGTATAATTTCGTTTCTCAACAAATTAAGGACTTGAATTTGACAGATAGTGCGGAGGTTCTTTTAACTGACTATCGCGAATTGGTTGGGCGTCAATGGGACTATGTGGTTTCTGTCGGAATGTTTGAACATGTGGGCTCCGAAAATTTACCCGGCTATTTTGCGGATGTTGCTAAATTTATGAAAGAAGATGGAGCAGCATTAATTCATGGCATTACACGTCAAGGCCAAGGAGCTACCAATGCCTGGATTGATAAATGGATTTTTCCAGGTGGCTATATTCCCGGAGTAGTTGAAAATATTCAAAACATTTTGGATGCAGGCTTACAGATCAGCGATTTAGAGATGTTACGTCGTCATTATCAAAAAACTACCGAAACTTGGGATCATAATTTTAATGATCATTTGCCTGAAATTACAGAAATGATGGGTGAAAGATTTGTCCGTATGTGGGACTTATATTTACAAGCCTGTGCTGCTTCTTTTGCATCAGGAAATATTGACGTGATGCAGTATTTACTTACTAAGGGACCTTCAGGGCAAAATCTGCCTTTGACCAGAGACTACATTTATCAAAATTAAAACTAATAATGTTTTGCAATAAATAATTTGTTATACTAGTAATGTTACATTAAAATTCCTGATGGGACTGAAAAGTCTACCTGTAACCTAATTAAGGGGGAAATATATTTTGGAAAAAGAAAAACATTTTTTTACATCGGAATCAGTATCAGAAGGACATCCTGATAAGATTGCTGATCAAATTAGTGATGCTATTTTGGATGCAATTATTGCCCAGGATAAAGAGGCCCGAGTGGCTTGTGAAACAACAGTCACTACTGGGTTAGTCTTAGTGGCAGGAGAGGTTACTACTAGTGCTTATGTAGATATTCAGGCAATTGCAAGAAAAACTATCCGCCGAATTGGATATACTAGTTCCGATTATGGTTTTGATGCGGATACTTGCGCAGTCATTGTCGCTTTGGATCAGCAATCACCTGATATTGCCCAAGGTGTTAATGATGCTTTGGAAAAACGTGAAAGCCGCCAAGATCAGGATCCTTTGGATCAAATTGGTGCTGGCGATCAGGGGCTTATGTTTGGCTATGCAACTAATGAGACCCCGGAATATATGCCATTGCCGATAGTTTTAGCTCATAAGTTGACTTATCAAGTGACACAAGTCCGCAAAAAAGGGATTCTCACTTACTTACGACCTGATTCTAAAGCCCAAGTGACAGTAGAATATGACGATAATGGACACCCTTTGCGGGTAGATACGGTTGTTTTAAGTACACAACATGATCCTGACGTCAAATTAGAGGACTTAAAACAAGATATTATTGAACAAGTTATAAAAAAAGTAATTCCTAATAAGTTATTAGATGAAAAAACTAAATTCTTAATTAATCCGACCGGACGTTTTGTTTTAGGCGGTCCCAGCAGTGACACCGGTTTAACCGGAAGAAAAATTATTGTTGATACCTATGGTGGTTTTGCTCATCATGGTGGGGGTGCTTTTTCAGGCAAAGATGCTACTAAAGTTGACCGTTCAGCTAGTTACGCAGCCCGCTATGTTGCAAAAAATATTGTAGCAGCCGGCATTGCTCAGCAAATTGAGATTCAATTAGCTTATGCGATTGGGGTAGCGCGCCCGGTATCTATTGATGTAAATACTTCTAATACTAGTAAATATAGTGATGAACAGATTATCGCAGCGATTAGAAAAGTATTTGATTTAAGACCAGCCGGTATTATTAAAATGTTGGATTTAAAGCGGCCCATTTATGAACAAACAGCTGCTTATGGACATTTTGGCAGAACTGATATTCAACTACCTTGGGAGCAACTCGATAAAGTTAAATTATTGCAGGAAATTATTGAAAAGTAGGTTGATTATGTGAAGAGAACTGCGCAAAAAACAAATGTAAAATTAGTTACAATTGCTGTTTTTATTGCAACTTTTATGACAGCAATTGAGGGAACAATTGTCTCAACGGCAATGCCCACCATTATCGGGGATTTGCACGGTTTAAGTTTGATGAATTGGGTATTTTCGATTTATTTGCTTATGAGTGCTGTAACCACTCCTATTTATGGTAAGCTATCTGATCGTTATGGTCGCAAGATTTTAATGAATATCGGACTAATCATTTTTGTCGTTGGCTCGTTTCTGTGCTGCATTTCACAATCAATGTTGCAACTGATTTTCTTTCGAATTTTGCAAGGTTTAGGTGCTGGCGCGATTCAACCATTGACCTATACGATTTTGGCAGATATCTATCCTCTGGAAAAACGCGCTAATATGATTGGCTTAAATGGTTCTTCTTGGGGGATTGCTTCAATTGTGGCGCCGCTTTTAGGTGGCTTTATTGTAGAAAAATTGAGTTGGCATTGGGTATTTGCCATTAATATTCCGATTGGTTTAATTACGATTATTTTAATTCAGCTGTTTTTACATGAAGATATTAAAGCCCAGTCACAAGCCATTGACTATCAGGGAATTGTTCTTCTAACCTTGGCCTTAGTATTTTTGATGTTGGGCTTACAAAATCTTAACAACATGCAGACTTTAGTTTTAAGTCTTGTACTTTTGTTATTGGCTGCTGTAGCCTTCTTTTTCTTAATAAAAGTGGAGAAAAAACAGGCTGATCCGGTATTGCCAATTAATTTGTTCACTAATCAAGCCTTTGTCATTCAAAATACAACTATGCTGTTGATTTCGGGATTTTTAATTGGTTTTGAGGCCTATCTTCCTATTTGGATGCAGAGTGTTCTCGGATTACCGCCAACGTTGGGTGGTTTTGCCGTAACTCCTAGTTCGGTGGTGTGGTTATTAGGTTCTTATGCTTCGGGAAAATTAATCGCTAAATATCCGCCGCATCGCTTGACGGCTATCGCTTTAATGTTCTTAATTGCCGGCTGTATTTGTTATTTATTTTTACCTTTAAAAACAGCTTTTTATGTTTTTTTGTTAATTTCAACAATTTATGGTTTTGGCTTTGGTTTATCAGTAACCACTTCAACAGTTACTTCACAAAGTGTAGTTTCACCGACCGAAGTCGGGACTGCTACTAGTTTTAATACCTTAGCGCGGAGTCTGGGGCAAACCTTAATGGTTTCTGTTTTCGGTATTATTATGAATTGGAAACTGGCTCAAGGAGTTAGTCATACTAGTGGTTTAAATTTTAATATGGTTAACAAGATGATTAATCCTTCAACTGCTGGTCAAGTACCAACCAAGTATTTGGGTGTGGCCCGCCAAACAGTATTTTCCGGCTTACACAGTATTTATGTGGTCGGTTTAATAATTTTACTCTTAGCATTTATCATTAACTCTTTTGATTCGAAGAATCAAAAATTGTTAAGTGACTATCAAAAAGCAGATATTTAATTAATAAGGTGTTGGCGGTAGCTATACAACAACCAGCTAGGACATCACTAAAAAAGTGTACTTGTAAAATAATACGACTGCCCATTATTAAAAGAGCGATTAGAGCTAATAAATAAAGCCCTAATCGTTTTTTGGTATTTTGACAAATAATGATTTGTAAAACTAAAACCAAAGTGGTAATTGCCACTGCATGACCACTAGGGAAGCTATAGCCTTGGACTTTTACTAAATGAGGAAATTGTGGACGCGGTCGACCAATAAGATATTTGAAATAGTGATTACCAACGGTATTAATGATAATAGTGGTCAATAAAAAAATTCTTTGTTGTTTGTTTACCAAAAAGCTGCCTAAAATTGCTAGAAGTACAACTGTAAGTGGTTGTCCCAGATTAGTTATTAATTGGAAAAATTTTAAATAAATTGGATTAGAAGAATTTAACAACTGCCAAGCAGAATAATCGATCTGTGGTATAAAGCTATTTTTCTGGACTACTAACAGAGATATTAGCAAAAATAAAAGATATAAACTAATTATTAAAGAAAGTAGTTTGATGTTTTTTTTCATTTATCGGGTTTCCTTGTTTTATTGTGAAAAAACTAGTATGATTAACGCTAGAAGAGTAAATTTTGCTTAAATAATATGGGGAGATTGTACAATTGAATTGTAAAATAATTTGTACTAGAACGCAAAAACCTCTACAAAAGGTTTTAAGTCGTTGTTGTGCGGCCCTATTTGTAATGGGCTTGTTATTTATAAGTGGCATTTTTAATGCACACACTGTTCTTAATGTGCAAGCAGAAACTACACCGATGACTCTTGGTGCTAATGATACTGACGATCTGAAGAATAATATCATTACTTCGACAGGTTATGGTGACGTAACCTTTTTAAATTATTTAGGGCTCTCGGCTCAAAAATTAGCCAATAATAATGATTTATATGCTTCAGTAATGATTGCTCAGGCTTTATTAGAAAGCGGCTGGGGGACTAGTGGTTTAGCCCAAGCGCCTAATTATAATTTGTTTGGAGTTAAAGGTACTTATCAGGGTCAGAGTGTAGAATTAAGTACCCAAGAAGATGATGGTACCGGCAATCTATATGCGATTAATTCCGGATTTCGGCGGTATCCTTCCTATAAAGAGTCACTGGAAGATTATGTTCGGGTATTACGTTCTAATGAGCAACTGTATGGTCCTACTTGGCGCAGTAATGCTAAAACTTATCAAGATGCTACGAAAGCGTTAACTGGTCATTATGCTTCTGATACTAATTACGATCAAAAGTTAAATGATATGATTGAAAAATATAATTTAACTCGTTTTGACCAGTTTACCGGAACTGATAATCAACCGAGTGCAAATGATATTGTGGTTAATCAGGTGAGTTTGTTAGTTAATCAAACTCAGACCAGTGCGTTTGCGAAAAATGCCTATCAAAAAGAACAAGCGCCGGTTATTATTTTGGATCATTACGATCATCCTGTAAGTGCTCAACGGAATCAGGAAACTTCAATAATGCCTAAACCGGCTTATGATGCTTTAAGTATGGCAATTAATTTTAATAAGGAAATTACTCAAACTTCTGTTGTTCCTAAAGCTCCATTGGTTAAAGATTACAGCTCTTTAGGTAAAAAGCAAGATGTCATAGATGTTAAAAAAGACAAGGATACCGATGACTTCTCCAGCAAGGCTGAGCCGTCAGTCAATGTTAATAAGGACAGTTATGAGTCGCAAAAGCAAACCGAAGATCAAAAAAATTCGGATACGGTATTGAAATAAGAGTACTAGTTATCTTATAATACTAGGTATTATTAATTAATATTTAACAAACAATGCGAGAAATTAGTAGTTATTAGACGGTTTGACAGAGAGTGGATGACAGGTGCAATTCCATAAGGCGCTAATAATGAACTCGTTCTCAAGTTTAAGTATTGAGATTAGTAAATATTTACGGGGTATCGTTAATTACATTGAGGGTTGTGTTCCAGACACAAAACTTAGGTGGTACCGCGATGATTCGTCCTATTGCAAATATAGCAATAGGATTTTTTTATAAGGAGGAGAATATGAGTTATAACCATAATGTAATTGAAAAAAAATGGCAGGCTTACTGGAAAGAGCATCAAACCTTCCGGACAACTAATGACAAAAATAAAAAAAATTTTTATGTACTGGATATGTTTCCTTATCCATCCGGCAAGGGATTACATGTGGGCCATCCAGAAGGCTATACAGCAACAGATATTATTGCACGCATGAAACGGATGCAGGGCTTTAATGTGTTACATCCGATGGGATGGGATGCTTTTGGACTTCCAGCTGAACAATATGCAATTAAAACTGGTAATAATCCGCGGGATTTTACCCAGAAAAATATCAATACCTTTAAAAAACAAATCAATTCCTTGGGCTTTTCTTATGATTGGCAGCGAGAAGTTAATACAACTGATCCCAGTTACTATAAATGGACGCAGTGGATTTTTGAACAATTATACAAAAAAGGTTTAGCCTATGAAGCAGAAATTCCAGTTAACTGGAGCCCGGATTTAGGTACTGTAGTTGCTAATGAAGAGATTATCGACGGAAAAACGGAGCGCGGAGGATTTCCCGTTTATAGAAAACCAATGCGTCAATGGATGTTAAAAATTACTGCCTATGCTGATCGACTGATTGATGATTTAGATCTGTTGGACTGGCCGGAAAGTATCAAAGATATGCAGCGCAATTGGATAGGCCGTTCTACTGGTGCTGAAATCACTTTTAAAGTTGCTAACTCGCAACAATCATTTGCTGTCTTCACTACTCGTCCAGATACTATTTTTGGTGCTACTTATATGGTAATGGCTCCCGATAAAGAATTAGTTGATCAGATTACAACTCCGGAGCAAAAAGCAGCCGTCAAAGAATATCAAGCTGAAACCAGCCGTAAAAGTGATTTGGATCGAACTGATTTAAATACTGAAAAGACAGGTGTCTTTACTGGGGCTTATGCTATTAATCCAGTAAATGGCCAACAGGTACCGATTTGGATTTCCGATTATGTTTTGGCAACTTATGGTACTGGAGCTATTATGGCGGTTCCGGCTCATGATCAACGTGATTTTGATTTTGCTCAAAAATTTAAATTGCCGATTATCCCAGTTATTGCAGGGGGAAATGTAACTCAAGAAGCCTATACAGGGGACGGTAAGCATATTAATTCCGGCTTTTTGAATGATTTAAATAAACAACAAGCAATTGCTAAAATTATCGACTGGCTGGAAGAGCATCAAGTCGGACACAAAAAAGTTAATTATCGTTTACGTGACTGGGTCTTCTCTCGGCAACGTTACTGGGGTGAACCGATTCCGGTTATTCATTGGGAAGATGGCGAAACTACCCTCGTACCAGAAGAAGAATTGCCTTTACGCTTGCCAGCAGAAGCTGATATTAAACCATCTGGTAATGGGGAAAGCCCTCTAGCTAATTTGACGTATTGGGTCAACGTAGTCGATAAAAATGGTCGTAAAGGTCGTCGGGAAACTAACACAATGCCGCAATGGGCTGGAAGCTCTTGGTATTTCTTGCGTTATGTTGATCCCCATAATGACCAGGCTTTGGCCGATTATGATAAATTAAAAGCTTGGCTGCCGGTCGATTTATATATTGGCGGAGCTGAGCACGCAGTTTTGCATCTTTTGTATGCTCGTTTTTGGCATAAATTTTTATATGATATTGGTGTCGTTCCTACAGTAGAACCATTCCAAAAGTTGTTTAACCAAGGGATGATTTTAGGTCAAAATCATGAAAAAATGTCCAAATCTAAAGGAAATGTGGTTAATCCAGATGATGTCGTAGAAGAATATGGTGCGGATGCTTTACGCTTGTACGAAATGTTTATGGGACCTTTAGATGCTTCTATTTCTTGGAGTGAAGATGGCTTAGCCGGCTCTTATCGTTTTTTGGAAAGGGTATGGCGCTTGTACATTAATAATGATGATGATAATACTTTACGTCATGATTTTATCCTTGAAAAAGACAATCCAGATTTAAAGAAAACTTATAATGAAACTGTCAAAATCGTGACAGAACGCTATGAAAAATTACAATTTAATACGGCTATTTCGCAAATGATGGTCTTTACTAATGCTGCTCAAAAAGCTCAATTTTTGCCGAAAGAATATGCGGAAGGTTTCGTTAAACTGTTAGCTCCAATTGCACCGCATATGATGGAAGAACTCTGGCAAAAATTAGGTCATAATGAATCTTTGACCTATGCTAGTTGGCCGACTTACCAGGAACAGGATCTTTTTGAAGATAATGTGGAGATTATATTACAAGTGAATGGTAAATTACGAAATAAAGTTAAGGTACCATTGAATACATCTAAAGCTGAATTAGAAAAAATAGCTTTGGCTGATACAAAGTTACAAAAGTTTATTAATGATAAAAAAGTTGTAAAAGTGATCGCGATCCCTAATAAAATTGTTAATATTGTAGTAAAATAAATGCTTTGATAACTTAAATCAGAGAGGATAAATTTGATGGATAATGCAAGTCAAACAGCCAAGACTTCTGAAGATAGCTCGCAAAGCAAAGCAACTTTGATTAAGGGGTCAGCTTGGATGACTGCTGGGAGTATTTTCTCCCGGATACTGGGGGCAGTTTATGTTATTCCGTGGAATAACTGGTTTGGTTCTTTATTAACTGCCCAGTTAGCAAATTCTTTATTTGGCAAGGGCTACAATATTTATAGTTTGTTTTTAATTATTTCTACAGCAGGAATTCCGGGAGCAATTTCTAAACAAATTGCTCATTACAATGCTATTAATGAGTATGCTGTCGGCAACAAGCTCTTTAAGCAGGGTTTAAAAATTATGGCCATAACAGGACTAATTACGGCAGCTATTATGTATTTTGGAGCACCATTTTTAGCAATTGTTTTATCGGGTGGTGATCAAAAAGTTGTCCCGATTTTACGGGCTTTATCTTGGGCATTATTAATTATCCCGATAATGAGTATTGTCCGGGGGTATTTTCAAGGTTATGCCCAGATGGCTCCCTCAGCTATTTCCCAATTTATTGAACAAGTAGCACGAGTAATTTATATTTTGGCGGCTACGTATTTTATTATGAAAATTCAGCACGGAAACTATATTAGTGCAGTGGCGCAGTCTACTTTTGCAGCTTTTATTGGAGCACTTTTTGGTTTAGGCATCTTAGTCTGGTATTTTATAAGACAATTACCACATTTGCGAAAATTGTCGCAGAATAGCAGTAATGTGGTTGCCGTTGATGAACAAAATTTCTTTTTAGAAATTTGGAGTCAGGCTTTACCTTTTATTATTTTAGATTCAGGCATTGTCTTATTTCAGATCTTTGATCAATCGACCTTTAGCTATATGATGAACTCTTTCCACCATTTTTCTGAAGATACTTTGAGTTCGCTGTATGCACTCTTTGGTTTTAATACCAACAAGATTATTATGATTGTTGTGTCGTTATCAACTGCTTTGGCTATCACCGCAGTTCCTTTATTGTCAGCGGCCTATTCACGCAAAGATTGGCGTAATGTTAGTGACCAGATTGGTAATACTTTACAATTATTTTTCTTAGTTATGTTGCCTTCGGCATTAGGAATGTATGCTGTGGCGCGACCTTTGTATATTTTGTTTTATCGTTACGACCAACTAGGAATTTATATTTTACAGTTTAATGCAATAATTGCTATTTTGTTAGCCTTATTTACGGTTTTATCAGCCATTTTGCAGGGGTTATATCAAAATGGTTTGGCTATTAAATATTTTATAATCGGTTTTATTGTAAAAATAGTTGTGCAGTATCCTTGTGTTTATGCGTTTAAGACCTTTGGACCGCTAATGGCTACGGGAATTGGAATGTCAGTGACTTCTTTGTTAATGCTGCGGCTGCTGTGTTTTAAATTTGGCTTTGAAATTCGGCAAACTTTAAGACGAACAGTGGGAATTTTATTACTTTCTATTCTTATGTTATTGGTAGTTATAGCAGTTGATTATGCTGGATATCAATTTATTGCTCCTAATAACCGGATTTTATCTGTAGTATTATTAGTCATTGAAGTTATAATCGGTATTTTAATTTATGGTTATTGTGTTTTAAAAGTCCGAATTGCAGAAAAAATCGTCGGCCCACGAGTAGCTCTGTGGCGCCAGAAATTACACATTAAATAAAATAAAAAACTCAATTTGATCTAAAATTGGGTTTTTTATTATTCGGAATGATTGCAACCGTTTGCGGTTTGCGGTTTAATATAATTGCAGTTGAAAAGAGGTGAATTAAATGACTGATTATGGTGAAAAATATGAACAATCTAATCAAGAAGCAGCTATTTTAAGACAGCAGTCTCCGGAAGAAATGAAGGCTTTTAGTGGCTTATTAAAAACTACGATGCGAGAAGGCACCCTGGATGTTAAAACTAAAGAAATGATTGCTTTAGGGATTGCGATTGCTGATCGGTGTGAAGGATGTATTATGGCGCATGTCCGCAATAATTTAAAAAACGGCGTGACGCTGGAACAATTAGCCGAAGTAGTTGATGTTGCTATTTTAATGGGTGGCGGTCCTTCAACCGTTTATGGAGCCAAAGCTTTGGCTTTCGCTAAATACTTGCAAGAGCAGGAACAATAACAGCTTAATTAATTTCAATAAAAATTATCCCTTTAAAATATTTTAAAGGGATATTTTTAAAGTTTGATATTTATTATTGAGCAGCAAATTTAGCCATCCAGAATGGAATTTGTGGGGTAATCATTGAAGGTAAGACTACATAATGCGTTGGTGCCAGTTGTTCTGCAATGTAGCTATGCAAAAAAACTGCTGCTAAAAGTGCATCTTGCCAAGGGGAAAATTGAGCCAGAAAGCCGGCTATAATACCGGTTAGTGTATCACCCATACCCCCAGTGGCCATAGCCGGCGAGCCGGCGGTATTTTCATAAATAATTTGACCTTTATTAAAGTAAATATGCGTCGGAGCACCTTTAAGTACCAAAGCCGCCTGGTTTGGAGCAATTTCTGAGAATACTTTTTGGTTATTGGAGAAAGTTTGCTGGGGAGGATTTAATCCACTTAATCTTTGCCATTCAATAACATGGGGGGTTAATACTACTGGAGCCTGACAGACAGTGAGATCAATTTTATTTTGCGCAATTAAATTTAAGGCGGAAGCATCAATAATAAGGTATTGCTGCTCTTGAATACGATTAAGAACTGCCGTTAGTAATTTACTGTTAGCAGCTGAAGTTTCTAAACCTGGTCCGATGGCAATAACATCTACCGTTGGCAAAAGCTGGAAAACTTGTTCAAAGTTATTAAGGTTTAAAACCATCGCCTCAGGTAATTGAGCATGGAGGCTGGTAAAATTACTGGGATCTGTAGCCACGCTCACTAAGCCTGCACCTGAATAAACTGCAGCAGTAGCAGCCATAATTGATGCTCCTCCAAAATTGGCACTGCCGGCTATTAATAATACTTTGCCAAAAGTACCCTTATGGGACTGCTGGTGTCGTGTTTGAATGACTTGTGATAAAATATTTTTTGTAAGTTTTTCCATAATTTTTAAATTTCCTAGTTACAAGTAACGTAAAATTTGATAAAATGTATATTTGTAAAGCCGCTGTGGCGGAATTGGCAGACGCGCAGCGTTCAGGTCGCTGTATGGTTTTCCATGTGCAGGTTCGACTCCTGTCAGCGGCAATATTCATTAGTTAAGTTTACTAGATACAATTAGAAAAGTCTTAAAACATGGTTTTTAAGGCTTTTTTGTTGCAGTTTAAAAATTTTTAAATCTGTGATTAATGATAAACCTAAACGCGCTTAACTTCAATTGTTTGATTTTAAGAAACTAGAATTCTCGGTGAGTTTAAAAATTTAATATTCTTACTCAGAGAAAAATTAGCTGCTGAAAAAAAGCTAATAAGGATACATTATCTTAAATGAGCGAGACGCTATTATCGATAAAATTTTAGAGATTTGACATATATTGTTAAAAGAATAGTCTAATAGCAACTATTTTATGACATTCTGAAAGTATTTATTGAGGTTCTTGTAGATGATCTAAATTATACTTATTTATATTGATTGCTTTGAACAATAAAAAAGCCCTTAAAAGGGGCTTGTTATTATATAAACAACTATTTCATTGATGTTTGAGATTTTCCGCTAACTTTTCCGTTCGTAAAGGTAACATTAAAGTTGGCTCCTGTTTCTCCTTTGATGTTTGAAGTAAAAGAATCCATTTTGCTTGATTGATTACCAACTTTACTTTCTGAATACTGGTTTGGTTTACCAAACTTATTAAATATTTCTTCTTTACTCTGTCCATTTTGAATTGTATTAAAATCCTGCAATGAAATTTTTTTTATTTCTTTTTACTTTTAGGCCGGTAATAGTTTTTGAAATTGCTTTACCATTGGAAAATCCTACAGAAAAATTACCGCCAAAGTCTCCGCCTTGAATTTTATCCCAGATTTCTTCTTCTGCCTTAACATTTTGTATTGTCTGACTAGATGTTGTAGAAGGTTTGCCAAATTTTGATTCTAGTTCACTTTCACTAGTGCCGTCATTTTCTCCAAGCTGTATAGCTTTATAATCTTCTAGACTAGGACCATTTGATTTTGGATTTTTTTCTTTTTTTTTGTACATTTTCAGTTTTTGAATTACTGGAACTTTTATTTTGCCTTGATGAAGAACCAAAGCCTATTCCCGCTGTAATGAATAAAATTAAAATAACAGCCAATAGCCAAAACCACCATTTTTTATAAAAAGGTTTTTTAGGCTTTTGCGGTGGTTGTTGATACCCACCATTGGAATATTGATAACCATTAGGCTGTTGGTAATAACCTTGCTGATTATAATTGCCATTAGGCTGCGGTGGCTGTTGATAATTGCCATTATAGTTAGGATATTGTCGATTATTAGGTGGGTACCCATTATTAGTTGGTGGTAGAGGCTGTTCTCTTTTTTCAGTATTAAATTTTCTTCTCATCTTGATTACTCCATTATGTATGAATAGTTTTTAAAATCTTTAAATGTGTCATCTAATTTAATTTTAGCATTTATAATTTATAAATATATAAAAAATAAATAATTAATTTAAATAACTAATTTTTATTATATATTTGATCTTGCCATCTGGTTTTGTTAAAAGATTTTTGGTATTATCCTGGATTTTAGGATCATTGCTTGCTGGCAAGGCTTCTTGATAATAAACTATATAATCGTATAGGACATTTACATATGTTTTAAAGGATTTCTTTACTTACTAACTAAAAAACAATTGCTCACTGTTCGTTTTGAAAAATTTAATTCTCCAGCAAAATCTTTTATTAATATGTCAATGTCTAAGCATAAAAATTTTAATATATCAGCCTTATGAGTCCTGTATGTCTTTTAACTAATTAATTTATATGAAATTTGTAATACCGGTTATTTAGCAAATCTCTTAGTTGTCATATTCTAATTGTTTAACCATTTATAGTTTAATCTCTGATGTTTTTACTTTAAACAAAAGTTATTCCCACTATCAATTTTTGCACTACAATTATAATGTAAATGTACTAACTAATAAGGAGATGAAATTGTTGATGTTTGATGAAAGCTTAAACAATTGATAAGGGTAATCTTGATTGAGTAAATCTTCCAGAAATAAGCGATCTTGCTTAATTAAGCGTTTTTATTGTTAGGAATGGATAAATTCCAAATATTCAAACATCTAGTAAGTAACTAAAAGAATTAAGTATCTAAATACATTACTTTCTTAAAGATAAAGAAAGAGTTTTTAATTTTTAATAATTAAATTATATAGAACTGTTACAGGACTTTAAGTAATAAAAATGAATTTTATGGGGATGAATGTTTTGCATAGGACAGTAACTAAAGAAGATTTAGCAAGCAGCTTTTTTACTAAATTAAAGCAGAAACACATTTCTGCAAAAGAAGCAGCAGAAAATATGCATCTAGCTCAGAGCACTTTAAGTATGTGGAAAGAAAAAAAAGATATACCCAATCAACAACTTGTCAATGCAGCCAAATATTTACAAGATGGCGATTTTTCGACGCAAGTATCTAATTATTTATTTGGATGGCCGACTTTAATTGAAGATAAAAACTTGAATATTGATCCTTTAAGTCTTTGGGTGCACTTGCTAATTATTGAGAAGGAAAAATCTAGTATCTCTTATGATTTAGAAGAGATTTTAGTTCATTCAAATTTTAATATAAGCGATCGATCAACTATAATCAGCTCAATTAGAATGCTCCAAAACAAAGCTGCGATAGAAAATCGTTTAAGTACTTTATTAATTGATAATTATAATATTACAGATAATGAATTATACCCAGTGGCAAGCAAGTTTGACAAATATCATTAACGGGTTGTCAAACATGCAATGTAGCAAATTAGTTCAATTACTAAGTGAACAAATTAGATAGAAAACGATATAGAAGTTGTTTGAAATATGTAAATTTCAAAAAAGCAGCTTTTGTATAGGTGCAATTTAACAAGATAAAAACCTAATTATGCTACACCTGATCTCACTTTACTAAATAATTTTGATATTAATGGGTCTTGATTTCAAAGATAAAGAGAGAATGTCTGTGATTTACTTGATAATCATGTTAATATGTAGGAATTAAGGTTATTTGTTGGATTTTATGGTAATGAGTACAATTTATCTAATAAGAAAATCACTGATTATGTTCTTAGGTATTGTACGATTTTGATGATGTTTATCAAAATATCGATATGGTCGAGCTGACATTGATCAGGCTAAAAAGAGGGGAGAAGCAGAAATGAACAAAAAGACATTTTGGAGAATTATTGGGGGTATTTTTCTTTTTATTGCATTGCTATTAGGAGTTTTTGCAAAAGAGCCGTTTATTAATTTGGTTGTAAATAATAATGAGTTAGCATTATCTGGTTCATTTTCACTTTTATTTCTGGTGATGGGAATTATTTTTTTGAGCCGTTAAAATAAGCGTTACGACTGGAATTTTAAGGTAAGAGTTTGTCTTGCAGGTATTTCAACTTGCTCATTTTTACTCATAAATAAGTTAATTATGCAAATTTAAGATAACAATGTTTTATAAATAAACTAGTTTTTTTAACGATTTTATTTTATAAAAGCAATATATGTGGAGATATGATAACAAAGAAAAATTTATAGCAGTAGTAATTATAAATTATACCTTTAAATTCTCTTTAATTTTGTTTCAATGTAACAATCGGCTAATTTTTCTACAGGTTTATTAAATGGTATAAGCTTATTTTCATCAGCAAATTCAATCATATGATTTTGTCAAAATATTAGTTTAACTAAGTTCAATTTTATCCTAACAATTTTTTATAAGTGTCCAATCATTTCATCCCGTTTTTAAAACGTTTACTAATTGTGAGACCTGACCATATAAACACTAGGACAGTAAGAACTAGCAAAAAGCCAAGCATAAGTAACATCTGCTGTGGATTTTCAATCAATAGCTTTAACATTCGGGCAATCCAGGACCACGGCAAAATCCACCAAATTCTATCTCCAAGTGAAGTCTCACATAAGGCTGCGATAATAATTCCCGCCATACTTATACCCAAAGTAGCTGCAATACTGGTTAAGTAGCTAACTGTGAAGTAGATGACATATTGTGCTAGGCTCAAAACCACTGTCAGAATAACCATTAAGCCCAATAATCCAAACGATAAGGGCTTTTTCAAAACTGCAAAACCAGATGCAAAAATTGCAGTTGCCACTAGAACACATACAGCAAATGAAATCCAAGCCATCAGCACCTGCCCCCAAAAGGCGATGGTTCGAGATGGGATAAGACTAATTAAGTTTTTATAATTACCAGCTTTTTCTTCTTGATCACGACATAAACTGGCAATAATGGCTATCGGCAAAGGTAAAGCCATGGCTAGTAATTCAAAGAAAACAAAACTGATCTGATTAACGGTTATTATGGAAAAACGTGAACGCAGATAAAGGACTAAGACCAATGGATACAGGATAGTGGCAAGTAAATGTATTAACGGGAAGAGACCCCGTTTTTGTTTAATAAAATTACTACTTATAGCGCGCTTTAATTGAATCATGGTTGTCATTTAGTAATCTCCTGTCTTTTAAAGGACCAACTGGCTAAGCCGCTCAGGACCACAAAGCAGATTAAGCTCAATATGAGACCCATAGGAATGGATTGACTGCTTAAAAATGGGCTATTAGCAGGCAGTGGTATTCCATTAATATGCATGCGTGTAATGGGCATCAAAATACGCAAATCCCAAGCATATGGAAAAATTAGCCAGCTATCAGTGGTTGCGATACTTGTGCCAATCAGCAGAGGCGCCAGCGTGTTTAAAATAATGGGTATGTAGAGGATTGTTTTACGTGACAGCCAAAGGCAAAACGGAATCTGCCATAAAGTGGTTAACCAAATAACCCCCGCTGCCAGCAGACAGTTACCCAATGAAGTAATACTAGGGGTATCTAGCCATAATGAGTTCAGGATCAATGCAACACTAACAATTAAAGTACTAATCAAAGTCATTACAGCAATCAGCCCAATACGAGTCAACTCGATCCGGCCTAAACTAACAGCTCGACCACTATATATCATATAGCGAGTGGATTTTTTTTCGTTACGGTCAATGGTTCCGGATAAAGTAGCGATTAAAGCGTTGATCCAAATAATTGACCAGTGATTAATGATTGTTTCATCACTAAGCTTAAGAATTTCTGTACCACCGAGGGCACTAAATTCCAAAGCTACCAAAATCCCGATTAAAGGAAAAAGCCAAATTGCCCGCACCAAGTGATTATGCTGGAGCTTAAGTACTTCAGCTTTGAAATAACGTGCCATGACTATACCTCCTGAACAACTTGATTAAAGAGGGCTTCTAAGTCTGTTGTTTTATCATAAGCCTGTTCCAGCTTAAGCTCTCCATGATTAATAAACGCAATATAGTCCGCTAAATGTTCAACTTCTGACAAGATATGACTGGAAATAATGATGGTGATTCCCTGATCTTTAAAGTCGCTAATAATTTGGCGTAATTCTTGAATTCCTAAAGGATCCAGCCCATTTGTCGGTTCATCCAAAATCAAGAGTTGCGGGTGATTAATCAAGGCTAGGGCAATTCCTAGTCGTTGTTTCATACCCAATGAATAATTTTTTGCCGGTTGGCTGCCTACATCAGCTAAATTAACAGCTTTTAAGACTTCTGAAATCCGTGACTCCGGCAAGCCTAGCATAGTGGTAATCACTCTTAAATTATCTTGTGCACTTAAGTTACCGTATAAGGGGGCATTTTCAATCAAAGAGCCAATCGTTAATAGATCTTGTCGGCTCCAAGTATGGCCATTAATTTCAACACTGCCGCTGGTAGCTGTAATCATACCTGAAATGATCTTCATAATGGTTGTTTTACCTGCTCCATTAGGTCCAATTAAGCAATATACTTTGTTTTTGGGCACATGAATAGAAACAGATTTAAGAGCTTCTTTTTTCCGATAGGTTTTACTCAGTTCTTTTGTTTCAAGGATATTTTGTGTCATATAGATCCATCTCCTTAAATCAACTGCCATTTTCATTATCATACTCCAAATTAATTTAGAAATAAGGGAAACGGTCAAATTAAAGATATTCTTAAAATTCAGAAAAATCTAAGATTTTTATTTAAGTTATTTACCATGTGACTTTTGAGGAAGGTTCAGTACGAAAAATAAGTCCAGCGCTTTTGGGATTCTGTCACAGCCTTTGGGAATTGAATGCCCACGTTCAAAAACCTGTTGCCCAACTATTTCTCCTTTTTATACGCATAATAATACAATTAATACATATTTGTGGAAAAATCATTATGAAAGAGTTATAAAGGAAAATTATTTTATATCTAATCTGAGTTAAAGCATCATCTTATGATCTTTATTTGATGTTTGCACATTCCAAATTTTATTATCAACCAAAAGACAATTTGTTTAATAGATCAATTATTTTTATTTTGATTATACAGTTAGATGATGATAAATATGTAAACACCGATAGAATAACTAGTCCAAGCTTTGAATATTTGCAGATATATAAAAATAGCCTCACTTTTCAATGAGTGGGGCGTTTTAAATATTCAATGTTTTTAACATTTTGTGGTGATTTGGCTTGTATTATAGTGACGCCAGTCAGCATTCTTTTAAGTACTGTTTTATTTTAGAAGCGAATATTTTTAAAACCGTTTTTGCTGGGAATCCCACAATCACAATAATTAAGAATTTCTATTGAAATATTATTAATTAATGGAAGCACTTTAGGGCAGTCTAAATTTAATAAAAACAAACGGAATAAGATTTAGAGCAGATATAGCGATTTAATCCCGTTTTTTGTAGGAGATATAAAAAATAGTCTACAACTAAAGCACAGATTGCTATTAAGCGATATTTACTGATTAATGTCCAGATTTAATTTTCCAATTAGCACTTATCATTGAAAGAATAAAGGCAAAAACAGCTAATACAAGACTTCGAAGAATTAACTTATATTGATAATAACGATTCAATATTGTTATTGTCACAATCAGTTGCTAATTTGAAGATTCAATAGAAACTATATAGATCACTACCTTACCAATAATTTTAATATTCGATAAATCATTGTAAGAATAACTCGTCGGATAAAAGCTTTTATTAGTTGATTCAGAAGTAAAAATGATAGTTTTCTTTTCTTTATTATTATAAAAACGTTTGATTTCCATATCACCGCAATCTTGAAAGACAACTATATCCCTATTTTTGATATCAAATATTGAGTCAACCTTTTCAATTGCAATTAAAGAACCATTGGGAAGAACACGATTCATTGATTCACCGTTTACTCTACTAATTATGATATTAGACTTTCCAGAATATTTGCCCATTACAGCGTTTGGCAGAGCTATTTTTTTCACGTCACTTGCTGTAAAGGGGGTTACTTCTGCAAGAATACCTGTGGATAGTCCAGTGTCAAAAAAATTATAAGTATTAGAATTCTTATCTCTAGATGGCGCATTGCTTTGTTCTCTTTCTGGGGAAATGTCAAATCCCATTAGCCACGCTTCATTAACTTTTAATGTCTTTGACAATAAATAAATTTTATCTTGATCAGGCGATTGCTTGCCATTGACATATTGTGATAAAGCGCTTTTTCGTAATTTAATATGAAGGAATTTCTGAAAAGGAACCGATTTTTTAATAATATCCACTTGCCTTAAACTACGTTCACTCATGATTTGCTTTAATCTTTCTGCAGTAGTTGTCCTCATATGTATCAGTCCTAAGTTAATATTTGAGATATGGTTAAAAGAACAGTCAGTATATTAAAGTAAAATATATAGGTTTTGTTCTTTTAATTAAAGAGGTATAAGGATTTATTTTAATTCAAGTACTGAACATGTGCTAACTATTAAATGTATAATCATTGATTAATTAACTAAATAGTAAATAATTATATTTTTATTGAAAAAATGAAAGTGAAAAATGGGTTTGTCAAAAATTTTGTGTAAATGAATTTTTAGAAGTCTCTCACTGTATTTTCTTAGGCAAACATGATTCTAAAGTTTCTGATAAAGGTGACTGAAAGGATATTTTATTTTTAAATTGGATATGCACGTGTATCTTACTTGAATAAAAATCTTGATAGGCAGCTCGATTCTTTAAATAAAAGAGCAATGGGCAGATTTTTCAGGAGAAGATCAGCAAAAAATTAGCCAACGTCAGTTTGAAAGGATTGCAATCACTAAAAAAAGGGCATATTTGGTAAGCAGTAGAAATATTCTGCTCATACTGCTGATCCACCAAAAAAACAACCTATCATGCTGTAGTACTATACTTAAAGAATAAAAATCGATCTTATTCTTTAGTAAAAAGTATAAAATTAACCATTATATTGTTTATCAAGTTAAATCAGAGTTAGTTGAATAATTCTACTAAAATTAATCTAATCTTTGTTATAACAATATAGTAGAGAAGCTAAAGATGATGGCTCTCTCTTAATAGGAGGTGGTGCTTATGGTGTAAAAACTAAAGCAGCAAATTCTATTCATGGAGGCATCCTAATTGACATTAGGTGATACTCTACAATTATTTTTGTTTTTTTTAGTGCTGGTAATTTTGCATTAATATAGCCAAATTTATTGTAGATGTAATTAAAATTACCAAAAAAAATAATCGCCTTAGCTCTGGACAGCTAGCGATTATTAGATCAATTTATAATAATTATGAGCACCACCGCCTTTAAAGCGGCTCTACTCAAGAGTTGATGTTTGAGCATCAACTCTTTTTATTTACCTAAATTGTAGCATATTTTATACTATTGTGAAGATATTTGAGAATATAAACATAAAAAATTGATTTTTTAATTCACTATTTAACGTTCATCTTTAAATAATTTTTTCTAAGCATTTCACATTTTATATATTTTCGGGTTAATAAATGTTAACTATATGATAATAGCGATTCAAGATTGTTATTTTTACAATTAGTAGCTAAATTGAAGAAAAAGAGTATTAAAAATATTACTATAGTTATCAAGGTTTTATTTAAAGTTAAATAATTACAATTCCTTGAATAATAAATTCATCGTTTCTAGAGATATTAACTGGATTACATGCAGAATTTAATGAAATCAAACTTATTCTTCCTTTTCCAATATCTAGCTTCTTAACAAACGCATGATCATTTAAAAGAGCTATAACTATCTGACCACTGTAAATATAATTTCCATCTAACTTTTTAACAAAAATAATTTGATTATCTTCTAATATGGGAGCCATAGAATTTCCATTAACTTTTAGCACATAATTATACTCTGGCACTGAGCCATAATAATTAACTGTTTCTGCTAATTTCCGCCAATTTGAATTTCACCTGTTTCTGCTGATACAACACCTAAAGTTCTAATTTTAGTGCAGGCAAAAGTATTTTCGCTATGAGATAGTTTTATTGAATAATTATAAAGCTGATACTGCTTTTCTGGTGAAAGCTGTACTGCTGTTGTAGTTATTTTATTAATTATAGAATTATTAACATTAATTACATCTTCAAGATAAATACTTAAACCATCACATATTTTAATTATATTTCCCATTTTTGCATTTATGAGGCCACGGCTTAAAATCGATCTCACAGTTGTGTATGGAAGCTTGATATGTTCAGAAAAAGCTCTAACATTCCCATATTTAGCTTCTATTAAATTTTTTAAATACTTTTCCCTATTCATAATAGTCTCCCACAGAAATTGCAATCTATAAATTGATATTTACACGAATAGCCTTACCAATTATTTTTCCTGGAAGATCTTTTGATAAAACAATGGGCTCATATGCTCGATTATCTGATATTAAGAAGACTAAATTATTTTGATATTTAATTCTCTTTAATTTAGGTTTGTCATCTCCGGCTATTAGAACAGCTGCTATTTCACCATGTTCAACGCTATTTTGCGGATTAACTAAGACCAATGCATGATTAGGAATGGTAGGTTCCATAGAATCGTCTTTACATTGCAGAAAAAAGCAATCGGGATTTGGAAGATTAGTAGGTGCTTCTTCTTGATAGGAATCTATATTTGATTTGGTAGTAATGGTAGAATCATATGTAATACTTCCAATAAGAGGGACCTTGACAACTCTGTCAACATTAGTGGGTGTAACATTCAATATTTTTTCTGGTGAGGTCCCTAATGCATTGGCAAAAGCGGCTAGTCGATTTAGTGGAAATTTCCTGGTTTTATTAAAATATAAAGAAACAGAGGACTTAGCAACATTTGTTTTCCTTGCCAGTTCACTTATTGACATATGTTTCTGTTCTCTAATTTTATTCATATAGTCAATAATTTCAGAATTATTTCTCATTTTTCAAAACCTGCTATCTATAGTTGAAATAATATTTGTATTTATTCCTTCTAATGAGCTCTTTTAATCAGGTCAATATAATTCAAAATATCATTTATTTCTTTAGTAGTAAAATTATCGTCAATATGGTCAGCAATTAATTTGTCAAGATTGTTAAGTTTTTGATAGTTAGTTAAAAGTTGTGAAGTACTTATCTGCCAATGATTTGCAATTTTTTTAATATTATCAGCACGAGGCATTTTTTTACCAGTTTCCCAATCACTAACTGTTGGTTGGGAAACTCCTATAATCTTTGATAAAGATGTTACAGTTTCATGGTGTTTTTTTTTTCGAAATGATCGAATATTGGAACCTATAATATTTTTTAAATCAGAATTCATTTATGAACCTCTTTAGAAAAAAGGTGTACTGAAACTACTATATATGTAATTTTTAAATAGAGACCATATTAAATATTATTTTACCAATAATTTTTATATTGGACAAATTATTATAGGAGTAGCTCAGGGGGTGAAAACTATCATTATTGGAATCGGGTGTAAAAATGATAGTATGTTTTTTCTTTTTATTATAAAATTGTTTAATTGATATTGACTCGCCATCTTGATAAACAACTATATCGTTATCTTTTAAAGCTTCAAGAGAGTCTACTTTTTGAATAACGATTAATGATCCATTAGGAATGACTCTATTCATTGCTTCACTATTTATGCGACTAATGATTACATTGGGATTACCAGCAAATTTTCCCATAATTGCATCTGGAAGGGTTATCTGTTTTGTATCAATAGATTGAAAGAGATCGTCTTTAGATAAAATCTCTGCAGATAAGCCAACATCAAAATAATTGTATTGTGACTCTTGATCTTTTTCTGAAGGATTTATACCTAATAATAAAGGGTTTATTTTGAGCACCTGGGCCAAACCTCTTATTTTGTCACGCTTCATGTTCTTAATATTTCCCTTTTCCCATTTAGAGACAGTGCTTCTTGTGACATGAATTTTTCTTGCCACTTTTTCTTGTGATAAGCCCAAGCTTTCTCTTCTTACTTTTAAATCAATCATTCCTATTATCTCCATTAAAAATATTAAATTATCATCTTGTTATGCTATGTATCACCAGCTACACTAATTATAACAAATTCAGTATCTTAAAAGACACTAAGATAGTAATGATACATAGAATTATTGAAAAAAATAAAATTATTCAAGAAAGTTAATATTTAATAAATATGAAAATTGATTTATATATAAGTAGGAAATGAAAAATATAACTAGAACAGCACCCGTTACTTATATTTCCGAAATGAAGACCTTTAATTTTTCAAAAGGCCACGATTCATAGACAAGTGATTGTTAATAATGACGGAACTAAAAATTATAGCGAATGGTCAAAGGATTATTGGAAAGAATTTAATACTCCCAATCAAGATATTGGATGTTTCAATTCATCTAAAGTAGATAAACAAATAGTGGATGGTAATACCCAAGATCAAACGGTAGATATTTATTATTAATATTTGATCAATTAAACATACCACTTTTATTTGATAAGAAACAAGTGTTCAAATGAATAAACCTTTTTTACAGCCATGCTATTTAGTACATGGCCTTTTTTATATTGAATTTTTCCAATTTAGAACTATACTAAAATCATATTACATATTAAAGGAGAAAGGGCAATGTATCAAATAAGTAAGCGCCTAACTATGGTGGGAGCTTTTTTAGGCTTAGCTTGGAGATTCTTGTTACCACAGCAGTCAACTAAGGCAGCAAACACGTCACAGACAGCTACACCAACAACGCAAAAGATTATCAATCAAAATAATAAAATAGAAGCCAATGGAAGGATTCTGGTGATCCAAATATGGAAATAAAAGTTAGGAATGTTTCAAAAAGATTTTCTGGGTCTTATGTCCTACATGATGTAAATCTGACTTTTGAAGGGGGTAAATTCTACGGCATCATTGGTCCTAATGGAGCCGGGAAATCAACATTAATTAATATAATGATTGGTAACATTTCGGCAGACGGTGGCAATTGTGATTGGATCAATGACGATGATAAACTCAGCAAATTAGAAATAAAAAATGCTCTTGGTGTTGTATTTCAGGAAAACCACTTAGATCCTCTCTTGACAGTTTATGAAAATCTCATGTCCAGAGGGAAAATGTATGGTATGAGCAAGAAAGATATTAATGATAGGATTAATTTTTTGAATGGTTATATTAATATTGAGGGCATTTTAAAACAGCGATATTCAGTTTTGTCCGGTGGCCAAAAACGTAAGTGTGAAGTCGTGAGGTCACTGTTACATGATCCAAAAGTTTTAATACTTGATGAGCCAACAACAGGTTTGGATCCACAAACTAGGTCAGGAATGTGGCAAGCCATTTCTAGATTTCATAATGAAAATAACCTTACTGTGATTTTGGTGACCCACTATCTGGAAGAAATGTCAGATTGTGATCAGATTTCCGTAGTTTTAAAGGGAAATGTTCTTTATACCGGAGATGTTGATCAATTTATAAAAGATCACTCTAAAACACAACTTTCAATAAAAATAAATGATCTTAGTGATGTTAAAACGGTTTTGAGTCGGTTGGATGGTAAGTATCAGTATAGCAAGGACTTGAAGGACACACGATTAACAGTGTCAATTCAAGAACCTTCAGAAATGATTGACCTTTTAACAGAGATTAAAAAAGTAGCAAAAGTTAAGGATTTCCAAGTGTATCATGCTACCTTGGAAAGGGCTTATCTAAACTTGCTAGACGATGAAGGCAGTGCTATCGAAGGAGGAAAGACCAATGCTGGCATTAATTAAAAGAAATATGAAAGTCTTTGTACGAGATCGAATGGCATTTTTTCTTTCGCTTTTGTCTGTGCTCATTCTGCTGATTTTATATAAAGTTTTTTTAGGCCAAATGCAAATTGATGGTATCAAAGCAGCAATGAATGTAAAGAATGCACCATCAAATGTTGTGACAATGGTAAATTACTGGCTTGTTTCGGGACTAGTAACAATTACTAGTATGTCGGCAACTCTGGGTGCATACGGAGTGTCTGTGGATGATCGACAACATCATAGAGTTGATGATTTTATGCTCACGCTACTTAGTCCAATTAAAATTGAAATCAGTTATATGATTGCTGCGATATTGATTGGATCTTTAATTACTTTTATGTTATATGCGATATCGATTGTGGTGCTTATTGGTGGAACGGGGTTATTAATAGGATGGACAACAACACTAAAAGTTATGTTGTTAATTATAGTTTCATCTACTCTTTCATTATTAATTGTCTATCCAATTATGTATTTAATTAGAACTAACTCCCAATTTGCATCATTTAGTACGATTATTGGAACTGCAATTGGTTTTTTAACAGGGGTTTATATTTCTATTGGCTCTGTTTCGACTTCTATTAAAAATATTATTACATGGTTTCCCTTAACACCGATAAATTCAGCAATTAAGCAACTCATTATGAAAAATTCTTTAAGTGAAGTGTTCAAAAACGCACCTATTCAGATTCGAACCAACTATGAAATCGACTATGGAGTCTTGTTACGGTTTCCCAATGGCACACATTTTACAAATATGACTATTTTGGAGTATATGGGTATTTTAATTGCTGCTTTGATTGTTTTAGATGTGATTATCACCAAGTTGGTAAAAATAAATGGTCGGAGATAATCACAAACAGCAATCTGAAGCAATTATTGGTTGTTCGAGTTTCTTTCGATATGCCATTCGAAGTATAGCACCAGTTGAGCACATCTATCGTGGCTTTTTATTGACTGATAGCAGTAACAGATCGGGTGCAACAATTGCCACTCTCTGTGAGATGATGGGTAAAACTAAGGAATCAGTTAAAATCCAGCAATTATTTTTTGGGAGTAAATAAGTCAAAGGGTTTTATGAATATTAACCAGTTCAGAATTATATTTAACGATTATTTTTTAGGTCATGTACTTCATGTACATAGCCTTTTATTTTGTTCAAAATGAACAGATAATTAACTTATATCAATCCCTCTATGTGGTGGAACAAAAATGATTAGGAATAATGGATTTTTGCTTCAGACATATTACTTTGCTTTTAGAAAAATAAGAAAGGTTAGCAATCAGAAGAAGGATGTTGATAATAAAAAGTAAAATCAATCATAGTTTTGGTAGACTTGACTGAATTATATTGATTTTTAAATGGATAGAGTTCTTGAAATTTAGACATTAATAATTTATATCATAAGAAAGAAATAAAAATATAATTTGCGTCGCCGGACGCTAAAGCAATTACCAATTCTCTTAGGCCAACGTGAGAGTTGTTAATTGCTTTTTTTGAAGGGATCTTTTTATGAGTTGGATTAGTTTATTGATTGCTGGCTTTTTTGAATTTTTTTGGGCAACTACTATGAAATTAAGTCATGGCTTTAGTAAATTAATTTTTTCTATTTTGACAATTATCGGGATGATATTAAGTTTTGTTTTTTGGCACAAGCTACTAAACATTTGAATCTAAGCATTGCTTATCCAGTTTGGACAGGTATTGGAGCAGTGGGTTCAATTTTGGTTGGTGTATTTATTTTTAAAGATCAATTATCAGTAACGACTATTATTTTCATTGTATTATTGGTGATTAGTATTATCGGTATTAAAATGACAAGCTAATATATATTAGTGTTTTATTATTACACTGAAATAAATCACATTCCCATAATTACATGAATTACTCTAGATGTTTTTGAAAATGGAAGGATAAGTTTTCCAATTAAGGATTCATATAAGTTGCTAAAGGGAATACGTGACGTTTATATATTAAAAAGAAATGTTTAAAAATTAATAAAACGAATTAATATAGTACTATAAACAAAATAGAATTAAGGAGGATCAGAAAATGACAGATAAGGATGCTAAGCAAACAAAGGCACAATTTATTATCAAAATAATCATAGGCTTTATATTTATTGCGTTTTGTGGATTAAATATTACTAAGCCTATATTTAATTTTACTAATATGCCAAGAATTTTATACAATACTGTATTCATTTTACTAATAGCATATACAGTTTACGACTTATATAAAATAATTAAGAAGAGAAAAAAATAAAAATTTTAATCACTTTCACCGATTTTTTAAAAGGTAGGAAAATAATGGCTTTTAAAAAGAGTGTAAATTTTGTTATCCAATTATTAGTCGCCTTAATATTATTTTTTATAATACAAATACCTTCATTATTTGCGCGCCCCTTAAATAATGAAACTATTGATAAAATAAATATAATTTCACACTTTTCTTTTTATATAATTTTCTTCGTTGTTATTTTTTTATTAACTTATATTAGTTATATAAAAATAAATGGCAAAAATATTTTAGAACCAAAGATTATAATATCAAATGTCAAATTTGTAATTATTATTGAAATAATAGCTATATTTTTAGAAACTGTTATTTTATATATTGGTAATTATATATTTCATATAACTACTCCTTCCGAACCGGCGGATAACTTCTCTGACAAACTATTACATGTTCACAGTCCTTTAATAATTATCTTAATATTACATTTAGTAATTGTTGGGCCCATCTTGGAAGAATTATTATTTCAAAGTATTATCCAAGGAGTAATTCTCAAGTCATTAAATATGTATATTAATGTTTTTATAACTACATTGTTATTTTTATTTGCACATGGATTTTCAATATTCTCTTTTAATGGATTGTCTTTATTTATTCCTTTATTAAGCTTTGGCTTAATTTATTTAAAGACTAAAGATATTAAGATGTCTTGTTTTGGACATATGATAAATAGTTTATTGGTTACGTTATTGCATATACTATATAATTAACTTTTTAAAAATTAAATAATACAGGATAACAAAAAGCCCCCCAAGTAGGGGCTTTTTAGATATATTAATTTATATTTATTAATAAAATAATCGGACGAAGCTATCAATCCAGCTAGCGGAACCAAGAGCACCAACAATATGATAGAATACGCCCTTGTATAATTTTCATCTTTTCGAATGAATATGTAGTATTGCAAATATAATCCTATCTTGAGCAATTGCTTATACTACCTGAAATATCATCTGAAGCATCAACCTGAGCGCCTCTTTTTGTTGTTGCTTGGCTGCTAACATTATGACTAACAATTGCAATTAATTTTACTGTTTGGATCGCTACTACTGGCTTATAAACAACGATCACATCTCTGGCTGTTTAAGTAATTATGGTTGTTGCAATTGGTAATAATGCTAGATTCGCAATTGCTGTAGATAAAAATTGTAACTTCATTTTCTCCCTCAAATACTATGGTTTTTACTGGCTGCCCAATAGATTAGAATTATAAAAAGGTTGATAAATAATTCCGTATAACACAAAATTATTATCAAATCTATAAGGTAAAAAGTTGTAATTAAAGTTATAGAAATAATAATTAATTTATAATAGCAATTACTTGGCAACTATTTTCTTCATAACCAAAAATTTAAAAATTTATGTTAATCGCTGCTTGACTACTAATATAATAAATAACAATATACTGGATACTTGTTTTTACCGTTTATGTCATTGATACTGGCTTCTCAATGATTGCGGTAGTAAGCTTTAGGTAGCTGCGCTTATTGCGAACGGTAACAATGTTAGTTCCACAATTTTTGTTGATAAAATCTTTAACTTCATTTTTTCTACCTCCAATAATTATATTTTTTAGAAACCTACTTCATGATAAATTAAACTTGCAAAAAATTCAATTAATACGAAATTAAGTTGCAAATCTAATACAAAAAATTAGGCTATACCTATAATATTTAAATGTTTCTTTATTTATAACTTGTTTTAATTCTTAAAAGTTGTGCCAAAATTTGATAATATATAAGATTTGTTATAAGTGTCTAAATACGGGTATTTAAACAGGTTAATTGCACAAAAAATCACATTTTGCTACTAACATTTGACATTATTGTCCAATCTTTCAAATAGTAAAATTTCCACAAATTTTTTGACTAAATTTTTATCTGCAAATCGCCTATTGTATTTCTATATTAGAATGATTATAATGTAGATGCAGAAAAAAGGAGGATTATATTTTATGAAAGTTATTGTAGTTGGTTCATCGCATGGTGGTTTTGAAGCTGTTCAAGAGCTATTACAAGATTATCCTGATGCCGAAATTCAATGGTACGAAAAGGGCGATTTCATTTCGTTTCTTTCTTGTGGGATGCAGCTCTATCTCGAAGGTGTCGTAAAAGATGTTAATACAGTTCGTTATGCTACCAAAGAAGGAATGGAGAAAAAAGGAGTTCATGTTTTTGTTCAACAAGATGTAACCGCCATTGATCCAGCACAACATCAAGTAACTGTGCACAATTTGGTTGATGATTCTACCAGAACTGAAACCTATGACAAATTAATTATTAGTACGGGAGCAGTTCCAATCGAATTAAATGTCACTGGAAAAGATTTAGATAATATTTATTTTATGCGTGGCCGAGATTGGGCAATGAAGTTAAAGCGGGCCAGTGTAGAGCCGCTGATTAAAAATGTAGTCGTTGTCGGATCTGGTTATATTGGGATTGAAGCTGCCGAAGCTTTTGCTAAAGCAGGCAAAAAAGTCACTGTAATTGATGTTTTACCACGAATTTTGGGCACTTATTTGGATTCAGAGTTTACAGATGTGCTTGCTGATGAACTAGAAAACAATAATGTAACTTTGGCCTTAGGAGAGCGTGTGCAAAAATTTGTAGGTGAGAATGGTAAAGTTACTCAAGTCGAAACTGATAAAAATACTTATGCAGCAGATTTAGTAATTGAAGCTGTAGGAGTTAAACCCAATACAGAGTGGTTGGCAGATACTTTACAATTAAATCCTGATAAAACTATTAAAACTGATGAATATCAACAAACCAGTCAACCTGATATTTTTGCTGTTGGAGATGCAACCTTGGTTAAATTTGCACCAACAGGAAAAACTGCAAAGATTGCTTTAGCTACTAATAGCCGTCGTCAAGGGCGTTACGCAGTTAAAAATTTGAATGAAGCTACGCAACCCACTCCAGCAGTTTCCGGTTCTTCTGCACTGTCAGTTTTCAACTATCATTTTGCTTCAACCGGTATTAAAGATGCTACTGCTGAAAATTATCAAACTAAGGTAGCTTCAGTTTATCTGGAAGATACTTATCGTCCCGCTTTTGTGCCGGCAGAGAAAAACGCCAAGGTTCAATTCAAATTAACCTATGCTCCTGAAGATGGTCGCATTTTAGGAGCTCAGATTATGTCAATTGCAGATGTTACAGCTGATATTAATACGATTTCATTAGCAATTCAGCAACATTTGACAGTTAATGATTTAGCCTATGCTGATTTCTTCTTCCAGCCTGGATATGATCGTCCTTGGAATGTGATTAATGTAGCTGCTCAAAAAGCTCAAAGACAGTTATTAAATTAATATTAGTAAATAAAAAGTGATCCCCAGCAAAAGGGGGTCACTTTTTTTTGATTTTAAAAACTGCCATTGTGAACTTCAGCGATACTATCGGTTAAAATAAATGCATTTTGATCGATATCATAAATGATATCTAAAATGGAACCATAACTTTGGGTATCTGCTACGAGCATCAGCATTTCTTTTGGTTGATTAGAATGGCCACCGCGAACGTCAAAAACTGTACTGCCAATTTCCATTTGAGAAGTTAGTTTAGCTTTAATTTCTTCTAGTTTGTTTTCACTCATAATATAAACAATTAATTTTTTATCGAGACCTGTTTGGACATAGTTTAAAACGATAGTTGAAATACCGACTGAAAGAATAGCTAAAAAGAATTGTTCCCAACCCGAAACCAAAATATTTCCTAAACACACAATGCCATCGATCACAAATAAACTATTAGCATTCCGAATATGAAAGTATTTATTAAGAATCATCGGTGGAACCGTAGTACCACCCGCGGAAGATCCCATACGATAGATAATAGACAGACCCAGGCCAAAAAGAATACTTCCAATAATATCCGATAATAGTGCATCCTGAATAACTTTAGTGTTGAGAGTAATAGCTAAAAAGATGGGCAAAACAATGCTGCCAAAGGTAATTTTGGCAGCTTGAGCTTTGTCTAAAAATATCATAGTCAAAATCCACATAAAAATATTAAATACCAGTAAGGTAAGTGGCATTTGAACATTTAACAATTCTTTAACTAAAATGGCAATACCGGTAGCTCCTCCGGCTGCGATCTTATGTGGAGCAAAAAATATCGAGACACTGATGGCTATTAATTCTAATCCCACTAAAATACTGAGAAAACGTCCTGTTTTTTTTAAGTATGGGTTTTTTCTTATTTTTATCATAACATTAATATTATTACAAAAAAAATAAAAAAATTCAGCAAAAATGCTTATTTTTGTGTATAATAGTATTTGTGTTTTGCGGATGTAGTTTAGTGGTAAAACTTCAGCTTCCCAAGCTGGCGTCGCGAGTTCGATTCTCGTCATCCGCTTTAAATAAGTAAAAGCGATGGAAATTTTGAAGTGGGTGAAATTTCCATCTTTTTTTGCCATAATGGTAAAAGAAATCATAATTTTTCTTTTTTATCATCAGATTGTACTTATTGCTAGTTTAGGATTTCTACAAAATGTATGATAGAGCTTGTTAGGAGTTGTTAAATTAATTATGAAGCAATTACTAGCCCCCAAACGACAGAGACTGTTATTTTTCTTTATGATTTTTTTCTTTGGCATTTATATTATGCTCCTGTGTTATAAGTATCATCAACAGCCAGGGCTTTTTATTGATGAAAGTGCTTATGTTAATGAGATTAATAGTATTATCCGTTATGGCTGTGATACCCACGGATATTATCATCCAGTATATTTTCAAGGACCTTACGGGGGACAATCGATTTTAGGAAGCTGGTTTATTATCCCGTGGTTAAAAATATTTGGTTTTTCCATTGCCACATGGCGTTTTCCTTTTCTGCTAATTAATTTACTATTAATTCTGAGTTTGACCGTTTTAATCGTTATATTTACTAAAAAGTTAATCGCCGGTTTATTAATGGAATTGTCCCTAATTACAGCACCCTGGATTTATCTTTCTGCACGCTGGGTCTTGGATTGTAATATTGCTCCGCTTGTTTTTATGTTTGGTGTAATGGGTATTGCTGTCAGTTTAACTATTTTAAAATCAAAATTGGGTCTAATTTTAAGTTTATTGGTAATTGCTTTAACAGCCTATGGTTATGTAGCTTTTTGGTTATATTTACCGATATTTTTGATCTTATTATTTGGCTATTTGTGGCGGCAAAAGTTCCTTTCATTAAGAGAAATTTTATTTGTGAGTTTCCTGATAGGTTTGTTAGTGTTACCACTGATTATTTTTGCCTATGAGGTTAATATAAAAAAGTTACTAACAGCGCAAAAATTTCTTTGGCTGACATTACCCCCGTTACCCGGAAATCGTATTGCCTCTTTAATTAATTTTCATAATGGCAATGTATTTTTAACAATGATTAATAACTGTCTTTTAGGTTGGAAACAATATCTTTGTGGATCTGATAATTCACCTTGGAATTCTATCCAGCCTTATGGAATAATGTTTCCACCATTTTTCATTGTTGCTGCAGTTGGAGCTTGGGGAAAAGTCAAAAATCAACCGCTTGCACTCTGGCGAAATTTAATGAATTTGAGTATTTTAGCTTTTGTACCTTTGATGTTTATTGTGAAACCCAATTACAATCACTGGAATGCTTTGAATTGTCCATTAATATCTTTATTAGGAATTGGGGCAATGCTTATTTGGGATAATTTAAACAAGCAAAAACTTAAGCTGCTATTAGTGGGTATACCTTTAATAGTATTTGCACTGTTTATTAATAGTTATTATGGAGGGTTTAAACGACAAAATAACTATTTTAATTATGGAATCAAAAATGATTATTCCAGTGTCAGATTACAAGATATTAAACCCTTAGTCACAATGACACAAAATAATCCACAGCATGATTTTTATATTAGTGGCCTAAGTAATATTTTTGTTTTTTTTAAAACAATAAATCCTGTTAGCCCGCCTCAGGATGCTCAGTTAAGTGATCAGGGCAAGGGACAGGCTCCTAAAGTTCGTTACGGTAATTTGGTGGATTATCAGCACTTATCCAAAATTAAACTCCATGATTTTGTAGTTATTCCTTATTCAGACTTAAGCTGGCAGAGTGATTTTCAATCTTATAAAACGAAAATTACACATGCCCAACAATTTAAATTAAAAAAATCTTGGAACTTTTTAGCGGTTAAGTATGCTATTGTGCAGAGAATTAAATAAAAGTTGCAAAGAATTGGATTTTCGGTTATGATGAATTCGCAAAGAAATAAAGTGTTAAGTTAGTTGTAGTGACAGTGAGGTCAGGAGAGTGAGAACTGATCCTAATTAATACCGTCGCGTCTTTGTATTTTTTATAATATTTTTTAGTTCAAGTGGATTATTACTAATCAACTAGAGTGGTACCGCGGGTTTTCTCGTCTCTTTCATAATTTATTGAAAGGGACTTTTTTTAAATTGTTAAGGAGGAAGTAAAATTTGAAAATTAATCAGGCTCAACAATTGGTTCAACAGGTTATTTATAATTCGTTGAAAGATGTAGGCAATTTAACAATTAGTCCAGAACAAGTGCAACAAATGGTAGAAATACCTAAAAATTCCCAATTAGGTGATTTTGCGTTTCCCACTTTTCGTTTGGCTAAACAATTACATCAAGCACCAGTAGAAATTGCCCAAAACTTGGCTAAGGTTGTGGATAGCAGCCAATTTACTCAAGTTTGTGCTCAAGGTCCATACGTTAATTTCTTTTTACAAAGAAAAGATATCGCTTCAACAACTATTAAAGAAGTTATGGAGCAAAAAAATAATTTTGGGAGTTCTTCTATTGGGGAAAATGCATATATACCAATAGATATGTCATCTCCTAACATTGCTAAACCGATGTCGATGGGGCATTTGCGTTCGACTGTTATTGGCAATTCCATTGCCTTGATTTTAAATAAATTAAATTATCACCCTGTTAAAATTAATCATTTGGGCGATTGGGGAACACAATTTGGCAAATTAATGGTTGCCTATAAAAAATGGGGTTCGGAAGCCGACGTTAAAAAGGATCCTATCACTAATTTACAAAAATATTATGTAAAATTTCATAAATTAGATAAAGAACATCCTGAATTAGATGAAGAAGCACGGGAATGGTTTAAAAAATTAGAAAATGGTGACGAGGAAGCTACACAACTTTGGCAGTGGTTCCGTTCTGAATCTTTGAAATCATTTATGAAAATCTATGATGAACTAGGGATAACCTTTGACTCCTATAATGGAGAAGCTTTTTATAATGATAAAATGGATGAAATCTTAGACTTATTGGAACATAAGGGCTTGTTACAAGAAAGTAAGGGCGCTGAAATTGTTGATTTAGGTCCCGATATGCCGCCAGCACTAATTAAGAAATCCGATGGAGCTACCTTGTATATTACACGGGACTTAGCGGCAGCATTATATCGTAAACGGACTTATCATTTTAAAAAATCTTTATATGTGGTAGGTAGTGAACAGAGCAATCATTTTGAACAATTAAAAGCAGTTTTGGCAAAGATGGGCTTTACTTGGGCCAAAGATATTGAACATATTAAATTTGGTTTGATTACTACTAACGGGAAAAAACTTTCGACTCGAGAAGGTCGGGTGATTTTACTGGAAAATGTTTTACATGATTCAGTTCAGTTAGCCCAAGAACAAATTGAAGAAAAGAATCCTACTTTGACTAATAAAGAGCAGGTGGCTCATGCTGTAGGTGTAGGTGCGGTTATTTTCCATGATTTAAAAAATAATCGTACTGATAGCTTTGATTTTAATTTGGAAGATGTGGTCCGTTTTGAAGGTGAAACTGGGCCTTACGTCCAATATACTCATGCCCGGGCAATGAGCATCTTGCGCAAGGCTGGATCCCAAGCTCAAGATGAAGCGGCGGTATTTGATACTGATGTAGATGATGTTACTTGGGACATTTTAAAACATTTGGCTAATTTCCCAGAAACCGTACAGCAGGCAGCACAGTTAAGGGAGCCTTCAGTAATTGCTAAATATGCTTTGCATTTAGCAAAATCTTTTAATCATTACTACGCACAGACTAAAGTATTAGTTGATGATGACCAGTTAGCAGCCCGCTTAAATTTAGTTCAAGCCGTAGCAATTGTTTTAAAAGAAGCTTTACGGCTGTTAGGCGTTCAAGCGCCAGATGAAATGTAAGGTGATTAAGTAAGTTAATCTGGCCTCGTGATTACTGGTGTAATCATGAGGTATTTTTTTGGTTAAAAATTAAAATAAATGTTTTTATGTTGACTGGAAAATATTTGACCTGGAACTATTAATGTTAATTGTTTAATAAAGTTGTCTATGGTAGGCTAAAATCAATCAGCTTTAGATTAAGATAAGGAAGTAAATAAAGTGACTAATAAAATCGTTATTCTAGGTAGTTTAAACTTAGATTCAATTCTGCAAATCTCCCGTTTACCGCAACCCGGAGAAACCTTGAGTATGAAAGGAAAAAATTCTGCACCCGGAGGTAAAGGTGCTAATCAAGCAGTGGCTGCCGCTCGGGCTGGTGGAGCTCAGACCGCTTTTATCGGGCGCGTGGGTCAAGATGAGACGGGTGATTTTTTACTGGAAACTCTCAAAAAAGATCATATCGAGACGAACCATATTGTGGTTGATCACCAAAAAGATACCGGACAGGCTTATATTTTATTACAAACGACTACTGGTCAAAATAGTATTTTAGTTTACGGTGGGGCTAATCAAAATTTATCACTAACCGATGTAGAAAATGCTCATTCCATAATTAAAGAAGCAGATTTTTTGATTAGTCAGTTTGAAACGCCAGTAGAAGTTACTACTGCAGCCTTTGTTTATGCTCATAGTGTTGGGGTCAAAACTATTTTAAATCCTGCTCCTGCACTGGATCAAATTTCCGACCAATTATTAGCGGCTACAGATTTAATCTGTCCTAATGAAACAGAGGCTCAAGCGTTAAGTAATGTTTCGGTTACGGACTTAAATTCGATGCGTCAGGCCGCTGCCTTTTTCCAAAAGCAGGGCTGTGCTCGGACAATTATTACGGTAGGAGCTCGGGGTGCTTATATTTATGATAATCAAAACAAGATTGACCAATTTGTCGACGCATTTAAAGTTAAAGCAGTGGATACGACTGCGGCTGGCGACACTTTTATTGGCGCCTTGGGAGCAGTTTTAAAAACTGATTTTAGTAACTTAGAAGCGGCAACTTTATACGCTAACCGAGCTTCATCTTTGGCGGTTCAAAAATTGGGGGCTCAGCCGTCTATTCCTACTGCTGCTCAGGTACGATCTTATTTTAACTAGTTAGTTGGTAAAAGTCAGCGGGAATAGAAATAGTAACGGTCTGAAAGTCTTGAGAAAACGGTCTTTGATATTTTAATTGATAGGCATGAAGATACATGCGCTTACTTGTTGTTCCATAGAGTGGATCACCTAAAATTGGCATACCAATAGATTGCAGATGAACGCGGATTTGGTGAGTGCGTCCGGTATGCAATTGCAGATGCAGTAAAGCATATTTTTGATTATGTTGAATAATTCGATAATCTGTCCAAGCAAAAAGGCCCTGAGAATTAATCTGCCTTTTTCTGTGATCAAGCAGATCGTGGCCGAGAGGTCGTTTAATAGAGCCAACACTGGCTGCTTGAGGATTATATTGAGTGACGGCGAGGTAATTGCGAGACATTATTTTTTGTGATAGCTGCCGATTCATTATTGGAATAATAAGCGGATTTTTACCAATCATAATCAGGCCGCTGGTCATTTTATCAAGACGATGAATCATGAGCGGATTAAATCCGAGATAGGTTCGAACTTGGTTGAACAAAGTGTCGTTTTCCTGCGGTTGATTAGGGTGGGTTTTAATACCTGCTGGTTTATCAATGACCAACAAATCGGAATTTTCATAACAGACAGAGAAATCACACTGAGCCGCTGCTAAATAGTTTTGATTTTTATAATTGAGGTCTAAGCTTAAGTCTACTTGATCACCATTATCTAAAAGAGTATTAAAGGGGCGATATTGGTGGTTAATAAGAATGCGGCGTTGACTCCGTAATTCGTGCTGCCATTTGCGGGGTAAATACCATTTTTTAAGCGCAGTACGAATTGTTAGAGGATTAGGTAAATCCTTAATAATGAAGTGACGTTCTAAGAACACGGCATTGACTCCTTTTTATGGTAAAATATTAACTATGAAACATAATGAAAAACTAAGTTTGCAACAATATTTAAAAAAATGGTTCTCTAAGTTAGGACAATTTGTCCACTATTTTTTCAGACGTTATCACTTGTGGCGGTGGCTGCTTTTAACCTTTTTAAGTTTCTTTTTAGTTTTTAGCGTCATCTTGACTTTTCGGGCGAAAACAGCCAATATCGCTAATTTAAAGGCCTCATTACAAACAACAACGACAATTATGGATGATTCCGGACACAAGGCCGGATCGTTGTATGCCCAAAAAGGTACCTATGTTAATTTAGAGCGGATTTCCCCGGAAATGCAAAATGCTGTGATATCGACAGAAGATCGCACATTTTGGAGCAATTATGGTTTTAGTATTCGTGGTTATGCGCGTAGTGCTTTGAGTTTTATTTTACATCATCAAATCAGCGGTGGCGGAAGCACTATTACCCAACAATTGGCAAAAAATGCATTATTAACGCAGAAACAGACCCTAGTGCGAAAAGCGGAAGAGTTTTTTTTGGCAGTAGAGATTAACCACGTTTATAGTAAAAAAGATATTTTATCAATGTATTTAAATAATTCCTATTTTGGCAATGGCGTCTGGGGTGTGCAAGATGCTGCCCAGCGCTATTTTGCTCAAGATGCAAGTGAATTAAATTCCAGTCAGGCTGCTACTTTGGCGGCCATGTTGCGCAATCCCAGCTTTTATGATCCAATTCGTAATCCCCAAAATTCCAAGCAACGGCGCAATTTAATTTTACAATTAATGCGGGATAATAATAAATTAACATCTCAGCAAATGCAATTGGCACAAAAAGCGCCTTTAACTATTACTAATGGTTACCAAAAACAAAATGGTTATCGTTATCCTTCTTATTTCGATGCGGTGATTTCTGAAGCAGAAACCAAGTATCATTTATCGGAGTCGGATATCTTAAATAAGGGCTATACCATCTATACTTCTTTAAATCAGACTGTCCAACAAAAAATGCAGGCCAGTTTTGATAATGATTATTTATTTCCGGCTAACGCTGCTGATGGCACGTTAGCTCAGGGCGCTTCCATTGCTGTGAATCCCAAAAATGGCGGTGTGAGTGCTGTAGTAGGAGGGCGCGGCCATCATGCTTTTCGTAGTTTAAATCGCGCAACGCAAATGAATCGGCAACCGGGCTCAACTATCAAACCTTTGGCAGTTTATACTCCTGCCATTGAGCGGGGATATAAATTAGATTCCATGTTGCCTAATCAAGTAACCAGCTTTGGTAAAAATCATTATACTCCTACTAATGCTGACGGCTCAATTTCTGATGAAATCCCTCTTTATCAAGCGTTGGCCCAAAGTGAAAATATTCCGGCAGTTGCGTTATTAGACAAAATTGGAATTAACAAAGGTGTAGCCGCCATGGAGAACTTTGGCATTAAAGTGCCGAAGTCTGACCACAATTTAGCCTTAGCCTTGGGCGGGTTGCAAACGGGTTTGACCCCTTATCAACTGGCACGTGCTTATACTGCCTTTGCTAATGAAGGCCGCTTAGCTAATACCCATTTTATTACAAAGATTGTTGATGCTACTGGAGCAGTGATTGCCCAAAATCATAATGATACACCGAAATTAATCATGAGTAAGTCTACTGCTAAAACGATGACGAGTTTGATGTTAGGGGTCTTTGATCAAGGTACAGGACAATATGCTAAACCTAATGGTTATCGTTTAGCCGGAAAAACTGGTAGCACTGAAGTGCCGGCTGAATATGGTTCTGGCACTAAAGACCAATGGGTAGTAGGATATACGCCGGACATTGTAGTTGCTACCTGGATTGGCTTTGATAAAACTGATCAAAATCATTTTTTGCAGGATAGTAATGAGCAAGGAATTGCTCCGTTATTTAAAAATGAATTGGAAACTATTTTACCGCACACTAAAAATACTGCTTTTCAAGTGGAAGATGCTGCCGTAATTGCGGAACGTAATCAGCATAATTCACCGCAAGATTGGTTTAACAACTTTAGTGGAGAAATGCGGAAAAAAGTGGAAGATACCATTAATAATTTTAATAATACTCGCCAGGGAGTCAGTCAATGGTATAATCAAATCAAAGGTTTTATAGGACATTAAAAAGGAGAATATAATCAATGATCAACGTTTATGACACTGCCAACCAATTGGAGAATGAATTGCGTCAAACTCCAGAAATTATGGGATTACAGGGTGCTTTCAGTCAGATGAAAGCCGACGCTATGGCTTATAGCCTTTTTCAAAAATTACAAAAGATGCAATTGGATTATCAACAAAAAGAATTAAGTGGTCAACAAATCACCGATGAGGAAATTAAGAATTTACAGGATCTCTCCACACAATTGTCTAAATTTGATTCCGTGAAAAATTTAATGGAGCAAGAACAAAAAGTGAATGCTATGATGGAAGAATTAAATAAGATAATTTCTAAACCTGTGGCTGAAATATATCAGGGATGATTGTAATTGGGGCGATACTTATGTTAAGTGTCGTCTTTTTTGTGTTTTAGAATAGAAAATTTTTGACAGTAGTGTAGCTGTGATCGAGGTATTAGATGAAATTTATTCATACAGCTGATTTACATTTAGGCAGTCCGTTTAAGGGGTTAACTTATTTGCCGGCGGCAATCAAAGAGTCCGTAGTCAATTCAATTTATCAAACTTTTGATCAATTAATAGCCGATGCCATCAATTTTGCAGTAGATTTTATTATTATTGCGGGTGACTTGTTTGATAATGTGCAGCGCAATTTACAGGCGCAACTTTATTTACAGGCTAAATTTAAGCAACTGGTGCAAAAAAATATTCGAGTCTTGATTGTTTTTGGAAATCATGATTATTGGACCCCATCAAAAGCGGTTATTACGTATCCAAGTAATGTCTTTGTTTTTGGTCCCGAGATTACTACTATAACTTGGGATTTGGGTTTAAACCAACGAATTGCTATTAGTGGTTTTAGTTATGATAAAAACCATATCTATCAAGATATGGCCCAGAATTTTCCGCCACGTTTATCCAATGTGGACTATCAAATCGGTATTTTGCATGGTCAATTAGGTGTAGCTCAACAAGATCCATATGCACCCTTTACTTTGCAGGATTTACAGAATAAAGGCTATGATTATTGGGCTTTGGGACATATTCATCAACAACAAATTTTATGTAAAAAACCTTATATCATTTATCCGGGTAATTTACAAGGACGTCAGCAGCAAGAAAGCGGGGCTAAAGGGTATTATTTAGTAGAGTGGGATGGACAGACCACTACAGTCGAATTTCGTCCCATTGCCCGTATTATTTGGAATAATTGCTGCTTAGACGTACAAAATGTTACTAATCTGGATGATCTATTAACCAAAATAAAACAAAAAATAGCAAACAAAAATAATTCTTTGCTTACTCTTACTTTAGAGAATTTTGAATTTTTAGATCCCGACTTGCAAAAATTAGTTAATTCAGGTGAATTATTGTCTAGTTTACAACAGCAGATTACTTCTGATCATTTTAATTATATTTACCGTCTAGTGCCGCAGATTAACTCGCAAACAATTTATCAATCCCTTGATGAAGCCTTTTGGCAGCAGGCAGCCCAGAAAATTTTTACAGCCGATAATATTGCGGACAAATTGGGAAAGTTGCAACAAGTAACTCCCATCAAAGATTTATTGCAAGAGGAAGATTTTTTAAACAAATTAAAACAAGATGTATTGAAGACCATGAGTCAAAATAAAATGGAGGATTAAGTTGCGAATTACAGGTGTAAATATTTATGGATTTGGCTGCTGGGTAGATACACAATTAAATTTTCAATCGGACTATCAAATTATTTGCGGTAATAATGAAACTGGTAAAACCACATTGTTGTATTTTATCAGGTCTATCTTATTTGGTTTTGCTTCTGCACGCGGTCAAGAAAAGTATTGGCGCTACCTGCCGCATATCAGCAATCAATATGGCGGTGAGATTTATGCTTTAGATGCCGCACAAAATCAGTGGGTTATTCAGCGGGTAAAAAATAAAAATACCGAAAAATTACAAGTTTTTAAAAATAATCAAGCCGTTTCGGCAGAGCTTTATCAAAAATGGCTACAGCCGATGACTGCTGACTTATTTGCGCAAACGAATTTTATCAATCGTGAATCTTTAGAGCAAGTTTATAAATTATCAGCGGATGAATTGTTGGAACGAATTTTGGCTTTGGGGGTCATTGGTTCCAATGAGTGGTTGCAGTTGCGGCAAAAAATGCAAAAAGAGGCTAATAGTTTATATCGTCCGCGGGGCAGAAAACAACCTTTAAATCTTTTGTTGAAAAAAAGAGAAGAATTAAATGACAATTTAAAACAAGTAGCTGATGAAAACCAACATTATCAGCAACTACTTCGTCAAAAAGAGCAATTAAAACACCAGCAAGTGCAGCTGCGAGCGCAACAACAAAGTGCTCAGCAGGCAGTTGATTATTGGTCGACTCTACAGCAACAATGGGAGCAATATGGAGAATGGCAACAGTTAAAACAGCAGCTTCAATCCTCTTTAGCGATTAGTAATGAAGAGGCAAGGGATTTTTATAAATATAAACAACAAATACAAACGGATCAACAAATTATAGATAGCCTCCAGCAGCAGAATCGGCCACTTACTTTGCAACAAGCCCGGCAATTAGAATATTTTACTGCGCATCAAACTGATTTTGATAATTTACAGCATCAATGTGGGCAATTAAAGACACAAGCGCAAAATTTAAAAACCACGCTGCAGCCGCAACAGCAACAATTACAACAGCAGCAACAGGAGTTGCTCCAACAAAATCCGCATTTGGCGGCCACAGCGCAACCTCTAACTACAAAGCAATTGCAGAATTTTCAACAATTACTCAAAAAAAATCACTCACGGATGCGCAAGAAATCGCTAGGAGTTGTCTTAGTTAGTGTTATCGTGGCCTCGCTTTTAATGACTGCTGGTCTGGTAATAACTCATAATTGGATCTTACCAGCAATAGTTGGATGCCTTTTTTTATTAGGAAATGTTTGGTTTTTGAAAAAGAAACCATTTCATTGGGCAACAACAAAATTCACAAAACTAATCAATAATTTTAAACATGAAGCTGGCGTAGATGAATTAACCAATCAAGAAGTAATCTCTTTACAGGGAACCATAACCCAATTAGCACATTTGCGCCAGCAACAGCAGGCTAATCAAAAACAAATTGCGCAATATGATTGTTCTTACCACAAGTGGCAGCAGCAAGTGAAACAGTTATTATCTGTGAATGCTTCGCAAACAATTGATTTTGCTTTTTTTACGACTAGTTATCAAAAATATCAACATTTAGTTGAATTAAAAAAAATACAAACAGCTAATTTACAAGAAGTTGCACCTAGAATAAATGAGCTTAAACAAGATTTGCATAAGCAACAACAACAGTTGCAAAATCTCTGCCACAAATATCATTTACAAACTGATCAAGAATTGGAATTATTAATCCAACATCAAAAAAAGCGGCAACAACAAGTCCAACGTCTGGCGGTCTTAGAAGAGAATCTCAAATTGGTATTAGTAGATTTGCAAAAGATAAACAGTGCGCAGCAATTAACGCAAAAACAGCACCAAGCCCAACAGGATTTAAAAAAAGTGCAACAAGAGTTAAATCAGAATACCCAGCAACAAGCCCAGCTGCAAGCACAGGCCCAACAGTTGGCCCATGATGATACTTATCAGCAATTAGTACAGGCAATTGAATTTAATAATACCGATTTGCTTGATACTTTTAAACAATGGCTGAGTAATACTATGGCAGTAGATTGGATTAATACAACTTTAAATGTGGCTAGTGCTAATCGTTTTCCCCGCTTAATCAAACAAGCAGAAGAATTTTTTAAATTATTGACTGATGTACACTATATTCAAATTAAATTTACGCCTAATCAATTAGTTTTATTAACCGCAGATCATGACTCTTTTGACGTTCATGAATTGTCAAAGGGAACAGCCGCACAGTTATATCTCGCTTTAGATTTGGCTTTTATTGCTGAAATTGCGGATTTAACAGTCATGCCGATTTTAATTGATGACGCCTTGGTAGATTTTGATCAATCTCGCCAGAGCAACATTAGTAAAATTATTAAGCACTTAGCCAAAACTACCCAAGTTATTTACGTTTGTACTGATGATAAGACCGCAGCTCTTTTTCCGACAGACCATGTATTAAAACTGAAAGGATAAAACAATGAGTAAAAATTTGGCCGATTTACAAGCAGGAATGGATTTTGAATTACCAGTTTTAATCAAACAAGTGGATGTCCGTATAACTCGCAATCAGAAACAATTTTTAGCAATTATTTTTGCGGATGCAACGGCTGAGTTACCCGGTAAATTTTGGGATGCTACTGCCCAAGATGTTTTAAATTTTACGGCAGGCAAAGTAGTGGATTTGACTGGTAAATGCGAGTTATATAAAGGCAGCTTACAAATCAAAATTTTTGCAATGAAAATAGCTGCTGCTGAGACTTATTCTTGGGGGCAGTTGATCAAGCATGCTCCTTTACAGAAGCAACAATTGCAAGATCAGATTAATGAGTTATTGTTTCAAATTACGCAACCGGAATGGAATCGAATTGTTCGCTTTTTATTAAAACAGCATCAAGAGAGTTTTTTTGAATATCCAGCGGCTAAATCTAATCATCATGATTATGCCGGCGGTTTAGCTTATCATACATTAAGCATTGCTCGTTTAGCCTTAGATGTTTGTCAACATTATGCTCAAATTAATCAGTCTTTATTACTAGCAGGTGTAATTTTACATGATTTAGGCAAAACCAGTGAATTAAGCGGTGTGTTGAACACGCAATATACATTGGCAGGTAATTTATTAGGTCATATTGTTATTATTGATGGTGAAATCGTAACCGCCTGTAAACAATTGCATCTGGATGCTAATTCAGAAGTGGTGTTGCTGTTAAGACATATGATTATTGCGCACCATGGACTCTATGAATATGGCTCTCCAAAAAGGCCGCAATTATTAGAGGCTGAAGTATTGCATAGTTTAGATGAATTGGATGCTGCCATAAATATGATTACCAAAGCCCAAAAAAAGGTGGCTCCAGGTCAATTTACCGATCGTATTTTTGGAATGGATAATCGCCGGTTTTATGTGCCCAATTTCAAGGATTAAAAAGTGAGTTTATGACCTGAAAAATAGCCTTAACTTCTGTTGTGAAGTTAAGGCTATTTTTAATTAAAACAAACTTTATAATGCAGTTAATTATTTGTTGGAAGAAGAGGATTGTGATTTTTTAGCATTTTTGTCATTAGCCAGATAACCTGATAAGATATTCTTCATATCATTATCCTTAATCGAAATATCAGCACGTTTAAGGACTTTAGAGATTACTTTTTGCATAGTGGCAGAATCTTGCATCCGTGCAGCGTAAATCTGATTTTCCAATTCCTTCTTGTGACTATTCAAAGTACCTTTACCTGGGTGTTTAATCATCTTAATAACATGATAACCATAAGAAGATTTAATTGGTTCCTTGGTATATTGTCCCTGCTTGAGTTTTAAAGCTGCCTTTTTAAAGTTAGCATCTAAAGAGGTATCACTATTGTTAAAGGCTGGTAATTTACCACCACTGTTCTTAGTTCCCGAATCAGTAGAATACTTCTTAGCCAACTTATTAAAACTAGCACCATCATCCAGTTGCTTAATCACATCTTTAGCAGTGCTTTCATCCTTAACTAAAATGTGTTGCACAGTAACTTTAGGAGTATACTTTTTCCACTGTTTATTTAATTCTGCTTGCGAAATCGAAGTTTCCTTACGTACTGCCACTTTAGTTAACAGGTTAGTCCGAATGGTATCCTTAAATGAAGCTGCATCTAGACCATTTTGCTGTAATAAACTGTCAAACTGGGATCCATATTTATCTTTATATTGATTATATTCTTTATTGACTTCTTTATCACTGACGTTTTTGCCATACTGATCTTTTAAAGCCTGAGAAATAATCATTTGCTGCAGTGCCTGTTGGCCAGCCTGAGACTTTTTCATTTTTTGGTACAGCTGTTCTTGAGTGATTTTACCACCCTTCATTGTAACTACAGCTTTGTTACTGGAACAGCCGGCAACAAGTGTAACTGACAAGAAGGCGACCAGCGCCAACATAAATTTATTTAACTTTTTTGACATAACTTTTATCACACATCCAATCTAGTTTTATCTTATCAAGATAACAACTATCAAGATAACACACTTTAAGTTTATTTTATAGCACTATAAAATAAATTTCACATAAATTTCACTATTTTTTCGGTAAATCCGTTTTCAGGTTATTGGCCGAGTTAATTATTTGCTTTAAATCATCATCAATTTGCAGCTTGCTTTCCGCAATACTTTGTTGTATTTCTTTTACAGTAGGAACTACATCTTGTTTGAGCTGGTTAGTAATAATTTTAAACTGTTGCGGCCAAGAACCGAGAGAGTCTTCATTTGAGTTTTTGGTTAATGGCTGCGGCCAAAACCCTCCGACAGTTCCCAGAGTTGCTCCCACTAAAAAGCCGGATAATAGACTTTTCATGATTTATTCTCCTATCTGCTGTGCAATTTTTTGGGCAATTTGCGTGAGTTTTTGTTCATCATATTGATCGGTATTATCGGCCCATTTCATTTGGAAACCATCTTCGTTACTATAACGCGGCACAAGATGGATATGGGAATGAAAGACTGATTGATAAGCAATTTTACCATTATTAATACATATATTCATACCTTGAATCTCCGGATTAGCTGCGCGAATGGCCCGAGCAACTTTGGGAACTCGCGCAAAAACTGTTCCTGCATGCTGTGCATCATATTCAAAAATATCTTTAACGTGTTTTTTAGGTACTAAAAGTACGTGTCCGGGTGTTACCTGTGAAATATCTAAAAAGGCTTTAACTACCTCATCTTCATAGACGGTATAACTAGGTATTTGACCGGCAATAATATTACAAAAAACACAATCCGTTTCAGGGTTACTCATTGAAAAAACCTCCTTTAAAATATGAATAAAAATTCCAACTTATTCATATTTAATGCTATCATAATTACAGCCGATTTGAAGAGAGTAGGGTTAAATTTATGACATTAAAAATAACAAACTTGACCGGCGGCTATGGTCGCATACCAGTTTTACAACATGAAAGTTTCACAGTAGAAAATGGACAAACTGTGGCTTTAATTGGCTTAAATGGTGCGGGTAAATCCACCACAATCAAACATATTATGGGCCTTTTGCAGCCGCAACAGGGAACGATTACTGTGGATGGCTTGGCCTTAGCTGATGACATTCAAGGCTATCGTCAAAAAATAGCGTACGTTCCGGAGTTACCTGTTTTATATCCTGAATTGACTTTAAGAGAGCATTTAGAATTAACCATGATGGCGTATAATTTGGATCCGCAAAAAACCTGGCCGCAAGCACAAAAACTTTTAAAAATTTTTCGTTTAGATAATAAATTAAACTGGTTTCCGATTAATTTTTCTAAGGGAATGAAGCAAAAAGTTATGATTGTTTGTGCTTTTGTGACACCAGCACAATTATTTATTATTGATGAACCCTTTACTGGTTTAGACCCACTAGCTGTTCGAGACTTGTTAAAACTAATTCAAGACAAGAAGCAGCAGGGCGCGGCCATTTTGATGTCCACTCATATTTTAACAAATGCCCAACAAAGTTCCGATCGCTTTGTGTTGCTTAATCATGGGCAAGTTAGGGCTCAAGGTACTTTGGAACAAATTCAAAAAGAATTTCAGATGGATGCAGCTAATCTTGAGGAATTATATGTGCAAATGTCCAAGGAGGATGCCCAAGGATGAAAGCCTTATGGCAGCAACGTTTTATAAATCACGTTAAAGAACAGAGAAAATTTTTAAAATTAGTTTTTAATGAATATTTTATTATTGCGCTTATCTTTATGTTTGGAGCAGTGGGATTTTGGTATTCACAAGCTTTAACTACTTTACCGCAAGGTGTCTGGTGGGCTCAACCGGTAGCAATCATTATTATTGGTTTAGTTACTTTATTATTTCATCCTGTGACATTATTACAAGCGGCCGATGAAGCCTTTTTGTTACCACAAGAGCGTTCTTTACCAGAATATTTACGCGGTGCACACAGCTATAGTCTCTTGATGCCAATTATCTCCTTACTGTTATTGGGCTTTTTTTTAACACCATTTTTAGCTCGGGGAGTAGGATTTTCTTTACTGCAAGTGATTTTACTAGTCATAATTGCGATTATTATAGTAATTACTCTTATTAGTAATCAGCTGACTGCTTTTTATCAATCTTCTCCGCATCATTATTTACTGGGCGAAAATATTATTTTAAATTTTGGTATTTTAATTATTGCCGTATATTTAAATACTTGGTTAGCTTTAGTGCTTGCTGTGCTTTGGTGGTCATGGTGTGAATACCGCTGGTATCGTTGTTTAAAAAAGGGAGTTTTTCAATGGCATGCAGCGATTATAAAAGAAGCAAATCGTTCCTATCAGTTGAAGAGATTTTATAACTTGTTTACGGACGTGCCGGGAATTTCAAGCAAGGTAGCTCGTAGAAAATGGCTTGATTGGCTATTTCGACCCATTACTTTGGAGCAAAAAAATACTTATTTTTATTTATTTGCCCGTGGCTTTGTGCGTAACAGTGAATATAGTGGCCTTTTTGTGCGCTTAACTATTGTCGCTTTATTATTTATCTATGCCATTCATAATTATTGGGTGCTAACTGTAATTGGGGCTCTCTTTATTTATCTAGTGGAATTTCAGTTGTTGCCGCTCTTTAAAAAGTACGATGTGATTGTCTTAACTCACATTTATCCATTAACTGAAAGTCAAAAACAGAAAAGTTTTCAATTATTAGTAACAGTAGTTTTACTGCTGCAATGGGTAATTATGACGCTGGCCTTGTTAATTTTTTTAGGTTTGCATCTAACGACTTTTTTACCTATAATTATTAGCTTAGTTATGGTTATGGTTTTGGTAAAATTATATTTACCCAGACAGTTGCAAAAATTGAAACAATAATTAAGGATTGGTGATATGCGTTTACGGAATAAACCCTGGGCTGAACAACTGATTCAAAAATATCCTGAATTAATCAGTGTTAGTCCACAAAATATGCAGGGACAGTGGCAACAGAAGTTTGCTCAAAAACAACCTTTAGAATTAGAATTGGGTGCCGGTAAAGGCCGCTTCATTATTCAAAAGGCACAACAGAATCCACAGATTAACTATGTGGCCATGGAAATTCAAACCGCAGCAATAGCTATGATTTTAAAGCAGCAAGTTGAATTGCGGTTGCCTAATTTACATTTAGTTCAGGCTAATGGTCGTGATCTAGTTAATATTTTTGCGAAGGGAGAATTTGAAAAATTATATTTAAATTTTTCTGATCCGTGGCCTAAAAAAAGACATACCAAGAGGCGGTTAACGGCTCCCAATTTTTTAAAACAATACCAAACAATTTTACAAACGGACGGTATGATAGAATTTAAAACAGATAATCAAGCTTTATTTGAATACTCCCTACAAAGCTGTAATAATTATGGTATGAAATTTGATAAAATTTCTTTGAATTTGCATCATAGTTCTTGGGCAGAAACGAATATTTGGACAGAATATGAAGAAAAATTCAGTAAAAAAGGCCAGCCAATTTATTTTTTGGCGGCCCGGTTTTAAATTGTTGAATTTTTGTAGCTAGAAACAGCAATTGTAATTAAACTCTTTGGACATCCAAGATTTGTCCAGTAAGAGCCGAAGCTATAAAGTGATACTGAGCTTCTTCATCATTTTGAACGGCGGTAACTCCACCTACTAGTGCCCAAACATCTTGACCATCTACATTAACTTTTTGAAACATTGGTTCAACCCAAGTGGTAATAATATTGGTATCTGCACCGAGATTAGTTTTTATACGTTCAAGCACTTGTCTACTATCGATTTCATGTAGTAAGTATAATGCACCTGCACCAGCAGCAGCCAGTGCCCCGGCAGCAACTGCAGTTGTTTTAACAAGATTTTTTAAACTCATAATTCGGCCTCCTATGTTTGATACTTATATTTTATCATTATATAATACCAAGTTGAGGTATTTGACAATATTTTTTAATTTATCATAGTTATTATTAGTATGATGAAAGGATGAAACCTGATGAAAGAATTAAATGATTATTCAACAACCGATGTACAAACAGTTACACAAGATGGCAAATATATTTTATTCTTTTCTGCTACTTGGTGCCCAGACTGCAAATTTATTGAACCGTTCATGCCGGAGATTGAAGCCGATTACCCGGATTATCAATTTGTTCATGTGGATCGGGATCAGTTTCTGGATTTAGCTAAAGAATTGGGAATTATGGGTATTCCTAGTTTTGTAGCGTTTGATCGGGGTCAAGAAATTGGCCGCTTTGTTAATAAGGACCGGAAAACCAAAGCGGAAGTAGAAGACTTTATTAATTCATTAAATTAGAAGGAGAGGCTGAAAAATTAGTGTTAGTTAGTTCTTATAATCCCCAGGTTTTAGGAGATGTACTGATAGTTGTCACTGGAGCCGATAGTGGACAACAACAATATTATCAAAAAGACAATATTGTCCAGATTGTTAATGATCACCAGCAGGTAATCGGCTATAATTTTTTTGCTGTTGCACAACAATTGGGCTTAACAGCAGCAGATGCGGGTCAAGTGTTCTTAACGGACCAACAAGTGCAGCTTTTAAATCAGTTTTTGACGGCAGCTGGCTTTAAAACTTTATTGATTGAGGACACAACCCCTAAGTTTGTTGTGGGTCAGGTTCAAACAATGGAACCTCATCCGCATTCTGATCATTTGCATATTTGCCAAGTTGCAGTTAATGAAGACCAAAAAGAACAAATTGTTTGTGGTGCTCCTAATGTGGATCAAGGACAAAAAGTTGTCGTGGCTAAAATTGGGGCAATGATGCCTAATGGCCAGATTATTTTCCCAGGCCAATTACGTGGCGTTAGTAGCAATGGCATGCTCTGCTCAGCACGTGAATTAGGGCTGGATCATGCTCCTCAAAAGCGGGGAATTTTGGTTCTAAATGATAGTTATCAAGTGGGCTCAGCACTTGATCTGCAACAATTAAATCAAGACTTTAAGTAATTTGGAAAGGAATTTTCCATGGAAACTACTGTGTATTATTTTGTTGGTATTAAAGGTACTGGCATGAGTGCTTTAGCATTAATTCTCCATGATTTGGGCTATGAAGTTCAAGGCTCAGATATCGCGAAAACTACTTTTACCCAAAAGGGTTTGCAACAAGCGGGGATTAGAATTAATGATTTTAATGCGGATAATATTCAAGAAGGTATGACTATAATTTTAGGTAATGCTTTCGGTGAAGATAATCCCGAAGTTCAACGTGCTCAAGAATTAAATTTACCCATTTTAAGTTATCCACAAATGGTGAGCCAACTCATCGAGCAATCTACTTCAATTGGAGTGGCCGGAGCGCACGGTAAAACCAGTACAACTGGTCTTTTAGCCCATGTTCTCAGTGGTATTGCCAAAACCAGCTATCTTATCGGTGATGGTACCGGCAAGGGAATTAAAGATAGTAAGTTTTTTGTTTTTGAAGCGGATGAATATCGGCGGCATTTTTTGGCCTACCATCCTGATTATTTAATTATGACTAATATTGATTTTGATCATCCGGATTATTTTCGGGATTTAAATGATGTACTAGCCGCTTTTCAAACTGAGGCTCTACAAGTGAAAAAGGCTCTATTTGCTTGGGGTGATGAACCAATCTTACAAAAAGTTCATACTGAATCTCAGGTTCCGATTTATTATTATGGATTAGGCGATTCGAATGATTTTCGCGCTGTTAATATTGAACGTGATACTCAGGGGAGTCATTTTGATGTTCTTTATCAGGGACAAAAAATCGGCCGTTTTTCAATTCCTTTGTTTGGTGAGCACAATGTTTTAAATAGTTTAGCCGTTATCGGTATTAGTTTTTTGGAAAAAATTGATCCTCAATTAATTCAACAGGAATTAAGCAGCTTTCAGGGTGTAAAACGCCGCTATAGTGAGAAGCAAGTTGGTGATATGATTCTTATTGATGATTATGCTCATCATCCTTCAGAAATTAAAGCTACGATTGATGCGGCACGCCAACAATATCCGCAGAAACAAATAATTGTCGTTTTTCAGCCGCATACCTATAGTCGAACTAAAGCTTTATTAGATGGTTTTGCTCAAAGTTTGGATTTAGCCGATACGGTTTATTTGACCAATATTTTTGGTTCGATTCGTGAACAACAAGGGCAAATTAGTAGCCAGGACTTAGGTAACAAGATTAAGCATGGTGGCCAGGTGATTACGCTGGACAATTTGCAACCTTTATTGCAATATCATGATGCTGTCCTTATTTTTATGGGTGCCGGTGATATTCAAAAATATGAGCTTGCTTATCAAAAAGCTTTAGCAGAAAAATAACAATTGGACAGATTGGAATAATAAAAATTTCCAATCTTTTTTATTATTGGGGTTCTTGAAGGATTGCTAGTGTTTTGAAGAATTTACAGACAAAATGGTATTTCAAAGATGCAATTTAAAATAACTGCAGCAAAAAAGAACTCTAAAAAGTTTACGATTTTAATACCGGTTTTTGGCAGGTTATTCCAATATTTGCTAAAATAAGAGTCAAAGAAATGAGGTAAATTAATGGAGCCTAAAAAATTAATTCTGGTTGATGGAAACAGTATTGCCTTTCGGGCCTTTTATGCTATGTATGCAGTATTGGAAAAATTCAAAAATCCTGAAGGACTGCATACTAATGCTATTTATGCCTTTAACAATATGTTAGATTTGATTTTATCTAAAGGCCAACCCACAGATATGTTGGTAGCCTTTGATGCGGGTAAATACACTTTTCGCAATCAATTATATGATGACTACAAGGGCAACCGTTTAAAAACTCCTACAGAATTTCAAGAACAAATACCCTTTATTAAGCAATTATTAAAGGCTCGGGGTATTAAAACTTATGAATTAGAAAATTATGAAGCAGATGACATTATTGGAACTGTAGCGCAAAAAGCTCAAAAAAAGAATTTTCAGACTACTATTGTTACCGGTGATCGTGATTTAACTCAGCTGGTTAATGAACAGACTACTGTTGCTTTAACCATCAAAGGTGTTACTGAGCTGGAATTTTATACTCCGCAGCATTTTCAAGAAAAATTAGGTATTAAGCCGGCTCAGTTAATTGATGTTAAAGCTTTGATGGGGGATACTTCAGATAATTATCCCGGTGTAACTAAAGTGGGCGAAAAAACATCTCTTAAACTAATCAAGCAGTACGGCTCTTTGGATCAATTATATGCTCAGATTGATAAAATGAAGGCCAGCAAACTCAAAGAACATTTACTACAGGATCGAGATGTTGCTTTTTTATCACAAAAATTAGCTACTATCCAATTAGATGTTCCCGTTCAATTAAATATTGATCAGCTAACCTATGAGGGTGATCAAATTAATCAGCTGCGCGATTTTTATCAAAAAATGAATTTTCGAACATTTTTATCCAAAATGGATACTGAAACTACAGCTTCCACGATGAAATCAGTGGAAACTAATATTAATTTCCAAGAGTTAAGCGAGAATAATGTTAAAGAAATTACAGCTTCGCAACAAGCCGCAACAGTTTTAGTTGAGATGGTGCAAGACAATTATCACAAGGCTCCTATTATCGGTTTTGGTATCGGGATTAAAGATCAAATTTGGGTAACTGATAATGCCGAAATTTTGCATAATCCGCAATTAAAATCTTGGTTGCAAAATCCCCAAATTAAGAAGGCGGTTTTTGATTTTAAGCGCAATTATGTAGCTTTAAATCGTTGGCAAATTCATCTTGCTGGGGTTGATTTTGATGCACTGTTGACCTCTTATTTAATTGACGTGAATGAAAATTCTAATGATTTAGGAAAATTGGCCCAGGGTTATGATTATCAGGATTTAATGGCTGATAGTCAGTTTTATGGCCGCGGAGCTAAACTAACTATTCCACCGCGATCAGAATTATTACAACATTTAGCGGCCAAGATAACAGCGATTAATTTTTTAAAGACTAAATTACCGCAAAAATTACAGGATCATGATCAAGATCAATTATTTGACGAAATTGAGTTACCTTTATCGCAAGTATTAGCTGATATGGAAATTGCGGGAATTAAAGTTGATAGTCATAATTTAGAACAAATGAAACAAGATCTGGACCAACGTTTACAGGATTTGGAAGCAGATATTTATCAGCAAGCCGGGCATGAATTTAATATCAATTCGCCACAACAACTAAGTAAAGTTCTGTTTGAAGAATTGGGCTTAAAACCGATCAAGAAGAATAAACGTGGTTATTCTACCTCTGTCGATGTCTTAGAAAAATTACGCGGCCAAGCACCGATTATTGCTCAAATTTTGGATTACCGTCAAGTTGCCAAAATCCAATCAACTTATGTCATCGGCTTAATGAATTCTATTGCAGCAGATGAAAAGGTGCATACGCGCTATCAACAGACCTTAACTCAGACCGGGCGGCTATCTTCGGTGGATCCGAATTTGCAAAACATTCCGGCTCGGGATGAGGGCCGAGAAATTCGAAAAGCTTTTGTGCCTAGTCATGCTGGATGGGAAATTTTTTCCAGTGATTATTCACAGATTGAGTTGCGGGTTTTGGCACACATTTCCGGTGATCAAAATATGCAAAAGGCTTTTGCTGATAATTATGATATCCATGCTCATACCGCAATGCGTATTTTTGGACTTCACGACATTTCTGAGGTGACTCCGGATATGCGGCGGCAAGCTAAGGCCACTAATTTTGGAATTGTTTATGGAATTAGTGATTATGGTTTATCCCAGAATATTGGTATTTCCCGCAAACGGGCGGCGGAGTTTATTAATGCTTATTTTGAACAGTATCCTGACGTGAAAAATTACATGGATAAAATTGTCCAGATGGCGCGAACCGATGGTTATGTTGAGACTATTATGCATCGTCGCCGTTATTTGCCCGATATCCATTCACGGAATTATCATCTGCGTTCCTTTGCAGAACGGACTGCGATGAATACTCCTATTCAAGGCAGTGCTGCTGATATTATTAAAATAGCCATGATTAACATGCAAAAAAAACTGCGGGCAGATAATCTGCAAGCTACAATGTTATTACAAGTTCATGATGAATTAATTTTTGAGGCTCCCAAAACGGAGATACCGATTTTAGAGAAGTTAGTACCACAAATAATGGATTCAGCGGTGCAGCTGGATGTACCTTTAAAAGTAGAATCAGCACATGGACCAACTTGGTTCGATGCTAAAGGATAGGTGAGAAAAAACATGCCGGAATTACCGGAAGTAGAAACAGTGCGGCGGGGACTGAATAGTTTAATTAAGGGCCGGAAAATTACTAATGTAGACATTTACTACGATAAAATTATTATCGGCTCCGTAGCCGATTTTCAACGCCAATTAGTTGGGGCTAAGATTTTAGATATTGACCGCCGCGCTAAATATCTTTTGTTTCATTTTGATAATAATTTAACAATGATTAGTCATCTGCGTATGGAAGGCAAATATCAAGTCCGAGCCTCGAAAGCTGACTTTGACAAACATGTTCATATTGTTTTCCACTTAGATGACGGAAAATTTTTAGGTTATCGGGATGTTCGCAAATTTGGAAAAATGCAATTAGTACCCACGACTGAGGAATTACAAGGTAAAGCGATCGCCGCTTTAGGACCGGAGCCGCTTACACCAGAATATACATTGGCCGCTTTGCAACAGGGATTACAGCGAAGAAAAAAATCGATTAAGGCTACTTTATTAGATCAGCATGTTGTTTCTGGATTGGGCAATATCTATGTCGATGAAGTTTTATGGCGAGCTCAAATTCATCCCGAAGAACCTGCCAATAAGGTAACGGAGCAACAAGTTGCTGCACTTTATCCGATTATTAATGATGAAATCAAAACAGCCATTGCTGCTGGAGGAACCACAGTACGCAGTTATGTTGATGCGACTGGACATGAAGGCACCTTTCAATTACAATTGCATGTCTATAAACAAGAAGGCCATCCTTGTGAACGTTGTGGTACAATTATTAAAAAAATTAAGGTGGCAGGTCGAGGGACTCATTTTTGCCCTCAATGCCAAACACTTAATCCATAATGAGAAAAGCAATTGGAATTACCGGGGGTATTGCGACCGGGAAATCGACCGTTACTAAGGTTTTACAACAGCAAGGATTTACAATTGTTGATGCTGATCAGATTGCTCGGATGGTAGTTTTACCACAAACTGAAGGTTGGCAAAAAATAGTTAATTGTTTTGGAATGCGGATTTTACAGGAGGATGGTCAGTTAAATCGTTCCTATTTAGGGCAGTTAGTGTTTAATAATCCGCCTTATTTAGATCAATTGAATCAAATTTTACAGCCGTTAATTCGACAACGTTTGACAGATTTGATTAAAAAAGTTTCTGATAATGGTGTTCCGGTCTTTTTTGAAATCCCATTACTATATGAACAGCATTATCAACAATTATTAGATCAAATTATTTTGGTTTATGCCGCGCCTTCTCTGCAATTACAAAGATTACAAACACGCAATGATCTAACGCTGGCTGCTGCACAACAACGGATTGCCAGTCAAATGAGCTTAAGTCAAAAAAGTCGCTGGGCAGATTTTATCATTGATAATAATGGTGATTTACATTATTTGCAAAAACAAATTGACCAGATGTTAGAGCTGTTAATTTAAAGGAGTACTAAAAAATGATTTGTCCGCATTGTCATCAGAATTCTTCCAGAGTTATTGATAGTCGACCTAGTGATGAGGGTCGTGTGATTCGTCGTCGCCGTGAGTGTGAAAATTGTGGTCATCGTTTTACAACATTTGAACGCATTGAACAGTCTCCGGTTTTAGTAATTAAAAAAAATGGCAGTCGGGAAGAATTTAGTCGGGAAAAAGTTCTACGGGGAATTGTTCGAGCTGCTGAAAAACGGCCAGTAACTTTAGATGATATGAATCAGGTGGTTTCTCGCGTGGAGTCTAAAGTGCGTGCTACAGGTGAAAATGAGGTTTACTCACGGCAAATAGGAGAATATGTAATGCAGGAATTGGCACAATTGGATGATATTGCCTATATTCGTTTTGCCAGTGTTTATCGGCAATTTAAGGATATTAATGGGCTAATGAAAGAAGTTCAAGAAATGATGGATAATCAAAAAAATAATGCTGATTCATCAACTGGTGGTTCTGCAAATGACTGAAGCAAAAATTGATCCCTTATGGGGTTATTGGGTAACTACTGAAGATTTTTTGACTGATTATGATCGGCAAGTATTATTGGATTTATATCAGCCTTTAGTGGGCAGTAATGCTTTAAGCCTTTACCAATTATTGTGGAATCAACGACAAGCTTTAGTTTCGGAGCGAAATCAGCATGCACAGTTGTTAAATTTATTAGATATTGATGCGCCCCACTTTTATCAGGCACGAATTAAGCTGGAGGCGGTCGCTTTAATGCATACTTTTTCTACGAAAGATGCTCTTGGACAATATTTAATTTATCAATTACATGAGCCTTTACGTCCCCAAGAATTTTTTAGAGATAATATTTTAAAAACTTTTTTATATGAAAAAATCGGTCGTTATGATTATGAACGCCTACAAACAAAATATCAGCCCCCTCGATCACCACAAAACCAACCTTTAACTGACATTACTCAAAGTTTTTTAGATGTTTTTCATTTGTCTAGTTCGGAAATTTTGAAGATGGCACAACAACCTACTGCAAAGACGACAACAAAAGTTCCCCATTATACCAAAGATCAATTGGCCACTTTTGATTGGCAGTTACTCACGGATTATACTGCTAGTTATCATGTCAGCTCGCAGGATATTGCCCAACATCAGAATGAATTATTTAATGTGCATGCCTTTTACGGTGTTACCGAAATCGAAATGGCAGATCTGATTGCCAATACTTTGAATGTTCAAAATAACAGCATTGATATCAGAAGATTGCAAAATGTTGCCCAGAAGCGTTTTGAGGAGCGGGTTAATATCCAAATACGCGATGAAACCAATAATCAATTGCAGCCGGAATTGATGGCTAAAGATTCTCAGGCCCAAGAATTTACAAAAGCAGAACAGCAATTAATTAAGCGAGCTAATCAATTAGCACCAGGAGATTTTTTGGCGGTCAAAAAGCAACAGCTGCATGGTTTTGTAGGATCAGCTGAAACTGGTGTTTTACGTAAATTGCAGCAGCGGGCGGTATTACCGTTACCGGTAATTAATATTTTGATTGATTATATTTTAAATAATTCCGCTACTTTAACACAAAGTCTTGTGGAAACTGTAGCTAATGATTGGGTTCAAAATAATATTCGTACTGCCGGCGCGGCTGTGAAACGGATTAAAGCCCGTGCGAATGGTTCTGGCAAAAGTAGCCATATCAGGCGCAAATCTGCGCGCAATAGTTACCAGCCACATCAAGAGCAAACAACTGATTGGTCAAAGCATCAGGCAAAAAAAGTTGATCCTGAAGAATTGGCTAAATTGCAACAGCAATGGCGTGATTTTAAAAATAATTCCTAATAGGTGAATAATATGAAAAATATGGCACAGGAGTTTTCGGGGATAATTGCTAAAAATCATTGGAATAAAAAATATCAGGAATTAACGCAGCAGGCTTTACAAGATCCAGATGTCCAAAAATTTATTCGACAACATCAAAGCCAACTGACGACGACCATATTGAATAATAATCTGGATGCAATCTATGAATTTGTCCAAGCCAAGAACCATAAGAATAATTTTGCCAGTGAATACGATCCTTTTTTGTGTTTAGTTAATCAATCGATTCAAGTAGTTTATCGACCCAATCCCAAGTTATCTGCTCAAAAACAACAGATTGCTTTGGAGCATAAGTTTATGACCTTAAATATGGCTAGCGATATTCGTCAGGCTAATTTGGATGATTATGCTCAAGGAGCATTAGGGCGGCAAGAATCCTATGCGGCGGCTTTAAATTTCGTCTTAAAATATAGCCAAAATCCCCAGCAATTTATTCCTGGTCTTTATTTATGCGGCAAATTAGGAGTCGGTAAAACTTATTTGCTGGCAGCCATTGCTCGAGAATTAGTAGAGCATAAGGTGACGGTCTTGTTGATGCATTTTCCGACCTTTGCTGTCCAGATGAAAAATGCCATTCAAAATAATTCGGTCTTATCGCAAATTAATCAGATGAAGGCTGTTCCCATTCTGATGTTGGATGATATTGGAGCAGATTCTTTAAGTTCCTGGATTCGTGATGAAGTATTGGGAGTAATTTTACAATATCGTCTGCAGGAAAAGCTGCCGACCTTTTTTTCCTCTAATTTTTCGATGGCCGAGCTACAAAAGCATTTAACTGTTAATCAGCGCGGTGATGAAGAGACACTTAAAGCTGCGCGTATTATGGAACGAATTCGTTTCTTATCGCAAGAAATAATTGTAAGTGGTCCTAATCGACGTTTTAAGTAATTGTTGCATTTTTGTTCTTTTCGTGGTTTAATGCTTTTATATTCTATTAATCTTCAATTCAGGGAGAGTTCACCACCGACTGAAAGTAACTCAACGAAGATTTTTAACCATAACCAGATTGAAGGCTGAGCGGTTAGTTGCTTTATAGACTGATAGAGATGAAGCTGAGTGCTTTAATGTGGGTGGAACCGCGTATATTATTTTAATTACGTCCCTCGGAATTTTTCCGAGGGACTTTTTTGTTGGAGGTAGAAGAATGTCAAATATATCATTAGAATTTCCGGATGGTTCTAAACAAGAAGTTGCTGCTGGAATTAAGCCGACAGAAGTTGCTGCCAATATTAGTAATAGTTTAAAGAAATCTGCTGTTGCGGCAAAAATTAACGGCTTTTTGGTAGATTTACAAAGACCAATTTTTCAAGATGCTAAAATTGAGATTATCACCTCCAAAGATGCTGCTGCAGTCGAGGTCATGCGGGAAACAGCAATTTTCTTATTAGGCGCTGTTTTAAAACAAAAATATCCTGAAATTGATTTTGGCGAACATCAGGTTAATGATGAAGGTTTTTATTTAGATACGGATAAGGCGGATGCTCAAGTAAGTGTCGACGAATTAGAAGATTTAAAAGATCGAATGCAAAAATTAATAGCCGAAAAACCAGAAATCGAACGGCAAATGATGGATAAAAAAGAATTGGCAGAAAAAGTGCAGGCTGATCCTTATAAATCTGCTTTAGTTGCGGCATATGATAATGTCCAAATTCCAGTATTTAAATTAGGTGATTTTATTGATTTTGGCGAGAAAGCCTTGTTGCCAGAAATTAAGGATTTAAAATATTACCAGTTATTATCTGTTGCAGGTGCTTATTGGCAAGGAAAGTCCAGTAATCCGATGTTACAGAGAATTTACGGAACAGCTTTTTTAAGTGATGAGGATCTACAAGCAGACTTAAAACGTCGTGCAGAGATTAAAGAACGTGATCATCGGACTATTGGCCGGGAATTAGACCTATTTTTTGTTGATCCTAAAGTTGGTGCCGGTTTGGCCTATTGGATGCCTAAAGGAGCAACTATTCGGCGGGTCGTTGAACGTTATATTATTGATAAAGAAGTGGCTGCTGGTTATCAGCATGTTTATACACCGGTTTTGATGAATTTAGATGCTTATAAAACCTCAGGTCATTGGGATCACTATCGTGAAGACATGTTTCCGCCAATGGATATGGGTGAAGGAGAAATGTTAGAATTACGACCAATGAACTGTCCTTCACATATTGAAATTTATAAGCATCATATTCATTCTTACCGCGAATTGCCGATCCGAATTGCAGAATTAGGAATGATGCATCGTTATGAAAAATCTGGTGCGCTTTCCGGATTACAACGCGTCCGTGAGATGACACTTAATGATGGTCATACATTTGTAGCTTTGGATCAGATTGAAGATGAATTTAAAAAAGTCTTACAATTAATGTTGGATGTTTATCATGATTTTGCTATCGATAATTATTCTTTCCGGTTAAGTTATCGTGATCCGGCTAATACTGAAAAATATTTTGATGATGATGAAATGTGGAATAGATCCCAAGGTATGTTAAAAGCTGCGATGGATGATATGGGCTTAGAGTACTATGAGGCTGAAGGTGAAGCTGCTTTTTATGGTCCTAAACTAGATGTCCAAACTCAAACAGCATTAGGAAACGAAGAAACTTTATCGACCATTCAGTTAGATTTTATGCAACCTGAGCGCTTTAAATTAACTTATGTGGGTGAAGATGGTCAAGAGCATCGTCCCGTAATGATTCATCGTGGTGTTATTTCTACTATGGAACGTTTTATAGCTTATCTGATGGAAATGTATAAAGGGGCCTTTCCAACTTGGTTAGCACCAATTCAGGCAATCATCATTCCAGTCAGAAATGATTTACATTTAGATTACTCCCAAAAACTACAAGACAATATGCGCAAATTGGGGTTACGAGTAGAAATAGATTCACGTAATGAAAAAATGAATTATAAAATTCGTGAAGCTCAAACTCAAAAGATTCCTTATACAATTGTAATTGGCGATCGAGAAGTTAGTGATGCAAAAGTTTCCGTTCGTAAATATGGTGAACAAAATAGTGCTGAAGAAGATATTAGTATGTTTATTGACAGTGTAGTTGCGGATGTAAAGAATTATTCCCGTACTGGAAAAGAATAAAATAAATTGTTAAGGCAGAAGCAGTAATGTTTCTGCCTTTTTAATTGCTTGAATTTAAATTTTTAATACTTTATTAGGTGCATCATCTTTGTTAAGTTATACTTAAAGCGGTAAAGGTAAATCCTCAAAGTCATTATCAAAGATGTTTTTTAATTTTGGTATAGATCATTTTTTGTTGGAGAATCCTTATTTAAAAGCAAAGATGACAGTTTTTAAAAAAATTGGTATAATAAAGATATCTTATTTTAAAAGGGTGATTGTTACGCAAGAATTAACAAAAGAATTGCTAAAAGAAAAATTTCCCACGCGAGAAGCTATCACCACGGAAATTATTAATTTAAAAGCTATTTTAAATTTACCGAAAAGTACTGAAGCTTTTATGAGTGATATTCATGGTGAATATGCAGCTTTTGATCATGTTTTGCGTAATGCTTCGGGGAATATTAAATTAAAGATCAAGGCTTTATTTAATGGACGTTTGAATGCTAAAAGCCAGCAGGAACTAGCTTTTTTGGTTTATTATCCGACACAGCGTCTCCAGATTATTAAAGCCGGTTTTCAGCATTCGGAAGACTTACAGCAATGGTATTTAGATACTTTTGCCCAATTATTGGAACTATTAAAATATTGTGCGACTAAATATACTCGTTCGAAATTACGGAAAGCGCTAGCACCAGAATTTGTGTATATTACTGAAGAATTACTCTATGGAGATTTTGATACGCTGGATAAGCAAAATTATTATGCGCAAATAACAGCAGATATTATTAAATTAGGATCAGCGGATAAATTTATTATTTCCTTATGTCATACAATTCAGCGATTAGTTGTCGATCATTTACATGTGGTGGGTGATATCTATGACCGGGGCCCTCATCCAGATAAGATCATGGATCGTTTAATGAATTATCATTCGGTAGATTTACAATGGGGCAACCATGATATTTTATGGCTGGGAGCTGTATCGGGATCACCTTTATGTGTGGCCAGTTTGTTAAGAATTTGTGCGCGGTATAACAATTTATCAATTGTTGAAGATGCCTATGGGATCAATTTACGTCATTTATCCTTATTAGCTGATAAATATTATCATGATAATCCGGGCTTTTCTCCCAAGCTTAATCCTCAAGAAGCACGGCCTTCTGCCAGTGAATTAAGTCAAATTAATAAGATTCACCAAGCAATTGCAATTATTCAGTTTAAATTAGAAGGACATCTGATTGAACGCAGGCCCGAATTTAAAATGCAATCGCGCCAATTGTTGGATAAGTTAGATCCGCAGCAAACGCATATTTTGCTTAAAGGCAAAACTTATCCGATAATTAATGGCTGTTTTCAAACGGTTGATCCGAAAAATCCTTATCAGCTTTTAGCTGACGAACAAGAAGTAATTACCCAATTGACGCAGGCCTTTGTTCATTCAGAAAAATTACGCAAGCATATGGACTTTTTCATGCAAAAGGGTAGTATGTACTTATTGTATAATGGTAATTTGTTGGTTCATGGCTGTATTCCTGTTGATGAAAAAGGTGATTTTGAGGGCTTAACTCTTAATCATCATCTCTATGCTGGAAAAGAATTATTTGATTTTTTAGAGGATAATTTACGACGCTGTTATGCTAATAGTCGTCAAAGTACAGATTTAGCGACTGATTTGTTATGGTATCTCTGGTCAGGCCCCGTTTCACCGTTGTTTGGAAAACAGGAAATGACAACTTTTGAAAGATATTTTATTGCCGATCCGCAAACTCATTATGAAAAGCCGAACAGTTATTATCAGTTGCGACATCAGGAACCTTTTATTGTTAAAGTTTTACGTGAATTTGGGGCTGACGCTGATTGTGGGCATTTAATTAATGGACATACTCCGGTTAAAAAGGGACATTCTCCCATTATGGCCAATGGAAAAATGATTGTCATCGATGGCGGCTTTTCTACTGCCTATCATAAGACTACTGGTATTGGCGGTTATACTTTATTGTATAATTCTCATGGGTTACAATTAGTGACGCATCAGCCTTTTACTACCCGCGAACAAGCAATTGAACAATTAAGTGATATTGTCTCGACGAAAAGAGTTGTTGAGCAGGAACTAGCACGCAAAACCGTTAGTGAAACAGATATTGGTAAGAAGTTGAAACAACAAATTCAACAATTAGAAGAATTGTTGGCAGAATGAATAACTAATCGTAGATTTGGAAAAGGAGTATTCTGAAGGATGACTCAAACTTTTACTAAAACACAATTGGTACAGTATAATGGTAAAATTAAGCCTCAAAAATATGTGGCTATCGATGGCATAGTTTATGATGTGACTCAAGTTGATGCTTGGGCCGGTGCTAATCATCATGGGCAAGTTGCGGGTAATGACCTATCGGAAGTTATTTTAAAAGCACTGCATAAGAAAACGGTCTTGTCCAAATTGCCAGTTGTGGGAAAATTAACTGAATAAGAAAATAGTTATTGACAATGTTAACCTTGTTAGATATAATGTTCACTGAGTTTGAAAGCAGAAGCTCCCGCTTCTCACCCATGCAATTTTTGCCTCTGGGTTTTAAAGAATAATCGACTAGATATTATTTGCGGGCGCTTTTGCGCCCGCATTTTTGTGAGTGAATTTTTTGGAGGTGGATACCAATAGCTGCTAATAATAGCAAAAATAACATGATCGTGAACGAAAAAATTCGGGCACGTGAAGTGCGCGTAATTTCGGTTGGTGGAGAACAATTAGGTGTTAAGAATCGAGCAGAGGCTTTACGCTTGGCAGAACAGGCACATTTAGATTTAGTATTAGTCTCTCCTAATGCCAAACCACCGGTTGCCCGTATTATGGATTATGGTAAATATCGATTTGAATTACAAAAAAAAGACCGTGAAGCGCGAAAGAAACAAAAGACTGTTAGTATCAAGGAAGTTAGGTTAAGTCCTACCATTGAGAAAAATGATTTTGATACTAAATTAAAAAATGCTCGTAAATTTCTCGAAAAGGGAGCAAAGGTCAAAGTTTCAATTAGATTCCGCGGCCGTGCCATCACTCACAAAGAAATTGGTCGAGATGTTCTGGAAAAAATGGCGCAAGCAACTCAAGATGTTGCTACTGTTATCACGCATCCTAAAATGGATGGCAGAAGTATGTTTCTGATGCTTGCTCCTATCACTGATAAAAAGAAGAAATAATTAGGAGGATATTATAATGCCTAAGCAAAAGACACATCGTGCATCAGCAAAACGTTTTAAATTTACTGCTAATGGTGGTTTAAAACGTCATCATGGTTATACAAGTCATCGTTTCCACGGTAAGACCAAGAAACAACGGCGACAATTATCACAAGCAGCGATGGTTAGTGCGAGTGATATGAAACGAATTAAGCAAATGTTAACTACTTACAAATAAAATAGATTTCTAGGAGGAATTTTTATGCCACGTGTTAAAAGTGGAACAGTTACTCATCAACGTCGTAAGAAAGTTTTAAAACTCGCTAAGGGCTATCGTGGTTCAAAACATATTCAATTTAAAGCAGCATCAACACAGTTATTTAATTCTTATCGTTATGCTTTTCGGGACCGGCGTCAGGTTAAGCGCGAATATCGTAAATTATGGATTGCCCGGATTAATGCTGCAGCTCGAACCCATGATATGAGCTATAGTAAGTTAATGCATGGACTAAAATTGGCACAAGTTGATATTAATCGTAAAATGTTGGCTGATTTGGCTGTTAATGATCAACGTGCATTTAAAAAGTTAGTCGACACTGCTAAAACTGCATTGAAATAATAAATTTAATGATGGCGGTGAGCCATTGGAGGCTGGAGCAAAATTAAATTTTGTCGCAGCCTTTTTTTATTAAGAGAAACTGGGAAAGCTTTCAGCACACAGCAGCATTAAGTTGAGTAACGTTAGGATTAAGCTATTCAAAAGTATTAGCAATTACTGTTTAACAATCGATTAAATCTAGTTTAATTTAAAATAATATATTAGGAGTGAAGAGCTCTGGGACTTTTTAAACCGACCGTAATGATTGAACAAATCATGCAAGTAAATGCTCAAGAGTTTGTTGATCAAGGTATTAAGGTCATATTATCGGATTTAGATAATACTTTGGTGCCTTGGAATCAGAAATATCGTCGTGATCAGCGCTTAATAAAGTGGAATCAAGAATTAAAGGCGCAGGGGGTTAAATTAGTTATTGTATCTAATAATAATCGTGCGCGGGTTTTAAAAGCGGTGCAGGGGCTAGATGTGGAAGTAGTTGATCGGGCTCTAAAACCTTTGCCTTTTGCGATTAAAAAATATCTATCGGAACAGCATTTAGCTAAAAAAGACGTTATAATGGTAGGCGATCAATTGATGACTGATATTTTAGCTGGTAATCTGGCTGGTTTAGAAACGATTCTCGTGCGTCCTTTAGTGGCTACTGATGCTAAAAAAACTCGGATTAATCGTTTCTTTGAGCGTCCCTTAATGTGGTTGAATAGTCGGCTTTACCGGCAGTTAAAGTGGAGGCAGCACTTGAATGAGTAATGAAGAGGCATTATATTGTATTGGTTGTGGTGCTTTACTACAGTCGCAACAACAACAGCAGGCAGGATATATTCCCGCAGCTACTTTAAAAAAATATCTGGCTCAAAATAATGTTCAAGAATTATATTGCCAGCGTTGTTTTCGCTTACGACACTACAATGAAGTGTCAGCAGTACCTTTAAATGATAAGCATTTTCAACAGTTGTTACAATCCATTGGAAAACAACAGGCTCTTGTGATTTATGTAGTCGATTTATTTAATTTTTCGGGAAGTGTTATCGAAAAATTGCGTCAATATATCGGACGTAATCCAATCTTGTTAGTAGGTAATAAAGCAGATTTAATACCGAGCTCTTTTAATAGTAATAAATTAAAAGATTGGCTGCGTCAGCAAGTCAAAAAATTAGGATTACACCCTGTGGCTATAGAATTAGTAAGTGCCAAAAAACTTACGAATATTGATGATTTATTAAAGCAAATCATGAAATTGCGCCAAGGAAAAAATGTTTACGTCGTCGGGACTACTAACGTCGGCAAATCGACTTTAATTAATGCTATTATTCAAGCTCATTCGGATTGGCAAAACTTAATTACAACGTCCAATTTTCCGGGGACTACGCTTAATGAAATTCGCCTACCTTTAGCCGAGGGCGGTGAAATTATTGATACTCCGGGTATTATGCATGATAATCAAATCTCTCAATTTTTAGCTCCTTCGGAATTAAAGTATCTGGCTCCCCAGCAGGAAATTCATCCGCGAGTATTTCAATTACAAGCACAGCAAACTTTATTTTTAGCGGGTTTAGCACGATTAGATTTTATTTCGGGTCCTTCGGGTTCATTTGTCGTCTATGTAAACAATCAGCTTTGTGTACATCGGACTAAATTATCGCAGGCCCAGACTTTTTATCACAAACATTTAGGCAAGTTGTTGCAGCCGCCTGTTTTTCAGGATCATCTACCACCTTTAAAAGCACAAACTATTATTACTAAAGTTAAAAGTGATATAGTTTTTGCAGGTTTAGGTTGGATTGCGGTTTCGGCCCAAGTAAAATTGCAAGCCTATTTACCCCAAGGATTACAGGTGGAGGTCCGACCATCTTTAATAAATTGAATGAAGGAGTAGCTATGATAACACCTAAGCAACGCCAATTTCTTCGAGGACAAGCACAAAAGCTGTCACCGATGTTGCAAATTGGCAAAAATGGTATTACAAAAACAGTTTTACAACAAATACAATGGCAAATTAATGCCCAAGAGTTGATTAAAATATCTATCTTGCCCAATTCTTCGGTGCAATCAGAAGAATTAATTCAGCAAGTACAAAAATTTGATACGCAAATTCAATACGTCCAAGATATTGGCCGCATGGTAATTTTATATAAACAAGCCCCCCAACCTTACCACCGCCATCTAAGTCTTAAGGTAAAACAAATTTCGAGGTAAGATTAATGACAAAGATTGCAGTTAAGAATCAGTCAATTACTGAACCTAAATTACAAAGAATAAATAATGGAAAACAAAAGCGGATCGGTATTATGGGAGGGACTTTTAATCCGCCTCATATTGGGCATTTAATGGTTGCAGATCAAGTTTTAAATCAATTAAGTTTGGATAAAATTTTATTCCTGCCGGATTCCAAGCCGCCGCATGTGGACAGTAAAGGTGCCATTGCGGCCAGTGATCGTGTCGAAATGGTTCGACGAGCAATTATTGATCATCGTAATTTTGAATTGGGATTGATGGAAGTTAATCGCGGGGGAGTTAGTTATACTTATGACACGATTCGCGCTTTAACTATTTCTCATCCTGAAAATCGTTATTATTTAATTATCGGCGCAGATATGGTTAACTATTTACCTAAGTGGCACAAAATTGAACAATTAGTGCAAATGGTTCAATTAGTCGGTGTTTGCCGCAAAGGTTATGAAAAAAAATCGGTTTATCCGGTAATTTGGGTTAACATGCCTGCCACTGACGTGAGTTCCACTTGGATTAGAAATACTATTCGCCATCATGGTTCAGTTCGATATTTTGTACCGGATCTAGTTTTGCAGTATATTGAAGAAAAGGGGCTTTATCAAGATGAAGCAGACAAATAGTGATTATCTTTCTGACTTACAACAGCAGGTCAAACAGCATTTATCCGATTATCGCTACCAGCACTGCCTGCGGACAAGTGAACGGGCAGTCCTGTTAGCACAATTTAATAATTATGACACTTATAAGGCTCAAATTGCGGGCTTGGTTCATGATTATGCTAAAGAGCGCAGCGATGAAGAGTTTATTACAATGATTAAACAGGAAAAATTGGATGCCGACTTATTAAATTACGGTAATGCGATTTGGCATGGTATTGTGGGTGCCTTTTTTATTAAATATGAACTGGGTATTGTAGACGAAGACATTTTAAATGCTGTTCGGCGCCATACTACAGGTGATGTTCGCATGACAACCCTGGATAAAATCGTCTTTATGGCTGATTACACAGAACCGGGACGCGATTTTAAAGAAGCAGAGGAAGCACGAGCGATCACTGACCGTGATTTGGATGCGGGTGTTCGTTATCAATTACAGCATACCTTAGAACACTTGCTGCAACAAAAGCGGCAGATTTATCCTTTAACCATGGCCAGTTATAACGAATGGGTTGTGCAAAAATAAAGTGAGGTATTTTATTGAATAGTCAAGAAGTTATGCAGATGGCAGTTAAGGCCGCTGCAGAAAAAAGAGCTGAAGATATAGTTGTTTTAGATATGCAAAACATTAGTTTGATGGCCGATTATTTTGTGATTGCTTCAGGTTCTTCTCAACGTCAAGTACAGGCAATTGTTGATAATATTACAGATCAAGCTTCTAGTGTTAATCATGTTGAGGGACAGAAGGATTCCCCTTGGGTTTTAGTAGACCTGGGGGATGTGATTGTTCATGTCTTTACACCGGAAGCGCGCGATTTTTATAAAATTGAAAATTTATGGTCTGACGCTCCGGTTGTCGATGTCACGGCCTTAACCGAGTGAAGATGAGTATTTGTGGCCTTATTGCCGAATATAACCCATTACATAATGGACATGTTTGGCAAATTCAACAGATTAAAAGGAATTTACAGCCCGAAGTTTTAGTAGTAGTCATGTCCGGTAATTTTGTGCAAAGAGGCGATTTTGCCATCTTAAATAAATGGCAGCGCGCACGCTTAGCTCTAGAGGCAGGGGCGGATCTGATCATTGAACTGCCCATTTATGGTGCTGTTCAGCCAGCAGACATTTTTGCAGAAGAAGCTGTGCGGATTTTACAGCAGTTGCAAGTAGAGACCTTGGTTTTTGGCAGTGAAAAACCTCACATAGACTACTATCAGTTGGCAGAACAAATTCAAAAAGTATCACTTAATTCAGAACAATTCACCGATTTTCATAATACGTATGCTACGCAATTTAATCAAAATCTTCAGTATCAATTAGGGATTAATATCACGCAACCGAATCAACTCTTAGGCCTAGCGTACGCTCAAGCATGTCTAAAACTAAATTATCCGGTTTGCTTACTACCTTTAGACCGTAAGGGACAGATAGATCATAATGCCGTTAGTCTCCAAGGAAAATATTCCAGTGCTTCTGCAATTAGACGCGCGCTTTTTGCAGGCAGTGCTTATCAAAACGCTGTTCCTCAATTTACACAAGAAGCTTTAGTGCAGGCCAATTTATACAGCTGGGATGATTTTTTTAAATTTTTAAAGTACCGGCTATTAACTGTGAGTTTGTCTGAATTAGGACAGATTTATCAGATGAATGAAGGCTTGGAATATAAATTGCGGCATGAGATTTTAGCAGCACAAAATTTTACAGACTTTTTGCACCGAATAAAAAGTAAAAGATATACCTATGCGCGTTTACGGCGTTTATGTATGTATACTTTATTAAATATTTCCGTTACACAAATGCAGCAAATGCGCCAGCAACGTTATCTGCACGTCCTAGGGTTTAATAGGGCGGGGCAGCGGCATTTGCATAATATCAAAAAAAATTTAGAGCTTCCTTTGATTACCAAAGTAACACAAAAACTAGGTAACGGTACTGGGCTTATGGCACCAACAGTCATGGCAGATCGAATTTTTAATTTGGTAAATGTACCAGAACAAAATTTTGGACGTCAACCAATCAAAAGAAAGTAGGTCAAAAAATGCTTGTATATCCGGTAAGACAGTTAGAAAAATATCGACAACATCCTTTACAAATTGAACAAACACTTAACTTACAGGCCAACTTACAAGCACGTGATCCCCAAGTGCTGGCGGTTGATCCAGTAAAAGTAAAAGGTGAAGTAGGATGGGAAAAAGGTTTGTTGTATAGTCAGCTTGTAATTACAACAAACTTAACTTATCCATCTACGCGTAGTTTGCAGCCGGTGGTAATTCCTATTAAAGCACAGGTTAGGGAATTTTATAGTGATGAAGCTAATCAGAGTTCAGCAGAGCATGAAGAAACAGAGCTGATTATTCCCTTAGAAAATAATTGCTTGGATTTACAAGCGGCAATTGAAGATAATATTTTATTGAATATTCCGACTCAAGTTTTAACCGATGCTGAAAAAAATGCAGGTTCTATGCCTAGCGGTAATGATTGGAATGTGATTTCCGAAGAGCAGTATCAGCAAAATCAAAAGCATGCTGCTAATCCGCAATGGGATAAACTTAAAAAATTATTACCACCGGATGAAAAATAAATATCTGCTTTAATAATAAGATCAGGTTTGCTACTATTGATGTGATGATAATGAGGAGGAAAATTTTGAATGAGTAAACCAACTATTGGCGTTATTGGAATGGCCGTCATGGGGAAAAATTTGGCTTTAAATATTGAAAGTCAAGGCTATAGTGTAGCTATTTTTAATCGCACTAGTTCAAAAACCGAAAAAGTGGTGGCTGATCATCCTGAAAAAAATTTGGTACCCAGTTATACTATCACGGATTTTGTGCAATCTTTAGAAAAACCGCGGCGGATTATTCTAATGGTAAAAGCTGGTCAACCTACTGATGCTGTAATTGATCAATTATTGCCTTTGTTAGATCAAGGCGATGTCTTAATTGATGGAGGTAATACTTTCTTTGAAGACACTATCAAACGTAATGCCCGTTTAGATAAATCAGGGATTAACTTTATTGGAATGGGTGTTTCCGGCGGTGAATTAGGGGCTTTACAAGGCCCTTCATTAATGCCTGGTGGTCAAAAAGAAGCCTATGAATTAGTGGCTCCGATTTTGCAAAAAATTGCTGCTGAGGCTTCAGATCAAACCCCTTGTGTGGCTTATATTGGACCTAATGGAGCCGGTCATTATGTTAAAATGGTGCATAATGGCATTGAATACGGTGATATGGAATTGATTGCCGAAAGCTACAATTTATTACGGCAACTCGGCCATTTGCAGCCGGAGCAATTAGCTGATATTTTTTTGCAATGGAATCAAGGAGAATTGTCGAGTTATTTAATTGAAATTACCGCTGACATTTTAACACGTAAAGATGATAAAGGAACTGATCAGCCAATAGTAGATATGATTTTGGATACTGCTGGAAATAAAGGTACCGGCAAATGGAGTTCACAGAGTGCTTTAGAATTAGGAGTATCACAATCATTAATTACTGAAGCCGTTTATGCGCGCTATATTTCAACCTTTAAAGCTGAACGGCAAAAAGCCAGCACAATATTAGCGGGTACACAATTAGCACCAGTAACACTTCCGGATGATTTTACTGAGAAGGTTCGCCAAGCCTTATATTTCAGCAAAATTATGAGTTATGCCCAAGGATTTGCGCAGTTAAAAGCAGCATCTCACCACTATGATTGGAATTTACAATATGCTCAAATCGCGCAAATTTGGCGGGCCGGTTGTATTATTCGGGCTCAATTTCTCGAAAAAATCACCTCGGCTTACCAGAAGAATCCTCAGTTAGATAATTTATTGTTGGATGATTACTTTAAAGATATCTGTGCCAAATATCAAGATTCTGCTCGGGAAGTAGTCAGTTGGGCGGTTAAAAGTGGTCTTCCGGTTCCTGCATTATCAGCAGCACTTGCTTATTATGATTCTTATCGTACAGAAGTGTTGCCGAGCAATTTAATTCAGGCACAGCGGGATTATTTTGGCGCGCACACTTATCAAAGGGTTGATCAGGAAGGAATTTTTCACTATCCTTGGTATCAAGAACAATGATCGCAAAACTGTCAACTTATTATCATGAGAGAGTTTTCCAGTAATCTTAAAAAGCGAGGATAACTATTAGTCAAAATCTTCGTTTTTTTATTTTAAATTAAGATATATTTGGTATTTTCAAACTGAATTATGATTGAATGTGTTAAGATACTATTGGTATATTACAAAATAATGAATATTTATTAAGAGTTGGAGTATTAAAATGGCAAAAATTTTAATTATTGAAGATGAGAAAAATTTAGCACGCTTCGTCGAATTGGAGTTACAGCATGAAGGTTATACAACCCATGTAGAACTTGATGGAAGAAAGGGTTTGGATGCAGCCTTAAATGAAGACTGGGATGTTATTTTGCTTGATTTAATGCTACCTACGTTAAACGGTATAGAAGTTTGCCGCCGAGTCCGCCAAGAAAAAAGTACTCCGATCATTATGATGACGGCTCGGGATTCTATTATTGACCGGGTATCGGGATTAGATCATGGGGCAGACGATTATATTGTTAAACCCTTCGCCATTGAAGAATTATTGGCACGCTTACGCGCACTTTTACGGCGGATCGATATTGAAGATCAAAAAATGGCTCCTCATTCTACCAAAATTGAATATCGCGATTTAGTTATGGATAAAGAGGCTCATACCTTAAGTCGCAACGGGAAGGTGATTGAATTAACCCGACGCGAATATGATTTGTTTTTGACGTTACTCAATAATATGGGCAAAGTCTTAAGCCGCGAAGAATTATTGAAAAGTGTTTGGGGTAGCGATATGACTCAAAGTGAGACTAATATTGTCGATGTTTATGTCCGGTATTTGCGTAATAAAATTGATTTGCCTGATAAAGAAAGCTATATTCAGACTGTTCGCGGCACCGGTTATGTTGTCCGCCCATGAAAAATAAATTAGCAAATTGGCGTTTAACGATACGTTTTAAATGGACCTGTCTTCTAAGCTTGGCCATTTTTCTGGTATTTGGTCTCTTTACTTCATTAATTTACAGTTCGATTGAACAAGCTTTATTGCATAATGAAGAAAATAATGTTCGTGATACGATTTCAGCAGTGGACAGTCGTTTTAATGTTTATCAAGCGCCCTTAACCAGACAACAAGTGCAGGAGCGTTTAGCGCCTCAATTTAATCGTCAAATATTGCGTCATGATAAAAATGGTAATGTCGTCTCTGAAAGACCGGAAGATTTTTATCGAGATAGTTTAACAAAACAATTAGCCCGAGGAGATTTGGCTTTAGTTTTGTTTGATCCTCAGGGACGACCGTTATTTAAAGTCGGTGATATTGATACTAAATTTAAGCCGGCTCATTCAGCACATATAGCCGTAAAAAAGCGTAATTCTAAACGCTTAAAGTATTTACAGGCTAATATGCCTATTTATTCACAACACAGCAAGAAATTGATCGGCTATGCCAAAATTAATAACGGTATGCGAAATTATCATCGAACTTTTCGTCAACTAAATCAGAAAATGCTGGTAGTGGTGTTATTTGCCTTATTACTCAGTATCATCATGGGATATTTGCTCACACGTCCTTTAGTTCAACGGATCAAGCAGATTAATAAAACCATTGACCAAATTAATGCTGATCCGGACTCTACGGCGAGAATTCCCCAGCAGCGTTCGAACGACGAAATCACTGATTTGGTGGACCGTTTTAATCGAATGCTGGATCGAATGCAGGAGTATACCAATCAACAAAAAGAATTTGTTGAAGATGTATCGCATGAATTGCGTACACCGGTAGCAGTTATTGAAGGTCATTTGAAATTATTACAACGTTGGGGTAAAGATGATCCGCAAGTTTTAGAGGAATCAATTAACGCTTCGGTCAGTGAAATTGACCGTATGAAAAAGTTGATTCAAGAAATGTTAGATTTAACCCGTGCTGAACAAATTGAAGTCAATTATGTTAAAGAAACTACTCAGGCTAATGAAACTATTCAGCAGGCTTATAATGATTTTGTCATGCTGCATCCGGATTTTCAGATTAGCTTAGATGATACAATTCCTCCGCATACGCTGGCCCAAATTTATCGTAATCATTTAATGCAAATTTTGGTTATTCTGTTAGATAATGCTGTAAAGTATTCCCAAGATCGCAAAGAAATTAATCTATCGGTATCTACGGAAAGTAATATGTTGACGATTGCTGTGCAGGATTTTGGTGTCGGCATTGCCTCCAAGGATTTAGAGCGGATTTTCAATCGTTTTTATCGTGTAGATAAGGCACGTTCACGTCAAAGTGGTGGTAATGGCTTAGGCCTTTCAATTGCAAAGAAAATAGTTGAAATGTATAAAGGAACCATTACTGCGGAAAGTGCTCTCGGTTCCGGTACTATTTTTCGGATTAACTTACCGTTAGCTTCTTCAAAAAATAATAAATAAAAAAAGCTCACTAAAAAGTGAGCTTTTTTATTATGATTAACCAAAGATCAAAAATCTGTGGAATAAATTCTAATGGTTTTTGGAATGATGCCGCTGTTTGCTGGCATTACGCTGCCGATTACGTTGATGCACTGAAACTGCCTGTTGGTTATCACTGGAATTTTTAGCAGCAGCTGTGCGACTAGTCGAATTTTTTAAGGATTCATGAACGTGCTGCTGTTTGCCAGCATTACGTTGCCGATTGCGTTGATGTAATAAAGCTGCCTGCTGATTATCACTGGAATTTTTGGAAGCAGCTTCTGAGCTAGTTAAATTTTTTAAGTCAGCTTCTGTAACTACTTTGACTACAGGATGATCTTTCAAATTAGCATCAACTTGTTGGCGTACTCGTGGAGTGATGATATAATCACTAATCACTTGTTGAATAACAATGATGATCCCGCCAATTAAAAAGTATAACGCTAAAGCCGCAGAAGAAATCAAACTAATAAAAAAGGTAGTTGCCGGACTAATAAGCAGCATCATTTGCATTTGTTGCTTTTGCTCGGCAGGAATTGTTTTAGTGGACATCCAGGCTTGAACAACATAAAACAAGGTGGCGATGATGGTAATAATGAGACTGGGTTTGGCTAAGGGTGCTCCCCAAAAAGTAGCTTTAGAAATTTCATGTGAATACTGAACAGCTTGATAGATCGCAATAAATACCGGGAATTGTAAGAGTAGCGGTAAACAACCAATACCGCCGGTGAGTTTAATATTGTTTTTTCGATAAACGGCCATCATTAATTGACTAATTTGAGTTTGAGCTTGTTGTGTTGTAGCCTTGCTTTGATATTTTTGAATCAACTGCATTTGCGGTTGAATAACTTTCATTTTTTCTTGTTGAATAATAGATTTTTTTTGTTGATATAAGCCTAAAGGCAATAAGACCAAGCGGACGATAAAGGAAATGATAATAATTCCCCAAGCATAGCCCTCTTTACCGCCAATAGTTTTGGAAGTATAGAGAATTAAATTCTGAAAAGGAACTGCTAAATATTTATAAATAAAGCCGTAAGGACCACCTGCCGGCGGTTGTGGGGTGGAATTATTGATTCCTTGCCGTGAGCAGGCAACAGTTAAAAAGACCAGGCCCAAAAGACTTGCTAACAAAATAAGACGTTTTATACTTTTTTTCATTGTTATCTCCAGTTTATTGTTTTATGATATGGAAAATTGCGAATAGTTTTCTAGAGGCCGTGCTTGAACTTGAACGTGATCCACATGGGCAAAGTGACTGGGGCCACTTTTTATGATATGCAAAAATTGTGATAAATTTTCTGCTGATCCTTGAGCTTCAATGTGAACACTGCCATCACTACGATTAGCAACAGAGCCGACAAGGTCGTATTTTTGTGCATAGCTAAGAGTTGTATAACGAAAGCCGACTCCTTGGACACGGCCATAAACATCAACTGCAATGTGCTTAGTGGTCAATTTAATCACCTCACAATAAAACTATTATAACTGAAAGAAGTTTGAATCCAAAATATCTGGTAAAATAAATTTGAAAGGAATGTTATTTGTTTATGGACTATATTACTTCAGTCAAAAATGAAAAAATTAAGGAAATAAAAAAATTAAGCACAGTAAAAGGCCGACGCCACCAACACCTTTATTTGATTGAAGGGGAACATTTAGTTAATGAAGCACTTAAAAGCCATGTCAATATTAAAGAATTATTGGTTACCGAAAATTTTATTAATCATGATGAACATCATATAATAAAGCAGCTATATAATCAAACTACCCAAATTAGTGATAATGTAGCACAACACTTGAGTGCGCTGGTAACGCCGCCAGGGATTTTTGCAGTGATTGCACAACCGAAAACACCAACTACCATCAACTATCAAGGCAAATGGTTGGTATTAGATCATGTGCAAGATCCCGGTAATGTGGGAACGATGATTCGCACAGCTGATGCAGCAGGCTATCAAGGCGTTATTTTGAGTACTGATAGTGCCGATATTTATGCCCCTAAAGTTCAAAGAGCGATGCAGGGAAGTCAGTTTCATTTACAGTTATTAAGAGCTGATCTAGCGCAAGTTATTCCTGCTTTTCAAAAGCAAAAGCTCCCTGTTTACGGGACTTTAGTTGATGATCAAGCCCTAAATTATCGTCAATTAACGGCTCCAGAAGAGTTTGCTTTAATTATGGGTAATGAAGCTCACGGAATGCAAGCAGAACTGATCCCCTTAGTTGATAAAAATCTGTACATTCCTCTTGTAGGACAAGCAGAATCCTTGAATGTGGCTATTGCTGCTGGTATTCTGATGTTTAGTCTCTGATATTTAAATGAGGTTGTGTTTGAATGAGGTTGAAATAATGAAAAGAATGAATTGGCGTCAAGATCAGGAATATTTGGCTTTAGTTAGTGATTTATTAGCGCGGCCTGAAGTTCAGCGATTACAGACAATTACTCATCATCATTATTCTAATCGCCTGGAACATTCGATTAATGTCTCTTATCAAAGCTATCTGTGGGGTAAAAAGTACGGCTTGGACACACGGGCTTTGGCGCGTGGCGGTTTATTACATGATTTATTTTATTATGACTGGGATCCTCATCAGATGGATTTTCGAACTCATGCACACCTGCATGCACAAATTGCTTTAAATAATGCAGAACATTTGACGAATTTGTCAGCTAAGGAACGAGACATTATTGTCAAGCATATGTTTGGTGCAACACCGGAAATACCTTGTTATCCTGAAAGTTGGATTGTGAGTCTAGTTGACGATTATTGTGCAGTTGAGGAAGCCTTGGCTCCCAAATTAATAAATTGGAAACAAAAAATGTTATTAAAATAGAATTGAAATTTAATTATGAAAGTTTTAAACTGTGATTAATAACGATGAAGGAAAATAGTAGCACTACTAAAGAATTATTTACAGGGACAGTCGATTGAGTGAGAGCGATTGAATAATTCAAGTGTGAATTCACTCTGGAGTTATAACGTTAGTCAGCGTTATGTGACAGCAAGTGTGAGTAAAGACAAAGCTTGAAGATAATGGTTAAACATTCGATGTTTTAGAAAATGAAGAACCATCATTAATTTTTTAAGAAAATAGTTCTGTCTTTTTCAAACTAGGGTGGTACCGCGAAGCCTCGTCCCTTTTGGGATGAGGCTTTTTTATTTTCCTAATAACTAGGAGGTAATTATGGAATTACAAAAAGTTTTAGATGAGTTGCACCAACAGGGATTGCAGCAAATTGCAGCTGCCGATAGTTTAACAACTCTAAATGAGATTCGAATTAAATTCCTGGGGAAAAAAGGATCTTTAACGCAGGCTCTTCGACAAATGGGGAGTCTTTCCGAACAAGAACGTCCACAAATCGGAGCTTTGGCTAATAATGTCCGTAATGATTTGCAGCAAGCCTTGGATCAAGCTAAGCAGGATTTGGAAAATAAGGCTGTGCAACAACAGCTGCAAGCTGAAAAAATTGACGTTACTTTGCCGGGTAAACCGCGACATATGGGAACCAAACATGTCATTAATCAAGTAATGGATGACATTGAAGAATTGTTTATCGGTTTAGGTTATGAAGTAGTTAATGGACCAGAAGTAGAAGAGGATCATTATAACTTCGAAATGATGAATTTACCTAAAGATCATCCGGCTCGTGACATGCAGGACACCTTTTATATTACATCAGAAATTTTAATGCGTACTCAAACTTCGCCAGTTCAAGCCCGTACTATGGAAAAACATGATTTTTCTAAAGGCCCCTTAAAAATGATTAGTCCGGGTAAAGTATACCGACGTGATACTGATGATTTAACACATTCACATCAATTTAATCAAATTGAAGGCCTGGTAATTGATAAGCACATTACTATGGGTGACTTAAAGGGAACCTTAGAATTAACTGCCCGTCATATTTTTGGACAAGAAAGAGAGATTCGCTTGCGCCCGAGTTATTTCCCATTTACTGAACCTTCTGTAGAAGTTGATGTTTCTTGTTTTGCCTGTGGCGGCAAAGGGTGTGCTGTTTGCAAACATACCGGTTGGGTAGAAGTTTTAGGAGCAGGTATGGTCCATCCTAATGTGTTAACCAATGCTGGAGTTGATCCAAAAGTTTATGGCGGATTTGCCTTTGGACTGGGTCCAGATCGCTTTGCAATGCTGAAATATGGAATTAATGATATTCGTGATTTTTATTTGAATGATGTCCGCTTTTTAGAACAATTTCAGGGGGAATAGTAGATGAAGATTTCAACAAATTGGCTGTCTGAGTATCTAAACTTGCCTGAGACGCCAGAACAAATAGCAGATCGTGAGACTGTAACAGGGATTGAAGTAGATGAAATTATCAAACCGAGTGCAGGTCTTAAAAAAATTGTAGTAGGAAAGATAACCGCTTTAACTCCTCATCCTGACTCAGATCATTTAAATGTTTGTCAAGTAGATGTTAATGAGGCTCAGCCTCTGCAAATAATTTGTGGTGCTCCTAATGTTGCAGCCGGGCAGACGGTCATTGTAGCCTTGCCGGGAGCAAGGATTGCTCACAATCAAAAAATTAAACGTAGTAAAATGCGCGGCCTTGAATCCCAAGGAATGATTTGTTCGCTCCAGGAAATTGGTTTTGAGGAAACCGTAGTGCCCGAGGAATTTAAAAATGGTATTTATGTTTTTCCTGCGGACGCTGAAGTTCAATTAGGCGCATCTGTTTTCTCTTACCTGGGTATGGATGATACTATTTTAGATTTTGATATAACTCCTAATCGCGCTGATACTCTCGGGATGCGGGGAGCTGCTTGGGAAGTAGCAGCTATGTATGATCAAAAACCTCATTTTCCGCATCCGCAATTGTCAGAAATCGAAAGCCCAACGGCAGATCGCTTACAAGTTAATATAACTGATCCAACTTTGGCTCCCACTTATCGTATGCGGGTTCTGCAAAATGTCCAAATTCAACCAAGTCCATTATGGTTACAAATTCATTTATGGAATAATGGCATTAAGCCGATTAATAATGTTGTTGATATCACCAATTATATTATGCTGGATTATGGACATCCGCTGCATGCTTTTGACTTAGATAAATTGAAAGGTAATGAATTACAGATTCGGCTGGCGCATCCGCAAGAAGAGTTTACAGCTTTAAATGGTCAAACCTATCAATTAACTGATCAGGATATGGTGATAGCTGACCGCCAGCAAGTTGCAGCCTTAGCAGGAATTATTGGCGGCCAAGCAACAAAAATAACTGCCGATACCAAAACAATTGCCATTGAAGCGGCCGTTTTTGATCCGGTCAAAGTGCGTAAAACAGCTCAGCGGCATAATCTTCGAACCGAAGCTTCATTGCGTTGTGAAAAGGGTATTGATCTGTCAGCAACAGCGGAAGCTTTAGATATGGCAGCTCAATTAGTTACGGAATTAGCTCAAGCACAAGCCTTAGACGACCAGATTGTAGCTGCACAAGCACCTTTAGATCCCCCAGTTATTAACATCACTACGGAGCGTATCAATCATGTATTAGGAACCAAAATTTTGCAAGCTCAAGTGATTAACATTTTTAAACGTTTAGGTTTTAAAACCCAGCTTCAAGGAGAAGAAATTGCGGTTACAGTACCTTTACGCCGCTGGGATATTAGTCTGGAGGCTGATTTAATAGAAGAAGTTGCCCGGCTTTATGGCTTTGATAAACTACCCAGTACTTTGCCTGTAGGCGCTCAGACAATTGGTGGCTATAATTCACACCAGAAATTCTTGCGTCAAGCACGTTATAATATGCGGGCTTTAGGTTATGACGAAGTTATCAGTTATGCTCTGACAACTCAAGAAAAAGCAGCGGCCTTTAGTCTAGAGGAACAATCTCTGACCAAAGTCAGCTGGCCTATGTCCCATGAACACGAATATTTGCGTTCCAATCTAGTCAGTGGTTTATTGGATGATATTCTTTATAATGTTGCTCGAAAACAGACTAACTTGGCGTTCTTCGAACAAGGACGCATCTTTTCTAAGGCTGATGCCAAAGTAGTTCGGCCTCAAGAAATTGAATATCTGGCCGGAGCGGTCACTGGTAATATTGAAGAGCAAAATTGGCAAAATGCAGCGCAAAAAGTTGATTTCTTTGCTGTTAAGGGTGATGTAGAGCAATTACTGGCAAGCTTTAATAAGCAAGCTGCAGTTTCTTATCAAGCAACAACAGCAATTTCGCAGCTGCACCCGGGACAGGCCGCTCTTATTTTAATGAATCAGCAAGAAGTAGGTTTTATCGGAACTGTGCATCCTAGCTATGCGCAAAAATTGGGCTTGCCGCAGACGGTTGTCTTCCAGTTAAATCTAGAAAAAATTGAGCACTTAACTACGAAGTCTAACGTGTATGTTCCGGCGGCCAAGTTCCCAGCCGTAACCAGAGATATTGCTGTTTTGGTACCACAATCGGTGACCCATGCCCAGTTACAAGATATTATTCAACAATCAGGAGGGCAATATTTAATTAGGGTGCAATTATTTGATATTTATGAAGGAAAAAATATCAAGTCGGGTTATAAATCAGTAGCCTATAATTTAACCTTCCAAAACCGGGATGCTACGCTAACAGACGCAATTGTTAATGAGAATTTCGAAAATATAGAACAAGCCCTGCAAGAACAAATTGATGCAGAAATTCGGTAAAATTTGCGCCATTATTGTTAAACTTGTGTATAATTATTCTTTGAGATTAACATTTGGAGGAACCATCTTTGGCTAATTCAGACAAGAATAAACAATACGAGCGGTCCGATAACGATCAGGTATCACAAAAGAAGCATCAACGGGCTTCCGAACGGCGGGTTGTTAACAGTATTGCAGGTTGGATTATTGTTATTATTGTTATTTTAATTCTAACTTTTGGCGTTTTGGGTTATAACTATGTGCAGGAATCACTGCAGCCTTTAAATAGTAATAATCATCAAGAAATTGAAGTGAAAATTCCGGTAGGTTCATCAAATAAGGAAATTGCTTCGCGATTACAGCAAAAGAAGATTATTCGTAGTGCGACAGTGTTTAATTATTATGTTAAATCCCATAATTATACTGATTTTCAAGCTGGTTATTATACGTTTAAGCCGTCAATGACCTTGACACAAATTGTGGCCCGTCTGCAAAAGGGCGGCAGTTCTGAACATATTGCTCAGCCCGATCATAATGTGTTAGTACGTGAGGGAGTAACGATAGAGCAAATTGGTGATGCTATTAGTAAGAACACCCCTTATAGTAAAAAACAATTCTTGGCTTTAATGAAAGATCAGAAGTTCCTCAAACAATTACAAAATCTGTATCCGCAATTACTGGAATCAACAATGAAATCCCAAAATGTACGTTATCATTTGGAAGGATACCTGTTCCCTGCAACTTATCCTTACTACAACGGCATGTCTTTAAAGAAATTAGTAACGACAATGGTTGCCAAAACCAATCAAGAATTAACACCATATTATGAACAAATTAAAACTAAAGATCTAACAGTTCAACAGGCTTTAACCTTAGCTTCCTTAGTAGAAAGAGAAGGTGTAACTGAAAAAGATCGGCGCATGATTGCTGGAGTTTTCTTTAACCGGCTTGATGAGAATATGCCGTTACAATCGGATATTTCTGTGATGTATGCTCTGAATAAACATAAGCGTAGTTTGACTAATAAAGATACGCGTGTAAAATCACCATATAATCTGTATAAGAATGCCGGTTTTGGACCGGGTCCATTTAATTCACCAAGCATTAATTCGGTATTAGCTGTCTTAAATCCAGCTGAGCGTGATAAGGGCTATCTCTATTTTGTAGCTAATTTGAAAACTGGTAAGGTTTATTACTCTACCAACTACTCGCAACATTTAGACACCAATTCATCAATTGGGCAGTAAAACTGAAATATAATTAAGGAAAAATGGTTATATTTTTTTCCTCACGGTTGATTCCGTGGTATTATTAATAGTTAATATGGAGCTTAGGGGTTGAGATAGTTAAAAATCTCAATCCCTTTTGATAGGAGATAGTTGATATTGCAGCAAAAAGCACCTTCAAAGCACCCACTAATTATTGGAGTTAGTGGCGGCTCAGGAAGTGGAAAAACCACAATCGTCCGACGGCTAATGACAGAATTTAGCCAAGAATCAATCGCACTTTTGCAGATGGATTCTTATTATAAGCAATTAGATTTACCCTTGGAGCAACGAAAACTGCAAAATTTCGATCATCCTTTGGCATTTGATATGGACCTCTTAGTTGCAGATCTAAAAAAATTGAAAAATTTTCAATCCGTAGAAGTACCAATTTATGATTTTGTTCAGAGTAATCGGACCGCCACCACACGCCATCAAGCTCCGGCTGATGTCATTATTTTAGAAGGAATTTTGGCCTTGTATGACCAGCGTTTGCGAGATTTGATGGGGATTAAAGTTTTTGTAGATACAGATGATGATATTCGTTTGATTCGCCGCATTCAACGAGATATTGATCATCGAGGTTACACACTGGAAAGAATTTTCAAACAGTATTTGGAACACGTTCGTCCGATGTATCAACAATTTATTGAACCCACCAAACGTTTTTCTGATCTAATTATTCCTGAGGGTGGGGCTAACAAAGTTGCAATTGATTTACTAACTTCTAAAATCAAGTATTTACTCTATCAGGGAAAAGAAAACTAATAATAGAAGTTGACAGTTTTAGTTTGTCTGCTTATATTGGTAGGCGTATTAAAGAATGAGGTGTAAAAATTGGCCGAAAAAAGATATCCTATGACAGCTGAAGGTAAGGAAAAGCTGGAACAAGAACTGGAAGATTTAAAATTAAAAAAGCGTCCGGAAATTATTGAACGTATTAAAATTGCCCGCGGTTTTGGTGATTTATCAGAGAATTCTGAGTATACTTCTGCTAAAGATGAGCAAAGTGTAGTGGAATCAAGAATTTCTGAGATTAAGACTATGTTACAGTATGCTGAAGTAGTTGATGTAAATGATGTAGATGCAAATGAAGTCTCTGTCGGAAAAAAAGTTACTTTTCAAGAAGCGGATGAAGAACCAGAAACTTATCAAATTGTTGGTTCGGCAGAATCTGATCCTTTGGCCGGAAAAATTAGTAACGATTCTCCAATTGCCCAGTCTTTATTAGGAAAAAAAGTAGGGGATACGGTTACAATCGAAACTCCCGGAGGCGCTTTTGATGTGAAAATTATTAATGTGGAAAACTAATTACTGGATAAAATCGCTTCCATATTGTATGATTTTTAGCAGGTGATGAATATATGAAAATAACAGTAAGTCCAGCAGCACAAAAATGGTATCAAAATAATCTGGAGTTGAAACCTGGCGACGGATTACATTTTTATGGTAAAGTATATGGACGCACCAACGTTCATTTTGGGTTTTCTTTAGCCTTTGTCAAACAAAAACCACAGCATCCTTATTATCAAGCAGTTTATCAGGAAATAAGCTATTATTTTGATGAAGAAGATATTTGGTTTTTTACAGGTTATGATTTGCAAATTGATTATGATGCTGATTATGATGGTCCCACATATACATTTGTGGATGAAGAGCCGGAATAGTTATTCAAGAATTTAGTTTGCACTAAAGAGTTCTTGGACTCATAGAAAGGGTTGGGGTACAATAATATTTGGTCCCTGACTCTTTTTTATTGATGATACCCGTAGTACTAATTGAGGAGATTTGATTAGTGAAATTTTTTAAACGACTGAATAAACCTAAAACAACCCAGTCTATTTTACCTTTTCGGTTGAATGTGCTTTTGGTAATAGTCTTTGTTTTATTTGCTCTGTTAGTAGGACAATTGGCTTATTTACAGCTTTTAAACGGCACTAAATTTCAAGCGGAAGTGGAACGTTCAGATAAGATGGTTATTGCCGGTAATGTTCCGCGGGGACTAGTTTATGATTCTAAAGGACGGCTTATTGTTGATAATGAGCCCAGCAGTGCGATTACCTATACCCGCAGTGCCACAGTAAAGACGACAGACATGTATCAAATAGCCAATCGGCTGCAAAAATACATTTATATTGATGATGCTAACTTAACTGCTCGTGATAAAGCAGATTATTATTTAGCTGATGAGAATCATTATAAAAAGGTTCAAACAATAATTAATCGTCACCTCACTGAAGAAGAACAACAAGCCAAACCGGAACGTCAGGAATATCGACGCGCTGTCGCTTATGTTAAAAAGCAGCATGTAACTTTAACACCTGAACAGCAGCAGGCAGCTGCAATTTTTGCCAAAATGAGTGCAGCTTATCAATATTCCACTGTCTATATAAAAAGTTATCAAACTACGCCGCAGGAAGTGGCCCAAGTCAGTGAGCATCAAACGGAATTGCCAGGGATTCAAGTAGGAATTGATTCTCAACGTTCTTATCCTATGGGAGATTCAATGACTAGTATCATTGGAAAAGTTTCTACAGAAAAACAAGGCCTACCTGATGATCGGATTAATCAGTTACTAGCTCAAGGATATTCTCGCAATGATCGGGTAGGTACTAGTTATCTAGAGCAAGAATACGAACCTATTTTAAAGGGAAGCAAATCTCTCACACAAATAGCTGTAGGCACAAATAATAAGCTGACAGATTCTTTACAAAAATACAAAGGTGAAAAAGGCGATAACCTGAACTTGACTATTGATGCAGATTATCAAAATAAGGTGGATCAAGCGGTTCATAATATTTTTAATACTGCACTAGCTAATGGCGTGACTCAATATGCCGATGGGGCTTATGCGGTAGCCATGAATCCGAAGACTGGTGCTATTTTAGCGATGTCGGGAGTTCATTATAATCCCAAAACTGGTAAAATGACTGATGATTCATTAGGGGTCATTAATCGAACTTTTGTTATGGGATCATCTGTTAAAGGAGCAACAGTATTAGGTGGTTTGATGTCTGGCGCAATCACGCCGGATAATAGTGTCTTGCCTGATGATCCGGTCTATTTACCAAGTACGCCAATAAAGAAATCTGTATATCCGGTCGGTACTTTTGGCGCTTTGAGCGCACAAAAAGCATTAGAGTTTTCTTCAAATATCTATATGATGCGTTTAGCGATGAGAATCGGTAACGCCAAATATGTTCCTAATAGTTATATTCATATTGATGATGATATTTTTCAAAAACTGCGCGGCTATTATAATCAATTTGGTTTAGGTGTCAAAACAGGAATCGATTTACCAGGTGAAAGCAGCGGAATTGAAGGGGCTACTACTAATAGTAACGGGATCGTCAAAGTTGGTTCAGCTTTAGATGAGTCTTATGGCAACTATGATGCTTATACGTTATTACAAATGGTGCAGTATGTTTCTACAATTGCTAACGGGGGCTATCGTATGCGGCCTTATCTAGTAAATTCCATTCAGAAAACACAAAATGATGGATCAATGGGCGCTATCATTCATCAAACTCAGCCCCAGGTCTTAAATCGGGTTGATTTTAATAGTAGTCAATTGAATGTTGTTAAAGAGGGATTTTATAATGTCGTTCATGGTAATGGTGGCTGGACGACCGCAAAACAGTTGGCCAATGTTAAACCGGCAATTGCCGGTAAAACTGGAACTGCCCAATCTTTTTATTATGATCCTGATAATCCTAATAATGTAGATCCTCCCCAGACTATTACTTCAAGTATGGTAGCTTATGCTCCCTATGATGATCCGCAAATTGCGGTTGCAGTAGTTTTGCCTAATTTAAGCAGTGAAAAAGGCGAATATAATTTAAGTTTAATCAAAAGTATAATAACTGCTTATTTTGATACCGACACAAAAGATAACCAATAAGACTGGAAAATTGAGGCTATTAATGTTAAAATGACAAAGTTGTATCTTATTCGAGTAAGAAAAGAGGTTGTAATATGCGAGTAAACATTACCTTAGAGTGTACTGAATGTCATGAACGCAATTATTTAACCAGCAAAAATAAGCGTAATAATCCTGACCGCCTGGAACTTAAAAAATATTGTCCACGGGAACATAAAGTGACATTACATCGCGAAACTAAGTAAAAGCAACAGGCCTGCCCTGTTGTTTTTTTATAACCAGATAGTCAAAATTAAGGATATCATTGTAAATTTTGAACATACCTAACTAAAGGAGTTTATCTTTGGAGAGTAAAAAAATAATTCGGCAACAGCAGCAAAAAAAAATCCAAGAATGGTGGCCTAGCTCCAATTCGCAAATTGCTTCTTTATATCAGCAATTATTTGCTGCGCCTTATTTTCAAAAAGCACAAAGTATTGCAGTATCTTTAAGTATGACTAATGAATTACCCACTCAACCTATTATTCAGACTGCTTTACAATTAGGCAAGCAAGTTTACTTGCCCAAAACCGGAGCAAATCGGAAGATGGAATTTTTTAATTTAGCAGCCCAGCAGCAATTTCAAAAAACTGCCTTCGGCGTCTGGGAACCTGACGCTATTGGTCCTTTGGGATCCAAAGGGGCTGATCTAACGATTGTGCCGGCTTTAGCTGTGGCTTTGGATACCAAACAACGTCTCGGCTTTGGGGCCGGTTATTATGATCATTATTTGGCAACGCACCCGACTACTAGTGTGGCGTTAGCAATTCCGCCGGTAGCAATGCCGCAAGCAGCATGGCCAGTGGCAAAGTGGGATTATTCATTGGATTATATTATTACGGGAGAATAGAAACTTTGATGAGAAGGATTAGACAACTTCCTTGGGTCACTTATACTATTTTGTTAATTCAAGTCATCGTATTTGGTTGGGAAATACTACAGGGTGGTAGTGAAAATATTTCCGCTTTGGTAGCTGCAGGAGCCAAGGTTAATGGTTTAGTTGCTCAAGGACAGTGGTGGCGTTTAATTACTCCAATTTTTGTGCATATTGGTTGGCAACATATCTTGATAAATTCTTTGACTTTATATTTTATGGGACAACAGTTAGAATTTTTATATGGACCCTTAAAATTTATTGGACTTTATTTATTGAGTGGTATCGGCGGCAATTTAATGAGCTTTGCATTCGGGAGTAGTGCTTCGTTATCTGCAGGTGCAAGTACTTCATTATTCGGCTTGTTTGGCCTTTATGTAACTTTAGGATTAATTTTTCGGAAAAATGAAGTTATAAGACAATGGGCTCAACAGTTTTTGCTGTTAATTATTCTGAATTTAGGTACTGACATTTTTATGGGCGGTATTGATATTTGGGGACACATTGGCGGCGCGCTGACCGGTTGTCTCTTGGGATTTGTAATTAGCGTTCCACAAATGCAAAATTCTTTGTCCCGGTTAGGTCGGATAATTAGTATAGTGATACTACTAGTATTAGCAGTTGTATTGTATCAAATAGGAGTAGCGCGGGCATGAGAGAGACTAATATTCGGACATTATATGATGTACAGCAGGTTTTAAAAAAGTTTGGTATCTATGTTCATGTAGGTCAAAGAATCTGGGATATTGAGTTGATGGCAATTGAATTAGATCGCTTATATCAGCAAGAAGTTATTGATCAGGCCACTTTTGTTACTTGTAAATTAGTATTAAACCGAGAACATAAGTATGAAGAACAAGGGGTGAAAAATAATGATAGCAGATCCCAAACTACTGGGGATTGATTTAGGAGGTACTACTACTAAGTTTGCCATTATGAAGCCTCAAGGAGAAATTCAACAACGTTGGAGTATTCAAACGGATGTTTTAAATGACGGTAATAATATTATCCCTAATATAATTGACAGTATTAATCATCATTTACAATTATACCAAATGTCTGCGAAACAATTTCAAGGAATTGGAATTGGTACTCCCGGAAGTGTGGATTATCAAACAGGAACGGTCGATAGTGCTTTTAATCTTAATTGGGATCGACCGATGGCTTTGAAAGAACAAATTGAACTTCATACTAACATCCCAGTACAAGTGGAAAATGATGCCAATGTTGCCGCTTTAGGCGAACGGTGGCTGGGAGCTGGCAAGAATTCTGATAATGTAGCTTTTGTGACGTTAGGTACTGGTGTGGGCGGCGGAATTATTATTAATGGTCAAATTATCCATGGCCAAGGTGGTTCTGCCGGCGAAATTGGTCATATGACAATTAATCCTCAAGGCTATCGTTGTACTTGCGGCAAAAAAGGCTGTTTGGAAACTGTGGCTTCTGCTACAGGAATCGTTCATGTGGCCCGTGATTATGCCCAAGAATATGCTGGAGATTCCGAATTAAAAGCTAGTTTAGATAATGGCGATGATCTTACTGCTAAAGATGTTTTTGACTTGGCTAAGCAAAACGACCCCTTGGCATTAAAGGTAACTAGCGCTGTTTGTGATCAGCTGGGTTTAGCACTGAGTATAGTAGCAGTAACAATCAATCCTCAGTATATAATTATTGGCGGCGGCGTTTCTAATGCCGGAGATTTTCTTTTACAAAGGGTTCAAGAAAGTTATAACCGCTATGTATTTAGTTCAGTAAAAAAGACGACCACTTTAACTCTGGCTACTTTGGGAATTGAAGCAGGAGTAATTGGAGCAGCATCATTAATATTAAATAAATAATCATGAGGTGAAAATTGTGTCATTTTGGATTACTTTACTTTTAGTTATTGTAATTTTTTTAGCTTACTATGGAGGTTCTTGGCTTTATTATCGTTTTCGTGCAAAACAATTGGGCGGGGAATTGGATAATGCTCAATTTGAGTCGACGATGCGTAAAGCCCAATTAGTAGATCTTCGTGAAAAAAAATATTTTGATTCGGGACATATCTTAGGCGCAAGAAATCTTCCTTATACACAACTAAAAATGTGGGTTTCGGAATTACGTAAGGACCTGCCGGTTTATTTGTACGAGCAGGGAGCAACTTTGAGTATTCGTGCAGCTTTAAAGTTGAAGAAGCTGGGATTTCAAAACATTAAATGGTTGAAAAGTGGATTTAATGAATGGGAAGGTAAGACTAAAAAAACTACCAAACTTTAATATTGTCAAAAAAGGGCTGGAATCTATTAATTTTTCCAAGTCCTTTATCTTAAATAATATTAAAATTTGATAATTTATTTAACTTCCAAATTAGTTAGCATGGTGGGCGGAATGCGCTTTGCGGTTGGCCTTGCGACGATTGGCTTCAATTCTATCTTCTTCAGCATTAGCGGGTTTAATAACTTTTTGCCGATAGGTTAAAGCTGATCCTAGAACTGCACCCGCAGTTGCTAATGAACCGATGAAAATTCCCTTGATCAAACCACTTTTTTGTGCCATGAATGTCTACCTCCTATGATGTTTCAATTTCATTATCAACAACTTAATTAATAATTTCAACTAAAATAACCATATTTTGATTTTGGCAATGATTAGGTGAATAATTTTGCAAAAGAAAAAAGCAGTAGTAATTATTGGTCCGACCGCAGTGGGAAAAACAGCTACCAGTATTAAATTAGCCCAGAAATTTAATGGTGAGATAATTTCCGGCGATTCAATGCAAATTTATCGACATTTGGATATCGGAACTGCCAAAGTTAAACCAGAAGAAATGGCCGGAATTCGTCATTATTTATTGGACATTCGTGATGTAGAGCAAGATTATACAGTTTATGAATTTCAGCAGGCTGCCCAAAAGTTAATTGTTCAAATTCTTCAACAACAACATCTGCCTTTTATTGTAGGAGGAACAGGTTTTTATATTAAAGCTTTGGTGGACAATCTAAACTTAGGCGGTCCGCATACGGGACAGCAATCGGCTTCAATTCGCCAACAGTATTCACAATTGCTGGAATTATTGGGAAAAGAGAAATTATGGCAGATTTTACGCCAGCGTGATCCGCAAGCAGCTGCCCAAATTTCGCCCCAAAACAGCCGACGTGTGATTCGAGCTTTGGAAGTCTTGGATGTAACTGGGGAGCCATTTAGCCAACAACAGCAAAGCCAAGCTGCAATTGAATATTTAATAATTGGCTTAACAACTAAGCGTCAATTATTATATCAGCGCATTAATCAGCGGGCCGATTTAATGTTGCAAGCAGGATTGCAAAAAGAGGCATCCTGGCTTTATGAGAGAAGAAACCAAGTGCCTCAGGCGAGCCAAGGTATTGGGTATAAGGAGTTTTTCCCTTATTTTGCTGGTAATATAACTTCTCAAGAGGCAGTAACTTTAATTAAGCGCAATTCACGGCGTTTTGCTAAACGGCAATTAACATATTTTCGTCATCAATTGACAGTGCACTGGTTTGATATTGTCAGACATCCCCAACAACTACAACAAATCAGTGCATTGATTAAGAAATTTCAGGAGTAAATTTAATGGATTGGAAACAGAAATTACCTATCAAAATTCAGCAGGCAGTGCAAAAGGTTGACCAACAAATTCAGCCGCAAATTGAAGAAATTAATCGACGCATTGATAATAATCAAGCTAAAGTTTTAGAGGCTTTTACTGATCAACACGTAGCTGAAAGTCATCTGAGCGGGTCTACGGGCTATGGTCATTTTGATGAAGGCCGCCAGACTTTAGATAAAGTCTATGCCCAAGTGTTTAAAACACCAGCTGCTTTGGTCAGACCTCAATTTGTTTCAGGTACACATACAATTGCTGTCGGCTTATTTGGCTGTTTAAAGCCTGGACAAAAATTATTATATATAACAGGTAAGCCTTATGATACTTTACAAGAAGTAATCGGTAAAAATTCCCAACAGCCAGGATCATTAAAAGAATACGGTGTTCAATTTAAGTATCAGCCATTAAACGCTCAAAAAAATGTTGACTATGAGCATTTAGATGCGACTTTGCAGGAATTTCAGCCGGATGTTGTAGCAATTCAACGTTCTCGCGGTTATGAAGTACGTCCTAGTTATACCGTAAACCAGATTGCTGCAATGATTAGTTTTGTTAAACAGCGTTGCCCTCAGACGATTATTTTTGTGGACAATTGTTATGGCGAATTTTCTGAAGAACACGAACCCACCGAATATGGTGCCGATTTAATGGCGGGTTCTTTATATAAAAATGCTGGCGGAGGCCTAGCTACTACCGGCGGTTACTTGGTTGGTCGAAAGGACTTAATAGAACAAGCTGCTATTCGACTAACAGCTCCGGGTATTGGAAGCCAAGAAGGAGCAACAGGACCTTATTTGCGTGGAATGATTGAAGGATTCTTTTTAGCACCGCAAGTAACGGGTAATGCCATTAAAGGAGCTATTTTTACAGCGGCACTTTTAGAACAACTAGGTTTTGAAGTGACTCCAAAATGGAACGAAGAACGTACTGATCTGATTCAGACCATCATCTTGGGCAGTGGAGAAAAAATGGTACAATTTGCCCGCGCAATTCAAAAGTATTCACCCATTGACTCCTTTGTCAGCCCGGAAGCCAGTGAAATGGACGGTTATGAGGACAAAATAATTATGGCTGCGGGTACTTTTGTTGAAGGTTCGACCATTGAATTATCGGCTGATGGTCCTTTACGTCCACCTTATGCTTTGTATTTACAGGGTGGTTTAACTTATTCACATGTGCGTATTGCGGTGGCCAGAGCTTGTGCAGAAATTTTATAGTTAATGTCATCAAAGCTGACATGAATAGTTGACTCCTGAAATATTAATTGCTATATTTAGTCTAGGTTCGAGGTCAAGAGTGATGAATGAAAAACAAATTCGCAGATCTATTGCTATATTACCAGTAAGTTCGACAGCAAAGCTGACAGGACTAACTCCGCGCCAGCTCAGATATTATGAAAAATTTGGTTTGGTTCATCCGTGTCGCAGTCAGGGAAATCAAAGGCTGTATTCGTTGAATGATATTGACCGTTTGTTAGATATTAAAGAATATCTGGATTCGAAGATGACCATGGCCGAAGTGAAAAGGGTGTTAATTAAGCACTCTTACGCTGATAAGGTCCATCAAACCAATCTGAGTGATTCTGCTGCGCGTAAGATTTTTAGTAATGAGATGCTGCGTATTGGTCGTTGGAATACTCATGATTCGAATAATATATATTGATGAGGAGATTAATATTAATATGGCCACTACAAAGTATACTGCTGAAGATATTCGTAAAATTGCCCAAGAAGAAGATGTTGCTTTTTTAAGGTTGATGTTTACTGATATCAATGGAATTATTAAAAATGTAGAGTTACCTATTGACCAATTGGATAAAGTTTTAGCTAATAAGGCAACCTTGGATGGTTCGTCAATTGATGGTTTTGTTCGCATTGAAGAAAGCGATATGCTTTTATATCCGGATCTCAATACTTGGCTTATTTTTCCTTGGAGCTCTGAGCATGGCAAAGTGGCTCGCTTGATTTGTGATATTCATACATCTGAAGGGGAGGAATTTACTGGTGATCCGCGGAATAATTTACGCAGAATAGTTGAAAAGATGCATCAAGCAGGTTTTTCAGCCTTCAATATTGGACCGGAACCGGAATTCTTTTTATTTAAATTAGACGAAAAGGGACAGCCGACATTAAATCTCAATGATAATGGCGGCTATTTTGATTTAGAGCCCGTAGATCTGGGCGAAAATTGTCGTCGGGATATTGTATTAGAATTAGAAAAAATGGGATTTGAAGTTGAGGCCAGTCATCATGAGGTTGCACCCGGCCAGCATGAAATTGATTTTAAATACGCTGATGCTATCGAAGCGGCTGATAATATTCAAACTTTTAAATTAGTAGTACGAACAGTAGCCCGTAAACATGGGTTACATGCTACCTTTATGCCTAAACCTTTGGAAGGAATTAATGGTTCAGGGATGCATATTAATATGTCATTATTTAATGAGAATGGTAATGTTTTTTATGATGAACATAGTAAAAATCAATTATCACAAACTATGATGTATTTTCTAAATGGATTAATACAGCACGCGCGTGGCCTTACTGCCATTAATAATCCTACAATAAATTCGTACAAACGATTGGTTCCCGGCTTTGAGGCACCAGTTTATATTGCTTGGTCAGGTAAAAATCGTTCTCCTTTAATTCGGATTCCCATGGCTCGAAAGACCGGTACTCGTCTGGAGATGCGTAGTGTAGATCCAACAGCTAACCCGTATTTAGCCATTGCTGCTATCTTAGCTTGTGGTTTACAAGGAATTAAGGAGAAGAAGGATCCAGTTGCGCCTGTGAATCGGAATATTTATATTATGACCGAAGAGGAACGCCACGCTAACGGAATTTATGATTTGCCATCTACTTTGCATAATGCAGTTAAAGCCTTAAAAGAGGATCCGGTGGTTATTAATTCAATGGGAGAACATCTTTATAAGAGTTTTGTAGATTCTCGAGAGTTAGAATGGTCAGCTTATCGTCAAACTGTTTCAAAATGGGAATGTGATCAATATTTGAAAAGATTTTAAATAGTTATTGACAATTGGGTACTATTATTTCTATAATAGTACTTGTTTGTCGCAGTGGCTCAGCTGGATAGAGCAACGGTCTTCTAAACCGTAGGTCGTGAGTTCGAATCTCACCTGCGACATTTTAGCTTTTTAGCCACAATTCAACTAAAGGATTGTGGTTTTTATTTTGTCTGGAAATATTGATATGACAAGTGTTTGTCTTATGTTAAAATAAAGATATTTTTAACGTATCAGGATAGTTTTGTAAAAAGATAGTATTATAAGCTTTTGAAGGCAGTAAAAATAGCAACATTTAGTATTCTGTCGATCGCCTATTATTATTTATACAAATTAGGAAAAACATTTCAGTGAGTGCTTAATTATATTTACGATGGAGAAGAGAGAAAATATCTCATGTTAATGAAAAAAGATTAAGTCAATTTGAGATTTCAAATATATTTAACCATAATCCAATTAAGGGATTGTGGTTTTTATTTTTCGATGACTACTATAGATTAATAATTTATCTGCTCTTTTAACAAAAGCCTTTTCAGATGAAATTTTTGATTTTATCTTTATGAAGAAGATTTTATTTTTTATTGATATAAAGGAATACGGTTAAATTATTTCCAATAAAAAATACTATTGGCGCAAGTCAAAATAGTAATCGATTTTAGATTGATAGGTAATTTTTGTAGAAATAACCACTTGTAAATTATTGAAAATAATTTCATTTTTAGAGGTTAAAGCAATAGTCTCATTTATATATAAAATTTTAAAATTATTGCTTCTAATTTAAAATTATGAGTATCAAAAATAAAATTTCGTAATTCCGCTTTGTCGTACATAAATATATCACTTCTAGTACTAAAAGTTCAAAATCAAAGTTTATTAATATTACTAATTTATGATTTATTAGTTGCTTTACAAGTAGATATTATTACTAATAGATTAATAAAATCTAAGCTTTAGTTTAATTAGGTCGACATCGACCAATAATTAATTATTATTAAAAAAGTGTGATATCGAATATTGTAAAAAACAATTATTGATATAGTTGACAGTGATAAAAAATTAAGATATTGTCTAGTTATTATTAAGATTATTAAAAAAGCTGTAGTTTTTTATGCTTAAACCCAAGTTGGAAATAAAAACTTTGAGGAGAGAGGTGATTTGCATGAAATGGATGCCAAAATTTTTATTAATACTTGTATTCATTGGTAATTTTATAGTGAATATAAGCTCGGTAGCTGCAACTGATATAAGCACTGGCGTTACTACTAGTCTCGAAAATGAAAACGATTTTTTAAACTCTTTAAAAGAATCGCAAGCATCTTTACCAGATCAACGAGAATTATTAACACAAAAAAATCAAACATTAATGAGCTTAATGCAGCCGCTAAATCAGTTTAAGCAGTCAGAGGGAATTACTTCAACAACAATCAAAAATGGAGATTTTGTTCTTAATGGCAATTATAGTTTTGATGATATAGCTGATTCAGGTTCTGTAAAATTAAATTGGGATTCGTTGCCTAATTTGGCTGATGGTTATAAAGTTAAAAGAAGCACAGATAATGAAAAGTGGGAAGAAATTTCAACCAATTATGGTAAAAAAGTTAAAATTTTAAATGTTTATCCAAAAGATGCTAACTTAGATGCTGACTTTCTGATAGGTTGGATGGCACAAATTAATGCTGAAAATTCAATTGCAGTTGATGCTGTACCCTTAAGTGATTTTAATAATAATCCTGATAAGTATTTAAAAGCTGACGATGGTAGTTATAAATATGATGGTTTATACTTTGGCTCTGCAGATTCTAATGGAGGCTGGGTCGCTGGTGTTAATGATTTAACAGATAAATCACAACCAGTGGTAGCAAAATTTGCTGATACCGGCCGCTCAATTATTTTAGGACATGATACTATAACTACTGCTGGAGGATCAGGCGGGCATCCATGGTTTAATACATTTGCTCCCAAGTTAGATCTGTGGGTGAAGGATTTAAAAAACCAGAATAATAATTATACAATGGGGGCTAATCACATTTGGCTTAGCGGAACAAAAGTTAAATTTATTGATCCCAATGGAGATTTAGCTCAATATCCTAATAAAGGTCTTCCAGAGGAAATGACAATTCAGCAAACTCATACAGTTGATCAGTATTATTTGTATAATTCAGATGCTATACGTTGGATGGTATTTTTGCCTACTTTTACTAATAATGGTAGTGGTTCATTTAATGAACCTGATTACTTATATGATAATCAGGGCAGAAAAGTTGGTGATGATAATTGGTATCTAATTACTAAAAACAACTATGCCATGATTCAAACTGGACATAGGACAGATGCTTGTACGGATGATGAAGCAAAAATTATTGCTAATACAATTTATTATACTAGTACTTTAAATACTAGTAATTCAGGCACAGATCCTAAAGCTAATGATAAAGCGGCACCAAATGCCCCTACCTTGACTTCGAATGATACTAATAATAATAAATTTGATCTTACTATTAATAGTCAGGATAATCCTTCTTGTTACTATTATCAGGTCACCGGTAATGTTGTTGCTAATAATAAGCTTACTCCAAAATCTTCAGATGTGATTAAACAACAGGTTTTAAGTGATATTAAGGGTTATTTTTATGCTATTGACAGCAATTCTAATCCTGGTACCAACGCTGCTAACGTCAAATATAAGGATTCTGATCCTTCTAAAGTAGATACATCGGCAGCCAATTTTTTAAAGGTTACTCAGCCTAATACTAACAGTAATAGCGCTATTTTAACTAATCAACAATTACTGAAAAATTCAAAAAATTATATTCATGTTGTAGCAGTAGATCGAGATAATAATATTTCTACAGTTCAAACTCAAAAGATTAGTGATCTAGTTCCTAGTAATAGGTCTGTTAAGGTTAAAGTTTGGGTGGATAGTAATTGTAATGGGATAATTGACACTAATGAAAAGATTAAAGATAATATGCCAATTCATATCTTTAAAAAGAACACTGATGATTCATATGAAGAGATTCAACAAACTACCAACAGTACTATCAGAACTGGCAATGATGGTACTTGCTCTGTTAACGATTTACAATCTAACACTTATTATGTGGGTTTAAAGATAAGTGACTGTAAAACGATGTTTCCTACTGTAAGCGGTGGTAAGTCTATTTCTCAATTAATTAATAATAAAGCTAACACTATTTCACATGATAACTATTTCTTAACAACAGCGATTATTATCAATAAAGATAATGATAACAGAACTGTTAATTTAGGTCTGATTGACCAATTAGGCTTTATTAGTATTAAAAAGCTGCCCAAGCTAGATTTTGGTGTTAGTTTAATACCTTATGCTGGAAGTATAAGTTTACCGAATACGAATCCGAATAAGGATGAAAATACATTAACGATAGAAGATAACCGGACTAGTTTACAGGCTGACTTAAGTGATTATTTTGTTCCTTATACAGTCAACATTCAATTGAGTGCTTTCAAACAGGGGAAAGAAAAGGGATTGCAAGGGTCTTCTATCACGTTAATTTTCCCTAACGATAACACAGTTACGGTCTCTTCAGAACAGACTGATAAACAGTTGTTGTTAACGCAACAACCGTCCCAAAATACAGAAGATACTACTAAGTTTAAAAATATTTCTCTTAATGTACCTCAGAAATCTATTGCGACTATAATTAAACCTGGAACTTATACTGCAACTATGACCTACGAAATAGAGGATACTCCTTAAGTAACCTTAACTATTATCAATTTTCAGATAAAATAATTAATGATATTGTTAATCTAACTGGTTATCCATGTTTAAAAACGGGCTTTTATTTATTAGGACAGGATTGTTTACGGTACTCAGAAGATCTATAAAATTCTTTTTTATTATTAATAACTAACCATAATAGCCTTTATGGATGTGCAACTATCACTAATTAATATAAATATCTAAACTATTATTTTTAAAGAGCTGATGGGATTTTCATAGCAGCCAAAAATTATGTATTGTTCGTTGTTAAATTATTTTTCGATTTTTACAAGAACTATCCGATCACAATCATTTGGAGAACAAATTTTGGTGATCAATGTAAGCTTATCCATAATAATATTAGTTTCGGTTTTTCAGCAAAAATCTTCCCTTTTTCTTTAATAATTAAGAAAAAGGGAAGATTTTAAGTTTTATTTCTTATGTGTTTTGGCTTGAGCCAAGGCACTGCCGGCAATTGACTTGGCGTTTTTGCTGGCATTTTTATCCTTTAAAGTCTTAGAAGCCTCTCCGGCAACTTTATTGGATGTGGTTTTTTTACTTGATGATTGTTTAACCATGATAAAATCCTCTCCTTCCCCAATATTCAAGAATTGATATTATTTTTCTAAGGCTGTTTGAAAATATCAGTTCTTACCGTGAGTATAACAAAACTAGAGCGCCATTTATAATTTAAAGCTAAAAATTTTTGCTTAATCTTTCCTTATAAAAGATACGATGTCTAAATTATTTTCAAATAGTTTGTCCGAGATCGTAAATTGAGATTAAAATGGGATTGATGTAAAATTAAATTTTAAGTTATTTAAAGGGGCGATTAGTTATCAAAACTTTAGTTATTGTTGCCCATCCCAAGATTGATAATTCCACTACAGAACAATTTTTTTATCAAGGGGCACAATTAGTCCAAGCAAATTGGCACCATTTAGAAACCTTGGCCAGGATCAATATTGATCATGAGCAACAGCTCTTATTGCAGGCGCAACGTATTATTTTCCAATTTCCTTTGTACTGGTATCAAGCACCTGCTTCGCTAAGCCAATGGCAAACGCAAGTATTATCCAATCGATTTTTAAACAACTCCTTAAGAGATAAAGAATTGGGGATTGTGGTGACAACAGGACTACCAGCTAAAGCTTTCCAAGCAGGTGGACAAGTAGGATATTCTTTGGGGCAATTAATGACTCCGTTTCAAGCGTTGGCTCGTCAGGCTCAAATGCAATTCTTGCCGATTTTTCCAGTTTATCAATTTTATTATCTGTCAGAAACTGAACAACTCCAATTATTTATGGATTACCAGCGCTATTTATCACAGGACTTTCCCGATTCATTAAAAAACCGTAGCCAGTGGTACCTGCATTATTTACAAGAACAGCAAAATCGAAAGAATGCTACTCAAGATTTAATAATTCAAACATTTACCCAAATGACGAATGAACTTAATAGTGCACAAGCTACGTTAGATTTTATAAAACAAGATGAGGATGATACTTTTGAATGATCAAGGTGCATGGCTAATTGAGCAGTTAACACAACTGATCAAATCTGAGAAAAGTTATGAACAAAGGGCAGTTTGGCAGGGGTTAAAAACCATAGGGCAGCAACAGCAGGTCCGTCTTAACCAAATTAAAAGTGAAATTGATGGGAAGCTGTGGAATCACGAACAATGGTGAATTATATTAATAGTAGTTATCCGCTGAAGCTTGCATTACAATAAAAGTATTGAAAATTTATTTAGGTGGTAAAAATGAAGAAAAAAACTCTGAAACAAATGCTCAAGAAAAGTAAAACTAATCAGAAGCAAATTTTTGCGGAATTAACCTTTTCTGATGGACGTGTTTTGCGGGTTTCCGTGGATGCTGACGATCAGAGGGCGCTGGACAATTTGAAGGAACAATTGCGGGATAAGACGGGTACTTTTACAGATTCCAATAATAATATTTTTGATTTAAGAAATTTAGTCCATTACCAGTTCCTTGGATAAAATGGTTGACGACGGCGCAGTTTTTTTGTATTATTAAGCAGTTGTAATTGTGATACCACAGCTGCAACCGCACATGATAGGTTCAAGCATAGCACCTAGCGTGGCGAGTCTAAGAATGGAGGTGTACACATGTACGCAGTTATTAGAACTGGCGGCAAGCAATATAAAGTTGAAGAAAATAAGCCAATTTTTGTTGAAAAACTTGCTGCTGAAGAAGGACAAGATGTTACTTTTGATCAAGTATTGTTAGTGGGTAGTCGTTCTATTACGATTGGTACTCCAACAATTGAGGGCGCTAAGGTTACCGGTACTGTTGAAAAACAGGGACGGGAAAAGAAAGTTGTTACTTTTAAGTATAAACCGAAAAAGCATTCTCATCAGAAGAAGGGTCATCGTCAGCCTTATACTAAAGTTGTTATTAAAAAGATTGAAGTTAAATAATAGTTTATGATTAAAGCAGTGTTTATGTGTAATTCTGAAGGTCATGTGCAAAGTTTTGAGTTTAGTGGTCATGCTTTGGCAGGTCCTTATGGTCAGGATATTGTGTGTGCGGCAGTTTCAGTCTTAAGCATCGGTACAGTTAATTCTTTAACTGAAGTTGCAAATATCCATCCTCAGGTGCAAACTGATTCCGCAGAGGGTGGTTATCTTTGTTGCCGAGTTAATTATGCAGCTATTACCGACCATGACCAGTTAATTGCTGTCAGAACACTTATGGATAGCTGTTATCAGATTAGTATTTCTCTTGCTGCTAATTATAGTGACTTTATAAAAATTGATTTACAAAATTGATGATTGATGAGGAGGTAGAACCTATGTTAAAAATGAATTTGCAATTTTTTGCTCACCACAAAGGTGGTGGATCGACTGCTAATGGTCGTGATTCAGCTGGCCGGCGTTTAGGTGCTAAAAGAGCCGATGGTCAACACATTAACGCTGGGGCTATTATTTACCGGCAACGTGGTACCAAGATTCATCCGGGAGCCAATGTTGGCCGTGGAAAAGATGATACCTTGTTTGCATTAAAGGCGGGCGTAGTTAAATTTCAGCGCTTAGGTCGCGATCGAAAACAAGTTTCGGTTATTAGTGAAGATTAATGACTATCGGGAGTGAGACAAAAGCTTGTCTCACTCTTTTTAAGTTGATTAGTCTTTTTCATAATTAAATCTATATGAATGATTAACTGTGATTTTCCCGGGATTAATATTATTATCCGAGACTTGCTTTTATTAGTAGGAAATTGATATAGTATAGACAATTAGACTTAGGGAGTTAAATATGATTTCTGTAAATGAATTTAAAAATGGCTTAACCATTGAAGTTAATAATGAATTATGGCGTGTAATTGAATTTCAGCATGTTAAACCTGGTAAAGGAAGTGCTTTTGTTCGCTCTAAATTAAAAAATTTACGTACCGGGGCTGTCCAAGAGAAAACCTTCCGTTCCACTGAAAAAGTTCAACCTGCACAAATTGATAATAAGAAAATGCAGTATCTATATGCTGACGGTGATAATTATGTATTTATGGATACTACTACGTATGAACAAATTTCTTTACCAAGAGAAAATATTGGTGATGCTTTAAAGTATTTAACTGAGAACATGGAAGTCAATATTATCATGCACGGTGGAGAAACTTTAGGAATTGAATTGCCTAACGTTGTTGATTTAAAGGTAAAAGCTACTGAGCCGGGAATTAAAGGAGATACATCTTCCGGCGGTTCCAAACCTGCCACAATGGAAACCGGATTAGTAGTTCAGGTACCGTTTTTTGTTAATGAAGGTGACGTCTTAACAATTAACACAGTAGATGGTACTTATAGTTCACGGGCCAATAAATAATAAACTCAGAGGAGGTTTTTCATCATGGCTGATAGTAAATATATTGTCATAGATCCAGAAAATAAAAATAATTTGGGTGATATTAATATTTCACCAGCTGTTCTGGAAGTGTTGCTGGGGATTGCAGCCTCCAAAGTATCGGGTGTATCGGAAATGCGGGGGACACTGGCGGATTCTATTTTGGGTCGCGAAAAAAGAAGCAAAGGTGTCACTGTTTCCTATGATGAAAAAACTGGCAAGTTAACGGCTGATGTTTATGTCTATTTAAAATATGGGGTATCCGTGCCGCAAGTAGCATTAGAAATGCAAAAGGATTTAACTCAACAATTACAATATATGACTGAAATGGAAATGGCTCAAGTTAACGTTCACGTAGTGGGTTTAGTGACTCCTAAAACGGATAAACAAGTAGCTAATAGTAAATAATAAGAAAAGTGGGATTAAACAAGTGGCTATTACTCGGCATAAAGTTCGCAAGTTGGCTTTTCAAACTTTGTTTTTATTAAGTTCAAATAATATTAACTTGGAAGCTGCCTTGCAAGAAGTTTTAGCAACAGCTAAAATCACTGAATTTCCGGATTATTTGCATTTTTTAGTGCAGGGTGTCTGGCACAATCATGAACAACTAGATCAGCAATTGTCCCAGTATTTAAAGAAGAACTGGTCTTTACAACGTTTAAGCCGTGTGGATTTGAATATTTTACGCATCGGCTTATTTGAAATACAGCAAAGTCCAGAAATTCCGGCTAAAGTGGCAATTAATGAAGCTTTAAAGTTGGCAGAACAATATAGTGATCCTCGGGCTAAAAAATATATTAACGGTGTTCTGTCTAATTTTGTTCCGGTTTCTTAAACAGATTGAGCTCGTTATTGGGCGACAATCATAATTGAAGTAGATAAGTTGGAAATTGAAAAAGAATGACAATAGTTTTATCTGGTAAATTACCAGCCAAGATTTTAAAAACACATTTACAGGAAAAAATTAGTTATTTAAAAACACAGCATGTGATTCCAACCCTTGTCACAATAGTAATTGGTGATAATGCAGCCAGCCGCGGTTATATTCGCAGTGAACAACGTCAAGCCCGACAGATTGGTTTAAAACACAAAGTATTACAGTTACCTCCGCAAATTAGTGAAAAACAGGTACAGCAGACAATTCTTCAAATAAGTCAGATTGCTTATGTCGATGCAATTTTATTAGCAGCACCTTTGCCGCCGCATCTGTGTCGGCAAAAAATTATGCAGGTAATACCGCCGCTCAAAGATATTGAAGGCTTAACTGCTGAAAACATCGGCCGTTTATGGGCGGGTCAGCCAACTAATATTCCTGCCACTGCTTTAGGCATCATGAAGTTATTAGATTTTTATCAAATTTCTGTCAGTGGTCAACATGTTGTTATTATCGGCCGTAGTGAAATTGTGGGCAAGCCTTTGGCAGCATTATTATTACAGCAAAACGCAACAATTACCATTACCCATTCCCAAACACGAAATTTGGCTGCTATCACCAAACAGGCTGATATTTTAATAGTGGCAATTGGTCAGGCTAATTTTATTGATAAAAAATATCTGAAAAAAGGCGTTATTATTATTGATGTTGGTGCCAATTATGATTCTCATGGACAAATGCAAGGTGATGTGGATGCTTTCAGTGTTCGACAAATAGCGGCAATGCTGAGTCCGGTTCCCGGCGGAGTGGGTCCATTAACAGTTGCCAGTCTCTTTGAGCAGGTAGTTAAGGCTGCAGAAAAGCGGGTAAAAGATGGTAGATAAGCAATATTTAACGGTAAGTGCTTTAACTAAATACTTGAAACGTAAATTTGATGTAGATCCGTACTTAAGGCGTGTTTATTTGACCGGCGAAATTTCTAATTTTAGATTACGACCCCGTCATCAATATTTTTCACTGAAAGATGAACATGCTAAAATATCTGCAATTATGTTTCAAAGTGCTTTTTCTAAGATTAAATTTCGTCCTGAAGAAGGCATGAAGGTTTTGGTGAGTGGCTATATTTCACTGTATGAAATAACCGGTCAATATCAAATTTATATTGATCATATGGAACCCGATGGAATTGGAGCCTTGTATCAAGCTTATGAACAACTAAAAAACAAGTTGCGCCAAGAGGGGATTTTTGCTTTACCTAAAAAACCTATTCCCCGTTTTCCTCAAAAGATTGCGGTTATTACCAGTCCTTCCGGTGCTGTAATTCGTGATATTATCACTACTGTTCAACGCCGTTATCCAATTGTTCAATTGGTATTATTCCCAGCTCAGGTGCAAGGGAAAACTGCCGCTGACAGTCTGGTTAGCTGCTTAAATCAGGTAAATCAAATTGGTGATTTTGATACAGTGATTATTGGTCGGGGCGGCGGCTCGATTGAGGACTTATGGCCTTTTAATGAAGAAAAAGTTGCGCGGGCAATTGTCGATTTAAATATTCCGGTTATCTCTTCGGTAGGACACGAAACAGATACAACGATTGCCGATTTAGTAGCCGATTTAAGGGCACCGACTCCGACGGCAGCGGCAGAATTAGCCACTCCGGTTTTGAAAGAAACCTTGTTGCAGCTAAAACAATTGCAAACTTCGCTGTATCAAACTGTAAGGAATATTCTGGTCAAAAAGCGGCAGTTACTGCAAGTTTACCAAAATAGTCCTATCTTTCAACGGCCGCAGAATTTGTACCGTGATTATATTCAAAGAGTAGATCAACTTACTAATTTATTAATAGATCTAACACAACAAAATATTCATAATGCTAACCAAAAGTGGCAGATGTTGTATCAAGCTTTAAAGTTTCAACGACCAGATATTAAACAATTAAATTTGCAACTTAATACTTTAGAGCAAAATTTACTGCAGGGTTATAGCCATAATTTGAAAGAAAAGCGGCAGCAATTAATTCAAGGGGCCACTAATTTAGATAATTTGAGTCCTTTGAAGACTTTACAAAGAGGTTATGCCATTGTTTCTGATCACCAGCGTGTAATTACAACAGTTCAAAAACTGTCAGCAAACCAGCAGGTGCAGGTACGGTTGGCTGATGGTGATTTTCAGGCACAAGTATTACAAATTGAGGCAAAGAATAATGACAGAAAATAAGACTTTTGAAGAAAATTTAGAAGAATTACAACAAATAGTTGATCGTTTGCAGCAGGGTGATGTTCCTTTAGAAGAAGCTATGAACCAATTTCAAAAAGGTGTTAAATTGAGCCAAAAATTAGAAAAAACTTTGTCGGAAGCGGAAAATAAATTAACCAAAGTAATGACTGCTGATGGCCAAGAGCAGGACTTTCACTTAGAAGACAAAGAGAGCTCGCAAGAATAATGAATCATTTTATTGATTTTCAACAGCAATATTTGGATCAATTTAATACTTATTTGCATAATCAACTGGTGCAGCGGATTAAACAGCCTCAAGTACAGGCCGGGATGTTGTATTCTTTAGATGCTGGCGGCAAGCGTATTCGTCCTTTTTTAATGTTGGCGACTTTGCATTCTTTAAAACCAGCGGCTTTGATCAGTGATTATTTTCCGATCGCAGGTGCGATTGAACTTATTCATACTTATTCTTTAATTCACGACGATTTGCCCGAAATGGACAATGATGATTATCGGCGTGGTCAGTTAACTAACCACAAACGTTTTACACCAGCGCGGGCTGTTTTGGCGGGGGATGCTTTACTGACTGAAGCCTTTATTTGGCTGACAGATAATGTTTTGTCGGCAACTTTACAGTCTTCTCTAGTTAAAACTTTAGCCCAAGCAGCTGGCGGCAACGGTATGGTCGCAGGACAAATGATAGATATTGTCAATACTGGTCGTGATTTATCTTTAGATCAAATAATTGATTTAGATCTGCAAAAAACGGGAGCTTTAATTAGAGCCTCGGTTTTAATGGGGGCAATTTGTGCACAGATTAGCCAGCCACTTCTAACAGCTTTGGACAATTTTTCCCGCAATTTTGGTATTGCTTTTCAAATCTATGATGATTTATTAGATGTTACCAGTACTCAAGAGCAGATGGGGAAAAAAGTTGGTAAAGATCAGTCAGCGGGCAAAAATACTTATGTTCAAGTTTTAGGTGTTCACCAGGCCCAAGCTAAATTAAAATTTTTGGTGCAAGAAGCACAATCTTATTTAGATAGTGTAAATTTAAAAAATAGTGTTTTAGCAGATTCATTAAAGTATTTTGACTGAGGAGTCGGGATTTGAAAAAAGAGCGTATAGATGTTTTAGTAGTTGCCCAAAAGCTGGTCAGTTCTCGTGAGCAGGCTAAGCGGGCGATTATGGCGGGGGAAGTTTATAATGCCGACAATTTACGTCTAGATAAACCGGGCGAAAAAATTGCCAGTGATAGTCAGTTGCATTTAAAAAACAAAACTCATCAGCATTATGTAGGCCGGGGAGCTTATAAATTGAAAAAAGCCTTACAGGTCTTTAAGATTAACCTGAACGGACGTTTGTGTTTAGATATTGGAGCTTCGACAGGGGGCTTTACTGATGTTGCTTTACAAGCAGGTGCCCGAAAAGTTTATGCTTTAGATGTGGGATATAATCAATTAGCTTGGAAATTACGTACGGATCCGCGTGTTATTGTAATGGAGCGGGTTAATTTTCGTTACAGCCAGCCGGACGATTTTACTCAAGGATTACCTGAGTTTGCTATGACTGATGTTTCTTTTATTTCCTTAAAGTTGATTTTACCGCCTTTGCAAAAAATTTTGCTTCCGGGTCAAGATGCAGTATGTTTAATCAAACCACAGTTTGAAGCTGGTCCAGAACATGTCGGCAAGCATGGTGTAGTGCGTGATGTTCAGGTGCATCAGGCTGTATTGCAGGATATTATTCATTTTGCTTTAGCTCATAACTATGATGTTTTAGGATTGGATTTTTCACCGATTACAGGTAGTGAAGGCAATATTGAGTTTTTAGTTCATTTACGTTTAAGAGAACAAACTGGTCAAATAATGCCGCAAGTAGATGTCAACAAGGTGTTAGCACAAGCGTATCAAGTTTTGCGGCAAAAATAAGCTCTGAGGTAAACTATGCTGCAAGAATTAATTATCCAAGATTTCGCAATTATTAAAAATATTGATATACAATTTAGTGAAGGTTTGACCGCTCTAACAGGAGAAACTGGGGCCGGCAAATCTATTATTATGGATGCTTTGGGTTTATTAGTTGGTGGCCGTGGTTTCAGTGAGTATGTGCGTACCGGAGCCCAAAAAGCTGTTATTCAAGGGTTATTTACCGTTACAGCCGAGCAGCAAAAAATATTAAGTGAATTTTGTCAAAATCATGGTGTAGACTGGGATGATCAGACTTTAATAATTCAGCGGGAATTACAGGCAAACGGGCGCAATGTTTGTCGGATAAATACGCATTTAGTTCCGGTAACGGTTTTAAAACAAATTGGAAAATATTTAGTGGATGTAAGTGGTCAAAATCAGAGTCAAAGTTTATTAGATGCCAGTACCCACATTGATTTTCTGGATGCTTTTGGTCAAAAACAAATAGCACCGCTGTTAACTGCCTATCAAACTGAGTATCGTCGTTATCAGCAATTAAAACGACAATTGAATAATGTACAAAATAATCAGCAGCAGCGCGCTCAACAATTGGATATGCTCCAGTTTCAAATTCAGGAAATTCAAACTGCGCATTTGCAGGCTAATGAAGAAGAAAAGTTATTAGAAGAACAAAAACAATTATCTAATTTTGAAAAAATTAATACTAATTTGCAGACTGCGTATGCTGCCTTAGCCCAGGGAAATACCGGCATTGTGGAACAATTGGGAACTGCTGCTAAAGCACTGCAGGATATTGATGAATACGAAGCTGAGTATAACCAAATTGCCCAAGAAATGACTAATGCTTATTATGATTTGCAAGATAGTCAAGAACGCATCCGCCAACAATTAGAACTGCAGGATTATAATCCTAAGCGTTTAGATGAAATTGAACAGCGTCTGCAATTAATTCAGGATTTAGAAAAAAAATACGGCAACTCAATAGGTTCAGTTCTGGATTTTGGCCAACAGGCTCAAGATAAATTACAGCGCTTGCAGACTGAACAGCAGGATCCACAACAATTGCAAACTGAACTGGATCAACAAACACATATTTTACAGCAAAAAGCGCAGCTTTTACAGCAAAGACGCCAGAAAGCGGCCCAGCAGCTGGTGCAAGAAATTGGACAGCAATTAAAATCCATGTATATGCCCAAAACGGTTTTTACAGTACATTTTCGTCATTGTAAATACAATCTCAAAGGCGATCAAACCATTGAGTTTTATTTGCAAACTAATCCGGGGGAAAATGCTAAACCATTGGCCAAAGTTGCTTCCGGAGGTGAATTAGCCCGCATCATGCTGGCTATTAAGACAGTATTATCCCGCTATCAGTCAGTAGCAACTTTAGTCTTTGATGAGATTGATACCGGTGTTAGCGGTCGTGTAGCGCAAGCTATTGGTGAAAAAATGGTCCAAATTGCCCAGCATGTGCAAGTATTATGTATCACGCATTTACCTCAGGTGGCGGCTATTAGCGATCAGCAATATTTAGTAGAAAAACAAAGTCAAAAGCAAAAAACAAATACTGTAATTACGGCCTTAAGCCTTGAGCAGCGCGTAGAAGTAATTGCTCAAATGTTAGAAGGAACAAAAGTTACAACTATTACTCGACAACATGCCGCTGAATTATTACAATTAGCGCATCCACACTTGTTGGCTAAAAAGTGAGATTTGCTAGAGGTAAACTGATGTTCTAACTTGAAAAAATTAGCTTTTTAGTTCAATATAGTAGTTAATATTTTTGGTAAAAGGTTAGTGATGTTGTTGGCAAGAGGAATGTTAATTGTATTATCCGGGCCTTCTGGTGTAGGTAAAGGAACGGTCAGAGAAGCAATGCTGAAAGAATCGATTAATAAGTTTAAATATTCAGTTTCGATGACTACTCGTCCTATGCGTCCTGGTGAAAAAAACGGTGTTGATTATTTTTTCTGTAGTAAAAACGAATTTGAAGAAAAAATCCGTCAAGGGGAAATGCTGGAATATGCTCGTTATGTTGACAACTACTATGGGACACCTTTACGGTATGTCCAAGATACATTAGCTAGTGGTAATGATGTGTTTTTGGAAATTGAAGTTAAGGGTGCAATGCAAGTTAGAAAGAAAATGCCTGATGGTGTTTTCATTTTTTTAACACCACCCGATTTAGCAAGTTTACGCAGTCGCATTACACATCGCGGCTCAGAAGATTCCACGACGATTGATAAAAGAATGGAAAAAGCTAGACAAGAAATTAAAATGATGTCAAACTATGATTATGCAGTAGTTAATGATGAGGTACCCAAAGCAGTAAAACGGATTGAACAAATTGTCAATAGTGAACATCTGCGGGTATCTCGTGTGATTGATAGTTATCGAAAAATGATAGGAGATAAATAAGATGATTTCGTATCCTTCAATTGATAAGTTATTGGAACAAGTTAATTCTCGTTATTCTTTATCTGTTTTAGCTTCAATGAGAGCCCATGAAATTGATGATGGTGACGCTAAGATGTTAAATAAGTATGAGTCACCACGTTCAGTAGGTCAAGCTTTAGAAGAGATTGCCGCTGGTAAAGTCAAAATTAATCCGGAATCTATTTTATCTGAACGGAATGCTGAAAAAGTAGAACGCATTGAAGAAGCTAGATTAGAACACCAAAAAGATATTGAACATCAAAAAAGTAAAAACGACAATTAAGCTATTGGTGTTTTAAGTTGTTCGGGAAAGCTGATTTTAGAAGTTGGACTGGGTTGATTAAGTTTATTTATATGGGGACTGGGATGATTATTTGTCCCAGCTTTTTATTTGAAAAAGTGAGAAGGGTTGGATGATTTGTACGCACAAATTATAGTTGACGTACCCACACAACAAACTAATCATAGTTTTGATTATTTGGTGCCTGCCGCCTTACAAGACACGATTCAAAAAGGGATGCGTGTGGCAGTGCCTTTTGGTCGGAGTCAGCGGCTCGTACAGGGATTTGTGGTTGATCTAAGTGCAAGTACAAAATTTGGCGGATCCATAAAACCAATCGATCATTTGTTAGATTTTGAACCAGTATTAAATGAAGAACTGCTCCAATTATCGCAATGGCTGGCACAACAGACCTTTAGTTTTTGGATTTCCTGTATGCAAACGATGCTGCCTAATGTAATGCGGGCCAAATATCAAAAAATGGCGGTGGCTTTAACTGCTTCAATAAAAGCCAATGCTTTTTTTCAAGGACAATCGACCAAAATTTTAGATAATAAACTACCTTTAGCAATACAAAAGCAATTAATTACTTGGAAAGAACACGAAGTTATTGATATTAAATATTTAGTGCAAAATCAGGCACAACCTTTAAAGCAATGGTTTATTAAGCGTAAGGACTATGACTACTCCAAGTTATTAACCCAGTTACGGCCTCAAGCCAAAAGACAACGGCAATTAATACAACTTTTTATTGATCAGCCGCAGTTGCAAACTATCAGTCTGCAAACCTTATTACAAGAGAAGCATTTTACTGCTGCAACAATTAATGCCGTGGTTAAAAAAGGATGGTTGGCAAAAGTTAAACAAGTTATTTGGCGAAAGCCTATGACAATAAATGACGGTCCTACACACGCCTTACAACTGACTTTGCAACAGCAGGCTGCGTATCGACGAATTATTGCGGCTCACGATCAGGTTATTTTATTGGAGGGAATAACAGGTAGTGGCAAAACCGAAGTTTATTTGCAGTCTATTCAGTATTTTTTAGCCCAAGGTAAAACGGCTTTAATGTTGGTACCGGAAATTGCTTTAACGCCACAAATGGTGGCCCAAGTTCGTGGTCGTTTTGGTCAGCAGGTGGCAGTTTTGCATAGTGGTTTATCTAAAGGTGAACGTTATGATGAATGGCGCCGGATTGAAACTGGCCAAGCTCAAGTTGTGGTCGGAGCACGTTCGGCAGTTTTTGCGCCTTTAAAAAATATCGGAATCATTATTATTGATGAAGAGCATGAAGTAAGTTATAAGCAAGATGAAAATCCCCGTTATCATGCCCGTGATGTGGCTTTATGGCGGGGACGCTATCATCATTGTCCGGTAGTTTTAGGTAGCGCCACTCCCAGTTTGGAATCGCGGGCGCGCGGACAAAAGCAAGTTTATCAACTAGTTCAATTAACACAAAGAATTAATCAAAAAGCTCTACCTCAAGTAGAAATAGTTGATCTGCGCCAAAACTCTAATTTAACCTCCCAACCGGACTTGTCCCTACCTTTGGTTAAGGCCTTGCAAGAATGCCAACAGCGGCATGAGCAAGCCATTTTACTGCTTAATCGCCGAGGATTTGCTTCCTGTTTATTGTGTCGCGAGTGTGGCTATGTGCCGCACTGTCCGAATTGTGATATTACTTTAACTGTCCACTTGCAGGAACATTATCTTATGTGTCATTATTGTGGACATAAACAAGCTATTATGAAAACCTGTCCGCGTTGTGGCAGTCATAAATTACGTTTTGGCGGAACCGGGACACAAAAAGTTGAGCAGCAGCTGCATTCAATTTTGCCTCAAGCAAGAATAATTCGTATGGATAACGATACAACTAAGCGTAAAAATGGCCATCTTCAGCTTTTAAGCCAATTTGAGCATGAAGGGGATATTTTGCTGGGGACACAAATGATTGCTAAAGGACTGGACTTTCCTAACGTGACTTTAGTTGGGGTTATTAATGCGGATACCAGTTTGGTGATTAATGATTTTCGATCCAGTGAGCGCACCTTTCAGTTGTTAACTCAGGTTAGCGGCCGTGCCGGGCGTGCTCAAAAAACTGGTAAAGTATATATTCAAACTTATAATCCGCAACATTATGCTATTCAATTGGCGGCTCAACAGGACTATGAAAAATTTTATCAACAAGAAATGTTATTTCGACATCAGTCGGGTTATCCACCTTATTTTTATCTGATAAAGATTAGTGTTTCACATCATTCACAAGCTCAGGCTTTTAAATTGGCTTTTCAAATTGCGCAGCAAATTAAACCGGTTTTAAACCCCCCGGAGCAGTTATTAGGGCCAACTGAGCCAACTATTGCCCGGATTAAAAATCGTTATTCTTATCAAATAGTAATTAAATACCGCATTAACCCTAATTTATTAAAAACTTTACATCAGATTGTTAATAATGTGCAAGTCGATAAAAAAAGAGGCTTTCTTGTAGCAATTGATAATGAGCCTCAACAAATGGAGTGATATTGATGACTAAAGTTATTTTTATGGGAACACCGCAATTTTCCGTACCGATTTTAGCAGGATTAGTTCAAGCTGGTTATGAAATTGCGGCGGTAGTAACCCAACCGGACCGCGTTGTTGGTAGCAAGCAGAAATTACTGTATTCTCCGGTTAAAGAATACACTTTGCAGCAAAATTTAACTATTTATCAACCGGAAAAATTAACTCACAGTTCGGAGTTGGAAACTTTAATTGGATTAAAGGCAGATTTACTTATTACGGCGGCCTTTGGACAGTTTTTACCAACAAAATTGTTACAGTCTGCCCAAATTGCCGCCCTAAATGTTCATGGGTCTTTATTGCCACGTAATCGCGGAGGAGCCCCTATTCAGCGGGCAATTATGAATGGAGATTCAATTACAGGAATTACTATTATGTATATGGTAGCGCAAATGGATGCCGGTGATATTATTAGTCAACAATCAGTTCCGATCGCGGATACCGATACTGCAGGTAGTCTGTTTGATAAATTAAGTTATGTGGGTCGAGATCTGCTTTTGCAAACTTTGCCGCAAGTCATAGCCGGAACTAATCAGCGGCAAGTTCAGGATGAAAGTTTAGTGACGATTACACCTAATATTGCTCCTGAAGAAGAACAAATTAATATTAGTCAGCCGGCGCTAAAGATTAATCGCCAAGTACGAGGTTTAAATCCTGATCCCGGTGCTTATTTATGGTTAAATGGCGTTAGGACTAAAGTATTTCAAACCACAGTTGCTGATGAAACTACCGATTTAAATCCGGGACAAATAGTCCATAAGTCTAAAAAACAATTGGCAATTGCGGCTGGTGAACATTCAGTTCTTTATTTAGAACAAATTCAGCCGGCCGGAAAATCTTTGATGTCCATAGCAGCCTTTTTAAATGGTAAGGGAAAGGATTTTTATATTGGCCAACAAATCATTCAAAAATAATCCACGTTATGAGGCCATGCAGATTTTGAACCAGGTTCTAAACGGAGGAGGATATTCCAATATTTTAATTAACCAATGTCTTTCTCAGCAGCAATTGACAACTGCTGATCAGCATTTATTGGTTAATTTAGTTTACGGAGTATTACAACATAAGTTAACTTTGGATTATTTTTTGGAAAAATATCTGCAACGCCAGAAGCATTTACAATCCTGGGTGCAAAATTTATTACGGTTGTCGGTTTATCAAATGTATTACTTGGATCGGATTCCCGACCGGGCCATTTTTTTTGAAGCTACGCAAATTGCTAAAGCCATAGGTGGTCAAAAAGTTGCCGGTTTAATTACGGCAGTTTTACGTAATTTGCAGCGTGACGGCTGGCGTTCGTTGACAGAATTATCACCACTGGAACATTTAAGTATTACAGCTAGTGTCCCGACCTGGACTATTCAAAATTTAAAACAGCAGGTAGGTTGGCAGAAAACAGAAAAAATCCTGACTAGTTTAAATCAGCCGCCCCAAATATCAGTACGGGTTAATACGAATAAAATAACACCCAAGCAATTGCAAACCGAACTTGAACATGACGGATTTCAAGTGCATACAAGCCAAGTTAGTCCCGGGGGATTGATTATTGAGAAGGGATCAATTATTGATAGTCCGTGGTTTCAAGCTGGTTATTGTACTATGCAAGATGAAAGCTCAATGTTAGTGGCTCCAGCTTTACAAGTACAAAAAGGAATGAATATTTTAGATGCTTGTGCCGCTCCCGGTGGAAAAACCACTCATATTGCGACTTATCTTAATAATTCTCAGGGGCAAATTACAGCTTTAGATTTGCATGCCCAAAAATTACGTTTAATTGAGCAAAATGCACGACGACTGGGAGTTCAGCAATATATTACTACCAAAGCCCTAGATGCTCGCCAAGCTGGGCAGGAATTTTCTCCTCAATCTTTCCAGCGCATTTTGGTAGATGCTCCTTGTTCCGGTTTAGGATTACTACGCCGAAAACCGGAAATTCGTTATGCTAAAAAGGCTGCTGATTTACAACAACTAGCTCAAATACAGTTGGCGATTTTGGAAGCAGTTGCTCCTTTAGTAGCAGTTCAAGGTATATTATTATATAGTACTTGTACTATTTTAGCTCCTGAAAATCAGCAAGTAGTAGCCGAGTTTTTAAAAAGAAATCCGGAATTTTCTATTATTCCGGTGGTCACAGATTGGCCACTAACTCAAGTACATCGGGGACAATTTATTCAGATTTATCCGGATGATTATCAAACTGATGGTTTTTTTATTGCCGCTTTACAAAAGCAGTCAAGTACTCAAGTTCATCAGTAAATTAGACAACAGAGTTGAGACTTAGAGCAGTTTGGGGAATGGAGTAAAACGATGGATATTGCTTTTAAAACAGATATTGGACAACAACGGAAAACTAACCAGGATTATGTGCAGTTTTATCGCAATCGCAGTGGAATAGTTTTTGCAGTAGTGGCTGACGGAATGGGCGGACATCGTGGTGGTGGTGTTGCCTCTGATATGGTTGTCAATCACTTTGGTCAGGCTTTTCAAAAAAATAATTCGCAAGATATTCAAGAGGTTTCGCATTGGGCTAATGAGATCCTCACTCTGGAAAATCAGCGCGTAGTGGAACTTTCCCAACAGAAAACGGAATTGACAGGTATGGGTACTACGATTGTTGGCGCTTTTGTTTTTCCTGAAAAAGTACTGGTTTTTAATGTCGGTGACAGCCGCTGTTATCTTTTTAGTCAGCATAAATTACGGCAATTGAGTTTTGACCATTCTTTAGTCAACGAACTTTTAATTTCGGGAGCAATTACGGAACAAGAGGCTAAGAATCATCCCAATAAAAATATCATCACGCAAAGTTTGGGTGTCTCACCAAATGTTAGTCCTACTTTTGGAACTTTTTCTTTGCAAGCAAATGATCAATTGCTTTTATGTAGTGATGGTTTAACTAATATGGTCGATAATGAGCAATTAGCCGCTGTTTTGCAACAAACTTCTACGGCACAGCAAAAATGTGATCTGTTGATTAAAATGGCTAATGAAGCCGGCGGTACCGATAATATTACTGCCTTAATTATTGATATCCAAGACAATAGTGAGGTGGCCGCCGATGATTAATAAAGGCGATCTGATCGCTAAGCGCTATTTGATTCTAGATACACTGGGCGAAGGTGGCATGTCTAATGTTTATCTGGCCGAAGATACTTATCTGCATCGCAAAGTGGCCTTAAAGAGTTTACGCGCGGATTTACAAAATGATCAGCAAATCAGATTACGGTTTCAACGTGAATCACGGGCAATGAGTAAATTATCCAGTCCCTATATTGTGAATATTTTGGATGTAGGTGATGAAGAGCTTCCTTTTATCGTTATGGAATATGTTCCCGGATGCAGCCTTAAAAAGTATATTAAACAGAACTATCCTTTGCCTTACCAGCAAGTAGTAGATTTGATGGAAGAGATTTTAAAGGGTGTGGCAGTTGCGCATACTCATGGGATTATTCATCGGGATTTAAAACCGCAAAATGTGATGATTACTCCGGATCATCATGCTAAGGTAGCTGATTTTGGCATTGCTTTATCTCAAGGTGAACAATCTATTACCCAAACAAACTCTACGATGGGCTCAGTTCACTATATGGCTCCGGAGCGGGTGCGCGGACAACAAGCGAGCATTCAGTCCGATATTTATGCTTTGGGGATTATTCTTTATGAAATGTTAACCAATAAGTTGCCCTTTGATGGCGACACTTCTTTAGCGATTGCTTTAAAACATTTTAACGAAGCAACCCCCAGTTTAAGGCGGGAGCATCCCGATATTCCTCAAGCCTTAGAAAATGTTGTCTTTAAAGCAACTGCTAAAGATTCAAAACAGCGTTATACTAGTGCTTTAGCCATGGCTGCTGATCTGAAAACTACGCTTTCACCTCAGCGGGCGCATGAACCGGTTTTTGTTGCCTTAGCTGCAGATACTAAGCCAATTGGTAACGATGAAGAAAAGACTAAGGTTATGGCACAGGTGGCCGATGACAACAAAAACAAAGCTCAAAATAAGCCCGGAAAAAAACCTTGGTATCAAAAAAAATGGTTGTGGTTGATAGGTCTTTTGGGAGTAGTTTTAGCAATTATTGGCTTGATTTGGTTAAATGATCGTAAAGAAGTATCAGTGCCGGACGTGGCTAATTTAAGCCCGGCCCAAGCACGGGCAGTTTTAGGTAATTCGCAGTTAAAAGCTCAAATTTCCGGCAATGAATATAGTAATCGTGTAGCGAAGAATAATATTATTCGATCACTGCCGCCTAAAGGCGCACACTTAAAATCAGGTTCTGCAGTTAAATTGATCCGGAGTTTGGGACCAAAAAAGTATTCTGTTCCCAATGTAGTAGGGGATAACTATTATGAAGCCCGGCAAAAGTTAATGCGGGCGGGTTTTAAAGTAAAACGTTCTAATCGTTATTCTGCAGAAGTTGCAGCTGGGACGATTATTAAACAGTCACCTCAAGCTAAAAAGAAAGTAGTTTTCCGAAAAAAAACGGTACGCTTAACTGTTTCTCTCGGACAAAAGAATTATAGTTTTCCTTTAAAAGATTTAACGGGTTATAATTTAAGAGGAGCTCAAGATTATTCTAACGAGGAGGGGTTGCAATTAGTTATTAAAAACATTGCTTCTAATAGTGTGGATAAAGGAATAGTGATTTCCCAAGCGCCGGCGGCCGGCACTCAAGTGCTGCGAGGGTCTACTTTGACTGTTAATATTTCTAGTGGAAAATTAAACACTAATGAAACTAGTTCCAATATTAATGAATTTAATAATGATTTGACGGGCAATCCGGTTCAAACGGTTACGCGGGTGCTTACAATTCCTTTTAACGACCAAGATAATCATACTAGCAATCAGGTGCAAATTTATATTAAAGATGCAGCTCACAATTTAAATGAAGTCTATCGCACAATGAATATTGACAGTTCTACACAAGTGACTGTTCCATTCCAGTTAAACAAGGGGCAAATGGGGCAATATCGAATTGTTAATGACGGCAAAGTTGTCGAGACAGGAAATGTAACAGCAGGTTAAACGTAATGCAAATAGGAAAAATAATTAAATCTAACAGCGGCTTTTATGATGTCCAATTAGCTAATCAGGAAATAATTCGCACCCGCGCCCGGGGTAATTTTCGTCATCAAAAAATTAAACCGATAGTTGGTGACTGGGTAGAATGTGACCAAGGTTATCTGTTACGGATTAAACCGCGTAAAAATGAAATAGTGCGTCCCCTCATTGCCAATGTGGACCAGGCCTTAATAGTTATGGCTGCAATCCAGCCATCTTTTTCCTCTAATTTATTAGATCGATTTTTAGTGATTTTGGAAGCTCAAGGTATTGCACCGCTAATTTATCTTAGTAAAATGGATTTATTGGATGCAGCGCACAGCACGGAACTAAAACAACAACTACATTATTATTCGCAGATCGGTTATCCGGTTTTTTTATCAGAACAACTTAATAATCCGTTAAAGCTCAAACAAGCTTTAGCTCAGCGCGAAACAGTTTTAGCAGGCCAGACTGGAGCAGGAAAATCAACTTTATTAAACCATTTAATCCCGAATTTAAATTTAGCAACTAACAGCATTTCTAATAGTTTGAATCGCGGCAAGCATACCACCCGCTTAGTAACTTTATATCCGTTTCAACAGGGGTTAATTGCTGATACACCAGGATTTTCGTCTTTGACTTTACAAGCAATTACCCGCGAACAATTGGCGCAGTTATTTCCGGAATTTAACAAGTTGAGTCTTCACTGTAAATATCGCAGTTGTGTTCATTTAAATGAACCTGATTGCGCAGTGAAACAAGCAGTGGCTGCTGGCAAAATTTTACCGAGTCGTTATCAGAACTATCAGCAATTTCAAGCAGAAATTGCGCAAAAACGACCAGTTTATTCGAAAAATAACAAAAGGAGTAACTCAAATAAATGACAAATAAATTATTAATTGCACCTTCAATTTTAAGTGCTGATTTTCTCAATTTGCAACGTGAGGTGCAAGTAGCTACTGAAGCGGGGGCAGATTATTTTCATATTGACCTCATGGATGGTGTTTTTGTCCCGCATTTAACTTTTGGCCCCGATATTATTCAGGCTTTGCGGTCGACGACCTCAGTACCTTTAGATGCTCATTTGATGGTGGATCATCCCGAAAACTATGTACAAAGTGTAGTTCAAGCCGGAGCTAATCTAGTTAATATTCATGTTGAAAGTACTCCTCATATTTACCGTTTGGTACAGCAGGTGCAGGAATTGGGTGCCCAGGCGGGCGTAGTTATCAATCCTGGTACTAGTGTATCGGAAATTGAAGCAGTTCTACCTATCGTGGATAACATTTTGGTAATGACAGTTAATCCCGGTTTTGGGGGCCAAAAATTTATTTCGGCAACGTTGTTCAAGATTCAGCAATTGGCACGTTTAAAGCAAAAAAATAATTATCATTATAGTATTGAAGTTGATGGTGGCATTAATGAACAGACTATCCAGCAATGTCAGGCGGCTGGGGCTAATATCTTTGTTGCGGGGTCATATGTTTTTGGCAATGATATTTCCCAAAGAATTACTAACTTAAAACAGGCGATCATTCATGAAAAAAGTTAATTTACTACTCGGTGGAACAGGTGCTAATCTCCCTGATTTGTCAAAAGTTGAAGGACCTTGGATTGGGGTGGATCATGGAACAATAACGTTGCTATCTTTAGGCATAACTCCTTTAATTAGTGTCGGCGATTTTGATTCTTTATCTGCATCAGAACGCCAGCAAATGGAAGCACAAGTGGCTGATATTCGTTACTCCAATCCGATTAAAGATTATACGGATTCACAAATGGGGCTTCAAATAGCCCTCCAAGATTTAGCGGCAACCAGAGTAGATCTTTACGGCGCCACAGGCGGGCGTCTGGATCATGAACTGATTAATATCTTTTTGCCGTTGGATTTGAAGTCAGTAGCAGATATTGCTAAAATTCATTTAATTGATCGGCAAAACGTAATTGATTATTTTGGGCCTGGAAGCTATGAGCTTCAACATATAGCTGCGATGAAATACTTAGGTTTCTTTAATCTGACACCAGTAAAACAGTTAGTTATTGCTGACGCCAAATATTCGCTAGCGGCTACGGATTTCAAGCGTCCGGTTTGTTTAGCCAGTAATGAATTTATTCATTCTACAGTTCATTTTTCTTTTCAAAACGGGGTTATAGCGGCTATTCAAAGTCGTGATTAGTAAAATAAAGAAGTAAGTAATCAGCCGACCCAGTTTTCGGAATTTATAGTGCTATTAAAAAAGGCAGCTAACTGAAGTTAGCCGCCTTTTATTTTTAATTATTTAGACACGTGTCACTTTACCAGATTTTAAAGCTCTGGCAGAAACCCAAACTCTTTTAGGCTTGCCATCAACCAAAATCCGTACCTTTTGTAAATTAGCTTTCCAAGAACGCCGTGATGAATTCAAAGCATGGGAACGCTTATTACCGAAGCGAGTTCTGCGTCCAGTGATAATATCTTTTGCCATGGGACAAAACCTCCTTGTCCGCCATATAAAATTTCTTTTGATGAATACTTAAATATGTTAACATCTACATTAAGAGAAAGCAAGCAGAAATAAAGTAAATTTACTTGACAGTTTTTCGCTGCTTTCGCCATTAAATATGCTATGATAAAATCTGAGTATGATATGTAAAGAATCGGGGTGTTATTTTTGGCAGTATCTATTAAGACAAAATATGGTAATATTGAAATTTCTAATGAGGTAATTGCGTCGGTAGTGGGATGTGCGGCCACTGATATTTACGGGATTGTTGGAATGGCCAGCAAAAACCAAATCCGTGATGGCTTTAATGATATTTTAAAACGCGAGAATTACTCTAAAGGTGTTGTTGTCCGCCAAACCGAAACTGGGACGGTTGTTGATGTTTATATTATTGTTGGATACGGCGTCAAAATTTCTGAAGTTTGCCGCAATGTGCAAAGTAAAGTAAAGTATAGTCTGGAAACTCTCCTTGGTGCACCTACTGCTCATGTCAATGTCTACGTGCAAGGTGTTAAAATTTTAGAGGAAGATTAATTGGAGGAAAACCCAGTTGTCAATTAAATTAATTACTAATACTGAATTTAAAGATATGATTCGGATGGGTTCACACCGTCTGGGACAAAATGCTAAATTTGTGAATTCTTTGAATGTTTTTCCAGTGCCTGATGGTGATACGGGAACTAATATGAATTTAACTTTTCAATCCGGCTACCAAGCAGTTAATGAATCAACTGCTACTGGAGTGGGAGAGTTAGCCCAAGCTTTAGCCAAAGGCTTATTAATGGGAGCTCGCGGGAATTCGGGAGTAATAACTTCACAGATTTTCCGGGGTTTTGGTAAAAGTATCGTGCAGTTGGAAACTTTAACTGCCCAAGATTTTGCGCAAGCTTTAACCGCTGGAGTGCAAACAGCTTATAAGGCCGTGATGAAACCAGTTGAAGGTACAATTTTAACAGTGGCTAAAGGTGCCAGCCAAGCGGCAATGAGAGTAGCCGAAACTGATGACGACTTGACTGAAGTAATGCGGGCTGCTGTCAGTGGTGCTAAAAAAGCCTTAGCCTCGACTCCGGATTTACTGCCTGTTTTAAAAGAAGTGGGTGTTGTTGATTCTGGCGGTCAAGGTTTAGTTTTTATTTATGAAGGCTTTTTAAAAGCTTTAGGTGGTAATTTAGAAGAGGGTAATCAATTTCAGCCTGATGAAAATGAAATGGATGAAATGTTAAATGCTGTGCATCATCAAGCTGTCCAAAATCAATTTAGTAATGATGATATTCAAAATGGTTTTTGTACAGAGATGATGGTGACTTTAGGTCAAGATGCAACGACTTCAGATACTTTTAGTTATGATGACTTTCGCAATTATCTTGATCAAATTGGGGATTCTCTGCTAGTTGTAGCTGATGATGAAGTAGTTAAAGTCCATGTTCATACGCAACATCCTCAAAAAGTGTTTACTTATGGCCGCCGCTATGGAGCTTTAGCTAAAATAAAGATCGATAATATGCGTATTCAACACGAAACGATTGTTGAAGAACAACCGCAGAGTGCACAACCGCAGATTGATTATGGCATCATTGCCGTAGCTTCCGGAGCTGGTCTGGAGAAATTATTTAAAAGCTTAGGCGTGACTACAATTATCAGTGGGGGCCAAACTATGAATCCTTCCACACAAGATATTGTTGAGGCCATTGAAAAAAGTAATGCTCAGCGTGTTTTAGTGTTGCCAAATAATGGAAATATTGTGATGGCAGCTAAACAAGCACAACAGTTAGTAAAAGTGCCGACGGCTATTATCCCCAGCAAATCTATTGCCCAAGGTATGACGGCATTATTATCTTTTGATATGACTGCTGATTTAGAACAGAATCAAGAAAACATGACGGCAGCTTTAGAGACGGTGAAGAGTGGTCAAATAACTACGGCTATCAGAGATAGTGAAATTGGACCTCTTAAAATTACCAAAGGTGACCTGATTGGTTTAGTTGATGGTGATATTGTTGTCAGTGGCCAAGATGTAGTGCAAGTGAGCCAAGATTTGGTAGCAAAAATGGTTGATAGCGATAGTGAAGTTGTCACCATTCTAGTCGGTGCAGATGGAAATGAAAGTCAGGCACAGCAGATTTCCGAGCAAATTGCAGCGACTTTTCCAGATTTGGAAACAGAAATCCATGCTGGAGATCAACCAATTTATCCTTATTTGATTGCGGTAGAATAAAATAGTATGTGTTGAAGAGAGCTTTTTCAAAACTCTGTATTTTTATATTAGAAGGGTGGGATGGTTTTATTGTCGCAGCCTTTTTTATAGTATGAAAAAATAAAAGCAGACTCTTCATTAAAGCAGGTTAAAAATATGTCAGATTTATTTAAGTCCGTTAGTTATTTGTCAGGTGTAGGGATCAAAACGCAACAGGCTTTAGCTGACTTAGGAATTGTCACTATTCAAGATTTATTATATTATTTTCCCTTACGTTACGAAGATCTCTTATTGAAATCGGTAAATGAAGCACATGATCAAGAAAAAATTGTCATCGCTGGTGTCGTAGCCAGTAATCCTGTCTTGCGCCGTTTTGGTTATAAAAAGACTTTACTGATTGTCCGTTTATTATTAGATAATGAGACGATTCCGGTTACCTTTTTTAATCAGCCCTGGTTACAGGATAAATTTATTGTGGGTCAAGAAATTCTAGTTTACGGTCGGTGGAATGAGGCTAAACGCTCACTTGTAGGAATGAAAATCCTCTCCGCAACTGCTCTAACAAAGACCAGTTTGGAGGCTGTCTATCCTACTAATAAAAAAATTCATCAAAAAACTTTAATTAAGCTGATCAAACAGGCAGTTACTAAATATGCTGATCAAGCGTTAGAGACTTTTGATGATCCTTTACGTAAAAAATATCACTTATTAAAAGAAGTTCAAATTATCCGCGGTATGCATTTTCCGCAAAATATCGCCGAGGCTAAAGCTGCGCGCCGCAGCGCTAAGTTTCGTGAATTATTTTTGTATCAGGCCCGCTTAGCGCAATTAAAGCAAAAAAACGCCCAGCAAACTAACGGAATTAGTGAATTATATAATCAAGTCTATGTCCAACAATTTATTCAACAATTTGATTTTATTTTGACGACAGCGCAAAAACGTGTTTTAAAAGAAATTTTAGATGATATGAAAGCAAAGTCAACTATGAATCGCTTGTTACAAGGTGATGTAGGCAGCGGTAAAACAGCTGTAGCGGCTATTGCAATGTTTGCTGCTGTGACTGCAGGTTTTCAAGCCGCTTTAATGGTACCGACAGAAATTTTGGCGCGACAGCATTATTTAAAATTAAAACCGTTATTTGATAGTTTTCAATTAACAACGACTTTATTGACCAGTTCTTTAACGTCCCTACAACGGAGGCAGGAACTTTCCAAAATCAGCCAAGGCCGCTATAATATCATTATTGGCACTCAAGCCTTGTTTCAAGCTGATGTTTTGTACCAACATTTGGGGTTGGTCGTGATTGATGAACAGCATCGGTTTGGAGTAGAGCAAAGACGGGCGCTCAGACAAAAGGGACAGCAGCCTGATGTTTTGTTAATGACAGCTACCCCGATACCGCGAACTTTGGCTATTACCTATTATGGTGAAATGGATTTATCGGTAATTGATGAATTACCAGCCGGTCGTAAAGATGTGGCTACTTATTGGTTGCGTTTTAATAAATTGGATCAAGTACGGCATTTTTTACAGATACAATTACCAAAAAAAGCCCAAGTTTTTGTGGTTGCGCCTTTGATTAGTGAGTCTGATAAAATGAATTTGTATAATGCGGAAGATATCTATCAGCACCTGCAAAAAGAATTCTCTAATTATCGGATAGCATTATTATATGGTCAGATGGATTCCGAAGCAAAGCAAACTATAATGCAGGATTTTCAAAATCAAAAAATTGATATTTTGGTAGCAACGACAGTTGTGGAAGTCGGAGTGGACGTGCCTAATGCCAGGGTGATGATTGTTTATAATGCTGATCATTTTGGTTTATCCCAATTACATCAATTACGCGGTCGTGTGGGTCGAGGTCAGCAACAATCATATTGTATTTTGCTGGCAGATCCCCATAATAAAACTACCATTGAACGTTTACGGGTTATGACTAAAACCAATGATGGGTTCCAATTAGCTCAAAAGGATCTACAATTACGCGGTGCGGGTGATTTGTTTGGCAGTAAACAGTCTGGAATGCCTAATTTTAAACTAGCCGATCCGTTAGCTGATGAGCAGATGCTTTTTTGGGCACATCAAGAAGTGCAACAATTATTTGCAGCCGATCCGCAGCTCAAAAAGCACTATCCATTAAAAATGTATTTAAAATCCCAATCCCAAACAAGTTTAGATTAATTATGAGGTAAACAGATGAAAATAGCAATTGACACTATGGGCGGTGATCATGCACCGCAAGTCGTTATTCAAGGAGTAGAACAAGCCCGTGATCAATTTCAGGATTTAGAATTTCTTTTATTTGGTGATGAAAAACAAATAAAAGAATATCTCCAGAATTCTGAACGTTTGACCATTGTCCCTACCCAAAGCGTTATTTTAGGAACAGATGAGCCTTTAAAGGCTATTCGGCATAAAAAGGATTCTTCCATGGTAATGGCGACTCAAGCTGTCAAAGCAGGACAAGCCGACGCTTTGTTTTCTTTAGGTAATTCCGGAGCTTTATTAGCAGCCGGTATTTTTATTATTGGTCGTTTAAAAAATATTATGCGCCCAGCATTGATGCCTACTTTACCAGCAATGAATTCCAAGCAGGGATTTAGCTTTTTAGATGCCGGTGCTAATGCGGAAGTGAAAGTAAATTATCTCAAGCAATGGGCCGTAATGGGATTTTTTTATGCGCGTGAAGTGAAAGAAATTGCTCACCCCCGGATAGGACTTTTAAATAATGGTACCGAATATGATAAAGGAGATAGTTTGCATAAAGAGGCTTATCAAGCTTTAAGCAAACTACCGAATATTAATTTTATCGGCAATGTAGAGGCCACCAATTTATTAGAGGGTGTAGCAGACGTTGTAATAACGGATGGTTTTACCGGAAATGCTACTTTAAAAGCAATTGAGGGTACGGCAAAAACCATCATGTCGCAATTAAAAAAAGCTTTGTTGAATAATGGTTTGCGGCCAAAAGTGGGCGCCCTTTTGGCCAAGCCGGCCTTAGCTAGTATTAAAACCACTTTTGACGTAGCCGCATATGGTGGTGCAGTTTTAATGGGGGTTAAAGCACCCGTAGTTAAGGCTCATGGTGCCGCTGATGTGTGGACGGTATATTATGCTTTAGTTCAATTAAGAATGATGTATAATAAGGGAATGCTGCAACAAGTAATCGAGTATTTTGATCAGCAACCACAAAAGTAATAATTATTAATGGAGATGAACTCAATGAGTGAACAAGAAGTTTTTGCTAAAATTGCTAGTTTATTAAGTGAAAGATTTGATATTGATCAAGACCAAATTACCATGGAGACGAATTTTCAAGAGGATCTACAAGCAGATTCCATTGATATGGTAGAGTTTGAATTAGAATTAGAAGACAATTTTGGTGAAGAAATTCCCGATGAAGAAGCTGCTAAAATTAAAACCGTTGGTCAAGCAGTCACTTACATTACTGAAAATCAAAAACAAGCTCATTAACAAAAGTTGTTTGGGGTTTGAAGATGCCTGCCACGGACACATCTTCAGAAGGGATTAATCGTGATTGATCAAGAATTAGTTAATTTACTCAGAAAAAAATATCAGATCGTTTTTAATGATTTAAGTTTGTTGCAAGCAGCTTTAACACATTCTTCTTATGCTAATGAACATCGAGAATTGCACTTGTCGGATTATGAACGTTTAGAATTTTTGGGCGATGCGGTTTTGGAATTAAATGTTTCCGAATATATTTATAAAAAATTTCCGCATTTATCAGAAGGCCAATTAACAAAATTACGGGCCGATATCGTTTGCACGGCCAGTTTTTCGCAATTTTCGCGCGAGGTAGGCCTTCCCCCCTATATTAAATTAGGTAATGGAGAAGAAAAAGCCGGAGCTCGTAATCGTAATACTTTATTGGAAGATGTTTTTGAAGCTTTTAATGGTGCTTTATATCTTGATCAAGGCAACCAAGCGGTGGAAAAATTTTTACGACAGACAGTTTATAATCATATTGATGCCGGTGAATTTAGTGATGAAAATGATTTTAAAACTGAATTACAGGAAGAATTGCAAACTCAAGGTGATGTTGACATTGACTATCTAGTAGTTAGTCAATCAGCAAGTGAAGAAAATCCTTCTTTTACAGTTCAGTTAATAGTCAATGGTGTTCAGCTTACTACTGGTACAGGTCACAGTAAGAAAGCTGCTGAACAACAGGCAGCCCAACGCCAGCTTTTAAAAATCCATCATGATAAGTATCAGAATCCTGCAACTAAAAGCTAAATAATAGAAATTGTTTATTCTAGTTATTTTCAGTAAAACTCCTTTAAAATGATTGTAAAATTTATTAGGAATTAAATTAAAAGTACAAGTTTTTTCGATCTATAGAAACAAGAGGTATATTTTGGCGTTAAAATCATTGAAAATTAGCGGCTTTAAATCTTTTGCAGATCCGGTTACGGTAGAATTCGATCAAGAAATTACAGGGATCATAGGTCCTAATGGCAGTGGTAAAAGTAACTTAACGGAGGCCTTACGTTGGGTTATGGGAGAACAATCTCCTAAAAGCTTGCGCGGCGGAAAAATGGAAGATATTATTTTTGCCGGCAGTGAAAAGCGTGCTCCCTTAGATCGAGCCGAAGTAATTTTAAAGTTTGATAATCATAATCGCCAATTAAATATAGAAACTGACGAAGTCGAAATTAGGCGTCGTCTTTTTCGTGGCGGCGAAAGTGAGTGTTTGTTAAATAATAAAAAAGTCCGTTTAAAAGATATTGTGGATCTCTTTTTGGATTCTGGATTAGGCCGTGATTCATTTTCAATTATTTCTCAAGGAAACGTAGAAAGAATTTTTAATAGTAAGCCCAGTGATCGCCGTTTTATTATTGAAGAACCGGCAGGAGTATCTGGTTTTAAATTAAAAAAACACCAAGCCCAGCAGCAACTCCAGCAAACAGATAATAATTTGCAGCGTATTAACGATATTGTACAGGAATTAGATCATCAAATAACTCCTTTAAAGCACCAAGCCCAAGTTGCTCAGAGTTATCAAAAACATAAACGTGAAGCTGATGAGCTCAAACAACTCATTTTGGCTTTTGAAATAAAACAGCTTAATGAACAAAAAGAAAAATGGTCCATTAAACAACAAGCAACTAACAAGCACTTGGCAGTAATTGAGCGGCGTCTAGCTGCGGCTAAAACTAAAGCTAACAATCAGCAAACCTTGGACCAACAATTGACGAGTGAAATTGATCATAAACAACAACAAATTACCAATTTTAGCCGTCAATTAGAATCTTTGCGGGGTCAGCAGGCGCTTGTTCAAGAGCGGCTTAATTTTAATGCTGCCAATTGTGCCAACTTAAAACAACAGAAAAAGGCTAATCAGCAAAAGTATCAGAAATTCCAAAATGATTTTCAGCAACAACGGCAAAATGAACGCCACTTGAACCAACAGCTGCAGCAATTACAAGCGCAAATTGCCAAGCTTCAGACTGCTGTGCCTCAAGATCGACAAACACTGGATCAAAAGATCACCCAGTTACAGGCACATTATATAGCAATGGTTCAACAGCAGACTGCTTTATATAATCAAGAAAAATATCTAAAACAACAAAACTCTCAAATTAAACAGCAATTACAAGAGACTAATACCCAGTTATTAACCCAAAATCAGCAATTAAAAAAGACCGAAACTCACCGGCAAGATTTAACTCAGCAGTATCAGCAATTACAGCACACCCAAAAATCTTTGTTAGTGAATAAAAAGGCTACTGAACAAAAATACCAGCAATTACAGGTTCGCTATGATTCTAAACGCCGGCACTATAATCAAAAATTACAGCACTGGCAACAGCAACGAACGGAATTGACTTCTTTAAATAAAATTGTGCAGCAGCACCAAGGCTATTACCAAGGCGTGCGGGTTATTTTGAAACAAAAAGAAGCTTTGCCGGGAATCATTGGGGCCGTTGCTGAATTAATTACAGTACCGCCACGTTTACAAGTAGCACTGCAGGCTGCTGTGGGTTCACAATTACAAGCAATTGTTACGCAAAATCAAACAGCGGCCCGCAAGGCCATTACCTTTTTACGGCAGCAGAAGGCAGGACGAGCGACTTTTTTACCTTTGAATGTTATGAAATCTCGAAAAATTGCCGCCGCCAACTTGCAAGGCCTAAATACGCAAAAGTATTTTATTGGTATTGCCAGTGATTTAATCAATTATGATCCCTGTCTAACTGCGGTGATGGAAAATGTGTTCGGCAGATTATTAATTGTAACTGATATTGAAGCAGCTATTGGGGCCGGTAAACTTATTAGGCATCGCTTTTTGATTGTTACTTTAAAAGGTGATCTAATTAATCCCGGAGGTTCGATGACTGGCGGACAAATAAAAAATGGTCTGAATTTACTAGCGCAAAAAAATCAGGTGCGTAGTTTAGAACAAGAAGTGCAACAAGCACAACTCAAGTTGCAACAACAACGCCAAGATATGCAACACCAACAAGAACAAATAGCCCAAACCTCAGAGCTCTTAGCCCGTTACCAACGGCAATTGCGACCTTTGGCGCAACGCTTACAAAAAATTAAAAGCGACCTGTTATTGGAGCAGCAACAACAAACCAATCAACAGCAGCAGGTAAAGGATAGCTCAACAAAAGTTGAACAGTTAAAACTGCAGTTAGATCAAATTCAACAGCAGCAAGTAACAGTAAAACAAAAAATACAAACATTGACAACGCAAATAACTCAACAGCAGCAGGAAATTGATCAAAAACAAGTTTTAATCAAAGATTTTGCTGCCCAAAAGCAGGGAGTAGAGGAGCGCTTACAACAACAGCAAACCAAACTAGTAGTTGTGCAAAATGATCTTCACAATCAACGCCAACAACAACATCAACTGCAAAATGAAATTCAGGACTTGCAAGAACAAAAAGTGCAACTGGACAAGCAGCAGCAAAAACTGGAGCAGGAGCGAAAGGATTTGACCGCTTCTAGTCAAGATCAGGATCAGCAAATTGCACTTCAAGTGCAGCAGTTACAAAGTTTAGAAAGTAAGCTCCAAAAAAATAAAACTACCCGACAACAACTTAGTCAGCAAATTCAACAAGTACAGCAACAAGTAACAGCATTATTTGCCTTACAGAAAAAATGGACTGCCGCACAGGAAAATAATGTAGTTCAGGTAACTACTATTACTAATCAAATTAAACAAAAATTAACAGTGTTAGAACAGCAATATCGTATTTCTTTTGAAGCTGCTTATCAAAAAATTTCTCCTAATTGGTCTTTAGACCAGGCTCAGCAGCGGGCCCACCTTTTGCAACAGCAAATTACGGCCTTAGGGCCAATTAATTTAAATTCGATCACTGACTATGCTCAGCTGCAAAAGCGCTATAAGTTTTTGACCCAGCAGCAAGATGACTTAATCCAAGCTCGGCAACAGTTACAAAAGACTATTACCGAGATGGATCAAGAAGTAGCCCAGCGTTTTGCCAAAATGTTTAAACAAGTGGCCCACGCTTTTGCTGAAATTTTCCCCCAAATGTTTGGTGGTGGTCATGCTCAGTTGATTCTGGACAATCCGCAAGATATACTTACAACAGGAATTGAAATTATTGCTCAACCGCCAGGGAAGAAATTACAACGTTTGAGTTTGTTATCCGGAGGAGAAAGAGCACTTACGGCGATTACTCTGCTTTTCTCAGTTTTAAAAGTTCATCCGGTAGCTTTTTGTATTCTGGATGAAGTAGAGGCATCCTTGGATGATGCCAATGTCAGCCGCTTCGCTGATTATTTGAAAAAGTTCGATCAAAAAACGCAATTTATCGTCATTACTCACCGCAAAGGAACGATGATGCACGCTAATCGACTTTATGGTATCACGATGCAGGAGTCTGGCGTTTCACTGATTATTAGTGTGCAATTAAAATAATACAGAAATGAGGTTTGTTTATGGGATTATTTAATATTTTTAAGAAAAAAAAGCCCACTGATACCGCGGAAACCGAAGTTGATCCCGCCCAAAAAGAAACTGCCGCTTCGAATTCAGAACCAGATTCTTCAATAGTAAATACCGAAAAAGCACCCGGTAAAACACCAAATGATGAACAAGAAGCTCCTGCCAGCCAGCCAGCTGAGGTTTCTGATTCATCAGATGCAACAACTGGTGAGCCCAGTGAAAAACAACAACCGGCAGAACCTATTGAGGCTTCGGTCACAAGTACACCAGAGCAGGGCTCAAAACCGCCAACAGCTGCAGAGCAACAGCAAGATTATGATCAGGGATTAGAAAAAACGCGCCATAGTTTCCGGGATAAATTTAATGCTTTTATGGCCAATTTTCGCAGTGTTGATGAGGATTTTTTTGATGATTTGGAAGATTTATTAATTCAATCTGATGTTGGCTATAATATGGCTTTAAAAATTTCGGATGCTTTAAGGGCTGAAGTGCGTTTGCAAAATGCCAAATCCAAAAAAGAAGTCTCACAAGTAATTGTTAATAAAATGGCGGAATTATACCGGCAGGATGTTCAGGGGCATAATTTTCAACTGAATTTGGATAAGGAGCGTTTGCTTAATGTTATTTTATTTGTGGGAGTTAATGGGTCCGGAAAAACGACTACTATCGGTAAATTAGCGGCTCAATTTAAAGCTCAAGGACAAAAAGTGCTGCTAGCAGCCGGTGATACGTTTCGGGCAGGAGCTATTGAACAGCTGCAAGCTTGGGGCCAACAAGTAGGAGTCGAAACAGTGGCCGGCTCAGAAGGGTCCGATCCAGCGGCAGTAGTTTATGAAGCATTGCAAAAAGCACAACAGCAGCAGTTTGATGTTTTATTAGTTGATACTGCCGGTCGTTTACAAAATAATACGAATTTAATGAAAGAATTAGAAAAAATAAAACGTATAATTACTAAACAGATACCCGATGCTCCCCATGAAGTGCTGTTAGTAATCGACGCTACTACAGGCCAAAATGCTTTAAGTCAAGCCAAGCAATTTGAAAAAGTTACGCAAGTGACCGGAATTGTTTTGACCAAACTTGATGGTTCAGCTCAAGGTGGAATAGTGTTGGCAATTAATGATGAGTTGCATATTCCGGTGAAACTAGTTGGTTTGGGAGAACAGGTGCAAGATTTACAAATTTTTGATCCGCAAAAATTTGCGACAGGCTTATTTAGTGATTTATTAGTGGACGAATGATTATGGCTGAAACTATTGAAAAAACTACCCAAATTAATATGCTGTATGATTTTTATCAACCATTGTTAACGGCTAAACAGGATTTATATATGCGTTTGTATTATGGCGATGATTACTCTTTAGGTGAAATAGCTCAGTTGCAGCATGTAAGTCGGCAGGCCGTTTATGATAATTTACAACGTACTGTCAAGACTTTACAGCGTTATGAGCAGCAGCTTCACTTATATCAATATTTTCGACAACGCAGTCAATTATTACAAAATTTACAAAAACAAATAGCCCAAAAATACGCTACTGACGGCGACTTAAAAGCGGTAGTAGAAGAATTAATGAAGCTGGAATAGGAGAAAAGAAAATGGCCTTTGAAGGATTAAGCGAGCGATTGCAAAAAACTTTTTCTAAATTACGGGGTAAAGGTAAAATCACCGAAAGTGACGTCCGGGAAATGATGCGTGAAGTCCGGTTGGCATTACTGGAAGCGGATGTCAATTTTGATGTCACAAAAAACTTCATTAAAACTGTGCGCGAACGGGCGGTAGGCAGCGAAATCTTAGATAGTTTAACCCCGGCACAGCAGGTTATTAAGATTGTTGACGAAGAATTAACCAAAATTATGGGTTCACATGCTGTTTTATTAAATAAAGCTGCTAAAATTCCGACAGTTATTATGATGGTGGGCTTGCAAGGTGCCGGCAAAACTACTTCTGCGGGTAAATTAGTGCGTTATTTAAAAGAGCAGTCTCAAGCACGCCCTTTATTAATAGCCGCCGATGTTTATCGTCCCGCAGCCATTGAGCAATTGCAAACAATTGGTAAGCAATTGGCTGTTCCGGTTTATGAAGAAGGAACGAAAGCCGATCCCGTAGAAATTGTCAAAAATGGTTTGCAGCAAGCTCAGGATGCGAAAAATGATTATGTTTTAATTGATACGGCCGGCCGGCTGGAAATTGATGAGCAGTTGATGGATGAATTAAGTCGGATTAAAGAAGTAGCTCAACCGACAGAAATACTATTAGTAGTTGATTCTATGACCGGTCAAGCCGCTACACATGTGGCCGAAGGCTTTAATAAGCAGTTGGATATAACCGGAGTAGTTTTAACCAAATTAGATGGTGACACCCGGGGCGGAGCAGCACTGTCGATTCGGGCAGTAACCGGCAAGCCGATAAAATTTATTGGTTCTGGAGAAAAATTAGACGCTTTGGAAGTTTTTCATCCTGATCGCATGGCTAATCGAATTTTGGGTATGGGCGATATGATGACCCTGATTGAAAAGGCCGAAAAGGATTATGATGAGAAACAGGCGGCTGAACTAACCCGCAAAATGCAGGAAAATACTTTTGACTTCAATGACTTTGTTGATCAATTGGAGCAAGTACAAAAAATGGGGCCGATGGATGAAATCATGAAGATGATCCCGGGGATGGCCAATAACCCGGCTTTGAAAAATGCCAATATGGATCCTCAAGATTTAGAGCACCTGAAAGCCATTGTTTACTCGATGACGCCGCAGGAACGTCAAAATCCGGACTTATTAAATCCGTCTCGCAGAAAGCGTCTGGCTAGTGGTTCCGGCCGTCCTTTACCTGAAGTTAATCGAATGATTAAGCAATTTAAACAAATGCAGACGATGATGCAAAAAATGACTAAAGGAAACTTTAACGCAATGGAGCAAATGATGGGAAATGGTTTCCAAGGCAAATTAGGTAAAATGGCCATGGGTTCTATGGTTCGGCACAATAAAAAACGAAAAAAGAAGCGGCTAAAAAAGGTTAAAAGATTTAAATCATAGATGTAAAGAAAAAAAGCTTTACAGTTATAAAAAAATTAAGTATAATGATTGGCGTTAAGAAATTATTTGGAGGAATTAATTATGGCAGTTAAAATTCGGATGCGGCGAATGGGAAGTAAAAAGCGTCCTTTCTATCGGATAGTAGTAGCAGATTCTCGTTCACCACGTGATGGTCGTTTTATTCAAGAAATTGGTCATTATAACCCATTACGCAAGGAACAATTTAAATTAGATGAAGCAGCAGCTTTAGATTGGTTGCAAAAAGGTGCACAACCTTCTGATACTGTAAGAAATTTATTGTCTAAAAAAGGTGTTATGCAAAAATTTCATGAAGCTAAATTAGCAGCTAAAAAAGCTAAATAATGCAGGCTGTGAAATGAAAACTGATATCCAAGACCTTATTAAAGCAATTATCTTGCCCTTAACAGAAGATAAAGAGCAATTTTCTCTGATAACTAAAGAACAAGATGATTGTTTAGTTTACGATGTGCATGTGAGTACAAAAGATGCTGGTCGTATTATTGGGAAACAGGGAAGAGTAGCACAGGCAATTAGGACTATTGTTTATTCACAAAATCATGATAATACGAAAAGAATTAAATTAAATATTGTCCCGGAAGAAGGGTAATATTATTTATTTTACGTGTATTATTCCGGCAGTTGCTGAATAAGGTTAGTTTTCCTAATGATTTAAGGGTAGAGCGAGCAGTTTGGTTCTACCCTTTAACTATATCTTCTTAATTTAAGGAATGATGAAGGTAAAGTGATGAGAGGACTAGATTATGTCCGTATTGGACAAATTATTAATACTCACGGTAATCATGGCGAATTAAAAATTAAAGCCGTAACTGATTTTTTGACAGAACGGTTTGCTCCTGACAAAAAGGTATGGATTAAAATGCCTGATCAATATTTACCTTTTACAGTTGAGAAAATTCGCTCTCAACGGCAATTTTGGCTTTTAAAATTAGTAGAAATTAATGATTTAAATCAGGCACAGATCTACAAGAATTGTGATATTTATGCAGATACTAGTTCAATGCCTGAATTAGAACCAGGACAATATTTTTATAAAGATATTATGGGAATTACCGTTCAAGATCAAAAGCGTGGTGTTTTAGGACAAGTAGTTGATATTATGAATCTTGGACCTAATGATGTTTGGACAATTCGTGATCACCAAGGTAAAGAAATTTTAATTCCCATCTTAAAATCGACGTTAATAGCTGTGGACTTGCCGAACCATGTAGCTACCGTTGCTTTACCGGAAGGATTAATTGATGAAAATTGATATATTGACGCTGTTTCCCAAGATGTTTACACCTTTAGAGGAGTCCTTACTGGGAAAAGCTCAGGCAAAACAATTACTAAAAATAAATATCTGTGATTTTAGAAAATATTCACAAGATAAACATCATCATGTTGACGATACGCCTTATGGTGGAGGTGCGGGAATGTTACTAAAACCGCAGCCGATCTATCGCGCCATGGATGAAATTAATGCTGCGGATTCTCAGAAAAAGCGGGTAATCTTGCTGGATCCCGCAGGTAAACAATTTAATCAAAAAATAGCGCAGAATTTGGCCACTGAAGATCATCTAGTTTTCATTTGTGGACATTATGAAGGCTTTGATGCGCGGATTGACAATTTAGTGACTGATCATTTGTCTATCGGTGATTTTATTATTACTGGCGGGGAAATGGCAGCTATGATTATGATAGATGCTTTAGCCCGTTTTGTGCCTGGGGTTTTAGGTAATGATGATTCGGCTTATTCGGATTCTTTTAGTGATGGATTGTTGGAATATCCCCAATATACGCGACCAGCAGAATATCGAGGAATGGCAGTTCCGGAGATTCTTTTAAGTGGAAATCATCAAAAAATAGCGCAGTGGCGCCATCAACAGTCCCTCTTAAAAACAGCCCAACTACGTCCGGATCTTTTAAAAACAGCCCAATTAACGACTGAAGATCAAAATCTTCTGGTCAACTGGAAAGCAGCACACAAGAAGTAACTTTACAAATATATAAAATGTGTTAAGATATAATTTGTGTGTTTACACAATGCAACGATATTCCGCTGTAATGTCTAGATTTACATGAGTATCAGTAAAGGAGAAGTTATTATGAGTAGTAAAAGTCCCTTAATTGATCAAGTAACACAATCACAATTACGTGACGATATTCCTGATTTTAGAGCAGGAGATACTGTGCGAGTTTACGCTAAGGTTGTTGAAGGTAATCGTGAACGGATCCAGCTTTTTGAAGGCGTGGTAATTAGACGTCGTGGTACGGGTATCAGTGCGACTTATACTGTACGTAAAATTAGTAGCGGCGTAGGAGTTGAAAGAACTTTCCCGTTGCACTCACCGCGAGTAGCTAAAATTGAAGTAGTACGCCATGGTCGTGTACGCCGTTCGAAGTTGTATTACTTACGTTCCTTACGTGGGAAAGCAGCTCGAATTGCAGAAAAGCGGCGTAAATAAGTATTTATTAAAGTTTGCAAAATGCAGAAAAGCACTTCGCTATGCTATTAGGAAGTGCTTTTTATTATAAAATTAAGATATTAATTAACAATATTGAAAATTGCTAATTAATATTTAGAAGATATGGGTCCGATAAAGCCCCACAACTTTACCCAAAATATTCACTTCAGTTAAGATAATAGGCTGAAATTCATCATTTTCCGGCTGGAGACGAACATGGTCTTTTTCTTGATAAAATCTTTTACAGGTGGCTTCATTAGCCGTATTCATGGCAATTACAATTTCGCCATTTTCCGCAGTACTTTGCTGGCGGACAATAACCTGATCGCCATCCAGAATTCCCGCATTAATCATACTATGTCCTTTAATTGTTAACATAAACAATTTGCCATCAGTATATTGTAAATCCGGCGGTAAGGGAAAAAAGTCAGTGGCATTTTGTTGAATGGCTAAAATTGGTTCTCCTGCAGTAACAGTTCCTAAAATTGGTATTTGATTTTGTTGAATATTCAATGCTTCTAAGCCGGTATTAGTGATCTCTAAAGCTCGCGGTTTAGTAGGGCTGCGTTGTAAAAAACCATGTTTTTGCAACCGCGATAAGTAACCATGAACTGTCGAAGTTGAAGCCAAGCCGACTTCTTCACAAATTTCACGGACAGTGGGAGGATAACCATAGCCTTGAACATAATTATAAATACACTGTAAAATGTCTTTTTGTTTAGAACTAATTATTTGACCCATTATTCTACTCCTAGTATCTTTACTATAGAATACCATATCTGTTAATTAGTTTCAAACATACGTTCGTAATTATTAAGGAGAATAATTAGTGGTAGAACTAAATGAAAATAAACGTCAAGCCGAATTAATTCAAAGAATTAATGAATTGGCCCATAAGCAAAAAAAAGTAGGATTAAATAGGGAGGAAAAGCAAGAACAAGCTGCTTTGCGGCAAGAATATTTGGCTAATTTTCGTCAGGCTTTTAAAGTCCATCTTTTGCATACTAAACTATACAATCCTCAGGGGCAGGAAATTACCCCTGCCAAAATACGCAAAATTCAAAAAAATAAGGGTTGGCGGTCAAATTAACTTTGCTAATCCTCTAAAAATCTTATAAACTATAATGAGTATATATATTGAAGGTGGAGTGAAAATGGCTATTACAATTACGGTAGGTATTGTGATGTTAATTATTGGACTAATTGGTGGTTTCTTTGGAGCACGAGCGTATATGAAACACTATTTGCAGGAAAATCCACCAATTTCAGCTGATATGATGCGACAGATGATGGCACAGATGGGACAAAAACCTTCGCAAAAGAAATTGAACCAAATGATGCAATTAATGAAAAATCAAGCGAAGAAATAATAATAGTCACCAGAGTGAAAAGTAGCTGTTGCTGCTTTTTTTATTATGTCATTTACAATTAAAAACTCTAAAGGAGGCGGAAGATGGGGATCTTTAAAAAATTAAGTTGGTTCTTTAAAAAACAAAAGCGGCGTTATCTCATTGGAATAATCTTTTTATTATTAACTGCTTTGACTAATTTAATTATTCCGCGAACAATTGGTCAATTTGCTGATTGGGTTAATCAAAAACAATTGACACAAATGCATGTTTTGGTAGCGTTAACAATACTGCTGGCGGCCGGTTTGGGCCAATATCTTTTTCGCTATGGTTGGCGTAATCAGATCTGGGGCGGGGCGGCCGATTTGGAAAAGAAATTACGCAGCCAGCTATTCTGGCATTATTTAAATATGGATGAAATGTTTTTTAAACGTCACCGAATTGGCAACTTGATGGCACTTTCTACTAATGATATTTCTGCTGTGCAAAACGTAGCCGGCGTAGGTATTTTAACTTTAGCCGATTCTGTTATTACTGGCGGCATGACTATTATAGCTATGATCTTATTTGTAGACTGGAAACTAACAGTTGTTGCTATATTACCTCTGCCTTTATTAGCGGTAATGGCATATTTTTTAGGAAAAAAGTTACACGATCGTTTTTCGCAATCACAGGCTGCCTTTTCTCAATTAAGCAATAAGACCCAGGAAAGTATGACCGGGATTAAGGTTATCAAAACTTTTGGTCAAGAAAGCGAAGACATCGCCGATTTCAATCGGCTGGTTGATCGGACAATTTCACTAAACCGTAAAGTTAACCTGATAGATGCCATGTTTGATCCATTGACGGGTTTTATTATTGGTTTGACCTTTGTCATCACGATTTTGTCAGGCTCACATCTGGTCATTAATCATGTAATTACTATTGGGCAATTGATTTCTTTTGTAGGTTATATAAATGCTTTAATCTGGCCCATGTTTGCTATTGGACGTTTATTTAACGTCTTGGAACGGGGAAATGCTAGTTATGATCGAATTCAAAATATTTTACAGGAAAACTCTTTAATTACTGAAAGTAAGCAGGGATTAACTGAGCTAAATCGCGGAGAATTGCATTTTAAGGTTCAATCTTTTACTTATCCTGACGGTGAACAACCTGTATTAAAGAATGTTCATTTTGAATTAACCCCCGGTAAAACTCTGGGTATTGTAGGTCGGGTAGGAGCAGGAAAAAGTACAATTATTAAATTAATTTTACGACGTTTTGATGATTATCAAGGTCTGATTACCATCGATGGTCATGATATCCACGATTATTCTTTAGATACTCTTTTATCCAATATTGGTTATGTTCCGCAAAATAGTTTTTTATTTTCCACTTCCGTTAAAAATAATATTCGTTTTTCCGATTACAGTAGTAATGACGCCTTAGTTCGACAAGCAGCCCAAGAAGGTGTGATTGACGAAGAAATTCAACATTTAAGTCAAGGATATCAAACCCTAGTTGGTGAACGCGGGATTTCTTTATCCGGAGGCCAAAAGCAACGGGTTTCCATTGCCCGAGCACTTTTAAGTTCTCCTAAAATCTTGATTTTAGATGATTCTACTTCTGCTGTTGATGCCAAAACTGAAGTCGAAATTAATCAAAATATGCAACGTTTCAGTAATGCGCAGCAATCGAGGATTATTATTACACAACGATTGCGCAGTGTAATGAAAGCTGATGAAATTTTGGTTTTAGAAGCGGGTCAAGTAATTCAAAGAGGGACCCATCAACAATTGTTGCAAACTTCCGGCTGGTATCAACAGATGTGGCAACGGCAACAAATGAATTATTAAGCACGCAATTTCAGAAAGAAGGTTACTATGGCAGCATATAATAATTATCGCAGTATTCCCATCAAGCAACAATTTAAAATTGTACACCGCCTTTTAAAGATTGCGGCTAAATATTGGCCTTCCTTTATCGTTTCGATTCTGGCAGTGATAGTCCAATCAACAATGAATATTTTGTTACCGCGCTTTTTACAATATTATATGGATCATTTTTTAACACGAAGCACTTTAGCTGAGAAAATGATTTTATTTAGTGCGGTTATCTATTTAGTCGGAGTCATTATTCGTAGTTTCGGGCAGTTTTTTACCACCTTTGCTTTTAATATGGGTAGCGAGTATATGTTAGAGGACTTACGCCGTTCATTATTTGCTAAGCTGCATCAATTAGGAATGAGTTACTTTGATCGTACTTCTGCAGGTTCCATTGTTTCAAGAGTCAATAACGATACAATGTCATTATCGGATTTTATGCAAGTGTTTTTATCAGGCTTGGTTGGAATATTTTCGATTCTATCTGCGCTGATTGCGATGTGGTTGACGGACCAAGCAGCAGCTTTGGCCGTGCTATTATTTTTACCATTGTTAATCCTGTCAATTTGGGTTTATAACAAGTATAGTTCCAGCGCTTATCGCTACATGCGGCAAAAACTCAGTGAAATTAATACGCGGATTAGCGAGACTATTCAAGGAATAGATATTATTCAAAATTTCCGGCAGCAAAAAAGAATCCAACAAGAATTTGAACATACTAATCATGAATATTTACAATCAAGGCGTTCAATGATTAAAATCAATTCTTTATTGCTGTCGCCCATTGTTAATCTTCTCTATACTTTGGCGCTCATTGCAGCCATGTATATATTAGGTTGGCATGCACATATCGGTTTTGTTCAAGCCGGAATGATTTATGCTTTTACAACTTATATAAGTCAGTTTTTTAATCCGATTACAAATATGATGGATACTTTATCCTTCTTTCAAGATGGTGTTGTGGCCGGTTCACGTTCTTTTCATATTTTAGATATTAAAGAATATGGCCCTCAACAAAAATCCGACGCCCAAGGCAAGATTTCTGCCGGAGCGATTGAATTTCGTCATGTCAGTTTTGCTTATCCTGATGGTCCGGAAGTCTTACATGATGTGAGTTTTAAAGTGAATCCGGGGGAAAGTTTAGGGATTGTGGGACACACTGGCAGTGGTAAAAGTACTATGATTAATATCTTATTGCGCTTTTATGAATTTCAAAAAGGGAAAATTCTCATCGATGGTCAGGATATTCGGAAGCTGCCGGTTTCCGAAATTCGGCAAAAAATTGGCCTAGTATTACAAGATTCTTATTTATTTTATGGTGATATTAATTTTAATATTCGCTTATATGATCAAAATATTAGTGACGAACAAATTCAGGCGGCGGCCAGGTTAGTTCATGCTGATAATTTTATTCAAAAATTACCACAGCAATATCATACTCGAGTAACACCTGGCGGTAACGGCTTGTCTGCTGGACAAAAACAATTAATTTCTTTTGCGCGGACCATTGTTCATCAACCCTCGATTCTGGTTTTGGATGAAGCTACTGCAAGTATTGATACGCAAACAGAGGATTTAATTCAAACTGGTCTGGATCAAATGCGACAAGGTCGGACAACCGTAGCGATTGCCCACCGTCTTTCCACTATTAAAAACTCCACGAATATCTTAGTTTTGGATAATGGTCAAGTTGTTGAATATGGTAATCACAAAGATTTATTAAAACAAAAGGGTTATTATTATGAATTGTATCGGCTGCAAGAAAAAGATACTTTCTAATAATTATCGTAGTTAAAATTATAAAAAAAGTATCCTTGACCAAAGTCGGGGATACTTTTTTATTTGTTTTTGTGTTTTAAAGGAACATAGTGGAAATTTGGATCAATGGAGTAGTCAATTTGCTGCCAGGCTTGCTGTATTTGTTGATTGACTTTTTCAATATGCTGTTCATCTACTTTCATTTTCGGATCAATTACGATTGGCTGTCCGAATTTAATTACAGCCCGACGTCGTTTTAAAAAGTCGTTAAAACGCAAAGGCCCCTGATAAACAACAGGAACTAATGGCTTTTTTGCTAATTTAGCAATTAAAACTGCACCACCTTTTAATTTCCCGGAGAATCTTGTTCCGGAAGGAAACATAATTAAACTCAGATTACGCGCGGTTAAGTCGCGAACCGGAATTTTGATAGCGGATAAACCGGGATGTTGGCGGTCAACAGAAAAAGCGTTGGCATGATGCAAAATAAAGCGTAAAATAGGATTTTTAAATAGCTCTTTTTTAGCCATAAAGGCACAAGGCAGCGGGCTGACCGCTAAAGCAAATAAAATTGGCTCCCACCAAGTGCGGTGTGGTGCTAACATAATAAAAGATTCATTATGCGGCAGGTTTTCCTTACCTTGAAAATGAGTATTACCATTAATCAAGGCAACAATTACCCGCACAACATGTACCATAAACTTATAAAACATTAAATCAACCTCATTTTGTAATCTGCAAATATTATATCAAAGATAGGATGAGAACCAATGACGAAAACTTTAGACAAAGTTCCGGGGTTTGCGATTAATATTTTTCAAGATACCAAATTATTCCGTAGTTCTATTGACTCCGTCCTACTGGCTAATTGGGTTTATTTAAAACCTCAAGATCAGTTAGTAGATCTATGCAGCGGCTGTGGCATTATTGGTTTAAGCTTAGCGCAAAAATTTCAAGTTACAACCACACTTTTAGAAATTCAAGAAGCGTTAGCAAATTTAGCGCAGGAATCAATTAATTATAACCATTTAGAAGACAAAGTCAAATTGATCAATAGTAATATCAATCACACTTTAGATTATTTAGATCATGATAGTATTGATGTGATTACCTGCAATCCGCCATATTTTTCCACTAAATCACATTCCAAATTGGGTCAATCGTCTTCACAAAATATTGCACGCCACGAACTTTATTTCAGTCAAAAATTGTTAGGACAAGTAGCGCAAAGTCTTATGAAAGATAACGGTAGTTTATATTTAGTTTATCGGCCGGATCGATTATTGGAATTAAGTCAAGTCTTACAAGCTTATCATTTGCCCATTAAAGAGCTGTTATTTATCCGTCCGCACCAAAATGATTTAGCCAATTTAGTTCTAATCAAATGTCGAAAAACCCGAAGAATTAATGGTTTGAAAGTATGGCCCGAATTAGTTTTATACCAAGCAGATGGCACTTATACTCAGCAATTGGTAGATTTTATTAATGGATAAAAGTCAGACCTATTCTGTTTATATTGTTCACTGTGCAGATGACACTTATTATACCGGAATTTCTAATAATGTTGCGGCGCGGGTGCGGGCTCATAATGCGGGTCAAGGGGCCAAGTATACGAGAAGCCGGCGACCAGTTCAACTGGTTTATCAGGAATTAGTGGGTGATCGTTCGCAAGCTTCCAAACGGGAATGGGAAATCAAACACTATTCTCGCCAACAAAAAATGCAACTATTTACGCACAAGTCTTGATTAATATTATCAATTACAGTAAAATCTTTAATGGCATTAAATACACACGTTAATTTTAGTCGATGCGGGTGCATTTAGAAGCATCTAAATGTGGCATTGATAGTAGATTAACGGCGGAAAAAACCAATGGAGGAATTAATATGTCTGTTTTATCAATGAAACAATTACTGGAAGCTGGTGTGCACTTCGGTCATCAAACTCGGCGTTGGAACCCGAAGATGAAGCCGTATATTTTCACGCAACGTAATGGAATTTATATTATCGATTTGCAAAAAACCGTGCATATGATTGATGATGCTTATAACTTTGTTAAAGATGTTGCAGCCGATGATGGGGTATTTTTATTTGTTGGAACTAAAAAACAAGCTCAAGATTCCATTGCCGAAGAAGCAACACGGGCAGGCCAGTATTATGTAAACCATCGCTGGTTAGGTGGAACTTTAACTAACTGGGATACTATTCAAAGCCGAATTAAACGCTTAAAGCAAATCAAGAAAATGTCTGAAGATGGCACTTTTGAACGTTTGCCGAAAAAAGAAGTAGCTTTATTAATTAAACAACAACAAAAACTAGAGAAATTTTTAGGCGGAATTGAAGATATGCCGCGCATTCCAGACGTAATGTTTATTGTTGATCCGCATAAAGAAAGTATTGCGGTTAAAGAAGCTCATAAATTAAATATTCCGATTGTTGCTATGGTCGACACTAATACCGATCCTGATGATATTGATGTAATCATTCCGGCTAATGATGATGCAATTCGGGCAGTGCGTTTGATTACTTCAAAAATGGCTGATGCAATTGTTGAAGGCCGTCAGGGTGAAGAAAATGTTGACTTCCCTGAACAAGCTGCGCAGGATAATCAAGAAGCAACTGCTGATAATGGTGAAGCTACAGCTGATATTGAAGAAGTCGTTGAAGCTGATGCTGAACAAGCAACTGCTGATGCAGAAAACAAATAATTAATATACTGAAAAACTGTCTTGTTTATTGATCAAGATAGTTTTTCTTGTGGCAATCAAAAAGCTGGGAGGAATGTTAAATGACCAAAATTACTGCTGCTCAAGTAAAGGAGCTCCGTGACAAAACCAGCGTCGGTATGATGGACGCTAAAAAGGCGCTAGTGGCTGCTGACGGTGATATGCAAAAAGCCATTGATGAATTACGGGAAAAGGGTGTAGCTAAAGCTGCGAAAAAGAGTAGTCGAATTGCTGCGGAAGGTTTAGCTGCTGTTAAAGTTGCTGATAATCGGGCCGTTTTATTAGAAGTTAATTCCGAAACCGATTTTGTTGCTTCTAATGACAAATTTAAACAATTAGTTTCAGATTTGGCAACTACTATTGTGGAGAATAATCCGAACGACTTAGCTGCTGCTTTGAAGCTGCCTATTGCTGGAGCCGACACGGTTGAAGCTGCAATCACTAACTTAACAGCTGTTATTGGTGAAAAAATTACTTTACGTCGTTTCCAAGTAGTAGAAAAAAATGATAGTCAAATCTTTGGTTCCTATCTTCATAACGGTGGAAAGGTTGCTGCTTTGGTGGTTTTGGACGGTGCTGATGGTGATACTGCCCATAATGTAGCAATGCACGTAGCAGCAATTAATCCAGAATATTTAAGCCGGGATCAAGTACCGGATTCTGTGCTAAAGCATGAACGTCAAGTGTTTACTGAAGAAACACTTAATGAAGGTAAGCCGGAAAAGATTGTGCCGAAAATTGTTGAAGGACGATTGAATAAATATTTAGCTGAAATTAGTTTAGCAGACCAAGATTTTGTTAAAGATCCTGATCAAACTGTTTCTCAATTTGTGGCTGCTAAAGGTGGCAAATTGGTTTCCTTTGAGCGCTATCAAGTTGGTGAAGGAATTGAAAAGAGACAGGAAAATTTCGTTGATGAAGTCATGGGTCAAATTAAATAAAAGCGCGTAGCGCTTTTTTTTTGGACTTAATGAACGTCTCATTACTGATTATGTTAAAATAATTAAAAGAAATTGAAGGAGTTTATACATGTCTGTTAAATATCAGCGAGTGGTTTTAAAGTTGAGTGGTGAAGCATTAGCCGGGAAAAAAGGATTTGGCATTAATCCGCCCGTTATTGCTTCCATTGCTCAGCAAATTAAAAGAATTCATGATCTTGACGTTGAAGTGGCGATTGTTTGTGGCGGTGGTAACATTTGGCGGGGCGAAACCGGCGCCGAAATGGGAATGGAACGTTCACAAGCCGACTATATCGGAATGCTGGCGACAGTGATGAACGCTTTAGCTTTACAAGACGGTCTGGAAAGTATTAATGTTCCCACACGAGTGCAAACTTCCATTGAAATGCGGCAAATTGCTGAACCTTATATTCGGCGGAAAGCAATTCGTCATCTGGAAAAAAAGCGGGTAGTCATATTTGCAGCTGGGACTGGCAGCCCGTATTTTTCGACAGATACAACGGCAGTTTTGCGAGCAGCAGAAATTGATGCAGATGTTATTTTAATGGCCAAAAATGGTGTCGATGGGGTCTATTCAGCTGATCCTCAAGTAGATCCAACAGCTACTAAATATGATGAACTAACGCAATTAGACGTAATTAATAAAAATTTAGGGGTCATGGATTCTACCGCCAGTTCGTTATCAATGGATAATGATATTCCCCTCGTCGTCTTTAATTTAAACGAAACTGACAATATTTTACGTGTAGTTCAAGGTGAGCAGATAGGAACCACAATTAAAGGAGGAAAAAATAGTGACTAACGCAATTATTGAAGAAGCCCAAAAGCATATGCAAAAAAGTCAGGATTCCTTACAGCGTGATTTGGGTAAAATCCGTGCGGGCCGGGCTAATGCCAGTATTTTAAATGGGATTACGGTGGAATACTATGGAGCTGATTTGCCAATTAATCAGGTGGCTTCAATTAGTGTTCCTGAAGCACGCGTTTTGATGATTACTCCTTTCGATAAATCCGCTTTAAAGAATATTGAGAAGGCACTTTTAAAATCAGATATTGGTATTAATCCTGCTAATGATGGTTCGGTTATTCGCTTGGTGATTCCGCAATTGACCGGCGAAAGACGTCAGGAATTATCGAAAGAAGTAGGTAAAATTTCGGAAATGTCAAAGGTCAGTGTCCGTAATATTCGGCGTGAAGCGATTGATAAATTAAAGAAACAACAAAAAAGCGGAGATATTACTGATGATGAATTCTATGACTTGGAAAAACAAGTTCAAAAAGTAACTGATAGTAATGTTAAAGCTATTGAAAATATTGCCGAGAAAAAAGCACAAGAATTAGTTGAAGGTTAAATTTAGCCAATTATTAAAAGATATCGGCTCTATGAGTAAGTGAGGGTTGATTTTAATCGCTAATTTTTTGCTATTAATTAGTGCTTGTTTAATAATAGTAAAAAGATCAAGATCATTTTTATATGATTTTAATCTTTGTGAGGTCGCCAGCTGAAAACCGGTTTGTCGTCAAGAAGCTGTTTTCAGCATTTATGGGCGACCATGCTTATTTATCAATCCTATTGCACAAATATGTTTTAGTTTGTTATAAATATTAATAAGGGTTGAAGAATCAAAGCTGGCCTTTTAGGTCAGTAAATTCAGATAACGATGTTTTGTAGGAGTTAATATGGTCAAGTTGAATTTGCCTAAACATGTAGCAATTATTATGGATGGTAATGGACGATGGGCCCAAAAGCGAGGGTTACCGCGCATTGCCGGCCATAAGGCGGGGATGAATAATTTAAAAAGTATTGCCACTGCTGCTAGTAATTTAGGCATTAAGGCTTTAACGGTCTATGCTTTTTCTACTGAGAATTGGAAACGGCCCAATAACGAAGTTGAATTTTTAATGAATTTGCCAATTACTTTTTTTAATAAATTTATGCCGACTTTAATGCAAAATGAGGTGCGGGTAGTAATTACTGGTTTTATAGAGCAATTGCCTCCCACAACCTTGGCAGTTTGTCAAAAAGCGATTGCACAAACGCGTCATAATCAAGGAATGATCTTAAATTTTGCATTTAACTATGGCGCTCATAGTGATATCGTTAATGCAACTAAAACTTTTTGTCAGGCGGTTTTGGATCATCAGGTCGACTTAAATAGTTTAGACGAAACAAGTTTTGCTAGTTATCTGCAAAGCGCACAGTTGGCCGAATTACAAAATCCTGATTTTTTGATCAGAACTAGTGGTGAACAACGATTATCCAATTTTTATTTATGGGAATTGGCCTATGCCGAGATTGTTTTTGCCAATGAATATTGGCCAGATTATTCTGAAGCTAATTTCAAAAGAGACTTACAGAAATATAGCCAACGTGATCGTCGTTATGGTGGATTAGACAAATAAACGAATGAGGTAATATTTTGAAAAAAAGGGTAATTACAGCAGTCATTGCTTTGGCAATTTTTATACCTATTATTATAGCTGGCGGGATTTGGATTGATATTACCGCTTCGGTTTTGGCGATTATTGGCTTATCTGAAGTTTATATAATGCGCAAGCGGATTATTGTCTCGCTTGATTTTGTGATTGGTGCTATTGGGGTTTTCCTGCTTTCGCTGCCGGAAAATGCCTTGCACTGGTTGCCAAATGATTTTTCCCGCTTTGATTTAGCCTATGTTTTTGTAGCCTTATTATTGATTTTGATGGTCTTTACTAAGAACAGTTATAACTTTGAAGATGCTGGAACTACCATTTTGTCGATGTTTTATATTGGTAATGGGTTCCATTATTTAGCGGCAATCCGTAATGCTGATTCCGGAGGCTTATCATTATTGTTATTTGGTATGATAATTGTTTGGGTCACTGATAGTGGTGCTTATTTAATTGGTCGTCAATGGGGTAAACATAAGTTATACCCTGCGATCAGTCCTAATAAGACTTGGGAAGGATCGATTGGCGGTGTCATTGCAGCCGTTATTTTTGCTTTGATTTATATGATTAGTTTTAAGCAATTTCAATATATTGCGCCCTTACATCAAAGTGTGCCTTTATTGATAATCACTGTGATTATTTTATCGATAGCTGGTCAAATCGGAGATTTGGTCGAATCAGCTTATAAAAGATTTTATGGGGTGAAAGATTCAGGAAAGATTCTGCCTGGTCATGGTGGTATTTTAGATCGCTTTGATAGTATGCTGTTTGTTTTACCGTTGATTCACGCTCTGGGCTTTATTTAGGTAAAACTTTGGAGGTAAACTAGTGATAGCCATAATTACATTTATTATCGTTTTTGGATTAATTGTTATTGTGCATGAATTTGGCCATTATTATTGGGCAAAAAAATCCGGCATCTTAGTGCGGCAGTTTTCGATCGGTATGGGTCCCAAATTGGTTTCCTATACCAAGAATCATACCTTGTACACGATTCGTTTACTACCCCTCGGCGGCTATGTCATGTTAGCTGGTGCAGAAGATGATGATGAAGAACTGAAACCGGGGACAATTATTGGTTTACAATTAAATGAACAAGAACAAGTGATTCAAATTGATAATTCACAAAAAGCCAATAACTCTGATTTAATACCTTTACAAGTTGCCAGCAGTGATTTACAAAAAGATCTATTTATTGAAGGTTATGTCAACGGGGACGAACAAATTTTGCGACGTTATGCTGTTGATCATGATGCGACAATTATTGATGAAACCGGCACGGAAATGCAGATTGCTCCTGTTGATGTGCAATTTAATTCCGCTAGTTTACTGAATCGGTTTTTGACTAATTTGGCGGGTCCTTTTAATAATTTGGTTTTTGGAATTATTGTTTATATTATTAGTGCTTTTTTGATTGGCGGTCCTTTAAGCTCAGGGAATAAATTAGGTGAAATTCAGCCGCATTCACCGGCAGCACAGGTTAATCTGCAAGCTGGGGATCAAATTATGCAGGTAAATAAACAAAAAATTAAAAATTGGGATCAGTTAGCGCGAGCAATTGCCAAAAATCCTAATAAATCAACCAAACTGGTAGTTAAAAAACAAAATCGGCAAGTACAGCAGGTGACTTTACACCCCCGAGCAGTAAAAAGTGGAAAGGAAACAATTGGCCAAATCGGGATTATGCCTGCCAGAGATCATCATTTTTGGCCGACTTTAAAATCGGGTGTCGATTCGGCTTTCGGCTCGATGGGAATTATTTTTAATGCACTGAAGCAGATGGTGAGCGGCGGTTTTAATATTAATCAATTAGGCGGACCAGTGGCCATTTATTCTGAAACTTCCCAAGTTGCGGCAATGGGATATAAACAAGTTATTGTCTTTATTGCCTGGTTGTCAATTAATTTAGGAATTATGAATTTATTACCAATTCCAGCCTTAGATGGTGGTAAGCTATTATTAAATATTATTGAAGCAATTAGACGAAAACCAGTATCACAAAAAACGGAAATTGTTATTACGATGATTGGGATGGCCTTTTTAGTGGGCTTGATGATTGCTGTTACTTGGAATGATATTATGCGGTTTTTTATTAATTAAACGAAAGTAAGAGGAGGAGTAGCTGCTATGAGACAATCACAAGTCTTAATTCCAACTTTAAAAGAAGTACCCACTGATGCGGAGGCTGTTAGTCATCAATTAATGTTGCGGGCTGGCTTTATTCGCCAGATTGCCGCTGGGGTTTATGCTTATTTGCCTTTAGCGTTACGGGCAATTCAAAATGTGGAACGGATTGTCCGCGAAGAAATGGATAAAATTGACGCCGTGGAGTCTTTAATGCCGGCAATTTTGCCTGCGGAATTATGGCAGGAAAGTGGCCGTTATCAGACTTATGGTGATAATCTTTTTAAATTACAGGATCGACATCAGCGTGATTTTATTTTAGGACCAACACATGAAGAGACGATGACTTATTTAGTCAAAAATGTTTTAAATTCCTATAAAATGATGCCGAAAGTCCTTTATCAAATTCAAACAAAATATCGGGATGAAGACCGTCCACGCTATGGTTTATTGCGCGGACGTGAGTTCATTATGTATGATGGATATTCTTTTACTGCTAACAGTGATGACCTTGATAAAATTTTTGATCAAATGGAACAAGCCTATCATAATATTTTTGACCGTTGCGGCTTAGATTATCGTGTTATTTTAGGCGATTCAGGCGATATGGGCGGCAATAGCTCGCGGGAATTTTCTGCAATTGCTGATATTGGTGAAGATACGATTGTTTATTCTGATATGAGTGATTATGCTGCTAATTTGGAAATGGCAACGAGCATTATTGCGGATAATCCTACCGAAAAATTAGCGCCTCTGCAAGAAGTTGCTGCTCCGGGAGTTAATACGATAGAGGCTTTAGTGCAGCATTTGCAAGTAGCACCGCAAAAAATCATTAAGAATGTAGCTTTTATGGCTGATGATAAACCAGTCCTGGCTCTTATTCGTGGTGATTATGATATTAATGAAGTGAAATTAAAGAATTTACTGGAGGTTAATGAATTACGTCCAGCTACAGATGCTGAAATTGCCGAAAAATTTCAGAGTAGTCCCGGTTTTATCGGTCCGGTTCATTTATCAGTTAAACTGCCGATCATTGCTGATTTATCTGTTCAAAATCTATGCAATGCCACTACTGGTGGTAATCACAAGGATCAACAAGTGCAAAATGCTAATATTGATCGAGATTATCAAGTAGATCAATTTGCTGACATCCGTACCGTTAAAGCAGGAGAAATTTCACCTGATGATAAAGGAACACTCCAATTTACTCGTGGTATTGAAATTGGTCATGTTTTCAAGTTGGGAACCAAATATTCCCAAAGTTTTCAAGCTGAATTCTTGGATGAAGCCGGACGGCCGCAACCGATTATTATGGGTTGTTATGGTATTGGTATTAGTCGATTATTATCGGCAATTGTAGAGCAACATAACGATGAAAAAGGAATGATTTGGCCGTTGGAAGTAGCGCCTTATCAGGTTCATATTGTCATTGTTAATACCAAAAAAGCAGAACAAACTAGTCTGGCAAAAACAGTAGAACAACAGTTAATAAAAGAAGGCTTTTCGGTCTTAGTTGATGATCGTAAACAGCGCCCGGGGGTCAAATTTGCTGAAGCTGATTTATTAGGGATTCCGGTCCGCATTGTTATCGGGAAAAAAGCTGCCGATAACATTGTAGAAGTTAAATTACGTAATCAAAGTGAAGCAATTGAAGTGGCTCAGAATGATTTGGTGGATACAATTAATATTTTATTAAAAAATTATATATCATAATTGGGGTGATTACTTGTCTAATTCTCAACAGCAAAAGTTATTTCAAACCCTTGTCCAACAACTAGAATTGCCAGATGATCTTTGTTCAACTGCCTTATTTCAGACCGCAAAAATTCAAAAAGTGCAAGTCCACACTGAATCGCAGCGTTGGACTTTTATTTTGGAATTTGCTCATATTTTGCCGATTAAGGATTTACAAACTTTGGCGCAACATTTGCAGAATAGTTTTACCGATATTCAAGCTGTTGATTTTCGAATTGTGGCACAGGACGCTCATTTTGACCAAAAGTTATTATCGGCTTACTGGCCCTATGTAATGAATCAAACCAATCCTAATTCTTCGGTGATGAAGGAATTGTCTTTGCAGCAGGCACCAAAATTACAAGGCCAGCAGGTTATTTTATGTGTAGATAATGATGTTTTACGGGATTATTTGAATCAAAATTATCTAACCGCTATCGAGGATTGTTATCAGGAACTGGGTTTTGCGTCTTTTCATATTAAAGTAATTATTGATCATTCTCAGTCCCAATCTCAAATTGAGGAGTTACGAAAAAAGCAGGTCGAACAACAACAGCAATTGGCTTTATCTGTCGCACAAAAAAAGAATCAATCACCTGCCGCTAATACTAATGCAGCTCCGCAAATTATCGGGAAAAAGATTGATGCGCAGAAAAGCGTAACTTCAATGAAAGAGATTACCGAAGAGCAACAGTCAGTCGTTATTCAAGGCTATATTTTTAAATCAGAAGTGCGACAATTAAAAAATAGTCGGCAATTATTAATTATAGAGGCAACGGATTATACCTCTTCATTTGTAATTAAAAAATTCTCTAATCCTAACGATGCCCTTGATGTTTTTGCAGAATTTCATGAAGGCGTCTGGATTAAAGCTCGAGGATCAGTGCAAGAAGATACCTATTCCCGAGATTTAACCTTTAATGCTTATGATCTTAATATCATTAAAAAAATTGGCCGCCAAGATCAAGCACCACAAAAAAGAATTGAGTTACATGTGCATACTAATATGAGTCAAATGGATGCAGTCAGCTCGACTACTGATCTAGTTCAACAGGCAGCCCAATGGGGACAACCTGCTATTGCGATTACAGATCATTCTACCGCTCAGGCTTTTCCGGAAGCACATAGCGCTGGACAAAAATACGGCGTGAAAATTATTTACGGTGTAGAAATTAATTTAGTAGATGAGGGACAGCCGATTGCCTATAATTTACGTGATCAAGATTTGAGTTCGGCTGAGTATGTTATCTTTGATGTCGAAACAACCGGGTTATCAGCGGTCTATGACTCTATTATCGAATTAGCGGCTACCAAAATGAGAAATGGCAAAGTGGTTGCTAATTTTGATGAATTTATTGACCCGGGTCATCCTTTATCGGCAACAACGATTAATTTAACCTCGATTACTGATGAAATGGTTCAAGGCAGCAATACTGAGGCGGAGGCTTTAGCCAAATTTCAAAAATTTGTCGGTGATGACATCTTAGTGGGTCATAATGTAACTTTTGATGTTGGCTTTTTAAATACTGCCTTACGTCGGCAAAAACAACCTCCGGTTACTGTTCCGGTAATTGATACTTTAGAAATGTCGCGCACTTTACATTCTGAATATCGCAACCATAAATTGGATAGTCTGGCAAAAAGATATTCTATCAACTTGGAACATCACCATCGGGCTAATTCTGATGCTTTAACCACGGGGTATTTATTATATAAATTACTAGCAGAAATGCAGGCTCGTTTTCAAACGGAAAATGTTCAGCAACTAAATGATCACTTAGGTGGTCCGGAAGCTTATAAACAAGCCCGTCCTTATCATGCCACCTTATTAGCACAAACACAGGCCGGTTTGAAAAACTTGTTCAAAATTGTTTCCCTATCAATGACTGAATATTATTATCGGACCCCGCGAGTTCCGCGCGATATTTTAAATAAGTATCGTGAGGGAATTATCATCGGTTCTGCTTGCAGTTCCGGAGAAGTTTTTACGGCAATGATGCAAAAAGGTTATGACGAAGCTTATCAAAAGGCGCAATACTATGACTATTTGGAAGTTATGCCACCGGATATTTATCAACCCTTATTATATTCAAATTTGATTGCCGATGAAGATGCTTTGCATGAAATCTTATCTAATATTATTAAGTTGGGAAAAGATTTAGACAAACCGGTAGTTGCTACTGGTGATGTGCATTATATCGCGGCTAAGGATGCGATTTATCGTGATATTATTGTTAAAGCTGTGAAAAGTAATCCGCTCGCCCGACAAAAATTACCTTTGGCAAATTTTAAAACAACAACAGAAATGCTCAAAGCTTTTGACTGGTTAGATGAAAAAGAAGCACAAAAAGTTGTTGTTGATAATACTCATATAGTAGCTGATTGGATTGACGATGATATTACGCCAGTTAAAGATCGGTTGTATACTCCGAAGATGCCCGGCGCTGAACAGGAAATCCAAGACTTAACTTATCAAAAAGCCCAACAAATGTATGGTGATCCCTTGCCAACAATTGTACAAGAACGACTGGAAAAAGAATTAAAAAGTATTATTGGAAATGGTTTTGCTGTTATTTATATTATTGCTCAGCGTTTAGTGCATAAAAGTAATAAAGATGGCTATTTGGTAGGATCACGTGGTTCGGTCGGTTCCAGTCTAGTTGCTACCATGACAGGTATTACGGAAGTTAACCCTTTGCCGCCGCATTATCGTTGCCCTCAATGTCACTATACCCAATTTTTTACCAACGGTGAAGTGGGTTCCGGGTTCGATTTGCCGGATAAAGCTTGTCCAAAATGTGGTACTTCTCTTAAAAAAGACGGTCAAGATATTCCTTTTGAGACCTTTTTAGGCTTTAAAGGAGATAAAGTTCCCGATATTGATTTAAACTTTTCCGGAGATTATCAACCCATTGCCCATAATTATACGAAGGTTTTATTTGGTGAGGATCATGTCTTTCGTGCCGGAACCATTGGAACAGTAGCAGATCGCACTGCTTATGGGTATGTCAGCAATTATGAAGAATTAACTGATCAAAGATTTCGCGGAGCAGAAAAAGATCGACTAGCTGCCGGTGCTACCGGAGTTAAACGCACTACAGGGCAACATCCTGCGGGAATCATTGTTGTTCCTGAAGATATGGATATCTATGATTTTACGCCTATTCAGTATCCAGCGGATGATCAAAGTGCAGCTTGGAAAACTACGCATTTTGATTTTCATTCTATTCATGACAATATCTTGAAATTGGATATTTTAGGACATGATGATCCCACCATGATTCGGATGTTGCAGGATCTTTCGGGTATTGATCCGCAAACCATTCCTACGGATGATCCGCGGGTAATGCAATTATTTTCAGGAACAGAATCTTTGGGTGTTACACCGGAAGAAATTGATTCAAAGATGGGGACTTTGGGTATTCCCGAATTTGGTACCAAGTTTGTGCGGGGAATGCTGGAAGAAACACATCCGACCACTTTTGCGGAATTATTACAAATTTCCGGTTTATCTCACGGAACTGATGTCTGGTTAGGCAATGCTGAAGAATATATCCGCCAAGGAATAGTTTCTTTAAAGGATGTTATTGGCTGTCGGGATAATATTATGATGGATCTCATTCATTGGGGCATGGAACCGCAACTATCTTTTCAGATTATGGAGCATGTCCGCAAGGGTCGCGGTATTCCTGATGAATGGCAGGATGAGATGCGGGATAATAAGAATGTACCGGATTGGTATATTGATTCCTGTCTAAAAATAAAATATATGTTTCCGAAAGCCCATGCCACAGCTTATATTATTATGGCGTTACGGATTGCCTATTTCAAAGTGCATTTTCCGATTATTTATTACTGTGCCTATTTTTCGGTTCGGTGTGATATTTTCGATTTACAGGCCATGTCACAGGGCAAAAATGCTGTTGAAGCTTCTATGAAAGCCATCCAAGATCAAGGTATGGATGCCAGTGCTAAAGATAAAAATCTGTTGACGGTTTTAGAAGTAGCTAATGAATGTTTGGCACGCGGTATCACGATTAAAATGGTTGATCTTGAAAAGTCGGATGCGACTAATTTTCAAATTTTGGATGAGCATACTTTACTAGCACCTTTTATAGCTGTCCCGAGTTTGGGCTCGAGTGTGGCTAAACAAATTGTGGCTGCCCGAGAAGAACAACCGTTTTTGTCAAAAGAGGATTTATCAAAGCGGGGTAAAGTTTCGAAAACAATTATTGAATATTTAACGCAAAATCAGGTAATTGACCAATTACCTGATGAAAATCAATTATCCTTATTTTAAGGCAGAAAAAATGATTCTGAGAAAAAGCTGCCTGTTTAAATTCTTGAAAAATTAGGCTGTAAGTTATATAATACCTTATAAGTTGATTTTACATGACGAGTGAGCAGGAATGCTCACTCTTTTTATTGAATTAGCCGTACTGGTAAAACAGACAAACCGCGTTGATTTTTAATAAAGGAGTGATAAGTTGCAATCAATAACAGCGGAAATCAAGCAAATGGCCCAGCCACTTTTAGAAAAGCATGGTTTTTATTTAGTTGATATCGAATACGTTAAAGAAGGCGCCAATTGGTATTTACGTCTATACATTGACAAACCAGCTGGCATTGATATTGAAGAATGTGCACTCTTTAACCAAGAATTAAGTGATAAACTCGACGAACAGGCCCCCGATTTAATTCCTAATGCTTATTTTTTGGAAGTCTCATCGCCGGGAGCTGAGCGTCCCTTAAAAACCGAACAAGATTTGCAAAGGGCAGTAGGCAAATATATTCATGTTAGTTTATATCAAAAACAACAGCAGCAGAAGATTTTTGAAGGTGTTTTGCTCGATTATGATTCACAATATTTGCGCTTGCGCCAACATCAAAATAATGAATTTTCAGAAATTGAATTAGCACGGAAGAATATTGCTGCAATGCGGTTAGCAATCGAATTTTAAAAGATAGGGGATAACAAGGAAATGAGTAAAGAATTAGTTGATGCATTATCAGCATTAGAGAAAGAAAAAGGCATCGACAAAAATGTTATTATTGAAGCCATGGAAGCCGCATTAGTTTCTGCTTATAAACGTAATTTTGGGCAAGCACAAAATGTAGATGTTAGTTTTAATGAACGTACGGGGGACTTTCATGTCTATACCGTCAAAGAAGTAGTGCCTGAAGTAGCTGATGAGCGTTTAGAAATCAGTTTAGAAGATGCGGAACATATTAATAAAGGTTATGAGCTGGGTGATCATATTAATTTTGAAGTAACCCCAAGCAACTTTGGCCGTATTGCGGCGCAAACTGCTAAACAAGTAGTAATGCAAAGAGTCCGTGAAGCCGAACGTAATAATATTTATGATGAATATAGTCAGTATCAGGATGAAATAATTCAAGGAGTTGTGCAAAGAAGTGATAACCGCTTTGTGTACATCAACTTTGGTCGTGTCGAAGCCGTGATGGGACGGGCCGATCAAATGCCGGGAGAAGTTTATCGGCCGCAGGATCGCCTCAAAGTTTATGTGTCGAAAGTGGAAAACACAACTAAAGGCCCCCAGATTTTTGTTTCACGGACTAATGCCGGCTTAGTAAAAAGACTATTTGAACAAGAAGTCCCGGAAATTTATGATGGAACTGTAGAAATTGTTTCCATTGCCCGAGAAGCCGGTGATCGCACCAAGATTGCTGTGAAATCAGTCAATCCTGATGTTGATCCAGTAGGAACGACTGTAGGACCACGTGGTCAACGTGTGCAGGCGGTAGTTGATGAACTCCACGGAGAAAATATCGATGTTGTAAAATATGAAGAAGATCCTTCAGATTTTATTGCAAATGCTTTAAACCCTGCAGAAGTAATTGCAGTTCAGTTTGACGATGAAACCAATCCTAAGTCCTGTATTGTAATTGTTCCTGATTATCATTTGTCTTTAGCAATTGGTAAAAAAGGACAGAATGCACGTTTAGCTGCTAAATTGACCAGTTTTCGAATCGATATTAAACCTGAATCTGATGTGGAATTTGTTGATGATGATAATACAACAGCCGCTGATGATAGTGATAATGAAGCTGATTTAGATCAAGATCCTGATTTACAATTACCAGATGATGAACAAGAATAATGGCACTGTTAATTAAAAGGTGGTGGTGGATTTGAAAAAAAGAAAAGTTCCGATGCGCAAAAATATCCTAACCAATGAAATGGAACCTAAACGATTATTAGTTAGAATTGTGAAGAATAAAGAAGGTAAAGTTGCTTTAGATCCTACAGGTAAAAAGCCGGGACGAGGAGCCTATGTAGGTTTAGATCCGGCAGCTGTTAAACAAGCAGCAGCTAACAAAACGCTGGAGCGGGTTTTAGAAACAGAATTATCGGCTGAGTTTTACCAGCAGTTGTATGATTATGTAGATCACCAAAAGGCGCGTTTAGACCTCTTTGGAGAATTAGGAAAAAAACATTGAATAAACAGCAAATATTAAATTTATTAGGTTTGGCTTATAAAGCTCATTGTGTGATCAGCGGACAGGATTTAGTATTAAAATCTTTAAAGCAACGACAAGTGGAATTTGTTTTTTTAGCGAGTGATTTAAGTACCACTTTTTTAAAGAAAATAACGCCTATCTTAGACCAATATCAAGTGAGTTTTACTACTGATTTTTCACAAGCTGAGTTAAGCCAAGCTATTGGACGTTTACGCAAAACAATTGCGATTACCGATCAAGGATTTGCTAAAAGATTTAAGGAGTTAACTATGATTAATTAAGGAGCGTGAATTTATGGGAAAAAAGCGTGTATATGAATTAGCTAAGGAGTTAGCAATTCCCAGCAAAAAGCTAGTAGACTTAGCACAAAAAAATAAAATTGAGGTTTTGTCACATATGTCGGTTTTATCAGACCAGCAAGAAGCACAATTAACACATATTGTTAAGGGCCAACAGCCAGTGAAAAAGGCAGCAAAAACTATGCCAACTGCTTACCCAAACAATAAGGCAACTAAAACCAAAATCAAAGTAACTGCAATTCGGAGAACTGAAAAGAAAAAAGTGAACGCTGAAAATCATTCTAACCAAAGCAACCAGACTAATCGTCGTTCCAATCGCAACAATAATAATCATTCTAATAATAACAACAATAATAATAATCGGCGGCGGCGTAATAACAACAATACTAATTCGAACCGGGTTAATGATCATCGCTCACAAATGATCAATCGTGCAAGTGCGGGCCGGAAACATTTGGCTCAATATAAACAAAATGCACAAGCTTCAGTAGAACAAATCGAAAAGGATCGGCAAAAACCCGCCAAGCCGGCAGGTAACAAGCAACATTCACATGCTAAACCGCAAGGGCAGGCGATTACGGCACAAAGAAGTAGTCATCAACCTGTCAAAAATAAACAGCAATCTATTAAATTTCAGCCAAAAGCTGCCGCCAAACCAGCTCCAGCTGCACCAGTAGCAGCGGCTACGGCTTCTGATGCGAAAGAGACGCAAACAACTGATAATAAAAAGCGGCAACATGAATTTACTAATAACCGCCGTAAAAATGAATTTACTAATTATAAGAATCGTCCAAAGCATAAAAATAAGAAGAAATTACGCAAACAGCAGGCTGCTCAACCGAAAAAACAAGTGCCACAGCGTAAAGAACGGCCTTTACCAGAAGTTTTGGAATATAGTGTCGGTATGAATGCGCAAGATTTAGGTAAAATCTTACACCGAGAGCCGGCAGAAATTGTTAAAAAACTCTTTATGCTGGGAATTATGGTCAATCAAAATCAGTCCCTGGATAAAGATACCATAGAACTTTTAGCTACAGATTATGGTATTGAAGCTCAAGAAAAAGTAGAAGAAGATATTACAGACTTGGATACCTTCTTTGAAGAGGAAGTAAATAATACTGATAATCTGACACAACGTCCGCCGGTAGTAACAATTATGGGTCACGTTGATCACGGCAAAACCACTTTGTTAGATCGTTTACGTCATACTCATGTTACTGCTGATGAAGCTGGCGGTATTACGCAGCATATTGGTGCTTATCAAGTACGTTTGGATGATCGGCTGATTACATTTTTGGATACTCCGGGTCATGCGGCCTTTTCAAACATGCGGGCCCGTGGAGCTGACATTACGGACATAGTTGTGTTAGTAGTTGCTGCAGATGATGGCGTTATGCCCCAGACTATTGAGGCCATTAACCATGCTAAAGCAGCTAACGATCCAATTATTGTGGCCATTAATAAAATTGATAAACCGGATGCTAATCCGCAACATGTTACCGAAGAATTAATGCAATATGACTTGATTCCGGAAGATTACGGCGGTGATACAATTTTTGTTAATATCTCTGCTAAACAGGGTACTGGAATTGATGATTTATTACAAATGATTTTGTTAGAAGCCGATGTTCTCGAATTACAAGCTAATCCGCAACAAAAGGCGGTTGGTACTGTAATTGAGGCTCGGTTAGATAAAGGCAGAGGTCCAGTGGCCAGTTTGTTGGTTCAACAGGGTACTTTGCATAAGGGAGATCCGATTGTTGTCGGTAATACCTTTGGCCGTGTCCGGGTCATGACAGATGATCGGGGCCGCCGCATTAAAGAAGCTCGGCCGTCACAGCCCGTTATGATTACCGGTTTGAATGATGTGCCGCAATCGGCAGATAAGTTTGTGGTATTTGCTACTGAAAAATTGGCGCGCTCAGCTGGAGAAGAACGGGCTAAACAAGCGCAAATTCAAGAGCGCAAGCGGACTAATGCCGTTACTTTGGATAATTTATTCGACACTATGAAACAGCAGGATATGAAAAAGGTTGACGTTATCATTAAAGCTGACGTTCAAGGGTCAGTGGAAGCCTTGCGTAATAGTTTGGAAAAAATTGACGTTGAAGGTGTCCGCGTTAATATTATTCATGCTGCTGCCGGAGCAATTACAGAAACTGATGTTACTTTAGCTTCGGCTAGTCATGCGATCATTATTGGATTTAATGTGCGCCCGACTAATCAAGCGAAAATTCAGGCTGATGAAGAAAATGTTGATATTCGCTTGCATAATGTCATCTATAATGCCATTGATGAAATTGAATCAGCGATGAAGGGCTTATTAGAACCGGTTTATAAAGAAAAAGTTACTGGTAACTTAACTGTTCGGCAAACTTATAAGGTATCAAAATTAGGCACCATAGCCGGGTGCATTGTTGATTCTGGTTTGATTCAACGTGAAAGCGGAGTGCGTTTAATCCGTGACGGTATTGTAATTTATGAGGGTAAATTAGCGTCACTTAAACGTTTTAAAGATGATGTGAAAGAAGTTAAGCAAGGTTTTGAATGCGGCTTAATGATTGAAAACTACAATGATATTAAAGTTGACGATCAAATTGAAGCTTATATTATGCAGGAAGTCCCTGTAGAATAGGAGGTTGTCCATGAAATATCGCGTAGGTCGAGTTGAACAAGAAATTCAGCGCGAAGTTAATGATATTTTGCTCAAGCGGGTTCGCGATCCGCGGGTTCAGGGTGTTACTATCACTGGAGTAGATGTTACTGGTGATTTACAGCAGGCGACGATTTACTTTAGTATTTTATCAGAAACTGCTAGTAATGCTCAGAAAGCTCAAGCAGGATTAGATAAGGCTAAAGGATTGATTCGCCATGAGTTGGGGCAGCGTCTATCGATTTATAAAACACCTGAGATCTTTTTTAAACAAGATCAATCAGTACGTTATGGTGAACGGATTGATGAATTAATTAACAAATTGCATGAGCAAGATCAATAGCCGGGAAACCGGCTATTTTACTGATTATTTATGCTATAATTAAAGGGTTGAATTATTTTTAAGAGTTATATTAAAATCGGAGGAATAAATATTGAATGGCATTATTCCCCTCTATAAGCCTTGTGGAATGACCAGTGCGGATTGTGTTTATCAATTACGTAAGATATTACAAGAACGAAAAATTGGCCATACTGGCACTTTAGATCCGCAAGTAGATGGAGTTTTAGTAATTTGTGTTGGTCAAGCGACCAAATTAGTGAATTATTTGATGCGGCAAACTAAGACCTATCACGGACAAATTACTTTGGGCAGGGCGACTACCACCGAAGATGCTACTGGAAAAACGGTAGCACAAAAGCATTTATCTCAACCCTTTACTACTCAGCAGATCAAACAGTCAATGCAAGCTTTAACGGGTTCCTTACAGCAAACTCCTCCGCTGTATTCAGCGGTAAAAGTTAACGGTAAAAGATTATATGAATACGCAAGAGCGCACCAAGAGGTCCAACGACCCACGCGCACGGTGCATATTTATAAATTTGAATTAACTCAAGCTCCCGTTTTTCACATTATTGAAGGTGAGCAAGTGCTGCAATTTACGGTACAATGCTCTAAAGGAACTTATATTCGGACCTTAGCTGTGCAATTGGGAGAATTATTGCAGTTGCCAGCGCATATGAATCAGTTAACGCGTGTTAGTGGTGGTGGTTTTAACTTAGAGGAAACCTTTACTTTACGGCAAATTCAAGCAAAAATAGCCGAGCAGCAACAGGATTTTTTAATACCTTTAAGTCAAGTCTTTACGCACTTGCCTGCTTATGATTTAAATATTCAACAATGGCAATATGTGCAAAATGGACGTTTCTTAGAGCTCAAGGAAACTGCACCGCAAGTGGCTTTATATTACCAAAAAGTTTTAAAGGCTATTTATCAACGGCAACAAAATTTATATGTACCACAGTTAATGCTATTAAAAAATGATAGGTGAAAATTAATGAAAGTGCGCAAATTAATTTTTCCACAACAAATGGAAATTATTAATCACCAGCCTTTAATTTTAGCGGCCGGCTTTTTTGATGGTTTACATTTGGGACATCAAAACGTTATTGGAACCGCAATTCGTTTGGCACGCATCAAGGGCCTGCCAGCGGGAGTTCTCACCTTTGATCGGCATCCATCGGTAGTGTTTGGTCCCCAAAAAGGAGCAAATTATCAATATCTTTCTGCTCCAAAGCGAAAATTAGAGCTTTTTCGTAACTTGGGAGTTGGTATTGTTTATATTGCTCAATTTGATCGGGAGTTTTCACAATTAACACCGCCTGAGTTTGTCGACAAATTTTTAATGTCCTTACATTTGGATACTTTAGTAGCCGGTTTTGACTGGACCTTTGGTCCCAAAGATCTTGCTACTATGAAACAATTAAAAGTTTTAGCAGCCAATAGATTTGACATAGTGGAAATTCCTAAACTACAATTAGCTGGTAAAAAAATTTCTTCGACTAATGTCAAAAAGTATTTGGCGCAGCACCAAATTTTTCAAGCCAATTTATTTTTAGGATATAATTATCAAAATTCCGGACCGGTAGTGCATGGCCGAGCGATAGGTCGAACTTTGGGGTTTCCCACAGCCAATGTGGCAGTCGCTGCAGACCAATTATTGCCCGCTTTGGGAGTTTATGTAACACGGATTTTAGTCGATGATTGCTGGTATCCGGCAATGACACAAATCGGGCGTAATCTGACCTTTAATCAGGGCCAAAATCCCGTTACGGTGGAAGCCAATATTTTAAATTTTCAACAAGATATTTACGGACAAAATGTCCGTTTAGAATGGCTGCAATATTTACGGGGTGAGATTGCGTTTGCAAATAAACAACAATTAATTGCACAATTACAACAAGATCAGCTAGCTACACGAAAATATTTTGAAAAAAAATAGCAATCAACTTGACACAGTGCTAATAGATTGCTATATTTTATACTGTTAGCACTCCTAGATATTGAGTGCTAAGAGCGAGGTGATTTGTTATGATAACTGATCGTCAAGCACAGATTTTAAAAGCAATTGTGCAACAGTATATTGAAACGGGACAGCCCATTGGTTCTAAAGCGTTATTGGACGTTTTGCCAACGCATGTTAGTTCCGCTACTATTCGGAATGATATGGCTAGTTTGGAGAAAGCAGGATTAATTGAAAAAATTCATCTTTCTTCCGGACGGTTTCCTTCTGATAAGGGTTATCGGTATTATTTAGATAACTTATTGGAGCCGATAAATGTTTCTGAACAAATTTCAGAATTAATTCAGTCCGACTTTTCCAAACCTCAGTTTAATAAAATTGACGAGATTGTTCAGCAATCCGCAAAGATTTTATCAACTTTAACAAGTTATACTGCGATTGCTTTAGGTCCAGAAAGTAAAAATACAAAATTAACTGGCTTTAGAATTGTACCCTTAAGTCAGCAGCAGATTATGGCGATTATTGTCACGAGTAGTGGTGATGTTTATAATCAGATTTTTAAAATTCCCGCTGATTTACCCGGAGATCAAATTGAGTCGGTGGTTAGAATCATTAATGATCAGTTGGTAGGAGAAACTTTATTCAAAGTTTCCCAACGGCTGAAAACTGATTTTCCTTATTTAGTTGCCCAATATTTAAGAACACCGGACGGTTTCTTATCAATGCTGGATGAAATTATTGCGAATGTTTCGGCTGACCACTTTTTCGTGGATGGCAAATCAAATCTATTTAATTATATTGATGTGCGCAATAGCTCTAATTTAAAATATCTTTATTCATTATTTGATAGTGATCGTGATTTAACTAGGCTTTTAGGGCTAGATCAAAATGATTTGGATACCGATCAAGGACCTAGTATTAGTGTTCAATTAGGTGATGAATTGGATCCACAAATTCTGAAGAATTATAGTTTAATTACGGCTCGTTATAGTGTGGGTGATTATGGCAAGGGCTTAATTGCTTTGTTAGGTCCGACAAATATGCCGTATTCACAATTAATTGGTTTGATTGCATCTTTACGCAAAGAACTAGCTAAACGGCTTTTTGATTACTTCCGTGAGATTAACGGTAATTCCAGCTAAAGGGAGGAAGAAAGATGGCAAAAACTGATCTTAATTCGGAAGAATTTCCTTCAGAAAAAAATTTAGATACCACTAAAGAAGAAACTAAAAAGAAAACCACTTCTGCTAATAAAAAACAATTTAAAGCAACAAAAGATCCAGCTTCTCAAGCCCTCAAAAAAGACCAGGCGACAGTTGAGCCAAAAAGCAATGATTCAGTTGTGGATAAACTTTTAGATAAGAATCAGCAATTGGAAAAACAACTGAAACAGGCACAAGATCAATATTTACGTGCGGAAGCTGAAATTCAAAATATAAAACGACATAATCAACAAGATCAAGCGGCTCTCATTAAATATGATGGGCAAAAGCTAGCAACCGCCATTTTACCTTCAATTGATAATTTAGAGCGGGCTTTGGCTGCTCAAGAACAGAGCCAGGCTGCTGCTAATGAGGGGATTTTGACTGGTGTGCAAATGGTATTAAAACATTTAAAACAGGCACTGGCAGAAAATAACGTTGTTGAAATTGCGGCTGCAGGAGAAAAATTTGACCCGACAGTTCATCAAGCAGTTCAAACCGTGCCAGCCGATGCTGATCATCCAGCGGAAACGGTCGTTCAAGTATTACAGACCGGTTATAAACTCAAAGATCGAGTAATTAGACCCAGTATGGTAGTCGTTGCTCAATAAATAAGTCAAAAGATCAATAAACAAAGGAAGGTATAATTTATGGCTAAAATTATTGGTATTGATTTAGGGACCACAAACTCTGCAGTAGCAGTTTTAGAGGGTGGAGAACCGAAAATTATTGCTAATCCTGAAGGCGGTCGTACTACTCCATCAGTGGTCGCATTCAAAGATGGTGAAACTCAAGTTGGAGAAGTAGCCAAGCGGCAGGCGATTACCAATCCTAATACGATTTCTTCCATTAAGCGGCATATGGGAGAAGCTAATTATAAAGTTAAGGTTAATGATAAAGAATATACTCCACAAGAAATTTCAGCTATGATTTTACAATATATTAAAAATTTTGCTGAAAAGTATGTGGGAGAAGAAGTTACTGAGGCTGTTATTACAGTACCAGCTTATTTTAATGACTCGCAGCGTCAAGCTACTAAAGATGCTGGTAAAATTGCCGGCTTAGAAGTTAAACGAATCATTAATGAGCCAACAGCTTCAGCATTAGCTTACGGCTTGGATAAAAATAAAGATGATGAAAAAGTCCTAGTTTATGATCTTGGCGGAGGAACCTTTGATGTATCAATTTTGGAACTAGGCGACGGCGTTTTCCAAGTATTGTCTACTAATGGTGATACTCATTTAGGTGGCGATGATTTTGATAATGCCATTATGAATTGGTTAATTGCTGATTTTAAGTCTAAAAACAATATTGACTTGTCGCAGGATAAAATGGCTTTGCAGCGTTTGAAAGATGCTGCTGAAAAAGCTAAAAAAGATCTTTCCGGTGTTTCTGAAACGGAAATTAGTTTACCATTTATTTCTGCTGGTCCTGAAGGTCCTTTGCATTTGCAAACAACATTATCCCGGGCCAAATTTAATGAATTAACAGCTGATTTAGTTGATAAAACTCATATCCCCGTAGAAAATGCTTTAAAGGATGCAGGATTGAGCAGTTCGGAAATTGATAAAGTTATTTTAAATGGTGGTTCTACCAGAATCCCAGCTGTGCAAGAGGCAGTTAAGAACTGGACTGGTAAAGAACCGGATCATTCTATTAACCCGGATGAAGCCGTAGCTTTAGGTGCTGCTATTCAAGGTGGAGTTATTACCGGTGATGTTAAAGATATTGTTCTATTAGATGTTACCCCACTATCTCTTGGTATTGAAACAATGGGTGGTGTCTTTACTAAATTAATTGACCGTAATACTACAATTCCTACCAGCAAGTCACAAGTCTTCTCGACCGCTGCGGATAATCAACCGGCTGTTGATATTCATGTTTTACAGGGTGAACGTCCAATGGCTGCTGATAACAAGACATTAGGCCGCTTTCAATTGACAGATATTCCGGCAGCACCACGGGGAGTACCGCAAATTGAAGTTAAATTTGATATTGACAAAAACGGTATTGTAAATGTTTCAGCTAAAGATTTGGGCACTGGTAAATCACAAAAGATTACAATTAAGAGTTCTTCCGGTTTATCTGATGAAGAAATTGAGAAAATGAAAAAAGAAGCCAAAGAAAACGAAGAGTCTGATAAAAAGCGTAAGGAAGAGGCTGACTTACGTAATGAAGTAGACCAGTTGATCTTTACTACTGATAAAACTCTCAAAGATGTCAAAGGTAAAGTTTCCGATGAAGAAATCAAAAAGGCTCAAGATGCCGAAGATGCATTGAAGAAAGCTCAGTCTGATAATAATTTGGAAGAAATGAAAACTAAGAAAGATGATCTGAATAAGATTGTTCAAGATTTAGCGGTTAAATTATATCAGCAAGCACAAAAAGATAATCCGCAAGGTGCTCAAGCTCAGTCTGATGGTAATAATAATCAGGCTAATGATGGCAAGGGCGATACAGTTGATGGTGATTTTAAGGAAGTTGATCCTGACAAAAAGAATTAATTAACTGGCAGGGATTAATCAGAACTATTGATTCAACTTAGAAAAAGTTTTATATATGGGGCGGGAGAAAGATTTTGTCTCGACCCCATTTCATTGTAGAAGAAAGGCTGGGTGAGATAATGGATCCATATGAGACACTTGGTGTTGACCGGAATGCCTCAGAAGATGAAATTAAAAAAGCTTATCGTAAATTATCAAAAAAGTATCATCCCGACCTAAATAAAGCCCCAGATGCAGAGAAAAAATTTAAAGAAGTAAATGACGCCTATGAAATTTTAAAAGATCCGCAAAAAAAGGCGCAATATGACCAATTTGGTACTACTGGCAATCAACAACAAGGCGGTTTTAACGGTGGCCAAGGATTTAGCGGCTTTGATGATTTTGGCGATTTTGGCGATATCTTTAATTCTTTCTTTGGTGGCGGTACAAGTCGCCGCAGTGATCCAACTGCACCCAGAAAAGGCCGGGATTTAGAATATCGTGTCAAACTAAAATTTGATGAAGCAATTTTTGGCGGTAAAAAGACCATTCATTATAATCGGCAAGAAGAGTGTGCTACTTGCCACGGAAGCGGTGCTAAACCTGGGACCAATCCGGTGACCTGTCATAAATGTCACGGGACAGGTTATATTAAAATCAGCCAAAGAACGCCTTTAGGAATGATGCAAACCCAGCAAGTGTGTGATGTTTGTGGTGGTCGCGGTCAAGAAATTAAAGATAAATGTCCTGAATGCCATGGCCGTGGTAAAGTCACACGCAATCATGCTTTGGAAGTTAATATTCCAGCAGGAATTGATAATTTACAGCGCATGCGTCTAGATGGACAAGGCGAAGCGGGGGATAACCGCGGTCCTTATGGGGACTTATATATAGTCTTTGAAGTCGAACCAAGTCGGGAATTTACTCGTGATGGTGATACAATTTATTCACATGCCGCCATTTCTTTTCCACAAGCGGCGCTTGGTGATACTATTAAGGTTAATACCGTCCGTGGTCCTGTAGAATTGAAAGTTCCTGCCGGCACTCAAAGCGGGACTGTTTTTCGGCTCCGGGGACAAGGAGTACCACGGATTCACGGCGGAGTTGGTGATCAGCGCGTAACAGTAGAAATCGTTACTCCTAAGCATCTGAATGTAAAACAAAAAGAAGCTTTACAAAAATATGCACAATTAGGCGGCGGCAAAGTCAAAGAGCAGGATCGTAATCTTTTTGAACGCGTCCGTGATAATATGAAAGATAAGTTTGGCAATTAAAGTTAATGGTATTGTGGTTTGCCGAAATGAACTATTTGCTAAACAAGAATGCAAAGTTTAAGGGAAACTTGACAGGTAATTGTCTGGTTTCCTTTTTGTTTGTTGGTTGATTTATAAGTGTTACTTTGTTTATATCCAAAAAATTGGTATAATTCATGCTGTAAGTAAAGGAGTGTTTGCATGACCGACTCTGATTTAAAACAAAGACAAAAATATATTCGTAATTTATCAATTGTAGCCCACATTGATCATGGCAAATCCACCATCGCTGACCGTATTCTGGAAATGACAGATACGGTTTCTAAACGGGAAATGGAAAATCAAGTTTTGGATGATATGGATATTGAACGTGAACGGGGCATTACGATCAAATTAAATGCGGTAGAATTAAAATATCATGCACAGGATGGTCATACTTATACTTTTCATTTAATTGATACTCCGGGACATGTTGATTTTTCTTATGAAGTTTCACGTAGTTTAGCAGCCTGTGAAGGGGCCTTATTAGTAGTTGACGCTGCTCAAGGAGTACAAGCTCAAACTATGGCTAATGCTTATTTGGCCGTGGATAACGACTTAGAAATTGTGCCGGTAATTAATAAAATCGATTTACCTTCAGCTGATGTTGACAATGTTAAAGCAGAAATAGCTGATATGATTGGAATTGATGCCACCAATGCGGTCTTAACCAGTGCTAAAAATGGTATTGGAATTGCAGAATTACTGGAACGAATTGTAACTGATATTCCGGCACCAAAAGGAGACCTTAATAAACCTTTAAAGGCTTTGATTTTTGATTCCGTCTATGATAGTTATCGTGGCGTAGTCTTAAGTGTGCGTATTTTTGATGGTCAGGTAAAAATCGGTGATAAAATTAAATTAATGAGTAATGGTAAAGAATTTGAAGTTACTGAAGTCGGTGTAATGTCGCCTAAGGCTGTGCCGCGGCAATTTTTGGCGGTAGGTGACGTGGGCTATATTACGGCCAGCATTAAAAGTGTGCAGGATACACGTGTCGGTGATACGATTACGGCTGCTGAGCGGCCAACGGATCATGCGTTAGCCGGCTATCGAAAAATTACGCCTATGGTCTATTCAGGAATGTATCCAGTGGATAATGCGAAATTTGAAGATTTACGAGATGCCTTAGAAAAATTACAATTAAATGATGCTTCTCTGGAATACGAACCTGAAACTTCGCAAGCCTTAGGTTTTGGTTTTCGTGTCGGCTTTTTGGGTTTATTGCATATGGATGTTATTCAGGAACGTTTGGAAAGAGAATTTAATTTAGATCTGATAATGACGGCACCTTCGGTAAATTATAAAATTATAACAAATAATGGTACAATGCAGGTGATTGATAATCCTTCGCAAATGCCGGAACCTTCAGATATCAAAGAAATTCAAGAACCAATTGTCCGTGCAGAAATTATGGTTCCCAAAGATTACGTAGGAGCAGTCATGGAATTATCAGAGCGTAAACGCGGACAATTTCAAACCATGGATTATTTAGATAATTATCATGTCAATGTTATTTATAAATTACCTTTGGCTGAAATTATTTATGACTTTTTTGATAGTCTAAAATCCAGCACACATGGTTTTGCTTCTTTGGATTATAGTATTAGTGGTTATGAAGCTGCTAAAATGGTAAAAATGGATATATTATTAAATAAAGAACCTGTTGATGCCTTGAGTTTTATTGTGCATGAGGATTTTGCTTATGAGCGGGGGCGCGAAATTGTTCAAAAACTGAAGTATATTATTCCTCGGCAGCAATTTGAAGTAGCAATTCAAGCAGCGATTGGAAACAAAATTGTCGCACGTTCAACAGTCAAGGCTTATCGTAAAGATGTTACCGGTCCTCTTTACGGTGGTGATCAAACCCGGAAAAATAAGTTATTGGATAAGCAAAAACGCGGTAAAAAGAGAATGAAAGAAGTAGGTAAAGTAACAGTACCCCAGGCAGCTTTTATGGCAGTTCTGCAAATGGGCGACGATGATTTAAAGAAAAAATAGGGATGAAAAATGAAAAAATTGGGGAAAATTTTCTTAACTATTATTGTATTGTTGACAGCCTTGGTTTTAATCTTTAATGAGCCAATTAAAGTTAAATTAGTGCAGCAAGTTTCACAAAGCCGCTTAGAACATTTGTCAAAGGATCAGATTCGGCAGAATAATCTACGAGACGCTTCGTTTGATTTCTCTAAAGTCAAGCCTATAACTGTAAAACAGGCGGCTAAAGCAGCGGTAAAAAATAATGCTGCTGCAATTGGTAAAATTGCGATTCCCTCAGTGAGTTTAAAGTTGCCGATAGTCAAAGGAGTTGATGATACCGCCTTGGCTACTGGAGGCGGAACGTTAAAACCTGATGAAAAAATGGGAGAAGGTAATTATGCTTTAGCCGGACATTATATGACTGATAAAGGAGCTTTATTTTCACCTATTGCCCGAGTACAAATTGGTGATCTAATTTATATTACTAATTTGAAGAATGTCTATACTTATAAAGTCGAGCTCAAGCAGGTGATTTCTCCACGGGCGACTTGGACGATGAATAATCAGCCGCGGACAAAAATGATTACTTTGATTACTTGTGCTGATGGGGGTGCCAACCGTTGGTTAGTACAGGGAAAATTAGTCAATGCCAGAGTGGCTAATCGAGAAACTTTAGCAGTCTTTGGATAGGAGTTAATAAGTTTGAGTTGGAAATACCAGTGGCAAAAAAGAGTACAACCGCACAATCAACAAGTGGCACAATTAGCTAAACAAGCGGGTATTAATGAACTGGTAGCCACTTTATTGCTACAACGAGGAATCAAAACCTCTGACCAAGCGCAATCATTTTTGCATCCCCAATTGCAGAATTTGCATGATCCTTATTTATTACATGATATGGATAAAGCGGTAGAGCGTTTGACGCAGGCGCTTTTTAGTGATGAAAAAATTTTAATCTACGGTGATTATGATGCGGATGGTATGACCAGTGCAGCAATTTTAAAGCTGGCGCTGACTAACTTGGGAGGTCAAGCGACGGTTTTTATTCCGAATCGTTTTCAGGATGGTTATGGACCTAATCTGGAGCGTTATCAGCAATTTGTCCAAGAAGGCTATCAGCTGATAGTGACTGTGGATAATGGAATTACTGGTCTTAAGGAAATCGAGTATGCTCAAGCACATCAAGTGGATGTGATAGTGACAGATCATCATAATCTTCCTTCGCGTTTGCCGCCTGCGGTTGCTTTAGTACATCCACGTTTTACCCAGAGTAGTTATCCTTGCCCTAATTTATCAGGTGCGGGTGTCGCTTTTAAACTGGCCAGTGCCTTACTAGAAGAACCACCGGTAGAATTATTAGATCTGGCAGCCATCGGTACAATAGCAGATATGGTTAAATTAACTGATGAGAATCGAATTTTAGTTACTTGGGGTCTAAAACAAATGCAGCAGCACCTGCGCGTAGGTTTGCAAAAACTGTGTGCTCATGCTCATGTTCAGGCAAAAACGTTAACTGAAGATGATATTAGTTTTCAGATCGCGCCGCGTTTAAATTCTTTAGGACGCTTAGATCAGGCTTCAAAAGGCGTAGAATTACTGACCACAACAGATACTGCTCAAGCCCAGAAATTAGCTCAAGAAATCGAAGGTTTAAATCAAAAACGTAAGACACTCACCCAAGAAGTTTATCAGGCAGCACTTAAGCAGGCCCAAAAACAAATCCAATCCCAAAATAAAATTTTAGTTTTAGCAGGTAATAACTGGCATCAAGGAATATTAGGAATAGTTGCTGGGAAAATTGTCGAACAAACGCGGCATCCCACAGTAGTGCTCTCAATTCAAGCTGATGGGCGTGCTGTTGGTTCGGCCCGCAGTCCTGACAATTTCAATTTATATCAAGCACTGGCAGCTTTACGATCTTTATATCAGAATTTTGGCGGTCATGCCCAAGCATGTGGACTCACTTTAGCAGCTAAAGATATTTCTCAGTGGCAGCAGCAGTTAAATGCTTTACCGCAAGTCCAAGAATTTAATTTTGAGCAAAAATTAACCCGTTATTATGATTTGGAATTAACGCCCAGCACGATTAATTTAGTACTGTGGCAGCAGTTGCAACAACTGGCTCCTTTTGGGCAGGGCAATAATTTACCAATAATCAAAGTGGTTGATTTTGACACCTATACGGCTCAGTATTTGGGCAGTAAGAACCAATTGCATCTAAAGCTGCGCTTAAAACAGCAACAGCAGTTTTTAGAAGTAGTAGCCTTCAATTGGGGCGCACAATTGGAGCAAGTGCAAAAGTTTGACTTACAAGCTGTTTACGGTTCTTTATTAAAAAATAATTGGCGTCAGCAAAGCCATCTCCAACTAAATCTAGAAGATGTTGATTTTAAAGCTATTCTTGTCCACCAAAATCAGCACCAGTTAATTGACTTACGGGCGCATCGCAGTTTAGAAAATCAAATTCAGCAGGCAGAAAATTTAGTTTTCTTTCAAGAACAGCATTTGCAAACCGTCCAAAAACAATACTCGCAGGCACATTGTCTGTTAGCTACGCAGCTGGCTCCGAATTTAACACAGATGAGTTTAATTGATCGTCCAACCAATTTAAAAGCTTTTGAGCAATTTATTGTTAATAACAAGCAATTAACACGCTTAGAATTAATTTTTCATACACGATATCCGCTGTATTATCAACTAAATTTATCAGCTGCTACTTGGCATCAGAGTCTCAAATACTTCCATAATCACCAAAATTTGACGGTTTCCGATCTTCCAGTAGTAGCTCAGTATTTGGGATTGGCACCTTTAGAAATTAAATTTATATTAAAGGTGTTTTCTGAGTTAAAGTTTGTTAAAATAGAAAATGGTTTATTGATTCATCCTAACAAAATACCACAGCGTCAATTGAAGGAATCGCCAACTTATTGTCAAATTAATGATCTAATTGCAGTTCAGAACCAATTAATTGATTCAAAAACCGGAGAAGTCATTAATTATATTAAAAAAATATTACAATAATAGTATTTAGGAGCTATTTTTATGGATTTTAAAGAATATGTGGCAAGCGTTAAAGATTTTCCGGAACCGGGAATTATATTTCGTGATATTTCACCGTTAATGTATAATGGTGAAGTTTATGCGCAGGCAACCGATAAAATTGTCGATTACGCACGTGAGCGTGGCACCGAAATGATTGTCGGTCCTGAAGCGCGTGGATTTATTGTCGGCTGCCCAGTAGCGTATAAATTAGGGGTTGGTTTTGCACCTGCACGTAAAAAGGGCAAGTTGCCGCGTGATACTATTTCAGTGACTTATGATCTGGAATATGGACAAGCTTCTTTGTATATGCAAAGAGATGCCGTCAAACCGGGACAAAAAGTTTTGGTAGTTGATGATTTAATGGCGACAGGCGGGACTTTAGCGGCTACTATTAAATTAGTAGAAGAATTAGGTGGTATTGTTGTGGGCACAGCTTTTCTGATTGAGTTGACTGATTTACATGGTCGTGATAAAATAAAAAACTATGATATGTATACATTGATGCAATATTAGTAGCGCCACGCTATTATTATGGAGAGTTGGCAGAGTGGTAATGCACCGGACTCGAAATCCGGCGAACCGGTTAGAAATCGGCGCGCAGGTTCAAATCCTGTACTCTCCTTTAGATAGAGTTTTTGTTTACTTTTGAAATAGAAATAAAAAATTATAAATGGGCTTGTCCAAAACTCCTCCTAGATTAAAATTAAGCACTCCGTCTAAGTCGTAAGACGACTGTGATGTGCTTTTTTGCCGCTAATATTCTGAAAATAGCTCCAATAAGTCTTAAACTCGAGCCCTTTTCTTAAGGTTTAGGATATTAAGATCAAGCCTACCTCATTATGCATTTTTCTTGATTCCGGTCCTGGATTTGGTGGTATTGCGCTTCAAATTTCCAAAAACCGACTTTACTTCGTTCTTCCGGTTTCCAGCGGCCGCGTATAGTTTTTTTGTTTCTGGGATAAAAAGCCACAAAATCTAAAAACTGATTTTGCGGCTTTTTTATTTTTTAATTTAAAGGGAAGTTTTGTTCCAGCCCCTTTTTCTAATTAATATAGATTGTGTTTAGTTAATAATATCCAGAGTCAATCTATTATAATTTTTTTTCAATACCTTCCATTGGTGCCATTTGGATTGAGTAGGAGTCTTGCTCAGAGGTATCTGTTGTGAAGTGCATAACACTATGAAAAGAAGTTTTTAGGTATGTCTGCATAACTGTCGGAATCGATAGTTCATCCATATCGGAAGCGCTAATAGTAGTACGAATACTGTTTTCATCATTTCTCTGTACTTTATCTACCCAATTGGGTTCTCTTAATAGCTCTCTACCAATAGCTACTAAACTAGCTCCTTTATTAATGACTTCTTGCACGTCTTTTGGTGTTTCGACAGATCCTAAGCCGATGAGAGGAACTTCGGGTCCGATTGTCTCAATAAAATAATTTAAAATTGGTTTTTTGTCTTCAGGATTATTTAAAGAGGTCCGTAAATAACTTCCCATAGATAAATGAATATAGTCAACGTCATGCTTGATTTTCTCTACAAAATAAAGAGAGTCTTCTAAGCGAATACCAGGTTTTTCAATTTCTTCTGGAGAAAGTTTATACCCCAATATAAAAGGTTTCGTAGCATATTTATCAATAACAGATTGGACTTCTTTTATAACAGCTTTTGCAAACGTCATTCTTTCATCACGATTTCCACCCCATTTATCTGTGCGCTGATTTGAGTTTTCTGAGAAAAACTGTTGGAGAAGGTAGGTATTTGCTCCGTGTAGTTCAACGCTATCAAAGCCAGCAATAATCGCTCGTTTTGTCGCTTGTCCAAAATCTTTGATGATTGCTTCAACTTCATCTGAAGTAAGTGCTCGAGGTGTCTCAGAATCCTCTGGATACAATGCTTTAACCGTTCCGGCACTCACAGGCTGCTCGCCCCAATAATACGGGCGAACGTTTTTCTGCCTGCATGGAAAATTTGCAACACAGCTTTTGCTCCTTTAGACTGGATTGTTTCGGCAAGTGAGCGCAAGCTCGGGATCATTTCGTCACTGGTTGCGGATAATTCACCTTCAAATCCTTTTCCATTCGGTGTCACATTTGCGACAGCTGTGCTCACCATACCTGGACCGCCAGCTCTTTTAGCATAATAGGCTAGCTCATCTTTTGATACCATGTCATTATAAAAGCTGGACATAGTGGTCATAGGTGCCATAACCACCTTGTTTTTCAGCGTAACACCATTTTTAAAAGTAAAAGTTTCTAAAAAATTATAATTTGCCAAAGTTTCCACTCCTTATTTAATCAAATATATATTTAGTTGTCTGTATATGCTAGTACATAACCTAGTAATAATAAAAGTAAGTACGCACTTTAAAGTGCGGTAGGTACTAAAAAGTACCCTATGATGAATTAAAGAAAGAGGTATGTATCTTGGAGAAAATATATCATATGGGCGTTGAAGCTACATTAGAAGTGATAGGTGGTAAATGGAAACCGATAATCTTATGTAAATTGGGTTATGGACCTATGAGATCTAGCGAATTAAAGCGAGAAATGCCAAACACAACGCAAAAAATGTTAACTCAACAGTTGAGAGAACTAGAAAAAGATAATATTATCAACCGTAAAGTTTTTAATCAAGTTCCACCGAAAGTCGAGTATTCCTTAACGGAAGAGGGAAAAACGTTGCGTGATGTTTTAATTGCTATGTCAGTGTGGGGAGAAAAGCGCATCAAACAAAGACAAGTATTAGGAGAAAATGTTCGATTGGTTAATGAAGAACATGATGGTTTTTTAGAGATGTAATTATCAAAAATGAAGGCTCCTATTTTTTGTATTTGTATTTAAATTGTCTTATTTAATTCTTGTTTTCTTTAAAAAGAACCAGCGCGGCTTGCACTTAAAATAATCATTGCTGACTCGTTTTCAAGGATAATAGGAATGATAAAAATAAGCTGTTAAGCAATATCGCTGTTTTCAGCTGCAATACTAGGCAAATTTTTAGCCATTATCTACCGCTGTCATTTTCACTGTGTTGCCAAAACGCTGCCTAAAATTTCAAAAGCTTGGTTTGTCAACGATTACGATCGGGTAAATTAACAATTTATCCTCATAATATTGATTTGAATACTCAGTTGGCTGCAGATTGGCCTTGGGATAGTCAGCGTAAAAAGATAACTTCAGTTGATATTAAATCAGGTGTTACGGCCGTGAATTCAATTAATTCTATGTTTGCTAATATGCCTTATCTTACTCAAATTGACTTAAGTAATTTTGATATGAACAAGGTAACAGATGCAGCTGCTATGTTCAAAGGGGATAACTCTTTATGGAAAATTACCCTAGGACCAAAGGTGTATTTACCGTCAACTAATAAGGATAATCCAATTATGGATGCACCCGGAATAATACTCCTTTTCCTGAAAATAATAACTATGTAAGTCGTAGTAAAAATTGGAAAGAGGTGGTGGGACAAGATGATGATTACAAACCAACAGGTTCTGTTAAATCGGGAAAAGAATTAAGTAGCTATCAGGGTGATAATAAAACGCATACTTATGTCTGGAAACCATCTTTAGCAGGCTATTTAACTTTGGCCAGTGTGCCTAACCAATTCGATTATGGGAATAATACAAATATTAACAACTGCAGAAAACCAGAACTTTAATGAAAAATTAAGGCAGGAATCTCCTGATTTTAATCAGGCAGATGAATGCCTATTACTCAGTGACTGTCTCCTTAACTTGCTAAAAATTAAACTTATCTTAATTCTAGGTAACTCTCATGCTATTATTAATGTAACCAACAGTAAGGAGGTGCAAGCTGCATGAGTAAAACGATGGCCCAACTGCCTTATCATTATGGGGTTAAGCTGCGGGTCTTTCCTTCTACGGAACAAAAACGCTTAATCAAGTGTAACAGTGACGCTAGTCGTTTTATCTATAATGAAATGAATGGGATGAATCGGGAACTATACCAACTGCGACAGGTAAAATTACCTATTGCAATTGTTCAACAACGCATTCAAACCCTGGAAGAGCGCTTAAAAAAGCCCGCAACTGGTATTTCCAATATTCACGGTTGGCTTAATAACCGCGACTTAGATAGCCTCATGAAGGCGAACGCGATTAAAAACTATCGCACCGCTTGGCAGCTTTTTCGTCAGGTTCATCGTACTGGTGTACCGGTTTTTCATAAAAAGCAAATGGCGCAAAAGTATCAAACCTCCTGTCAGTATGCTCAGCAGGTACAAGTACCTGATATGTTGACTGGCAGTGTTAGGTTATTAGATAAAAAGCATCTGCGACTACCTAAAATTGGCCGCTTACGTTTTCGGGGTTTGCCGCCTAAACTGTTACATAAAGCTGCAGTAATTAGGATAGGAACCGTGACCATCTCCATGGACGCCACCGGTCGTTACTATGTTTCGCTGCAATTAGCCTCGGAACAACCTTTTGTGGAGCTGACCTCCGTTGAAAAATCACCCCTTGGGATTGATCTCAATACTGATAACTTTTTGATTGATTCCAATGGCGCCGTTGTTGCCAATTCGCGCTATTACCGTCGTCTCCAAGGTAAATTAGCTCAGGCCCAGCGTAAGCTCTCGCGGCGAGCACTGCGAGCTCAGAAAGAACAGCGCCCTTTACGTAATGCGGCCAACTATCAGAAACAACGAGTAGTGGTAGCTAACCTCCAACGCCAGGTGGCTAACCAGCGCCAGAACTTCCTCCATCTGGTCTCCACAACACTAATCAAGAACCACGATTTGGTTGTGGCCGAAGAGTTACGGAGTAAGAACCTGCTGCGCAACCACGCCTTAGCTCTGAGCATTGCCGATGTGGGCTGGCGGACTTTTTTAGGCATGTTGGCCTATAAGGCTAAGCCTTATGGGCGTCAATTTATTACCATTAATCCCCGCAATACTACCCAGACCTGTAGTCATTGTGGTTTTATAATGGGCACTGGCAAGACAGAGAAGCTGACCCTCAGAGATCGTGAATGGACGTGTCCGCAATGTGGTAAACATCATCTTCGTGATTGGAATGCGGCTCAGAACATTTTGGCCAAAGGCTTAGCGAGTATCTAATTAGTAGGTCCGTCTGGCAACCTGCGGACCATAAAGGCTTTGGTAATTAGTACGTAAGACCTGCTTGCAGGCAATCGCTGTATCTAAGCAAATTGTGGTCGTTGCCCCTGAGGGGCAATTCTCACAAGCTCCCGACTAAAGTCGGGAGTGGTTGACAGTAACAGATACTCGTTCTTTACGAGCTGGTCTGACATGGAAAGTAAATGTGACTGCCGGTGATTTAACATCAGGAGATAAACAAATTAAAACTAATAATGAGAGTCTGTTTGTATTGGGGACTTCTAACAAGTCACTTGGTCCGAGCGAAACTATATATAATGGAACTAGTACCGGTGATATCACTGAATATTCTTGGAGTTTTACACCTGAGGCAGGAATAAAATTAAATCTTCAAAGTAATTCGGTTCCAAAAAGTGGCGCATATAAAGGAACTATTAATTATGAATTGGTAAATTCCGTATGATAGACTACCAAAATTCAGCGTAATATTTTAGCAATTGAAATTCATTTGTCCAATTAAGATTATATTTTTTAAAATTGTTTATTCAAAAAAACAGCTTAGTTAGCCGTTTTTTTTTATAAAGTATTATAAATCTTTGGCAAAGATAATTTTAAGATCTAATCAGTGCTTAATTATACTGAAAAGATAATTTTAAAATTAAAAAAATCTGGAAGTTTACAGAATTAAACACCCTATCTCAATTAATACCCATTATTAAAGCCTTTATAATTATTAATCCAGTCATAATGATGACAAAAACAGGAAAATTCCTCGAATAGTATTCTAATTAACTTATCTTGCTGCTGGTTGACGTAAGAAGCACTTGAAAGCTGGTATTACTTGACTAATTAACTTTTTATTACTAACTGCGATTGAAACGTATTGTTTTCTTTGTGATTGATAATCTTGCTGATAGTACCGCCAATAAGTCCCAAAATAATAATTATTAAAAAACATAACCACCATTTTGCATAGAAAGGTTTTTTATTTTTAGCTGGTATTTTTTCGGGAACAGAATAATTAGTATTTGATTTAGAAAAATTATTAGGAGCAGGTGCTGAAGGTGAAGAGTTCGGATGTTGAGAATCCGGACGAAAGTAACTAGATGGTTGGGTGTTATAATCTTGTCCGGTTGGCAAAGAATAGCTATGGGTAGAAGTATGATAGTGTTTAGGTTGTTGGTCATTATTTCTCTTAGTCTTAAATTTTCTCATTATTCTTCCTCCTAAAACTCAATCGATATTGAACAAATAAGGATGTGTTATTATGAGCTTATTAAACCGTTTACAATAAGGCGGATTTTCAACTTATACTTTAATAAACTATTAGTCAGTTCAAAGATCAAGTTGTCAAAATAGCTATGTTTATTTTGACTTTTCTAATATTATTATAAATTATTTATCATCTTTCATAAACTGAATTTTCAGGAATATTTGCTAAGATTTGGAGAACTCTGATTGAATACAAAAGTTACATTTGATGAAATAATGAGCAATAGTTTTGTATTTTGCTTCTAATAGCGGTATGTTGAAGGTAAGCTTATGGAAGGGGGATCCTAAGTAATGACTGATAATTTAAAAAATCCGTTGAATCTTTATCGTACAAAAGAATTTCCGGAGCAATCTCAAGAATATCCAGGATTGCAACAACAAATGCAACCGATTCCTGATGGTGATATGGCTGATTATGAAGGCCATAATTTGCTAAAAGGCCGCCATGCTTTAGTAACCGGCGGTGATTCCGGAATTGGTCGTGCAGTAGCGATTGGTTTTGCTAAAGAAGGGGCCGATGTAGCGATTCAATATTTGCCAGCAGAAAAGCCAGATGCCCAAGAAGTAGTCGACTTAATCGAAAAAACAGGTCAAAAAGCAATTTTACTACCGGCAGATTTTCGCCAACGTGGTGAAGCAGAACATGTCGTACAACAAGCTTTGTCCAAGTTGGGGAGTCTGGACTTAATTGTGATGAATGCAGCAATTCAGCAACACACAAATAGTTTAGCCGAATTATCCTTAGATCAGGTTCATGATACTTTTGAAGTTAACATTTTATCAATGTTTGAATTGGTTCAAGCGGCTGTGCCTCATTTACCGGCTGGGAGTGCAATTTTAACTTCAACTTCTGTGCAGGCCTTTAGTCCAACACCGATTTTATTAGATTATGCTTCTACAAAAGCAGCGATTGCTAACTTTACTAAGAATTTGGCCCAAGAATTAGCTCCTAAGGGAATCCGAGTGGATGGTGTAGCGCCAGGTCCAATTTGGACACCTCTACAAGTTTGTGGCGGCCAAAAAAAGTCAGGAATTCCAAGTTTCGGCCACGAAGAGCCTTTGGATCGTGCAGGTCAGCCTGATGAGGTAGCACCCTTATATATTTTCCTAGCTTCCAACATGGCAAGTTATATTACAGGTCAGATTTATGGTGTTACCGGAGGACAGGCAATTAACTAGTTGAATTACTAAGTTTAAGCATTGATTTACTTAATGTCTCATCCGGAAATGAGAATCGGATTAGTTTTATGTAATGATGACAGTTAAATTTGATTGTAAAACAAAACCTCACAAATTTTTGTGAGGTTTTTATAATTTATTAGCTCTTGCAAAACCGGAATTTATTGATCTAAGACAGCAATTAAGCGACCTGAAACTTGACCATGCCGCAAGCGGTCAAGTCCTTGATCAATCTCATCAAAATTAATAGTACTTAGAATTGGGTGTAATTTATCCTCATTAAAATAACGGTAGACGGCCGCAATATCTTGATTATTACCGCCATTGTTGCCCAACAGTTTTAATCTTCGGGTAATTAATTCAGAAGTATCAATTTCTGCTTGCAGTTTACCTAAACCGACTAAAACAATCGTTCCCTCATCTTTGACTGCTTTGATCGCGTTGGTTGTGGTGGTACCAAAGCCAGCAAAGTCGACAATGAGATCCGGTTTTTCCGGTTTCATTTCTATAACGTCTTGATATATTTTGGTAATACCTAACTTCTTTGCGATAGCTTGAGCTGCAGGTTTGGGATCAGCTATGAGAACTTCACAGCCTTCAGCAACGGCCATATTAGCTCCAAATTCGCCTAAGCCGCCTAAGCCAATAATTCCTACCTTCATTCCTTTTTGTGCTTGTCCTACCTCAAAAATTGCGTGATGTGAGGTCATTCCCGCATCTGTAGCGGCAGCTCCTTGAACAAAAGAAACGTTTTCTGGAAGTTTGATTAATTCCGTAGCCGGAATTTTAATTTTAGTAGCGTAGGCGCCGTCAATGCCGCCGCCAATAGAAACTTTCGTATCTGGATCGACGGGACAAACTCCCACACAATCACCGACCTGATAATCTTCCACATCTGTTCCAATTGCAGAAATAATTCCCGAACATTCATGACCTAAAATAACGGGTGCGTTCACTAAGTCCATCCACCCGGGATCATCTAAAATGGTAACATCGGTATGGCATAACCCCGTAGCTTTGACGTCAACGATAACTGTACCGGGAGATGGTTGCGGGTCTGCCACTTCTTTTAATTGTAAAGGTTCATGTGTTTTAGTAAAAACCCAAGCTTTCACGAAAACTTACCTCCTTCTTTTAATAATTAATAACGTTTACAATAGTAATTGTAGTCTTCTTACAAAATTAAATGCAAGCTATGCAAGGATTGTTTTTTTTTTCAAAAATACATAATAAAACCCTTAAATTTTAATTTAAGGGTTAATCTTATAAATAATTATTTTAATTAGATATTGCTTCTCTTCCAAAGATAGAATACTAGTAATATGAGCACGATCGGTACAGAGAAGAAAATCAATTTAAATACTAAGCCAATAAAAAATACAGCCAATATTAAAGGTAAAAATAGCTTAAACGAGAATTTGAATAAGTTCCAGCAGATTAAAGCTACTAAGAACGTTAATAATAATAGCATCTGTCTACCTCCTAAAAATGCCAACAACTTAGGGATAATACTTATTATACCAGTAATTATTGGAAAAAGCTGGGGTAATAAACTAGTTTTGTGTTGTTTAATAATAGCTGGTTTTTAAGCTTTGGGCTCGGAAACAAAATAATCTGTAAATAATTGACGATAAATGTCAATAAAATCAAAAAACATCTGTTGGGAAATATGTTCCATTAGATTGGTGAGGGGTTTCATTACCGTGTCCAAAAATAACATAATCCGCTCCGCGGGGGCGATCATAAAGGAGTTTAGAAGCATCTGTCCCCCCATGGCATCAATGGCGAGAATTTTATCTGCATCATAAGGAACGCCCATCAGCTCAGCGGCATGTTGATGCTGTTGGATTTTTTCGGGTGTATCATTGAGCGCCTGATAATAAGGTTGGGCTATTTTTTGGATTAATTTAATTAAACGCGAATCAGGATTTCCGGAAATAGGAATTAAATTAGTTGTCACTTTAGAAGTTATTTGGCCTTTATTGAGCTCATTATAAGCGGCAATACTTTTATTTACAATATTGATAATTTGATCATTAGGATACTCAGAAATAGTACGAATATTAACTTCAGCTTCGGCGACACTAGGGATAGTATTAACTTGTTCACCACCATGAAAACAATCAATATTAAAAAGGGTAGGTTTGTGCAATACTGGACTAATAGTATATTGAGTTGCTTTGAGGACGTTATTTTTAATTAAATTCAAGACTTCGATGAGATTTTCAACAGCATTAATCCCAGTTTGGGGGCGGGAACTATGGGCGGCTTGACCGTGAGCTTGGATCCGCAAATCAATCGTCCCTGTATGGGTATGAACCAGCAGATATCCGGTAGGTTCGCCTAAGAGAATAGCGTCGGCGTCTTTCATCGCACCATCTTCATATAAAGCAGCAGCTCCGATTTCACCTACTTCATCGGCGGTTGCTAATAAGCAAACAGTTCCGTGCTGAGGTTGCTGAGCTTCAATCATGGCAATAACAAAAGCTGCCATACCGCTTTTCATATCGGCAGTGCCGCGACCATAAAGCTGGCATCTTTTTCAGTTAGAGTAAAAGGATCGCTTTGCCATTCCTGCTCGTTGACGGCAACTACATCTAAGTGACCTGAGACCACTAAAACTGGTTTACCACTGCCAGTTTCGGCTACTAAATTTGCCCGATTATCTTGCAACGGCCGAACTTCATTTTTGATACCATATTTGTCAAAAACTGACTTTAAATATTGTGCAGCTCCTAGTTCATTGCCACCAACAGTATTAATAGAAACAAGATCACGTAAAACTTGGACCTTTTCAGCTTTCTCCATGACTAGCCCTCCTAAATTTATAGATACTTAATCCTACCATAAATTAAACGCTTAAAATTAATTGGAAAACTTTTAATAAAGATATTATTTTTAACGTCCAAATAAAATAAACTATTCTAAAAATCGGGTTTTAACAACTGGCTTAAGCAGGTTGCGTTTTACAAATACTGAAAATTATAGTATTGTGATGATTAAAGCAGTTGCAGCTATTTAATTAGGGCTTAATCCTAAGAGAGATTTGTAATTTAAGGAGGATTTCTAGATGAGTAAAATTACATCATCTTGCACCACAATTTTAGTGGGTAAAAAGGCTACAATCGATGGGTCAACAATGATTGCTAGAAGTGAAGATCATGGTGATTATCCCACTCCAAAACAATTTATTGTTGTAGAACCACAAAATCAACCTCATCATTATCAGGCTAAATTGTCTAAATTAACCTTGGATTTACCTGATAATCCGTTGCGGTATACTGCGACTCCTGATTCTGATCGGTCACATGGCGTTTGGGGCAGTTCGGGTATCAACAGTGAGAATGTTGCCATGACCGCTACGGAAACTATCACCACCAATTCACGGGTATTAGCCGCTGATCCGCTTGTTGCTGAAGGTTTAGGTGAAGAAGATTTATTAACTATTGTGCTGCCTTATATTCGTTCTGCGCAAGACGGTGTTCGTCGAGTAGGGCAATTATTGGAACAGTATGGTACCTATGAATCTAACGGGATGGCCTTTGCTGATCATAATGAAATTTGGTATTTAGAAACTTTAGGTGGACATCACTGGGTGGCTATCAAAATTCCTGATGATGCTTACGTTATCGCGCCAAATCGTTTAAATATTGATCATTTTGATTTTCAGAGTAATAGTGTTTTGTATGCTTCTGATTTGCCTCAATTTATTGAAGAAAACGATCTTAATCCTGATAGTAATGAGGTCAATTTGCGTCACATTTTCGGCTCATCTACCATTAAGGATACTCGCTATAATAACCCAAGGGCATGGTATTTACAAAAATTCTTTACCCCTGCTGTGAAACAGGATCCTTTAGATCAAGACCTGCCTTTTATTTGTCATGCTAATCGTAAAATCAGTATTGAAGAAATGAAATGGGCGATGAGTTCTCATTATCAAAATACCCCTTATGACCGCTATGGTACTGGGTGCAGTGAGGATAAGACTTTATTTAGACCTATTGGTATTAATCGTAATGAAGAAAGTCACATTTTGCAGATTCGTAATAAAGTACCGGAAGCAGTTGCCGGTATCCATTGGTTAGGTTTTGGTCCTAATACCTTTAATACTTTTGTGCCATTTTATAGTAATGTCTCTGATACACCGGCAGCTTTCAAAGATGCTGGTCAAAATTATGATCCGAATAATGCTTATTGGCTGAGCCGTACTTTAGGAGTTTTGGGTGATACTAATTATCCACTTTATAGTGAATACCATGCCCAATTTGAACAAAAAACTCTGGCTCAATTGCAAGCAGTTGTTAAAGATACCGATCATCAACTTGTGGCACATTCAAAAGTTGAAGAACTTTTATTAGCAGCCAATCAAAAAATGGCAGATATTTATATTCATAATTGCTGGGAATTATTAGGTAATATGGTTAATTCCGGTTCTGAACGGATGAAATTAAAATTTACCATTTTTGACTAATAAAAAACCCTTGAGTTGATGGTAAAATCAAGTCAAGGGTTTTTTATATTCTCATATGATCTAAATATATAAGTCAGGTAATTTAATTACAGGAGCCAGTTATAATTGAACCGTGTAAGAAACAATCTTTCCAATTATTTTGATGTTTTCTAATTCATCGTTGGAATAATAAGATTCTGTAAAGTTTTTATCAGAAGAATCCGGTTTTAAAGCTACAAGTTGTTGATGATTATTGTAGTAATAATATTTGACACTAAAATGAACGTCTAAATCATCACCGGTTTGAACAATAATGATATCCCCATCTTGTAATTCCTGCCATTGATTAATCCGCTTCACAATGATAAGTGCCTTGTTAGGAATAACTCGATTCATTGATTCACTATTAATTCTGGTGATAAAAATATCTTTTTGTTGAGCGTATTTGCCCAATAAGATATCTGCTGCTGTCAGATGCTGAATTCTGGAATCTTGATCTAGTGATACCGGTGAATTCACCAAGGTCGGATCAAAATCAGCATTGTAATAGTCATAATAGGTTTTAGAAACATGAGAATGGTAGTCTGGCTGTGATTTCATAAATAATTCTTGCGGGGTAGTACCTAAAGCCGCTGCATATTTAGAAATTCCTTTTTCACTTAAAGCTCTTTTCTGGTTTTCATGATTAGAAACAGTATTTTGACTATAGCCAATTAAATTACCTAATTCAGTTTGGGTCAGATTTTTTTGCTTCCTAATTTTTTTGATGATGGGACCCAAAGTATTTTCTCCCATCTTTTCACTTCCTTTTTTAAATATCTCAATGAGAAAAAGATATCACAAATAAAATAAAACTACAAATTTATTTTTTGTCCTTGACATTTTCAATCCCATTATGCGATATTAAGAATAAGTCAAATCGAGGTGATAATATTGGCCGATAAGAAGGAATTAAAAGAAAAGTTACTTCATCCGAAAACCCATGTGCGTCAAGAACGTTTAGCTCATGAATACAGTACTAGTGAGATGGCTACCTTAATTGGTTTAAAAAACCGGCGGCAGTATGAACAAAAGGAAAAAGGTAAAGCACCTTTTCACGATTACGAAATGTTAATCATAGCACATGAATTTAAAAAGAGCATTATGTATTTATTTTATGAATACTAGAGCCTAAATTTTCACGAGTGTTTAGAAAATACAATTTTTTATGAATTAGCTTTTACATATTTACTGTTGTTGCTTTCTAAATGCTCATAAAGGTGTATAATAGAACTCCTTGGCAGGGGTGTAAAATTAACAATTGGAAATTATTCTTTTCATAATTGTTAACTTACAAAGGAGATAGGACAGCTATTGTCTTATCTTCTTTTCTTTTATTTGTTAAGCTCAAAATTTATTCTACTACCTCGACAGCAAAGTCGCCAAAGGTGCCGTTTACTAATTTTGCCAGCTGTTGGGCATCAACGATGACTGAGCGCCCGATTTTTCCGGCGGAAACAGCAATTTGTTGATCTTGCAGGGCTTGATTATCAAAATAAATAGGGTAATTATGCTGCTCACGAATTCCGATAGGACTATTAGCCCCATGTTCAAAACCAGAAGTCTTTTTTAAATCTTTAAGCGGAACCATTCCCACTTTCTTATTACCGGATAATTGGGCAAGTAATTTATAGCTTAGATGTTTGTTTAATGGCAACACTCCCACTAAAGGACCGGTTTTGTTACCCTTTAAAACCAAGGTTTTATAAATATGAATCTGGTCGGTTTGCTGGGGAATAATTTGTTCGACGTCTCCTTGAGTTTCAGTAGCAAAATTAATAGTTTGATAGGGGATGTGCTTTTTATCTAAAATTTTCTCGACTAAAGTTTTTTGATGATGGAGCTGTTTTTTACTCATATTAACCTCATTGATTTATTATTATTTTTATTAACATTATAATATAATAAATAAAAATTGAATTATGTGAAGAGGAAAGTAAATGTTTGGATTTCACAAAAAGGATCGTTTAGATTTAAATGACCATGATTTTGCTAAGATGACCGCTCGTCTACGGCGTAATAGTGAACAACTGGCCAAAGCGCAAGAACAATTCGGCAAGTTGGTTAAAACTTATCCCGCTAATTCAGCGGATGCGGCTACTTCCTCAAAGCATCAGTCATCTAAAAAAACATAATTAAGGAGTCACCATGGTCGACAATTGGAAGCAATTAAATATTCTGACATCACAGACTAATTTTGAACTAGTTACTAATGCTCTTATTATTCAAGGTATTACCGGTATTGAGAATTTGCCTCAGAATCAAGGTTTAGCAATTTATTTACCAGCAACACAATTAACTGCCGAGTGGTGTGAACACTTACAGCAAACTTTAAAAAATTTGGGCTTAGCTGGAAAGGATTATCAATTACAATTGATTGCGGATGTAGATTGGCAGTGGGGAAATAAATGGGCCCCTTATTATCGTCCAGTACGCATTTCTCATTTTATGTCTATTATTCCCAGCTGGCAAAAGCAGCAAGTCGCCAGTCCTTATGATATTTTAATGGATCCGCAGGAATCTTTTGGCAGTGGGGAACATCCAACAACTAAGTTATGTTTGCAAGCTCTGACGAATATTGTCAATCAGCAGGATTCTTTAATTGATGTGGGTACAGGCAGCGGTATTTTAGCGATTGCGGCCGCTAAGTTTGGAATTAATAATATTTGGGGATATGATATTTCTGCAGCTGCTATTAAAGTTGCAGAAAAGAATTTTAAATTGAATTGTCCGCAAGCTCATTTTCAAGGACAGGTAAACTCACTGTTAGATAACGTCGATCAAAGTGCAGATATTATCACGGCTAATATGCTCGAAGAACCGATACGTCAACTCATTCCTCAATTATTTCAGCATCTGCATGAACATGGCTGCGTGATTATTTCAGGAATTTTGGCTCAGAAGCTGACTGCAATTATACAATTATTGCAAGATCAGCATTTTCAATTACTTCAAACTAGTACAGCTCAAGGATGGGGCTGTCTTATAGCGCAGAAGGAGCAATAAGATGCAACAAATTTTTGTCCAGCAAAGACTAATGCCTAATCAGAATTTAGTTTTGGCGGGGACCTCTTTTCGACATTTAATTAAGGTTTTACGTTTGCAAGTTAATGATTATTTTTGGATTGTAGATAAGCAGCAACAAACTTTTCAAGCTCAAATTACGACTATTAATTCGGATAATTTTCAGGTTCACTTGCAGACTTTACATCGATCAAATTGTGAATTACCAGTTACTTCAATTATTGCCTGTTCGCTATCTAAAAAAGATAAGTTGGATTGGATTACACAAAAAGCCACTGAGTTGGGAGCTCAGCAGATTGTTTTTTTTAGGTCACGTTATTCAATTATGAAATGGGCACCGGCAATAGTTCCTAAAAAATTAGATCATCTGCAACAAATTGCTCTTAGTGCCGCCCAACAATCACACCGTCTGCAAGTACCGCAGGTGAAGTATTATGCTACTTTAGCTGATTTAATAAAATCCCAAAATGCAGATTATCAATTGGTAGCTTACGAACAAATGGCTCAAGAGCAAAAAAAGGGAGAGTTGGCTGATATTTTCCAGCAACTTCAGGCCGGACAATCATTAATGTGTCTGTTTGGTCCGGAAGGCGGTTTTGCGGTTGAAGAAATTAGGCAATTGAGGCAAAATAAATATAAATTATGCGGTCTGGGACCCAGAATTTTGCGGGCGGAAACAGCACCCTTATATTTTCTCAGTGCGCTCTCATATCAGACAGAATTAGAGAAGGAATTAACAAATTGAAAATAAAAATCTTGAAATTTTGGTATTCAGATTATTGTAAGATTATTTTATTAGCACTTTTAATTGCAGTAACTTTGCCGTTGATTGCCAGCAGTTTTCATTTGGGAAAGTCTTGGCGCATCGGTCTGCTGTTTATTATTGTTAATATTACTGTTTCAATTATTATGGGTCGTTGGATTAAAAAAACACAGCAGCCGTCTTGGGTTTTTGGTATTTTTCCGGGAGCTTTTTTAGTGTTAGTTCTGTTGCGTTATACTTTAAGCATTTATGCTTATTTATTCTTTGTTTTATATGGATTAATAGAATATTTGACTTTCATTTTAACTAAAAAACATTAAAATATTATTAATCTTTTAATTTTAAAGCAGAAAGGAAACGAGAATATGCCCAAGGAAAAAGTCTATTCTGCACAAGAAGTGTTTGATATTTGCGCAACCTACATGAATCAACGCCATATTGATTATGTCAAAAAGGCCTATGAATTGGCTGCTTACGTTCATAGCGAACAAAAACGGGCATCCGGTGAACCTTATATTGTTCATCCTATTCAAGTGGCTGCAATTTTAGCTAATTTGAAAATGGATCCGGACACAATTTCTGCGGGCTTTTTGCATGATGTGGTAGAAGACACCAATATTATTTCCGCGGATATTCGGGAACTATTTGGCAACGATGTCGCTACAATTGTTGAAGGGGTCACGAAAATTTCCAAGTATAAATATAAGTCTCATCAACAATTATTAGCGGCCAATCATCGTAAAATGTTACTGGCCACTGCTAAAGATATGCGGGTAATTATGGTTAAGTTGGCAGATCGGTTGCATAATATGCGCACGTTAAACTATTTACGCCCAGATAAACAACGACGTATTGCAAATGAAACTTTGGAAATATATGCGCCTTTAGCTGATCGACTGGGAATTAGTACAATTAAATGGGAATTAGAAGATTTATCACTGCGCTATTTAAATCCACAGCAGTATTATCGCATAGTTCACCTTATGAATTCGAAAAGGGCCCAAAGAGAAGAATATATTCAAGCAGCTATTAAAGAAGTTAAAGTTAATATTGACCAATTGCATATCGATTATGATATTAGCGGACGAGCCAAGCATATTTATTCGATTTATAAAAAGATGGTCGAAAAACATAAACGATTTGAAGAATTGTATGATCTCTTGGCAATTAGAATTATGGTTAATTCAATTCGGGATTGTTATGGAGTGCTGGGCAATATTCATGCACAATGGAAACCTATTCCCGGACGCTTTAAGGATTATATTGCCGTACCTAAAGTTAATGGTTATCAATCCTTGCATACGACGGTAATTGGACCACAAGGCCGGCCGTTAGAAGTACAAATTCGTACCTATCAAATGCATGAAGTCGCCGAATATGGGGTTGCAGCCCATTGGGCTTATAAAGAGGGTAAAAAAGAAAAAATTAATCTCGATAATAATGATCAGCAAATTGATGTTTTTCGTGAAATCATGGAGATTCAGGAAGAATCCTCAACTGATGCCGACTTCATGAAGAATATTAAAGGCGATGTTTTCAGTGATCGTGTTTATGTTTTTACTCCTAAAGGCGAAGTAATGGAGCTGCCTAAAGGGGCAATACCTTTGGATTTTGCTTATCAGGTGCATACAGAAGTGGGTAATCATACCATTGGCGCCAAAATTAACGGCAAAATTGTTCCTTTAGATTATAAGTTACGTAATGGTGATATTGTAGAAATGCTTACACAATCTAATGCTGCTCCGAGCAGGGATTGGGAGAATATTGTTTATACAACGCGGGCCCGCAATAAAATTAAACGTTACTTTAAGAGTGTGGATCGTCAACAGAACATCGAAACTGGGCGTAATAAGATTGAGCGGGAGTTACTTGATCGTAATTTTGCTCCGAAGAATTATCTTAGTAAAAAAGCTTTACAGCCGGTTTTGGAACGTTATAATTTTACGACTGAAGATGAATTATTAGCAGCAGTAGGTTACGGTGAAGTTTCGGTGATCGGTGTTGTTAATAGACTGACAGAAGCGGAACGCAAAAAACAAGCCCAACAAAAAAAGGCCGAATATGAAGACCAAGTTATGGGTGAAGCAGCTAAATCTGCTAAAACTAAAGAAGAGCATTCCAGTGAACATAATGATAATGATTCGGAAACTCAAGAACGGGAAATCCATATTCAAGGTGTGGCCAATCTTTTAATTCATATGGCTAAATGCTGTACTCCGATACCCGGTGATGAGATTGTCGGCTATATTACCAAAGGCCGAGGAGTAACCATTCATCGCCAGAATTGTCCTAATATCCAAGAGGAAGATCAAAAGGCACGGTTAATTGAAGCCAGTTGGGGTAATATTCAAAATCATCACTACCTTGTAAAATTAGAAATTTTTGGTTTTAACCGTAATGGTTTATTAAATGATATTTTGCAGGTGGTTAATAAGCAAACCAATATGTTAAATGATGTTAATGGCCGCATGGATCATGATCGCATGGCACATGTAACCTTAACAGTGGGTGTGCGTAATTTAATGCATCTTAAGGATATTATGACTAAAATCAATAATATTCCGGATGTTTACAATGTTAAAAGAGTAATTAATTGAGGAAGATAGCATGAAAGTAGTTTTACAGCGGGTACAACGGGCCAGCGTCACGATTGCCCAAAAAAGAGTAGCTCAGATTAAAAATGGGGCCTTGCTACTAGTTGGTTTTGGACAAAATGATGATGAACAAACAGTGGACTATTTAGCTCGCAAAATTAGTAAAAGTAGAATTTTTTCGGATCAGAATGGCAAAATTAATTTAGCCATTAATGACGTTCAAGGACAGATCTTATCAGTTTCGCAATTTACGCTTTATGCTGATACTGCCAAAGGCAATCGGCCGAGTTTTGTTGATGCTTTAAATCCGCAACAAGCAGAAAGGCTTTACGAATTGTTTAATGAAAAATTACGAGCCAACGGCTGTGATGTACAAACTGGAGTTTTTGGAGCCGACATGCAAGTGGAATTAGTTAATGATGGTCCGTTAACAATTATTTATGAGAGGTAATTATGGTTTTACAGACAGCAATTTGGGATTTTGATGGTACTTTAGCCGATACTTATACGGGAATTTTGAAGAGTTTACAACAGACTTTTTATGACTTTGATTATCCGCAGCCTAATATGCAAGAGGTGTATCGTTTCATTAAATTGCATTCCGTAAAATCATATTTACAAAAATTGGAACTCAGTCCGGATTTTGATGAAGTTTATCAACATTTTCAAAATATTGATCATCAAAATCAAACCAATATTCAATTAGTAGCGGGAGCGGCTCAGACGTTACAAGTAATTGTAGCCCAAGGTGGTCATAACTTTTTGTGGACTCATCGTGATGATTTGGCGATTAAGTTATTAGCCAAGCAACAGGTTCAATCATATTTTACGCAGATTATTACAAGTACATCTGTTTTTGCACGTAAGCCGGATCCGGCGGCATTGAATTATTTAGTCCAAAAGTATAATCTAAATCGAGCAGCTACTGCCATGATTGGGGATCGCTCTTTGGATGTCCAAGCGGGGCAGAATGCTCAGCTAACGACTATTTATTTTGATGTTGATCAATTACATGATGCCCCAAATGCCGATTATGTGGTTCAAAATTTAACACAAATAATTCCTTTATTTACACATTAAGAAAGAAAAAGTGGGAGGATGATTCCTTCCACTTTTATTATTTAAAATAATCGCTTAATCCTTGCGCAATACCCATGGCTAGTTTTTGTCGGTATTCAGGATTAGCAATTTGCTTATTATCGTGTTTGTTATTTAAATATCCGCCTTCGATTAAGACAGCCGGTTGTTCATTTTCTCGAATGACTTCGTAATCGCCAAAGCGTAGACCCCGATCAGGCAAGGGAAGATCTTGGAATTGTTTATGAATACTTTGAGCAAGCGGTCGATCTTTTTTTCCGGAGTAATAGTAAGTGGTAATTCCAGAAGCCTTGCTGGCAACAGGTGTGGAATCAAAATGCAAACTGAGAAATACGTCGGCATTCAGTTTATTAGCCAAACGTGCTCGGGAGGCTAAATCCAGGTCGCTATCATTATTGCGGGTTAGGATTACATTAGCTCCAGTCTGTTGCAGTTGTTTTTTAAGGCGTTTAGCGGTATTTAGAGTATAACCTTTTTCAGTATGTTTTTGATTGTTGGTTAAAGCGCCCGTATCTGCACCCCCGTGGCCGGGATCAATCACAATAGTGGCTTCAGATAGTTTGGTTGCGGCGCTTTTAACTGCATGTTCGGAACTGGAAATAGAAACGAGCCAGCTGGCAATATAGCCCGATTCCCCCGAGTTTAATCGAATCTTATAAAAATCTCCTTCTTTGCCCAGATAAGGAAGGGTGGTTTTATCAGTAATATGAGCTATAACTTTGCTGTCGGGATCTGGTTTAGCTAAAATCTTAGTATTGTTTTGCAAAGTTGTAACTGAGCGAATGGTGGACTTTTGGTGGTGGTTGTTCCAAATGTTTTGGGCGATTTTGTCAGTTATAATCAGCTCGGAATTAGGAACCCAACCCACGGTATCGTTAAACAAAATTTGACTCCAATTATTTTGGGTATAAACAATATTAACCTTTTGAAGTTGGGCTAAAGTTCCTAAAACTTCAGAATCATTTTGGGGATATTTTTGAACATTAGTATTCGGCGCTTTAATGATGCCGATAGTATTGCTGGAAGTATTGGCTTCATTATTATCAATTAACCAGCTGGCAACCCAGCCGATCTTATCACCTGCTAGGCGAACCTGATACCATTGATTTTTTTTACTTAAAATAGTTAAGGTTTCCCCGCGTTTAACACGGGTCAAAGTTTCATAAGAAAGACTAGGGCCAATACGTACATTTAAAAAATTGGCCTTGACGACCAGCTGATTAGCCTGAGCCATAGCTAAGGTTGAAAGACTGGAACAAGTAATTAAAATAATAATAATTCCCCATAACCACTGCTGCTGGCGTTTCTGGCGGCGGTCGCTTCTACGCAATTTCATTAATTAACATCCCATTTAAGATTAAACTTTCTTATTTATATTATAATATTCACGATTAAATAGCTATACATATAGCTATTTAACCGTCACAAGCAATATTTTTAAAAAGAGTTATCTTGCTTTTTTGATGATTATTTTCCCCGAGCGCGCCTTGACTTTAATAATGATGATGGTAATTTATTATGTGTTGCCAATATCAGCGAAAAATCTCGGCTCTTAAGAGCATAATTGCTAGTTTGCGATTAAAAAGAGGTGTGCTAAGATTGATAATAACTAGTTTAAGCAAGTTTTTGAAGGAGGAACCACGGTGCGTTATCAAAAGTTAAAAGGTATGGTTGATATTCTGCCAGGAGAAAGTGAACAGTGGCAATATTTAGAGGCTACTGCTCAACGGGTTTTCCAGAATTATCAATATCATGAAATTCGCACACCATTATTGGAACAATATGATGTTTTTGCCCGTTCCTCTGGTGATAGTTCAGATATTGTATCAAAAGAAATGTACGATTTTCAGGATAAAGGTCAAAGACATGTAGCCTTGCGGCCTGAAGGAACAGCTGGAGTGGTTCGAGCTTATGTCGAGAATAAGTTGTTTGGCCCTGATCAAATACATCCTTATAAAGTCTGGTATCATGGGCCGATGTTCCGTTATGAACGTCCGCAATCTGGCCGCCAACGACAATTTCATCAAATTGGAGTAGAGGCTTTAGGCAGTGATCGTCCGGAAATTGATGTGGAAACCATTGCTATGGCCAGCAATTTTTTGCAGGAGTTAGGTTTAACTGATTATAAAATAGTTATTAATACTTTAGGAGACCAAGAAACACGCCAGAATTATCATCAAGCTTTGGTTGATTATTTAACGCCTTTGGCTGCACAATTAAGTGCCGATTCACAAGTACGTTTACACAAAAATCCATTGCGGATTTTGGATAGTAAAGATCCACAGGATCAAGAGATTGTTGCCGGAGCACCCTCAATTTTAGATTATTTAACAACAGCGGCGCAAGCTCATTTTGATCAAGTTCAAGAGTTATTAACGGCTTTAAATATTAATTACGAAATTGATCACAATATGGTGCGCGGATTAGATTATTATAATCACACTATTTTTGAAATTATGATGACTAGTCCAGCCTTTGGCAATAAAGAGATGACCTTAATTGCCGGGGGCCGCTATAACGGCTTAGTAGCAGAATTAGGGGGACCTGATGTTGCCGGAGTTGGTTTTGGCATGGGAGTGGAGCGCTTATTATTGGTTTTACAAGCGCAAACCCATAATTTGCCGCAGTTATCTTCTCCGGATATTTATTTGGTTACTGTAGATGAGACAGTGACCGTAGCTGTTGCCAAATTGTTATCCCAATTACGCTGGGCAGACATTTCCGCCGAACGTGATTACTTAGCTAAAAAAGTAAAAGCACAATTTAAGCAGGCTAATCGCTTGCACGCCCGTTTTACTTTGACCTTGGGTGAGCAAGAATTGGCTGCACAAACGGCACAGTTGAAAAGGATGCAGGATGGTCAAGAGACTTTAGTTCATCTAGATGATTTAACAGAATTAATTGCGAAAATAAAAAAGGGGTAAAACATGCAAAGAACTAATTATTGTGGACTAATCACTCAAGAGTATATGGGTCAAAAAGTAACTTTAGCAGGTTGGGTGCAAAAACAGCGTAATTTAGGTAATTTAATTTTTGTAGATTTGAGAGATCGCGAAGGAATTGTGCAGTTAGTTTTTAGTCAAAAATACGGCGATCAAGCTTTTGTTCAAGCTGCCAAATTGCATGCAGAAGACGTTATCAGCATTGAAGGCCAGGTAGTAGCCCGCTCTAAAGCTACTATTAATGAACAAATGGCAACTGGTCATGTGGAAGTAGAAGTGAGCCAGTTGAAAATTCTAAATAAGGCTAAAACTATTCCTTTTAATATTGAAGATCAGGTAGATGCCACTGAAGATACAAAGCTCAAATACCGTTATTTAGACTTACGTCGTCCAGAAATGCAACAGTCTATTCGAACCCGAGCGCGTATTACTGCTGCAGCTCATTCTTATTTGGATCAGCAAGGCTTTATTGATATTGAAACACCTGATTTGGCCAAGTCTACTCCTGAGGGAGCCCGTGACTATTTAGTTCCATCACGAGTTTATCCGGGTAATTTTTATGCTTTGCCGCAATCACCGCAGCTGTTTAAACAATTACTTATGGGAGCTGGTTTTGATAAATATTATCAAATTGCTCGTTGTTTTCGTGATGAAGATTTACGAGGAGATCGGCAGCCGGAGTTTACCCAAATTGACTTAGAGACCAGTTTTTTAAGTGCGAAGCAAATTCAAGATTACACTGAAGGCTTGATTGCGCAAATCATGCAGCAGGCTGTAGGGGTAACTGTGAAATTACCTTTTCCGCGGATTACTTGGAATGAAGCCATGGCGCGTTATGGTTCGGATAAGCCGGATACACGTTTTGGCATGGAATTGCAAGATTTAAGTGATTTGTTCAGTGAAAGTGAATTTAAAGTCTTTCAAAAGGCAATTGCTGATGGCGGCCAAGTAAAGGCAATCGTTGTAAAAAATGCTGCGGCAAAGTATTCCCGCAAACGTCTGGACGAACAACAAGCCTACATTACCAGATTTGGGGCACATGGTTTAGCTTGGTTAAAAGTAGAACAGGGTGAATTTCATGGACCAGTGGCTAAATTTTTGGTAAAACAAGCGGCTGCTTTAACTGCAAGATTAGAATTGGCAGATAACGATTTAGTTTTATTTGTCGCAGATTCTAAAAAAGTTTGTGCTGATTCTTTAGGATATTTGCGTAAATACTTTGCCAAAGATTTGCATTTATATGACGATAATCAGTATAACTTCTTGTGGGTAGTAGACTGGCCCCTGTTTGAATATGATGAAGGTATTCAGCGCTGGGTATCGGCCCATCATCCCTTTACAATGCCTAATGAAGAAGATTTGGAGTTGTTAGATACTGATCCGCATCAGGCCCATGCTCAAAGCTATGATATTGTCTTAAATGGCTTCGAGCTGGGTGGCGGTTCAATTCGTATTCATACACGAGCAATTCAAGAAAAAATGTTTCGGGCCTTAGGCTTTAGCCAAGAGCGGGCCCAAGAACAGTTTGGCTTTTTGTTGGAAGCTTTAGATTATGGCTTTCCACCGCATGGCGGCTTAGCTCTTGGTTTGGATCGCTTTGCAATGCTTTTATCGCATCGAGAAAATATTCGTGATGTAATTGCCTTTCCGAAGAATTCCAAAGCTACTGAGCCGATGATGCATGCCCCTTCAGCTGTTGCCGAGCGACAATTAGCTGACTTGCATTTAGATATTAAAAAATAGTTTATATTTACCCCTCAACACCTTTATTTTAGTTAAAATTACTAAAAAGGAGAGTGTTTGTTATGTATGAAAAGCAAAAACAAGAATTAACCCTGGAACAATATGCTGTCACTCAGCAAAATGCTACCGAAAAACCCTTTAATAATCGTTATGATAATTTCTTTGAACCGGGAATTTATGTGGATGTTGTCAGCGGGGAACCATTATTTGCTTCCAGTGCTAAATATGATTCCGGTTGTGGCTGGCCTGCATTTAGTCGTCCCATTACTCCTTTAACAGAAAAATCAGATTCCAGTTTCGGAATGCAGCGCACAGAGGTGCGAAGTCCACAGGCGGATTCTCATTTAGGACATGTCTTTACTGACGGCCCCAAATCTACAGGTGGTTTACGTTATTGTATCAATTCGGCGGCTTTAAAGTTCATTCCTCAAAAGCAGATGTCCGAGAAAGGATATGCCGAATATTTAAAATATGTAGAAACACCTGATACCGATGCCTAATTTATGTTAAAGTATGTAACGGAATTATCTTGTGAGGATTAAACTATATTTATGAATGAATTAGAAAAAATTGCTCGACGATATCGCAATATAGCTAAATTGTCGTTCGCTTTAATTTATGCTTTATGTGTTTCCGTTGCAGTTAATGTTTTTTGGAATCCAGGAAAAATTTATGGCTCTGGCATTACGGGTTTAGCCCAGTTAATTTCTACTATCAGTCAGCACTGGCTGCCTTTTACCATTGGCGTGCCAGTGCTTTACGCTACCCTTAATTTACCATTATTAATTCTATCTTGGAAAAAGATTGGCCATGAGTTTACTTTTTACACAATTGTGGCGGTTATCTTGTCTACCTTCCTTTTGCATATAATTCCGCCGGTAGAAGTTAAATTTGACCCAATCATTTGTGCTATTTTCGGTGGTTTATTTAATGGTGTGGGTACAGGTTTGGCTTTAAAAAACGAGATGTCAACCGGAGGATTGGATATTATTAGTATTGTACTGCGCAAAAAATTGGGAAAAAGCGTGGGTACTATTAACATTGCTTTTAATATTTTGGTAGTGTTAGGCGCCGGCTGCTTATTTGGCTGGGTTCAAGCCCTATATACTATTTTAAGTATTTTTGTAAATGGCCGTGTGATTGATAGTTTATATACCCGTAATCAAAAATTACAGGTGATAATTGTCACTTCTCATCCGGATAAAGTGATTACAGAGATTCAAAATGAGATGCGGCGGGGAATTACGATAGTGCACGATGTCGAAGGTGCTTATCAGCATTCTTCAAAAACAATGCTGTTCACGGTGATTTCACAATATGAATTGCCGCTATTTCGTCAGGCTTTGCAGGATTCTGATCCCTATGCTTTTGTAAGTATGACAGAGGCTAAACTAATTATGGGACGTTTTTACCAAGAACATATTTATTAGATCCGGAAGTGAGAAAATGATTTTAGGTTGCCATGTAAGCATGAGTGGTGACAAAATGCTGCTGGGTGCAGCACAACAGGCAGTTAGTTATGGCGCTAATACGATGATGATTTTTACAGGTGCTCCGCAAAATAGTCGTCGTAAACCTACTAGTCAAATGAATATTACTCAAGGCTGGCATTATTTAAAACAGCATCAAATTCAACGGATTATGGGACATGCGCCTTATATTATTAATCTGGGTAATACCAAAGATCTTTCTAAATATGAATTTGCAATAGATTTTTTACAGGCGGAAATACAACGGTGTGCAGCCTTGCAAGTTGAAGCATTAAGTTTTCATCCGGGAGCCCATGTGGGATTGGGGGCGCCAGTTGCAATAAAATCAATTGCCCAGGGTTTACAGGAGGTTTTAAAGAGTCAGCTTCAAGTCAAAATTGCTTTAGAAACTATGTCAGGCAAGGGCACTGAAATCGGTGCGACCTTTGAGCAATTAGCCCAAATTATTGACCTGACACCAAATAATGAGCAATTAGCAATTACGTTTGATACTTGTCATGTGCATGATGCAGGCTATGATATCGTAAATGATTTTGACGGGGTTTTATTAGAATTTGATAAAATTATCGGACTTGACCGCTTGGCCATGATTCATTTAAATGATTCCAAAAACGGTCGAGGGTCGCATAAAGATCGCCATACTAATATTGGTTTTGGTCAAATTGGGTTTAAAGCACTAAACTATATTTGTCATCATCCGCAATTAGCCGCCATTCCAAAAGTTATGGAAACTCCTTATGTTCCATTAGCACAAAATCCTAAAAAAGCAGTGGCTCCTTACGCATCCGAAATTAAAATGCTGCAAGAACAGCAATTTGATCCGCAAATGCAGCAGCGTTTAAGTAGCAGTTAGTAGCTGAAATCCCAAAGCGGCAATTAGTTATGAGTAAAATTTAGATTTTGAGGATGAGGTGACAAGTTTGCAGCAACATATGTCTCGTTTCCAGCAGCGAATTTTAGTAATGACCGCAATTTTTATGGCCAGTTTTATGACTTCGGTGGAAGTAACCATTGTGACGACCGCTTTACCACAGATTATTAGTGAATTACATGGTTTAGCCTTTCAAAGCTGGATTATGAGTGCTTATCTTTTTACCACTGCGATTAGTACTCCGATTTGCGGAAAACTAGCCGACAGTCTAGGCCGTAAGCCGGTTTTTCAATGGGGAGTTATTTTATTTACGCTTGGTTCTTTAGGGAGCGGTCTAGCCGGTAATATTGGCTGGTTGATAGGCGCTCGACTCGTTCAAGGATTAGGGGCAGGAGCCATTATGCCGCTAACCTTTACGATTATTGCCGACTATTTTAGTTTTGAGAAAAGAGCTCAGATTTTAGCTTTAAATAATACTGCCTGGGCTTTATCGTCTTTGATTGGACCTTTATTAGGCGGATTTTTAGTGGATAAACTGTCTTGGCATTGGGTCTTTTTTGTTAATATCCCCTTAGGAATTCTGGTATTTGGTTTAATGGGGCTGGGTTATGTGCAAAAACAGACCACCTCTCAAAATTTAACCATTGATTGGTCGGGAATTGGGCTGTTAACTCTAGGTTTATTATGCCTACTAATAGCAGTTCAAACTCTGTCTACTTATTTTTGGCCAGCGATTGGATTATTTCTAATCGGATTAGTTTTGTTATTATTGCTGGCTAAATGGGAACATCAGGTTGCTGATCCTTTAATTGAGCCGCAGATGTTTTCTAATAAAACTTTTACTATCCAAGTGGTCACGATCATGCTTTTTAGTGGGGTATTGATTTCTTATCAGGTCTATTTTCCTATTTGGCTTCAATCCATCTATCATTTGCCTGCTTCAATGGCCGGCATGGTTGTTAGTTCCAGTTCCGTTATGTGGCTGGTGGGATCGTTTTTGGTAGGTAGATTGATGACACGTTTTGTTCCTAAAAGGGTAGTTTTACTAATTGCGGTTTTGGAGTTAGTTTTTTATAGTTCCTTACTGTTTGCATCAACGGCCTTTCCTGTCTGGATGTTTTATCTTATTGCCGGCGTTAATGGTCTGGGATTAGGCATTGTTATTAGTATGAATACAATTTTAGCCCAGCACTTAGTAAGACCGAATTTAGTAGGAGAAGCCAGTGGTATGATTACTTTAGGACGCTCTTTAGGACAAACAATTATGACCGGTATTTATGGAGCAGTTTTTAATATTGTTTTAGTAAATAATCGCGGATCTATTTCTTTAGGTACTTTAAATCGTGCTGTGAGTGCTTCTAATTATCACCAATTTAAGAATCAACTAGCTATTAATCTTGTAGTTTTACAAGGCTTACATGCTGTCTTTTTAGTGGTCGCAATTTTGTTGCTGTTGATTCTTATTATTAATTTCTTAGATCCGAATCACAAAATAATTAAATAATTCAGTGCTTCATTAAAAAAGTCTTCGATAAGATTATTTTATCGAAGACTTTTAAGGTTATTTTGGCGTTGCATGTTGTTGTAGCCACTCGTCTAAAATTTGTAGATATAATTCAGGCTCATCGATAAAAGCCATATGACGACTGTGGGCAAATAAGTGCCAGGTAGCATTGAGAAGATGATCATACATGGTTTTCGCAATTAACGGTGTACACAAATCATTTGTTCCGCTGGTAATTAAAGTTGGAACTTGAATCTGTTGGAGCTGATTGGTATAATCAAAATCCTTTAAAGTTCCGGTGGGAGTATATTCATTAGGACCCCAGGCGGTTAAATATGCTTGAGTACCTTGTTTTTTAGGGCGTTTTAGAAAAGAAAACTTTTGTTCAGTGGCCGGATCTAAAGCGTGTTGCTGCATAAAGTGTTGATTAGCTTTGAGATAATCTGGTGCTTGATAATTTTGGCTTTTTTCCGCATTTTTAATTGCTTGTTGATCCTGAGGGCTCATGTAGGTAATTAATCGTCTTTGTTCTTGTTCCCATAATTGAGCCGACGATAAAGTACTGGCTAAAATCAGACTTTGGATACCGCTGGGGTCATAATCACACAGATAAATTAAAGCTAACATTCCTCCCCACGATTGACCCAAAAGATGGATTTTGTTTAAATGTAAATGCTTTCTTAAAGCGATTAATTCTTCGACCCAAGTCTTAGGGTGCCAAAGATTTGGTTGATTAGGCATTGATGATAAACCGCAACCGAGCTGATCATACATGATCAGCTGTTGGCCATCATAAGCTAAGTCGTCTAAGGCTTCAAAATAATTATGAGTGGAACCCGGTCCGCCATGAAGTAATAATAGCGGAGGTTTTTGAAATTTTTGTTCTCCGACAATTCGATAAAATGTTCGATAATTATGAAATTCAAGATATCCAGTTGTAATTTTGACCATTGTTGTCAGACCTTATCAAAATTTAATTTATTTTCAATAATGGCTGCCGTTTCTTCAATTGAACGGTTTGCTACATTAATTACTAAGCAATTTAATTTTTTGTATAAACTGTTGGCATAGTTTAATTCTGCATGAATTTTGGCTGTATCAGAATAGTTGGTAGTGGCTTGTAAACCGTAGGCCAGCATCCGCTCTTGACGAATTTTTTGTAAGATATTTTCGTTAGTAGTTAAACCAACAATTTTTTTGTGATCAATTTGCCATAATTCAGCGGGCGCTTCTACTGAAGGAACCAGAGGAATATTAGTTACTTTGTAATTTTTATTAGCTAAGAAAAACGATAAAGGCGTTTTAGAAGTACGGGAAACTCCCAAAACAACAATATCAGCATCTAAGATACTTTTAGGATTTTTGCCGTCATCATTTTCTGCTGCAAAATCAATCGCTTTGATTCGCTTAAAGTATTGTGCACTTAATTTACGAGCTGCCCCAATTTCGCGGGAAGCTTTCTGATTGGTATAAGCTTCGATTTTCTTTAAATAAGGGTTTAAAATGTCAAAGGCTAAAATTTGTTGGCTTTGAGTGATTTCTTTTACCATTTGATCATACTCGGGATTATTCAAAGTATAAAACACAATGGCCTGATCTTTTTTAGCTTGGTGAAAAATTTCCTTTAAGGTTTGAAGATTTTGAATAAATGAAAACCGTTTTTGCTCAATTTCTAGCATGGGAAATTGGGCGATCATCGAACGAGAAAAAATTGTGGCCGTTTCTCCTGAAGAGTCCGAAAGTGCATAGACTATTTGTTTCATAAGTGATTTTCCTCCTAATTAAACTTAAATTATCATTTTTAAAAAAAAAAAGCTACTGAAACTCGCGGATTATTGTTTCAAGTTGGAAATTGTTTTGTTATACTATATAAGAACTGTTGCAAAAAGCAGTTACGTAAGTAATCGGAAGGAGGGATATCATATGGCTAAGACAGTTGTTCGTGAGAACGAGTCTCTTGATGATGCTCTTCGTCGGTTTAAACGTTCTGTTTCTAAGAGTGGTACTCTTCAAGAATATCGCAAGCGTGAGTTTTACGAGAAGCCGAGTGTCAAGCGTAAATTGAAATCTGAAGCTGCCCGGAAGCGTAATAAGAAGAGGAAAAGACGTTAAGATTGAGGAGTGATCTGTAGATGTCCCTCACTAATCGATTAATGGCAGACTTAAAGGCCGCTATGAAAAGTCATGATAAAACGGCTCTATCTGTTATCAGAATGCTTAAATCAGCCTTAATGAACAAGAAAATTGAGCTTGGACATGAATTGAATTCTGAAGAGGAATTGCAGGTAGTTGTTTCACAAATGAAACAACAAAAGGATTCTTTGGCTGAGTTTGAAAAGGCTCATCGTGAAGACCTTGTGGCAGATACCAAGGCCCAAATACAAGTGTTAAGCCGATATATGCCGCAACAATTATCTGAAGCTGAGGTTCAAGAGATTGTTCAACAAACTGCTGCAAAAATCGGTGCAACTTCTAAAGCAGATTTTGGAAAGTTGATGCAAGCCGTGATGCCGCAGGTTAAGGGCAAGGCTGACGGTAACAAGGTTAACCAGATGGTTAAAGATTTATTGCATTAAAAGGGTTGGGACGCTAGTATAGTCCCAGCCTTTTCTTTTACATAAATTGGTATTAAAATATGTGGTATTAAATGACTGGAGCAGATGTGTTTGACAACAACAACGAAAACTTTTAAATTATTTAATAATGCTGATGCGGTTATTTTTGGTGTTAATGATGCTAACTTAGAGTTATTAGCAGAACAATTTCAGATTAATATTCATCCTTTTGGCGATCACGTGGATCTACAGGGTGAAAAAGCCAGTGTTAATCTCGTAGCAGAGATTTTAAAACATTTGGTTAACTTATTACATTCTGGAATTCAAATTGGTGAAACAGATGTAATTAGTGCTGCCCGAATGGCGCAAGCAGATAAACTGGATTATTTTGAAGATTTATATAACCAAGTTTTATTAACTGATGCAAAGGGCAAACCAATTCGAGTTCGCAATTTGGGCCAACGTAAGTATATTCAAACCATTAAACATCATGATATAACTTTTGGCATTGGGCCTGCGGGTACCGGCAAGACTTATTTAGCGGTAGTGATGGCCGTATCTGCTTTAAAAAAAGGTCAGGTACAGCGTTTAGTTCTAACTAGACCTGCAGTGGAAGCAGGCGAAAATCTGGGATTTTTGCCTGGTGATTTAAAAGAAAAAGTTGATCCTTATTTACGACCGATATATGATGCTCTATATGCCATTATGGGACGTGACCATACAGGACGTTTATTGGAACGTAGAGTAATTGAAATTGCTCCTTTGGCTTATATGCGGGGACGGACATTAGATGAGGCTTTTGTTATTTTGGATGAGGCACAAAATACAACCCAAGAACAAATGAAGATGTTTTTAACCCGACTAGGTTTTAATTCGCGGATGGTAGTTAACGGTGATATAACCCAGATAGATTTGCCACGGCATTCGCGTAGTGGACTTTTACAAGCACAACAACTTTTGCGTCATTTGCCTCATATTGGGTTTGTTGATTTTCAAGCTAGCGACGTTATCCGCCACCCTGTAGTAGCGGAAATTATCAAGGCGTATGCCCAAAACACAAAGGAGTAGTTCATGGATTTAGCGATTTACGATGATCACAATTTAGTTGATGAAGAGCATCGACAGCTAGCTGAGAAATTATTTAATTATGGAGCACAAAAAATTTCTTTGCCGGAAAATACGGAAGCTTCCATTACTTTTTGTACTCCAGCAAAGATTCAGGAGATTAATCGGCAATATCGGCAAACTGATCGCCCGACTGATGTCATCAGTTTTGCTTTAGAAGATGGTGATGATGCCGGCATCAGTACCCAAGCATTGGAACAAGAATTTGGTTTGCCCCGTGATATTGGGGATTTATTTATCTGCCCCGAAGTTGTACGACAGCACGCTCAAGAGTATGGTCATAGTTTTGAGCGAGAATTTGGTTATACTGTGGTCCACGGGTTATTACATTTGTCCGGTTATGATCATATTCAAAAAGCAGAAGCAGAAGTTATGTTTGGTTTACAAAAACAAATTTTAAATGATTTTGGATTGAAACGGTAGTGAGCAAATGATTCCTCAAACTTTGTATCAAGTAGCTACAAAAATGCTAACTCGCGCTTATGTGCCTTATTCCCATTTTCCTGTGGGGGCAGCGCTCTTAGCTTCTAATGGTCGGATTTATCAAGGTTGCAACATTGAAAATGCTGCCTATGGAGCCACTAATTGTGCAGAGAGAACTGCCTTTTTTTCGGCGATTGCGGCTGGTCAACGAGATTTTCAGGCTCTCTTAATTACCGGCACTACAGAAGACGTCATTTTTCCCTGTGGCACTTGTCGCCAGGTTATGAGTGAATTTTGTGCTCCTACCATGCCAGTTTATTTAACTAATCAGGCCGGAAAATGTCGCCAATTAACTGTGGCTGAATTACTGCCGGGAGCTTTTAGCGCGGAGGATTTAAAACATGCAAAATAATTTTCATTCGGGCTTTGTGGCCCTAATGGGAGAGCCCAATGTCGGCAAATCAACTTTGATGAATCGTATCTTAGGTAGTGAAATTGCAATAATTTCTCCCAAATCACAAACTACCCGTAATAAAATTCAAGGAATTTATACGACTGATCAAGAGCAGATTGTTTTTATTGATACTCCGGGCGTTCATCAGCCCAAAAACAGCTTGGACAATTATATGGACACAGCCGCTTTTTCGGCTTTGCAAGATGTTGATGTAGTTTTACTAATGGTTAATGCAGATACGAAAATCGATGCGAATGTGCAAGATATCATAAAACGTTTGCAAACTATTAGTCAACCGCTGTTTTTAGTTATTAATAAGATTGATTTGGTTCACCCTGACAGTTTATTACCGTTAATTGAACAATATAATAATTTATTAAAATTTCAAGAGGTTGTTCCGATCTCGGCCACTCAAGGTAATAATGTTGCAGAATTATTAAAGACATTGATCAAATATTTGCCGCAAGGACCACAATATTATCCGCAAGAACAGTTGAGTGATCATCCCGAATATTTTGTCGTTGCAGAAATAATTCGCGAAAAAATCCTTGAATTAACCCAGCAAGAGGTTCCGCATTCTGTTGCTGTCGTAGTTGAGCAAATGAATCAGCGGATTAATGGGAAATTGCAAATTGAGGCAACAATATATGCTGAACGTGCGAGCCAAAAAAAAATTTTAATTGGCCAAAAAGGTACAATGATTAAAAATATTGGTATTCGATCACGGGAAAAGATTGAACGCTTATTGGGAGAAAAAATTAACCTGCAATTATGGATCAAGGTTCAAAAAAACTGGCGGAATGATCCGTTATTCTTACAACGAGTCGGATATCAACTGAAGGATTTAAAATAATGCCGCTAGTTCGTAATCAAGTATTTCACGGATTGGTGTTGCGTAGCCAGGATTACTTAGACAATGATCAATTACTCTATGTTTTCACTGACCGCTTTGGAATTATCACTTTTTGGCTGCGGGGAGTAAAAAAACCGCGTTCCAAAAAACACTATTTGGCGCTACCTTTTACTTACGGTAAATATCAAGGATCCATCAATAGACGGGGGTTCTCCTTTTTAAATGATGCACTCCAAGTACAGCAGTTTGAGAAAATTGCAACCGATCTGCGTTTGAATGCTTATACGTCCTATATTTATGATCTTGTCTTAAGAGCTTTTGCAGCTGGTGAACCGCAGTTATTGTGGTTTAACAAACTCATGCAGGCTACCAAGTTGATTGATCAAGGCTTGGATGCGCAAATTATTACTAATATCATTGAGATTCAATTATTGCAACCATTTGGAGTCCAACCAAATTGGCACTCGTGTGTTATTGGAGGAGAAACGCAGGGCATTTTTGATTATTCGCTAGTTAAAGCAGGTATCATTTGTCAAAAACATTGGGCAGAAGATGAACATCGGTTGCACTTAGCACCGAAAGCAGTCTCTTATTTACGATTATTTGCCCAAATCGATTTACAACGGATTGGTCAAATTAAAGTGAGTGCAAATATTAAGGCGCAATTACGGCAGACAATTGATGCTATTTATCGTGATAGTGTGGGAGTTTATCCGAAGAGTAAAAAATTTTTGGATCAGATGGATCACTGGCAAATCTGAGGTTGACAGGATATTTTAAGATGCTAGAATATTGGAGTAGATAAATAGCGAGCGTGAATGGTGGAAGCACGTAAGTAAATTTGGCGGAAATAAACATTTTAATATTTTCTGAAAGTGCAGGGTATTCCTGAAGTAGGGTGGAACCGCGAAGAAATTCGTCCCTATGCAAATTATTGCATAGGGACTTTTTTTGTGGAATTGAACAGACATAATATTATAAATGTTTAAGTGCAATAAAGTGAGGTAAATTAAGACAATGGTAAAAAAATTAAATATTCAAGAGATGATTTTGACCTTACAAAAATTTTGGGCCCAAAAGGGTTGCATGTTGATGGAGGCTTATGATACAGAAAAAGGTGCCGGAACCATGAGTCCCTATACTTTTTTACGGGCTATTGGTCCGGAACCATGGAATGCAGCTTATGTAGAACCTTCCCGACGTCCGGCAGATGGTCGTTATGGCGCTAATCCCAACCGCTTATATCAACATCATCAGTTTCAAGTAGTAATGAAGCCTTCACCCTTGGCTATTCAAGAGTATTATTTAGATAGTTTGAAAACCTTGGGGATTGATCCATTAGAACATGATATTCGTTTTGTCGAAGATAATTGGGAAAATCCTTCCATGGGCTGTGCCGGTGTCGGCTGGGAAGTCTGGCTGGATGGTATGGAAGTCAGTCAATTTACTTATTTTCAACAAGTGGGCGGTCTCAGTGTTAATCCGGTAACTAGCGAGATTACGTACGGTGTAGAGCGTTTAGCCTCTTATATTCAAGATGTCAATTCGGTTTTTGACTTGGAGTGGGGCAATGGCGTCCATTATGGTGATATTTTTAAGGAACCGGAATATGAACATTCCAAATATTCCTTTGAAATTAGTGATCCACAAATGTTATTTAAATTTTTTGATAATTATGAAAGTGAGGCTAAACGCCTAATTGCTTTGGGTTTGGTTCATCCAGCTTATGATTATATTTTAAAATGTAGTCATACCTTTAATTTGTTAGATGCACGCAAGGCGGTTTCTGTTACAGAACGGGCCGGGTTTATGCATCGTATTCGTTCTTTGGCTCATCAAGTAGCACAAGCTTTCGTTGCCGAACGTCAAAAATTAGGTTTTCCGCTCCTAGATGAAGCTCAACGGAGTAAAATTTTAAAGGAGATGAAAAATAAATAATGGGAAAAACATTTTTATTAGAGATTGGCTTGGAAGAAATGCCGGCTCATGTAGTTAGTTCTGCCAGCTTACAATTAAAACAGCGGGTAAGTGATTATTTAACAGTGCAGAAATTAGAATTTCAAGACATTCAGGCTTATTCAACTCCGCGGCGTTTGGCGGTATTAGTCCATGAATTGGCTGATCAACAGCCAGATGAAAATATTGCTGTGAAAGGTCCGGCTAAAAAAATTGCTCTGGACAAAGAAGGTCATTGGAGTAAAGCAGCGCAAGGTTTTGTGCGAGGACAAAAAATGACAACCGACGATATTTATTTTCAAGACGTAAAAGGTACAGAATATGTCTATGTCCAAAAACATATTGCAGGTCAATCTGCTGTCCAAGTATTGCAAGGCCTGATAGAACCAATTAAAGCGATGACTTTTCCTACCCGTATGCGTTGGAATAAATTTGATTTTGCTTATATTCGCCCTATTCATTGGCTAGTAGCCATGTTGGATCAACAAGTTATTGATCTGAAATTATTAAATATTACGGCTAATAATCAAACCCGGGGACATCGTTTTTTGGGTAGTAACATTACTTTAGCTACAGCACAAGATTATCAAAAGGCTTTGGCGGATGATTATGTTATTGTAGATGCCCAGGAACGGAAAAATTTAATCCGTCAACAAATTGCCGCACTCGCTGCCGAAAATAACTGGCAAGTAGACGTGGATGAAGTACTGTTAGAAGAAGTAAATAATTTAGTAGAATATCCCACGGCTTTTGCTGGCAAATTTTCAGAAAAGTATTTAGAAATGCCGGAAGAAGTGCTGATCACTTCGATGAAGGATAATCAACGGTATTTTTATGTGCGTAAAAAAGATGGCAGTTTGGCTCCTAATTTTATTGCTGTGCGAAATGGTAATCAAGAATATCTGGAAAATGTTATTGCCGGTAATGAAAAAGTGTTAGTGGCCCGCCTGGATGACGCTGCTTTCTTCTTTGCTGAAGATCAAAAACATGATTTAAATTATTATGTAAGGCAGCTGCAACATGTAACATTTCACGATAAAATTGGTTCTATGAGTGAAAAAATGGCACGAACCAAAGTTATTGCTGATTTATTAGCTCAAAAGCTGCAGCTTTCCAGTAGCAATACTGCTGCGGTGTTACGGGCGGCTGAAATTTATAAATTTGATTTAGTAACTGATATGGTAGGCGAATTTGCCGAGTTACAGGGCGTAATGGGAGAAAAGTACGCCTTATTAATGGGTGAAAAACCGGCAGTCGCCCAAGCTATTCGAGAACACTATCTGCCTAACTCCGCCGAAGGACAATTGCCGCAATCATTAGTCGGTTCTGTGTTGGCAGTAGCGGATAAATTAGAAAGCATTATGAGCTTTTTTGCAGTCGATCTGATCCCTAATGGATCCAATGATCCTTATGGTTTGCGGCGGCAGGCTTTAGGTATTATTCGGATTTTAGAGCAGAGAAATTGGCAATTAAATTTACATCAATTACAAAATGAAATTGTTGCTGCCTATCAAAAGCAATTTTCAACGCTTAAATTTGATTATTTCAAACATCAAGCAGAGGTTGATGAATTTTTAATTGATCGAATTCGGCAATTATTCAGCCAAGATCAAGTGGCTCATGATCTGATTGATACGGTAGTAGCATTGCCCAGTTTAGATCCTACAGCCATGCAGCAGTTAGTCCAAGTAATCAGTCATCATCAAACCGATTCTAATTTTAAAGGAACAATTGAAGCTCTCACCAGAGTTTTACGCATCACCCAAAAAGCATCTTTGAAAGATTCAAACGACTTAGCGGTTGATCCGCAGTTATTTCAAACTGGTTCTGAAAAACAGCTTTATCAAGCAGTGCAAGCTTGTCAAGCTGATTTTAAAGATTCAGATTTTGAACAAAAATATCAGGCACTAGCTCATTTAGAATCGGTAATTACGGATTATTTTACTGTAAATATGGTGATGGATCCAAACCCGGAAATCAGAAATAATCGCTTGCACCAATTACAGCAATTAGCAACTTTAATTAAGCAGCTGGGGGACTTAAATCAGTTAATCGTAAAATAAGTTAATTTTTTTGCAAATAAAGGCAAGAGCGTGTAGAATAGACCACGGTATAAGGGAAAGTAGTCGCATTTTTAATGCGACTATCTTTTATCTTCGATGTACCGGAGGTGAGATAGTAATGGCACGTAAGATTCCGGAAGAGTTTATTGAAGAAGTCCGTCAAAAGACTAATATTGTCGATATTATTGAACCTTATGTACAGCTGAAAAAAGCGGGCCGTAATCTATTTGGATTATGTCCTTTTCATGAAGAAAGAACACCGTCTTTTTCAGTATCGGAAGAGAAGCAGATTTTTCATTGTTTTAGCTGCGGCCGAGGTGGAAATGTCTTTAAATTTTTGATGGAAATGGAAAATCTCAGTTTTCCGGAGGCAGTAGAAAAAGTTGCAGACTTTGCCGGAATTGCTTTGCCAAAAAGCTATCAGGCTGCTGCTAATTCAGATCGTAATTCGCAAGCGACTGCACTAAAACAAGATTATCAGGCTACGCAAGAGTTATATCATCATATTTTATTAAAAACTGTTGCTGGCGAAACAGCTTTAAAATATTTACAGCAGCGGCAATTGAGTGAAGCGACCATTAAACATTTTCAAATTGGTTATGCGCCCAATGATAATAAAACTTTGGTTAATTTTTTCCAGACTCAGAAAAAAGATTATGCGGAATTAAATCGCTCAGGTTTATTTTCCAGTGATGATAGTGGCAATTTATATGATCGGTTTCGTAATCGGGTAATTTTTCCAATTACTGATCAAAGTGGTAATACTGTGGCTTTTTCCGGGCGGATGTTACAAGCGCTGCCGGCTGATCAACCGCTTGCCAAGTATTTAAATAGTCCGGAAACTGAAATTTTTAATAAGGGACAAACGCTGTTTAATTTGGCAGCGGCTAAAAAGGCTATTCGTCAAAGTGGCAAAGTCATTTTGTTTGAAGGCTTCATGGATGTCATCAGTGCTTATCAGGCCGGGGTTTTAAACGGTGTAGCCTCGATGGGAACTAGTTTAACACAACAGCAGTTATATATTTTAAATCGATTAACTAAAAAAATTGTAATTTGTTATGATGGGGATCAACCGGGGATTCAAGCTGCGCAAAGAGCTTTAAAACTTTTGAAAACTACAGATTTTGAAGTGGAAATTGTTGTGATCCCGAATGGACAAGACCCAGATGAGTTTATTAAAGCTCAAGGGGCGGCGGCTTTTCAAAAGTTAGTTGACCATAAATCGTTGACACCGACAGCTTTTATGATTCATTATCTAAGTCAGCAGTATGATTTAAATAATGATGCTGACAAGGTTGATTTTTTAAATGGTGCATTAGATTATATTGTTCAGGTTCAATCGCCAGTTGAACAAGAACTTTATTTGAATCAATTAGCGCAACGCTTAAAAATCTCGCTGGCAGCCTTACAGCAAGAACTGGCTGATAAAAAAAAGACGCAAAAGATATTACAGCCTGTTGCTGATTATGGTCAGCCTGCGGCGGCAGTAAATTCTCAACCCAATCATGATTTGGAATATAGTCAACTAGATAATGTTGAAAAATCAGAACGTAATTTATTAAATATAATTTTTCATTTTCCCGAAGTAATTAATATTGTAGATAACTATCCCAATTTTAAATTTGTTCATCAGTCCTATCAGGATATTTTTGATTGTTGGCTGCGCTGTTCTTTGACCCAGCCGCAATTAAGTGTTGCTCAATTTGTGGATTTGGTACCAGATAATTTGCGAGAATTAGTCATTACAATTGAGATGTTGGAACGACCCGGTGATTATTCATCCGCCGAAGTACAGGACTATATTATGAACATTACCCATTATGAGCAACAAAAACAATTGCAAGAATATCAAACACAGATTAAACAAGCAGTTCAAATCGGTGATGCCAAGCGTGAGCTGCAATTAACAATGAAATTAATTTCTTTACGGAAAAAATTAGAAGCACATGATATTTAAGGGGGCTTGGTGATGGCAACAAATAAAAAGAAAAAGAGCGTTGTTAAATCCAGTAAGGAATTAGAAAAGACGATAACAACCATCATTCAACAGTATAAACAGGAGAAGAAAATTCCAGAAACAGTTGTTAATGACAAAATTATCAAGCCTTTTGATCTCAAAGGAAGCTCGGTCGAAGATTTGTTAGATCATTTACAGGAAAATGGTTTAAGTGTAGTTGACCAAAAAGGCGATCCCAGCCAGTTAGCTTTAAAGAACCAAAAAGAAGTTAATCATCATGAACTCAATGATATGTCGGCACCTACGGGTGTCAAAATGAATGACCCGGTTCGGATGTATTTAAAAGAAATTGGGCGGGTTCCGCTTTTAAACGCTCAGCAGGAAGTAGAATTAGCACAACGTATCGAGAAGGGCGATGAAGATGCCAAACAGCAACTAGCGGAGGCTAATTTACGGTTGGTGGTTTCTATTGCTAAAAGATATGTCGGCCGCGGCATGCATTTCTTGGATTTAATTCAAGAAGGCAATATGGGATTGATGAAGGCGGTCGAAAAATTTGATTACCGTAAGGGTTTTAAGTTTTCCACTTATGCTACATGGTGGATTCGTCAGGCCATAACGCGGGCGATTGCCGATCAGGCACGAACCATCAGAATTCCAGTGCATATGGTCGAAACTATTAATAAATTAATCCGTATTCAGCGGCAATTATTGCAAGATTTAGGTCGGGAACCAACACCTGAGGAAATTGGCGCGGAAATGGATATTCCGACACCTAAAGTCCGTGATATTTTGAAAATCGCGCAAGAACCGGTATCTTTAGAAACTCCAATTGGAGAAGAAGATGATTCTCATTTGGGAGATTTTATTGAAGATGATGATGCCACCAGCCCTGAGGATCACGCTTCTTATGAATTACTAAAAGAACAATTGGAGAGCGTCTTAGATACTTTGACTGATCGTGAAGAGAATGTTTTACGTTTACGTTTTGGTTTAGATGACGGACGGACTCGAACTTTGGAGGAAGTAGGAAAAGTTTTTGGAGTCACACGTGAACGTATTCGTCAAATTGAAGCCAAGGCTTTGCGTAAATTACGGCATCCTTCACGTTCCAAACAGTTAAAAGATTTTTTAGAATAAATATCAAGCATCAGGAGTTGGAACTAATATCTAAGTTCTGACTCCTTTTTATTTTGAAGGAGTTTTAATTTGTGAAATTATCACCAAGATTGCGTGCAATTATCGAAATGGTTCCGCCGCTGGATTGTTTGGCAGATATTGGTTCCGACCATGCCTATGTTCCGATAGCTTTAATACAGCAACAACGTATTCGCCGGGCTATTGCGAGCGAGATTGCGTCCGGACCGCTGAAAATTTCTCAACGGGACATCCAAGCGGCGCATTTACAACAGCAGATTACAACCCGCTTGGCTGACGGCTTAAGCGGTCTAAGTCGTCAGGACCAGGTAGATTTAGCCGTAATTGCTGGCATGGGGGGACAATTGATCACCCAAATATTAGAACGGGGGCAGTCACAGCTGCGCTTTATTTCCCAATTGATTTTAGAACCTAATAATGATGAGCCCTGTGTTCGCCAATGGCTAAGTCAGCATCACTGGCAAATTAAAACCGAGCAAATTGTTCAAGAAGGCCGACATATCTATGAAATTATTTATGCCCAAAAACAAGCCAATTTTAAGCCTTTAACTCCCCAGCAGGTGATGTTTGGTCCGTGCTTATTACAAGAGCGATCACAAGTTTTTCAAAATAAGTGGCAGAAGCAATTGCAGCAGGCACAATTCATGTATAGTAATTTACTAAAGGCACATCAACTTCAACTGCAAAAGATAAAACAAGCGCAAGTGCGCATTCAAAAAATAAAGGAGGTCTTACAATGATAATTACTGGTCAAGAGTTAGTAAAAGCAATTGAAAATTATGCTCCGCTGACCTTAAAAATGAACAATGACCCTACTGGCTTACAATTAGGCAATTTGGACCAGCCAGTCCACCGAGTATTAACTACGCTTGATGTTCGGCCAGCAGTGGTGCAAGAAGCTATTGAGCAAAAGATTGATTTTATTTTTGCACATCATCCCGTTATGTTTCATCCGGCCCGTAATTTAGATACTTCTGATCCGCAAAATCAAATGTACGCGGATTTATTAAGTCATCAAATTACAGTTTATGCAGCCCATACCAATATGGATAAAGCTACCGGTGGTATGAACGACTGGTTAGCTCAAAAATTACAATTACAAAATATTCAACCCTTCGGCCGCGATGTGGATAACGTGGCGTTAGGCCGCTGGGGTCGGTTATTTCAACCTTTATCCTTACGCGAATTAGCACAGAATGTTAAGCAGCTGTTTGGGCTTTCAGGTTTAAGATTAATTACTAATGATGAAAAACAGCTGGTACAAAAGGTGGGTATCATTGGTGGTGACGGGGGTAAATTTTATTCTCAAGCACTAGCTGCCGGACTGGATGTTTTTATTACGGGTGATGTTTATTATCATACTGCACATGAGATGTTGGCTTCTAACTTAAATGTTATTGACCCGGGACATCATATTGAGGTAATCTTTAGTGAACAAACTAAAATTCTGTTAACTAATTGGGCTCAAACCCATGATTGGGACCTGACAGTCCAAGTTTCGCAAAGTAATACCGAGCCTTTTCAATTTATTTAAATTTAGACAGGGAGATATTAATGAAATATAAACAGTTGGTACCGCGATTTTTAAATTACGTTAAACAAAATACTCGTTCTGATGAAAATTCTCAAACCGTTCCTTCTACACAACGGCAGGTGGATTTTTTGTTAAAGTTAAAAGCTGAATTAGAAGAAATTGGTTTAAGCAAAGTATTATATGATCCTAAAACTGCTTATTTAACTGCTACTTTACCGGCTAATACTGCAAAAAATATTCCGGTCGTGGGCTTTTTAAGTCATGTCGATACGGCTGATTTTAATTCTGAGGGTATTAATCCTCAAGAAGTTAAAAATTATGATGGTCAAAGTACAATCAAGCTTGATTCTTTGGGAAAATATCAGTTAGATCCAAAAGTTTTTCCCACATTACAAAAGTATGCAGGTCACACTTTGATTACTACAGATGGTTCAACTTTGTTGGGAGCTGATGATAAAGCAGGGGTCAGTGAAATTATTACAGCACTAGAATATTTAGTGCAACATCCTCAAATCCAGCATGGTACTATTAGAGTAGGCTTTGGTCCGGATGAAGAAATTGGGAAAGGAGCTAAGCGTTTTGATGTTCCGGCTTTTGGTGCCGATTTTGCTTATACAGTCGATGGTGGTGCACAAGGACAATTAGAATTTGAAACTTTTAATGCAGCCGCGGCCAAGATTCATATTACTGGTAAAAATGTTCATCCCAGTGAAGCTAAGAATATCATGATTAACGCTACTCTGGTGGGCATGGAATTGCAAATGGCTTTGCCAGCTGAACAAGTTCCGGAAAAGACTTCCGGACGAGAGGGCTTCTTTCTTTTAACAGATTTTTCTGGTAATATTGATCATGCAGAGATGGCTTATATTATTCGGGATTTTGAGCGTGACGGCTTAGAACAGCGAAAAAAATTACTGCAACAAATTGTGGACCAATTAAATGAGCGTTATGGAGCAGAGACACTGCAGGCCGAAATTTATGATCAATATTATAATATGTATGAGGTCATGAAAAAACATCCAGATGTAGTTCAACGTGCGGAAACCGCAATGAAAAATTTAGGGATTACACCCGATGAACAGGCCGTTCGCGGTGGGACTGATGGTTCGATAATTTCATTTATGGGATTGCCGACACCTAATATTTTTGCGGGTCCTGAGAATATGCACGGTCGTTTTGAATATGTTTCAAAACAGGTAATGGAAAAGGCTGTCGATGTAATTTTGGAAATTATTAATCTTACTTTTAAAGGAGAATAACAATGCCGCTAGTTCATATTGAATTAATTGAAGGACGTTCACCAGAACAGTTAAAACAACTAGTCCAAGACGTGACTGATGTAATTACTAAAAATACCGGAGCACCTAAAGAGCATGTTCATATTGTTCTTAATGAGATGCAAAAAGATCATTATGCTGTCGGTGGCGTTTTAAAATCGGAAGAAAAATAACAATTATGAAAAACTGGCCATCATTTCAAAAGGCCAGTTTCTTTGTATCTAAAGCTAATTACGGTTGGCAATAGTATTTTCTTGCTTGGATTGGTTAATAAATGGTCTTGTAAGATTAAATGACCACATTATTATCCAAGAGAATAATAATTGAATGAAAAGGATGATGAAATAATGACGCAACGATTAATAGATTTTTTTCAACCAGAACATTATGACTTATATTTAGATATTGATCGCCACCAAAAACAGATTACTGGTAAAACAACTATTCAAGGCCAAGCTTTACAACAAGAAATATTTTTGAATCAGAAATATTTAAGCATTACCCAAGTCCAAGTTGCTGGTCAAAATGTAGCTTTTCAAAAGGATGACTCGCAAGAAAGAGTATTAATTTCATTACCTAAAGCTGGAGCACTGCAATTAGAAATCACTTATACAGCGCCATTAACTGACTCTATGATGGGAATTTATCCTTCGTATTACCAAGTAGAAGGTGTAAAAAAGCAAATTATTGGTACCCAATTTGAAACTACGGCTGCTCGTCAGGCCTTTCCGTGTGTTGATGAGCCAGCTGCTAAAGCCACTTTTTCTTTAGCGATTAAATTTGATGAACAAGCCGGAGAAACAATCATTAGCAATATGCCTGAAGAAAAAGTTGAAAATGGGGTGCATTATTTTGCGCAAACCGTAAAAATGTCTACTTACCTCGTAGCTTTTGCTTTTGGAGAATTGCAGAGTAAAATTACCCATACACAAAGTGGAGTGGAAATCGGAGTTTTTGCGACCAAGGCTCATCAACCCAAAGAATTAAATTTTGCTTTAGATATTGCTAAACGTTCAATTGAATTCTATGAGGATTTTTATCAGACGCCGTATCCGTTACCGCATTCTTATCAATTAGCACTGCCTGACTTTTCCGCGGGAGCGATGGAGAATTGGGGCCTGGTAACTTACCGGGAAGCCTATTTAACCTTAGATCCTGACAACACTTCTTTAAATACTAAAGCTAATGTCGCCACAGTAATTGCCCATGAATTAGCCCATCAATGGTTTGGTGATCTCGTAACTATGCAGTGGTGGGATGATTTATGGCTCAATGAAAGTTTTGCTAATATGATGGAATATGTTGCTATTGATGCATTAGAACCAAATTGGCATATCTGGGAAATTTTTCAGACAGCAGAATCACCGATGGCTTTACAACGTGATGCGGTTGATGGGGTGCAACCCGTGCACGTTCAAGTTGAAAGTCCCGCAGATATCGATTCTATATTTGATTCAGCCATTGTTTATGCTAAAGGGGCTCGAATGCTGGTGATGGTGCGGTCTTTAATTGGTGATAAGGCATTAAGGAGCGGTTTAAAAAATTATTTTGCGGCTCATCAGTATAGCAATGCTACCGGGGCTGATCTTTGGGCGGCTTTGGGGCAAGCTTCCGGGATGAATATTAGCCAAATTATGAATACTTGGCTGGAGCAGCCGGGATATCCGGTTGTCCAAGTTCAACTTGAAGGCGAAGATTTGTGTCTGAGCCAACAGCAGTTCTTTATTGGCGCTAATCAAGGGCACGAACGCCAATGGCAAATTCCTCTAGAGGCCAATTTCTCAGCAGCACCTAAAATCATGGCCCAAAAAACTATTAATTTGGGAAATTATCAGCAGTTGCGGCAAAGAGCAGGGGCACCTCTAAGATTGAATGTTGGCAATGAATCGCATTTTATCGTACACTATGATCCGATTTTATTAGATGATATTTTAACTACGGTTAAAGATCTGGATGCTATCTCACAATTGCAAATTTTACAAGATCTGCTTTTATTAGCTGAAAGTAAAAGAATTTCATATGCACAATTGGTTAATTTATTACCAAAATTTGCAGACAGCCCATTTCATATTGTGAATGAAGCACTTTATCGGGTGATTAATAACTTAAAGAAATTTGTTGATACTAACTCATCAGCAGAAACGAATTTGCGTACTTTTGCCGATCAATTAAGTAAAGACCAGGTTCAACGCTTAGGTTGGCAGCAGCATTCACAAGAAACTGAAGAAGATACTTTAACCCAGCCGCTAGTTTTAAATGCTGCTTTATATGCTAAAAATCCTGCATCATTAGCAGCAGCACACCAACTATTTGTAGATAACCAGCAGAATTTGGCAGCTTTATCAGCAGATATTCGCGTTTTAGTGTTAAAAAATGAAGTGCAAAATTTTGGAAATAAGCAATTATTTGATAAATTATTAACGGAATATCGACAGACTGCTGATGGTAATTATAAAGCCGACTTGTGTGCTGCTTTGACTCAGGTTACCGATTCACAACTGGTTAGTCAAATCGTTCAATTATTTGAAGATAGTGAAACTATTAAGCCGCAAGATTTACGTGCTTGGTTCTATGGTTTATTAGCTAATCCCCAGGGCCAACAGAAGGCTTGGGATTGGTTACAAGATGATTGGACTTGGTTAGAGCAGACAATTGGTGGAGATATGGAATTTTCTAGTTATATTACAGTTATTGCTCAAGTTTTTCGTACTCCAGAACGTTTGCAGGAATTTCGTGATTTCTTTGAACCAAAATTGAATACTCCTGGCTTAACTCGGGAAATTAAGATGGATACTTCTATTATTGCAAGTCGTGTTCAATTAATTAGTGAAGAACAAGCAGCTGTTAATGAAGCCGTTAAGCAACAAATAAATTAATAATATTAAAAAGCCGTTGACAAACGGCTTTTTATTTTGCGTTAGTTTTTGTTCAAAAAACTTTTGCTTTTAAATTACTAAAAAGAAGAGTGCTCTTTAATATATTGAATAATTCGTCTTTCTTCGTCTGCAGTATAATTATTGCTGCCAGCTTTGATCTTATGAATCTTTTCTACTGTAAAATGACTTTCGAAAGCAAATTGCGCATCATTTTTGTTAGTCTTCTTTTGATATTGGATAATTAATTCGGCCAGACTATTTTGCATAATTTTATACTCCTTTGAAATTAAAAAATCCGCCATTGAGTAAGAGGCCAGTACCTAACTTTCACAACTCCGACAACCTTATTGCGGGCAATGCAACCAATATAGCGGCTGTCTTTAGACACACTCCGATGATCACCCATGACAAAATAGGAGCCTTTGGGAACACGATTAGTTTTAATCATTTGTGCTAATTGTTTTTTCGAATAAATATCTTGATAGTTGGAAGTTTTAGCTAAAGAGCGGATAGAAAAATCACCTGTATCGGTATAATGAGTTCCGTAAACATTATCAGAACCATCATCAACTAGCTTACTGCCTGGTTTCAGATAGTCTTGCTTAAGTTTTTTTCCATTAACATAAATTTTGTTATTTTTAGAAACCACCTTTTGTCCAGGAGTCGCAATAATTCGTTTAATATAAAATGATCCCGGCTCATCCGGCGCGTTAATAACAACTACTTCGCCGGTTTTTAATTTACTATGGCGCCAGGCAATTGTGCGATCACCGTCTTCAAAAGTTGGCTGCATCGAAGTTCCTGAAACTCGGGTATTCGAAAAAACATACGTATTGAAAATCATAAAAACTCCAAAAATGATAACTGCCAGAATAACTGTTTGAACAATCCAAATCAACCAGCCTTTAAGGGTATTGTCATCATTATTATTATTCGTGTTGCTCATTCAACTTGCCTCACTTGATTAATTCTGTTTATTATATTAACTATGATACACTTTTAAAAAGAAGATATCTTTAAAGGTTTGTTAAAGAATTTTGAAATTTAACTAAATTCGCTTATTATATAACAGTATGTTAAATTAATTATTTCAAAGGAAAAAGATGGACCTCTTAAATTATGAACAAAAGCTTCAAAAATATCAATTAATTTTTGTGACAATACCTAAATTCAATTATTTATTACAACAAATGCAGCAAGTAATTAACGCTTATCGGCAACAGCTTTTGCCGAATTTTGTTTTGAGTAAGTTGGAAGTGACTGCGGGTGATTTTGCTGATTTAATGACCAATAGTGATTTTTTGCCAACGATGACTTTACCCGCAAAAAGTCAATTTCTACAAAATTTTGCTAAGTTTTTAGATGATTTTCGCGATTTTATTCAAAAGGACTTGGGGATCTGGACGCTGCTAAACGTACCCATGATGCAGCGTTGGACCGCTTTATTTCCTCATTTAAAATATCTTGAATTAATGGCCGGGAATGGAATTTTAGCCCATTCTTTGCAACAAAGAGGCCAAACAGTCTGGGCAACTGATAGTTTATCTTGGGCAGCTGCCAGTGCAACCGGAAATAAGCCTTGGACTGCAATTGAAAAGTCTGATGCCTTGTCAGCGTTACTTGCTTATTATCGTTATGTTGATGTGGTTTTACTTTCTTGGAGTCCGGATCGTGATCCCATAGATTACCAAATTTTGACAACAATTCGGCAACTGACTCCCCGGCCACAATTTTGGATTATCGGAGAGTATCAAGGGGCAACTAACAGCTGTGAATTTTGGCAAGAAGCTAGGTTAATTTATGATAGTCGTTTGGCACAAATTAATCGTTTATTTCCTAGTTTTGATCTTATCAAAGATCATCTCTTTAAGATTGGATAAAGGTATGAAGAAGAATTTAATTATCAATTTAACTATTATTTTAGTTTTGCTGTTAGCAGGATTTTTAGTATCGCATAATGATAGCCGGAACTATCAGCGGTTAATGGATCGTGGCGATATTCATGATGGTGCTCTGATCTTTCCGTCAAAATCCAAGCAGTCGATTCCGGCGGCTTTACAGAAGATGCAGCAAAAACGATTACGTAATTTTCAAATTTATTTTATTCAAAAGAAAAATCCTTATTTAAGTTATGTTTATATGTCACAGCATTTAACCAAAGTACCGATGACGAACGGACGTTATTTTACAGAAAATGATTTTCAATCCACAATTCCTTTCATTATTCTGGGTCAGGATCTCTATAAAAATGCTTATAAGCCGCAAGCGCAAGTCTATTATCAATTACATGGTGATTATTATTCTGTAATTGGAGCTGCTGGAATGGCCAACACAAAGAAATTAAACCGGCATATTTTTATTTCAGCCTCACCTAATCAGCATAATCAGACCCAGATTCGTCATTATCAAATTGTTGTAGATGGAAATATTTTACATCATCCGCAACATTTAAAACAAATGCAGCATATTCTAGGTGCACATTATTCTTATCGCTCGGCTAATCAAATTAATAACATACGCCAAACTTGGTGGACACGTTGGGGACTGACCTTTTTTGGTTTGGGCGCTTTAGCTTTGATCATCTTGGTTTTATGCTGGTTTGTACAGTTACCCATGCTTAATTTACTAAAAACTACACCGCTTAAAGGAGATTTACTGGCAGATTTTCAATTAGGAAGTTGGTTTAAATTCTTTCTAACTGAAGCAGTTACTTTTGTAATAGCAGCACTTTTAGTCTTTTTAAAAATTCCTTTGATTAGCAAAAAAATTATGATTTTATATTTTGTAGTATTGTTTGCGGTAGTTAATTTGGTAGCTGTTTGTCGAATTTTAATTAATAACAAAAAAGGATTGATGAATTAATGAATTTACCGGCTGCTTTTATTACAAAATACCAGAAATTATTAGCGGATCAAGCGGCTGCTTTTTTTGCCAGCTTTAATCAGCCGCCAACTGTCGGTTTTCGTATAAATCCCCTGAAAGCGCACTTAGATTTGCTTAACGAAGATTGTACGCATCCGATTAGTAATTTAAATTACGCTTATTATGGCAAAATTGATGGTAACGGCGTTGATAATTTAGCCGGCTGGGTTTATTCACAAGATCCCAGTGCCATGAATGTTGCTCAATATGCTGCACCTCAAGCCGATGAAAAGGTACTGGATTTATGTGCTGCTCCCGGGGGAAAGACTACTCAATTAGCAGCATTAATGAGTGATCAAGGCTTATTAGTTGCTAATGAGATCAACCATTCAAGAGCACGCGTACTGTCTTCTAATGTTGAACGCTGGGGGTTAACTCATACTATAGTGACGAATAATGCGCCTGCAGAGTTAGCGAAAATTTTTCCGGAATTTTTTGATTGTATTATAGTTGATGCACCTTGTTCTGGTGAAGGACTCTTCCGTAAGGATCCGGAGGCGATGACTTATTGGTCTGTGGACTACGTTCAAAAATGTGCTCAAAGACAACGAGAAATTTTAAGTGAAGCAGTTAAGATGCTGCGCCCAGGTGGTCGTTTAATTTATTCTACCTGTACTTTTGCTCCTGAAGAAGACGAGCAGAATATAGATTGGCTACAACAACAATATGGTTGGAAAATTCTACCGTTAAACCATTTTCCCGGTATGGATACAGGTTGTCCACAGTGGGGAAATAATAATGCCGCTTTAAAATGCGCAGTACGCTTATTTCCTCATCATTATCAAGGCGAAGGACATTTTATCTGTGCTCTAAAAAAACCTGGAACTACTGATCAATTAGCTTCAGCGGCTAAATTGCCCGTACATTCATCTTCAATAGATCTAAAATTCTGGCAAGAATTCGCGGACCAGAGTCTCAATGATGTTAATTTTTCTAATTTGTTAATTCAACAAAAAAACTTATATAATGCCGCTAAGCTATTTAATCAGCATTCACGACCCTTGAAAATTCTCCGGAATGGTCTGCGATTGGGGGAATTTAAAAAGCAACGTTTTGAGCCTAATCATGCCTTGGTTTTAGCCTTGCAACCACAACAATTTCGGCACGTTGTTGCCTTAACTTCGGATCAATTTCAGCATTTTATTCATGGAGAAACGCTCACAATAACTAATAAAGCAGCTTTTAAAGGCTGGGTTGCTGTGAGTTTTGAGGAAAGAATTTTTTCTTGGGGAAAATTAGTTAATAATCAATTAAAAAACTTTTATCCCAAAGGCTTAAGACAATAAAAACGAGATCAAATTTATTTTGATCTCGTTTTTGTTAAAACAAAGTATATTTTTCTTATTTTTTAAGTTCTTGAGATTAAAAAATTTTGCAGATTAGCAGAAAGGCGATAATCAACTTGTTGTAATTCCTGACAATTATGACAGCCTAAGAGTGCCATCAATTCGCGAATTTGCTCCAGCCATTGAGCAAAATATTTAGTAGTAGCTGCCAAACCTTGATGCTCTAATAGATGTAAGACTGGAGCCGCTATTCCTACAGCGTGTGCTCCTAAAACGAGACACTTAATAACATCTAAAGGAGAACGGATCCCGCCAGAAGCCATGATACAACTCTGAGATTGAAATTTTTGCGTGTCTAACAAAGATTCCAGTGTTGTTAATCCCCAATTGTTCAAAAATTGATAATCTTTTTGATGATTGCGGGTATTTTCTATCTGGGCAAAATTAGTACCGCCGCGCCCAGAGATATCAATGATCCGTGCTCCCAGTTCTTGCAGTTGCTGAACGGTCTGTGCCGTCATCCCAAAGCCTACTTCTTTAATAATAACGGGAACCGAGATGTGCTTCAGTATTTGCCGCAAATTTTCTTGCCAGACGAAATTACTGTCTCCTTCAGGCATAATTGTTTCTTGAGCTGCATTTAAATGAACTTGCAAAGCATCGGCCTGGATTAAATCAATACATTTTTGAGCGTCAGCCCAGGGAGTATGCGCCGAAACATTCCCCCAAATAATACCGTGGGGATTACTTTCTCGAACGATTGTATAAGAACGACGAATTTCAGCTTCAGCAGGGTATTTGAGGTAATTACTCATCGATCCGACTGCCAGAGGAATTTTGAGAGTTGCTGCCAGTGTAGCCAGTTTTTGATTAATCGCAATGGTTTGCGGCGATCCGCCAGTCATAGCATTAATATATAAGGGTCCATCAGCCTGTTGCTGTTTCCAAGCAGTGTGGATATCAACTTGGTTTAAGGCAATATTAGGAATACTGACCGGCATTAGCCGCATTTCATCAAAAAAGGGATTATGTTTTTGGTAATATTTTTCGGCCAAAAAAATATGCTCATTTTTTCGTTGCCATTCAATTGGTTGTTTTGGCACAGGACACCTCATTTTTAATTTAAAGCATGGACATTAAAGTTTAGTGGTTGAATCTGCTGTTGATTCCAGTCTGCCAGCAGTGCATCTTTAACATTGGGAGCTGCATCGATCACAGCAATACCACAATCGCCGCCGCCAGCACCGGAGCTTTTGGCAGCCGCGCCGTAGTTACTGGCAATTTCACATAACTTTTGCAATTTAGGAGTTTCAATAATTACACCACTAAATTGCGCTAATTGGCGCAGTATTTGGCGGTTAACATTAATTTGTTGTTTAATAATCTGACTAGAACCATGTTTAAAACCGGCAATCATCTTTTGCAGACAAGCGCATGAATCATCAAGAAATTGTTGATAACGCTGTTGCTGTTTAGTACGAAAAACTGCAATTTTGTCAACTAGAACAGGTGTGGAAGCAGGACTGCCACTCCAGCCGATAAGTAAATTCAAATTAGCAGGAAACTCTAATTGTTCAATACTTAATTGAGGCCAATTTAATTGAAGTATTTCCGTCAAAGAGTGCGTGGCTAACATTTGTGTCAACCAGTGACGATCAGGAGATTGATAAGCAATCCAGCCGCCGTAAACGCTGGCGGCAATATCGCCAAAAGAGCCGTTATGTTGCACTTGGAAATGAGAAATAGAGGCTAATTTAAAAATTTCTTCTTTACTTAAATTTAATTTATAAAATTGGGAAAGTGCCTTTACTGTGGCAACAGTTACTGCCGCAGAAGATCCTAATCCGTATTTTTTGCCGTCTTGAGAATCCAGCTGACTATTAACCGTCAGATTAAATAATTCTAACGAGTGTTGTTTTTCTAAAGCGTATTTTTCTGTGTAATGTATTGAAGATAAAATATATTCAAAAGGATTGTCCCGTTTATCAATAACTAATTGATTGCCCCGCCGCCGCCAGCGTACCGGCATTTCTTCATACTGTTTGGAATTAATTGTTCCATGATCGTAAGCATCAGCGATTGAAACAGTTACAAATTGGTCTAAAGCAACTACGATTGCTGGATATCCAGGTTCTACAACCGCATATTCACCCGCAATGTATAATTTTCCGGGGGCCTGAACAGTTATCACATCATCAAAACCTTTCACTAAGTAGTTAACCAAAAAATAATTATAGCATACTTATTTAATACCCGGACCAGGTTTTAAAAGAGTTAATTGCGCTTGGGGGAAGTTGAGCCGAATTTGTTGTTGGACGGCAGCTACATCCTGAAGGGAGGTAATAACCTTGACGTTGGCACCGGCATCGATTGTATAGTAAGCACAATAACCGCAGGATCGTAGTTTATGCACTAGGTTAATAATCTGTAAAGTTTCTTTTGTGAAATAAGAAAAAGCCGGACGTGAAGTCCAGTTTAAAGCGTGCATAGCTAAACAATTATTTTCCGCAATTCTTCCGACAGCTTCTAAATCTTGTGTTTTTAAAGCTTGTAGCATGGCCTGCATGTCGCAATTAACGACTTGTGGCCACTGTGCATAAAAAGGTGAGGTACTAACAGCATGCTCCATTCCTTGAGTAGAGGAGATTTTTTTAGCTTGCTTACTAATGACCACACTAATGAGGCGGATCGGTAAGCTGGGATTTTCGTCAATGGCCTCTGCAAAAGAACTGGAGTTGTCTTTTCCTTGATGCCACTGAACAAATCCTCCATAAATTGAACGGGTAGCTGATCCTGAACCCCGCCGTGCTAAACATGATAACTCTTTGCGCGACAGGTTCATTTGAAATAATTTATTTAAAGAGCCGCTTAAAGCAGCAAAGCCGGAAGCAGAAGAGGCTAAACCGGCAGCAGTAGGAACATGATTTATAGTTTCGACAGCAATGGCCTGCTGCGAATTATTAAGCGTCCGGACCAAATTAAGAAATTGTTGAGTGCGCTTAAAAAATTGCGGACTGGCCACTTGATTATTAACTCGTACTTGATCAGTGTTACCGGCTAAAAAGCTAGTGGTGGTTGTTGTATAATAGCCGTCTAGTGTAAGTGAGAGACTATCCGTATAGGGTAGGTGCAACACTGGATTTTTTTTGCCCCAATATTTGATCAGGGCAATATTTGTATGTGCAGTGGTAGTAGTTTGTATCATGATGCCATCCTATTTATCAAAATTATTTAAAGCTTGGATCCAAACTTGGTGGGCTGAGCCTTTAACGGCTTGAGCAATTTTTTGAGCTTGGGTTTTATTGGCAGCTAAAGCGATTAAACAACCGCCGCGGCCGCCACCCGTGATTTTCGTACCTAAAGCTCCAGCATGATTAGCAAGGTCTACTAATTCATCTAAAAAAGAATTACTAATTTTAAGCTGTTGTAAAATAGTCTGAGCTTGCTGAAACAAACTTCCTAAACCGGCGACGTCCGGTTGTTTTAAAAGCTTGTAAGTCTGCTTGGTTAAGGTTCCCAATTGTTGAATTTGTTGGGTAACTTGTTGCGGATTTTGTTGTTTTAAAAGACGCAGATCATGAACAGCCGCCCCTGTTTGACCTTTGATCCCCGAATCAATAATAACTAAATATGCGGGTAAGCTGAAAGAAAAAGGTTGCGTGAGTTGGTCTTTAATAAAATAAATCGGCTGCTGTGAATTAACAGTAATGGCATCTAATCCACTAGGAGTACCATGGATTATTTTTTCTGAAAAATCGGTATAGTGCAATAATTGCTGATAGTTTAATTTAACCTGTGCATAATTAAACATAGCTTTGGTAATTGCAGCTCCTGTGGCAGCTGAAGAGCCCATGCCGCGTTCGATGGGCAGCTCGCTGGTAATTTGAATCTGCAGGGGTTTACTAATTGGCAAATCCTGTAATAAGAGTTCAATCAGAGCTTTGATGCCTTTAAGTTCGATAGGGCTGTGGCTGAGAGGTCCTTGATAATACTGCGAGTTAAGATATGTTTCACTTCCTTGTGCAGTTGTTACCTGAACTGTTGTGGGAAGATTAATTAAAGGAATAGTGATCCCCGGTTGATGATAAACAACAGCATGTTCTCCCATTAAAAAAATTTTTCCGTGAGTTTTGCCAATACCCAGCAAAATCATTCCTCCTTTGAGATACATCTTTTGCAGATAGAAAATGATCCTAATTTGTTAACTCAATTATTTAATTAAGCTTGTGAACAGGTGTTCTCATAAATATATTATTATAGTAAAATAGTTAAATAACACTAGGCTTTGTTATTATCAATAAACAAATTGGTTTTAATAATAAGAGCCAGCGTTCATAATAATAACATAAAACACCATCTTTTATTGTACACAAATCTATATTATTGCGCAGTATACATTATTATCGCATTATTTAAAATTTGAGGTTAGAAGTAAAATATGAAACTGAAATTTATTTTAGGTAAAGCTCAAACTAATAAACAAGCCTTATTATTGACCGATTTAAAACAACAAATTGCTCAAAATCCGCATGATCAATTTGTTTGGATTGTTCCTAATCACTTAAAATTTGAAAGTGAAGTTGGAGTGTTAAAGGCTTTAAAAACACAAGCCAACGTTTTTGCTACTAATCAAGTTCAGATTTTTTCCTTTTCACGTTTAGCTTGGTTCTTTTTACGGAATGATCCGCTTTATCAAAGCCCTCAATTAACCGATACAATGCAGGCGATGATGCTGGCTAAAATTGTACAGCGTCTAGCACCACAGTTGCATTTGTATAATGGTGAAGCTAATCGGATTGGTTTTATAGCGGATTTAAGTTCACAAATTAATGATTTAATTGCCGGTAATTTCAGTGAGGAGCGGTTGCAGGCACTCTTGGAACAAGTTGATCAGAATAAGAATGGTGATTTATTTTTAAAATTAGCTGATTTAAAACTGATTTATCAAGAGTATCGCCAGCAAATTCAAGGCTTTTATAGTGATAAAGAGCAGTTGGCTCAACTATTAATCACTTATTTAAATGAACATCATAAAGAACAAGCGCACTTTCATTATTTAGTGAGTGGTTTTTCACAATTTAGTGCTCAAGAAATAACCATTATCCAAGCAATGATTAAAGGTAGTGCCAGTGTGGAGATTAGTCTTAATTTAGATCATGCTTATGGGCAAGAGCAGTCCAGTTCTTTTTTTCAGATTTCCCGACAAACTTTTCGAGATTTGGTGAATTGGTGTCAACAACAACAAATTCCTTTTACTACCACAGTTGCTAATGAATTACGGGTTTGTCCGGATTTAGCTCATTTAGAAGATTTTTGGATTGCCCAAAATACTAATATAACTCACTATCCACCAGAAAAATTAGCAGATCCGAGTGCCATTCAGATTTGGACTACCACTACTCCGCAAAAAGAAGTAGCTGCCGTAACTACTTATATTCGCCAGTTAGTTGCTACTCAAAAATATCGGTATCGCGACTTTTTGGTATTAGCCCGTAATTTAGATGATTATCGGCAATTTTTGGAACCTTATTTTACTAACCAGGGTATTAGTTATTTCGTGGATTTAAAGCATTCGATGAAAGATCATGCTTTTAAAGATTTAATTGATAGCTTATTTGCTTTAGTTCAAAATAATTTACAGTATTTAGATGTGATGCGCTTTTTACGAACAGAATTAGTCGTACCGCAGGACTGGACTGCTACTGATTATCGGCAGGCAGTTGATTTGACTGACAATTATATTCTGGCGCACGGTGTTCGGGCGCATGATTGGTTGCGAGAACAAGAATTTGTTTCGGATAGTCCGAATACGCAACTGCAAAAGCAAATACAGCAAGTTAATCAGATAAAAAATTTAGTGCAGACAACTTATAAAGCTGTTAATCAAATTATTAATGGATCTTTTTCCGGGCAGCAGGCCTGCACCCAATTATACGCATTGTTAGAGCAACTGAATGTGTTTTCTAACTTGAGAATATGGGAACAAGCAGCAATTACAGCAGGAGATATCGCTTTAAGCCAACAACCACAACAAATTGTAAAAACTTTTTGTCAGTTATTAGATGAGTATGTCGCAATTTTAGGAGCAGAAAAGTTTAATGCGACTGAATTTTTGGTGGTAATTGACAATGGTTTTGAGCAGGCTAAATACTCAACTATTCCTTCCGTATTAGATTCTGTTCACATTTCCGGATTGAGCAGTGTTCAAAGCGATAGTCATTTAATTACCATTATTATGGGTGCTAATGCCGAAGAAATGCCGCAAGCTAATACTAATCGCAGTCTTTTATCCGATGAAGATTTGAATTTTTTAAAACCGTTATTACAATCTGAGGAACGTTTGCCGGAAACTGAGCAGCAGTTAAATAGTAATGAACCTTATCTGCATGACTTAGGTTTTTTGTCGGCCCAACAGCGCTTGATTTTTACTTATTCTACGACTAAGGATGGCAAGGAAGTGCAAATTTCGCCTTATGTCGAATTAATTAAACGCCATTTTCATTTAGTTGAGCAGCTGATTGACTGTAGTCACTGTGATAATGAGCAGCAGATTCTGAGCAATATTGGCAGTCCTACAATTACTTTAAATCATCTTTTAGAAATATATCGGCAAGCCCAAGATCGTCAGCAAACGGTTCCTAAGGCGTGGCAATGTGTACGTGAAATTTTATTTAGCCAACCGCATTTGCAAACTTATTTGCAGCTTTTGTGGTCGAGTCTCTCCTATCAAAACACGCCGCAACCCTTAAGTTCCAATATTAGTCGTGATTTATATGGGCAACATTTAACGGTATCAATTTCTCAGTTGGAAACTTTTTATCAAAACCCTTATGAATATTTTTTAAAGTATGGTTTAAATTTGAGACCACGGGCTGAATTCAAAATGACCCCTGCTAATCAGGGAACGTTTTTTCATTCGGTAATGGATCAAGTGATCAAAACTTTGCAAAATAACCATCAAACTATTAATCAGTTGAGTGCTCCTGAACTGCGGCACTTATCTCACCAAGTTATTCAAAAGCTCTTATCACAAACTCAATACCGGATTTATTCCCGAGATGAAAAATTTGCCCGGTATCGCATGATTCAAACTGTCCAAAATTCTTTAGAAGCCTTACGCCAGCAATCACGTTTGGCAGAATTTTATACTTATAAAACCGAGATTGCTTTTGGACAAGTAGGGGCCTTGCATAATATTGCTCCTTTGCGTTATCAATTAAATGAAGACGAAGATGTGGTAGTCCGGGGACGGATTGATCGCGTGGATTGTTTAGTTAATGCTCCTCAGGATTATTTTGTAGTCGATTATAAATCAAGTCAGCATGATTTTAAGTTTTCCCAATTTTATGCCGGTATAAATTTACAAATGATGACTTATTTGGCTAGTTTAATCAATGATCCGTCGCTTTTTAGTGGTCCCGCTTTTGCTTTGGGCGGTTTTTATTTTCAAGTACAAGATCCGGTGGTTAATTTTGAAGAGTTAAAAGGCCGTCCAAGTGCATATCAGGATTATTTATTTAAACAGTTTAAATATAAAGGCTTAATCATTGATGATGGACAAACTGCAGCTTTATTAGAACCGCATTTAACCAGTGCCTCGAAAATTTTTCCCATTACGAAAAATCATAAAATTAGTGCGCAAAAAGTGGTTTCTCCACAGCAATTCACCGAGATGTTAGCTTATAATCAATTTTTAATTAAACAAGCATCTACTAAAATTTTAACCGGTGATAATCGATTAAGTCCTTTAAAAATTGATAAACAAAAAACAACCTTACAGTATAGTGATTATTTACCTATTATGCGTTTTGATGCTATGCTTCCGGAAAATAATTATCGCATTTTGGAAAATCTATCTAAAACTGAATTTTTTGACAGGCTAAATTCGAAAGGAAAATTATCAAGATGACTCAATTTATTCCAACTAAAAATCAGCGTCAAGCTCTCAAAAAAGCAGATCGAGATGTTTTGGTATCTGCCGCGGCAGGTTCAGGTAAAACGACAGTTTTGGTTGAACATATCATTGAACAATTATTTAACGGTCAAGATCTGGATCATTTACTGATCGTAACTTTTACCGAGGCCGCGGCTCAAGAAATGAAACAGCGCTTAACCCATGAGTTACAGTCTAGAACTGCGACGGTAACAGACACCTCAAAGCGCCAGCATCTGTATCGGCAATTAGCCTTAATTCCTAGTGCTTATATTAGTACTTTGCATGCTTTTTGCCTGCGTGTAATTCGTAAGTTTTATTACTTACGGGATGTGGATCCTAATTTTCGGCTGTTAAGTGATGATAATGAGCGCTTTTTATTAAAAGAGCGTGCTTGGCAGAAACTGCGCACTGCTTATTATCAAGCAGAAGATGAAGATTTCTTTTTACTAGAGGATAATTTTGTTGGCGGTAGCGATGACAGTACAATGGCAGATTTGCTTTTTCATTTAACTGATTTTGCTACAACTACACCCGATCCGAAATCTTGGATTGAAAGTTTACCCCTGCAATATCAAGTGGGCAGCGATATAACCCAGACGGATTTTTACCAGCAGATTTTGCAATCAACTTTGATTAATAATGTTGCTTATTTACAACTCCAAGTGCAAAAGGCGCAAGATACTGCTCAAACTTATGATGAATTAGCTGCTTATCAAACTAGCTTGCAGCAATTAAATGAACAGATTCAAAATCTGCAACAAAACCTACCTAATTTAAAATGGGACGATCTACGCCTTTTAGTATTGGATTTACCAACTATTAGCGGCCGGGCCAAACCTAAAACCGATCCTCACATTACGCAGCCATTTTTGACATTGAAAAAAAATATTACAAGTCAATTGCAGGAATTGCAATATAAATTGTTTGCTTTAGATAACCAGCAATGGCAGAAAATTCTACAAGGAACCGGTCATTTAGTTACGAAACTGGGCGAAGTTGCACAAAGATTTTTACAGCAATTTCAAACTGAAAAAAGTTTACAACATAGCTTAGATTTTAATGATTTGGAACATCAAGCGCTAACTTTGCTGCAAACACAAAAAGGTGGTCATCAAGTAGCGCAAGAATATTATCAACAACAATTCCAAGAAATTCTAATTGATGAATATCAAGATACTAATCCTTTACAAGAAACTATCATCCAATTAATTCGGCGTCGCGATCCTGGCAACTTATTTATGGTCGGGGATATCAAGCAGTCCATTTATGGATTTCGCCAAGCAGCACCGCAATTATTTGTGCACAAGTATCAGCAAATGCAATCTCTGCTGCAAACTGGGAAATTAATTAACTTATCGGAGAATTTCCGTTCAGCACCGAATGTAATTCAAACGATCAACGAAATATTTACTAGAATTATGGATCAAGATCTGGGTGATATGAATTATGATGCCGCGGCAAAGTTAGTTAGTGGTACTCAATTTCCAGAGGATTTGGATACAACTACCGAAGTAATTATCAATCAGGAAAACTTGCAGAATAGCAGCACTACTAACGAACAAGAAGAAATTAAACTGATTATTGACCGCATTCAACAACTGTTTGCCCAAGATTATCAGATTTTTGATCGCCATACGAATCAAAAACGCCCCTTAAAATATTCGGATATTGCGATTTTAACACGGGTTAAAAGTCTCAATAATGATGTAATGCATCTTTTTGCCCAGGCACATTTACCAGTTATAGTGACAGATGCAGCTAATTATTTTCAAGCTACTGAAGTGCAGGTCATTTTGTCATTATTAAAAATTATTGATAATCCGCGCCAAGATATTGCCTTGGTAGCTGTTCTTCGTTCCATGATTGGCGGGTTGAACGAAAATGAATTAGCCTATTTACGGATTAATAGCCGCACAGGTGACTATTATCAAGCCTTATTGAATTATTTAGCAGATAGCGATTACAATCAAAAAAATAAATTTGCTCAAAATTTGACAGTTAAAGTGCGCCATTTTATGGAGCAACTCGATAGTTTTCGCCAACAAGCACCCAAAATGAGTATTGCCGAATTAATTTGGCAGATTTATTTAAAAACGGGTTATTTATCCTATGTTCAAGGAATGCCTAATGGCCGCCAGCGGGCTGCCAATTTACATGCTTTATATCAACGGGCTGATCAATTTGAACGAATGGAATTTAAAGGCTTATTTCAATTTATTCATTTTATTGAACATATTCAAAATAATAAGCAGGATTTGGGTCAGCCAATGGAATATAACCAGGCCAGTGATCAAATTCAAGTTATGACCATTCATGCCAGTAAAGGATTAGAATTTCCACTGGTTTTTGTGTTAAATATTGACCATCATTTTAATAATGAAGACAGTCATAAAAGGTATTTATTAGACTCCCAAACCGGAATCGGCGTTAAATATTTAGATCCAACAACCCATATTCTTTATGAAACTTTACCGCTATATGCGATTAAAGCTAAACAAAAAAAGAAAGTGATTTCCGAAGAGATGCGCCTTTTATATGTGGCTTTAACTCGGGCACAACAAAAATTAATTTTAGTGGGAGCAACCAAAAAAACTGTTAGTGCTCAATGGTCAGAGTGGCAGTTGCCCCAAAAGCCCCACACAGTCATTGATACAGCTTTAAGAAATAAGTTTAATTCGTTTCAAACAATGCTCCAGTATATTTGGGGATTGAATGGACAGTTGCAAGATAATAAAGTTGTAGCCCAACCGCAGAGCCCATTTGATTTTCAAGTTGTATTCCAAAAAGCGGAATCAAAAATTGCAGTGACACCAACTTCAGCGCAATTAAATGAGGAAAAAAACTTTAAACCTACTCCAATTTTTCAAAAAACAGTGCAACAAGTTCTCAATTTTGCTTATTCACATCAAGAAGCTACGCGGACAACAGCTTATCAATCAGTCTCAGAAATTAAACACTTATTTGCCAGTCCTGACGATCAGAATTTGCCGGTGGTTGATTGGCAGCAGCAACATTCACGAGGAAATCGTTATACAATTGACGAATTTGCCCGTCCCCGGTTTTTAGCAACGGCTAAAGTGGCGGTCAACGCTGCCGACATTGGCAGTGCTACACATTTATTGTTACAAAAAATTAATTTGCAGTCTTTGGCTCCGACTACTGCTGATTTTAAACAGTTGGCACATCAGCTCGTACAGCAACAGATACTAACTGCTGCTGTAGCACAAAAGATAGACTATCAAAGTTTAGGTGATTTTTATCAGTCACAATTGGGAAAGAATATTCTTAAGTATCGGACTTCTCTGAAAAGAGAATGGGCCTTTTCGATGCTTTTACCAGCTAAAAGATTGTTTAACCAGTTGTCTTCTGCGGATGACGATCAAATTTTAATCCATGGAATTATTGATGGCCTATTTAAAAATGACCAGCAGCAAATTATAATTTTTGATTATAAAACCGATTATTTAGACCCCAGTCAAGCTACGGGACCACATTCTGTAAGACATTCCTTAAAAGAATATTCGGGACAATTAAACTTGTATCAGCAGGCTGTAGAGCAGATTGCTCAGCAAAAAGTTATTCATAAATATTTATGTTTCCTTTCCATCAATCAGGTGGTTGAAGTAAAATAAAAATATGTTAATTGATAAGAAATATGTAGTAATAGATTTAGAAACCACAGGGACCCAATTTAAAAACGGCGATAAAATTATTCAGTTTGCGGCTGTCACTATCGAGCATTCACAAATAGTACGCCAAGATAATTTTTTAATTAATCCTCAACAACCATTATCGGCCAAAATTTCCGAATTAACGGGGATCACGGATGCGCAATTAAGTTCGCAGCCGGTTTTTGCTCATTTTGTTCCGCAGATTAAACAAATTTTACAAGATGCAGTTTTTGTAGCCCATAATGTTAATTTTGATTTGCCCTTTTTACAGGCGGAATTACAGGCAGCTGATCAATCAACATTAGACAATTCTGCGATTGATACAGTGGAGCTGGCTCAAATTTTATTACCTCAAGCGCCCAGCTTTAAATTGGCAGATTTAACAAATTATTTAAATATTGAACACTTAAATCCGCATCAAGCGAATAGTGATGCTTTAGTTACTGCCCAACTGTTTTTATATCTGCAAGAGCAGTTACGACATTTACCGCAACCGACGTTACGTTTATTAAAACATTTTACTAAAAGTTTGATTCGACAAACCGGAGATTTCATGGCGGCAATCATTGATCAGGCCTGTGCTCAACCGCAGGCTTTACCTGATTATTTAGTAGAAATGCACGGCTTAGTATTACAAAAACCGCATTCTCTGACAAGTAGTTTGCCACTGCCTAGTAAATACCCAACGAGTACGGCAAAAAAAGAAAAATTATTTGATCAGGTAATTTCCAGTCGGCCGCAACAAATGAAAATGATGAATTTTGTTCATCGCAAGTTAGAACAAAAATCACCACTGGCTTTGGTGGATGCTCCCACAGGACTGGGCAAAACTTTGGGCTATCTTTTTCCGTTATCTTATTATCTGGACCAGGGAAAGCCGGTCATTATTGCTACTTCGACTAAGCTTTTACAACAACAATTATTGCAGGAATCATTACCATTATTGTCCAGATTGCGGCAGCGTCATTATAGTGCTACTGTGATTAATAGTGCACATAATTATTTAGACTTAGATAATTTTTATCAGATTTTGCCGCTGGACACGGGACATCGTCCGGCTGATTTGTTAAAAATGCGGCTTATTGTCTGGCTAACCCAAACCCGAACTGGATCGTTAGCAGAATTGAATTTAACTAATTATCAAAGTAATTTATTCAAGCTTATTGTTAGTAATGGTCATCGACAATCGGGCTTATTTATGCAGTATGATTTCTGGTACCGCCGCTGTTTAAATGCCGCACAAAGTGATGTGATTATTACTAATCAGGTTTATTTATTAAAAAATATTGATCTTGATTTATGGAAAAGTGCTCAGGTTTTAATTGTTGATGAAGCTAATAATTTGATTCAGCAATCTTTAAGACCGCAAGCACGTTTACAAATACGTCCCTTAAAAGATGCCCTGAAAAAAACCAGCGATATTTTATATCAACAACGTGTCACGATTAGAAGTTTTTTTCATCAGAGTCGGTTAAATTCTTGGGGACATAATGATCTTTTGGAATTGGATAACAGATTTAATGAGGTGCGTCAACAAATACAGATTTTGGAAGCTGATTTGTTGAGTAATTATATCAAAAAAATGGTACCTTTATCCCAGCGCCAACAACCGCTGGACTTGCCCTTAAAAACGCAACAGGTTCATACTGCCACGCTTAAGACGCTGAATAAATTGGCCCAAATTTTACAGGCACTTTTAAGTAAATTAGCTTATTTATTTAAACTTTATCAACAAGTAGCCGATAATTCCGTTGTGGTAATTGATCAGATTGTGTATCATTTACAAATCGAATATCAGACGATTTTATTCCAGGAACGGCAATTAGAAGAAGTTCTAGCGAGTTTATCAATTTGGCAGCAAAATACAGGTTTGATTGTGCACATGGTAAATTATAATAACTGGGACTCGTTGAGTTTAGCGACGCAGGTCTTTGATCATAATCTGATTATGGACTATCTTCAAGAAAAGTTTCAAACCACAATTTTAGTAGGAGCGGCGTTAGCTTATCAGCACAGTTTCCATAATTTTTGCCAGCAATTAGGCCTTACTCAAAAAGTTCCTGCCAAAGATTACCTGCTTTTAAAACGGGATTATCCTTTAGATCAGCAAATCCAAATCTATCTTCCTAATAACACCCCCAGCCCGCGAAAAGTGCTGGAGTTTGATGAGTTTTTACTTGGTGCTATTGCGGAATTATTGCTGCAGAATGATTGTAAAACTTTAGTTATGTTTAATTCATTACAAACCTTGCAGCGGGTTTATGATTATTTGCAGACAACAGCACTTGACAACCAGCGCGAAATTTTAGCTCAGGGAATTACCGGTTCGGCTCAAAGATTAAAAAAACGATTTGCTTTAAATAAAAATGCCATTTTATTAGCAGCCAATAGTTTTGGTGAGGGTCTCAATTTGAGCAATGGCGATTTATCTTTGGTTATTATTAGCCGTTTGCCATTTGAAGCGCCTGATAATCCTTTTGTGAAAGCTAAAAATAATTATTGGCAACAACAAGGTTTAAATCCGTTTAAGGTCGAAAGTTTACCCACTGCAGCGAGAAGATTAAAACAGGAAGTAGGACGGCTTATTCGTTCTCCTTCTGATCATGGAGCAGTGGTAATTTTAGATAGACGCCTAGCAACTACTAAATATGGTCAGCGGCTTTATCAGGAACTGGATTTACCGGCCTATAATCAGGAGTTAACACTTCCAGAAATTGCTTTACAAATAAAGATGTTTCTGAAGACAAATTTTTGATACACTAGAGAAGAGTTAATAGGGAGTAATTATGAAAAATAAATGGCATAAAACAGCTATTATTATAACTTTTATTGCCTTAATTGCTTTGTTTTGGGCTTTTTATTCATTAGCTACGGGTTTGCACAGCTCGGCACGTTCACAAGCATTGGATGTTGCTCACAAGCAGGCTGCAGTAACTAATGCCACTTTTTATTCAGAATTTGATCGCCAGCAACGTCTTTATTCTGTTGGCGGCTATGATCGGCGGCAACCACGACGGTATAAATATGTTATTATCAATGGCAAGAATGGCAAAATCAAAACCTTGTTTGGTAAACCGAATTTACCTTATCAAGCACAGCAAATTGTGATTAATAATCAACATCCGCAAAAAGTTACCAAAGTAGCCTTAGGTTATCATCAAAAGCAGCCGGTTTGGGAAGTAACCTTTTTAAATAAGGATCAAACTCTGGGGTATTATTTATTGAACTTTAAAAATACTAAAATTGTCCAAGTTATTAACCATTTATAAAAGTAAGAAATTAAGTTGGAGGAATAAAGAATGCAACAAATTAATATTGCTGACGCAGCACAACATGTTAATGAGGAAGTTAAAATTGGTGTCTGGCTTACCGATAAAAGGTCCTCTGGTAAGATTGCTTTTTTACAATTACGTGATGGAACTGCTTATTTTCAAGGAGTGGTAAGCAAAAATCAAGTCAGTGATGAAGTTTTTGAGTTGACTAAAAAATTAAGACAAGAAACAAGCTTTTATGTGACTGGCGTAATTCACCAAGATAAACGTTCCCACTTTGGTTATGAAATTGAAATTTCTAATTTGGAATTAGTAGGGGAAAGTGCTGATTTTCCTATTACGCCCAAAGAGCATGGTATTGAATTTCTTTTAGATCATCGTCATTTATGGTTGCGTTCACGGCGTCCTTTTGCAATTATGAAAATTCGTGATGAGATGATTCGTACCACATATAATTTCTTTCACCAGGAAGGTTTTGTGAAGTTTGATGCTCCGATTTTTACTGGTACGGCTCCAGAAGGGACCACGGAATTATTTTCCACTGATTATTTTGACAATAAAGCTTTCTTATCTCAAAGTGGACAGTTATATGAAGAAGTTGGAGCTATGGCATTTGATAAGGTTTATTCTTTTGGTCCTACCTTTCGGGCAGAAAAATCCAAAACACGCCGGCATTTGACAGAATTTTGGATGATTGAACCGGAAATGGCTTTTATGCACCAAGAAGAAAGCCTACAAATTCAAGAACGTTATATTGCTTTCTTAGTACAAGCTGTATTGGATAATTGTCAATATGAATTAAAATTATTGGAACGCGACCCAGAAATCTTAAAACGGTATACGCAGACGCCTTATCCACGAATTTCTTATGATGAAGCTATTAAATTGTGTCAAAAGGGTGGAATTAATATTCAATGGGGTGATGATTTTGGTGCTCCGGAAGAAACTTATATCTCCGACCAATTTGACCAGCCGGTCTTTGTTTTGAATTACCCGAAAACTATTAAACCTTTTTACATGAAGACTGATCCAACACGTGATGATTTATATGTTTGTGCCGATTTGTTGGCTCCCGAAGGTTATGGGGAAATCATAGGTGGTTCAGAAAGAGAAGCGGACTATGAGAAATTAAAAGCGGAAATGGTGCGCCAGGGACTAAGTTTGACTGATTATGGTTGGTATTTGGACTTGAGAAAATATGGTTCTGTGCCGCATTCCGGATTTGGCTTAGGATTAGAAAGAGCTCTTACTTGGATCTGTCATTTGGATCATTTACGTGAAGCTATTCCATTTCCGAGAATGATTAATCGTTTGCGGCCTTAATCAATTGTTCATAGAAAAAGGTACGGGCAACTTTTGCTCCCGGCCTTTTTTCTAATTGTTAGATAAGACAACAATTATTAAGAGAGGGCAAAGTCATGAATTGGAAAAAAGTAATTAATGCTGGAAGTACCAATATTAATAACTTATTAATTCAACATTTTCAAGAATTGCAATTTACTAGCGAGGAATTTGTTCTGTTTGTCAATCTCAAAATGTTTCAAGAACAAGGGATTTATTTTCCGGCTACGGCCCAGTTAACAAAAAATACAGGATTTTCGGTATCTCAAATTTATCAATTAACTCAGAGTTTAATAGATAAGCATTTAGTTCAAATCGAATCCCGCACTAGCCAAAATAAAAAATATCAAGATTATTACGACTTGTCACCCGCTTTTGAAAAATTAGAAGTAAAACAGCAGACTACACCGATTAAGGATACGAATAATGAAGTCCAAAATTTATTTCAAAAAATTGAAGTTGAATTTGGTCGCCCCTTATCTCCAATTGAGCGACAAACCATTCAAGAATGGCTGCAAGAGGATAAGTATAGTCCTGAAATTATTAATTTAGCGCTTAAAGAGGCTGTTTTAAATCAGGTATATTCTCTGAAATATATGGATCGTATTTTAATTAATTGGGAAAAACAGCACATTACTACAGCAGCACAGTTACAACAGAGCAAAATGCGTTATGGGGGAAAATAGATTTAATGTTATCTGATCAACAGATTCGAAAAGCTTTTCAAATGATTCTGGCAGAATTTCCCACGGCAGGTCCCAGTTTAAAGGCTGTCAGTAATTTTCAATATTTAGTGGCTGTGATTCTTAGTGCTCAAACAACTGATAAAGCCGTTAATCAGGTTACACCGCAACTTTTTCAAAAATATCCTACTCCACCAACCATGGCCCAGGCAAAGGTTGCAGAGATTGAGCCTTTAATTAAAACAATTGGTTTTTATCATAACAAAGCACGTTACTTAGTTGCTTGTTCACAAAAACTATGCACCGATTTTGCGGGTGAAGTCCCCGCAGAGAAGAAATCTTTGGTCACTTTACCAGGTGTCGGTGGCAAAACGGCTAATGTGGTCTTAGCTGATTGTTTTAATATTCCAGCCTTTGCGGTTGATACCCATGTTAGCAAAATCGCCCAGCGTTTACACTTTGTCGCGCCCAAAGCTAATGTTACTCAAGTGGAACGTCGTTTAACGCAGGCTTTGCCAGAGTCTTTGTGGATTAAAAGTCATCATGCACTAATTGCTATGGGAAGAAAATATAATTTTCATAAGGAAAAACAAATTAGCAATTTACCGGTAGTGCAAACTTGTGATAACTGGGAGCGTAGTAATTTAGTAAAAAATTAGCTGTAAAAAGCCCTGACTTCTGGTCAGGGCTTTTTTACTATCTACAAAAATTTCATTTATGGGTGCGTGACACTAGAGCTATTATTGGTGGAATTATTAGTTGGCGGTGTCACTGGCTGTTGCGAGTTGGTGTTAGCATTAGAATTTTGATTAGGATTATTAGTTGCAGGTGGGGAATTGTTGTCACCGGCAGAACTATCATTAGGATAATTTTGACTGTTAGAATTATCGTTAGGTTGTTGAGAATTGCTATTATCTATATCACTATCGCTGCTATTGTTTTCTTCACCATCTTCATTTTCACTAGTACTATTATTTTCCCGGCGGCCCCGATTCGGTATTACAGATTCGTTGTCTTGCTGGTGACGGGAAGTGGCTGAATTACTATGTTCAGAAACATTATTCGGATGATGTCCGCGAACGTATAAAATATTGGTACCGGAGACGCGGACGACACTGTAAGGTTTACTCCAATTAGTATTGGAGGAAGTACTGGACAAATAACGCATTAAACGTTGGTAGATTTGACCGGCCAATTTTTGCTGGGTAGTGTCCACTCCGCTAATATTTGGTTGATCATAACCCGTCCAGACTCCGATGGCATAATTTTTGGTATAACCGGCAAATAAGGCATCTTTAGAAGTATTAGCTAAAGCGGGGTTGCGTTTCAGCTCTTCATTACTGTAATTTGTGGTTCCGGTTTTACCTGCTTGATATAAACCGTTAATATAAGCTTGGGATCCCATACCGCTGGGTTTAACTACGTCTTTTAAAATATCGGTAATAATATATGCAGTAGCTTCACTCATGACTCGTTTACCGGGATTATCATAATGATGATTAAGACCGTCAATAGTTTGGATTTTGGCTACATAGGCAGGCTTATAATAAGTACCACCGTTCGCAAAGGCTGCATAAGCACCAGCTAATTGCAGCGAAGAAACATTACTGCCAATACCAGCCGAAAGACCTTCATTTGGGGCAACTTTAATATCCATCTTGCGGGCAAATTTACGAGCACGATTAAATCCGACTGCACCTAAGGTTCTAACTGCTGGAACATTTCTTGACTCAGCTAAAGCAGTCCGTAAGGAAATGTTACCCATATAGGTATGATCCCAATTATTAAGAGTAATATCTGTGCCTGGATAGGTATAAGGTGTATCGCGCAGGGTCTGATTAGTTGACCAGTGTAAATATTCGATGGCAGGAGCATAATCAAGAATAGGTTTCATAGTAGAGCCGTTACTGCGCGAGGTTTGTACAGCCCGATTTAATCCTAATTGGACATTCCCCAATTTACGTCCCCCGATCATGGCAATAACCGCACCGTCTTGCGGATTAACTACACTAATACCAGTCTGCAATTGATCATTTGGAAAAGCAATTTCAGAACCATTAACAATTTGATATAACCGCTTTTGTGCTTTAATATCCATATTAACGGTAATTTTTAAATTGTCACGATAAGGGTCAAACCCTTTAGCCTTTACTTCATGGATAACTTCCTTAATATAAGGATCCACAATTAATTTGTTTTCGCCCACACCGGTATTAGGCCGATAAGGTTTTAAACCAGTAGTAATAGGCGTATTTTTGGCAGCCTGGGCTTGTTCTAAAGTGATTTTATTATTATTATACATTGCTTTTAAAACCAGATCCCGCCGGTTTTTAGCAGCCTGGGGGTTTTTATAGGGATCGTAATTGTTAGGAGCTTGTGGCATTCCCGCCAGTAAAGCCATTTGCTCCAAGGTTAGTTGCTGGAGATTTTTTCCAAAATAATAATGAGCCGCGGTTTGAAAACCGTAAGTTCCGTTAGCTAGATAAACTTTATTTAAATAATATTCTAAAATTTGATCTTTGGAAAAATTACGTTCAACTTGGACGGCAAGCCAAACTTCCTGCATTTTACGTTTAATAGTTTGATCAGATTTTTTCGTAGAAAAAACGGATAGCTTAATTAATTGCTGAGTTAAAGTACTTCCACCTTGTAAGGAATCACCTTCTAAATTATTAATAGCGGCTCTGGCAATTCTAAACGGGTTGATTCCCAAATGCTCTTGATAAAAATGCCGATCTTCGGTTGAAATAATTGCATCACGCATTTGGGTCGGAACTTTATCAATGGTGACGTAGGTGCGATTTTCATTGCCTAAAGCGGTAATTTCTTGTCCATGTCGATCATAAATAGTAGAAGAACCGCCACTTTGAAGCACTTCGGCGTTAATCTTAGGAGCACTCAATCCATAATAAAGAAAAATTCCCAAGCTAAGAACTAACAGTCCGATTATGATTAATAAAAGGTATTTAAAAAAATGTGAACGTTTAGGTGATTTGGATGATACTTGATGGTACTTTGCCATGCGTGAATTAGCCATGATGTTCTCCTGTGAGCTTAATTAGTTGGCGGCAAATATCCAAGTAAGGTAAGATAGGATTATAGCCAGCTTTGATTTCAAAAGAGTTTGTTTCAATAAAATTAAGGGGCAAGGATTTTTGACCGCCATGACTAGCTTTTTGCCAAAAATCAATTAAAACAGCTGCCGGTAAAACAAAATAACGTTGTAGGGTTACAAATTTAATAATGGCAAAACAAATTCCTTGCTGTTGCAGGCAGTTAGCCAGATGCTGAATTTGATGTTCATGAAAATTGCTCAAAGGAAATGAACGCTTGTGTCTTGTTTCTTTGGCTTCAAAATCAATATAATAGCCTTGATACACTCCATTATAATCAGTCGTTGAAGCTTGACGAAAATAAGCTTCGCGAATTACTGCTCGGCTGCGTTTGGGATAGTCAACTTTGACGATTTGAATCGGGGTGGGTTTTTTATAAATAACAGCGAGGTTTTGTTTGCGATAGTAGGTGTTGCTTTCGTTAATCTCTTGTTCCAGTGTCATTCCGCGATCGCCAAAAATAGTCGGTCTTTTATTAGCAGAAGACGAATTGGCAGTTGAAGTTGCACCTTTTGGATATTTAATGTCCAATTAAATCACTCCTAATCGTTAAACATTATATCATGGTTACTAAATAGACGAGAATGATGAAGAATGAAAAGTGTTAAAAATTTATGGATTAGTGGTTACCGTTCTTATGAATTAAAGATTTTTCAAGATCAGGATCCCAAAAAGCAAATTATTGAAAAGTATTTGCTGCAAATTTTAGAAGAATATTGTGATCAGGGTCTGCAATGGATTTTAACAGGAGGGCAATTAGGAATCGAGCAATATGCAGTTACGGTAGCTAAGAAGCCGCAACTACAAGCGTATAATATACAAGTGGCACTAATGACTCCTTTTAAAAATATGTCTCAGCATTGGAGTGAAAAAAATCAACGACATTTAATCCAAGCTATACAAGCAGCTGATTATCATCAAAGTGTTAGTAATCAAAATTATCTTAATCCCCGCCAATTTACCAACTGGCAACAATTCATGCTGCAACATACGGATAGCAGCCTATTGGTTTACGATTTGGAATTTCCTGGAAAATGTCAATATGAATACCAGGCGATTCGGCGTTATCAAAGGCAACATGATTATGAATTACGATTAATCAGTTTTTATGATTTGCAAGAGTTCGCAGATTCCCAAAGAGAATTTTAAAAAAAAATAAAGTTCTGGTTTATTTTTTTAGCTGGGTTTAGTTTTTGTTATAATTATAAGAGAAGCAATGGGGGTGTTTGATTAATGGCAGAAGTTAAGTTGGATCCCAAACAGATTGTAGAAAAAAGATTTAGGACTACAATTAAGGGATATAACGCTAAGGAAGTTGATTCTTTTTTAGATGAAATTATCCAGGATTATGAAGCATATACTAAAATAATTGATGATTTAAAATCAGAAAATAAAAGGCTAATTGAACAAATAGATAATAATAGTGGTGTTCATCAAAGCCAAAGTAGTGATAAACCAGAAAATAATAGCAAGCCAGTAAATACTACGATGGATAATTCGGCACCTGGAACCACCTATTATGATATTTTAAAACGTTTATCTAATTTGGAACGGCATGTGTTTGGTCAATCAGCCAGTAGCGAAAGTAATAACCATTATGCTCATCGTCAGCCAATTGTTAATTCCAGTGAACAATTAAGCGATAATTAATGACGAAACTCTGGTATTTTCACTTGAAAAAGAGTAAAATGTGATTCTGCAGGTTTTGAGTAATCGCGGTTTGTGAATGCAAGCTGAGGAAAGTCCACGCCGGCATAAGCTGCAATGCTTATAGTGTTCGCGTTCAGCCCAATAAGCTGGAGAATTCGGCAATCGAATTACGGCGGTCAAATTGCTAAGGTCTTTTAGATTAGGCAAAAGTAGCCTGAAAGTGCCACAGAAACGCAGTCTTTTGGAAACAAAAGAATGGAACGGGTAAACCCCACGAGCAGGAAACCCAAACTTTGGTAGGGGAGTTTCGATACGGGAAAATAAACCCACGTCGAAAACACTAGTAATAGTGTAGATAGATGATTACTAAAAACAGTTAGTAGCGTAACTGTTGGAACAGAACGTGGCTTATAGAAATCTGTAGAGCTGAGAGCGGACTTGTTCTGCTCTTTTTTTGTATAACTATTATTTTTGTATAACTATTATTAAAGAAGAAATATGACCAGAACTTAAAAGGAGAAACGATGAAATTATTAGCAACTATGGCTGCCGGCTTAGAAGCCGTGACGAAAAAAGAACTCCAGAACTTAGGTTATCAAGTACAGCTTAAAAACGGAAAAGCTTATTTTACAGGTGATCTCATTGATATTGTCCGAACTAACGTATGGTTGCGCAGTGCGGATCGCATTAAAATTGTGTTAAAAGAATTTTCCGCAACCACTTTTGATGAATTGTTTGAAAATGTTCGCGCACTCGAGTGGGATCAATGGTTGCCTTTAGATGCCGCCTTTCCGGTCCAAGGACGTAGTGTTCATTCACAGTTACATTCGCAACCGGATATTCAAGCAATTACTAAAAAAGCTATTGTGGAAAAAATGGCTACGGTATATCATCGTCAAGGTTGGCTTCCCGAAAGTGGAGCAACTTTTCCCATTGAAATTCGGCTAGTTAAAGATCAGGCCGAAATCACTCTTGATACTACGGGCACTTCCTTATTTAAGCGAGGCTATCGCCAAGAACACGGGGGTGCTCCTTTGAAAGAGAATTTTGCTGCGGCCTTGGTTTTATTGACACCTTGGCGGGCGAATGATCCTTTTTGTGACCCTACCACGGGTTCGGGAACAATTGCAATTGAAGCAGCTATGATCGGACGCCAGATTGCGCCGGGGTTACAGCGACACTTTGCTTTTGAGAATTTCCCCTTGTTTAAGCCGGAATTATTGGTAAAAGTCCGCGAACAAGCCTGCTCACAAATTATTCCCAGTGGTAATTTACAAATTAGTGCCAGTGATATTGATGGCAAAATGATTGATTTGGCCAAATTAAATGCTTATCAGGCAGGAGTGTTACATGATATTCAATTTAAGCAAATTGCTGTCAAAGATTTAAGATTACAGGCTGCTAACGGCATTTTAATTGCCAATCCTCCTTATGGAAAAAGAATGCAGGACCAAGATCAGGCCCGCAATCTGTATCAGCAAATGGGAAGTAATTTTGAAAAATTAATTACTTGGAGTAAGTATTATCTATCCAGTGATTTGCAATTTGAAAAATATTACGGTACTAAGGCAACCAAACGGCGTAAGTTATATAATGGAGCTCTAAGAACGGATCTTTTTCAATATTGGGGCCATCCCACTTATAAAAAATGACGACGAATCATATCAATAATTAAGATAATTGTTAAAACGATTGTAATAATCAGTGCATATAACCAGGCCCAACTACCATGAGCTAAGGGCAGATGCATATTCATCCCATAGAAGCCTACGACAATTGTCGGAATAGTTAAAATCAGTGAGTAAACTGTTAGATAACGCATAACATCATTAGTTTCATTATTTAAAATATTGTTGTAGGTTCCTGATAATTGTTGAACAATTTCATTTAAGAGTTGAAAATTTTTCAAAACTTGGTTGGCTTCGATTTGTGCGGCTTCCAGCTGTTTGCGCGTATGATGATTTATTTTGCGGGATTGATTGGGTAGGCGAAAAATATTTTTAACTTGATCAATTAAATCATCGTTTCCTGAAGCAGAGGTTAAACCAAAAGTGATTTTAGATTGTAATTCGGCTAAGGTTGTAATTGTTGTAGCCCGCCGCGAGCGTTTATGAAATTCTACTTCAATTTTTTCCTGTTGATCATAAAAAACTTTCAGGACATCTAAAAATTCTTTAGATATTTCCTGAATTAGATAGGCAAACAATTCCAAAATAATATTTTGGGAGTTATTGTTTTGGTTAAAAAATCTACTAATATATTTCATGACATGTTGACTATAATGAGTGGTAAAACAAATAATACGTTGCTTATTAGCTACCAAGGTAACTGATTGAATTATATTTTCGAGTTCATCGTGAAATGAAGGGATAGCAATAACCATTAAATAACTTTGGGTTAACTCATTAAAAGTGATGCGGGGACGTTCTAAGTTATCGAGAGCATAATTGATAGTTTCATGAGTAATTTGGTAGTCAGTAATTAGTCTTTTTTGGTCAGCTGCAGTGATATCGTTAGCATTAATAATTGTAAATTGATCACTAAGCGAGTATTCTTTTATCATAAAGCTCATGTCCATTTCTTTCTTAGTATTATTTAAGGCCATCATAACTTTAAATATAATTTTTGTCATGGATTTTTCTCATTATTTTATAGTGGCAATCATTAGTAATGCTGATTTTTGTGATAAAATTAAATCACTAGAGCATAGTAAATGAGGTGAATACCATTAAAAAATTTCACTATCAATTAGCCAGTCAAGTGGGAATTATCACTTGGTGCTGGATTTTAAGTGTGCTGTTTTTAGGCCTAATTATCATATTTGAAAGCCAATGGAATAATTGGGGAGCTTGGTTTTTAATTGTTTTATCTTTAATAGCAACGTTTTTACAATGGCAACAGCACATTTTAATAATTGATAGTCAGCAGCAATTGTTGATTATTCATAGTTTATTTAATTCTAATCAACATCGATTCCAATTTTCTCAAATTAAGAAAATTAACTGTCATCGACACCGTTGTATTTTTTATTTTCGTGATAAAAGTTACTTTCCTTTACAGTTATGGTTAAGTAAAAAAGGTGTCCTGCAACTACAATCTTTAAATTCGGGATGTGAAAAATGTGAAAAGTGATATTCAAATTGCACAGGAAAATGAAAAAAAGGAAATTCAAGAAATAACTAAAATTGCAGCTAAAGTAGGATTACAGCCGCAAGATTTGGAACTTTATGGAAATTATAAGGCAAAGATTAGTTCAGCTGCCATTCAAAAAGCAACAGCGCAATCTCTGGGTAAATTAATCTTGGTAACGGCTATGAATCCAACTCCAGCCGGAGAAGGCAAATCTACAGTTATGGTAGGGTTAGCTGATGCTTTGCAACAGTTACAGCAAAAAACTGTGGTAGCTATGCGTGAGCCTTCTTTAGGTCCGGTAATGGGTATTAAAGGCGGCGCTGCTGGCGGTGGTTTTGCCCAAGTCGTACCTATGGAAGATATTAATCTTCATTTTACGGGTGATATGCATGCTTTAACCGCTGCTATTAATACATTAGCAGCTTTAATTGATAACCATTTACAACATGGAAATCAGCTGCTGTTAGATCCCCGACGCATTATTTGGAAGCGGGCACTTGATGTCAATGACCGGGCTTTACGTAATACAGTCATTGGTTTAGGCGGACCTAGTTCGGGAGTGGTGCGAGAAGAGCATTTTCAAATTACGGTTGCTTCAGAAATGATGGCAGTTTTGTGCTTAGCAAAAGACCGGGCTGATTTAAAACAGCGCCTGGGTCAGATTTTGATTGGTTACACCTATGATCAGCAGCCGGTTTTTGTAAAAGATCTGCATGCGCAAGGAGCCTTGACTTTACTTCTCAAAGATGCAATTAAGCCTAATCTGGTCCAGACATTGGAACATACACCGGTCATTATGCACGGTGGACCCTTTGCCAATATTGCCCATGGCTGCAATAGTATTATTGCTACTAATTTGGCACTGCATTTAGGTGATTATGCTTTAACGGAAGCCGGTTTTGGTGCAGATTTAGGCGCGGAAAAATTCTTAGATATTGTTTCACCTAAGTTAGATAAGAAGCCGGATGTAGCAGTTGTCGTAGCTACAATTCGTTCATTAAAATATAATGGCGGGGTCGACTTAAAAGATGTTAATCAGCCTAATAAACAGGCCCTAAGTGCTGGTTTTGCCAACTTAAAACGCCATATTTTAAATATGCAGCATTTCGGACTGCCGGTTTTTGTGGCGATTAATCGTTTTAGTAATGATACCGATGGCGAAGTTCAATTATTACAAAAATTGTGTCAGCAACTAGGCACACAAGCTTATCCGGTAACTGTCCATCAAGATGGCGGTAAAGGTGCTTTAGAATTGGCTCAAGCAATAATTGATCGGTCTCAGCCAGCTTCTTATCACCGGCTATATCAAGATCAAGATAGTATTGAAGACAAGATTACTCAAGTTGCTCAAAATATCTATGGTGCTAAGCGGATAATCTTCAGCAAGTCAGCTTTAAAGCAAAAACAGCTTATTGAAAAAAATGGCTGGTCTAACTTACCTGTATGTATCGCTAAAACCCAGTATTCTTTTAGTGATGCCCCGCAAAAATTAGGCGCCCCGCAAGATTTTGATTTGCATATTCAGTCTCTAGTTCCTGACCTGGGAGCAGGCTTTTTAGTAGTTTTAACTGGGAGTATTTTAACAATGCCCGGTTTGCCAACTAAACCAGCAGCTTTACAGATGGACATTGCTGATAATAATGAAATTACCGGTTTATTTTAGGTTATTAGGTTAAAATAATGGGTTGGATTTATGGTTTGCTTATTGTCTTAGGATTGGGAATAGATCAGTTAATAAAATATTGGGCTATTATTAAATTGCCTGCTGGTCAAAAACAAATAATTATTCCTAATTTTTTAGCTTTTATCAGATTGAATAATCATGGTGCCGCTTATAATATTTTGTCTGGTCAAAGATTATTCTTTTTAATTATTACTGTGATCGCAATTGTAGTCCTGCTTTTTTTGCTGATTAAATATGGAAAACAGTTCCATTTCTTAGGTGTAAGTTTATCGTTGCTGTTAGCAGGAGCTTTAGGTAATGCGCTGGATCGTCTGTTGCATGGCTACGTGGTAGATATGATTTATTTGAATATTTTTAATCTGCCTTTTTTAAATTTTGTTTGCAACTTTGCCGATATTTTGATAACCAGCGGCGTAGTCTTATTAATCATCTATATTTTTAAAACAGATAATTAAAAAAGGAGCAGTAATTATTATTACTTTTAATTTCAATAATTTAGATTTTTCAGGGCGTTTAGATAAAATTATTTTACAGTTTCATCCGGAATTTTCGCGGTCGCAAATTCAAAATTGGATTAAAACCGGTCGAGTGCAAGTCGATGGTCAAATCATTACGAAGACGGGCTATCGGCTCTCGCAAAATATGGAAGTGACTGTAACTGCCCCCCAAAGAGAACCCTTAACTGCAAAACCGCAGAAATTACCTCTGGCAATTGTTTATGAAGATCAAGATGTTTTAGTGGTTAATAAACCCCAGGGAATGGTAGTTCATCCGGCTGCGGGACATCCGGACGGGACTTTGGTCAATGCGGTTTTGTATCATACACAATTGCAGAGTTTGGACCCGATTCGTCCTGGAATTGTTCATCGAATTGATAAAGATACTTCGGGTTTATTAATGATTGCAAAAACTGAATTAGCCCAGCATTCTTTGAGTGCCCAAATTAAGGCGAAAACCAATTTACGCGAATATCTGGCCCTTGTCCATCAACCTTTTTCCGAAAAATCGGGAACAATTGATGCTCCTATTGGCCGTGATCCCCAAGATCGCAAGCGCTGGACAGTGATTGCCCAAGGGAAACCCGCTGTAACTCATTTTCAAGTTTTAGAAAATTTTGCCAACTTTAGTTTAATTAAATGCCGTTTAGAAACAGGCAGAACGCACCAAATCCGGGTTCATCTGCAATATATTAATCATCCTGTTGCCGGAGACCCTTTGTATGGCCCGCGTCATACTTTGAGTGGTGCTGGTCAATTTTTGCATGCCGCCACTTTAGGATTTCAACATCCACGCAGTGGCCAATGGTTGCAATTTCACGTTGAACCGCCCGCAATATTTCAAACAGCTTTACAGCAATTACGACGAGAGAGGACAGAAAAATGAATAAAGCAATTGTTGATGATAAGACGATGAAACGGACTTTAACACGGATAACTTATGAAATTATTGAAAAAAATAAAGGCAATCAGAACTTAGTTTTAATTGGAATTAAAACTCGGGGAGCTTATTTGGCTAAACGAATCAAGTCGCGGTTATATCAATTAGAGAATATTGAAGTACCGCAATTTGATTTGGATGTCACTAACTATCGCGATGATCATCCTGCTAGTAAAAAAGGGGAAGCCCCTAGTTTTACGAAAACAGATTTGGACGGACAACACATCGTTTTAGTAGATGATGTTCTTTATACGGGTCGGACTATTCGGGCTGCTTTAGATGCTATTATGAGTATTGGTCGTCCCAGCAAGATTTCATTAGCTGTTTTGGTGGATCGGGGTCATCGCGAATTGCCTATTCGCGCTGACTATGTGGGGAAGAATATTCCGACTTCACATAAAGAGACGATTAAAGTATCGATGGCTGAAATTGATGATGAAGATAAAATTGAAATTATTACTAATTAATTAATGTACTAAAAATGAAAAGATATTTAATTCTAGAAGATGGAACTGTCTTTAGTGGTGATAGTGTGGGCTCAAGCGCTACTTCTACGGGAGAATTGGTTATAACTAATAATGTTAGTGGCATCGAACAAGCAATTACTGATCAAACTTATAATGACCAAATTATTGTCTTTATGGCTCCAGTGATTAATACAATTGGGATGAACCGTGATGACTATGAATCCATTGCGTTAAGTTGCAAAGGAGTTATCTTTAACAGTATTCCTTTTAATCAATTGGACCCTAGTGACCATACTTCTTTAGCTTATTTTTTAAAAAAACGGCGTTTGCCAGGTATTACTAATATTAACGTCCAACGTTTGGCCCGTCATATAAAAAAACACGGAACTTTAAAGGCCAGTATTATGGATACGGATGATGAACATGCTATTGATCAAATTCATGCCTTAGTAATCCCTCGTGATCGTGTCAAAACGGTTTCGACCAAACAGCCTTATCCAAATCCTAATATAGGTTTTAAAATTGTCGTAATTGATTTGGGATTGAAATTTTCCATCTTAAGACAATTATCTATTCGGCGTTGTGATTCTTTAGTTTTACCGTATAATGCTAGTGCAGCGGATATTCTTGACTTGGATCCGGATGCAGTTTTATTTACCAGTGGACCGGGCGATCCCCAGGAAATTCCGGAAACCATCGCTACTTGCCAGCAATTAGAAGGTAAGATTCCCTTGATGGGAATTGGTTTAGGACATTTAGTAATTGCGCTGGCTAATGGAGCGACTATTGAGAAAATGGCTTATGGACATCATGGCTCTAATATCCCGACTTTAGAAGTTGCTACGGAAAATATTGAGTTTTCTAATCACAATCATAATTATTTAGTAGTTGCGGATAATAAATTGCGGAAAAACTTCTTTATTACTTATCGTTGCCTGGAAGATAATACTATTGAAGGTTTGCGACATCGTAATGATCCGACAATGACAGTGCAGTTTCAGCCGGAAGCAGCTCCGGGAACACATGATTCTTTATATGTTTTTGATGAATTTATTGAAATGATTAATTCCTTTAAGCAAGGCAAACAATTATGAAAAAAAATGTTTTAATAATTGGGACCACTACCGGCTTAGTTTCGGGAGAAAAGCTGGCACAGGAAAAGGCTATTTATGTTACTTTAAAATCTTTCCAGCAAGCAGGATATCAGACGATCTTGTTAACAGAAAATCGGGAACTTTTTCCAGAATTTCGGACAGTTGCTACGCAAATTGTTTTTCAAGAGATTAACTTAAATAATTTAAAGACGATTATTTTACAATATCAGATTGATTTTATTTTTCCTAATTATACCGCCAATCAAAATTTAAGCATTTTTCGAAATTTGATCAAGCAGGATTTTTTGCAGCAACATCAGGTTAAACTGCTGGTTTTAAATAAGAATAATTTGAATTTGACTATTAGTCATAAGGCGTTAACTAATTATTTACAAAAGCAGGGCTTTCGCATTATTGAACATCAAATTGTCCATAATTTTGAGGAAGCGATGGCCTTTGTGCAGCAGCATCATTTTCCGATTATTATTCGGGTTAATAATAAAGAACAGAAAACTTATTGGAACAGTATTAATACTGAAGAAGAATTGGCTCAATTATTAGCTACCACCACGGCTGATGATGGTTATGAAATTGAACGCAGTATTAATAACTTTAAAGAACTAACCATGACCACTATTAGAGATCGTTTTGATAATGCGGCTTTAATTTATTCGTCAGAAGATTTGGATTCGATTGGGATTAATTCTAATGATTCTATTAGCGTCACGCCGGTATTTTCTTTGACTAATGATATGTTTCAGCGTTTACGGGATGCAGTTTTAAAATTAACCCGTTTATTAAAAATAGTTGGTATTTGTACGTTTGATTTAGCTGTAGATGAGCAAACAAATTCTTTTTATGTTTTGGCTATTTCGCCACTATTTCAAAGTAAAATTTTACCTATTATTGCTAGTACAGGTTACCCTTTGTTTGAAGTTATTTGTCAAGTAAGTATCGGACATCGTTTAGAGCGGGTGAACACACTGGCTGGCCCCACGATTAATGCGGCCGTTGAATTAACTTCCAATCATCTTACAGCACGTTTTCCTATCTGGCAAAAATGTCGGGAATCACAGCTGGTTAGTAATTTAGGTCCTCATACTTCTTCTTTGGGGTCGGTGATTGTCAGCGGTAATAATTTGGAAAGTGTGATCATGAAAGGCTTGCAAATCTTGAATCTGACTGATGATATCTTCATCAATAAACCAGATTCCAAGCTGGATGATGAACAAATTGAAGCCTTATTGTTTCATACCAACATTCAACGTATTATTGCTGTCTGTGAGGCTTTAGATCGCGGATTTAATGTGCAGGAAGTTCAAAGTTTTACTAAATTTAATTTGGTTTTTTTAGAAACTTTGAAACATCTCTTAGATTTGGCACGTTTACTTGAATATAAAAAGGGTAATTTAGAAATTCTAACTATCTGTAAGCGTCATGGATTTTCAAATTTTCTCATTGCTCAATTATGGAATATCACCACCAAACAAGTAGCAGAAATTACGACACAATTGTCACTTAATTGCTTGGCTTTGCCGACCTCAAGTTCATTTTCTTTAAATCAAGGAGCTGTAAATAATTATTTTGCTGTTTATTTAGATGATCCGCAACCTCGCCGGCCGGATTATCAAATCATTCTAAAAAATTATCCCAATTCAGATATGATTTCTAACTATGAAATGTCGATTCTGGCTTACCAATTGTTGCATCAGTTTCAGACGGATGGTTATTCAGTAGCTTCTGAAGGCTATCTTTTAAGTAAAATTGATTCCAGTATAGTTGGTGATTATTATATCGATTCCGATTACAATAAGTCTTATTTGTATGAACAGCAAAATCGCTTGAATATTACAATTAATACTTTAGAAAATCAGCATGTAAACTATCCAATTTCGATTTATAATTTGGATTATCAGCGGAGTTTATTGGCTAAGCAGCGCGTATTAACGGAAATTAGTTTTATTCAAAATCAGGAACATAAAGTCTGGCTGTCTTTACCTATTACCAGTGTATTAAAAAGAAATACCGGTCAGCACTGGGAAATGACTGCTGTACCGGGTAAATTAAATTCCCGGTTAGTACAGCTGGCAACAGAATTTGTTAATAAAAAACTTTCTCATTTAACTTTCGGGACACTGATTATCGTTGATGAGACCGTAGTTAAATATTTAGCCGGTTTTACCACTAATATTGGAATTATTAGTCAGGTTAATCCTAACTTTATTGACGTTTTATGTCATTCATTAGTAGGGATTGCACCTTCGAAATCAAAAAAAAGCAAGCATTTATTTGGCCGTAAGATTAATTGTCAACGTTCAAATACGGGCTTATATACTACTAAAGTCCATTATTTTGATTTGCCGGCTTCTTATCGGCGAATTTTGAAGTGAAATTAGAAAAAGGACAAGAACTATTATGATAGCTCTTGTCCTTTTGAGGATTTATTGAGGTTTTAAATTATTTTGAGGAACTACGAGTAAGGTCTTTTGATCAGTATAGATAACAAATCCCGGTTTAGCGCCTTTGGGCTTATGCACATGCTTGACTAAAGTATAGTCAACTGGGACTTTAGCTGGATTTTTGCCGGCTTTGGAATAAAATGCTGCTAATTGAGCTGCTTGTTTAATAGTGGCGGCGGAAGGATGAAGAGCAGCAATGATAACGTGGGAACCAGGAAGATTCTTAATATGCAACCAAGTATATCTTTTGTCAGCATATTTCATAGTTAAATAATCATTTTGTAAATTATTTTTGCCGACATGAATTTTAGTGCCATCCGTTGCCTTAAATATGTCACCATGGCGAACTTTGGCGGATTTTCTCGAAGTTTTTTTCTTAGCTTTGAGATACCCTTGCTGCTGTAATTCCAAAGTTATATCAGCTAAATCTTGCGGCTGGGCATACTCCATTTGGGCTAATATACTTTCAAAATAAGCACTTTCCTGCTGTGTCAGTTCTAATTGTTCTTTGAGGTGAGCAGTAGAATTTTTTAATTTTTGATAAGTTTTAAAATATCTTTGTGCATTTTTGGAAGGACTAAGGTCTGGCTTTAAGGCAATTGTTAAAGATTGATTATTCTCGTAATAATTAGGCAAAGTTACAGTTTTAGCTCCCTGGGGAATCTGACTCATAAAAGTAGTTAAAAGTTCGCCCCGAAGGCGTTTTGCCGGAGCTTGAGAGGTTTTTTGCAAATCTTTTTTTAGCCGTTCACTTTTGAGCCGATCTCGTTTTAAATTTCTTTTAATGACTTGTAATAGATTATCAGCTTGCTGGCGCACTCGGTCTTGACGAGCTCGATCTTGATAATAAATATCAAGCATCGTACTTAAAGAGTCAAAGTTTTTCACAGTAAAGTTTTGTTTTTGTAAGCTTTGAAAGCTGATCGGGGTAAAAATTTGGCGTTTTTCATTGCTGTAAATACAAGCTTGAGGAGTGTGCAGCTGATTAAAAGTCTCATTCAAAGCCTGTAAAATAAAAGCCGGTTCCGCTGTAGTGGTAGTGAGACGAAAAGTTAGTTCTTGTAATGTATCCTTACCCAACCCCATAAAGTTGTCCTTTAAAAGCTGGGCTGTTTGGGCTGGATTTTGAGCGACTAGTTCTGAGGTATGATCTTTGACAAATTTTTCCCGTGCAAAAATATCAAAAGGATCATTTAATTTTGGTTGCGGAGGTAATTTGTAACTTAAATGTGGCAATAATTGCCGATAACGGTCTTGACTTAGGCCGATGTGTTTTAAAGAATCGATAATTTGTTGGTCTTGGTTATTGACAAGAATAATATTACTATGACGATTCATAATTTCGACATATAAGCTATAATTTTGACGATCTCTTAGTTCGTCATGATTTTCTAAAGAAAAAACAATAATACGATCATTTTTTATTTGTGAAATATTTTTAATAAAAGCTCCTGCTAAATGTTTACGCAAAGTCATGACAAAATTGCTGGGTTGTGGCGGACTAACGAATTTATTTTGGGTAATTTGTACCCGAGCATAATTCGGATTAGCTGACAGCAGCAAATTATAGTTGCGATTAAATGACCTAATTGTTAATAATAATTCTAAAGCAAAAGGCTGCTGAATTTTGGTGATTCGTCCGGATAAGAGCTTATTTTGTAATTCAGCAACCATTGTATGAGTAAAGACTCCATCAAATGACATGAAATTAACAACTCCAATGTTTTTTTATTTTAATTATCAAATAGCGCGAATTTATTCAATTAGTATTTTACACTAATTATAATAATGTGATACAATTGTTCCTATTGTAAATGCTACTTTGGATAATCTTATTGAAGAACGGTTGGTGAAGAATATATGAAAATTGCTGTAGTTACAGACAGCTCTTCATATCTATCAAAAGAAGAAGCAGAAAAGTATCAGATTCGTGTGATTTCAGTACCGGTAATTATTGATGGACACATGTATCATGAAGGCGTTGATATCACAAACCAAGAATTTTATGATCACTTACGTAATTCAAAAGACTTACCCAAGACCTCGCAGCCTGCAGTAGGTGAAATGAGTCAGGTTTACGATCAATTGGCGGCTGAAGGCTATGATGCTGTCATCTCCATACATTTAGCAGCTACTATTTCTGGATTAATCAATAATCTCAAGACTTTGGCCGCCAGTCAAACTAATATTAAGATTATTCCTTATGATTCTCGGATTACTGTTCGCTTAATGGGTTATTTGGCTATCGAAGCCGCTAAAATGGCCGTTGCTAATCAAGATTTGGATAAGATTTTAGCGCGGTTGGATGATTTGCGCAGTACTATTGATGAAAATATCATTGTCAATGATTTAACTAATTTAGTTAAGGGCGGGCGCTTATCTAATGCTTCAGCTGTCATTGGCACGATGCTTAATATTAAGCCGTTACTGACATTTGATAATCAAACTGATAAGATTGTGGCTTACGAAAAAGTACGTTCACTTAAAAAGGCGTATTTAAAAACAGAACAACGTTTTGCACAAGCTCAGGCTCAAGCAGATTTTCCTTACCGGTTAGTGGTAATTGATGCTAACGATCCGCAAGCGAATGATTTATGGACAGAAGCTCTGCGAAAAAAGTTTCCTAATACGACTATTGAGCAAAGCTATTTTGGCCCAGTAATTGGAACCCATTTAGGAGAAAAAGCCCTGGCTTTAGGTTGGATTAAGGATTTTGATCAGGTGTAAATGAGTTTTCAATAACTAAGATGAAATCAGCGTCAAGACAAGATGAACTTTGTTTTGACGCTATTTTAATGATTAGCTTTTCGCAAAATCCGTTCTCCGATGATTGTTGTACCTAAAGCAACACCAGCCAAAATAATAAGAATGACAAAATCAAGCTGACAGCCTTTGGCAGCACTAGCAGCAACATTGGCAGTAGTTTTATGAAGATTAATTTGTTGAGCGGAAACTACAGCAGACATAATTCCTGTGCCTAAAGACCCGGCATATTGCTGCAAAGTATTGAAAAGCGAATTAACATCTGGTTGGGATGCGGGCGCAACTAATTTGCTGGCGTCGGACATAGTATTACCATAACCAAAATTAAAGCCTCCGCGCATAAAGCAATAAAAAAACAAAATCAAGCCCAAAGTCATTTGGGGAACAGTACTAGCAAAAAGAATGGCACCAATAAGAATGGCAATATTTGAAATCAAAAGAGGCGTCCAAGACCCATAATGATCATAGATGTTTCCTGCAAAAGGAGAGATGATTGCACCTAAAATGGATCCTGGAAGTAACACTAATCCCGCAGTCATCGAGTTAGCCTGGAGCGTTTCTTCAGCTAAAATCGGAATGACAAAAGAAATACCAATATTAATAAATTGTAAGATAAAGAAATTAACGGCTCGAAGTCCGATTAAAGGATTTTTCAGAATAGTAAAATTGAGTAATTGACGGTGGCCGTTTTTGAGATGCTGCAGAAAAATAATAAGTAAAAACAGCACTAAAATCAATCCACCGCCAAATTGCCAACTATTGAAGCCATTTTTACCACCCTGATCGATACTAACTATTAAAGTAATCATCAACGAAGCCAAAAGAATCAATCCCAGAAAATCAAAACGAGAATTATCGTGCCGGGCTTGTAACTTAATAGTGAACATACCTGTAAGCATGACTAAAATAATAATGGGTATTACTCCACAAAAAATAAATCTCCAAGAAGTGTAATTATTGATAATGCCGCCATAGCTGGGACCCAAAGCGGGGGCAAACGAGGTAACCACCGTGGCAAAGCCAGTGTATATTCCTAATTTGTAGGCAGGGATTTGTGAGGTAATGATGTGAAATAAAGTCGGGGTCGAAAGTCCTGTAGCAATAGCTTCTAGCCACCGTCCCAGCATTAGGATAGGAAAATTGGGAGCGATTGTACAAAGTAAAGTACCTAATAAACACATCAGAGCTGCTGTAAAAAAGATTTTTTGCGTATCAAAACGCTTTATGAGATAAGAAGTGGTACTCATCACAATTGTTACTAATAATAAATAACCGGTAGTTACCCATTGAATCGTAGCTAAATCAACGTGAAATTCATGCATGAGGGTGGGAAAGGTTACATTCATGGAAGTCTCAATAAGAATGCCAACAAAGGATAAAAAACCAGTTGCTAAGATTGCTAATTTAGTTTTCCAATTAACAGTTGCCATTAAAAATTCACACTTTCTGAAGAATTATAATTTGTTATTTTAACACATATTATAGGAAAGCCTTTTTAAAAACAGAAAATTAAACCCCAAAAATAGTGAATCGATTGTGCAGCAAACGATTCACTATTTTCTAAATATTTTTTTATTTTAAATAGGCTCTAGTATAGTCATTTTCGCCGACAGGGTGACTTAAAACTCCATGAAGACGGGAATTAACTAAATGACTTTCCACCATTTGATAAAGTGGAAGAACAGGTACGGTTTGATTTAAACGTTCCTCTAATTTGTTCATATTTTGCCAATACTGATTGGTGCTGGTAGAAGATTCAAGGGCAGCTTGATACAGTTGGTTAAATTCGTCATCATTATATTTCCCATAGTTTTGCGGATTGTTTTTGGTTAAAATACCTATAAAACTAATCGGATCGGCAAAATCAGCCAGCCACAGAGTTTGAGCAAGGTTAAATTTACCACTTTTAACGGCTGCACTGGCACTTTTTTCAGGAATATTACGCATAGTTACTTTAACTGCTGGAAGATTCTTTTGAATAGATGCTTGAACAAACTGAGCTACATTTTTAGTTACAGTTTGATCATCACCAATAAGTGTCAAATTTACGGTCTTTTTCAGTCCGGCTTCAGAGCGTCCTTTCTGCCATAGCTTACGTGCTAAAGCTACATTATAGGTTTGTTGTGGTTGATGTTCATTAGCAAAATCTTTACCGCTAGTCGGATCTGTGGCTAAATCTTTAGCCGTATAGGTATAAGCCGGCACAGAGCCGTCCGCTAAGACGTCTTTGGTCAAAGCGCGACGATCTAGGACTAAGTTTAAAGCTTGGCGCATATTATTATTTGTTAAAGGTTGATTATTAGCTAAGTTAATGCGTAGATAATAATTACCAGCCCGTTTTTGATGAATTAAGTTCTTATCTTTTTGTAATTCTTTAGCTGTAACCCCAGTAATCGTGGCATCATCAAGTTTATGCTGTTCAAAGAGTTCGTGGGCGGTATTAGGATCTTTTACCACAAGATATTTGATAGCCTGAAGATGAATAGCTTTTTTGTCATAGTAATATTTGTTGGGCTTTAAAGTCCAGCTTTCATTGGTTCCATCCCAGCCGGTAGCTTTAAAAGCGCCATTATAATATAAACGTTGTGAATTGGTACCATAATTATTGCCAAATTTTTTTAAGGCAGTTTGATTTTCTGGGAAGAAGGCGGGCATGACCATCATTTTATTAAAATACGGCATAGGATGTTCTAATTCTACTTGCAGTTGATAGCAGCCTAAAGCTTTAACTCCGAGAGTTTGAGGGGCTTTTTTGCCTGCAATAATGGCATCAGCATTTTTGATTCCTGAAAAAATATAATTATAGCCGGATTTGGCTGTGGGGGCTACCGATCTTTGCCAAGCTGTAACAAAATCTTGGGCAGTGACAGGATCGCCATTGCTCCATTTGGCGTTATGTCGTAAAGGAAAAGTATAGAGTGTTCCATTAGCTGTTGGCGAAACAACTTTGGTGGCCATAGCTGGCGCTGGTTGATGTTTGCTGTCAGCTTTATATAATCCTTCCATGGTGTTCTCTAAAATATTCCAAGTTGTGAGATCGGCATGGTTAGAAGTATCTAATGAAAGTAATTCGTTCGTTTGCATAAGAGTAATTGTATTTTTGTTAGTATTACTTTGCTTTTTTGAAGAAGAAGCTGATTGCGAACAACCGCTGACTGCAGCTGTTAAAAATAGGACCATTAGCAGCTTAAGAGTAAAATGTTTTTTGGGCGTTTGGTTTAGCATGATTGAAACTCCTTTCGGGAATTGTCGACATCGGATAGAAAATCGCCTAAATTTTGGAAAAAGGCTGTCGGATTGTCTACACTATTACAATGACCGCCATCAGGTGTCAGAACAAAACGGGAATGAGGAAGCTGTTGATGCATACGGGCTGCCACTGCGAGCGGCATTGTATCATGGTCTCCAAAAGTTAACAGCGTTGGTACAGTAATTTTGCTGGTTTGAGAACGATTATCCCAGGTTTTTAAGGAACCCGTCATCACAAATTCATTATTACCTTGAAAGTGATTATAAACGGCCGTGGCATTTGTAGAAATGAGATGCCGAGGACCATTTTCGGGGTGTCGCATTACATATATTTTATAAAGCCGGTGGACCAGTTGGTTATACATAGGATCAGAGAAACGTTCCTGTTTTTCAACATCTTTCATGTAATTTACTTCTGAAACCGTAAAAGTCTGATCGCGCAAATAATTAATATGTTCGATGTATTCTGGAATATTATCGATCATACTCATGATAATCAGTCCGCGCAAATGCTGACCGTATTTTAAAGCATATTCTTGAGCTAAGAGACCGCCCCAAGAGTGTCCCAAAAGATAAAAATTATCCCAACCCAATTGTTGCCGTACTTCTTCTAATTCGGATAAGAAGTATTCAATATTGAGGAACTTTTGATTCTCCGGTTGATCAAAATCTGGTTGATCTGAATAAAAAGATCCCAACTGATCATACATGGCCACTTGAACAGGCAGTTTTGCCAAACCTTGAGCAAAGTTCTCAAATTCTTCGTGATTACTGCCCGGTCCACCATGCACACATAATAGTTTTATTGAACCTGTGCCCATAATTCGGGTAAATAAGTGAAATCCATTCCTTAAAGTTAAAATATGACCGCCCTGATTCATGTGAAATTACCTCCATTATTATTTATTTTAATAAAATTAAAAATAAAAGCGCCCCTTCAAAGAAATTCTCTGAAAGGGCGCTTAAAAAGCGCGGTACCACCTTACTTGCTTTTCCATTTATTCAAAATTAAAAAGCCTTATTAAACACAAACAACCATCTTTCAAAAAGGATAGTGATTTGCTGCTTGGATAACGGTAGCTGCCGATACAACTTACATTATAATTCGGTTGTTAGCTCCAAAGTGATTTTCACAAGAAGATAATATGCCTGCTCTCACTCAACTAGGCTCGCTGAATAGTATCTAATCGCTACTTACTTTCTCAATGCTTTTATAATTTATATTTAATTTATTTTTAATGATATGTGCATCATAAACATAATTTTTAAAGATGTCAAGAGTTAGTATATTTTTTAATGAAAAACAAAGGCAAAAATTCCCTGATTAAAATCAGACGAATGAATGCTAATATTTAGGGTTTTTGAAGAATAGACGGCTAGAACTTTTAAGGCTGTACGATGTTATATTTATAAATGATACCTTCTAAATGTCGTTTGTTCTTACTCGGTGTTTTTTAGTTTAGATTGCTGAAAAATTTAACTTATCTTAATTTTACATAATCTCTATGCTATTATTAGTGTAAATCAAAGAAAAAACTAAGGCAGGAATCTCCTGATTTTAATCAGGAGGGGAATGCCTGGTGTTTAAAAGCGTGAGACGTTTTTTCTTTGATTACTGATATACCGGTCTACCACCTCTTTACTCATGTTTTCCAGTGTACTCATGTAGTAACTGTGCGACCAAAGGTGTCCGCCCCAAAATTTCTGCTGCTTAATTTCCGGATGCTTCTCGAAAAGCATTCGAGTAGATGTGCCCTTAAATGCTTTCACGATGTTCATAGGCGCATATTTTGGTTTAAAACTAATAAGCAGGTGGACGTGGTTGGGCATTACTTCCATGCGTTCTATAGTTACTTCATTCAGGGTAGCGATATGTTGGAGAATAACTTTCATTTCGTCTACTAACTGCGGTGTGATAAATACCTGATTACGGTATTTAGTCACCCAGATTAAATGAAAATGGAAATTATAAACATAGTGACGTTCATAAATGGTATCAGCTAAATGTTGTTTTTTCTTATTCATCAGTTGTTCCCTTAAGTTACTAAAAGATTAAAACTATCTTATAACTCTTGTGCTATTATTAATTTAATTCACAGTAAGGAGGTGCAAGCTACATGAGTAAAACGATGGCCCAACTGCCTTATCATTATGGGGTTAAACTGCGGGTCTTTCCTTCTGCGGAACAAAAACGCTTAATCAAACGCAACAGCGACGCTAGTCGTTTTATCTACAATGAAATGAACGGGATGAATCGCGAACTTTACCTGTTAAAACAAGTGCAGATACCTATTTCTATGGTTCGGAAACGTATTGCGACTCTGGAAGAGCGCTTAAAAAAGCCCGCAACTGGTATTTCCAATATTCACGGGTGGTTGAATAATTCTGGCCTTGATAGTGATATGAAAGCTAATGCCATTAAGAATTACCGTGCCGCTTGGAACCTTTTCCGTAAAGTTCATCGTGCTGGCGTACCGGTTTTTCACAAGAAACGGACTGAACAAAAATATCAGACCTCTAATCACTATGCAGCCAATAAAAGTACACCGACTATGGTCAACGGTAGTGTGCGTTTGCTTGATAAAAAACATTTACACTTACCTAAATTAGGTAAGATTCGTTTTAAAGGTCTGCCGCAAAAGATCTTTTCCCATCGTGGTACTATTCGTATCGGTACGACCACTATTGCAATGGATGCCACTGGTCGCTACTATGTTTCGCTGCAATTAGCTGCGGAACAACCTTTTGTGGAACTGCCTCCCGTTGTCAAATCACCAATTGGGATTGATCTCAATACTGCTAACTTTTTGACTGATTCCAATGGCGCCGTGGTCGCTAATCCGCGCTATTACCGGCGTCTCAAAGGTAAATTGGCTCAGGCCCAGCGTAAGCTCTCGCGGCGAGCACTGCGAGCTCAGAAAGAACAGCGTCCCTTACGTAAGGCGGCCAACTATCAGAAACAACGAGTAGTGGTAGCCAACCTCCACCGCCAGGTGGCTAACCAGCGCCAGAACTTCCTCCACCTGGTCTCCACAACACTAATCAAGAACCACGATTTGGTTGTGGCCGAAGAGTTACGGAGTAAGAACCTACTACGCAACCACGCATTAGCTCTAAGCATTGCCGATGTTGGTTGGCGGACTTTGTTAGACATGTTAGCCTATAAGGCTAAGCTTTATGGGCGTCAATTTATTACCATTAATCCCCGCAACACTACCCAAACCTGTAGTCATTGTGGTTTTATAATGGGCACTGGCAAGACAGAGAAGCTGACACTGAGAGATCGTGAATGGACGTGTCCGCAATGTGGTAAACATCACCTTCGCGATGGGAATGAAGCACAGAACATTTTGGCCAAAGGCTTAGCGAGTATCTAATTAGTAGGTCCGTCTGGCAACCTGTGGACCATAAAGGCTTTTGGTAAATAGCACGTAAGACCTGCTTGCAGGCAAAGGCTGTATCTAAGCAAATTGTGGTTGTTGCCCCTGAGGGGCAATTCTCACAAGCTTTCGACTTTAGTCAGGAGTGGTTGACATAATCACGAAGACAAAAATATAAAGTTTTCGGTAGTACTATTAGTTAAGCCTTAGCTGGTCAAATCTCAGTAATCATAATGCTTAAGCCTTGATAATATCACCTTGGTATAGTATATAATTAACTTAGTAACTAATTTACTTAATGTTAATGGGGGATTGTTATATGACTAGTTCTTATAAAAAATTTTGGAGTAATTTACTTAATTTTTCTGGTACTTCTGGCAGAGCTGATTATTGGTGGCCGGTAATTATTAATTATATTTTGGGAGCAATTTTGGCCTCTGGGATTCAAGCACTGTTGGGGCATCCTTATAATGTGCATATTTATACACTGCCAGATTTTGGAGCTAATTTCGTTGCTAATACTATTTTTTTTATTGTTTGGTTAGGAACTTTATCCTTGAAATTTAGAAGACTACACGATTCCAATCATTCTGCATGGTGGATTTTGATTGATCTAATTCCCATAATTGGAACTATTTGGTTTTTTATTTTAATGATCTTACCAACTAAGCGCAATCGTTATAGTAATTAATATCATGGTTTCGAAATTAATATCGAGATTTATCCAGCGTAGCAAGGCAATTAATGTTTTCAATGTTTATTAGTTTTTAAAATAAAAAGAGATACTAATAATTTTTAGTATCCTTTTTTATTTATTAATGTAAGAAGCCTTTTAAAGCTGTAAATAGTGTATCACCAGTGATGGGCCCCAAAATTAGCACCCATACTGCCAGTTAGCTGTAATTTTATATGGAATGTTGAAGAGAGTGTACGCTAATGTAGGTTCCCAGTCACGAGCTGGATTAAATGCGAAACCTTTCTTTGTTTCTAAGCTGTTGACAACTACTAAAATAACTAGACCAACGATCATAGATTTTAATCCTGTGGTAAAATTACTCAAATTTAATAAAATGAAGATAAAACTAAAAGTAGCAATTGCTTCTGATACAAAATTAAACTCTGATGCAGCAATTATTGGCTTCGTTGCAAAATACCTGCTTCATTTTGATCTAGGTTGCTTGAAAAAAAATTTGCATGTAGTGGTTACTATGGTTGGGCCTACTCCTAAAATAATCATGATATCTATTTCAAAAATTAATCAATCGCGTTTCATATCTTCATCTGCTAACTTTAACTATATTTAACTTATTTATTATTTATTTCTTAATTTTTTATTAGGGTAAATAATAATTTTTAAGGATTCACCTTTACTATTTTTGCTTCTTTCAAATGCTTCTTGAGTTTCATCAAGACTATAAAAATCAGTTAATAAACTTTCAGCGATATCTTTCTTTTGTTGTAAAATAGAAATTGCTAAGGGGTAAGTGTTGGCATATCTGAAAACCCCAAATATTTGTGGTTCATGAGTCGTCATAAACATTATGTCTAAAGGAGCTGTGTCGTGTGTTGGCATTCCAATATAAGCAATCTTGCCTCCTGATTTTACTGTTAGTAAGGATTCACTTTCAGCTTTATTATTGCCGGAAGCTTCCATGACATAGTCGACCCCTTGGTTATTAGTCAGTTTTTGTATTTCAGATTTGATATCAGTATTTGTAACATTTATTGTGAAATCAGCACCAAATTTTTGGGCTATTTTCAAGCGACTATCTTCAGCATCACTAATAATGATTTTGCCAGCCTTAAAAGCTTGAGCTGCAAAGATTGCCAAGAGTCCTACAGGACCAGCACCAGAAATAAAGACAGTGGTTCCAGGTTGGATATCCATTAATTGGGCAGCATGAATACTTACAGAGAAAGGCTCACTTAAAGTGCCGATTTCATAGGACATGTTATCTGGAATATGGTATATAAAATCAGCTGGATAGGTGATATATTGAGTGAGATCACCATCATATGGCGGTGTGGCCATAAATTTTATCTTCGGGCATAAATTATAACGACCGGTACGACAAAATTCACACTTGCCACAAGGGATTCCAGGTTCAATCGCAACACGATTACCAATTTGAAAATCTTTTACATCATCACCAACTGCAATAATTTGCCCTGTACTTTCATGGCCCATAATTAAAGGTTTTTCTACGCGAAATTCACCAATTCTTCCCTGGTCATAATAATGAACATCAGAACCGCAAATTCCAACGGCCATGATTTTAATCATAACTTCATTTGCTTTCAAGTTGGATAGGGGAGTCTGTTTTATTTCTAAATCTAAAACTTTTTCTAAAACTGCACTTTTACTTGTTTTCGGTAACTTTTTATTATTATTTGTCATTGCTTTCTCCTTTTTAAGTAATTCTATTTAGAAAATATAATCTTATTATATTAATTTTTTAGATTGATTATTTTCACATTTTCCAACTAAAAAGGGGTTAAGCTGGTATTCTTTTTTCTTGATGGTCACTATTATTATCTTTATGAAAAAATGTGAGGATATAAGCTATGCGCCAACGCTTTTCCAAAATAAAATGTGATAATACTTTTTCCGATTTAAATTTAAAGTATATCAGTAAAATTGAGACGGCTGATTGTTATTCATTTCGAGGATTACATTGTCATCAAAATATTTGTGAAATCACTATCATATTGGATGGTTCTAATACATATTTTATTCATAATAATTATGAAAATGTTCATAAAAATGATCTCTTAGTCATTAACCCCGGTATTATTCATTCAGAGGGTAATATTTTACCCTCAATTTGTATTGGAGTAACGTCCAAAAGAAAAAAAGCAACTTGGCAATTAAAACCGGAGCATCAGTATTCTATTTTTCATTTTTCTACAGAATTTGTTAGACCTTTAATGCAGTTGGCAAATACGGCGTTTCAATTGTTAAAGTCTGATAATTATCAAGGTAATTTATTGGCAAATAACATTATTTGTAATGCTTTCGTACCCTTTCTACAAAAGAGTAATTTTACTTCCAAAACTATTAAGCATACAAATACAACAGGTGGACAGTTGATTAAAAATTACCTAGATAAACATTTCTTTGAAACTATTAAAATTAATGATATGTGTTCAGATCTAGCTTTAAGTAAAACCTATGCTGAACAGCAGTTAGTTGAGAATTATGGTTATACCCCAATTCAATATTTAACAATGAGGAGGATAGGCGAGGCCCAAACTCTTTTAATTACTAAACCATATCTAAAGATTTACGAAATTGCTTTAGACGTGGGTTATGATAACATCACTTATTTTAATCGGATCTTTAAAAAATTTAGCGGACTAGCTCCAGGGCAATATCGTAAAGTATATTTAGAAAAAGTTAAACATTAAAACTTAATTTGCAACCAGCAGTAACTTCCATTAGTTTCTGCTGGCTTTAATTTATTTACTTTATTTAAAATTTAACTGCGAGAAATTTGTAATATTCATTTTAATTGTTCCTGATGTTTGACAAATGTTATTAAAATTGAAAAGCCTGGGATTTTTGATTGGTAGCAGGAATTTACTAGTTATTTGAAAATTAAAAAATCAGGTTTTCATTTTTTAAATAAGTTGTTATAATAATAAACGAACTATAAATAAAAAATATTTAAAAATAATTCGTTTTATTTAGGAGGGATAAGTATTAAATTCGCTAAAGTTATTCGTGGAAATTATTTTTCCGCTATAAATCCGAACGAAATTGAATATCAAGAAAATAATTTGCTTTGTCTAGATCATCAGGGCTATATTGCTCAAATTATATCGCCACAAATGAAAGATTATCAGGTGCTTATTGACGCTGCCAAAAAAGCTTATTGCTTATGGGAATTAGCAGCTGACCAAGTTATATTGCCAGGGTTTATTGATTTACATATTCATGCCCCTCAATGGCCCAATGCCGGAGTTGCTTTAGATCAGCCGTTAGAGCAGTGGTTGAATGCCTATACTTTTCCCTTGGAAAAAAAGTATCAAGATCCTTCATTTGCCAAAAAAGTCTATGCCAATCTTGTTCAAGAATTATTAGCACAGGGAACAACTACTGCTTTATACTTTGGCAGTGTCCACAATCTGGGAAATTTGGAATTAGTAAAAGCTTGTTATCATTATGGTCAGCGCGGTTTTGTGGGTAAAGTAGTTATGGATAATCCGCAACAAACTCCTGAGGATTACCGCGATCTTTCTACTGCGCAAGCTTTGAGAGATACGGAAGATTTTATTAAAACGGTCCAACAGCTTAATCAATCTGAATCGATTCCGGTTACCCCCGTGATTACGCCGCGGTTTGTTCCTAGTTGTACAACGCCTACATTGGCAGGCTTAGGCTACTTGGCCCGTCAGTATAATTTACCAATTCAATCCCATTGTAGTGAAAGTGATTGGGAAAATGATTATGCTATCCAAAATTATCATCAGCGCGATGCCGAGGTTTTAAATCATTTTGGATTGCTCACAGATAAAGCTGTTATGGCACATGGTACGCTTTTAAATGAGACAGATCTGAATTTATTTCAAAAACAACAAGTAGCTTTAGCCCATTGTCCGATTTCGAATGTTTATTTTGGTAATGCAGTATTACCTGCCAAAGAAATTTTAGAACGAAAAAACAAAATGGGATTAGGAACTGATATCTCCGGAGGTTTTAGCCCCAGTTTATATCAAAATATCCGCCAAGCAGTAATTTCATCACACCAACTTCATGAAGGTGTAGATGCTCGCATTGACTCGGCCACCCGCGGTTCTTCTCGCAAAATGTTAACGATGAAGAATGCTTTTTACTTAGCAACAGTCGGTGGAGCACAAAGTTTGCATGTACCCGCCGGGGTTATTCAAGTTGGTCACTATGCTGATTTGCAGATTGTTCGCCAGAACTGGCAGGCTTTTCAAGCGGAAACACCAACAATGCGGTTTGAAAAGTTTATGTACCATACTACGAAAGCCAACATTGATCAAGTGATGGTTCAAGGAAAGTTAATTAATTTAAACCAGGGAGTTAATGATGACTAAAAATAACGATTTATTGTATGGACCCGAAGATCGAATTCCAGTTTTAGAGGCTGGATTATTAGGATTACAACATGTCTTAGCCATGGATGTTTATGTACCACCTTTAATTATTGCCGGGCTTTTGTCACTGGATGCTGTTAATAAAACCGGTTTTTTACAAGTTGCATTTTTGGCTTGTGGATTAGGTACTTTAATTCAAACAGGCTGGTTAATGAAAATGCCCATGTCGCAAGGACCTTCCTATGTGCCAGTAGGATCTATCGTGGGAATTTATTTGGCTAATGGTGGTGGTCGTGGTGGAATGGCTATGGTTCTTGGGGCGAGTATTGTCGGAGCAGTTTTATTAATTCTGTTAGGAATGACCGGTCTTTATCAAAAAATTATCAGTAAATTAGTACCGCCAATAGTGGGAGGTACTATTATTGCTTGTGTGGGTTTATCTTTGTTACCATCGGCGATCAATGATAATATTTTTCAAGCCGCTGGTAACACTAATCAAAATATTATCTTGGCCGGGGTTACGATGTTAGCCTTGCTGGCTGCGATTGTTTTGAGTAATTATTTTTTAAAATTACAGAAATTTTTAAAAGCCGGATCAATTGTTTTTGCTATTATTATAGGTACTTTATTGGCCAGTCAAATGCATCTTTTTAGTTGGACTGCTATTCAAAAGGCAAGTTGGTTTGCTTGGCCGCAATTTACCGCTTTACATTATGGAATACGTTTTTCCGGAAGTGCAATTTTAACTTTTATTATTATTTATATCGTATTAACAACTGAAACAACTGGTACTTGGTTTGCCATGAGTACGGTGACAGATACAGCTATTTCTGAACAGCAATGGAATCGAGGTCTTATTGGTGAAGGTTTAAGCTGTTTAGTTTCAGCTTTATTAGGTAGTTCACCTATGACGGGTTATTCTACAAATGCCGGAGTAGTCTCAATTACAGGGGTAGCTAGTCGTCGTGTCTTTTTAGCAGTTGGGTTTTGGTTCATTGTTTTAGGTTTTGTCGGAAAATTATCTGCCTTCTTAGCAAGTATTCCTAGTGCAGTTATTGGCGGTGTTTTTTCGATTATTTGTATTATTATCATGTTAAATGGTTTGAAATCTATTCCTCAAATTAATGGTAATCAGATTTATACAGTCGGAATACCGATGGTTTTAACCTTTGCTTTGAATTTAGTTCCTGCAAAGATTATTAGTCAAGCACCGCAATTTTTACAATACTTTTTAAAATCTCCTATTACTATTGCTGCTTTAACCGCGATTGTGTTAAATTTAATTCTCAACCAAGAGTATCGAGTAAGAACGCCTAAAAAGAGTTTAGAAAATTAAAATTCCTTGGAGTTTCTTGTTTGAATTTGTTTTTCTTGCATCTTTAAAAGCTTTTTTCTGAACACAGAATTAATTTTTAATATCGAAATAATAAAATAATAAGTACTTACTTCAAATCAGTTCGGCTAGTAAAGGCCTTTGTTTGTTAAAGTGTGTGATTGGAAAAACCAGTCTTATTTCTCTATATTAGGTTATGATAATATTAATAAACATAATCTAAATCAGTTAAATATAGTGAGGATTACTTTTATGCAAGGTAAAGATGTCGTACTAGGTTTGTTGAATAATAAGGAATTAACTGGATATGAAATTAAAGAAATCTTTGAATCACAACTAAAGTATTTCTTTGATGGAAGTTTTGGGATGATCTATCCGCTTTTAAGAAAACTGGAAAAACAAGGTTTTATTAAAAAAAGACGAGTATTACAAACGAATAAACCAAATAAGAATGTTTACTCGATTACTAGTGCGGGTAAAAAAGAATTTCATAATTATTTGGCATCAGAAACAGCAGATGAAGTTTATAAGTCAGATTTTTTGATGCGACTTTATTTTGGCCGTAATCTAAAAAAGAAAAAATTAAAGAACTTATTCAACTGGAAATTTCCAAAAAAGAAAACAATTTGGACGAGTTACCCCGTAATTATGAAAAAGGGAAAACGAATGGTATGGATTATTTGCAAGAAATCAACTATAAATATGGAATTTCTTACTATCAAACAGCCTTAAAAGTTTTAAGGGAAGCTTTAAAAGAATTTACAACAACTACGGAATAAATATTTATTATCTTAAAAATATTATTAAAAAAGTTAATAGAGATGAATAATATGAGTAAATCAAAGTTAACCGTAGTTGCTTCGTGTATTGGTATTTTTTTATGTATGTTAGATACAACTATTATGAATATAGCTTTACCAGCTATACAGATAGGCCTAAATGTAAATTTAAATGACTTATCCTGGGCGCTCAACATTTATACAATTTTATTTGCAACGTTGACGATCCCGCTTAGTAAATTATCCGAAAAATTAGGCATGCATAAATTTTATGTTGGGGGCATGATTATCTTTCTATTAGGATCATTAATATCTGCTTTTTCGAGCAATATTACTATCCTGATTTTTGGAAGAGCTTTTCAGAGCCTGGGAGCAGCAGTTGTTTTTCCCTTGTCTATGACTATTGGCATATCCACAGTTGAAATTAGTGACCGGACTAAAGTTATTGCTGCTTTAGGATTTACTCAAGGTTTAGCAGCTGCTTTAGGGACATTAATTGGTGAAGTGCTAACTCAATTTTTATCTTGGAGATGGATCTTTCTAATAAATATTCCCCTGATGATTGTGTCAATTTTGATATGTCTTTATTCTTTAAATTTTACAGAACCAAGTAAAAATATTCCAATCGACCTGATTGGCTGTTTTTTAAGTATGATTTGTTTATTTAGCCTGACAATAGTTTTAGTACAAGGTAGAAAGTGGGGCTGGGCCAAGTCGCTAACATTATTATTAGTGATGTTAGCGGTGATAAGTTTTGTAATTTTTATTATTTACGAAAAAAATATAGATAATCCCATGATTCCTATGAGTTTTTTTTCCGATCGACAATTTAATGGAGCAGCTCTTACATTCCTTTTAAGTAATTTATTTCTGGTGGCAGTTACCGTTATACTACCTACTTATTTTACGAAGATTCAGAGCAAAACCGAGTTATATGCGTCGCTTTTAATTACTCCCATTACCGTTATGATTTTTATCTGTTCACCAATTGTTGCAATTTTAATAGCTAAATGGGGTGCCAGATTAGTCATTTTTGTAGGATTTTTAGCAATGTCTATTGCTTACGTTATTCTATGTAAAATAAATATGGATAACCAATTGCAAGTAATTGCTGCTTGTGCCATATTAGGCTTTGGTTATGGTGTTATTACTGGACCTATAACAGTCCTAGCTGCTTCAGATTTTACTGGAGAAAAATTAACAGCTTCTCAAAGTGTTGCTGGTGTTTTGCGCCAAGTAGGAGTAGTGCTTGCAATTGAGATTTTTGTTACAGGCTTATATTCTAATATGAAAGTTACAAAATATAATTCCATTTAATATGCTGTTGCTAAAATTCAAAAGTTAGACCTTTCTCAAAAACAAAAGAAAGTTATGATTATTACTACTAGAAACGATATAGAATCTGGTAATCCTAGAAAACAATACTCTAAGAATTATATTTCCTCTAATATTCGTAAAAAAATAATTAATGCCGAATATAATAGAGTAACAGGTTATAAAAAAGAGATAAATTTCACAATGAGGAAAATTATTAAAACTCAAATTACACAAAAAGTAAATCGACAACTAAATGTAACTAATGAGAAAATCAATTACTGTATTCAAGGCATTCAAAAATATTCTAAAAGAGAATTCTCTAAGGCTTTTATCAAATTGTATTTCAATTCTTTACCGTTTTTGTTGACGGCACTTTTGGTGAGTTTGGTTTTTAATAAAAAGAAAGAACTATGACAGTAACCAAAAAAATAGAGCCTCAGGCTCTATTTTTTGTTGGTTGATAAATTTTTTACTAGTCAAAGTTAATTAAGCTTGGGTACCGCCAAGAGTTACTATAGCAATAATTTCATTGATTAGTTTTTTCATATTCGGACATTGTACTGCAATAGTTCTTCCATCAAGTCTGTTCACATCTTGTAATAAGTCAATCACATCAGCTTGGGCCGTATTGGCTAATTGTATTTTTAAATTTAGAGGATGGTTATAAGGTTTTATAGCACTATACGGTTCAGGATTATCAGTCACCTCTTTAGCAGCTGCGATTATTTGACTTTGTACTTGCTTTTTAGGATAGCTTAGTGCTGAATATCTGGCTAGGGATTTTTTAGTAGAAACATATTTAGGAGTAGGAAACATTTTTTCAGTGAATAATTGTTCTTTTAAAGCTGAATCACCAATAACTAAGGTGACAGGAACTCCCAATTCAGCGGCAAAAGCGGCATTGATTGTAGTTTCATTTTGATATTCATCATTAATCCAAATCTTATAAGCAGAACGGGCGCTATAACCATGATCCATATTACCATTTTCTTTTCCAATTCCGGAATGATAACCGACAAAAAATGCTTGGTCAAAAGAAGAATCTAGTCCGCTTAACATGTAATCTTCACGTGGATAACCATTAATAAGTGCAATTCTTTCGTCTACTTTGGATAAATAGTTATAATTCAAATTATTGCCTTTAGAATGAGAATCGGAAATGAGAATTTCTTCGACTTGATCATTATTAAAAGATTGTTGAATTCCTTTTAATACCCAGGCTACTTGATCATTATATAATTGGCGAAATTCTTGGCTGTCATCTTTTTCCATGTTCCAATCGGTAATTCCGGCTAAGCCCTCAATATCTGTTGAAATATAAATCTTCATTACTTTCTAATCTCCTTATTAATAATTTATTTCCAATAAGCGTTTTTATAATATGGAAAGCCCATTGGTCCCATAACAATTCCTTTCAGGTGAGGGTTAATCAAATATACTTCCGATAAGAAATATAGTGGGGTAAGCGGAGCCTTTTGTGAAACATACTTATTGGCCTCTTGGAGAGTCTCCCAACGCTTATCGGGATTACCAGCGTTATCAATATTTGCTGCTTTCATAAGTTGATCATATTGGGCATCTTTCCATTTACCATCATTATTAGAATTATCAGACATTAAAAGATTTAAGAAATCAGTTGGATCAGAATAAGTTGGAGTCCAGCCACCTAAGACTGCATCAAAATTTCCTGACTTAGCGGCTGATAACCGATTGTTGAATGGGACCGCTTTAATAGATACTTTTAAGTTTGGTAAATTATTTTCCAATTGTGATTGTAGATACTCATCGACTTTTTTATTTTTATCATCGTTACTTGATAAAATGGTAAATTTAGCCGAACTCATACCTAATTCGGCTAAGCCTTTTTTCCACAAAATTTTAGCTTGCTGTGGATCAAAATTGTTTAATTGCCCAGCTTGCTTTGCAAAATCCTTTTGGGAATTGTTATTTTTAAAACCGGTTGGGACAAAGCCTGTAGCTGGAGTTGATTTATCTTGTAAGACTTTATTTGTCAATTGATTAAAATTGATTGCTAAAGATAAAGCTTTTCTAATATTCTCATTACTAAAAAGTTTTTTCTGCGTGTTGTATTCTAAATAAAAAGTTCCAGGAACTTTACGGACATACAAATCTTTATTGCCTTTTTGATTTTTGACTTCCGGACCGGAAATCGGAATCAATGATAGTTCTTTAGATTGGTATTGATAGACTCCGGTATCCTGGGTTTTGACCACGGAAACTTTGATCTTATTAAAATAAACATGCTTTTGATCCCGATAATTTTTATTTTTTTCATAGGCCCAAGTATCGTTGGTACCGTCCCAGCCTGTGAGAACAAAAGGACCATTGTATAAGGTATGTTTGGAATCAGTTCCATATTTTTTACCTTGGGCTTCTACATAAGGTTGATAAAGTGGAAAAGAGGCGCTCATAGCTAAAATTGATGGAAAATAGGGAATAGGGTGATCCAAATTAATTTGCAGTTTATATTTTCCTAAAGCTTTAATTCCCAATGCTTTAGGAGACATTTTGCCAGAGTTAACCGCTTTATAATTCTTTACACCATCTAAATAATAGGCTTGTTGCGATTTGGTTTTGGGATTAACTGTTCTTTGCCAGCCATATACAAAATCTGCTGCAGTAACAGGTTTACCATTACTCCATTTACCATTATGTTTAAGATTAATGGTATAAGTGCTGCCATTATTTGACTTTTTGGGCATTCCCGCTGCTAAGGCGGGTTTTAACTGCCCGGTTTTGTCAAAATCGTATAAACCTTCATTAACTTGCTCGGCTACTTCAGCCGATTCATTGTCCATGGCTAAGGAAACATCAGCAGTACTTAATTCTGCTGAAGAAGCTATGGAGATCTCTTTTTTGCTGTTGGCATCATTACTTTTATTACAACCAAGTAAACCCAAAGTACTTAAGGCTGCTAAGCCAACTAAAAGCGCTTTTTTCATATTATCACCTCACATTAAAAATTAAATCCTTCCTTTGCATTTAAATTATGTTATCTAATACTAACTTTTTTTAATTTTAATTTCAATAAGGAATTAAAATTAAATTAAAAATAAAATTCAATCTAATATTTTTCATAAACAAATTAAACTATTATTAAAAATTGAACTATGATAAAATCTTTTACAATTGTCTATTCACTAAAGAAAACGTTATGAACTATATTTTATCTGCAATAAAATGTGGAAGTATTCCTTTTGTTATTTATTATTATGAGTATGCTTTCCGGAATTATGAAGTTTTAGCGACTAGATGATTACCATATTAAATCGACTTTCATTACGGGGTTAATTGTTACATCAGTAGTTGCAGCTTCTGTTATTTATGAAGTTGAAAGCTGGTCATTGATTAAACAATCTATCGTTCGCTTTTTAATTATGCTAATAACCGTATATCCTTGTCTGGTATTTAGTAATTGGTTTCCCAATAAAATCTCACTAGATTTAGTGAAGATATTTGGTATATTTTTGATTGTCGGTATTATTTTATGGACCGTAGCATATATTTTGTTTGGTAAAATTTTAAAGTAATAATTTTAGGTAAACAAGAAAACTGTTACTCGGAAAACGGGACAGTTTATTTGAGTACTTTTCTAATATTCTCATTACTAAAATGTATTTTGTATTTATATTCTAAATAAAAAGTTTCTAGATTTTTACAGATTATAAATCACCATTTCTGTTCTGCTTAAAATTAATTTTCCATTACATAATATTATCTAATAATGACTTTTTTAAAAACTCTGTTATAATAGCAATAATTTAGCAATTCTGAAAATATAAAGAATATTTTCATTAATTTCAAATGAGGAATATTAGTTTTTATGAAAATAAAAATAAACAAAAATAGCTCTACGCATAACGCAGAGCTATGACCTCTCCCCCCTCGCTAATAATATATCATAGGTTGGCATAAAAGCATCTCAAAAAGCATTAAAAATGTAAAAAATATAATTTTTTGCGAAAATAATTTATTTCTGTATTTTTTTTTAATTAAAAATTAATTGTTACCAGTTGTCAATTTTTAACTCTACTTTTTATACAGGTAAAGATACCCAATTAAAAATGTACAAATTAATGGCATGTTATTGTTATTTGTGATACATTATCCAGAATAACTAATTTATATAGTTTATTCACTTTGGGAGAGGGGTATAAAAATGAACAATATAAATTTTCTTAGAATTTGTCGGCAATTATTAGTTGAAAGATACAATAAAATGTCAGATTTCAAACAGACTATTGGTGAAGAAGATATTCAGGTAATTTGGAGCTGTCAGATTTTACAAAATAATAAGGCGATTTTATCAACCAATTATAAAGATGGAATTTACTATGAGATTAATTATGATGGTAATAAAAAAGAGTTTAATTTAGATGTTTATCATAAAATTGATAATAGCATCTATAGTGATGTCGCGGAATATTAGCAATGACAAAAGAAAAAGCAATTAACTGGAATAAGTATCAACATTTGATTGAACAGTTTTCATTTTTGGATGAATTTATCAGCATATAGTGGCGCTGAATCAACCAGCAAGTTTACTAAGAATACTGACGATTTTGTGAAAAAAGCAATAAATAATTACAGTGTTAATCAGTTATTAGATTTTCTAAGTCAGCCAATAACGCTGGCAATTATCCAAGAGGTCCGAATTTTATACGTAAATGTGCCAGTCGTAACAAACATATTCAGTTTCAATTGAATATTTTGCTACAAAAATTTAATCAGTCTTTAATACCAGTATTTAGTAATCAGAGTTTTCAACAGGAATTACAACAGAAATTAGGAGTTTCTTCGGCGATCATTAGGAAAGCGATTGAAAAATTGAATCACTATTTAAAAAATGATCCGAACATTTCTACGTCCACGGCTGTAATCTTGTTATTTATAACTTTGGGGGGCTAGCTTGGTTTCTACAAGTACTTCATTAGGTTCGGCAAATATTTTTCTGCTTGTTACGACAGTTTTGGATTAAGTTATTGATATAATTCAATTGGCGTCATTATTTCAAAATAAGAATCATCCCGTTTTATAAAATCTGGATTGACTGGATTGATAAGATGCCAATTAGTTTTGGAATAATAAAAAATCTTCAGTGTTATTGTCCACTGAAGATTTTTTATTATTAATTTGCTTTTGAGATAGGTGAAGAAAAAGATGACTTGATATAAGCAGTAGGCTACCATGCCTACAACCCAAATCATAGCATAGTTAATTTTTTTTGTAAACGATTTATTTGATGATATAACTAATTATTTGTTTTAAATTTATAAATTAAGTTCATAGGCTAGTCGAAAACTGCGCTGCGGATCATTCAATCTAATTTTTCCCTGATAAGTAAAACCATTCTTTTGAACGAGGTGCTGCATGCGTTGATTATCTGGATGGGTATCAATTCTAAAGTTAGCAAAATTTAGCTGATAACCCACTATTAGTAAGCAACTGATTAAAATAGAACTTAAACTATGACCTTTAAAATCATCTGCGAGAGCAAAGCGATGGATTGTGGTATAAGGGGAGTTATTATCCAGCCAGCTGCCATCTATTATCTCTTGATAAGTAGGTTCTGGTTCTTTTAAGAGGGCAGCGGTTCCGGCTATTTGATTATTAGAGATTAGAACGTAACTAATATTATTTTGGATATCTTGTTTAATTTGTTCGATACTGGGCTGACCATCTTGCCATTGATTAATATTTTCCCTTAATAACTGTTTTTGAGCATCATGAATAATCTTCATGATCTGGTATAATTCAGTTGTTTGAGTGTGACGTAAATAAATTTGCGGCATAGTCAACACCTCCATTGAAAAATTCAAAACTATTATTTAATTTATGTTAAGATTTAAGCATTTTAAGTTAATTTTTGCAAGACAGAATTCTATCTTGCAAAAATTAAAGTTTGTTGTTTATTGTTGGAACAACTATGATATGTATTAGTGTTTGACCCTTTTTCTTAGCAATTAAAAAATAACTGGGCCGGTAGAATTTATTCTTCTCGAACTTTTTTGTGTGGTTGTGACCGTATTAAGTGGTTATTTTGCTGTTAAAAGTGTTATTAAATAAAGAACTGCTTATTCCAGTATTATTCTTTTGCTTATTTTAGTGTTTAAGTGGCTGCGAAAGTTGTTTTTTCGAAGTTTTGAGTGGGATCGAACCCTGAAAGCCATTGGTTTTTCGTTATTTCTGCCTTTATTTCCGGTGGCTGTCATTTATCTTATAGTAGCATATGGTCCGATGGATGTTTTTTGCCCTTATATTATTTAAAGAAGTATCAGTCTGAGTATGAGGCCAAGTATCAGATTAGTTTTAAAGGTTAGAAAACTACATATTCATTCAAAAATTAGTGGAAAAATTATATCTGAGTTTAATTTTTTAGAATCGTATCTGAAAATACGAGGAGACTTCTTTACTTAAATAACTTAAATAAGAAAATTACCTTGAAATAGCAATTGGCTAATGTTTAAAAGGGTTATCTATATGTTTTCGATATATCTGTATCTGAAATTATTTCAGAAGGTCCTACGCATTTAATTTGGAATTTAATTTTGCTTTTTTTAAGGTAGAAATAATCCGTATTCTTAATTCTATCCTAAATAAATTTGTGGCCAGTTTAGCCTTCTCTATTTAGAAATTTAAAATTATTATGAACTTAAACGAAACAAAATTTTATAGATATTTGTTTTTAAAAATCTAAATATCACAATTTCGGAAGATTTTTAGTGTCTGTACTATAATGAAAATAGGCTTAGTTACTAAGGCCTGAAAATTTTTAAATGTTCATAAAGTAAAGCTTCACAGATTAAATGGGAGAGGTGTTTTAATTATGAAGTCGGAGCTCAGGGATCCACAAAAAGAGTATTATGCACAAAACTATGATAAGCAGCCACAAACATATCCAGGGATTCAATCACAAATGCATCCCCAGCCAGAGAGTGATGCACAAAATTATGAAGGCAGAGGATTATTAAAGGGACGCCGAGCTTTAATAACTGGTGGTGATTCCGGAATTGGCCGCAGTGTGGCGATACATTTTGCTAAAGAAGGCGCCGATGTTGCGATTCAATATTTGCCAGCTGAAGAACAAGACGCTCGAGATGTAGAAAAAATTATTAAAGCTATCGGTACCAAAGTATTTTTACTGTCAGCAGATTTTCGTCAAGAACAAGAACCAGAAGCAGTAGTTCAAAGAGCAGCCGAAAAATTAGGCGGATTAGATATTTTAGTACTTAATGCTGCAATTCAGCAGCATGTTAATAATATTGATGATTTATCGATGCAACAGGTCAAGGATACTTTTCAAGTTAATATTATTTCAATGTATGCAGCTGTAAAAAAAGCGTTAGTATTTTTGCCGAAGGGTAGTTCCATTATCACTAGTACCTCGCTAGAAGCCTTTAATCCGACGCCTATTTTATTGGATTATGCGGCGACTAAGGCTGCAATTGTTAGTTTTACTACAAATTTAGCGCAGGCATTAGCTGACAGAGGTATAAGAGTTAACGGGGTAGCTCCCGGCCCTGTCTGGACACCACTTCAAGTTTGCGGTGGGCAACCGCAATCAGCAATTACTTCTTTTGGTAGTGAAGTGCCGCTGAAAAGAGCAGGACAACCGGATGAATTAGCACCTACTTATGTATTTTTAGCATCTAATTTAGCTAGTTATACTACAGGACAAATATATGGTGTAACTGGTGGGACTCCTATTAATAGTTAAGTTTAATTAATTGCTGCCATTAATTAATTTTAAAGCTAAGCTAAGCGTTCGTAAGGGTGATAGCTTAGCTTTATTTTTTAATTAAAAACAAAGGCAGAAATCTCCTGATTTTAATCAGGCAGATGAATGCCTATTACTCAATGATTGTCTCCTTAGCTTGCTAAAAATTAAACTTATCTTAATTCCAGATAACTCTCATGCTATTATTAATGTAATCAACATTGAGGAGGTGCAAGCTGCATGAGTAAAACGATGGCCCAACTGCCCTATCATTATGGGGTTAAGCTGCGGGTCTTTCCTTCTGCGGAACAAAAACTCTTAATCAAACGCAACAGCGACGCCAGTCGCTTTATCTACAATGAAATGAACGGTATGAATCGGGAACTCTACCTGCTCAGACAAGTGCAAATACCTATTTCTATGGTCCAGACACGTATCGCGACCCTGGAAGAGCGTTTAAAAAAGCCCGCAACTGGTATTTCCAATATTCACGGTTGGCTTAATAACCGCGACTTAGATAGCCTCATGAAGGCGAACGCGATTAAAAACTATCGCACCGCTTGGCAGCTTTTTCGTCAGGTTCATCGTACTGGTGTACCGGTTTTTCATAAAAAGCAAATGGCGCAAAAGTATCAAACCTCCTGTCAGTATGCTCAGCAGGTACAAGTACCTGATATGTTGACCGGCAGTGTTAGGTTATTAGATAAAAAGCATCTGCGACTACCTAAAATTGGCCGCTTACGTTTTCGGGGCCTGCCGCCTAAACTGTTACATAAAGCTGCAGTAATTCGGATAGGAACCGTGACCATCTCCATGGACGCCACCGGTCGTTACTATGTTTCGCTGCAATTAGCCTCGGAACAACCTTTTGTGGAGCTGACCTCCGTTGAAAAATCACCCCTTGGGATCGATCTTAATACTGCTAACTTTTTGACTGATTCCAATGACCACGTGGTCGCTAATCCGCGCTATTACCGTCGTCTCCAAGGTAAATTGACTCAGGCACAGCGTAAGCTTTCTCGGCGAGCACTGCGAGCTCAGAAAGAACAGCGCCCTTTACGTAAGGCAGCCAACTATCAAAAACAACGAGTAGTGGTAGCTAACCTCCAACGCCAGGTGGCTAACCAGCGCCAGAACTTCCTCCACCTGGTCTCCACAACACTAATCAAGAACCACGATTTGGTTGTGGCCGAAGAGTTACGGAGTAAGAACCTACTACGCAACCACGCGTTAGCTCTAAGCATTGCCGATGTGGGTTGGCGGACTTTTTTAGGTATGTTAGCCTATAAGGCTAAGCTTTATGGGCGTCAATTTATTACCATTAATCCTCGCAATACTACCCAAACCTGTAGTCATTGTGGTTTTATAATGGGCACTGGCAAGACAGAGAAGCTGACCCTCAGAGATCGTGAATGGACGTGTCCGCAATGTGGTAAACATCATCTTCGTGATGAGAATGCAGCGCAGAACATTTTGGCCAAAGGCTTAGCGAGTATCTAATTAGTAGGTCCGTCTGGCAACCTGCGGACCATAAAGGCTTTGGTAAATAGCACGTAAGACCTGCTTGCAGGCAATCGCTGTATCTAAGCAAATTGTGGTCGTTGCTCCTGAGGGGCAATTCTCACAAGCTCCCGACTTTAGTCGGGAGTGGTTGACCAATAAAAAAGGGTGGCCTGGTCGTCCACCCCAATAAGTTAATGGTTTTAAAATTTTTATTTGCAAAATAAAAATTAAGAAAAAATAAAAATTAAGAATAAGAAGACATAATTGTGTAAACCTTATTTCACACGGTTGTTGGAAGAAGTCTTTTCTTGCATCTTATCTTGGGCTTTTTTGCCTTCTTGTTTAGCATTTTTCCCAATATTGTCAGTTGCATGACTAATTTTATCCTGTAAACTGGTAGAATCCTTTTCATGCTCGGCTTTAGTTTTAACATCTACAACATTAACGTTAACTTCGACTACTTCTAAACCAGTCATATGCATTACTCTTTGGTAAATTTTGTCTTTGATTTGATCATAAAGTTTAGAAATATTAGTGCCATATTCCGCAACAATGTCTACATCAACAGCAACTTGTTTTTTACCAACTTCAACATTAATTCCTGATGTTACGTCATCATTGTTCACCAATTTATCAGTCAAGTTAGAAAAAAAGCCACCATCCACAGTCAGTAGTCCATCAATATCAGATAAGGCCATTCCAATGATCTTTTGGACAACTTTTTGATCATAAGTTAGTTCACCTTTGATTTCGGATTGTGAATTTTCTTGTGTCTTTTCGTTTTCTTTTGCCATTGTGTATTCCCCCTAATTTTTTTGCAATATTTTAAACAACTTGGGACAATAATGTCCACCAACGATCCCAATTATGGTGAAACAAACAATAAAAATCGTTTTGATAAATCCCAGCCAAACAAATCCTATTGCCATTAATAAACCAATTAAACCACCGATAATTTCGTAATTATAATGCTCTCTTAATGTTTTCATTATTTACACCTCTTATTGAAGTTTGCGGTTTGTATTTTCTTCTTGGGAATGATAATTAGCTAATTTAATTCTAATTTTTGGCTTTTGCTCTATTCCCAATAGATTGCGCAAATTATCTTCTAAGGTATGTAGATAATTGTCAAATTTGGCCTGAGCATTATTACTAGCCAACAAATCACCAGCAATTTTAATTTTAATTTGGCGTTTGGTTAAACGTGAACTTACCTTAGGATTATTGAGATAAGGTTCTTTTTCTAAAGAATCTTTCACAAAGTTGTTAATGGCTTTCGCAGTAACCGTTAAGCGACCATGCTTTTTATTGATTAAATTAAACTTACGCCTTATTGGATAAAAGAGAACTGTCAGTAAAAATACCAGTAGTAACAGCAAAACCAGCACACTAGCTATCAGCAAATAATAAGCTAGGAACGTGTTACTCCAAGATATTGGTGTCCAATTCATTTTTATATAAGGCTCAATGAGCCACCAATTAGCGTTAATAATTAATACTGGCATTGGCATCATTAATAAAGCAATGATTACTAATAGCCACTTCCAACCACGGTTCAAAAAGCTCACCTCCCTTTACTAGTCATAATATCACCTTTGTTGACGGCAATACCAATTTTTACACTTTTTATTATTTGTTTCAGAAAAATTAAAAAAGATGTAGTTTCCTAAGTACCCAGCTTTCGAATTGCTCTAAAAATTAATCCTGTTCTTACGTTAGTCTGTGATTTCATAAACTTTCTCTAAGGAAGGCCGATATAATTCCTTTTTAAAAAGTGGGGGGAATGGCACTAGTCTATTATTAAAAAAAATAATCTATAATAGAAATAGAGATTTTGATCGAGGCGATTATAATCATGACTGTTGTAGTAATTGCTGGAGGTTCACATCCAGCAATTGTCGAATTTGTTTGTCTGGCAAAAAATTTTTATGGTGAGCAACTCCAATTTGTAGTTTTTGATAAAGCAGATAACATTGATCCTAATCATTTTTGGGCTTATTATCATTGTGACAATGATCAAGAAGTGACACAACAAGCAGTAAATTATGTTGCAACTGGATCGAGACAGGTTTTAATGAAGGGTTTGATTCAAAGTCATATTTTATAAAAAGCCTTGGTCCAAGATAAATTTGATTTAAAAAAGCAAACACTTTTAAGTCATATTGCGCTAATTAAATTGCCGCAGGCTGCTAATAGATCCTTTTTACTGACAGACGGTGCTATGAATATTGCATTTACAACAACAATGATCGAAATTGTTGATAATGTGTTGGTTGTCGCCTATAAATTGGGGATAGTTAAACCCAAAATTACGTTAATCAGTTCTGCTGAAAATTTTAATCCCAAAATGCCTTCTTCAGTATTAGCTAAAGAAGTGGCGAAACATTTTCAAGATCAAAAAACCAGCTTAGTTTTTGGCCCGCTTTCTTTAGATTTAGCTTTTTCACCCCAAGCAATGCAGCGAAAACACTACCACGGACCAATTATGGGTGATGCTGATGTAATTGTGGTTCCTAATATTGATGCGGGAAATGTTTTATATAAGGCTTTTGCTCTCTTTGCAGGTGCCCAAGTCGGAGGAATGATTACTGGGGCTAAGGTGCTGGTAATTCTAACTTCCCGTAGTGATACTGCACAAAGTAAATTTTATTCTTTACAATTGGCCCTCAGACAGATGGATACAGAAATATACTGCAACTAAAAAAAAACACTGAATTTTTGTAGTGATAATTCAGTGTTTTTCTTTGTCTTTAAAAATGTTGCCGTAGTTAGTTAAGTTGACTAATTTTTGGTTTGAATTAGTTTAACTTTTTTTTCGCGCATTAATCTTATAAAATCTGCTGGAATATCATGATCAGTAATGATGGTATTAAAACTGTTCACATAGGCATAGGTCAAAAGTGCGGCTTTACCAAATTTGGAATGATCTACTAAAAGATAATTTTTACTAGCTTTGTTCACAACGCGTCGCTTAAGCTCATATTCCAAAATATCGGAGTTGGTGACGCCTTTATCTAAGGAAATTCCCGTAGCCGCCAAGAAGGCCTTACTAATATTAATCCGATCAAAGTAAGACCAGTCTTCAACGTTTACAAAAGATTTAGTTTTACGTTTTAGACGATTACCAATAATAATAATTTCAAAATTATTGTTATCTAAGACTTCATTAACAATGCTTAAACTATTTGTAATAATTGTAATTTTTAATTCGGGATTAATAAACTTGGGAATATATTGTGTGGTAGTTCCGGAATCAATAAATAAGAGATCGTGATTATTAATATATTTAGCGGCCTCTTGGGCAATAGCCTTCTTTTGCTCGTTGTAGGAACTGTCACGATTCTCATAGGGAGTAACGCCTTGGGTTTGGGCAACTACACCACCATATACTTTTTTAATAATTCCGGTGGCAGCAATTTCGTTAATATCTCGTCGAACAGTATTTTTAGAAACATTAAACTCATTACAAAGTTCATCTAAACTCACGGTTCCATAAGATTTAATATAACGGATCATATTTTTAATTCTTTGTTCTTTCACAGTTTTTTCACCTACAACCAAAAAGTTTACCATTAATATAGCATTTAGTAATCATCTTCGCAATAAATTTATCAAACAAGCACTATAAATTACTAAAGCTCTTAGTTGTGAGCTCTTGACTATTAAAAAATGAGCTAGTATTATAAACATGTATTCAAAAGTTAACCAAAAATATTATAAAATTAATTATATTTTGGCAACTTTATATGATTGGAAGCTTACAATAGCTGTCAATGGCGTTTGTTAACCAATTTAATGATAGCGTTTACTGAGTTTGCTCAAAATTTGGAGGATTTGAGAATGACAAAATTAAAATTTGTACATCAAAATAAACAGCTAGATTCTGGAGTGACTTTAATTCAGGATGTTAGTAGTAAAAATGCACCCTTAAAATATGCTGGTGTTAAACTACTCCAACTGCAAAAAGGTGCCGTTTATTCGGAAAAGTTGGGAAAAACTGAAGTTTGTGTAGTGGCTCTCTCAGGGAAAATAACAGTTAAGGAAGGCGATAACCAGTTTGATAATATAGGAACTCGCGAAAGCGCTTTTGATAAAAAGCCGACTGACAGTGTTTATATTTCTAACGATCATGACTATCAAGTTACAGCAAAAAGTGATGTGGCTGAAATTGCACTATGTTATGCGCCTTCCAATAAACAATTACCAACCAAATTAATTACTGCTGCGGACAACACAATTGAACATCGGGGCAATCACTCTATTAAACGTTATGTACAAAATATATTACCAGAAGACAATCCAGCAGCTAATAGTCTACTAATCGTGGAAGTCTACACTGATGGTGGCAATTTTTCCAGTTATCCGCCACATCGTCATGATCATGATAATTTGCCAGAAGAATCTTCATTAGAGGAAATTTATCTGCATAAAATCACCCCTAAGCAGGGCTTTGTCTTCCATCGTGTCTATACTGACGATCGGTCTTTAGATGAAACAATGTCTGTAGAAAATAATGATGTAGTAGTAGTTCCCAAGGGTTATCATCCAGTTGGTGTGCCTGATGGATATAATTCCTACTACTTAAATGTGATGGCAGGTCCAGTACGGATTTGGAGATTTCACAATGATCCGGATCATGAATGGATTTGGGGCCGTAAATAAATCGCAATGAGAGGAAAATTATGCCTTTAATTAGAGTTGATACATTTAAAAATTATTCTGATGAACAGTTAAAAGCAGCTTTGGATATTATTAATCAAGCGGCCGTTAACTGTTTTCAAATTCCTAATCGTGATCGTTATCAGATTGTCACGCAACATGATCCCAACGAAATGGTTTTATTAGATACTAATTTGGGTTTCACGCGATCAAAGGATGCTATTGTTATTCAAGTTTTTAGTCGCAAAAGAGGTAAAGAAGCCAAATTAAATTTTTATCGCCAAGTAGCAACAGAATTAACGCAGGCTTTACAAATCAAAGGCTCGGAAATCTTGATCTCGTTAGTGGAAAATGGAGATGCAGTTTGGTCCTTTGGCTGGGGTGAAGCACAGTTTGTATCAGGAAAGCTTTGATATATTTCACTTAAAATCTATATTGAATGGAAGGATAAGAAGATGAGTAATGAATCAATTTTAACCAAAAATATTATTCAATTTCCTGAAAATAGAAAATATGATATGACACTTTTGGGACGGATAGCAATTGATTTTAATCCGGTAGACTATTTTCAAACTTTAGCACAAAGTACTACTTTTAAAAAATATGTAGGTGGCTCTCCTGCCAATACCGCAGTCGGCCTCAGCCGTTTAGGCAAAAAATGTGGTTTTTTTTCAGCAGTCTCAAAAGACCGTTTTGGTGAATACGTTACAGAATATTTTAAAAATGAGGGAATTGATACTACTCACATCATGACTTGTAAACATGGGGAGAGTTTGGGCTTAACTTTTACTGAGATTTTATCTAAAGATGAAAGTAGTATTTTAATGTACCGCAATCAAATAGCAGATTTATCTTTGAAACCACAGATAATTGATGAGGACTATATTAAAGATTCCAAGTCCTTACTAATTTCAGGCACGGCTTTAGCAGCAAGTCCATCGCGAGAAGCTGCTTTAAAGGCAATTGCTTTAGCACAAAAGACTAAGACACCGATCATTTTTGATATTGATTATCGTGCTTACAATTGGCAAAGTTCTGATGAAATTGCGATATATTATGGTTTAATTGCTAATGTTGCTGATATTATCATGGGTTCCAGAGAAGAATTTAATTTAACCGAAAAATTATTAGGCTTATCTGGAACTGATAAAATTTCAGCCGACTATTGGTTTAATCAACGAGCCAAAATTGTGGTCATTAAGCATGGTAAGAAAGGTTCAACGGCTTATTTAAATAATGGTGAAGATTATTCAATTAAGCCTTTCCCAATTCAAGCTTTGAAATCTTTTGGCGGTGGAGATGGATATGCAGCCGGCTTTCTCAATGGTGTCTTAAATGGCTGGGATATTATTGATTGTTTAGAAATGGGAAGTGCTGAAGCCGCAATGTTGGTTGCCAGCCATGGTTGTTCTGACTTTATGCCTCATGAACAAGAAGTAAAAGATTTTATTAAAAAGGAAAAGTCCCAATATGGTGACATGGTTGCACGAGTATAGTTTTAAATTTAAAACTTTTGGTGATTGATTGTTACAGGATGATTTCTAATAATGAATAATAGTCATGATAATATTTTGGCTTTTTGATTCACAACTATAATAATTCTGATATCCCATGATTTGTAAAAAGAATTTTACTCTGAGTTAATTTAAATCAATGGATGATTAATTTTTTAAAAAATCAATATATCAATATATATATATAAGTACTATTTATAAATTATTAGGAGTTATCTTGTAGCAATCAATCACTTGTTTCGCTGTAATTTTTATGAGTTTACTGATAATACTATTAGGAGGAAGAAAATGGCTCGAATTTTAAAAAATTATATTAATGGTCAATGGGTACCTAGCCAGGCAACAGAAACTTTAGACGTGATTAACCCCGCTACCGAAGAAGTGATTGCTCAAGTACCACTATCACCGGCTGAGGATACTAATCAAGCAATTCAGGCTGCACAAACAGCTTTTCAATCATGGAAAAAAGTAGCCGTTCCGAAACGAGGACGCTATTTCTTTAAGTTACAGAACTTATTAATGGAACATAAACAAGAATTGGCTCGTTTAGTGACTATGGAAAATGGTAAAGCGTTATCGGAATCTTTAGGTGAAGTCCAACGTGGAATTGAAAATGTGGAAAATGCGGCTAGCATTACTAATTTAATGATGGGCGATTCCATTTCTACCGGTGCTACAGATATTGAAATTACTAATTATCGCTATCCAATTGGAGTAATCGGTGGGATTACACCGTTTAATTTCCCGATGATGGTTCCTTTTTGGATTTTCCCAATAGCTTTAGCAACAGGGAATACTGTGGTTTTAAAACCTTCCGAAAAAGCACCAATGTTGATGGAAAAAGTTGTTGAACTAGTAGAGCAGGCAGGTTTTCCAAAGGGGGTTTTAAATGTTGTTTATGGAGCTCATGATGTTGTGAATACACTTTTAGAAAATCCTCTAGTTAAAGGCATTAGTTTCGTTGGTTCCAAGAATGTAGGAGAATATGTTTACCGCACAGGCACGCAGAATCTTAAGCGGGTTCAGGCTTTAACCGGTGCTAAAAATCATGTTATTGTACTAAAAGATGCTAATTTAGATAGTGCTGTTAAAAATATCATTGGAGGAGCCTTTGGTTCTGCAGGTGAGCGTTGCATGTCAGCGTCAGTTATTGTATTGGAAGAAGCAATCGCAGATGAATTTTTAGCTAAGCTTAAAAAGGCTGCTCAAGAAATTAAAATTGGTAATGGTTTAGATGAAGGAGTCTTTTTAGGACCGGTAATTCGTAAGGATGCTCAAGAACGCACCTTTAATTACATTCAAAAGGGAATAGATGAAGGTGCCGATTTGGTCTTAGATGGACGACAAAATCTGCCGGAAAAGGGATATTTTGTAGGGCCAACTATTTTTGACAATGTCACTACTGATATGACCATCTGGAAAGATGAAATGTTTGCTCCTGTAGCCTGCATTGTTCGCGTTCCCAATGTTAAAGCTGCGGTTGCTTTAGCTGATCAATCAGAATTTGCGAATGGAGCATGTATTTTTACAAACAACGCTTCAGCAATTCGTTATTTCCGGGAAAACATTGATGCGGGGATGTTAGGCATTAACTTGGGAGTACCAGCACCGTTAGCTTGGTTTTCTTTCTCAGGTTGGAAGAACTCTTTCTTTGGCGATCTGCATGCTAATGGTAAAGATAGTGTAGAATTCTATACACATCGTAAGGTTGTAACTGCTCGTTATGCAGAATCCGAATTATAATTTTTATTTTTGTAAGGACTAATTAGACCAAATATTTGGTCTAATTAGTCCTTTTTAATAAGAAATAAAGTTTCAGTTTGAGTAATTATTGTTATTTTATTATATTATTTTGGATCTATTTTGGTTGACTTATGGTGGGAATTAATTTACAATGAAAGCGATTTAAAAATAATACAAAGGAGGTTAAACGAATGAAACTGTCGTTAATAACGGATGTCTTAGGTGATTTGTCATATACCGAAATGTTAGATAAAGTCAAAAGTTATGGCATTGATGCTGTAGAAATGACATCCGGTGGTTGGGGCGGCTGTAAGTACGTTAATACTCAACGTTTATTGGAAGATGATGATTACTTCTAGTCTTACGTTTAGGAATTTAAAAAACGTGATATTAAGATTGTGGCCTTAAACTGTTCAGGAAATCCTTTAGCACCAGGAGAAATGGGTGAAACTCATTCTCAAACTGCTTATCAAACCATAGAATTGGCCAGCAAATTGGGTGTTGAAAAAGTGGTGATGATGAGCGGCTTGCCTGCTGGCTCACCGGAAGATAAAATTTCTAATTGGATTTCTTCAACTATTTCTTGGTCGGATTATATGCCCGATGTTTTAAAGTATCAATGGCAAGATGTTGCAATTCCTTGGTGGAAGAAATTTACCCAGTTTGCAAAAGATCACGGGATTAATAAAATTGCATTGGAAGAATTTCCTAGTCAGTTAGTTTATAATCCCAGAACTCTCCTTTATTTGAGAAATAATGTTAGTGACATTATCGGTATGAATTTGGATCCTTCGCATATGATTATTATGGGATCAGATCCTATTGCCACAATCAGACCGCTAGCAGAAGCTGGGGCTATCTTTCATGTCCATGGTAAGGATGCTCGTATTGAAAGAGGTATGGCTGCTGTCAATGGCCTAGTTGAAACGAAAAAGGTTGATGAATCTTGGGCTAGATCTTGGAATTATGTAGCTGTGGGCTGCGGTCAAGGTATTACTTGATGGAAAGAGTTCTTTTCTGTCCTAAGAATTTCGGGCTATAACGATTATGTATCCTTAGAAATGGAAGATTTAACAATGAGTGTTGATGCCGGTATAAAAACATCCATTGCGGCTTTAAATGAGTCATTAAGTAAGTAGATAATTTTGTTTGTTAATTTATAGGAGGAAAAAAATGCTGAGATTTGGAGTTATTGGTTGCGGTTATATTTGTCATGTTCATGTCAATGATATTGTTAATAATTTACAAGGAGCAAAAATTACGGCAATTTATGATGTTAATAAGAAATCTGCGGAGCAAGTAATTAACGAATTCAAGTTAGGAATTCAGCCCTCTAACTCAATAGATGAATTAATTGAATCACCTGAAGTAGATGCAGTTTTAGTATTTAGTAAAAACGATACTCATACTGAACCAATTTTAAAGTCCTTGGCGGCCGATAAACCGATTTTTACTGAGAAACCATTAGCAACCACAGTTGAAGAAGCAAAGCAAATTGTAGATGCAGAAGTTAAAACAGGCAAACATTTGATTCAAGTAGGATTTATGCGGCGCTATGATCCTTATTATCAAGAATTGAAACAAACTATTGATAAGGGTGAAATTGGAGCTCCACTATTAGGTTATTGTCGTCATTTTGCACCGGCTCCACCAAATGATTATTATAAAACTTCAGATGTTATTAATGATACTTTTGTCCATGAAATCAGTGTTATAAGTTGGCTCTTTAATGATGAATATCAATCTGTCCAGGTTCAATATGCTCGCCCTAATAGTACTAACACAGCTTCAGAATTACAGGAACCACAGGTTGCAACGTTGAAACTAAAAAATGGTGCTATTATTAACACTTATGTAAATATTAATTCTCATTACGGTTATGAAGTTAAATGTCAAGTAATTGGTGAAACCGGAATTGCCGAATTACCTGATATGCCATCCACACGGATTCATAAAGATGAAAAAATTTATAATTCAGTACCAATAGAATCAGGTGGGCGTTTTGCCAAGGCTTTTCAATTGGAATTCCAAGACTTTATTGATCATGTTTCTAAAGGAGAAGAACCGGCTGGACCAAGTGCTTGGACAGGTTACATGGCAGCTATTACTTGTGCTAAAGCAACCGAAAGTTTGCAGACTAATCAAGTTGTAGATATCAAGTTTGGAGAACAACCTGATATTTATAAATAGTGATGATCTTTTAATGATCTTGTGATTAGTAATTACTTCCTGAAGGGATGTGCTAATTAGAGAATGAACAATCCAAAAATTAAAATAGCTGTAATTGGTTTAGAACGATTGGGTTCCTTTCATGCCCAGAATATCGTGAATCGGGTCGATTCCTTAGAGCTAGTTGCAGTTTGTGCTGCTGAAGACCAGTTGCAATGGGCTCAAGATAGTTTAAATGTAAACATACTGATTATAAAAAAATGATTGATAATGAATAATTAGATGCAGTCATTATTGCAAGTCCTACAGCTCTGCATCCGGAAATGACTATTTATGCTTTAAGTGCCGGGTTGAATGTCTTTTGTGAAAAGCCTTTCCTTTAGGGATCAATTTAAATTCGGTTAATGAAATGATATCTGTCATTAACTCTCATCATCACCAAATATTTCAATCAGGTTTTATGCGCCGTTTTGATGAATCCTATCAATATGCTAAAAAAATGGTTAGTCAAAGAGCGATAGGAGATATTATTTATTTGCGTGGATACGGTGTAGACCCACTTTCAGGAATGGAAAGCTTTACCAAATTTGCTGCAGCAGCTGATAGTGGTTGAATTTTCTTAGATATGAATATTCATGATATTGATTTAGTAAGATGGTTTAGTGGCCACGATCCCGTTAGAGTTTGGGCTTTAGCCAATAATATTGCAGCTCCAGAACTAAAAGATCTTGGTGAATATGAAACGGGAGTGGCCCAGTTGGAAATGGACAATGGCAGCATTGCAACACTATTGGGGGGGGGACGTCATGCTGCTCACGGATATCAAGTTGAATTGGAAGTCATGGGAGCCAATGGTTGGCTTCGAATAGGAGAACATTCGGAGAAAAATTTGGTAACTATTTTTAATCATGAAGATATAGTTCGGCCAGCATTTCAGGACTTTATTAAAAGATTTAATCATACTTTTATTCTTGAGTTACAGGATTTTACCAACAATATTATAAAAGGTCAACAGCCGTCAATTACGGTAGAAGATGGCCTTAAAGTGCTGAAAATTACTAAAGCTTGTCAAGAGTCTGTATATACTGGAAAAGTTATTGATATAAAATTATAGGAAGGACAGCATTATGACTATTTATATTAGTGGAGCGCCTTGTTGTTGGGGAGTGGATGATGCCAACAATCCTTATTTACCCGATTGGAAACAAGTTGTCCAGGAAGCACATCAAGCTGGTTTTACCGGTATGGAATTAGGTCCTTATACTTATACGCCGACTAATTTACCCGATTTATTACCAGTTTTAAAACAAAATAACATTACAATTATGACTGGTACAATTTTTGAAGATTTAATCTCTGAAGAACATTTTCCCGAAATAATTGAAGAAACAGAAAATATTTGCCAGCTCGTTTCACAATTACCTCAAAAAGAAAAGCAACCTCATCAACACTACCCAACTCCTTACTTAACAATTATGGATTTCAGTGATAATGATCCTGCTCATTTAGCGCGTGATTATAATGCGGGTCATCCGGATCGCGCTGAGAGAATAGATGCGGCAAAGTGGAATTTGCTAATGGATCATATTAAGCAAATTTGTGAAATAGCTGCAAAATATCATGTACGTCCGGTAGTTCACCCGCATGCTGGCGGCTTTATTGAATTTGAAGATGAGATTGCCAAGCTAGTTCAAGATATACCTTATGAATTGGCTGGACTTTGCTTAGATACGGGACATTTGTATTATTCTAAAATGGATCCGGAAACAATGCTGCGTAAGTATTGGGATCGCGTGGATTATATTCATTTTAAAGATATTGATCAGCAAAAATATGAAGAAGTAATGCAAGAAAAAATTAAATTTTTTGATGCTTGCGCTGATCAAGTTATGTGTCCTATCGGTAAAGGAATAATTGATTATGAAAGACTACATGTTTTATTAGCGGATGAGCTAAAATATGAAGGCTTTATTACCATTGAGCAGGAAAGAGATCCCAGAAATAGTGATAGTAGTTTACAAGATGTGAAACAAAGTGTTGACTACCTAAAAGCAGTCGGTTTTAAACAATAGTATCAGCTGTAAATGTTATTTAATTAAATTCCAAATGGGAGGAATAAATCATGAATTATGGAGAAAAAAAATTAGATCATCCGATTCGCGTTGGTATGGTTGGCGGTGGCCGTGGTGGCCAAATTGGCTATATTCATCGGATGGCTGCAACTCGTGACTTCAATTTTCAGCTAGTTGCTGGTGCATTTGATGTTAATCCGGAGCGTGGGCGTGATTTTGGAATTAATTTACACATCGATCTCAGTCGGCTTTATGACGATTATAAAGAAATGTTTGCTAAAGAAAAAGAACGTGAGGACGGAATTGAAGCGGTAATCATCGCCACTCCTAACTACTTACACTATGAAATTACTAAGGCGGCTCTAGAGAATGATTTACATGTAGTTTGTGAAAAGCCGATGACTTTTACTGTTAAAGAAGCCGAAAATTTAAAAGAATTAAGTGAAAAACATAAAAAAATTTTAGCTACAACTTTTGCTTATTCTGGTTATCAAATGATTGAACAAGCTCGGCAAATGGTTAAGCATGGAGACTTGGGTGATATTAGAGTTATTAATATGGTTTATGCTCATGGTTATCATAACGTTGCAGTTGAAAAGCATAATGCTAGTACTAAATGGCGGGTTGATCCTAAAATGGCAGGTCCCAGCTATGTTTTAGGTGATATTGGAATTCATGTCCTGTATCTTTCCCGTATTATCTGCCCAGAATTAAAGATTCAAAAATTAATGTGTTCTCGCCAGAGTTTTGTTAAAAGCCGGGCTCCTCTAGAAGATAACGCAATGACAATTCAAAAGTATAATAACGGGGCAGTGGGCTACTTGTGGTCAAGTTGTGTAAACAGTGGCTCTATGTATGGCATGAAAATTAGAATTGTAGGTGAAAAAGCTAGTATCGAATGGCATGAAGATCATCCTTATGCTTTGTCTTATGAAGTTCAAGGAGAACCGCAAAAGATTATGGTTAAAGGTGCCAATTATTTATATCCTGAAGCTAGAGAAGATGATCGCGGAGCAACCGATGTGGTAGAAGGGCTTTTTGAATCTTGGGCTAATCTTTATAGCCGTTTTGCTCAAGCAATGTATGCTATTGATCATGGAAAGACTTACGATAAATGGTATCCGAATGTTAATGATGGCCTCGAAGCAGTGCGCTGGATTGAAAAATGTGTTAAATCTGCTGATAATGGTGCTTCATGGATTAATTATAAGTAAAAAAGACTAGTTAGTATTAAAGCGTGAAAAGGGTTTAAAGCAACTGGATCGTTTTAAACCATTTTTATAATATTATGATAATTTTGTGATTATATTATTAATATATTATGATTGACTTACACCAGGGAATATATTATATTGTCAATGAAAAGGCTTACAAATGATGATCTGGAGGTGTCAAGTAGAAGAAAAGCCTTAATTATCATTATCGTCTTAAATCTATTTTGAAGCAGTTTTAACAATATTATGTAAGGAGGACAAGTGATGGTAAAAGCAAAGACTGTTCGTTTAACTACTGCCCAAGCACTGGTTAAGTTTTTAAATCAACAATATATTGATGTTGATGGGGAGATAACACCTTTTGTAGAAGGAATTTTTGGAATATTTGGGCATGGTAATGTGTTGGGATTAGGAGAAGCTTTATATAATGAGCCTGGACATTTAAAGGTTTATCAAGGTCATAATGAACAGGGAATGACAAGTGCTGCCGTGGCCTTTGCAAGAGAGAATTTGCGCAGAAAAATTTTTGCAGTAACTGCTTCTGCAGGACCTGGTTCGGCAAATTTCGTTACTGCTGCTGGTAATGCTTATGTTAATAATATTCCGGTTTTAATTTTGCCAGCTGATACTTTTGCATCCAGACAACCTGATCCGGTTTTACAACAAATTGAAGTAGAGAATAGTGCTGCTACCACAACGAATGATACTCTAAAGCCGGTTTCTAAATATTGGGATCGCATCCAACGTCCGGAACAATTAATGAGTGCTTTATTAAAAGCTTTTGAAGTTTTAACAAATCCAGCTACCACAGGGCCGGTAACTATTTGCCTTCCCCAAGATGCTGAAGGTGAGGCTTATGATTATCCAGTATCGTTCTTTCAAAAGCGCGTGTATGTAGTTAAACGCCAGCAACCGAGTCAATTTGAAGTTGAAACAGCAGTTAAGTCGATTAAACAAAGTCAAAAGCCGGTTCTGCTGGTAGGAGGTGGTGCTAAATTTAGTGATGCTGGAACGGCTATTGAAGCTTTTTCTCAAAAATTTAAGATTCCGATTGTGGAAACAGCCACTGGCAAATCAACTGTTGTTTATGATTTTGCTAATAATATGGGCGGAGTTGGAATTTTGGGGACTTCTTCGGCTAATAAAGTCTTGGCGGAAGCTGATCTATTGATTGGAGCAGGTAGTCGTTATACCGATTTTACAACTTCTTCTAAAACGGGAATTAATCCAGAACAGACTAAAGTTATTAATATTAATTTAAGCCGGATGCAAGCGATTAAATTTGACGCTTTTCCTATTGTAGCTGACATTCGTGATACTCTGCAGGTTTTAACCAAATCGGCAGAATTAGAGCAATATCAAAGCACTTTCACTAATCTACAAACTTATAAAGAAGAATGGAATCAGGAAAGAGAACGCTTGGATCATACTAATTATGATGCGTCAGATTTTGTTCCTGAAATCTCGGGACATTATACGAAAGAAAAATTGGCCGATTATGCTCAGACTTTAGGTACACATTTAACGCAGACTAGTGCCTTAATTGCTATGAATGAACATATTGATCCTGATGCCATTATGGTAGCAGCTGCAGGCTCGTTACCAGGTGATGTTCATCGGATTTGGAATCCGAAAGCAAAAGACACTTATCATATGGAATATGGTTACTCCATGATGGGATATGAAATTGCTGCCAGTTTAGGGGTGAAATTAGCGAAGCCTAACGTTGAAAGCTATGCATTAGTGGGAGATGGTAGCTTCTTAATGCAGCATTCGGAATTAGTTACTTCTTTACAATATCATAAGAAAATTAATGTCGTTGTTTTTGATAACTCAGGATTTCATTCAATTAATAATTTACAAATGTCCCATGGTGATGAAAGTTTTCTTACGGAGTTTACGACATCAGATCAAAAAATTTTAAATATTGATTATGACAAAGTAGCCGCAGGATACGGTGCTAAAACCTATCACGTTAATTCAGTAGAACAATTACTTGCAGCGTTAGATGATGCCAAAAAGCAGGATTGTTCTACTTTAATTGACGTTAAGGTTTTGCCAAAAACCATGACTCATGACTATGGCAATGCTTGGTGGCGAGTAGGTGATCCTGAAGTTTCACAAAATCAAAAAGTTCAGAAATCATTTACAGATACGCAAGAGCATCTAAAGAAGGCCTTTAAATATTAAGAAAGTAGAGGAGAAAAATGTTAGTACCAGCTTTTAAGTTAATTAAAGCAGCACAAAAAAATCATCATGCTCTGGGACATTTTAATATTAACGGCCTTAATTGGATTACTGTCTATTTACAAACCGCACAAGAAACCAATTCTCCAGTTATTTTAGCAACTTCAGATCGTTTAGTTGACCAGTTAGGTGGCTTTCAATATTTGGCTGATGTGACGCAATATTTTATCCGGGAGTTGCAGATTACTATTCCTGTAGTTTTACATTTGGATCATGGTACGAGCGTTGAACATACAAAGCAGGCTATTGCTGCTGGTTATACTTCGGTTATGTTTGACGGTTCTAAATTACCGATTGCTGACAATGTTCGTTTAACTAAAGAAGTTGTCGATTATGCTCATGCTCATAATGTTTCTGTAGAAGCGGAAGTCGGAGCAGTCGGGGGCAATGAAAATGGAATTATTAGCGGTATTAAATACGCTAGTGTTGAAGATGCTGTGCAGATGGAAAATACTGGTATTGATTTTTTAGCAGCTGCTTTAGGTTCAGTTCATGGGGATTATGTAGGTAAGCCAAATCTAAACTTTGAACGTATGCAGCAAATTTCTCAAGTAACCAGCTTACCTTTAGTTTTACATGGAGCTTCAGGAATACCTGATTATCAAATTCAAACTGCAATTAAGATGGGAACTAATAAAATCAATATCAACACTGAAATAAATTATGCTTGGATTAATGCAGTAAGAGAGAGGATCAATCGTAAAGATGCAGGGCATGAACCTTTACCAATGCTAGAGGCAGGAAATGAGGCAATTAAACAGATGATGTTACAAAAAATGCAACAGTTTCATGTGCTTGGTAAGGCAAAGTTAGCAAAGGATAAGGTTGAAGAGACTTCAGATTGAGAACTCTTCAAAGGAGGTAATTTCAATGGCTGAAAGTATCAATGATGTTCCCCGGGAGGATGTATTAGATCTTCCGGAAAAAAAGATGCATCATAATTTGCAAAAGATTGCTTTAATATCATCAATGGGAGGCCTATTATTTGGGATTGACACCGGTGTTATTAACGGAGCTTTAATTTATATGTCAAGTCCCAGTGAACTAAATCTCACTTCTAATGATCAGGGATTAGTTACCAGTGCGATTACTTTAGGTGCGGCTTTTGGTGCTGTTTTTGCAGGTAAAATCTCGGATGGAATTGGACGTAAGCGTTTATTACATTATTTATCTTTGTGGTTCATGATTTTTACAATTTTATGTTCTATTGCTCCTAATGCAATAGTCATGATTATCTCGCGAGCTTTATTAGGCTTAGCCGTGGGTGGAGTTTCTGTAATTGTTCCTACTTATTTATCTGAATTTTCTACTCCGGAAATTAGAGGACGCTTTGTGGCTCAAAATGAGTTAATGATTGTTGTAGGTCAATTGTTAGCTTTTGTTGTTAATGCTATTTTAGGAAATGTTTTCACCTCGGTAAATAGCATTTGGCGTTATATGCTCGGTTTTTGTGTAATTCCTGCTATTGTCTTATTCGTGGGATTATATTTTATTCCTGAATCACCAAGATGGTTATTAATGAAGAATCATTACGGAACTGCTGAAAAAGTTTTAGAAACAGTTCGTCCAGATAAAAAATTTATTGCAACTGAGATTAAAGAGGTTAAAGATAACCTGAATCAAGAAAAAGAAGTAAAGCAAGCTACTTTTAAAGATCTGGCTATTCCGTGGGTTCGGCGTATTGTTTTAATTGGAATCGGTTTAGCAATTATGCAGCAAATTATTGGTGTTAATATCATGATGTATTATGGTACTACGATTTTAACTGAATCAGGTTTTGCTCATAATGCCGCTTTAATTGCTAACATTTTTAATGGCGTGATGTCTGTACTGGGTACCTCAATTGGGATGCTGATTATGAATAAAGTCAATCGTCGAACTATGTTGTTAGGTGGAATTACTGGAACTACTTTGTCTTTAATATTAATTGTTGTTTTTTCGATGGTTTTCAAATCAAGTCCCTTATTACCATTTTTAATCTTGTTTTCTACCATGCTATTCTTGGTTTGTTTTCAGGGAACTTGTTCTCCTATTGTGTGGATAATGTTATCAGAAATCTTTCCACAAAGTATTAGAGGGTTGGGAATGGGTGTTTCAACATTCTTCTTATGGTTCTCGAATTTTTTAGTTGGAACCTTTTTCCCGAATTTAGTAGCTCATTTAGGTATCAGTTGGACCTTCTTCGTCTTTGTCATATTTAATATTATTTCGTTTGCATTTTCGTATTTCTTTGTTCCAGAAACTCGTAACAAATCTTTGGAACAAATACAATCAGAGTTTCAATCAGGCAAAATTTCTAAAACCACAGTTGATTAAATAAATTATTGAAAAAGGAGATCTTTACAAATGAAATTAGCTTATGATCCATCAATGTTTCGTGATAATACTTCTTTTCACGATATGATTGAAAAAACTGCCCGCTTAGGCTATAAGTATATTGAATTATCGCCCCGGACGGATTTTATTTGGTTTTATCAGTATCCTAAGGTTAATTCAGCAATAATTAAAGACGTAAAAAAGTGGCTGCGAGATGCGGGTGTGGAACTATCTTCAGTCCTTCCAGTGCAGCAATGGTCTTCACCTAACGAGCAGGAACGTCAGGCGGCCGTTAGAAATATGGAACGTACTATTGAAATAACGTCGGAATTGGGTGTAGATACTTTGAACACTGAATTTTCAGGAGATAAATACGATCCGATAACTTCAGAAGGTCAATGGTATAAATCTATGGAAGAGCTTGTTCCCGTTTTTGAGCGTAATAATATTAAATTGGAAATTCAAGCTCATCCTAATGATTTTATTGAATCCAGTGTTGAAGCCGCTAAATTGATTCGTTCTTTAGATTTAGATTGGGTGAGTCAAGTTTTGTGTTCGGCACATACCTTCTATTCAGATGGTGGAGTTGGTGATGTACGGCAACAAATTTTAAATAGTAAAGATGTTTTGACTCATGTGTTAATTGCCGATACTTTTAATTACGCTGGTAATTTTGGGTTACGCTATACTATTAATCCTCCAGAAGCACCAGTAACAATCCATCAACATTTGAATCCCGGAGAAGGTGAAGTTGATTTTGAAGCCGCTTATCAAGCTTTAAATGAAATTAATTTTGATGGAATTGTTACAAATAATGTTTTCGCTTGGCCAGACCGTGTTGATTGGTCCAATGAGAAAACGCTATCTTCTATCAAACAAGGATTGCATCTGGAATAATAGAAAGTTGTAAAGAGGGATATAAATGATAGATATTAGTAGATTTTGTTTAAATAGAAAAGCCGCTCCTGCTATTACTTTAGATAAAACCATTCCTTTAGTATCCAATTTAAGAATTAAAAATATTGAATTACGTAATGATTTATATGGTGCTCCCGATAATACTACTATTCTGGATCATTTACCCGATACTAAGGTAAAACAATTATTAGATGATAATAATGTGGCTATAGAAACTATTAATGCTGTCGGTAATATGGATAGCCGGGAAATGATTGATACTAATTTGCAGAGCCTCAAGCAAATGCTGGAAATGACTAAAAATCTAAATTTACGTAATATTGTTTTTTGCCCGGTCCGTTCTCAAGACGATCAACGCTCCACACAACAAAGACAAGATGAAGCAGTAGCTAATGTGCAGGACTATTCGCAGTTATTAAAACAATATAATATTAACGGTTTAATTGAGCCATTGGGTTTTCTTGATGGAACTTTGAGATTTCCTTGGGAAGGTCAAGCTGTAATTGACAAAGCTGGAGTTGATAATTTTAAGTTAGTAGCTGATACTTTTCATTATTATCTGGCTAACGTTACTAAAATCGAGTTTCATAATAAGGTTGATGTCTCTTATATTGGTTTAGTTCATTTAAGTTCAATTTTAGATCATAAAGAACGCGAAAAATTAGATGATCAAGATCGTTATATGTTAGATGAGCATGATATCATGGATTCAGTTCAGATAGCTCATGATATAGAAGCTGCTGGCTATCAAGGATTATATGCCTTTGAACCGTTTTCTGATGATTTAAAACAATACGATGAAGAACGTGTCCAAGAAGAAATTTCTCGCAGTATTGAACTTGTCCAGCAGAATATTTAATAACTAATTTATATATTAAAGGAGAAAATTATGCCAACAAATACAGAAACTGTCACTATCGCTATTATCGGCATGAATAGAATTGGTAAGGTTCATTATCAGAATCTGAGGGGTGTGCCTAATGTTAGAGTTAAATATATTTGTGATATTATAGCTGATCAAAGCTGGGCAGATTTGTATCCCGATGTTGATAAAATTGTAGCCGATTACCATGAAGTTTTAGAAGATCCCGATGTTCAAGCAGTTCTGATTTGTGTTCCGACAGATCTGCATCCGAAGATTACAATGGAAGCAGCACGGGCGGGAAAAGATATTTTTTGTGAGAAACCTGTAGGCTTTGATGATGATCAGATTATGCAAGCTTATCACACAGTTCAAGAAACCGGAGTTAAATTTGCCACGGGATTTAACCGTCGTTTTGATAAAAATTTCCGGCGTATCGTAGAACGTCGTGAAAATGGTGAACTCGGTGATGAACAAATCCTAAAGATTACTTCGCGTGATCCGGAGCCCCCTTCATTAGACTATATTAAACATTCCGGTGGTATTTTTATGGATATGACAATCCATGATCTTGATATGGCACGTTACATTACTGGTCAAGAAGTAGATTCAGTTTATGTAGCTGGGGGAGTTATGGTAGATCAGCAAATTGGTAAAGCTGGTGATTTAGATACCGTTTTAACTACTTTAGTATTTAAAAACGGAATGTTAGGTTCAATTGACAATAGTCGCAAGGCTGTTTATGGTTATGATCAAAGAATTGAACTTTTTGGATCACAAGGTATGGCTCAAGCCAATAATGTTGCAGATACGACTACTACTTATTCAGGCGCTCAATCCATAGAATCTGATAAACCCATGTTTTTCTTTTTAGAGCGTTATCTAGAAGCTTATCGCAGAGAAATTGAATCTTTCTTAGATGCAGTTCGTGGCAAACATGAGGTTGAATGTACTTTTGCAGATGGTATTAAAGCCATTCGATTAGCCCAAGCTGCCAAAGAATCTGCACTTATGAAAAAAGCTGTAAAGGTAAAAGACATTTAGGGTTAAGAAAGGAGAAAACTAATGGCCTATGATGGAAATAAAGATATAAAATGGGGGATCGCTCCAATTGGCTGGCGAAATGATGACATTCCTTCAATTGGTAAAGATAGTAACTTACAACAATTGTTAAGTGATATTGTAGTAGCCGGCTTTCAAGGAACTGAAGTAGGCGGCTTTTTCCCTGGGCCTGATAAACTAAATTATGAATTAGGTCTCCGCCATGTAGAAGTGGCAGCGCAATGGTTTAGCAGTTTTATTTTAAGGGATGGTATTGAAAAAGCTAGTGCTGCTTTTGAAAAACATTGTCAATTCTTACAAGCAGTGCATGCACATATTGCGGTTGTTTCAGAACAGACTTACAGTATTCAACAATCTGATACAAAGAATATTTTTACTGATAAAGCAACTATGACAGATACGGAATGGGATCAATTGTGTCAAGGCCTTAATCATTATGGCAAAATTGCGGCCAAATATGATGTTAAAGTTGCTTATCACCATCATTTAGGAACTGTTGTTCAAACAAAAGCGGAAACTGATCGCCTTATGGCTAACACTGACCCTAAATTAGTGGGACTACTATATGATACGGGTCATATTGCAGTATCAGATGGTGATTATATGAGTCTTTTAAATGATAATCTGGATCGGGTTGTTCATGTTCACTTTAAAGATGTTAGAAAAGCCAAAGAAAAAGAAAATCGCGACCAAGGGTTAACTTTTAAGCAGTCCTTCTTAAATGGAATGTTTACTGTTCCCGGAGATGGAGATCTTGATTTTAAGCCTGTTTTTAAGGCCTTAACTAATCATCATTATAAAGGTTGGATCATTGTTGAAGCTGAACAAGATCCTGATAAAGCCAATCCTTTAGAGTATGCTTTAAAAGCTAAAGACTATATTGATAAAGAGTTATTGCAAAAATAAAAATAATCAGCTAAATATTTTATTTAAACGGCTTAATTTTGGTGAAGAGCTAGAATCAAGTCGTTTTTCTTTTTGAGGAGGACTTAATGTTAAATATTCTAGGTGTTGCACTTAATAGTGTACTCATAATTATAACAATTATAGTAATAGGGTGGGTATTAGCTAAAACTAAAATTTTTGGCTCCTAGTTCAGGACACTATTTTAATTATGATCGCTATTATAATTTGTTTTCTATTTTCCATGAGTTTTAGTTACTTTTTCCGGATCCCAAAAAAGCGGCGCAGTTTATTTGTCAATGGTTTTGTTAATGCCAATACACTTTTTGTGGGCTTGCCTTTAAATTTAGCATTATTTGGGGAAAAAAGTTTACCTTATTTTTTGGCTTACTTTGTCGCTAATACCATTGTCACTTGGGGAATTGGAGTCAAACTCATTAATAATAATGGACCCCAGATGGTAAAATCTACCACTTCCTTAAATTGGCAAAAGTTGCTTCATCTGTTTACACCAACAATGTGGGGCTTTTTAATAGGACTATTGTTTTTCTTTTTACAAATTCGTGTCACTGGTTTTTTAAATACTGTGCTCGGTTATTTGGCAAGTTTGGTGACCCCGTTATCCTTGATTTTTTTAGGTTTGCAGCTAGGAAATACGAAGTTAAGTGATCTCAAAATCTCCTGTTTAAATTTATCTTCACAAATTGGTCGTTTTATTATTTCACCCTTGATAATGTTTTTGGTGATTTTCGTTGCAGAAGCTTTTAACTGGGTACATTTGCAACCGCTATTTGTGAAAACTTTAATCGTCCAAGCTGCTACACCTATGCTTACTTTATTACCAGTCATGGCCGAACAAGCGCAACTGGATGTTACTTTTGCTACGAGAATCTTAACCGAAAGTATTTTGATTTTTCCAGTAGCTATCATTGGGATTATGTTAATCATTTAAATTAGACGCCAATTTGTTATGACACAATCAAACAATAATTATTTAATGTTTAGAAAGGAAATTTTATGACTGATTATGGTTTTTGCACATGGACTTTGGGCGATATTGCTTTAGATAAAAAACTGGAAATCGCTGCTTCTCTAGGAGTTACCAGAGTGGAGATTGAAGATGATTTAAAACAAGATCCGTTACAAATAAAACAGCAATTAAAAAAATACAATTTAAAACCTTTATCGATAACTCCTCAAGATGTTGATATCTCTAGTTGCAACGAAGAAACACGGCAAGCAGCATTTCAATATTATTTGGACTTAATGGATTAGACTGCAAAAATCGGAGCTCCGCGATTTTGTATTCATGGACAAGAAGGCAAAATCAGCTGGGATCATGATTTAGATGTCCATTGGGACTTATTAGTAGTAAAGTCGGTGCAGGAAGTGACTAGTAAAGCATCTGAAAAAAATTTAGAAGTCATATATGAGGTCTTAAATCGTTATGAAAATTATCAAGTTTTAGCAGCCGCAACTGATTTAAAATTAATCCAAGCAGTTGCTAATTCTAATTTAAAATTACTTTAGGCAGAAATTTCCTGATTTTAATCAGGCAGATGAATGCCTATTATTCAATGATTTTTCGCTGAGCTTGCTAAAAATTAAACTTATCTTAATTCTAGAAACTCTCATGCTATTATTAATGTAACCAACAGTAAGAAGGTGCAAGCTACATGAGTAAAACGATGGCCCAACTACCATATCACTATGGGGTTAAGCTGCGGGTCTTTCCTTCTGCGGAACAAAAACGCTTAATCAAGTGTAACAGTGACGCTAGTCGTTTTATTTATAATGAAATGAATGGGATGAATCGCTAACTTTACCAACCGCGACAGGTAAAATTACCTATTGCCATTGTTCAACAACGCATTCAAACCCTGGAAGAGCGCTTAAAAAAACCCGCAACCGGTATTTCCAATATTCACGGTTGGCTTAATAACCGCGACTTAGATAGCCTCATGAAGGCAAACGCGATTAAAAACTATCGCACCGCTTGGCAGCTTTTTCGTCAGGTTCATCGTACTGGTGTACCGGTTTTTCATAAAAAGCAAATGGCGCAAAAGTATCAAACCTCCTGTCAGTATGCTCAGCAGGTACAAGTACCTGATATGTTGACCGGCAGTGTTAGGTTATTAGATAAAAAGCATCTGCGACTACCTAAAATTGGCCGCTTACGTTTTCGGGGCCTGCCGCCTAAACTGTTACATAAAGCTGCAGTAATTCGGATAGGAACCGTGACCATCTCCATGGACGCCACCGGTCGTTACTATGTTTCGCTGCAATTAGCCTCGGAACAACCTTTTGTGGAGCTGACCTCCGTTGTCAAATCACCCCTTGGGGTCGATCTTAATACTGTTAACTTTTTGACTGATTCCAATGACCACGTGGTCGCTAATCCGCGCTATTACCGTCGTCTCCAAGGTAAATTAGCTCAGGCCCAACGTAAGCTTTCTCAGCGGGCACCGCGAGCTAAAAAGGAACAGCGCCCCTTACGTCAGGCAGCCAACTATCAGAAACAACGAGTAGTGGTAGCTAGCCTCCAACGCAAGGTGGCTAACCAGCGCCAGAACTTCCTCCACCTGGTCTCCACAACACTAATCAAGAACCACGATTTGGTTGTGGCAGATAGGTATGTTAGCCTATAAGGATAAGCTTTATGGGCGTCAATTTATTACCATTAATCCCCGCAACACTACCCAAACCTGTAGTCATTGTGGTTTTATAAGGGGCACTGGCAAGACAGAGAAGCTGACCCTCAGAGATTGTGAATGGACGTGTCCGCAATGTGGTAAACATCATTTTCGTGATTGGAATGCGGCTCAGAACATTTTGGCCAAAGGCTTAGCGAGTATCTAAGTAGTAGGTCCGTCTGTCAACCTGCGGACCATAAAGGCTTTGGTAAATAGTACGTAAGACCTGCTTGCAGGTAATCGCTGTATCTAAGCAAATTGTGGTCGTTGCCTCTGAGGGGCAATTCTCACAAGCTTCCGACTTTAGTCGGGAGTGGTTGACCTATGTGGTCTTCGGTTGTGGTCTTCGGTCCGGGTAATGGTAATGCTCATCAAGATAATGAATTTGCTTCCCAAAAAATGTATTTAGATTTCATTGATATCTATCAGCAAATAATTAAAGAGTATTTTAAATAGCTTGGCAGTAAAAAAGCAGTGATGAACTTTTGTCACTGCTTTTTTAATCAATTTCTTTAAGGGCCGCTAACATATCAACTTTTTGGATTTTGTAAGCCATGATTAACATAACGATGATTGCAAATAAGAAGGTCATCAGTGTCGAAATCAAAAAATTGGTCGGCCTCAAACGTGGCAACACCATGACATTTTGTGGCGGCAAAGTCTGCATAATATAACGATGTAAACCGTAGCCGCCTGCAAATCCTAAAAGAATTCCGATACCTGTTAAAAAGAGAGTTTCTCGAAAAATTGACATAACCACTTCTGTTTGAGAAAAGCCTAAAACTTTCATGGTTGCTAATTCGCGTTTTCTTTCATTGACGTTAATATTAGTTAAGGTGTAGAGAACCACTAAGGCTAATAAAGAAGAACAAATAATAATAATTAAAATCAGATTATTCAGTCCATTCAGAATATAATTAACGGCATTTTTAATCGTATCGGAACGAATTACTCCTTGAGTAGCGGACTGGTGATTTAGCCAACTTGCTAAGTGATCCAGAGAAATTGAAGAACGCTGACCGTTCTTAATCATTAAAGCATTGGCAGTTAACGGCTGATGCCAAATTCTCCGATATTGGGGACCAGCTAAGAAAATAAAATGTCCGGCATACATTTGACTAATAGCTGTCACACGACCATGTAAATGGTGCCCAAATTGATCTTGAAACTTTAAGTGATCACCCACTTCAACATGTTGGGCATTGGCTAATTTTTGAGTGATAACAATTCCGGAGAGTTTCTGTAAATTAAGTGGTTGTTGCTGAGGACTTTTTAAGGTAATAAAGTGATTTAACTGGTGATAAGTCGGTGCGGCGATAGCTGTCACTTCCTGATTGACAGCATTTTGTGGGGAACGAACATAAACAGTTTGATAATTAATTAATTGGGTTTGTCGGACACCATGGTGCTGCCGGACATTTTTTTGATAAGCCAGTTGTTGATTCGAATTTATTTGCGGCGACAAGAGGGCAACTGCATCATAATGAATTAGCTTTTGATATTGGGTAGCGACAATTCCTGTTAAAGAATCACGAATACCAAATCCGGTAATTAAAAGTGCCGTGCAACCAAAAATACCAATAATAGTCATTAACATCCGCATCTGATAACGAAAAATATTCCTCAGAGCAATTTGATATTTAAAACTCAGACGCCACCAGAATCCAGTCCATTTTTCCAAAAAAATTTTTCTGCCCTTAGTGGGGACAAGCGGCTGCAAAAGATCGGCAACATTTTCTTGCAGTTCTCGAAAGGCAACAAATAGTGGTGGCAAAATCGCGACAATTAAGGCAATAGTGCTAGCAATAAGAATCCAATTCCAAGCTGGACGGGCCCAAAGTGCTGGTAAGGCATAGTTGGCTGAATAGGCTTGGTAAATTTTCACTGCTAAGAATTTGGTACCTAAATAAGCTCCCAGTATCGAGCCCAACAGACCAGATAATAACCCATAAACCAAAAAGACTTCCACAGTTGCCAGCTTGGAATATCCCAGTCCAGTTAAGATGCCTAATTCCGTGCGTTTTTCACTCGCCATTCTAGACATCGTTGTAAAGCAAACAATTAAAGCTACCAAAAAGAAAACATAAGGAAAAACTCGAGATAAAATATCGATACGCTGTGCTTCTTCCCCGAAAGTACGATAGCCATAATCATAATCATTACGGGTTTGAATAGTATAGCTAACTGAGGGCAGATGCGCTATTCGTTGTTGAAGCTGCAGTAGCTGCGGTGCTTTAAAAATGGCAGCGGGATTATTAGGGGTTAAACTTTGCATTTGATGCACTTGTTGTTGATAAATAGTTTGCCAGTGTTGGCGGATACTTTGAGTTTTTGTAGCAGCCAAGCGGTTAACAAGCGGCTGCAGGCGATCGACATATTTTTGATTTTGTTGTTCATAGCTTTGGTTATAGGCTTTACGCGTTCGTAATTGAAAATTAATTTTGATGATGGTCGGCTGCCAATGCACAAAGGCCTGACGGCGCACATAGCCAAAAGTTTGAACCCGTCCATGGTGTAAAGGTGTCACTCCTAATTGTGATTTATCTAAATAATCACTCGAAGTAACAAACCCAACAATTTGCCAGCGCTGTTTTGGGAGATTATTGTAAGTATTATGATCACCGGTGAAATTAATAGTCAGCCACTGGCCCAGATGATAATGGTGCCGATCACGAACATTGAGAGCCAACTGATTATTTTGTCGGGGTAAATGTCCCTGACAAAGATGGGCCTGAGCTAGGTGAGTGGTAAAATTCTGTATTCGGATTACTTGAGGAGACGACCCGGTTGTAATGATGCCATCTTGTTGTTGCACTGCATCCGAACGTTGGCCATAATGTTGTTGCAATTGCTTCTTAATTTGTTTTCGGTCAGTTTTACTGAGGGGGAAATTACTTGTTAACTGCGCATCAGCAAGATGATGTTGTTTATAATAATGACTGGCAGTCACCCGCATATCAGGTCCGGTAGATTTGAGACCAACCAGGACAAAAACTCCTAAAGCCAATAATAAGGTTACCGATAAAAAACGGGAAAATGAAAACTGAAATTCTCTTCTGATATTTTTGTGTAGTGTTTTATTCATTGCGATCACGTCCTAACTACCATTCAATTTGTTCTACCGGTGTCGGCGTCGGATTAAGCTCGTCTTTTTTAATTTTTCCGTCCACCAATTCTAAGATATGATCGGCCATTGGTTTGATCATTTGATTATGCGTAACTATGATGACGTTTTTATTTTGTGAATGACAAAAATCCTGTAAGAGTTTGAGGATTTTTTTACCCGTGTGATAATCCAGCGCTCCGGTGGGTTCATCGCAGAGTAGTAGGGCTGGATTTTTGACGATAGCCCGCGCAATCGCAACTCGTTGTTGTTCACCTCCGGATAATTCACCGGGAAAATTATTTTGACGGGTGTGAAGACCCACAGCTTGCAAGATGTCATCAATTGCTGCTGGTTGAGAAACTAATTCCGCAGCTAGAGCTACGTTTTCACGGGCAGTCAAATTAGGTAATAAATTATAAAATTGAAAAACAAACCCGACAGCACGGCGGCGAAAGACGGTTAACTGGCGATAGTTGTAATGAGAAATAACTTCATTATTAATACGAACAGAACCAGCGGTAATAGTATCCATTCCGCCTAAAATATCTAACAAGGTTGATTTGCCAGCACCTGATTCACCGACAATGATTGTTAATTCACCAGCGTTTAATGCAAATGTTAGGTCATTATTAGCACAAATTTCATTATTTTGACCGCGATTGTAGATTTTAAAAACATGTTTCAATTCAATATATGCCATAATTACCCCTCTAATGAAAAACTTAACTGTAATTTTTAGCTACAACATTTTAATTAATAAAAGCCTTACTTTTATTTTAATAAGAGATGCGAGGTTAATAAACTAAAAGAACTTTTAAACTAAGTCCTGGATAACTAGCGCTATTTTAGCATAAAAATTTCTGGTAACGGTTGCTTGTTAAATATAGGTTTAAAAGAAAATTATATAATAAAAATCTCGGTACGCTAGTTTAAATTACTTAAAAAGTGATGCTTTAATTTAGATATACACAATTCAGTAAGTTTTAATGATGTTTTTCTACTACATATGAAAAATATGTAAAAAAGTCATAATGATAATTATTAATTGCGATCAGCTGCTGTTAAGTGAATCATACAGCTAAAAGTAAAACTATCAATATTTACAAAATAGATTTTGCAGCGGATAGGCAAAAGATAAGAAGAATCGGAAAATATTACAGTATTGTTTGACGGTTTTTGCATTTTTCTTAGGACTTTTTGTTGTGAATAAGCTAGTACTTGCAACAAACAGCGGTAATTATTCCACACCATCACTCACACTTACTGCAACTAGTATTCCAAACTTGTCGGTAATTAAACCTACCTTTTAATCGGTGGAACCAAAGACGCCCGAGCTGCCAGTGGATCCCAAACTACAGGATGCAGGAGTGACTGATTCGTAATTAGATTCATTTAAAAATAGCAGTAAATCACAGAATTTAATTTTAACTGCAGATGTCAAGGTGGTTATACTGTTAAGGGATTTTGGAAGCCATTTTGATCCCGTCTGTTATTATGATGAGACACCTGATAATTATCATGCAGCATGGGATATTAATACTAATAATCGTGACGAATAGAAAAGACGATATAATACAATGTCTTTCTATAATACCTTAAACACTCCTCAAACCTTTTTTCCCAATTTCTAAAATTCAAAAAATAGTCTTCATGAATGATATTGATATGTCAGATGTTAGTTATATAGATAGGATTAATTTTTATATTAGGACTACTACTGATACAAGTACAGGTGGAGATTTTAATAATATAAAAATTCTTCATAATAAGTTAGATATTGATGTTAATAATCATTATTTGAGTATGGGTATAAATGGTTTAGCACCTAGGAAAAAAGTTTTTATGGACCTAAGGATTCTAATTTTGCTTATCTTGTAAAGAAGAGGGGACTTTAGAAAATATAAGTATGTATGGCAATTCATATTGGGGGATTATCAGTTGTAATACGGGAATTTCGGCTAATCGTATAATAGTACAGACGAGAAAAAATTCGGATACAGGATATAAGGCTATAGACCCTCAGACTAATGAATATGTTGTTCCAGGTAAAAAGAATTATGCAGATGGATTAAATGTTGGTTATACTTGGATCCCTTACAAGAACATGACCTATATAGGTTCACAATTAACTTGGACAGATCTTAATCATCATATTTATGGAGCAACTATTGAAGAAAATGTCATCGTGAGATCAGTTTATTCTTATATTGTTCCTAAAAGGCTTAATTATTTTTAGACTTCCGAAGGGAGCGGTATTTAACACGTGTTTTAAGAGGATCGGATTGAATTTGTGCCTAATTGCACAATTTCATAGGTTCAACTTATAATGGCAATATTTTAGAGATAGCAGGTAATAGTACTGGAATAGGGAATGTAACCTTAGATGATGGTTCCCAGGTCGATCTTTATCTTCATGGTATAAGTGGTGAAGATTCATCCGACAGCACTAATCATGGTCTTTATTTTAGTGGGCCAAGTCAACTATTATTAAAGGGATCAACATTGGTTATCAAGCTTCTAATGATGGATAATCTTCATCGGAAATTAATATAGATAGCGATGGTCCAATTGCCAATAATAGATCGTTGCTTAACTTTGCTGGCGGCAAAGTGACACTAAAGTGACACTAGAGCGAGTAAAATTTAGTATTCAATCCAAAAATTAAGTAAAACGATTAATAGTCAATCTGTCGGCTATAATATGATGGAAGGGGGGGGTAACCACACTAACGGTCTAATGGCGATTGGCGATCAGGCTAGTGTTGATATTAAGACTGGCGGCAATTTTAGTATCGCGTCGAATGATGATAACCGGCCAATACGCCTATTGTATGCTCCTGGTAATTTGAATGTTAACAGTATGAATCCAAAAAAAATGTCAGTCTTGATTTACGGGGAAATAAGAATGTTTTGGGTGCAGATGTAGATTCACCCATCCCTATTGAAAACAGCACCTTAGTAACTACTAATGGTCAGGCTAAAATTAAAGCTTATGACACACGTATTTCGGCCTGGGGTGACAATAGCAAGCCCCCTGGGATAAGTAATATAGAATCGGCAAACAAAAAATCCACAAGTAAGACTCTCAGCATTGGTATGGGGGATCCTATTCAATCATTGGCAAATTCCAATACTAAAGGTATAACCGTTAAGAATCCTTTGGGGTTGCAGAAATTAATCTTGCCGGTTTCCGGCAGTGAAATTAATTTAACTGCCTATTTGACCGATCCGAATGATAATGTTATTCAAATATATCCTTGGATATTATTTAAATGCTACTATGGCACAAATTAACGGAAAAGAATTCCGGTATATTCGGCTGTCCGATTTACTAGGGACAGACTTAAAGTTAGATGCTGATTAACAAACTTCTTTACACCGCGACCAAATCAGCGAATAATAGGTGGTAATGTCCAAGGGGATCATTAGCTTAATACTAATGATACGGAAAAGTCGGAAGATGACTTTACACCCTACCCACCATTACTCAGAGTTCAAGTGCAATGTAGTTACGGTACCAAAATTGACCTCGGCACGGAAGCTAATAAGAACTCGGTACAGCAAAAATCTAACACTAATCCTACAATTATGGATGTAACAGAGGTAATACCCAGCTTACTAACCCGTGATAATGAAATAGGCAACTTAGAAGTAAATACAGCCACTGGACTAAGGAAAAAGGTTGACTCCACCAATAATCCGCAACCACATTATCTCAAGGATTCTGATATCACTTGGGATGGCGGTATTTGAGATCAGCAAAACAGGACAATCATAGTTTTAAGTATGATTTATTAAAACTAATTAAGCAGTATAATGATGCACATCCTAATAGTCTGCTGAATTTAAAGACTACGGATAAGATTTTAACTAGTGTCGTTACTAACTGTCAATTTTCACCTATTTCGACTACTAATATTAATAAACTGTATTTACAGCCAGGTGCTCCCTAAAGAATACCTTATTGGTTATTCCATAACCAATATGCCTGTACAATATTTGGCAAACGATGATACGGCTTCTACAATTACGATTAATGGTACAATTACCGAATCTGGCGGCAGAAGTTCTGAACCCTTTGTCCAAATGATTACTTCTATTCAACATAATACCTTGACTTCCGCTAATTTGACGTTGCCGGCAGTACTAGCGGGATTATACTGTCACTTTTGGTGGTAAAGACGATCAGCAAAATACCCGTCGATCAGATGCTTTACAATGAACTTATCATGTAAGCAACCCGCTACGTTATAGCGGTAATAAGAACATTGTAGATAAAGATCAAAAGACAATCAGCCAACAAAAAAAGATTGTTAGTGGCTTGGACTATGGCCTAATTTACAAAATTTGTTCCGAAAAATCCTAATTTTCCTACTCCGGATAATGCTATTAAGATAACTAAAGATGTTACTGCAAATCCGAGCGATAGCAATTATAATTTTTATTCCGAGACAATAATGGCGACGACAGATGCGCAGGGCTCTCATAGTCAGAGTTTACTTTTTAGTTACGATAAGGTATATCATTCAACAGACTTTTGGAATGATATGCTAGTTTTCCTTCAGGAACAACCTTCTCAATTAAGCGTAGATTGAGCATTCAAAATGATCCCAGAACCAATATTCGAATTAACTCTGATTCTTTAGTATCTATCGCTGTTGATAGTAAAGAAACAACTTTAGCTACCAACAATGCTTTGAATTATAATAGCAGTGGTTCCGTGTTTTTAACCACAACCGGAGTCATTGATTACGGAAATCAAACCTTACCGCTGAAAAAAGAGCAGTATCTTAAAAATTGACAAGAATAAGAGTCAGAATTTAAGTGTGAAGGTAACTAATAATACTACCGAAGCCCAAAGAATCAATCTGACGGGGCAACTTAGTCCAGATTTAGATGACGTGTTTGTTTAGCAATAACTTGAATTATTTAAGTAGTGATAGTTATCATCCTTTGGCGGGAACGCCTTTTAATGTTTAATTCCACAGATGCTTTAGTGGAAAATAATGGAAAAGATATTACTGCTGACTGGTCTCATGAATCAGATTGCTGATACATAGTTAAAATTTAACTCGCTGCCAAATATCAGCATAATTTTATCTTTTAATATTTCAAAATCTTTCAAGGAAATCCTATTAGGACAACGTTTGAAAGGTTTTTGTTTGTTTTGAAAAAACATGAAATAAGTATGATTTTAAGTAAATAGACACACCAGTAAACACAATGAAGAGTGAGTGTGTTTGTAGTGTGTCTAAGTAAGCGAGAGTATTCGAAATAGTATGATGAGCAGGCTGTGATGGCCTGCTTATTTTGATAATGTTTTTCCATAAAATGTTGATGTAAAATATGATTGGTAACTTAAAATTAATAATGAAAGATATACGAATGAATATTAATACTCAAAAAAGAAATGCTAAAAAATTTATTGATACTTGGAAATATAGAGGACAAGAAAAGCAAGATAGTCAATCATTTTGGCTGTCTTTGTTACACGAAGTTTTAGAAGTTGATGAACCTGAAAACTTTATAAAATTTGAGAAAAAAGTTCATTTATCACATGATGGTTTTATTGATGGGTATATTGAGCAAACACATGTAATGATTGAACAAAAAGGAAGTAATAAAGATTTAGATAAACCTATCAAACAATCGGATGGCAGTTTGTTGAATCCTTTTCAGCAAGCCCAAAGGTATTCTACTGCATTGCCTTATTCAAAGCGACCTCGATGGATAGTGACATGCAATTTTAAAGAGTTTAGAGTCTATGATATGGAACAACCAAATGTAGAGCCTGGGAAAATAGAGTTAAAAAATCTTGTTAAAGAATACTATAGATTAGAATTTTTGGTTGATAAAAGTAATCAGAATCTAGTTAAAGAAGAGCAGGTTTCAATTGGAGCTGGTGAACTAGTAGGACAAATTTATGATGAACTTTTAAAACAATATAAAGATGCAAGTACTGAACATGCACAAAAAAGTATTAATCAACTTTGTGTACGAATTGTTTTTTGTCTTTATGCTGAAGATTCAGGAATTTTTGGTCGAAGAAATTTGTTTCATGACTATCTTGAAAATTTTAAGGCACAAGGTACTAGAAGAGCGTTAATTGAGCTTTTTAAAATTTTGGATACTAAAATAGCAGATAGAGATCCTTATTTGGCTGACGATAATCCCATGCTTGCCGAATTTCCTTATGTTAATGGGGGTATGTTCTCAGATGAAAATATTGAAATTCCATCATTTAATGAAGAATTAAGAAATTTACTACTTAATAAGGCTAGCAAACAGTTTAATTGGTCAGAAATAAGTCCAACTATATTTGGAGCAGTTTTTGAATCAACTTTAAATCCAGAAACTAGACGTCAAGGTGGGATGCACTATACTTCAATCGAAAACATTCATAAAGTAATTGATCCATTATTTTTAAATGATTTAAAAGAGGAACTTAATCAAATAAAAGCATTAAAACAGCCGGCTAAAATAAGGACTAGAACAATCGAATTTCAAACGAAGTTAGCAGAAATTAAAATTTTAGATCCTGCTTGTGGTTCAGGAAACTTTTTAACTGAGACATATCTAAGTTTACGAAAACTTGAAAATGAAGCTATAAAGTTGCGTGTTGAGTTAAGTAAAAATGGAAAAGATATTTTACTTAATACTGATCAGCATTATATTCAGGTATCAATTCATCAATTTTATGGAATAGAAATTAATGATTTTGCGGTATCAGTTGCTAAAACTGCTTTGTGGATAGCTGAAAGCCAAATGATGGAAGAAACTAAAGTAATTATTTACTTTAATGATGATTTTTTACCTCTAAAAACATATTCTAATATCTTTGAAGGTGATGCTCTTAAATTAGATTGGAATGGTGTTTTGAATAGCTATCAGTGTTCTTATGTCATAGGTAATCCACCATTTGTTGGTAAAAAAGAGCAAACTAAAGATCAAAAAAATGAATTAAAACATATTTTTGTTAAAAATTTTAGCAAACTTGATTATGTATGTGGTTGGTACATGAAAGCGGCAAAATATATTCTTGGTAAGAATATAAAATGTGCGTTTGTTTCTACAAATAGTATTACTCAAGGCGAACAAGTTCAACAACTATGGAAACCTATGCTTGATTTAAATATGGAAATTACTTTTGCTTACAAAACATTTGCTTGGAAAAATGGAGCTAATAACGGAGCTCATGTGCATGTTGTGATTATTGGCTTTCATGAAAGAAAAAAGGATAAAATAAACAAGCTTATTTATAATGAATCTGGCTTACCAAAGCTGGTTAAAAACATCAATCCATATTTAATTGATGCAGAAAATATAATTGTTACTGGAAGAAATAAGCCTGTATCGAATGTTCCTAATATCAATTACGGCAGCATGCCAATAGACAATGGTAATTTGATTTTGGATAAAGAAGCTAGGAATGAATTATTGACTGAAAGTGGGCAAAACAAAAAATTTATTCGAAGATATATGGGTGGTCAGGAGCTACTAAAAAATAAAGAACGGTGGTGCCTGTGGCTTGTAGATGCTACTCCTAAAGAAATGAAAAATTCTAGTTTTATAAAGAATAGAATCTATAAAACAAAAGAATTTCGTCTTCAAAGTCATAGAAAGAGTACTTTTGAATTAGCAGACTCTCCTTATCTATTTGGCGAAAATCGGCAAACAGTAAGTCAGAATAATGAAGTTTTAGTTATACCAAAAGTTTCTTCTGAAAAACGTAAGTATGTTCCAATAGTATTTCTTGATCCTGAAATTATTGTAAATGGTAGCGCATTGGTAATTAAAAATGCCACTAAATATGATTTTGGAATTTTAACTTCTAATGTGCATAATGCATGGATGCGTATGGTAGCAGGTAGAATGAAAAGTGATTACCAATATTCAGGCTCTATTGTTTATAATACGTTTCCTTGGCCTAAATCATCTGAAGAACAGAAGAAAAAGATTAGTAAAACAGCTCAAAGTATTTTAGATGCACGAGAACATTATCCAAATAACTCTTTAGCAGATTTATATGATCCTTTAACCATGCCTAAAGAATTATTGAAAGCGCATCAGGCTAATGATAAAGCTGTAATGAATGCTTATGGTCTATCAATAAAAGGTACAACTGAAAGTGATGCAGTTTCTGTATTGTTTAAAATGTACGAAAGGATTGTAAACAATGAAAGCTAAAAAGAATAATTATTCTAACTGTATATCTTTAGTATTAGCAATTTTATTTGTTTTAGATATAGGAATTACCAATTTATCTAATCAGGTTACGATTGTTAATGCGAAAACTGCAATAAAAAAATCAAAAATAGATATGAACTTTCTCAAATTAAGAAAGGCAATTATACTAGTTTACTTGGAAAGTGGAAATTAGTAGGTCATGCGTATAATTATTATGATAAAGAAGGTGGTATTCGGTGGCAACCCGTTACTGAAAAAGATAATACTGATTTTAGACTAATCATTACCAAGAAAAAAATAAATTTCAATAAAAGCTACGCTACTTTTAAGGGAAAGTTTTTAAAAGTTAAGAATGAGAAGCATAAACGAAAATTGAAGTTTAAAATACGACAAGGAAGCTTAACGGCAGTTTCAGATCGTGCAATTTTATGGGAAATTGATTTTTATCCCAAAGGTATATCATTAATAAGTAAGGCAGGAGGAAATAAACCTATTTCCATGGATACTGAAAAGGATAGAATAGTTATATTTACTAGTAACATGGGCGGTACATTAGTTTTCCAAAAGAATTGATTATCATAATATGCAAAAAAAGAGAGTTGGTAAACTGTCTCTCTTTTTTTACTATTTATTTTAATGAATTATATTGTGGAATACTAATTGCTATAATTAGTTAAAATTATTTTTTTACAGTAATTATAATGTACCACACGTATGTGCTTATGTGCTTTACCACCAGACGCTGTCAATTTCAAAAAAAAAACAAAATTAATCTTATTGCTATCGTAAAATAAATGCTAAAGTAACAATTTTTTCTAAATATAATTGAGAAAAGTGCTTAATTCAAGAAGTTTGATTTTTCTTTTATGTATTATTAGACTCTTTTCTCCATTTTCTGAATCAATAATGATTTGATCTGATAATTTGAATCTCAATTTTTCGACAACGTTTGAATTAGGCTTTAATTGAATTGATTAATTGATTTGCGTATGGAATAATTCCTGCATGATATTGATTGTATAGATTGTTAATAGACTTTCTTTCCTGCATGGAATAATCTCTTTGCATATCAAATATAACCGTACTTATTGCAATTGTAGCCGCATTTTTAACAGTTTCCTTTTTGTTGAAATGTCCGTGATATACTTCGTATTTATTTTGTTTTTTATTTAGAATAGCAGTGATATCAGATTCTAAATCATAGAAGTTTAGTAGGTTAATAATATCAGCTTTAAAGTATTGAAAAACCGAATCATTATCAGAATAGAAAAGCAATTTTAGATTTTTACTCTCAATATTATTCATTTTGGCGAGAGTAATTGCTTCATCGTATGATGGTGTTGCTCCGTTGATCCATTCGCGCAACTTTCTACTATTTTGGCTTTCTATTGTATAAGTGTCAATATCCATCTCCTTCATTGTTTTCTGAATTTTTCGAACAATTTCTTCATCTGAATTATTCAATTTCAATTCTTTTAAGTATGATATTAATCCATTTTCTGAACTAATTAGTTTTCTTTTCAAAGTCCTTTGTTAAGGACGGTACCTTTCTGCTCCTTTCAATGATTTCGTCGACAATATTAACTATATCTGGTAATTCTGAATCTGTGTGAATTGCTCTATATTTGAGAAAATGCCATTTTTGTAGAAGAAAAATTTAGACATAATACACCAAAAATCCCCGTTTGGGGATTTTTTCGGTCTAGTTTTGGGTTGCGAAGTACTGTTGAATAGATATTAAGGTTGTGGTCGACCATTAACTGAAAAGAAATAGGAGGAAATAAATTGACAGAAATTAAAAATGCTTTAGAAAAAGAGCAAATAATTGATAGTAAGAAAGGTAATGCAAATCAAATACACGACAAAAAAGTTTCTACTTTCTCGGAAGTACATGTAAACAAAAATTCCCTAGTTCAATCTCATATGTAAATGGAACTAGAGAAGATAATTGGTAAGTACTTTGTGTTCGATAATCTAGAACACCAGGAAGTTCCTGACTATAACGACAGTAATAAGATCAATAAGGCGACAATCTATGCGGTTAAGGTGATCAGTAACAAAGCGGCACTGTCGTTTGGCACGATAATTAACGTAAAAGTCAAGGACACTGAACCACTTTTCGCAGAATCTGAAATTGAAAACATCACATTAGGTATTCAGAAACCAATTGTACTAACCTTTGAAAATCTAGCTCACTATCATTTCAACAATGGTGAAACGATCAATGCGACTGCTGTTCATAAGGCATTGATAGATGTCAAGGAGGCTAGCGAGATATGATCAATAATAAGATAGAATACGATACACAATACCCCTGGGGCATTAGTCCAATGAATTTTGGCTTGGTGGCATTCCCCTGGATGTTTGGTGTAATGGTTGTCTGGCTAATGTCAAGTCTAGATGGTGATGGCGACTTCGGTATTGCACTATTGATTGCTGTAAATCCGATATTATTGTTATTTGGATATGAATTTTTTCGTTTGAGGAACTTCAGCTGGCTAGTTACGGCAATTCAGAACGTAGTAAGTTCAGCGCGATTAGTCAAAGAAGTCAATCCATCATATCGAACGATCTTCGGTTACAACAAGGTGCAGAAAGGACCAATCTTTGAAATTGAACAAATCAATGAAAATAGGTATTCAGTAACATTTGTCTCAAATGGTTGTCCTAATCAGACAATTGAACTATTACCATTGTTACAAGCGGAATTACCGCAATACACGGTCACGTTGAATGATCGACTACCTAAGAAATATATTATTGCTAAACATGGTTATGGGAAGAAACTAACGAATGCAGACTTTGATTGATCTTGATGATTACATACTTAATATTAGAGGCTCGACGGGAGCTTTAATTGTTGGCAAACCGGGAAGTGGCAAGTCGGTGCTAACAACTTATCTAATGCTAAAAATTATGCAATTAGGTGGTTTTGCTTTAATATGCGATACCAAACGTTCAGATTTTTATTCATTAAAGAATTATCTATTTAATGTAAGAAATCTGGTTGCTACTAGTCCTAATCAAGTTGCTAAAATGTTACGGCAATTAAATGACTTGATGAATGAGCGGTACAAGACACATTCTGATAAGTGGGGTGCTGATTGGGTAGATTGTAATCTTCGACCAGTTGTATTGATTTTTGATGAATTTGCGGCCACGATTGCGGAAGTTGACAAGAAAACGGCTACTGAAATTGAAGATTATCTAAAGCAGATTATCTTTAAAGCTCGTCAAATGGGCGGAATTTATACGATATTAGCATCGCAAAGATTAACGGCTGATGTGTTAGGTAGAAATGTTTCGACTGAATTTTCAACTAGAATTGGGATGAATCAACTAGACGGTATTAATCAATCATTAGCTTTTCCTGGCTGTACTATTGCCGAATTACCGTTGATCCAGAATATTCCTGGGCATGGTCTAATTTATGACGATCATTTCAGTAAATTAAATATTCCTCAACCTTTCATTGCTCCTGATATCTCGCAAGTAGCAGTACCAGAAGTGGTTGAAAGCTTAGACACTAAATACTATTACAATAATAGTTTTGCTAAAGAGAAATATTGGCCATGGTAAAAACAATAATAAAATTGTGTCAGCCAGTGGGCGATTTTAAATTGCCCAAGTGGAACGGCTAGGCTGACACCCATTAAGTAATACGGGTGTAGTGAGAATAATAATGAAGAAACTAAGTAATATCAAAATTGATCAAATTCGTTTCATGATTCCAGTCAAAGACCAAAAACTCAAAGAAAATGAATTTCCAATTGAGTTAAACAAGGTAGATAATCTATTTATATTTGAAACAATTTTTTCGCAAAAAAGTATCTTCAATTTTGGCAAAAATGGGTATACGAACTCAATTAATTATGGTGCTAGTGAACAAGGCTTAGTAACAGTTATGTTCAATCCAAAGCGCTTAGATATGGGCTTATTAATTGACTTAACTGCTAGTGGCAAGGCAATGTTTGAATCACTAGCGCAATTGCAAGATATTAAAGTCGATTGGAAAAGAATAGTTGAAGTAATCTATCAAAAATTCCAAGGGCATGTGTCAAGAATTGATGTGGCGATTGATCTAATTGACTATGGTTATTCGGTTGATGAAATCTATAACAAACTCAAGAATGAAGAATATTTATTTTTAAACGCGCATAAACAAATAATTCCGGCAAAACGGATTAGGTATATTGGTGCCAATAATCAAGTGCTTACGATTTATGTTGGGAGTAGAAATTCAGATGCATTTTTGCGACTTTATGATAAAAGGCAAGAACAACTTGATAATAAAGGCTTATACCGTTCACTTGCTAATAATTATCAAGACTGGATCAGAGTTAAAGGTGAATTTAAACACCGTGAGGCGCATGCAATTGGGGCAATGGTGTCTACTTTGAATACTGACAATATTTATCCTTATTTGGCAGATTGTATTTTGAAGCATTGGAATCTGGTGATTAATAATGGTAGAAAATGAAATTGTATACACATCTGAGTGGCTAGAAATAATTAAATTGGCAAAAACTAATGAAATAAAAAAAGACCAGTTGACACCTGTCTTTGATATTTGGGTCAATCGTAGGATCGAATGGTTTCTCTTTAATGGTGCAGTTCGTGTGTTGTATCTGTTAAAAGAAGTTTTCGGCAAAGCTGGTTTAAACAAATTCATTGATTTTATTTTGGAATATTTAAATCAAGAAAATACACCAGGACATTATTATCCTTCTGCAAATATCAAAACTGAACTCAATAAATATCGTGAAACTGCTAGATTATTTAGCTTAGATGAATATTTGTCTGGAATTAAATCATTGATGTACGAGAATGATCACAAAAAGGGAGGTAAAAATTGGCAATTACAGAAGAAAAATTGAACAAGACAGAGTTAGCTAGGGCATTACATGTTAGTCCATCTACTTTGTGGCGCTCAATCAAAGAAAATAAGCAAAAATCAAGAAAGTATCACTTACATCGTTGTACTGAACACGCAATTTATTCGACTGGCAGAAAATATTTTTATGCGCAAGAAATGCAAAATTGGCTAGAAGAAATAGCCAACTTCGTACCTGAAAAATAAAATTAACTGCTATAATGAGGGAGTACTATTTCGGTACTCTCTTATTTTTTAGGAGAGTAAATGAAATGTCTATTACTAAAATTTCTAAGGGAAAATATACCGGTTGTTTTCGGGTAAGAATCCAACCAAAAGATTTAACTACTGGTAAGCAAATTAGCTTACCTAGTAAAGTAGCTGATACTTTAGTAGAGGCCAAACAATTAGAACGAAAAATGTGGGGTGAGTTTGAAAGTAAAGATTTTGCTAGGGATGCTAAAGCTAATACCAGTTTTGCACAAGCTTTATTAGATTATTGCAAGGGCGAATATGAAGCAGGCAGGTGGAGTTTACCTACTTTTACTGATTGGAATTATACTTGTCGGTTAGTTGGAAAATATTTTGGTAAAACCAAGATCAAGGATATTACTGAACCACAAATTAGAGCCTTTGCCCGCAACTATATTAAGACTCATAAGGCGAAAGTTTCAAAAAATTCAACCATTGATCGGTGTTTACAACATATTAGACAGTACTTTTCAATGTTAAAAGAGCAAGATGTTATTAATATTAATCCTGTTCTTAAGAATCCATTACGAAAGTTTTTTAGAATAGAAGAATTTTCAATAATTCCAGAAAAGTATGTGTTTACTGCTGAGGAAGTTGCAAAAATCAAGCAAGAAATTGTTTTAGAGTTGGCAAATTTGCAAGTTGATTTTTGGGTAAGTCGGTTAGCAATTTTAATTACTTTGGAAACTGGAATGCGACCGCAAGAACTGCAAGCAATTAGGTGGGATCAATTAGTCAAAGAAGGTAATTATAATGTGTTTGAAATTGATGACGCTTGGAGTGAAAAATTACATCGATTGAATGGACACTTGAAAAGTCGCCCACACGGTTTTAGTCGCAAGACTTTACCACTCTCAAATGATTTAGTTGAATTGTTGCTTAGTTATCAGAAAAAGCAAAAGAAGTTATTACGTGATAAAGGTATTATCAATAGAAATAAGTTTATTCTATTGAATATGCGTGATAAGCGATTGACAGCTGACTGTGTTCCAATTGGGCAAGCTAGTATGAACATAATTATTAAAAAGGTTGCAGAAAAAATTGGCGTTAATGCGGCAAGTAAACAAATCAATATGTACACTTGTCGGAATACAGTGGCTACTAAATTAGGTAATACACCAGGAATGAGTTATCCTTGGGCAGCGTCTAGACTGGAACACACAACAGAAATGTTTTTAAAAACTTATGTTCATGTTGCAAAAGATAAAAGTCAAGCTATGATGGATCTTTTGAACCAAACATACTAAGACACAATAAATTTTAAAAGTGTTATGAATAGGGCCGTGAGAGGCTGAAATTTTGAACTATTATGCCGGCAATCAGCACGGGAACTCATAAAAGTCAAATTACTTGGACATTAACCGTAGGTCCTTAACTTAGAAGGTTTCTGTAACAAATAGAGCTCGCAATTGTTGCGGCTGTTTTTTTGCACTCAAAAATATTCAGACAAAGTTTCATAAATAAAAAACAACGGCTTTAGTTAAAATGGTTTATTCATATTCTTTCTTTTTGTTTGTATTAAAATAGTAACGGTTTTTGATATTTTATAGAAATAATAGCTAAAAGTTGAATTTTTTTACGACCAATTCTAATATAGCTAATGAGACAGGCAGATTAGCGCTTTTGGTGTTTATTCATCAAAATTATTGAACATTTTATCCTTTAAGGGTTTAAAAATTCTTAAAACTTGTTATATTATAGAACAGTAAGAATAAAAGGATATTAATCGGGAGGTCTTTTTGTTTAAAGTTTTTATTGATATTATTTCATTAGTGGGTTAATGAATCTTATTTACTTTTCCAATGTATTAGGGGCTTGATGGAGTTAGTTGAGAATTGGAACTTATTCGATAAGTTTGATTTCTACAACGAACGATCTATCAAAGTTTCTCGTTGATATTGGTTACTGTCACCGCTCAAGTTATACTTGGAAAAATACCATGGTTTGAAAATTCTGAAAAAGTTTATGAATAATGAACAAAAATACTGCACTTTGATGAGTTTTAGTGATAAAGCTATTGCTTTATTTTTTGTTTCTGTATGGGGGATGGTTTAAAGCTATTTCCAGTATCTCTGAGGTTTTGGAAAACAATTACGTGTCTTGCTTTTTCTGGAGTTTTATAATTTTGGTCCTGATAGCCACAGTAAGCGGTTGCTTCTCAGCTACATATCGACTGAGTCAATGACGTCAACATAAGATTTTAAAAAAATTCCAGCAATATTAAATAGTTTATAGAAGAATTAGTTAAATTAGAAAATCTAACTATTAATTTTTGGATTTAGGATAGAAGTAGGTGTTGTAATTGATTAATAAACAAGTGTTTAGAACTGTTTTTATGTTTGTAGTGATAACAGTAATCGTTTTCTTTTCAGCGGATATTGTTCAAGCTAGCAGAACTAGTAATTCGCCGTTAGATGTAACGGATGCAACAAGTGTTAGTCCTTTACAGCCGAATTTAAATTCGCAAAGCAATTATTCCTTGCCAACATTACCAAAACTATTATCAAAACGAGAAATTGTTTTGCAAGAGGCTGCTCAACCGTATGACACTAAAGATATAGTAATAACTAGTGATAATGATGGTTCTGATAGTCTAACCGCGGAAGTTAAGACCGCTAAAGGTTTATTAGAGGCAATTTTTGATCCGGCCAATACAATTTGGAATAATTCTAATTGGAAGAAAAAAGAAGACGACCCATCAAAGTTTGGTACATTATATGATTACATGGGTGCAGCTGCAATTGGAAACTCACATGGAAATACAATTTCTCAGATTCATACTATTATTATTGACGACAATATTGATCTTCCTGGTGTTGATGACAACATTGCTAACAGTTATCATATAAATAGACCTAATGTGAACGCTAAATTTGGTCAAGGCGGTGAGAGGGGTAATTATTATAAATATAAGTATGTTAATATTCGGCATGATAATTTAACAATTGAAGGTAAAAATTTAACAACTGAAAATAATAGTTCTAAGCATCCTATAATAAGTATGGGATATAATGATTTTGCTCTAGGATGTGATGGGATAGGAGGTAAATTATCAGATAATGTACAATATAAAGAGGATTGGACTATCAAAAATTTAAATATTTATGATACCGATTTTTTTGGATTTGTCAGTTGTAATACTGGTCTAGCTGTTAATCGCCAACTTGGTAATTCTAAACCTGGGGATCCAGATCCAACGAACCCGAAGAATACTTTGACAGCCAGTGATCAAAACCGTATTGACAGGGCTAAAGATGGTAAACTTGGTGGATATAGTTGGATTACTTATGAAGATGATAACTTTATTGGTTCACAATTTGCTTGGACACACGACGGGAGTTCGGGTGTGACTATTAAGGGAACGGTTCGAGTTAATTCCGTTTATTCTTATAAATTGCCAGCAGAGATGAATTCTAATTATATTTGGCAAACGGATTCAAGTGGCAATCAGCAAAATTTTCAAGTTGATCAATTAGTTTTTGATAAAGACAGCCATTTTTATGGTTCTACTTATGATGGTAATGTCTTACAATTAACTGGTAGCGTAAAATTAATGCCGGGAGCAACTGTAGATCTATATCCTCATGGATATTATGGTAATGGTCTTGCTGGTCCTGAAGATAATAATCTATATTTAGGTTGGGGAGTTTATTTTATTTCAGGTGATGCAAGGTTAAATCTATATGGCAATTCTAAGTTAAACATTCATTGCAATATGAAGGATGGAAATGATGTATTTGATGATAATGGTAATTGGCAGAGTGGCGTCTCAATTGAAGACGAAAAAAATGTAGGAGCTACTTCTCATAGTGGTTATACAGCTACTGCAGGCGCAATGTCACTGGTAAGTAGTTCATCAAATATTGCATATCACGAAACTAAAGATAAAGATGCTATCTCCAGAAATTAATATTGATTCTGATGGGCCTATTTATGGTAATCATCCGCTTGTTAATTTTGGAGGTGGTAATGCAGAACTTTCCCATGGAAAATTTAGTATTGATGCTTACAATTTAAATCAAAAGGCTGGTACTTCCGGTAGTAATAATGGATGGAATTATACAAATAATGATAGTTCTTCTACTGGCGGATTAATGACTGTTACTGGTACAGCCAATATTGATGTTAAAACTGGTGGGGATTTCAGTATTGCAGCTCATAACAAAACGTATGATGATAGTACAGGTAATCCGGTTACGTTACTATATTATTCTGGTGGTCAGATCAACTTAATGAACCCTAAAAATGTCAGCTTGGACTTAAGAGACCATAATGATCCCGACAGTATCTTAGTATTTGCCCCTAATCAGGCTAGGATTAATGCATATGATACCCGTATTCAAGCTAAGGGGGATAATACAACGCCTAATAATGCTAGGGATACCAGTACAGGCGTTAGTTCATCAAGAACCACTAAAATACCTTCATTGGATGGTGATAAAATTGAAAACAATTTCGGAATTAAATATCAAAAAGAACAAACAATTAGCTTAGGGATGGGAGACTCAAGTGACCCTAATGGTAAGGGTGGGACATGTACTTCTACTCCTATTCGAGTACAAACCTTAACATTACCTTTTTATCGTTATGCAATAGACTTTGTTCAATATTTGACTTCCCCAGGAAGTAATGTAATTCAAGGACGTAAAGATGATTTAAATTTATTAAAAGCAGCTATGGTTCAAATGAATGGACGAGAATTTCGTTATGTTCGTCTTTCCGACTTACCAGGTCCAACTGAGGATGACGTTGATAAGGTTGGTGTACCTGGTGCCAACCTTAGCCAAAGAAATATTACAGGAAAAGTTGGTGGTGATTATTGGGCCAATGATGGGGATAAAATTGATAAGAATTTATTTATTCCTACGCCACCTTTACTAAGAGTGCAACTCAAGCATAAGAATAGTGATTCTCTCGTTGATTTAGGAACAATGACTAATAGTTATGCTGCCCAAGAAAAAACTAATTTTCAGCCTATAAATGCGGATGTTACAGAAGTTACGCCTAATCCAATCGATAACAATAGAAATGTTAGAACAGATAACAAGGGTAATTATATGACTGGTAAAAAGATAACAACTGACAGTACTAACCCACAGCCTCATTATTTGGATCCAAGTATAGTAACATGGGACACTGATGGTTGGTCTAATGTCTCCAGTAGCGAAAATGATCCACAACACAGTTTTAGTTATAACTTGCAAGAGGTTCTTGATAAGTATAATGGAAACCATAAAAAAGATAATAAAATAAGTTTTCAGCCTGGGGATCAGGTTCTTACAAGTGTGGTCACTAATTATCAAGAGACCCCGGTTCAAAATACACGGATTACTAATTTATACCTCCAAAAGGGTGACGAGTCAAAAACACCATTTCTTATAGGTGATCAAATCAAAATGCCCTTTCAATATATCGACACAAATGCAAACGCATCTCCACTTCATATTAAGGGGACCATCTATAAATTAGATGATAAAGGGAAAAAGACGCAGGTTAACACATTTGAACACGATATATCAATAAATAAAACATCCAATTGGACAGATAGCCACTTGGACTTAGACGGAGCCACTTCAGCGGCAGGTAATTATGTGGTTGAATTTAATGGGACTGATAACGCAGGTAATGCTGGTCCGGATGCCCCTGTATCTTGGAAATATACAGTTTCTTCTTTGCCAAAGTATAATGGTAAAAAAGTTATTAATGATCATACAACAGGTGATACAACAAACCTTAGCAAAATTGTAAGTAATTTGCAATATACCGTAAAGACTGTTTTTGAAATTGCTAATAAAAGTAATCCACAATCTTTATCTCAGGTTAAGTTTAAGCATCCTAGAACAATAGGTGATAACATTGATAATACCGATCAAGGTATTCGAGATAATTCTGATTATACATTGACAGCGTCTTACAATGGCCATGATACAACAATTAAAGATTTTCAATATGATATGACATATGAACCAAAGGATTTTAATTTAAATTTAACTGAATTTCCAGCAGGAGTAAAGTTCACTATAACGCACAAAATATGGGTTAATGCAGATGCTAACAATGGTGTTCAAATTGGTGCCGATCAAATGTATTCAAAAGAAGATAATAACGATGAAGACATCTTGTTAAGTACAAGTAATATTATTAAGTATGAATCAGTAGGATCTATTGTCTTAAACGTTGGCAATACTATTGACTATGGAACTAATCCTGCAGTTGTTCCGTTTAAAAAAGAAAGGGTGTTTTTTATCCGAAAATCTCCAACAGTTTCGATAAGCAACTATACACAATATAGTCAACCAGTTACTTTAACTGCCCAAGTAGATCGAGTAGATGACGACGGCACTAGTGTTCTTAATAATTGGTTATATTATAGACAAACAAAGGATAATACGGATGGTTCTGATACTCTTATGAAAAATACAATAACTGCCTTTCATGGCTCAATTAATAAAGAACATACACAAGATATTGCAAGTGGTTGGTTTAAAGATGGCCAACAAGTTACTGGTCCTATATTAAAATTAGGGCAAAATTCCTCTCCAAATCTTGGAACTCCATATAAAACGAATATTACTTGGAATTTAACCAATTCTTTATAGTTAAAGATTATTACCCCTACACAGTCCCTTTTGGGGCTGTTTTTTTCTATTTTTGGTTGCTCAAAAAAGCAGATAAATATCTTTAATAATACTGCGTTAACATTATTTTTTACGGATAAAAATAGCAAGGCTAAATAAATAGTCTTTTCATTTTAACTGTAAAACGTTATCATGGATATGGCATTAGTATTATACATTCCAATAATATTAATTGGTGGCTCCTTTACTATTTGGAGTTAATGAGTAAATAAAGAAGGGATTTTCTCATGAAAAGTTTAGCTTTACTGACCGATTTATACGAATATTCAATGGCAAATGGTTTTCAGCATTATTTACCACAAACGCGCGCTGTCTTTGATGTTTTCTTTCGTAAAATACCTGATAAGGGTGGTTTAGTAATCGCTGCGGGGTTACAGCAGATAGTGGAACAATTACAGAATTTTAATTTTTCTGCCAATGATTTGGAATATTTACGCAGTTTAAAGCTCTGGGATGAGGACTTTTTGCAATTTTTGGCAAATTTTAAATTGGATTGCCAAATCTCTTCAGTGCCAGAAGGAATGCCTGTCTTTCCGCGTGAACCCTTGATTACAGTAAGCGGACCTATTGCACAAGCACAATTATTAGAAACTTTGATTTTGAATATTTTCAATCATCAATCTTTAATTGCTACTAAATCCCGACGAATGAGCCAAGCCGCCCAAGGAAAACCGATTATGGAATTTGGCGCACGCAGAGCACAAGGACCTGATAGCGCATTGTATGGAACCAGAGCTGCAGTCATCGGAGGAGCCAGCAGTACTTCTAATGTTTTGGCAGCTAAAAAATTTCATATTCCGGCTGCTGGAACGATGGCGCATAGTTGGATTCAAGCCTTTCCTGATGAATTATCAGCTTTTCGTAAATGGGCTACTCTCTATCCTGATAATGCTGCTTTACTAGTGGATACGTATGATGTTTTGCAATCTGGGGTTCCGCATGCTATTCAAATATTCCAAGAATTGCAGGCACAAGGGCATCAACCTTTGGGAATCCGCATTGATTCCGGTGATATTGCTTCTTTGGCCCAGAAATCCCGTGCCTTGCTGGATGAAGCGGGACTAACCTCAGTGAAGATTACTATTTCGAATGCCTTAGATGAAAATATCATCACTTCTTTACTACAACAGCAGGCACCGATTGATAATTTTGGCATTGGCGAAAAGTTAATTACCAGTTTTTCATCACCCGTTTTAAGCGGAGTTTATAAACTGGCAGCCATTGAACAAAATGGCCAGTTAATTCCGAAAATCAAGGTCAGCAATGATCTGGCAAAATTAACCATTCCGGGTCTCAAAAAAGTATATCGTCTGTATTATGAACATACTCAAGAAGCCTTTGCCGATGTGATTGCCTTGGCTGATGAAGATTTAATACGCTCAGATGGAATTACTGTAGTTAATAGTAATCCTCTGCAATTGCAAAAACCAGTAGTTTTAACTAACTTTGTTGCGCAACCTTTATTGCGTCCACTAGATTTTTCGCAAAAACACCCCGTACCGATAGATGTGTTTGCTATTCAAAGAACTAGTCAGCGCTGGCTAGATGAATTACCGATTGAAACTAAACGTTTAACTAATCCAGATATTTATCCTGTCTATATGACTGAAGCTTTGAATAAATTACAGAAAGGTCTCATTGCCCATTAAAAAAACCGCCTTAAACGGCGGCTTTTTTAATTTATTGATTGAGGTTATGCTGATTATTTTTTAAGTAATCGCGAATTTCTTCTAAGTACTTTTCTGACATCTGTTCTGGCGTTGGCTGAGCTGGCTGGTCTTGCGGATGATGTAATTTATTAATGCCTTTAACAATCAAGAAAACCACAAAAGCAATAATCAAAAATTCAATTATTGAATTGAGAAAATCCCCGATTTTAAATTTGCCTACGACAATGGATGACAGATCAATATGTCCTAAAAATAAACCAATAAACGGGTTGAGAATATATTTAGTTAAGGCGTTGACAATGTTATTAAAGGCACCCCCAATAATGACCCCGACTGCTAGGTCAATTACATTACCTCTAGAGATAAAATCTTTAAACTCTTTGAGCATCTTGAAACCTCCCATAATCCTTTAATATTATGATTAATGTACTGATATCTGCTGCATCTGTCAAGCATATGCGCTTTGTAGAAGACATCGAAAAAATTTTTCTTTTTTAGCACAATAATTTACGATCGCCGCCGTTTTTGCGGATATTTTTTTGTTTAAAATATCAAAATTGCGGCTGGTTTAATAAATTGTTCAGTTAAAAAGCTTTTGCTGGTTTCTTTATTGTTAACTAAGTAGCTAATGATTGAGAAGAAGGCTATAATAAGTTGTAACTATAGTACAAGGGAGGTTTTTATTTTGGCAAATTCAGACTTTGAACAGGAAGATTTATCTAGTAATCATCCTTTGAAAACTACAATTCAAGGAGTAGATATGCAGGCTAGCGATTGGGTCAAACCAAACCCAGGCTACTCGCGGAGATAATTATGTGCAACTAGATCAGGAAATTTTAATTAAAAACAAAGGCAGAAATCTCCTGATTTTAATCAGGCAGATGAATGCCTATTATTCAATGATTTTTCGCTGAGCTTGCTAAAAATTAAACTTATCTTAATTCTAGAAACTCTCATGCTATTATTAATGTAACCAACAGTAAGAAGGTGCAAGCTACATGAGTAAAACGATGGCCCAACTACCATATCACTATGGGGTTAAGCTGCGGGTCTTTCCTTCTGCGGAACAAAAACGCTTAATCAAGTGTAACAGTGACGCTAGTCGTTTTATTTATAATGAAATGAATGGGATGAATCGCTAACTTTACCAACCGCGACAGGTAAAATTACCTATTGCCATTGTTCAACAACGCATTCAAACCCTGGAAGAGCGCTTAAAAAAACCCGCAACCGGTATTTCCAATATTCACGGTTGGCTTAATAACCGCGACTTAGATAGCCTCATGAAGGCAAACGCGATTAAAAACTATCGCACCGCTTGGCAGCTTTTTCGTCAGGTTCATCGTACTGGTGTACCGGTTTTTCATAAAAAGCAAATGGCGCAAAAGTATCAAACCTCCTGTCAGTATGCTCAGCAGGTACAAGTACCTGATATGTTGACCGGCAGTGTTAGGTTATTAGATAAAAAGCATCTGCGACTACCTAAAATTGGCCGCTTACGTTTTCGGGGCCTGCCGCCTAAACTGTTACATAAAGCTGCAGTAATTCGGATAGGAACCGTGACCATCTCCATGGACGCCACCGGTCGTTACTATGTTTCGCTGCAATTAGCCTCGGAACAACCTTTTGTGGAGCTGACCTCCGTTGTCAAATCACCCCTTGGGGTCGATCTTAATACTGTTAACTTTTTGACTGATTCCAATGACCACGTGGTCGCTAATCCGCGCTATTACCGTCGTCTCCAAGGTAAATTGGCTCAGGCACAGCGTAAGCTTTCTCGGCGAGCACTGCGAGCTCAGAAAGAACAGCGCCCCTTACGTCAGGCAGCCAACTATCAGAAACAACGAGTAGTGGTAGCTAACCTCCACCGCCAGGTGGCTAACCAGCGCCAAAACTTCCTCCACCTGGTCTCCACAACACTAATCAAGAACTACGATTTGGTTGTGGCAGAAGAGTTACGGAGTAAGAACCTACTACGCAACCACGCGTTAGCTTTGAGCATTGCCGATGTGGGCTGGCGGACTTTTTTAGGTATGTTAGCCTATAAGGCTAAGCTTTATGGGCGTCAATTTATTACCATTAATCCTCGCAATACTACCCAAACCTGTAGTCATTGTGGTTTTGTGATGGGTACTGGCAAGACAGAGAAGCTGACACTGAGAGATCGTGAATGGACGTGTCCGCAATGTGGTAAACATCACCTTCGTGATGAGAATGCAGCGCAGAACATTTTGGCCAAAGGCTTAGCGAGTATCTAAGTAGTAGGTCCGTCTGGCAACCTGCGGACCATAAAGGCTTTGGTAATTAGCACGTAAGACCTATAAGTAGGCAATCGCTGTATCTAAGCAAATTGTGGTCGTTGCCCCTGAGGGACAATTCTCACAAGCTCCCGACTTTAGTCGGGAGTGGTTGACCAGCCGACCAATTAACTAATCTTTTGAATTCTTTTCCGGGAAAATTGACTTTCGTTGATCCAAATAATCAATTTTTATACTATAATAATAGTCCGGAAAACCAGAAAAATCAGAAATTGGCGTTGTAAGTCGGCGATTCCATAGAGAACACTCATCCCCAGCAGATTTCTTCTTATGTCAAGCAGATGGTGCATGCTTTAAAAACTGGTCAAAGCGACCTTGTCAAAATTCCCTTGCTGACTAATAATCAAGAAAGCTATGTGGTTTATTTTTATAAAGTCGTCCATGATCAGGCAGGTAACTACGCCAGTGTTAATGAGTGGAGTGTCGATATTATGCCGTTGATTAACTGGTATTTACATCAGATCGAACAAAAATTAGTGCCATCAGAAAGCGGATATGGATGCTCTGACCGGAGCCTCATAATCGACTGTGAAGTCTCACTATTGATCCTAATGATCTACCAGATAGTATTTTACCGGGGCTTCTACTCATCTGGATGAATAAGTTGTTTTTAATTAAGTAGCCCTTGAGGGCTACTTTTTATCAAAAAATTGGAGAGAAAAACTTTCGTTAAAATTGATTTTCCAGTATGATAGGACTAAAGAAGAAGGGGTGCGGAGATTATGTATCGGCCATATAAGTTAGGAATGATTCATTTTAGTGATTTATCGCAAAAAAGACTTCGAGATTGGCTGCTGCATTTGGCTAATCGTACCCAAGTAACCAATGCATTGGGAATCGGGCGCAATACTCTCTATCGATATTTGGACAGAATCAAAAAGGGAACTGGCAGTATTGAAGAATTATTTACTTTGCACCAATTGCAAACTTTGATCAAGCTGGAAAATGCTGATTGGCAAAAGTATCTGACTCAAAAAGCCGATTTAGCAGCTAAGAAAGCAGCTAAAGCTGATTTAGTTCATCAAGAAGCGCAATTAACCAAAACTTTGCATCAATATGGTTGGGGCGAGATTACCGACAATCTGGAATTTGCGCAATTAATCGATTTGCAGCAGGGTAGTGCTGAACAAAAGCAGCAGGCGCGAGCAATTTTGCAGAGTTGGCCAGCTGCTAAGCAAAAGAAATATGACAAATATCAAAAGCAGGTGCAAAATCATGAGTGAATGGCAGGCAATTATTCCGTTCGCGCCCCAAGCAACTCCGCGTCCACAATTTAAATTCGTCAAAAACAGCGGCAATCGGGGTAAAGTAATTACTTATTATCCGACAAAATATACGGAATATATGCAGACCGTCAAGGATTATCTGCGCCAACATCAGTTATATAATGATGATTTCTATCAGACTATTCAAAATCCTTACGGAGTTTTAATGGAAGTAATTTTTTATTTGAAAATTCCCCAACACCAAAAAACAGTGAAGAGTTTAATGCGTAAAACGGCTCCCGATATTGATAACTTGGAAAAGGCCATCATGGATAGTATTTTTAAAGATTTAGCTATTCGTGATAGTCGTATTGTCGGCATTAAATCACTGAAGCTCAATGAAAAGAAATTTCCGCGAACCGAAGTGCATCTAATCGGAATTGATCAAGATGAATAACAATGATAAGCTTCTTCATTTGCTGCGGGGAGAAGAACAATTAAAAAAATTAATGCCCAACTATTTACAAAAGCTGAAACAATAGACACAGCAGCGCCAGCAGGCCCGTTTACTTATAAAACAAGCCCAACGTCAATTGCAAAATCTCAAGCGGCAAATCAAGCAGCAGTTAAAGAAAGCCGCTCGGCAAAACCACCAAGTACAGCAACAATGGCAGCTCATGCAGCAACAGGCAACGATCTTAGAGCAACAGTATTGGGTGCGCTATTATCAGGCCTTGTAAGTTATTTCAGGAGATATCCACGCTGAATTTAGAAGCAGCACTGAATCAATTGGTGGTTTGGATTCAAAACTTGCCTACCGATAGTCAATTACCTTTGAAACTTTTTCAAAAGCGGCTGCAAAAATTAGCAGACAGTACCTTATTAACATCACAGCAGCAAGTTTATTTACGCATCAATTAGTAAGCTGGCTTAACAGTTATACTCGATATCACAAAGTTGCACCCCATAAAATAGCCCAAAAGTTAGAGCAGATTCAGCAAAATCTGACCCTGGCTGCAACCTTAACGCGATTACGGCAAAATATAACTAATCAGGTGCACTATCGGAGTATGAGTAATGCCAGGCATAATTATAAACTAGCGATGCAGGATTTACGGCAATATTATCAAAAACAGTACTGGAAAAGCGGTAGCACCCCGCATAATTTTCACGGTCATGATAACCGCTAAAAAATTGATTTTAAAGCAGTAACCACTCTAACAAGATGGTTGCTGCTTTTTTATTAAGTCAGGCTCTCAGAGAGAGGACTTTTCCAACGTTTGTACAAATAATTGCAAGTACTTTAATTTTATTACATATGTAAGCGTCTTAAAAATGAAATTAGGCAATTAGTGGGAAAACATGTGAATTCCCACTAAGAGCAAATAACCTAGCACAATAATTGTTAACGATTCCTCCTAAATTAAGCTTTAGCACTCTTGGATACAGTGAATGGAGGTAGAAAAAAATGAAAATCTCATTACCGAAAATATTTATCAGTCCTGCTAATTATATTCAAGCTAAGGATATTTTATTTAATTCGGTGACTTATTTAAAACGCTGGGGAAAAAGTTGGCTATTGTTGGTGATGACAATGTTTATCAGCTGGTTGGCAATCGGTTTATTGCCTATTTAAGGGATAATGATTTTCAAGTTAGCAAGCTCAATTTTGGCGGAGAAGCTTCACCGCAAGCCGTTCAAAAAGCGATAGATGAAAAAGCTTTTCCGATTGGGGGACTTGATTTAGAGCGGCTACAAGGGGATTTAACGTTGCGAGTTTCTGCTGGTGGAGAAAAATTCTTTCCAATTGGGGAACAAGATGCGGAAATGACCTTGCCCCAGGAAATTATTTATAGTGATCGAAGAGCAGTGGTTACACGCTGTTTAAATTGGCGTGACAGTGCCCGTTATGGGGTGAATCCCAGCACTAAAGAAGTTTTATTTATTATCGAAAATGCTAATCCAGAACGGAATGCTGATTATCAACAAGCCATTGTCTTATTACAAAAGCGTTTGCAGGACTATCTCAAACTGTCAACAACAGTTCAGGTTTTAGATCAAGAACACCCGCAAGTGGAATTATAAAAAATATTATTAAAATGGATTTATTTTTCTATGAATTTATTTACTAACTGAACCAACTGGAATTTTCCAGTTGGTTTTTGATATATTTTCAAGTGTTATATTACGAATGTAAAGCTAATGAAAGCTATTATGTCAAAAATCTTAAATACAGTTTCCTATTAAACTAAACGTTTTTTTCTCTAAATAATCGAAAAGTGTTGGGAATTAATCTTTTATCGTGATAAGTGGCTTGTCTATGAACAAAATTTCATATATAATTATATAGAATATAGAAATTGTATGCATACATGTCAGAAGAAATCAAACAATGGATAAGAGTACATAGACTATTTTTAATTACTCTGAAAAATACAATTTGATAAATGATGAAGTTTGTATAAAAGGTAAGATGTTATAAATGAAAAAAATAATTAGACTGGGGTTAGCTTTTTTATTAATTAGTTTCATGGCTGTTAGCCTCCAGGAGTTTGATTGTGCTGCTGCGGTTAAAACGATTAATGTATCCAAAACAGAGGCTTCTGGACAGCAGTACCGCACTTACAAAAAGAAGGCTCCTACTTCCCAGTTATTTAGCTTTTTAAAAGATTCTCCGGATGTAATTGCTAGTGGTACATCGGGTACTTGTCATTGGAAAATAACAGCTGATTGGACTTTGACCATTGATAGTGGTCAATTGGCTACGGGGATTATACCATATACTATTAATGATAATAATATATTGACCTATTGTGGTGGAAGTAACTGGACAGAGAATGGTAATAGAGAAAAGATTAAAAAAGTAGACATTAAGCAAGATGTTTCGTTGCCCAAAAATGCCACAGCTGTTTTTGCTAATTTACCCAATGCTAAAGAAATAACAGGTTTAGAAAACTTAGATACTAGTGAAACAACGAATATGACTCATCTGTTTGATGGCTGTCATAACCTAAGTTCCTTAGATTTGAGTAAATTTAATACTAGCAATGTTACTGATATGAGTTATATGTTTTATCAGTGTAATACTTTGACATCTTTAAATGTAAATAATTTTGATACTAGTAAAGTCACTGATATGAGTTATATGTTTTGTCAGTGTAATGCTTTGACATCTTTAAATGTAAATAATTTTGATACTAGTAATGTTACTGATATGAGTTATATGTTTTATTGCTGTTACGGTTTGACATCAATAAATGTAAGTAATTTTGATACTAGTAATGTTACTGATATGCGTTATATGTTTTATTACTGTTGCGGTTTGACATCAATAAATGTAAGTAATTTTAATACTAGTAATGTTAAAAATATGAGTTATATGTTTTCAGTTTGTAATCATTTAATATCTTTAAATTTAAGCAATTTTAATACCGATAAAGTCACTAATATGAGGTATATGTTTACAAGTTGTAGTGCATTACAAATTTTAGACTTAAGTAGTTTTAATACTTTTAAGGCGTCAGGTACGATGCCCAATTTTTTTGATTTTGATAGAGAATTATGGCAGCTAAAAATTGGGAGAAATTTTATACCAGATGGTTTGTATTTACGGTCATGGCCATGGCCACCAACAAAATTTCCTTATATTTTTCAAGATGATGGTTTAAGGTATATTACTATTGGTAAAGAGGATCAAGATTTTCAATGGAGAGAAGTAGGGACAGGTTCTCCCCATAATCCCAAAGGAAAAACTTTTAATGTTTATAAAAAATCTCCTTATCCTAATGATGGCGGCGACGCGTTCAATTTAAGTGGTATAAAGAGTCTTCTTGATAAGCACGATAGCGATGAACCAATAACGTTTGTTTGGGGTCATAAGCCCTATAATGCTTTTCCATCACTAGCTTTTACAGATTCATCATATAAAAACTCCGATAATTCCTATACTTATCCCTATGATTCTATAAATTGCCCCCAAGAAAGCTATCCAGCTTTTGATATTTATGGAACTTTGCAAGATGAGGATAGCAGTAAAGTTACTCTGTCTTATTGGATAGATGATAACAGTACTAATAAACAGGAAGTTACAACTGTAGATACTACAAGTAGTAATGGTGAAAAAAATAAAAAGGTCAATTGGAGCTTTGCTATTACAAATTCGGATGATTTAAAAGCCTTAGCTACTCCTAAAGAAGGTGGTCATACTATTCATGTTGAGGCTCAAGATAATGGCATTGATGGTCAGAGACAAGACGTTTTTAAAACAGCCAGTGCGACATTCGAGGCGCCAGTAGCCGAAAATGCCATTGTCCAATTTAATTATTTGGACACAAACAAGAAGCAGCTTCGTGATTCTCAGACTGTAGTAAGAGGAGCAACAGATAAAAATAGTAATTATTCTGCCGGGTATGTATATAATGTTAAACAGTATATACCTAAGTACCTTTGGAAAAAGGATAAGGATAATAATCTGCAGCGTTATAGCCTAAGTAATTATAATGATATTATTTCAGATAAGTGCGATTGGGGCCATATTAGTAGTTACTCCCCTAGTATGGGAAATTTGAAATCTACAGGTGCAAAATTACGGGAAATACCATTAGTATACGATGAATCTGGTACTATCAGTCTTCAGGTGCCCAAGCTAAATTTTGGAAGTTATATTCGTCAAGTTATGCCTAGTAAATGTGGATTAAAGTACTCCGTAAATGAGCAACCTCGATTAATAGTCAAGGATACAACCAAAAGTTATGTGAAATACTGGAAATTGTATTTATCGATAACTAAGTTTACCAATATTAAGGACCCATCCAAATCCTTAGATGGAATTTTTTTCTACGATCAAAAGGGCTTGAAAAGTGATGATGCGGGGATTCAAATAGCTGATGGGCTTGATTTTAATAATTCTAATATCACTGATTATGATATTAGTACGAATTGGTATGAAAATGATGGAAAACAAGTAAAAATAAGCGATTATTATAGGGGTCCTTGGCTGAATCTTCAAGGTCAACAGCCTGCCGAGGGAACATATCAGGCCACAGCTACTTGGACTTTGGAAAATACACCTTAAAAATAACGGGTTCATTTGCTTAGAGAAAAGATTTTGGCTATGATTTTTAATCATAGCTTTTTTATTTATATTTAAGCATGATTTCAAGTTTTGGCAAGCCTCAAATGAGACCAAAATAATTTTTCTAAAATAAAAAATTGATACAATCACTTTTTGGCAATAGATAATGCTTAGAGAAATTTAAGTTTATTATTAGCATATGATGCGGCTAATCGACTTTTTTCTGATGTTGGAATAAAGAGATTATTATTAAAATTAAGCAGGTTAAAAATGATAGACCAATCAGAATTAGGAAACCCACATTAACTTGATCAGTGGAGTGGCTAAAGAATATTGATGAAAGACCATATCTTAGACCAAAGATAATGGTATAAATTGCAAAAAATTGCGCCGAACTTAAATGACCAGTAATATTAGAAATATTGAAATCCAGCAGGGACATATTGATCAATTCTCATAAGGAAAGAAAGCCGATATCATTAGCCACATTCTTTATGTAAGTATTCATTAAAAGTCTAGCATTCAAATACGGGAAACTAAGTGTTTTTATGATAAAAAAATAGTCGACTTAGGTATAGTTCTCTTTTTTTATCGAAACCGTCAATCAATTATAGTATTTTTTTCGATCAGTCTGGCAAAGTCTCATAATTGCGCTTGACGATCTTGGACTTAAACTACTACCATATATAGGAATATAGGAAGCTTTTTTTCTAATACTTACTTAAAAGAGGACAGATATGCCGTCACGTTTACGTCTGAAACATGCACAGATTATTATTCAAGGACTAATTATAGGAATACTGGCAGGGCTAGTAGTCAGTGCCTTTCGCTGGTTGATTGAACATGGTTTTCAGCTGACTCAGAATTTATATCGCCTGGCTCAGCACAAACCAACGCTGCTATTGGTAATTTTAGTAGGGAATTTATTGATAGCTTTTATTGTTGGAAGTTTAAGTAGTCAACAACCGCATATTATGGGATCAGGAATTCCCGAAGTAGAGGGGCAATTGCGCAATCAACTTCATCTTGCTTGGTGGCCAATTTTATGGCGTAAATTTCTGGCGGGGATTCTAAGCCTAAGTACAGGATTGATTTTAGGACGTGAAGGGCCCTCAATTCAATTAGGAGCCGCTGTCGGGCAAGGATTTGGTCAAACTTGTTCAACTAATATCGCTGATCAAAAGGTCCTTCTTGCCTCCGGAGCTGCTGGTGGTTTGGCGGCCGCTTTTAATGCGCCTTTAGCCAGTACTTTTTTTGTTTTAGAAGAAATTTATCATAATTTCTCGCCATTAATCTGGATGAGTTCATTAGCCAGTTCTTTAAGTGCTGATTTAGTTGCCAGCAATATTTTTGGATTACGACCGGTTTTACATTTGGGCTTAGTCCCCAGTCTATCTTTAAAGAATTATTGGGCGTTACTTTTTTTGGGTTTAGTGTTGGGAGTATTGGGTTATGCTTATCAATGGGTTTTATTAGAAATGCCAAAATTTTATTACGCCATTGCAAGACGAATTCCCCGTCCCTTTCAGATTTCTTTAGCGTTACTATTTCTTATGCCTTTAGGCTTTTGGCGACCGGAATTGTTAGGCGGTGGCAATAAACTAATTTTACAATTACCAGCGGCACAATCTCTCAGTATTAGCAGCCTGGTAATAATTTTACTGGTTCGTTTTGTCTGGTCCATGCTGGCTTATGGTTCTGGAGCCCCTGGAGGTATTTTCTTACCGATTTTATCTTTTGGGGCCTTGGCTGGATTTTTAGTAGCTCGCTTCTTTGTAACGTTTCATTTATTACCATCCACAGTCCAGATTGGTTTCATAGTCTGGGGAATGGCTGGCCTATTTGCTGGAATTAGTAAGGCTCCGTTTACGGCTATCTTGTTAATTACAGAAATGGTAGGTTCTTTAAAGCACTTAATGCCCTTGGCAATAGTTGCTCTCGTAGCTTATCTGGTAGTTGATTTATTAGGTGGTGCGCCCATCTATGACTCTTTATTAAATAAACTATTAATTCCGAAAAAGTTCCAAACCGTAAGTGATAATAATCAAATTTTTCAATTGACAATTTTTGCTGCGAGTCCCTTAGCTAATCAACAAATTCGGGACCTTACTTGGCCGCCGCGGACTTTGGTTTTAAAGATTATTCGTGGTGATCATGAATTATTGCCACAAGGTGACACTTTATTGCAGACAGGGGATATTTTGGTTATTTCTACAAATTTAATTGGTTATCAGATTTTACAAAAGCAATTTTATTGGGATTCTAAGACTTAAGTCCTAGAAATTTTTAATCTGTTAAAATAAATAATAAACTAAATATTAAGGTTAAAGTTAAGATTTTCAAGAATTCTCCTCTGGTTTGATTGTTCCGGAAATTTTTGGAAGTCTTTTTTGTTTCTTCAAAATCAAAAATAGGGAAAATGTTACCGGACATAGCAATTATTGACTCTTGTAGGTCTTAGAAAGAGTTTAATAATTGCTTATTTTTCAGGAGGTGTTTAGAGCAAGATTTAGTCTGCTATCTGTTTAGATAAATATTGATAATTGGTAAATTTTAAAATATTGGCATATGTTCTATACAGCAATTAAGATTCAGATATCTTTAAATTACCGCTTGAACCAGATAATCGTAAGGTCTGCTAAGAACTTATTTTCTCAGGCGTGCTCGCCAATAAAAAACATTTTGCTGATCTAAGCGATCGTTACTCCAAACAAATTTACGATGGGGAATATGTTTATTTAACAAGCGTTTGCCTTGAATATAATCTGTCTCCAATACACGTCGCAAATTAACATTAAAATTTTCATATAAACATATCTGATATTTTCCAGCCATGCTTAAAATAGCCAGTACCATTATTAATAATAGAAAATTTTGGATTTTAAGATTACTGAGAGCTGTTTTAATAAAATTAATCATAATAAGGTACATAAAAACATAGGTCATAAAAACTCCTCGAGAATTAACAGGTGATGCGACAAACAATAAAGGACTAAAATATAATCCAGCACATAAATAATAAAGAATTACTTGTTTTCTTTGTTTGTTTAAAAAATTATAAATAAAATAACCAATGTAGCCGATCAAAAATATACTTATGATTGCGTCAATTTGCGCGAAAGTTGGATTTAATAAGTAGTTATAATTGTCGTCATGATATTCCCGTCTTAAATAAATACCTGCTATTAAGTAATAAAATAAAAAAACATTATTAAGAATAATAAATAATTTGTTGAAAAAACTATATGGTTGCTTGCGACTGATAATAATTGTCATCGCTAATAATAGTAAAACAATTAAAATCGTATTTAAACTAATTAACCATATATGGTTAGCGATTACATAAACATGCCAAATCCTAGAAAAGTCAAAAGTAGTTTTCCGGTAAGGAATATGCATGCGATATCCTGGATGAGACATCATTATTAATAAGGCTAATAAGGCACCAATTAAATAACTAAAATGATATCCTCGTTTTTGTTTTGAAAAAAAGAATAAAATGATAAAGCCCATGACTATTTGTGCCATGGCGATAACTTCTAAAAACAAACCTGCTGTCAAACCAATAATTAAAGTTAAAATAGTATAATATTTGCTTAGTGATTTTTTTTCTCCATCTTTCCAAATTACCAGATAAAGTAATACTAAAGTCATGGGGGGAACATAATTAATAAATCCTGCATTCCAAACTAATACAGTATTCAACAGAGAATCATTTAATGTAAAGACGAAAGCAATTGATAAAACTAAAGCCCACCAAGTTTGATCTTCAAGTTTCCACATACACCAACTTAGTAATGTCCATGTTCCTGCAAATATTAAAATGGCTAATTTTAAATGATGCATAGTAATTATTTCTAAAAAATTTCCTAAATAACGACCATTAATACTAGCCCCGTAAATTTTGGGTGAACCAACAAAACCATGGTGTAAAAGATATTCTCCAGCTTGTCCCCACCAGAAATAATCATCTCCAGAAGGTATTAACAAATAGCGAAAGATTAAAAAATAACAAAAAACTAAGCCAAATATTAAGAAATAAAACCAATTTTTTTTTAAAAAATTTGTTAAACAATAAGTATACGTTTTCATAATAAAATAATCATAACCTTGTTTTAAGGGAAAAACAAGATTTTATTAGAATTTAACGTTGAATAATTTTTATTAGCAATGAGTATACGCTTTCAATATAGTACATTAAACCCGCTTATTATTAAAAAAAGAGGAAAGAACGATGTTAGTAACTGATATTTTTGTTATTTTTTATTGTTATTGGCTGCTGGTAATAAGCGTCTTTATTACTTAGGAGAGTAGTTTTTGTGCGGTCTGGATGTCTGTAATCAGTACGTTGGGATAGCCGCCCGCTAAGGCTGCTTTGATGGGCAGGACTTTCTGCAGGCCTCCTGCGACCAAAATGGAATAGTCCTTCTTTTTTAAAGCCTCCAATTCAATACTAACAGTCCGCTCATTCAGCTGTGCATCCGCAATTTGCCCTTGGGCGGTAATGAAGCGCGATACCAAATCACCTACGGACACTTGCTGTAAATGCTTAATGGCGGCCGGGGTAAAATACCCTAGTCGAAACAGCATTGCTTGTGGCAAAGTTGTTCCCACCGTATATAAGGCGATGTTGGCTGCTCGTCCTTTTTCGAGCACACTATTAATAAAACGGTCGTGGAACACGACCTTTTTGGTGGCCACATTATCAAAGATAACGGGTAATGGTAAAATTTCTGCAGTTGTCTGAAAAGCTTGATTAAAGCGGTGGGTAATTTCAAAAGCATAATTATTTTCTTGGGAATTAGCCACGCTACCTTTCAACTGTACCAATTGCACCCCTTGCGCAGAATTGGGATGTAAATAATGGGCTACTGCGGCCATAGTTCGGCCCCAGCTGATCCCAATAATATCATGATTATGCACGATTCGATCTAGGTAATTGGCTGTTTGCTGCCCTAAACTTTCTAAAATATTCAAGTTGTTCGTATTAGTTTGGCTGGCAATGAGTACTTCCTTGAGCTGGTAGCGTTGTTGCAACTGTTGGCGCAGCAGCGCTACATCTTGAAAAGGATCCTGGATTTTAATCTCCACTAAATGTTGCTCTTTGGCGAACTGTAATAGCCGCGACACAGTTGGACGCGATAACTGTAACTGGTGGGCGATGTCAACTTGGCTTGCTCCATCGAGATAATACATACGGCTAACTTGCAAGGCTTGTTTAATTTTGTTAGTAAGATTATTTTTGGACATAAGGCTTCCTCAATTCTGAAATTTATTTCAATACTATCATTTACATATGTTCATTTTAGTGCTATGATGATAAATATCATTGAAAGGGGTTTTATTAATGGATTTAACGACAGCTGAGTTAGCACGTTACCTAGATCATACTAATTTAAAACCAGATGCAACTCAAGCAGATATTGAACAAACTTGTCAAGAAGCCAAGAAATATCAGACCGCTTCTGTCTGTGTGAATGCGCACTGGATTCCACTAGTGAAAGCACAACTGGCGGATTCTCCAGTTAATCCGATTGCAGTAGTTGGTTTTCCATTAGGTGCAACCAGTACTGCGGCTAAAGTAGCTGAGGCGCAGGATGCTATGAATGCAGGTGCTGAAGAAATTGATATGGTCATCAATATTGGTGAATTGCTCAGTAATAACGATACTTTTGTACAATCTGATATTGCTGCTGTAAGTGCCGCTGTGCATCAGGAAAATAAGCTGTTGAAAGTCATTATTGAAACATCGTTTTTGAATAATGAACAAATTGTCAAAGCTTGTCAATTGGCCGAAGCTGCACAAGCAGATTATGTGAAGACTTCGACTGGTTTTAGCAGTGCAGGAGCTAAAGTAGAAGATGTAGCTTTGATGCGGAAAACTGTTGGAGACCGTTTAGGTGTTAAAGCCTCCGGTGGTATCCATTCACGTCAAGAAGCTCTGGCAATGATTGAAGCTGGTGCTAGTCGTTTAGGTGTTAGTGCTACAGTAAAAATTTTAGAAAATAACTAGGCAAGGAGATTGAGAGTTAAAGATGGCAAAATATAAACGTATTTTTGGAATCGTTATGGACTCTGTGGGTACTGGCTCAGCTCCAGATGCCGACCAATTTGATAATGTCGGTGCTGATACCCTAGGCCATATTGGTGAATTTTATAAGGGTCAGTTACATTTGCCTACCTTGCAAAAATTAGGTATTTCTAACTTGCGGGATCAAGAAATTCTTGGTGTACCTAAAGTAACTATTCAAAAGGGTTATTACGGCAAGATGCAAGAGATTTCCGTGGGTAAAGATAGTATGGATGGCCACTGGGAAATGATGGAGTTGCCGGTTACGCAACCGCTAAGCTTTTTCCCTGAGGGTTTTCCTGATGATTTACTGGACAAGATTTCTGAATTTTCAGGTCGAAAAATTGTCGGTAATCGTCCAGAATCTGGTACTAAGATTATCAAAGAGTTAGGCGAGCATCAAATGGCCACGGGTGATTTGATTATTTATACGTCTGGTGATTCTGTTTTACAAATTGCTGCCCATGAGGATGTTATCCCTGTAAAAGAACTATACCGGATTTGTGAATATGCTCGTAGTTTGGTTAATGGTCCGAAGTATACTGTGGGTCGTGTCATTGCTCGTCCATATGTGGGACCAGATAAAGATCATTTTACTCGGACTGCTAATCGGCATGATTTTTCCTTACGTCCTACAGGAACAACCGTATTAGATTTGTTGCAAAAACAAGGTCTTCATACTGTTGGTGTGGGTAAGATTAATGATATCTTCTCAGGCCAGGGAATTGATGAAGGTTATCATAACGAAAGCAACATGGATGGCATGGATCATGTAGATCATGTAATGCAGGAAGACTTTACTGGCTTTTGCTTTGTTAATTTAGTTGATTTTGATGCAATGTATGGCCATCGTCGTAATCCTGAAGGTTACGGTAAAGCTCTCATGGAATTAGACGAGCGCTTAGGTAAAGTGGTTGCTAATTTAAATGATGATGATTTATTAATGATTACTGCTGATCATGGTAATGATCCTTGTTTTAAAGGCACTGATCATACGCGGGAATATGTTCCACTATTAGCTTATTCTCCAAGTATGCAAGATAGTAAAAAATTATCAACTCGGAAAACTTTTGCTGATTTTGGAGCTACGATTTTGGACAACTTCGGTGTCACAGGTAATGATGTTGGAACCAGTTTCTTGTCTGATCTGAACTAAGAGGTTGATTAGAGTTAATTGACTGAGGTGATATACCAATGCGAATGTTAGATATCATCGATAAAAAGCGCAATGGCGGTGAGCTAACGGCAACCGAGATTGCCTTTTTTATTGATGGAGTAGTTAACAAAACTATTCCTGATTACCAAATTAGTGCGCTCTTAATGGCGATTTATTTTCAAGATATGACTGCTGCGGAACGCAAAACTTTAACTATGAAAATGATGGAATCTGGAGACCGAGTAGATTTGTCTGCTGTTCCTGGTATTAAAGTGGATAAACATTCTACTGGAGGCGTAGGTGATAAAGTTAGCTTGCCCCTAGCAGCAATGGTTGCAGCGTTGGGTATTCCTGTACCAATGATATCAGGTCGTGGTTTGGGCCATACAGGTGGTACTTTGGACAAATTGGAAGCCATTCCAGGTATGCAAGTGGAAATTAGTGAAAAAGATTTTGTTAAACAGGTTACTGAAAAGGGTTTAGCTATTATTGGCGCTACAGGTGATATTGCTCCCGCTGATAAAATAATTTATGCTTTGCGGGATGTAACAGATACGGTTGATTCCTTGCCTTTAATTGCTAGTTCAATTATGAGTAAGAAAATTGCTTCTGGTACTGATGCACTGGTAATTGATGTTAAAACTGGAGCTGGCGCCTTCATGAAAACCAAAAAACAGGCAGTAGCTTTAGCACAGGCTCTGGTAGAAATTGGTCAAAGTGTAGGAATGCAGTGTGTTGCATTAATTACTGATATGAATCAGCCATTGGGCTATAAGATTGGTAACGCTTTGGAAATTGAAGAATCGTTGGATTTGCTTAAGGGTCAAGGACCAGCTGATTTGAAAGAACTTACACTTGCTTTAGGTAGCTATATGGTAGTTCTTGGTCAAAAGGCATCCAATATAACTACAGCCAAAAAGATGTTGGAGGAGACCATTACTTCTGGATCAGCTTTGGAACGCTTTCGGGCGATGATTGAGGCCCAAGGTGGCGATGGTCGAGTAGTTGATGATTATGGTTTGTTACCACAATCGCAGTATCAAATTGATTTTACTGCCCCAAATTCGGGAGTAATTACGCAAATGGCCGCCGATGAACTAGGTATTGCGAGCATGCTCTTAGGCGGTGGGCGTCAACAAGCTAGTGATCAATTAGATTATGCTGTAGGTTTAGAATTGCACAAAAAAGTTGGCGATGCAGTTGAAAAAGGGGACACAATAGTAACGATTCATAGTAATCAAGCTACAGTACCTGAGGTTGAACAATTATTATTAGACAATATTCAAATTGGTACAACAGCATCGGTTTCCCCTATGGTTTACCAAGTGGTTAAATAAAAAATTAAAACAAGGGAGTTATAACAATGAGTACACATATTAATGCACAAAAGGGCGATATTGCCTCAACAGTTTTATTGCCGGGTGATCCGTTACGGGCTAAATATATTGCAGAAAACTTTTTAGAAAATCCCACTCGTTATAATACAGTGCGTAATGCTTTCGGCTATACTGGCAAGTATCATGGACAAGATGTTTCAGTGCAAGCTACTGGAATGGGCATTCCCTCTATTTCAATTTATACAACAGAATTAATTCAAGAATTTGGTGTTAAAAAGTTGATTCGTGTTGGTACTTGTGGCGGTATGAGCCCTGATATTAAGGTGCGCGATGTTTTGATTGCTCAAAGTGCTACCACTGATTCTTCTATTATTCGAAATACTTTTGGTAGTGGCATCTACTATGCGCCGACAGCTGATTTTTCAATGCTATTGTCTGCTTATCAAGCAAGTAAAGATTTAAAAATTCCAGCTAAAGTTGGTAACGTATTATCAGAAGATAGGTTTTATAATGATGAAATTGATCGTCAAAAATTAATTGATTATGGCGTTTTGGGCTCTGAAATGGAAACTGCAGCTCTGTATTTGTTAGCAGCTAAATACCATGTACAAGCTTTAGGAGTATTAACGATCAGTAATCACATTATGACGGGTGAAGAAACCACTGCTCAAGAACGGGAAACTTCCTTTAATGACATGATTGAAGTAGCTTTGACAGCCGCTGAATTATCAGCTAAGTAAAAAGGAGGCCCGGCCATGTATCTTGTTGTTAATATCATTGGAATAGTCGTTTTTATGGCTGTCGCCTTTTTATTTTCTAAAGATAAAAAAGCAATCAATTGGCGATCAATTGGTGTGATGGTAGTTTTAAATTTAATATTAGCTTGGTTTTTAACTGACTTTATGGTTGGTCGTGCTATTGTCAAAGGTGCGGCTGATGGTTTCAATGCTTTAGTTAAGGTTTCCTATACAGGAATTGCTTTTGCCTTACCCAGCATGGTTCATGTTAAAAAGATGGACTTTGTGATTAGCTCCTTAATGCCGATTTTGATGATTGTTCCGATGTTTGATATTTTAACTTACATTGGAGTTTTGCCGTGGATCATTAAATGGGTTGGTCGTGGGCTAGCTAAACTTACTGGTCAGCCGAAATTTGAATCTTTCTTTGCTGTTGAAATGATGTTCTTAGGTAATACTGAAGCTTTAGCTGTATCTGGTTTACAACTAAGGAAGATGAACAAAGAACGAAATTTAACTTTAGCGATGATGTCGATGTCTTGTGTAACAGCTTCAATTTTAGGTGCATATACACAGATGATGCCGGCTCAATTCATTTTGACGGCGATACCAATCAATATTATCAATTCAATTATTGTCACAAATATTTTAAATCCGGTTCATGTTAGTGCCGAAGAGGACGTCGTAGTCAAACTCGGAGATGAGGATTCTCAGAATAAACGCGAACCATTCTTTTCTTTCTTAGGTGATTCTATTCTCGGTGCTGGTCGTTTAATTTTGATTATTACTGCTAATGTAGTAGCCTTCGTAGCCTTGGCAGCTTTAATTGATAAGATTTTAGGTCTTTTACATCCTTGGTTAAGCTTGGAGCACTTACTAGGAATTGTAATGTTCCCATTTGCTTGGTTATTAGGTTTAAATCCGCAAGATTCTTTCCAATTAGCTCAATATATGGGAACCAAGATTGTTACAAACGAATTTGTTGTTATGGGACAAGTAATGCATACAATTAAACATATGATGCCGCATTATCAAGCTGTTTTGACAGTCTTTTTAACTTCGTTTGCAAATTTTTCGACAATTGGTATGATTATTGGTGCCTTCAAAGGCTTAGTAGACCGAGAAAAGAATGACTATGTTTCCAGTAACGTTGGTTTGATGCTGATTTCTGGAATTCTAGTTTCCTTACTATCAGCAGGATTTGTAGGTCTATTCGTTTGGTAGATTTTTAATCAAATATGAGTTAATGATTTTTCGGTTTATGATAAAAAGATGAATGCCCCAAACTTATAGTTGTGAGGCGTTTTCTTTTGTTTTTTAGGCTATTGTGCGACTAGATTTTGTTTATATTGTCTAAGAGATTTTATAGTAACTAGGACCTATAATTACTATCCAATATTTATATTGTTTAATTTTTACGTGCTTTGTCAAAAAGCATTTTCGTCACTCTTGTGACAATCATCTAATATAATTTTTGTCCGTCTGACAACCTGCGGACATTAAAGGCTTTGATAAATAGCACGTAAATCCTGTTAGCGGGCAAGTATTATATCTAAGCAAATTGTGGTCATTGTACCTAATAATATAATGACCACAAACTTTCGACTTTAGTTGTGAGTGGTTGATTAATTGACTAATAATGAAGGCGTGATTAATAAGTGCAGTCATTTTTTAATAAATTAAGTAAATCGAGAAAAACAAATACCCAGACGGGTGAAAATTGGCAGAAGGAAATTTTGGCGGGAGTTACCAGTTTTTTTGCTATTTCTTATATCATTATTGTTAATCCAATGATCCTTAAAGATGCTGGCATGCCTTTTAATCTAAGTATTTTTGCTACTATTCTTATTTCCGTTATTGGGTGTTTAATTATGGCTTTATGGGGGCGTTCTCCTATTATTTTAACCCCCGGAATGGGTGTCAATGCCTTTTTTACCTATACCTTAGTGGTTTCGATGAAGTTTTCCTGGAAGACAGCATTGGCTGTTTCTTTTGTCAGCAGTGTATTTTATCTGGTGATTGCTTTCACCTCGCTAAGTGATATTTTAGCGCGTAGTATTCCTCCAGTATTGAAAACTGGTATTACGGTAGGTATTGGCATGTTTCTTGTCGAATTGGGTTTAGAAAAAGCCGGACTAATTGTTGCAGGGCATAATGGTTCCCTACTAGCGTTTGGTTCTTTACGTAATCCTGCTACGTTATTAGCAATTTTCGGATTAATTTTAACGTTAGTATTATTTTTAATGAAAATTCCTGGAGATTTTATTATTGGAATTATTGTAACAAGTCTTGTTGGTTTCTTTTGCAATATACAAGGTCAATCAACTAGTGTTCAGTTGAGCCAGATTTCACAATTTGGTCGAGTATTCAATCAAGGAGATTTTCATTCTTTAGGACAATTATCATTTTGGTTGGCAGTTTTTTCAATGACGATGATTTTAGTCTTTGAATCCATGGGTTTGTTAGAAGGGCTTTTACCGGATAAAAAAAGATTTAAGCCAAGTTTTCAAAGCAGTGCTTTAACTTGCTTTTTATCCAGCATTTTTGGTACGAGCCCAACTGTTGCGGCAGCGGAGAGTGCTGCTGGGATTGAAAGTGGCGGTAAAACAGGAATAGTAGCATTGGTCGCTAGTGGTTTATTTGCAGCTTCTTTATTTTTCGTTAGCTTTCTTAAATATGTTCCGCAAGTGGCAATTGCGCCAGTAATCATTATTACGGGTGCAACAATGATGCAAAATTTGCGCTTTATTAATTTTCAAGATTTTAGCGATTGGTTTCCTGCATTTTTAATCATTGTTTTAATTCCACTAACTGGTAGTATTGCAACTGGTTTATCTTTTGGTTTTGTGAGCTATCCGATTGCTAAAGTGGTAGTTCACCAGTCGCAAAAAATTTCTTGGCCGATGTGGATTATTAGTTTGATGTTTCTTTTAAATTTAATTTGTACGGCCTTTTTAGTCTAAAAAACTAGGAATCTATATTTATTAAAATGAGCAAGTCAGCATATTTTTTGAGAATGTGCTGACTTGTTTTTTTTACTAGTGATTTTTGTGTGGATTGTAATAATTAGATATGAGAATTACTAATATTAAATAAATGAGGTAGGGGGATATTTTTGATAGGAATCCGTTATTATATTTTTAGGTAACATCTTTTCCGATAGAAGCAGTTATATAGAGATTGATTGATAATATTAATGTTTTTTTTAATCAGACAGATGAATGCCTATTACTCAGTGATTGTCTCCTTAGCTTGCTAAAAATTAAATTTATCTTAATTTTAGATAACTCTCATGCTATTATTAATGTAACCAATAGTAAGAAGGTGCAAGCTACATGAGTAAAACGATGGCCCAACTACCATATCACTATGGGGTTAAGCTGCGGGTCTTTCCTTCTGCGGAACAAAAAGGCTTAATCAAGTGTAACAGTGACGCTAGTCGTTTTATTTATAATGAAATGAATGGGATGAATCGGGAACTATACCAACTGCGACAGGTAAAATTGCCAATCGCAATTGTTCAACAACGCATTCAAACCCTGGAAGAGCGCTTAAAAAAACCCGCAACTGGTATTTCCAATATTCACGGTTGGCTTAATAACCGCGACTTAGATAGCCTCATGAAGGCAAACGCGATTAAAAACTATTGCACCGCTTGGCAGCTTTTTCGTCAGGTTCATCGTACTGGTGTACCGGTTTTTCATAAAAAGCAAATGGCGCAAAAGTATCAAACCTCCTGTCAGTATGCTCAGCAGGTACAAGTACCTGATATGTTGACTGGCAGTGTTAGGTTATTAGATAAAAAGCATCTGCGACTACCTAAAATTGGCCGCTTACGGTTTCGGGGTTTGCCGCCTAAACTGTTACATAAAGCTGCAGTAATTCGAATAGGAACCGTGACCATCTCCATGGACGCCACCGGTCGTTACTATGTTTCGCTGCAATTAGCCTCGGAGCAACCTTTTGTGGAGCTGACCCCCGTTGTCAAATCACCCCTTGGGATTGATCTCAATACTGCTAACTTTTTGACTGATTCCAATGGACACGTGGTCGCTAATCCGCGCTATTACCGTCGTCTCCAAGGTAAATTAGCTCAAGCCCAGCGTAAGCTTTCTCGGCGGGCACTGCGAGCTAAAAAGGAACAGCGCCCTTACGTCAGGCGGCCAACTATCAGAAACAACGAGTAGTGGTAGCTAACCTCCAACGCCAGGTGGCTAACCAGCGCCAGAACTTCCTCCACCTGGTCTCCACAACACTAATCAAGAACCACGATTTGGTTGTGGCAGAAGAGTTACGGAGTAAGAACCTGCTGCGCAATCACGCGTTAGCTTTGAGCATTGCCGATGTGGGTGGCGAACTTTTTTAGGTATGTTAGCTTATAAGGCTAAGCTTTATGGGCGTCAATTTATTACCATTAATCCCCGCAATACTACCCAAACCTGTAGTCATTGTGGTTTTATAATGGGCACTGGCAAGACAAAGAAGCTGACCCTCAGAGATCGTGAATGGACTTGTCCGCAATGTGGTAAACATCATCTTCGTGATGAGAATGCAGCGCAAAACATTTTGGCCAAAGGCTTAGCGAGTATCTAAGTAGTAGGTCCGTCTGGCAACCTGCGGACCATAAAGGCTTTGGTAATTAGCACGTAAGACCTATAAGTAGGCAATCGCTGTATCTAAGCAAATTGTGGTCGTTGCTCCTGAGGGGCAATTCTCACAAGCTCCCGACTTTAGTCGGGAGTGGTTGACATAACGCCACGAATATCTTAATAAATTAACAATTATTTCAATTAAGAATAATGATGCACTAGTGATTGAAGATTGAAAAAGATAATTTTTGACAAAGGCCATTGTCGATCAAACATGGCGTAAGCTTCGCTCACAGTTGAAATATAAATTTGTTTGCTACAGCAAGCAATTTTTTATATAAAATGAATTCAAATTATTCAGACCTTAGCTCTAATTATGGTAAACATGAATTAATATAAGACTATAGCAATATCTATAATGTCAAAAATCCATGACCAGGATATTATAATTCTATAAATATTAGGAAGATTAAGTTTGGGACAAGCCTTTGTAAATGATAAACCGTTATTATAAGTTCACTGAACAAATAAAGATCGTCACTTGGCATCTGAGTAAAAGCTGGGAGCACTGCTCTTAAACGATTAATTATCACTGTTTAATTAGATATAGCGCTTATTTGTTTAATAGAGTCCCGCTTGGTAGTTGAATAGAATTCTGATTAGTAAAATGTTATAATATATGTAAGCGCTTTTTATTTTTTTAAAGGGAGGCAATACAGAATGAAAGGTTGGGTTTTTACCAAAACTCATGAACCGTTATTATTAAAAGAAGTTGAGGATCCTAAGCCATCTCCAGGAACTGTTATCATTGATGTAAAGCCGCAGGCTTATGTCATACTGATGTTACAATTTTAGACGATCCTGGTTGGATGTCTTTAATGAAGCCACCTGTTATCTTGGGACATGAATGTGCTGGTATTATAAGTGAAGTTGGTAAAGATGTTGATAATTATAAAGTTGGAGATCGTGTCGGCGTTTGCCCAACGTTTGTGTCACCAGGATTTAAAATAAATGGTGCTTATGCCCCTAAAATTAAAATACCAGCCACAGAATTAATAAAAATTCCTGATAATGTTTCCTTTGTTGAAGGTGCTTCAGCTACAGATGCTGGTATGACTTCGCATCATGCTATTTTTGAAGTGGGACAAGCTCAAAAAGGAATGAAAGTTGGTATTATCGGATTAGGTGGTTTAGGAGAATTCGGTACTGGTATGGCATTGGCCGAAGGTGTGAGGTTTTAGTAGCTGATCCCAAGCCAGAAGCACAAGCAATGGCTAAAAAATTAGGTGTTAAAAAGATATATAAAGATGTTTTAGAAATGAAACCTGAAAAAACCGGATTTAATTGTTGATTTTGCTGGATTTGGGGTCACAACGGCTAATGCTATCAAAGCGATTAAAGATGATGGAACTATTGTTTTAGTTGGAATGGGTAAATTACACTAGCGTAATTTTCTTTTTTTGTGGGTAATTTTATGGCTTGTTACTTGGATTGGAGTTATTGATAAAAATAATTGATTAGTTTCAAACATAAAGGATGAGAACAATGTTTAAATTTATTTTAGTTTTAATAACTGCATATTTATTATATTTGTTACATATAAATATAAGTCTCATAATAAATCAATTCCACTTATTGTCATGACAGTATATTGGTGTTTATTTGTATAGGAGCTGGTGGCAATGCAACAACGAAATGCTGAGCACATACTGCTAATGAAGTTCAACAGTAAAGAACAATTATCTTAATGAAAAAGTAAAATAAGGAATTGATCGTGATGATGAAAACAAGACCAAAAGAGCTGAAGCTAAATCAGAAAAGATAAAATCCTAGTTGCATACAATCAATGAAGCCACAATTTAAGCAAGAAGCAGATCAGAAGAAGCAACAAGAAGACAACAATACAGGCTGCTGAGGCTCAAAAACAGCAGCAAAGACAGGCTGCTGAGGCTCAAAACAGCAGCAGAAGGACAGGCTGCGAGGCTCAAAAACAAGCAGCAAGACAGCTCCGAGGCCAAAACACAGGACAGCAGCAAGACAGGACCAACACCAAGCTGGCAACCCGCAATATTCTAATAATCAGCAAGGCAGAATGGTTTTGGATAGCACCTAAATCTGGAAGAAAATATCATTACGATCAAAGCTGTCGTGGTTTAAGACGCGCTAATGGAATATTCAACAGATTAGTGAACAACAAGCTAAATACGAAGGCTATACACTATGTGGATTGAATGAGGAGATAATTAAAGTGAGTTCAAATAAGAAAATAATTGCTTTAACACTTTTTATCTTTAACTGTAATTACTGCGGTGTGGTAATAAGCAGTAAACCAACAAAATATGAAGCAGTATACTGAATATCAGCAAAATATAAAAAAGTTTAGTTCAAAATGACAAAATACGTGATAGAATATCAGATCATAAAGAACTATTAATCGGTTAAATATACTAAAAAGATTTTCATATAAATTTTTGCCTATCTTAATAAGCTCAGTGGTAAAAGTGCCAAAGGCCAGCATTAGCTGCAACTCGTCCTTAACGGACACGAGGCTGCTCCTTTCTTTGAATAGTTGTGGATATGATTTTTTACACATAGTGACACTTCCTACCGATTTTTTCATTACTAGAGTAGCTTTTTTCAGTTTAGGAACTGCAGAATTCATTTTTTGTTATATTTTGTTGGCAACTCGCTCCGAGAGGGGGTTACTGTGTTAAAAATAATCTTCACGACGGTTGTTGCACCTTTTAGTTAGTGCACTCAACCAAATGTTTTCCGATTGGTTGCACAGAAAACATAAAAAATAGTGAGTTGCTAATTGTAACTGCACAATAAAAAGCCATTCCTACTCTAGAGATAGGAATGGCTTTTGTGCTACTGCGTTCTAATAATCTTCACATTTTTCAGTGTTAGTGTAACACTGGTTGCTTTAGTCATCAACCACTCTCGACTAATAAAGGTCTTTCTGTTGTGCTTAGAGGGAATATTGGTTGCAAATTAGTCAGATATCACAAATAATAACTTTGTTATGTGATACTAAAAAGCTTATATTTTTAGTCAATTGTCTAACAACTATAAGGCTTTTTATACTTATTTTACCCAAATAACTCACTATGTGTACCAATGCCAACTAAAAAACTGTCTTATCTGTTGATACATAAACTAATAAATGATCTCCACTATGCCCATCAAGTGCATTCTAGAATATTTACAGTTGTTTTTGCATAATTTAATTGCTGCTTTATTTGTTTCTTTAGATACTTTAATCCCTCTAAGTATGCGGATAAAATAATCTGGAATCGTGTTATCTTCGATTAAGCATTGAGTAATAAACTCCCAGGGACTCCGTCCTTGTGCATCAGCTCTTGTGATAGCGTTAAATTAACACCGAACGCCACTTAGGATCCTTTTTCCGTTTCTTAAATTGTTTTTTAAAAGTTTTAGTAAACTTATTGCTTTTGCCATTTATTTTGAAGATTCCAATTCGTCTTCAGATGTAAGTAATTGATCTAATTCCCTGACATCATGCGCTTCCGGTGATATTTTTTACCGGATAAATCATTAACAACTTCTTTTACCGAGTCCTTTAATTCTCGATTAGGGATCGGATAATATTGAGGTAAACCCTCATTAGCTACTGTTGTAAGCGTCATTCGTACAAAATCAGAAATTTCATACCGTGATTAGCCAACAACTTTGGCTTTATTTTTGATTGTTTCGTCAATTCGAGCTTCAATTCTGTCCATTTTTATCACCTCATTTGATATTGTACGTCAATTGGCGTATAAAAGCAATTATATCCAATCTAACTACATTTATAGATAATTAATAAGTTGTAGCTAGGCTATTATCAATTAGGAATGTTGTTGTAGTTCTTGAGTAAAAATCAATAAAATACTGAACTAGAAAATGATATACCATAATTCTTCATTTGGGCTAATAAGTGCTATAATTCACATGATTATACTAAAGCACTTACTTTGCTATATAGCAGCGCAATATATCTAATTATCTGTAGGGAAGAGAGGCGACTCATCATGTCGATCAAAATTCAAGTTTTAATAGTGGGGTAAAATGGAGCTTAGATTATAAGCTAGTAAGTAGTAAGAGTTAAATGGGGTTATTTGGATTTAGTGCCTAATCATGTTATAATAATACGTAAAAAGAGCTGGTGAGGATATACTAACTCTTTAGGTAGAGCCGTTAAAAGCGGTGAAACTTTATCTTATGCTATAAATAACCGTCTAACTTTGAGCAGTGGCGGTTATTTTTTTTGCTTATCTTAATAAGCTCAGTGGTAAAAGTACCAAAGGCCAGCATTAGCTGCAACGCATCCTTGACGGACACGAGGCTGCTCCTTTCTTTAGAATAGCAATTGCTAAGGATGTTATCCCATAGCGACCACCTCCTATCAAAAAGAGCATCACCGCCTTAACTTCTCTATCCTTTAATTAACCATAAAAAGTGAAAAAGTGCTTTAAACCTGATAAGTTAGAGTTAGAGCATTTTTAAAACGCTTAATACAAGATCATAAATTAAATATTTACCATATCCAACTAACATTGTCATAACTCTGTTTTATAATAACAATGAAACCGTCATCATATATACATGTAACATGCGGTTTTAATTTTCAAAGAAAGGAATAAGTTAATGAATCAAGAAATAAATATCATTGTTTAGTGTTCTCTTCCACTTTTGTGGGATTGATCTGTGGTTTAGTTTAACCCACCAACAAGCCTATGCCGCCCAGACACCGCCAGTTAGTAATCAGGAGAGTCAGATTACAGCTGTGACTGCGTCAGATAATAATCTGACTAAAGCAACTGCGGTTAATCAGACTATTCTGCTGAAAATATCTCAACTTCTGCGGTCATGATCATGTTACTCCTAGTACTTATAGCAGTCCAGAGACAGGCTTAGCTGCTGAACAGCAGCCAGCTAGTTCAGATTCAACAGCTGCTGTTGCACACCTAATACTGGTGCAACAGGACCAGCAGTCAATGGGACTGCTAGCTCAACTAATCCGGAAACAATAATTCCACTAACCCTGTTACTAGTTCTCCTAGTCCGGATACCGGTAATTCTGCAAGCACTCCAGTTGCAGCTTCTGATAATCAAACTAATGGTGATTCCAACACTACCTCAGTGTCATCTGAGCAACCGGATACTAATATCATAGCACAAGGAACTTGGGGTACCAGTAAGTGGGATTACACCCAGGAAGGTGCAGATTATATTCTACATTTACATGCCGGCACTTTAGGAACTCCAAAAGAAAATGAAGGTATTGGCAGTCTGAATGAAGCTTTTGAGCAGCAATAACACAAATCGTGATTGATTCAGGGGTTGTTGCCAATCAGAATTCTAGTGGCTTATTTAGGAATTTAAAACATTTACAGACTGTTCAAGGTTTAGAAAACTTGGATGCGTCACAGGTTACTAATATGTCTAGAATGTTTGAATACTGTGAAAGCTTAACCAAGCTGGATTTAGGTTCCTGGAATACTTCCAATGTCGAAAATATGAGTTGGATGTTTAATGAGTGTACTAATTTAATTGAACTTAATTTGGATAATTGGGATACTTTAAAAGTTAATTATGATGGGCTTTATGCTATGTTAAACCACTGTAAGAGCCTTTCTAAGCTGGTATTAGGACCCAAAACTATTTTGACTAGTGCATTATTGCCTGATGTACCTGAAATTGGCACCAAAGTTTCAGGTACTGATAAAACAGTAACAGCATCTTGTTGGTGGCCACTAGTGGTTATCAGCAGGGGCAACGATATACTTCTACAGAGTTAATGAAAATACGGGATCGTGATCAAGCTACTACTTATGAGTGGGCTAGTCAGCAAAATAGCAACTCTGATCAACCAGACAATAATATCATAGCACAAGGAACTTGGGGTACCAGTAAGTGGGATTACACCCAGAAAGGTGCAGATTATATTCTACATTTACATGCTGGCATTTTAGGAACTCCGAAAGGAAATAAAGGCTTGGCAATCTGGAAGGTATTGGCAGTCTGAATGCAGCTTTTAAGGATCAGTTAACACAAATTGTGATTGATTCAGGCGTTGTTGCCAATCAGAATTCTCGGGGATTATTTAAGAATTTAAAAAATTTACAGACTATTCAAGGTTTAGAAAACATGGATACCTCGCATGTTACTAATATGTCTGAGATGTTTGAAAACTGTATGAATTTAACTAGCCTAGATGTAAGTCATTTTAATACTGCCCGGGTCCTTTATTTGAATTATATGTTTGCAGAATGTGAGAATTTAACTAGCTTAGATCTTAGCAGTTTTGATACTTCTCAACTAATTAATGATTACGTTGATGATTTTGCTGTGTTAGAGGACTGTAACAACTTACATCATTTAGTATTGGGTCCAAAAATTCAATTAATTAATCAAAACGGTAGGAATTCTTCACTACCAGCAGTGCCAGCAGCGGGTACTAAAATTCCCGGGACAGATAAAACGGTAATAGCTCCTTATTGGGTGGCTACCAGTGGCTATCAACAAGGGAATCGTTATACTTCGGCCGAGTTACAGCAGCTGACCGGTCGGGATCAGGTGACGACCTATGATTGGGATAGTCAAGCACCTTATCAAGAAACGGTAGAGTCGAAATCTGTTACTAGAACCATTAATGTTCATTATCCGGATGGTCAAGTGAAACCTATCCAAGATACTGTGGATTTGAGTCGCAAGGTCAAAGTTAAAGCCGATGGTTCGAAAACCTATGGGGAATGGTCCACGGCCCAATGGAAAGCTTATACAGTACCGGAATTGGCCGGTTATCAAGCCAATCAGTCGAAGATTCCAGCTCAAACTGTAGATAGTAATACCACTGATACGACTATTGATATTTTATATGAACTATTGCACAAACAATTGTAATTCAGTATCTGGATCAAGGACAGGTAGTGGGTACCCAAAGCTGATAGGTTACACCGGGGAAACCTTAATTCCTAATTATCATGCTCCGCAAGGCTATGAGATTATATCTTCACCGCAACCAAATATCACGGTAGATGCAACTGGTACACAAATTATTCAAGTTAACGTTAGTCATAAAATCACGCAAAGTGCTGAAACTCTGACGAAGACTCGGACTATTAATATTCATTTGCCTAATGCTACGGAAAAAACCTATCGTCAGGTAGCCGTAATCAAACGCAATGTCGCTGTTGATCAAGTCACAGGTTCGAAAACCTATGGACCATGGCATAATAATAGCTGGGATGCAATGGATATTCCAATTATAGAGGGCTATACAGCTAATCAAACAGTATTGCTGCTAAAGAGGTTACAGCCGAGACGGAGAATGAAACCATTGATATCTTTTATGTTCAAAACTGATAACACGAGGCTGCTCCTTTCTTTAGAATAGTTGTGGCTATGATTTTTAACACCATAGCGACCACCTCCTATCAAAAAAGAGCATCACCGCCTTAACTTCTCTATCCTTCAATTAACCATAAAAAGTGCTTTAAACCTGATAAGTTAGAGTTTAGAGCACTTTTTTATATATTATTTATAGTTTAATGACTAGGTCAAACCCCAGCGAGCCAGTAGCTAAGTTTATTAAAAGCTAATATCCGTCCTTTTGAGAGCTTTAAAAGGGATTTAGGCATAATTATATTCAAAGACAAATAAAAACTTATGGTGGGACTAAAATAAGGCATCTATAAATTCTTATTGGATACAATACGAGACAGCTGTTTGTCTGACTGTATGAAATAAAATGTAATAAAATATCCAATTTACATAATCAATTAAAGCATAATTTCATAAATTATGAAAATAGACATCTTTCAATTCACAATACAATAACATAATACAGGCGAATTATGAAGTTTATTAGTGCCTATTTCCTTATGATATCAAACATAATTAAGAAAACCAGCAAGTCATGCTTGAATAGATTAAATTGTGAAATGGTGGAGCTAGTCCGCTAAATTACTGGAAAGAGAGCAGAAAACAGATGGATTATTTTACATAGACCAGAGGACGGAAAAGGTAGCGTTCCAAAATGGGATTGTTAGAATAAAGAAAGGGAGATACTGTACCAGAATGATATGGAAGACAAAAGTCCTATGGGCTATAGCCCATAGGACTTTTGTCTTCCATATCATTCTGGTACAGTATCTCCCTTTCTTTATTCTAACAATCCCATTTTGGAACGCTACCTTTTCCGTCCTCTGGTCTATGTAAAATAATCCATCTGTTTTCTGCTCTCTTTCCAGTAATTTAGCGGACTAGCTCCACCATTTCACAATTTAATCTATTCAAGCATGACTTGCTGGTTTTCTTAATTATGTTTGATATCATAAGGAAATAGGCACTAATAAACTTCATAATTCGCCTGTATTATGTTATTGTATTGTGAATTGAAAGATGTCTATTTTCATAATTTATGAAATTATGCTTTAATTGATTATGTAAATTGGATATTTTATTACATTTTATTTCATACAGTCAGACAAACAGCTGTCTCGTATTGTATCCAATAAGAATTTATAGATGCCTTATTTTAGTCCCACCATAAGTTTTTATTTGTCTTTGAATATAATTATGCCTAAATCCCTTTTAAAGCTCTCAAAAGGACGGATATTAGCTTTTAATAAACTTAGCTACTGGCTCGCTGGGGTTTGACCTAGTCATTAAACTATAAATAATATATAAAAAAGTGCTCTAAACTCTAACTTATCAGGTTTAAAGCACTTTTTATGGTTAATTGAAGGATAGAGAAGTTAAGGCGGTGATGCTCTTTTTTGATAGGAGGTGGTCGCTATGGTGTTAAAAATCATAGCCACAACTATTCTAAAGAAAGGAGCAGCCTCGTGTTATCAGTTTTGAACATAAAAGATATCAATGGTTTCATTCTCCGTCTCGGCTGTAACCTCTTTAGCAGCAATACTGTTTTGATTAGCTGTATAGCCCTCTATAATTGGAATATCCATTGCATCCCAGCTATTATTATGCCATGGTCCATAGGTTTTCGAACCTGTGACTTGATCAACAGCGACATTGCGTTTGATTACGGCTACCTGACGATAGGTTTTTTCCGTAGCATTAGGCAAATGAATATTAATAGTCCGAGTCTTCGTCAGAGTTTCAGCACTTTGCGTGATTTTATGACTAACGTTAACTTGAATAATTTGTGTACCAGTTGCATCTACCGTGATATTTGGTTGCGGTGAAGATATAATCTCATAGCCTTGCGGAGCATGATAATTAGGAATTAAGGTTTCCCCGGTGTAACCTATCAGCTTTTGGGTACCCACTACCTGTCCTTGATCCAGATACTGAATTACAATTGTTTGTGCAATAGGTTCATATAAAATATCAATAGTCGTATCAGTGGTATTACTATCTACAGTTTGAGCTGGAATCTTCGACTGATTGGCTTGATAACCGGCCAATTCCGGTACTGTATAAGCTTTCCATTGGGCCGTGGACCATTCCCCATAGGTTTTCGAACCATCGGCTTTAACTTTGACCTTGCGACTCAAATCCACAGTATCTTGGATAGGTTTCACTTGACCATCCGGATAATGAACATTAATGGTTCTAGTAACAGATTTCGACTCTACCGTTTCTTGATAAGGTGCTTGACTATCCCAATCATAGGTCGTCACCTGATCCCGACCGGTCAGCTGCTGTAACTCGGCCGAAGTATAACGATTCCCTTGTTGATAGCCACTGGTAGCCACCCAATAAGGAGCTATTACCGTTTTATCTGTCCCGGGAATTTTAGTACCCGCTGCTGGCACTGCTGGTAGTGAAGAATTCCTACCGTTTTGATTAATTAATTGAATTTTTGGACCCAATACTAAATGATGTAAGTTGTTACAGTCCTCTAACACAGCAAAATCATCAACGTAATCATTAATTAGTTGAGAAGTATCAAAACTGCTAAGATCTAAGCTAGTTAAATTCTCACATTCTGCAAACATATAATTCAAATAAAGGACCCGGGCAGTATTAAAATGACTTACATCTAGGCTAGTTAAATTCATACAGTTTTCAAACATCTCAGACATATTAGTAACATGCGAGGTATCCATGTTTTCTAAACCTTGAATAGTCTGTAAATTTTTTAAATTCTTAAATAATCCCCGAGAATTCTGATTGGCAACAACGCCTGAATCAATCACAATTTGTGTTAACTGATCCTTAAAAGCTGCATTCAGACTGCCAATACCTTCCAGATTGCCAAAGCCTTTATTTCCTTTCGGAGTTCCTAAAATGCCAGCATGTAAATGTAGAATATAATCTGCACCTTTCTGGGTGTAATCCCACTTACTGGTACCCCAAGTTCCTTGTGCTATGATATTATTGTCTGGTTGATCAGAGTTGCTATTTTGCTGACTAGCCCACTCATAAGTAGTAGCTTGATCACGATCCCGTATTTTCATTAACTCTGTAGAAGTATATCGTTGCCCCTGCTGATAACCACTAGTGGCCACCCAACAAGATGCTGTTACTGTTTTATCAGTACCTGAAACTTTGGTGCCAATTTCAGGTACATCAGGCAATAATGCACTAGTCAAAATAGTTTTGGGTCCTAATACCAGCTTAGAAAGGCTCTTACAGTGGTTTAACATAGCATAAAGCCCATCATAATTAACTTTTAAAGTATCCCAATTATCCAAATTAAGTTCAATTAAATTAGTACACTCATTAAACATCCAACTCATATTTTCGACATTGGAAGTATTCCAGGAACCTAAATCCAGCTTGGTTAAGCTTTCACAGTATTCAAACATTCTAGACATATTAGTAACCTGTGACGCATCCAAGTTTTCTAAACCTTGAACAGTCTGTAAATGTTTTAAATTCCTAAATAAGCCACTAGAATTCTGATTGGCAACAACCCCTGAATCAATCACGATTTGTGTTAATTGCTGCTCAAAAGCTTCATTCAGACTGCCAATACCTTCATTTTCTTTTGGAGTTCCTAAAGTGCCGGCATGTAAATGTAGAATATAATCTGCACCTTCCTGGGTGTAATCCCACTTACTGGTACCCCAAGTTCCTTGTGCTATGATATTAGTATCCGGTTGCTCAGATGACACTGAGGTAGTGTTGGAATCACCATTAGTTTGATTATCAGAAGCTGCAACTGGAGTGCTTGCAGAATTACCGGTATCCGGACTAGGAGAACTAGTAACAGGGTTAGTGGAATTATTGTTTTCCGGATTAGTTGAGCTAGCAGTCCCATTGACTGCTGGTCCTGTTGCACCAGTATTAGGTGTTGCAACAGCAGCTGTTGAATCTGAACTAGCTGGCTGCTGTTCAGCAGCTAAGCCTGTCTCTGGACTGCTATAAGTACTAGGAGTAACATGATCACTGACCGCAGAAGTTGAGATATTTTCAGCAGAATAGTCTTGATTAACCGCAGTTGCTTTAGTCAGATTATTATCTGACGCAGTCACAGCTGTAATCTGACTCTCCTGATTACTAACTGGCGGTGTCTGGGCGGCATAGGCTTGTTGGTGGGTTAAAACTAAACCACAGATCAATCCCACAAAAGTGGAAGAGAACACTAAACAATGATATTTATTTCTTGATTTCATTAACTTATTCCTTTCTTTGAAAATTAAAACCGCATGTATACATGTATATATGATGACGGTTTCATTGTTATTATAAAACAGAGTTATGACAATGTTTAGTTGGATATGGTAAATATTTAATTTATGATCTTTGTATTAAGCGTTTTAAAAATGCTCTAAACTCTAACTTATCAGGTTTAAAGCACTTTTTCACTTTTTATGGTTAATTAAAGGATAGAGAAGTTAAGGCGGTGATGCTCTTTTTTGATAGGAGGTGGTCGCTATGGGATAACATCCTTAGCAATTGCTATTCTAAAGAAAGGAGCAGCCTCGTGTCCGTCAAGGATGCGTTGCAGCTAATGCTGGCCTTTGGTACTTTTACCACTGAGCTTATTAAGATAAGCAAAAAAAATAACCGCCACTGCTCAAAGTTAGACGGTTATTTATAGCATAAGATAAAGTTTCACCGCTTTTAACGGCTCTACCTAAAGAGTTAGTATATCCTCACCAGCTCTTTTTACGTATTTATTATAACATGATTAGGCACTAAATCCAAAATAACCCCATTTAACTCTTACTACTTACTAGCTTATAATCTAAGCTCCATTTTACCCCACTATTAAAACTTGAATTTTGATCGACATGATGAGTCGCCTCTCTTCCCTTACAGATAATTAGATATATTGCGCTGCTATATAGCAAAAGTAAGTGCTTTAGTATAATCATGTGAATTATAGCACTTATTAGCCCAAATGAAGCAATTATGGTATATCATTTTCTAGTTCAGTATTTTATTGATTTTTACTCAAGAACTACAACAACAATTCCTAATTGATAATAGCCTAGCTACAACTTATTAATTATCTATAAATGTAGTTAGATTGGATATAATTGCTTTTATACGCCAATTGACGTACAATATCAAATGAGGTGATAAAAATGGACAGAATTGAAGCTCGAATTGACGAAACAATCAAAAATAAAGCCAAAGTTGTGTTGGCTAATCACGGTATGACAATTTCTGATTTTGTACGAATGACGCTTACAACAGTAGCTAATGAGGGTTTACCTCAATATTATCCGATCCCTAATCGAGAATTAAAGGACTCGGTAAAAGAAGTTGTTAATGATTTATCCGGTAAAAAATATCTACCGGAAGCGCATGATGTCAGGGAATTAGATCAATTACTTACATCTGAAGACGAATTGGAATCTTCAAAATAAATGGCAAAAGCAATTAAGTTTACTAAAACTTTTAAAAAACAATTTAAGAAACGGAAAAAGGATCCTAAGTGGCGTTCGGTGTTTAATTTAACGCTATCACAAGAGCTTGATGCACAAGGACGGAGTCCCTGGGAGTTTATTACTCAATGCTTAATCGAAGATAACACGATTCCAGATTATTTTTATCCGCATACTTTAGAGGGATTAAAGTATCTAAAGAAACAAATAAAGCAGCAATTAAATTATGCAAAAACAACTGTAAATATTCTAGAATTGCACTTTGATGGGCATAGTGGAGATCATTTATTAGTTTATGTATCAACAGATAAGACAGTTTTTTTAGTTGGCATTGGTACACATAGTGAGTTATTTGGGTAAAATAAGTATAAAAAGCCTTATAGTTGTTAGACAATTGACTAAAAATATAAAGCTTTTTTAGTATCACATAACAAAGTTATTATTTGTGATATCTGACTAATTTGCAACCAATATTCCCTCTAAGCACAACAGAAAGACCTTTATTAGTCGAGAGTGGTTGATGACTAAAGCAACCAGTGTTACACTAACACTGAAAAATGTGAAGATTATTAGAACGCAGTAGCACAAAAGCCATTCCTATCTCTAGAGTAGGAATGGCTTTTTATTGTGCAGTTACAATTAGCAACTCACTATTTTTTATGTTTTCTGTGCAACCAATCGGAAAACATTTGGTTGAGTGCACTAACTAAAAAGGTGCAACAACCGTCGTGAAGATTATTTTTAACACAGTAACCCCCCTCTCGGAGCGAGTTGCCAATCAAAAATATAACAAAAAATGAATTCTGCAGTTCCTAAACTGAAAAAAAGCTACTCTAGTAATGAAAAAATCGGTAGGAAGTGGTCACTATGGTGTAAAAAATCATATCCACAACTATTCTAAAGAAAGGAGCAGCCTCGTGTCCGTTAAGGACGAGTTGCAGCTAATGCTGGCCTTTGGCACTTTTACCACTGAGCTTATTAAGATAGGCAAAAAAAATAACCGTCTATACTTTGACAGGTAGCGGTTATTAATTAAATAACTTGATACTGTATCACCGTCTTCAACGGCTCTAAATAGAAGAGTTGGCGCTAAAGTTACCAATTTTTAGCTCATACTTTTTTGATTGATGTTAACTAGCTTTAGAAGCTCACTTTCGCCTTGCCGTTAAATGCTATAGCCAATCTGAAAACTAACAACATAAAGTCACTGTTTTTTATCTTAATAACGATATTAAAAACATAAAAAAGTACCCCCATCCTTTATTATCAAGAATAAGGGTACCTTTTTCACTTTAATTATCGAGCCTACAAAATACGCAAAAAATAACTTCCAAGATTTTGACCAATTATAACTATTTTTTAATACTGGTGTGGCTCATCCTTCACGCCTCTATGTAAAGAATTGATATTTAAGTACCAACTCTTTACAATTTTATTATAACAGGACTAGTTATAAAAATCACAATAGACCTACTGGACTTTTACTACTTACTCATTACCAGTTTTTCAAATTGATGCTCACTAGCTCCATTAGCTTTATTTTGCCTTGCTGTTAAATTATATTGAACTTTGAATGTAATTTTACCTGTTCAAGGTTTAAACCCCTAAAAGCGACTAATATAGGCTTCTCGTTTAGTAAATTTAAAATCACTCGCATAAACCATAGTTTTTCTGTCTTCCCAATGGCTCTCTTAAAAACATTAAAAAGTGCTTAAATCCTTAATTTATAAGGGATTAAAGCACTTTTTATGGTATAATTAAAAGGGTAGAGAAGTCAAGGCGGTGGCGCTCTTTTTGATAGGAGGTGTGGTCGCTATGGTGTAAAAAATCATAGCCACAACTATTCTAAAGAAAGGAGGAGCCTCGTGTCCGTTAAGGACGCGTTACAATTAATGCTGACTTTCGGCAATTTAATTATTGCCTTAGTTACATTAATTGTTCAGCTTACACATAAAAAGTAAGCCAAAAAAATAACCGCCCAACTTTGACGCACGGCGGTTATTTTAAATATTAACTAAAACTGCGTCACCGTCTTAAACGGCTCTACATAGAAGGGCTGGTGCGAGCACACCGGCTCTTTTATGTCTTTATTATAACATGATTAGCAATAATAACCCAAGCAACAGCTTTTAACTCGGATTTTAATCCCCACTAAAGTCGGGAGTGATTGATGAAATATAGGTATCACCTCTCTAAATCATGCTTTCGCTGTGAATATTTAGCTCGTTCAAGAGTTTTAGTATTAATTCCTTGGATACCATTGTTATAAGTCCATTCTTTAAATGTTTCATTTCATTAGTTTTGTAATAATTAGCACCTTTAGAAGCAGTATAAGTAGCATAAAAAGCGATTCCAACCAATCCATTAATCGAAGCAACATCAATATCAATTATATCAATTATCGAGCCACCGTTTTCTTTCATTGCTGGAAAGAAATGCTTAATACCCAAAAATTGACCAGTTAAGTTAATATACATAACTTTTTGCCAAAGTTTTAAATCTACTTCTTCAATAGATTGAGCTACAGGTGCAATACCAGCAGCGTTCACTAGAATGTCTAAATGACCAAATTGCTTAACTGTTTTTGAAATAACATTTTGCCATTGGCTTTCGGATGTAACATCTAGATGTAACATCTACTAGATGTAACATCTAATTGTTGGAAAATAGCCTGGTCATTGTTTGAAACGAGTTCTTTTTCAATTTTACTTTCTTTTACATCTGTTAGTACTACTGTAGCTCCTTCATTAATAAAACAGGGAGCTATACCGCTAGCAACCATACCACCAGCACCCCCAGTCATAATAGCTACTTTACCCTTTAAACGATCTACCATGGTTTGTACCTCTTTGATAATTTAATAACAAATACAGACTCAATTATACTTAAATAAGTCCATCAATTTAAACTTTATTTTTTTCATTTAGTAATTTTGGTTTAGCTTAGTAGTTTCTTTGCCGCAAGACAAAAAATCAACATAAAACGTTTTATAATATAATTTACCCATAAGGTGGTAACAATATTGATAATTTAACAGCCAAAAGAAGAATACAGTTTACTGTTGATAAAGGTACGGATGAATCTGCATAATATATTATGAAAAAAGCGGCTTATCATCAGCTAACATGGTTAGTTTGATTTATTCTGAAATTACAAATACTGGAGAAATTCCTGTAAGTTTAACAAGACAATCACAATAATCACGTAAAGTGTTACCAGCTTTAGTCAATCACTTCTGACTAAAAGTCAGGAGTGATTGACTAAAGTAAATTGACACGTTACTCTGGAAAAAATGAAGTCAGAACTTTCTAAAAATAAAGATCAGGTAACTTTTGACACTACATTGCGGATGAATAATCATTTAAAAAATTTCATGAAGGCTTTAGTAATTTTAGGTTATGCAACTACTCAACAAAAAGCGTTAAAGAAACTACAGAATTCTTATATGGAGCAGTTAGATGATGACAAACAAAAAGCGCTTAAATTTCAAATTGCCACTAGAACTTGACCGCTGAGAGCAGATCTAAGCACAAAAAAGCCTCACTCCTATTGAGTGAGGCTTTTTTAGGAGGAGATATAAACCATTCCAAATGGATTAATCATTAGCGGTCTACTTAAGAACGAGTTAACAACCTGTTAGTCAGCAATATGATTCTTTATTTTATATTGAAAATCTTTTTTAGTATTATTTAACCGATTAATAGTTTCTTTATGATCTGATATTCTATCACGTATTTTGTCATTTTGAGACTTAACTTTTTTATATTTTTGCTGATATTCAGTATACTGCTTATCATATTTTGTTGGTTTACTGCTTTGATTACCACATCCAGCAGTAATTACAGTTAAAGATAAAAGTGTTAAAGCAATTATTTTCTTATTTGAACTCACTTTAATTATCTCCTCATTCAAATCCACATAGTGTATAGCCTTCGTATTTAGCTTGTTGTTCACTAATCTGTTGAATATTTCCATTAGCGCGTCTTAAACCACGACAGCTTTGATCGTAATGATATTTTCTTCCAGATTTAGGTGCTATCCAAACCATTCTGCCTTGCTGATTATTAGAATATTGCGGGTTGCCAGCTGGTGTTGGTGCTTGTGCCTGTCTTTGCTGCTGTTCTTGCTGTTGTTTTTGAGCCTCGGCAGCCTGTCTTTGCTGCTGTTTTTGAGCCTCGGCAGCCTGTCTTTGCTGCTGTTTTTGAGCCTCAGCAGCCTGTCTTTGCTGCTGTTTTTGAGCCTCAGCAGCCTGTATTTGTTGTTCTTCTTGTTGCTTCTTCTGATCTGCTTCTTGCTTAAATTGTGGCTTCATTTGATTGTATGCAACTAGGATTTTATCTTTTTCTGATTTAGCTTCAGCTTCTTTTTGGTCTTGTTTTTCATCATCACGCATCAATTCCTTATTTTTACTTTTTTCATTAAGATAATTGTTCTTTACTGTTTGAACTTCATTAGCAGTATGGTGCTCAGCATTTGCGTTGGTTGCATTGCCACCAGCTCCTATACAAATAAACACCAATATTACTGTCATGACAATAAGTGGAATTGATTTATTATGAGACTTTATATTTATATGTAACAAATATAATAAATATGCAGTTATTAAAACTAAAATAAATTTAAACATTGTTCTCATCCTTTATGTTTGAAACTAATCATTATTTTTTATCAATAACTCCAATCCAAGTAACAAGCCATAAAATTACCCACAAAAAAAGAAAAATTACGCTAGTATTTACTAAACCAGACAGTGCACTTAGCCACACACTCCAACCACACATTTCTCTAAAAACACGGCCACAATGAGCCAATGAAATATCTGACTGCTGTTGAAAAGTGGGGGATGTCTGCTTAACTTCATTAGACTTAGTGTTTATGTCATCATTCCTTGTTTTAAAATTACCTTGGATGATTGGTGCAGATTTTGAATTACTAGTATTTCCCTTTTTTGCACTAAAAAGAGTATCCGCAATTACCTTACGAGTATCAATGGTAGTTTTATTATAAATTGTGTTATAGAGCTTCTTTTTTGGATGTAACCAACCCATACCTTTTTGATTATAACCTGGAATAATTGCCTTTTTAACGGCACGAGTGGCTCGTCCCTTGGTCCTCGCACTAATTGTTTTTTTTAAGTTAGGTTTCCGAAATCCTGCTTTAATCATTTTATTCTCCTATAATGTATGCAGCTCTCGGGCTACAATCCCAAAATTTTTTTATTTTGCATCATACTCTTCTTGAGTAATGGTGCCGTCGTCCAGAAGTTCTTGTCAACCACTCCCGACTAAAGTCGGGAGCTTGTGAGAATTGCCCCTAAGGGGGCAACGACCACAATTTGCTTAGATACAGCCCTTGCCTGCAAGCAGGTCTTACGTGCTAATTACCAAAGCCTTTATGGTCCGCAGGTTGCCAGACGGACCTACTACTTAGATACTCGCTAAGCCTTTGGCCAAAATGTTCTGCGCTGCATTCCAATCACGAAGGTGATGTACACGTCCATTCACGATCTCTCAGTGTCAGCTTCTCTGTCTTGCCAGTGCCCATTATAAAACCACAATGACTACAGGTTTGGGTAGTATTGCGGGGATTAATGGTAATAAATTGACGCCCATAAAGCTTAGCCTTATAGGCCAACATACCTAAAAAAGTCCGCCAGCCCACATCGGCAATGCTCAAAGCTAACGCTTGATTGCGCAGCAGGTTCTTACTCCGTAACTCTTCTGCCACAACCAAATCGTGGTTCTTGATTAGTGTTGTGGAGACCAAATGGAGAAAGTTTTAACGTTGATTAGCCACCTTATGGTGGAGGTTAGCTACCACTACTCGTTGTTTTTGATAGTTGGCTGCCTTACGTAAAGGGCGCTGTTCCTTTTTAGCTCGCAGTGCCCGCCGCGAGAGCTTACGCTGGGCCTGAGCTAATTTACCTTGGAGACGACGGTAATAGCGCGAATTGGCAACAACGGCGCCATTGGAATCAATCAAAAAGTTATCAGTATTGAGATCAATCCCAAGGGGTGATTTTTCAACGGAGGTCAGCTCCACAAAAGGTTGTTCCGAGGCTAATTGCAGCGAAACATAGTAACGACCGGTGGCGTCCATGGAGATGGTCACGGTTCCTATCCTAATTACTGCAGCTTTATGTAACAGTTTAGGCGGCAAACCCCGAAAACGTAAGCGGCCAATTTTAGGTAGTCGCAGATGCTTTTTATCTAATAACCTAACACTGCCAGTCAACATATCAGGTACTTGTACCTGCTGAGCATACTGACAGGAGGTTTGATACTTTTGCGCCATTTGCTTTTTATGAAAAACCGGTACACCAGTACGATGAACCTGACGAAAAAGCTGCCAAGCGGTGCGATAGTTTTTAATCGCGTTCGCCTTCATGAGGCTATCTAAGTCGCGGTTATTAAGCCAACCGTGAATATTGGAAATACCGGTTGCGGGTTTTTTTAAGCGCTCTTCCAGGGTTTGAATGCGTTGTTGAACAATGGCAATAGGTAATTTTACCTGTCGCAGTTGGTAAAGTTAGCGATTCATCCCATTCATTTCATTATAAATAAAACGACTAGCGTCACTGTTACACTTGATTAAGCGTTTTTGTTCCGCAGAAGGAAAGACCCGCAGCTTAACCCCATAGTGATATGGTAGTTGGGCCATCGTTTTACTCATGTAGCTTGCACCTTCTTACTATTGGTTACATTAATAATAGCATGAGAGTTATCTAAAATTAAGATAAATTTAATTTTTAGCAAGCTAAGGAGACAATCACTGAGTAATAGGCATTCATCTGCCTGATTAAAATCAGGAGATTCCTGCCTTTGTTTTTAATTAAATTCTACCGACTTAATGTCTTTGTAAAAAATTGTTCTATTGCCTTTAATGCCTTGGGAAAAATGCCCCATAAAGCCTTTTCTAGAAATAACAGCTTTATTTTTATAAGCAAAAATGGTTCCGTTAGAACCCTTTGCAATTACTGGTTCTTCTGCCATATTAATTGCCTCGACATTTGACTTTTTATGTAACTCACGTCCTGTATGAGTAACATAAAATTACTATAACATTAAAATTTGAAATGATAATATGTCATTAAAAGAATTCATGCCTGTTAGCTTAAGTTCTTCTCCACTTTCAAAGAATAACAACACCTTGAACCATAAACTTATCTGTGGGGTAACTCTAATGGGTTTATATTTTGGATTTAGTGATACTAATTTTACGCAGTGATTATTTAAAGCTTCTTCCTAGATACCTCCATGGTCGTTGCACTTGACTTGACAATTCGGGTAATTATTCTTGTACTATTTATTTAACATCGAGACACAAAGAGTCGCTTTTTCACCTTAACCTTGGGGTAGGCTTCATATCCCCACTTATTTTTGTTACGTTCAATTAGCCAAGTATGCTAGAGACAAAAAGGCGTAATTAAAAATAATTTACTAACTTGTAAATCTAAGTATCCTACTTTAATTAAGCCAATGTTTCCTAGAACTAACTACAAGCAATATACGGTTCAGGATTGATATTTTTTATACATAATCTTCTTTCAATTCACATGTCGCCGTGCCTTTTCCAGAACAGTTCAATAAGGTGACAGTCAGACTTGAACTGACGATAGGGAGTTTTGCAGACCGCAGACCCTGGCCTTACCACTTGGATATGCCACCACAAACAACCAAATAATAATGAATAGTCCCGATTGTATTTAATTTTTAATATCTAGATTTAAAATCTTTAAGTATTATAGCGAGTGAAACTATCGCTACGGCTACGATGGTTACCATCATTGCTTTTTGCCAGTCAGAACTAATTCCTAGCGATGACAACACAGACGAGGGTGTTTCTATCTTAATAGACTTAGTAATTTCATGTCGGGTCACAGCAGCGATCTGATATCCTGGCCAAATTCTCAGAATATTTTGCATAAAATTCGGAAGCTCTCCGTAAATAATATACGTACCTGAGAAGAATCCAGTTAACGTTCCAACAATAGCTGATAGCGATGAAAAACTAGAGGATGCTTTTAAGAATTCGGTCACAAAAGAAAATACTAAGCTTGAAAATATAATCAGCAAAATGCTAAACATAAACACAATAACAAATGCATATTAAAAGCATTGTAACTGTACTTCAATGAGAGATAACCAAAACAAATTAGAGAAAAGATAAATGTAGATAACGCGCCTTCAATGATAGATACACAAGTATATAGTCTATTTAACGCAGCCAAGCTTAGCTTACCATTAACAATAAAATCGTCTATTCTTCTATCCTTTTTATCTTCAAGTTTTTGACCAAACGCATTTAAAGTACTCGTAATTGACACAATAGAGATCAAACCGGCAACCATCCATGTGTCAACAAAGCGATCAATGTTATCTATACGACTAAGTGAACTAATCATGTTAGATCTTAAAAAAAATATATATATAGATAAAGAGACTGATAAACATTCCAAGAAAAGAGAAAAATATACCAGTTTTATCCTTGATGTAGATCAGAAGGTTTCTTTGAATAAGCTTCTTGTACACGTTTACATTCCTTCTTCCATATTTCTAAAAAGATCAGTATACGTGACTTTTTTGATTTCGAAATTCTTATACAACAATTTATTCTTTTCAACAAACGTCACTGCTTCAGAAGATGTGTTAAAATATTCGATCTCATCATTTTTACCATGAAATTTACCATGAAAAATAAGCTTTATTTTGGGTATTTTCTTCATGAATTTGTTCAAATCACCAAAATATTTAACGGTACCTTCTGATATAAATAAAATTTTATTGGCATTCTCCAACTCATCCAATAAATGCGTAGTAAAGATTATACCACACTTATTTTTGTCAAAATACACGTCTAATTCCTTCCAAATAATCTGACGTATATCAACATCAATCCCTGCTGAAAGTTCATCCAGGATAAAGCAATTAGGCTGTTCAGCTACTGATCTCAAATAATTAACAATTCGTTTCTGTCCACCTGATAAGCTAGAATAACACAATCGTTCATTAATATTAAACTCTTTTAATTTTTTTCGTATCTTTGTTACCTCAGATACATCATTAATTCTACAACGAACGTTCTGCAACACCGTAAGTTCCTTATCAAGAACATTATTTTGGAAGACGGCTGCCAATTTAACGTCGCTTCTATCTATTTTCCCGGATGTAGGAGTCACTAAATTCATAATGACATTTAAAAGCGTAGTCTTTCCTGCCCCATTGGGACCAACTAAAGCAATTCGATCTCCATCACCTACTGAAAAAGAAATATTATCTAAAATATTACTTTTGGATATCCTATCAACTAGTAATTTCATCTGATCTCCTTAAAAAGTGTTCTGTCCTCTAGAATCTACTCTGTAGAAATAAACAAAAATATTAAAATTACAACCAAAATTTGTGTTAAAATAAATAATTGTGGATGAAACCGAATACATTATTCACATAAACACATTACAATTAACGCTGACTTTTGGCAATTTAATTATTGCTTTAGTCACATTAATTGTTGAGCTTACTCGTAAAAAGTAAGCCAAAAAAATAACCGCCAAACTTTGACCAGTAGCGGTTATTTTTAATATACTGTTATGCGTCACCGCTTTTAACGGCTCTACCTAAAGAGTTGGTGTTAGCGCACCAGCTCTTTTTATGTTTTTATTATAACATGATTAGGCGCTAAATTTACCAATTTTTAGCTTATACTTTTCAGATTGATGACTGCTTTATCTTTGTTCCGCAATAACTTTATACAGCCCAAGATTAAATGCCGTACTAACATTAATACCTAGCCGCTTACATTTAGCTTGTACAGCACGAACCCTAGTCGGGGGTGCTAAAAAACAAATAGATTGACGCTTAACTTGCTGATGATGATCAGCTATATTAAGACGTTTATAATACTTGCCATCCTCTTTCTTAGAAAAATTCATATCGATAAAGCTTTGCAGGACATAACGATAAATATCAGAAATCTTTATGTTCAGCCGTTTGGCAATGACCTGAACGTAAAAGTAATTTTTTTGGGGTATTCTAACAGTTAGTTTTTGTTTATAGCCAAGATCCTTATAACTATTAGCTGCTACTTTTTTTCTTTTACTCCGCACTAAATTTTTAGTGTCTGTAATAATCGGATTCTCCCACATACAAATCCCCCTCCTAATCCATAAATGATATTGTAATAGCTTATACTATTTATTAATAACAGTTATTATTAACATTATTATATATTACAAATAACACCAATAGTCTAATTTACACCTACTATTAAAATGTTTTATTACAATTTATTTAATCCAGTTAAGTATAACATTTTAAATAATATGTCATACCTATTTAATTACATTACCACAAATTAAGATATTTGTTAATAATTATCACCTATCAGATAAAAATACAATATGACAAATTAATAAATAGGCAAAAAGATATCATACATAATTAACACAACCTCAAATACTAAAAGTAATACGTACTTTATTTAATCATAAGCAAGTTGATTGATGTCCAATGATCTTACTAATTATCTAAGTTGATGACTATTTTTCTATTCTAATATCATTTTTCCTAATTTTATATTATTCAGATAAGTATTACTTTTTTAATAAAGTGTCATAACTAGTTACTAATTCTTTAACGGATAAAGGTAATAGCTAATATCTATTATGTTCAGCATTTTAGATTGAAATTATAATATATTACAAAAAACACCAATATTTCCGACAAAAACAATTTTTTCAGCACTAAACAGTAATTCAAATACCACATATCACATAATCATTTGTTGTTAAGTGTAATATCTAGTAATTATTATTTTTAATCACCAATATTAATATATATTATATATCACTTATAGCTTTAGTTTAGTTATTTTATCCTGTTATAACAGTATTTTATTCAAATTATATATATATCTAAAAAAGTATCACATATTTCATGTACTGTCATACCTATTAGATAATTTATTTGTTATCTAACGTGATACCTATTAATCATAGTAACCACTATTTATCTATTGATGTCCATATCTATCACGGTTTAAACAAACTGTAATACATGATAACCATCATACTTTGTATTAAATGTAATAGCTAACAAATATCATTATAAAATATCATTGATATATTACTAATAATTTAAATTTCTGTTTCAAAATACTTTTAATAAAGCATTTATTCATAATTTATATTATCTATATAGATATCACCTAAACAATATTTTGCCATAGGTATTTAGTAAACTATTTCTTATTAAATGTAATTCTTATAAGCTCTATTTAATCTAGCATATATTAATACTAATAAATATCACAAATCGTCTTCAATCAGTTTATAATTTATTATTAATAAAATATTTTTAAAATACTTTATCAAATATATACCACATTTTGGATAAAGTGTGATACTTAATTATTATATTATTTAAGCTTTAATGTGGTATCTAATAACTATTATTATCCAACTATATTGATGTACTACTAATAGTTTCAATTCTCGCCTAATTTACTTTTATTAAAAGATTATAGATAATTTTCATTTTATCTTTTCACTATTACATTTTAAGAAATAGTGGTATTTATTTATTATGATAATTTAATATAATTGTGATATCTAATACTTAGTATTTAATCTAGGCTTATATTAATATCTAACGTATTACAGTTTATCTTAATGAAGCCTTGTTTGATGATCCTTTGACACTGATCAAAACTGTGATCATCATATTTTTTATAATTAGCTAAAGCTGCTTTCCCCTTTAATTATAAGCTTTATAATCTTTAATCTGTTGAAAAATATTGCCTATCATGATGTAATATCTTATTTATTTGATGTCTTTAATTAATACATAATTTAGCCAATACATTAAAGCTATTTTTAGCTTTTAAAAAGTAAAACCTTGTTATATTCTGCTTTTGACGTCATTAAACTTAAAATCCTGATATTTTTTAAAGAAAAATTTTTTTACTTATTTTTTAATAATTTTGAGTCTCAAAAAACCTCATTATTATTTTCCCTTACATACTATGAAAACAGTATCTTTTTTCATTATTTCTGAACAACTAAATCTAGTAACAGGATATACTAAATATATTTTCTGGGGTGTCGAGCATATATATTTCTGTCATCAGAATGGCTCATATAATTGCCAATTCCGCCACATCAAACAATTAAAAATTTTGATGACAACCACTCCCGGCTAAAATGGCTGAGATTGCTGTTAAATTAGATATATCGTAAAATCCACCTAATTATACTATGTATTCAATTCTTTAATCTTGAGTACAAAAAAAGCACCCATGCGAGTGCTAATTATATGATTAACTAAATTTCTAATTTAGCCCGTAAAGCTTCAGTTAAAACAGCAGAGAAATTGATATTCTTTTCTTTACCTAATTTAACCAAATACTCAGGTACTGAAACGTTCTTACGTACTGTTTTAGGGTTTCTGCGGCGATACTCATCCATATCAACTGATACAATCGTTTTAATTTCATTATCTTTTGTATCAATGTTTTCAAGCACCGAAGCTTTAGGATAATCAGTTACATCTTCTAGGGCTAAACCAATCAAGTCTTGTGCCATTACTAAAGCATCTTTGAGATCTTCACCCTGAGTCCAGCCGCCTTTAATATCAGGAATCTCAACTGTATAACCAACTTCTTCAGGATGCATAATAACCGGATAAACAACGGTATTTTTCATATGTTAATCCTCCTATTACGAATTATAGTTTAGGGGTATAGAAACAAGGACTCATTTGAGCCCTGCTTCTTTCAAGATTGCTTGTTCCAAACCTGGTTTTAATTCTTTTGAGTGAATTGGAACAAAAGTCGTAACTTTCGTTTTAGGATTGTACATTTTTAAATGTGAACCTCGTTGTGACTTTTATATAAACCATTTGCTTTAAGTAACTTAACGGCTTTTCTTGGTTTCATTGGCATTTTCCATACCCTTTTCTTTATTACAAATATACTATACACAATATTGTGTATAATCACAAGCAAATTAACACATTTTATATAAAAAGTTGAACTATTAGTCCAGATCCTTAAATTATTTACATTACCATAATACCCTTTGCTATATGTAAAGAATACAGCTGTTTCCAGCCTCGCTAATGCACTCTGGATAATTGTTCATGTGAAACACATATTTTATTTTGCCTTTACGGCAAACATCTAGTTGAGGTGTTTAACAAAGCTAAAGTGATGAGTATAGCTAGAAATAAGCTTGCTAAAGGTCGTGTATCCTAAATTCACTTAGTTAGTATTCAAACTGTCGGCTAATTGCTGAGCACCCAATATCATTAAATTCTTAATTTGTTCCGGCGGCTCAGGATTATCTTGGCCCAACCAGACGCGTAGAATATTAGTAAAACCACCTAGTTGAAAAGCCGTCACATAATTTACTTGGGTAGGAGATCCTTGAACATGCCAAGGAGCCGCAAACTGTTGATAACGAGGAATTGCTTTTTGTTGCCAAATTTCATTCAAGTGATCAAACAAGCCTTGTCGGAGCAATAGTTGAGTTAAATCCCGCTTTTGCCACCAAAAATTTAAAAAAATATCAAAAGTAGTTTTTAACATCAATTTCCCTACCTGCGGTTTCTGCTGGAGCAATTGTTCAAAGTACTGATCGAACAATTGCTCACATAGGTAATTAATAACCGCTTCCTTATTTTTAAAATAATGATAGAACGTTTTTCGTGATAATTCAGCGGTTTGGGCAATTTCAGTAATAGAAATGTCCTGAAAATTTTCTTTCGTCATTAAATTTATAAGTGCTTCACATAACCATTGCTTAGACTGTTCAGCCATACGCTGCTTTCCGTTCATTTTATTAACATCTCCTCTACTATCGGTAACGAATTATAGCAATTTGTAGCACTTAGCCAATAGGGATTGTTTTAATTATTAGGATTAATTATACTAAAAGTCGCAAATAAAGGTAACAAATGTTTCTTTTATATTCATCTGTTACCGAAAGGAGCGCTTGATAGATGTCAAAAGCTACTAAAATTATTAGTTTTATCGGTTTAACAATTGCAATGTTTATGGGAACCTTAGACAGTACCATCGTCAACATTGCTTTACCTAAAATTATGAACCATTTTAATGCCAGTCTAACTGATACAAGTTGGGTTGCCATCATCTATACGTTAGCCTTAGCCGTTTTTATGATCACTGGTTCAAAAATTGCCGATCGTTATGGTCGTAAAAAAATTATGCTCTTAGGATTAGCCTTATTTGGTGGTTTTTCGGCAGCTTGTATGCTGGCAACGTCGTTACCAGAATTGGTTGCTTTTCGATTTTTTCAAGGATTAGGCGGTGCCATTATCACCCCGATTGTCTTACCAATGGGAATTGAAATATTTGGCAAAGAGCATATGTCCAAAATTGCTAGCGTTGTGGGAGCTGTAACGGCTTTAGCCGCTGCTGGAGGGCCACCGATTGGTGGTGTGATTATTGAATATGCTTCTTGGCGCTGGGTATTCGGCATCAACGTTCCCTTAACCATCGTAGCCTTTCTAATTGTTGCTATTGGGGTAAGGGAATCATATGACGAATCTTTGGCGGGGAGAATTGATTTACCAGGAACTATTCTCTTGACACTAGGCTTGGGTGGTTTAACCTTTGGCCTATTAGGAGGTCGCCAATATGGTTGGCAATCGATAATCATCTTAGGAACAATCATTGGCGGATTCTTAACTATTGGATTATTCATCTTTATCGAAAGTAAAGTCAAACACCCACTACTTGAATTAGATTTATTCCGCGAAAAAACCTTAACTGCTTCTAGTTTAGTTTACTTTTTAACCGGCTTTGCATTAGTTAGCTCCACCCTAATTTTAAATTACTTTTTACAAGACGTTCTGAACGATACAGCGTTACATGCAGCCCTAATTATTATTCCGGTTTCCTTAACAGTCATGGTATCGATGCCTTTGGGCACTAAGTTATTTGATCAAGTTGGCGCAGTTCCGGTTACTTTGATCGGCCTATTAGTAATGGCAGCTAGTTTACTACTCTTATCATTTATCACTACCACAACGCCTAAAGCTGTTATCATTACTTTTCTTGTGATTAACGGTGTTGGTTTTGGATTCTCTTCGGTTTCATTAGTGGCCTCGGTTAAGCATTTGCCAAAAAATAAAAGTGGGATTGGTTCAGGAATTGTTAACGCAGCGCGTCAAATTGGCACCTGTTTAGGAATCGCAATTCTAGTAACGGTCCTTGACAATAATGTCAATACAGCTAAGCAGCATATATATCAAGACACCATTCAAATTGTTGATCACCAGCGATTATCACCAAAAGTAAATAAAGTTGCTCATCAGCAATTGAATAACCTATTTTCCACTACTGGATCAGCCAAATTAACAATTAAAAATAAACAAATGAAACTAAGACGTGCGTTTAAGCAGGCGGCTAAATCTCAAGTTGATTTACCGCAGCCTAAAAAGGGAACAGATCTTCACCAGATTTACCAAGCCCAAAAGAAGTTAACAATAACTACTGACAACTTAAAAGGCGTTAATCAACAAATAGCACTTACCTTAGATAGGTTAGAAAATCAAAGTACCGCTATATCTAAACTGACTATGGCTTCTCAAAAAGTTAATGTAGGTAATCAGAAAATAAGCCAAGGCCAGAAAAAATTGTTAGTTGGTCTCAAACAATTGGCACAAAAAGAAGCCTTAACAACAGCTTTGAAAAGAATTAAGCATACTAAAAATCGACAAATCAGTCAGGCATTCAGTCATACCTACCTAGTAGGAGCGGCGATTGTTTTGATTCTGTCGCCGATTGCTTTGCTAACAGATCGTAAGCCATAAAAAATATAAGTATAAAAGATAAAAATAGCTGTTATCTATAATTTATTAAATTGTTTTTTAATTACAATTAACGAAATTACAATAAAACCTATGGCAGATCCAATAATAACATCAAGTAAACGAAATTTTAAAATTTGATTGAAATAACTTTTGCGATTAAAACTAACAATCATAATTGGTCAACCAATTCCGACTTTAATCAGGGATGGTTGACAAGCTATAATTTTAAGCCTTAATATTTATTGAGACTCTTAGACATTTTTATCTGTTCAGTTAGAAGTTTGAATGCAATGTCACGACTAGGTAAGTTTTGAATCCTTATCAAACTAGAAATTTGTTTTACATCGGCATTTTCCTGTGCAGTGATCATTTTCTCATTATTGCATGGATAATCAATTACTTGTCCATGATTAGCTGCATAAGCAAGCAAAAAAATCTTGCAACTACGACCATTCCCTTCTCTAAATGAGTTCATGAAATTTATTTCATCTAGTAATTTAGCATAGTCTGTTGCTGCTAAGCCTGTTTATTGAGGTTGCCCGTGGATAATATCATTGATATTTTTCTCTGCATAACCAAAGCGTGAATGGTCAAAAAATTCATGGCCATTTTTTTGAAAATTACCCGGACGATATTTACCTGCCCAATCATATAATTTACCAAACATAATTTTATGTATTTTTTAAGTCGCGAATATTAGTAATTTTAGACTTAGAAATCAAAAAAACAAAAGCTCTTCTTGAAGACTGGAAGACTGGAGATATTCTAAATCTTCTAGCTTTTGCTGATTTTTGATATTTTGCTTATTTTTCATTACACCATTATCATATAGTGTATCTTTAATCCAGTCACTCATCGCTGTCCTCACAAATTTCCATAATTTCTTTAACTTCTTCTGGGTCTGGATTAAGAACTCCATCTAATATATTCTCAACATCTTTTTTAGTTGGGTTCCAACCTTCTAGATGACTTGCTTCAATAATTCCTCTTAGCTCAAGATACATAGCTTTATTAGAAACATAAACACCCTGAATAGTTTGATTTTTATCGTTAATATCAAGTTTATATTCTTTGGGTTGCAACATATTTAATAGATCGCCTGCTCTTAAATTTAAACCAATTGCAAAAGCATTAAGCACTCTTAACGACCAGTTTTCAAGTGGTTTAGAGGCTGCTTTTCTCAAAGTACTAGCAGAAACTGCACTTTTTTTCTGCAACTTCTAAAATACTAATATTTTTACTCTTCAATAGTCTGTTAATCGTTGTCTCCATAGTATTTTCACTCCTAAAGCCTTTAAATTTATTAAACCATAATAGGCAATAAGCTTACCAAATATGGTTAAACCTTTTACGCTATTAACTCTTTTCCAGTACAAAAAAACTCAAATGATCGCGTATTATTATTTTTGTCAATTACTTACTACTCCTTTTTAAGATATTTTTATCTTCAGTATATTCACGAATATACTAAACTTCACGGCATGGACATGTTCCTCATGATCAGCAAGACTTCGCTTTTTAGTATTTTTAATCCTCTATTACAATTTCACAGTTACTGCAGGTTTGGGTTGTATTATTAGGTGCTTCTATCTTATTTTTAATTAAAAGTACTGTAGCATTGTCCCTTTATAATGGTACATTTTCAATATTCCAAGTTGCCTCGGTTACATATTTACCCGCTGGTGGATTACCTTGATTCAAAACCAACTTTGGACCCTTTATCTGCTTATTGTCCTTCGTATTCCACCAATTATTACTAATATTAGTTTCTTTACCAGCAGCAGCATCCCTAGTATCTAAGTCGGTATCTTCGGAAGAAGCTATATTGCTAAAATTTGAAACGTCTACATAATTGTTACCATCTTTATAGTACCTGAAAAAACCAATACCATCCTTTAAAGGCTTTATTTCCAAAGACAGCCGCCAGTTTGGATCTGTTGTATTACGTTGCGTTGTATCGTTAACTATCAGATCTTGCTTTGCATCGTGCTGTAAATTCAACTGATCACCTTGTAAAACTTTTTGGCTTATATGACTTCCAAAATCTAAACTAGGAACCTGTTTCAAGCTTACCTGACCAGCCGGATAATAGTTTAATCTTACCGTTCTGATTATATCATTCTCTTTTATAGTACTAGGAATGCGGCCTCTATCCTTATTATCGCTCAGGCTTTTTAAATCTGAAGGGAACTCGGACAGACTATAACGTGTACTACTGGTCCAAATAGATTTTGGTAAATAGTCTGACACCTTATAATAATAATCCGGGTTCTCCTCAGAAATGTTGGTCTCGGTATTTATTATCTTAACCAATGTTTTTGGTTGTTTAAGCATTTTTCCCTCAGGCCCAATATATTGAAAGTTTATAATTCCATTCTCTGCTATCCAACATTGCTTTGGGTCAGAAAGCTTACTATTATCTTTAGCTCCTTGTGAACCACTATCTAGAGCATAAATCCAAATCTTATGTCCTCCCTTTTTTGGCGTTGCTAGAATTTTTAAATCATCTTTTTTATTAATGCCTACATTAAAATTTTGAGTTCCTTCTTTAGTGTTTACCGAATCACTTAGACAACCAATAGTATTTAGTTGATCAGGATCATTAGGATCGATCTCTTTATCAATTGTATAATAAATGGAAACACTATCACTATCACTATCACTAACATTACCAGTTATCTCAAAGGGCGGTAGTGAATTATCAGATTTACGATAATCTTCCACGTAGGGATATTTAACCTTCTTCTTAACACTATCTTTGTCAATTTCTATTTTAGGCGCTTCATTAAATAATTGATGTTCCCAGACATATGTTTCCTGCCCATCTTTTTCTCTTTGTTCCAGAAAATGATCATTATTAAAAGTTTTACCTTTAGGTTTATGAACAGTTCCTCCGTCTCCAGAATTTACAGCCTGCCACATCTCATTACCTGAACTGATATAATTTTTGCCATCATCAAAAAAATGTGTTTGAGATAATGGTGCTGTCGGATAACTTCCAATACTGTATTTTATTATTATTTTAAATTGTTTGCCCATTGTTATTTTCCATAACTTATTACAATTACGAAACATGTTGTTCATATTCGTAATTGCACTTGTGTCAAAACTACTGAGGTCCAGTTCAGGTAAATTACTACATCCATCAAACATATATAACATACTATAAACCTTGCTGGTATTAAAACTGCTAAGGTTAACATTGGTTAAATTAGAACACCCATTAAACATACTATCCATCAGACTAACTTTGCTGGTATCAAAGTTACTGAGGTCCAAATTAGTTAAATTAGAACACTTATAAAACATAGAAGGCATCTTCTCAACGTTGCTGGTATCAAACTTGCTGAGGTCCAAATTAGTTAAATTAGAACATACACTAAACATAGAAGACATATTCGTAACGTTGCTGGTATCAAAGTTATTGAGGTCCAAATTTTTTAAATTAGAACATCCACTAAACATAGAAGACATATCCGTAACGTTGCTGGTATCAAACTTGCTGAGGTCCAAATTGGTTAAACTCTGACAATTATTAAACATACTAAACATATTCGTAACGTTGCTGGTATCAAACTTGCTGAGGTCCAAATTGGTTAAACTCTGACAATTATTAAACATACTAGACATATTCGTAACGTTGCTGGTATCAAACTTGCTGAGATCTAAACTGGTTAAACTCTGACACTTTTTAAACATACTAGACATATCAGTAACCTTACTAGTATCAAACTTACTTAAATCTAGAGTTGTCAAGGCTTTACAACCAGCGAATAAGTCTCGCATACTTGTAGTATTACTAATATCTAAGTTATCTAAACCCTGTATTGTTGTAACACTGGGCATATTGCCAAAAATGCCTGTTGCATTTTGCGGTAAAGAAACACCTTGATCAATTTTCACTTCTGTAATCTTTTTGCTATTAGAATCATAATTCCAGTTACTTCCACCAGAAGTAGAACCATAGATTTCATTGAATTCAGTACCGGTGGCCAATGTTCCACTGCCAATTTCCAAAGTATAATTCAACTCATTTACTTTTGTTATTTTCCAACTACACGTGCCTGAAATACCACTACTAGTTACATTAGAGGAACCTTTTAACAGGCTACACGCCTGAACTTTATGTAAGCGTGGGACATCAATTAGCGATGAGGCAAAATTATCTGTTGTCTGCACATTAACTGGATTAACCGCAGCAGAACAATCAATCTTATAGAAGATAATAGAAATTAAACACAATATTAAAAAAACTAAATTTTGTGCGATCTTCATTATTTTAGTAATCATTTATAATATTCCACCTTTTATGATAACTATCAATTTTCATAAACTCCCGAAAGCCAGCAAAAAATATCCTCCTATACTAAAATATTTATCTTTCCAATATATTTTGATACAAATAAGTTTAAATATAAAATACTTCAACCCTGTAAACAAGCTTTTTGCAACTATAAATAATAATTTTGCTACAATTTTTAGTTATTTTGAAAAAAATGTTTATTTTAGCATGATCAGACGTTCTATTAAAAAACATTAAAAATTACTGAAAGTTTCAGCTGGTTTTAAGTTCTTATAAAGATCTTTTTAACTCTTTCCTTTTTTATAATTCAATTTGAGATGCTGGTGATTCGGATTACATCGGAATTAGAATTTTCAAGAAGGAAAAACATTTTTTATCACAGATTACCCCGTTGTATGCATGGAGAATGTCAACCACTCCCGACTAAAGTCAAAAGTGGTTGACGTTGATTCTTAATGAGGTTGTCTTGCAAAACTAATCTTGAGTGGCTTTACGGGGTTGGCCCTTAGCCATTCGACAAGCTGCTCACCAAGTGCTTCAGTCATCGATGTTGCCGCGTCTATTTGTTCAGGGGTGATGTTATTAACATGCACACCTCCAGTGATTATAGCGTTACCTTGAAGAGCAGGCTTAATGATGTTAGCTAAGTGTTCTGTCAATATGCCTTCTTGGTGTACATGACCTGCACGGCTTGGTAACGCATGTGTTTCAATCTTTCCTGTGTTGTCAATCGTGCTCACAACTCCGAAATGTGGGACATCTCCTCCGATAAGCTGTACTAACACATCAAGGTTTTCGCGCGAAACCAAAACAGTCATTGTGAACCCTTGTTCTGATACTTGAAATTTATGATTTTTACTCGTGACGGGAATTAACCTTGACCTCTTCTTAGCATCTGGCAAACTCTTCCAACGTGGTGCTAAATCATTATTGATGTGCAAGTGATCTAAAATCTTCATGATAGTGTGATCTATTAAATCATCAATCGTTTTTGGCTGGTTATAAAAGGCAGGTATTGGTGGGATTACATCTACATTCATTTCGCTAAGCGTAAGTAGATTACGCAAATGTATTGTACTTAATGGAGTTTCACGCGGGACAACAATCAAAGGTCGCTTTTCTTTGAGGGTAACGTCAGCAGATCTAGCGATAAGATTATCATCAATGCCCGTAGCTATTGCAGCAACAGTTTTCATGCTGGCAGGAATGATAACCATACCTGAATGTTGAAAACTTCCGCTCGCAATTTTTGCACCCATATCATTGTCAGAGTAAACAAAATCTGCGAGAGAATTAACCTGTGCCTGTGAATAACCGGTGGCTTCTATTGACAAGTTTTCTTTTGCCCACTGGCTCATCACTAAGTGAATTTCAATGTCTTTTTGAGCCTGAAGATTTTCAAGTAGTCGTAAACCATAGATAGCACCGCTTGCTCCAGAAATTCCAACGATAATTTTTTTCATTGACCATACTCCTATTTTAGATACTCTTTCCAATTTGGCATTTCTTTAAATTTAGCACGATTAAACTTGTCCCTCAGTGTATAAGGAACTGTCCCGTCCAGCACCAGTTTAGAGCTCATACCACGTACTCTTATTTGGGCCGGATCATATTCTGGTAATTCTGATGGATCAAGCGGATGATTTCTCATACCCTTAAGTGTCATAATATCTAAGTCAGCTTGGAAACGAGTGTTAATAGTCCACATGACATCATTCCAATCGAAGATATCGACATCTTCATCAACCAAAATAACTGACTTCAGTTCTTTAAATGAGGAAAATGCTAATAGTGCTGCTTGTCGTTGAATTCCTTCATCTGCAGCATTATCTTTATGAATTTGCATTATAGTCATTAGCTTACCGCCACCTGCTGGGGGATTATAGACGTTGATAACTTTACCCGGAATAGCACGATCAACCAATCCCAAAATCGAGGCTTCAGTAGGAATTCCCGCCATCGAGACATGTTCTTCAGAAGGCCCAATTGTGGTCTGTACAATTGGATTATCTTCTCGATGCGTAATGGCCTTAATCTTGACCACATTTACAGCAGGGTTAGCTATCCCGTTATAACCTGGAAACTCTGGCATGGCAAAACCGGTATTAGTGTTGATGTCTTCTCGCATTGTTGAATTTGGCTGAATTTCTGCTTCGATGACCCATTCAGATCTGGCAATCGCATACGCGTCTACAGTTGTTCCGTGAACAATCTGAACTGGCTGATTGCGCAATGCTCCAGCAACTTGTAACTCGTTATAACCGAGCGGTGTGGTTGGTGGCTCAAAAGTAGCCCCGATGGTGATTGCTGGATCTAATCCAATGTTAATCGTAATTGGCATTGGTTTATTCTGGGCTTCATATTCTTTTAAAAATGATCCTATATGTCGTCCACCTGGCATGATATACATACCAATAGTGTTCTCGTCTTCAAGAACCATTCGATGGATTGTAACATCTTCTTCAGTACCATCTATGCTATGTCCATATACAACTCCCATTGTAATATAAGGACCAGCATCGACGGAGGTATTAGTAGGTGCTGCTAGAAGCTTTCGAATATCAAATCCAGGGCTACTTGCTTTGATGATTACTTCTTGAGAAGGTGCTTCGTCATGTGTTACTTTTACTGGAGCAATAGGATGAGTAACCGCCTCATTTAGCAGGTGTCCTAGCGTTTTGTAATCATGATTAAGAATTATTCCAACTCGTTTGCGGGAAGCTTGTAATCCAATCAAAACCCGCGAATTTGGGAATCCTTTGATGTTATTGAACATCATGGCCGGTCCCTCATGAGTTGGCCGCATTACTGTTCCTCCAGCGCCAATATATCTATAGACACCTGCCAAATCAGCATTTGGATCGATTTCTTTATCAGTCTCATGATATTGATTCGGAATCTGCTTTAAGTCTTTCAATACTTTACGTAGATCATAAATTTCTTCTGTCATTATGTTCCTACCTTTCAAACTTATCAACCACTCCTTTTAGAAATCCGATAATGAGTTATTGACACGTGAATGTAAAAAAGCACTCTAATGAGTGCTGGAATAGTATGTCAACCACTCCCGACTTTAGTCGGGAGCTTGTGAGAATTGTCCCTCAGGGGCAACGACCACAATTTGCTTAGATACAGCGATTGCCTGCTTGCAGGTCTTACGTACTATTTACCAAAGCCTTTATGGTCCGCAGGTTGCCAGACGGACCTACTACTTAGATACTCGCTAAGCCTTTGGCCAAAATGTTCTGCGCTGCATTCTCATCACGAAGGTGATGTTTACCACATTGCGGACACGTCCATTCACGATCTCTCAGTGTCAGCTTCTCTGTCTTGCCAGTACCCATCACAAAACCACAATGACTACAGGTTTGGGTAGTATTGCGAGGATTAATGGTAATAAATTGACGCCCATAAAGCTTAGCCTTATAGGCCAACATACCTAAAAAAGTCCGCCAACCCACATCGGCAATGCTCAAAGCTAACGCGTGGTTGCGTAGTAGGTTCTTACTCCGTAACTCTTCTGCCACAACCAAATCGTAGTTCTTGATTAGTGTTGTGGAGACCAGGTGGAGGAAGTTTTGGCGCTGGTTAGCCACCTGGCGGTGGAGGTCAGCTCCACAAAAGGTTGTTCCGAGGCTAATTGCAGCGAAACATAGTAACGACCGGTGGCGTCCATGGAGATGGTCACGGTTCCTATCCGAATTACTGCAGCTTTATGTAACAGTTTAGGCGGCAAACCCCGAAACCGTAAGCGGCCAATTTTAGGTAGTCGCAGATGCTTTTTATCTAATAACCTAACACTGCCAGTCAACATATCAGGTACTTGTACCTGCTGAGCATACTGACAGGAGGTTTGATACTTTTGCGCCATTTGCTTTTTATGAAAAACCGTACACCAGTATGATGAACCTGACGAAAAAGCTGCCAAGCGGTGCGATAGTTTTTAATCGCGTTTGCCTTCATAAGGCTATCTAAGTCGCGGTTATTAAGCCAACCGTGAATATTGGAAATACCGGTTGCGGGTTTTTTTAAGCGCTCTTCCAGGGTTTGAATGCGTTGTTGAACAATGGCAATAGGTAATTTTACCTGTCACAGTTGGTAAAGTTAGCGATTCATCCCATTCATTTCATTATAAATAAAACGACTAGCGTCACTGTTACACTTGATTAAGCGTTTTTGTTCCGCAGAAGGAAAGACCCGCAGCTTAACCCCATAGTGATATGGTAGTTGGGCCATCGTTTTACTCATGTAGCTTGCACCTTCTTACTATTGGTTACATTAATAATAGCATGAGAGTTATCTAAAATTAAGATAAATTTAATTTTTAGCAAGCTAAGGAGACAATCACTGAGTAATAGGCATTCATCTGCCTGATTAAAATCAGGAGATTTCTGCCTTTGTTTTTAATTAAAGAAAAAAACTTCCAGCTTTAAATACCGGAAATTCCTACTTTGAATTTTATTGATTGTTCTGTTTCTAGACCTTAAGTACAATGAGTGCAACTGATATTTCTGGTCTCTGCTGTTAATAACATTAATATTGACAAGAATATTGACAAGTTAGTTGATATCAGCCAAAATCAATCATCTCAAAATAAATGTAATAACAATTTACTCTTAACAACAATATAGATTCCAGCGATTATATATACTAATTTAGTACTATAACCCCCGTAATTCTCAATAATATCAGTTAAAATATTTATTTTTAATACCAACTTTCCCAATAGCACGGTTAAAAAAGTAAACACAATGAATAACAAGGAAATAAAGAGTATCTCCATAAATTGCATTTTAACAGCCATCGGAATATAAACTGACAGATTATCTCCACCCAAACTAAAACATAATGTAAATATTTCCCTCAAATCTGAAAAAGACTCTATCTTATTTTCTTTATAGGGTCTAAAAGCCAAAATTATTAGAATAATTCCCATAAAACCTGTTATCCAATCAGGAAAAAAGACAGCAATACTTTTACTTATTAATACCCCTAGTATCCAAAGAGTTAAATTGGCTAAGGAATAACCTAATATAATAGATTTATCACTATGCTTATTTATTAAAGATAATAGCGCTATAAAAGTATCAATATTCAAACCAATAAATGTCATTGTAATTTCAACGAGACTCACATTCATTTTCCCTTCTAAATAAATGGAACTAAATAGACGATTAAGGTCAACGACCACTAGAGACCTAAAGTCGGGAGCTTGTGAGAATTGACCCTGGTGGGAGCACCTTCTTGGACACAGCGATTGCCTGGGGCAAATCTTACGCACTTAATTAACAAAGCCCCTTATGTTTTGTCCGCATACGTGTCTGATCAATAGGCATTCATCCGCCTGCTTAAAATCAGGAAATTTCTTTCCTTTGGTTTTTTCAATTTATTATCCAATTACCAATTATTGAATATTATTTTAATTGACACAGGTTTACCATGTCTAATAAAAAAACGTTTTTAAATTATCACCTAATTACTGCTTTTTAATAAAAAATTAGATTTGAGAGTTGCAAGACATAATTTATCGACGGATAATACGTCATGAATATAATTATGCATGCCTCCGTATTCATAGTTAATTAAAGAAATCGCTTGATCATAGTAATACTCGTTTACTGTTGAAAGATCATAAATAGAATTTAAATATGCTTTATTTATGTGCAGCTTTTGTGCATAATCCAATCTTTCTTGAATTCGTTTTTGAGAGAATTTGTTAGTTAGTAAATAATCTCGTTTGATTATCCGCTCAGGAACATCTAAAGCATTTAACAGAAAAATTGCTGCTAACCCTGTCCGATCCTTGCCAGCAGAACAATGAAATAATATACCTCCGTAAGTACACCTTTGTGTTAATACTTCAAAGAATTGCTGATAAGCTTGTTGAGGGCCTGGATTAATAACCATTTGTCGATATATCCTCATCATTCTTTTAAATCCGGCTTTAGTATCTTGCGAAAACAATCTTTTAGTATTATTAATTTCAATATTGCTTTCAGTTTGGTCACTTTTAAAAACAGGTATCTGAAAGTATTTGATATTTAATGGTAACCGATCAGGATGTAAATTAATTTCGGAAGGTGATCTTAAATCGATAATCGTACGAACTCCATAATCATAAATTTCTGAACATTCTTGAGGATTTAAAATGGCTAAATTGGAAGTTCTTAATAATTTATGCCATTTAATTAGTTCGTTATTTAACGTACAATAACCACCTAACTCACGAAAATTGAAGCCATTCTTTATCCCAAAAACACGACTACAATTCATAAATAAATTTCACCTATTTCAAAAAAAATTCATTTACAAAACACTACTGTAAATGAATATAATTATTTAAAGCTATTACGTTCTAGTAATTGATGGAACATCAAATCCTAATAATATCTGCAGCTTTTCAACAACTTGTCTTAAAGCTGATTCTACTTCGGAAACTTCTCCAACTACAACTACTGAGCCACTAAATCTATCGATAAATCCCAAACTAACATTGCTGGATTTAGTAGCAATATCTCCGGCAATGATAGATGCTTCACTAGGAGTTATTGTTAAAATTCCTAAAGCATTTTTAGTAATTTGGATTCCTAATTTTTCATATATATCAGGGGTAGGGTTGGCAACAATATGAGCCAAAGTAACTTGTTTGCCAGGAACATACTCCTGAATTGATCTTTCTATGTCACGACCCATAAAAGCATCTCCAACTATTTATCAACGATATTTATAACATCCCGAGCAATCATGATTTCTTCATTTGTTGGAATAACTGCAACATTTACTTTACTATCATCAGTTCCAATAATTAATTCATTATTTTTATTCTTTTGCTCGTCTACTTTAACACCCAAATATCCTAATTGTTGGCAAATTAATTCCCTAATATAGGCAGAATTTTCACCAATACCTGCTGTAAATATTAAAGTATCTAAACCACCCAAATCGGTAGTGTACGCACCAATAAATTGTTGAATAGAATGAACAAATACATCAATTGCTAATTGCGCACGCTTATTTCCGCTTTTAGCAGCGGCTTGAATTTCACGTACATCATTAGAAATGCCTGATAAGCCATAAAGTCCTGACTTTTTATTCAAAATATTTCTAATCTCATGTGAATCAATGTTTAATAATTCTTCTAAATATGGAATAATATTAGGATCAACATCCCCACTTCTAGTACCCATTGCTACACCTGCTAAAGGTGAAAATCCCATCGAAGTATTAATTGATTTACCATCCTTGATTGCTGTAATACTACTACCATTGCCTAAATGACAGCTAATAATTTTAGTAGTATTTTTATTACCAAAAATTATTCGAGCCTTTTGTGAAACATACTCATGTGATGGCCCATGAAAACCGTACCTTCTAATTTTATACTTTCGATAATATTCATAAGGTAAGGCATAGATATAAGATTTTTTTGGCATTGTTTGATGAAAAGAAGTATCAAAAGTAACTACTTCTTTAGCATTTGGTAAAAACTTTTCAAAAGCTTCAATACCTAATAAACCATTTGGATTATGCAGTGGTGATATTGCACTTAACTCATCTATCTTACTTTTTACATCTTCATTAACTTCAACAGATTGAGTATAATAAGATCCGCCATGAGAAATCCGATGACCGACACCATAGATTTCGCTCTTATCATTAATCACGCCGCTACTCATCAAAACATCAATTATATGACTAATAGCTTTAGAATGATCTTTCAATGGCACTAATCTAGTATTTTTACCTTTTTCAGTTTTATATGATATTTGACTAGTGCTTTGACCGATGTTTTCTACAGAACCAGTTATTAACAATCTTTCTTCCGGCATTAAATATAATTTAAATTTAATTGAGGAACTTCCTGCATTTACGGCAAGAATTTTTTTGGACATTCATATCACACTCCATCTGCTATTGATACATTTAACGAATTATTGATTCGTAAATATTCTTTAAATCTTCATCTGTTGGATTTACAGGGTTAGTGGGATAAGTAGCATCCTTTTTTGCATTTTCGACTACAACATCTGTAGCATTTGTAGCATCTTTAGAATCTACACCAAATGCCTGCAAAGTCATTGGACAATTCATTTGCCGCGCCATATCTCTAATTTTATTGATTAATCTTTGCACTGCTAGCCTATCACTAATACTTGGCGTAGCAATTCCAGCTTTTTTAGCTGCTACAGCAAATTTATGCATAGCCTTATCGCAATGTTGTGAATTGTAATTCACAACATATGGTAATAACATCGTATTAGCTAATCCATGGGGCACATGAAAATTAGCACCTAATTGATGAGCAATGGAATGGCAAATACCTAAACCGGCATTATTAAACGCTATTCCTGCAATATTTGAAGCCTCGTGAACTATCTGTCGTGCCTCAATATTATCACCATGCCGATAGCATGTAACTAAATTATTTGTAATTATATCAATAGCTTTTTCCGCTAAAGCATCCGTCATTACATTAGATTTACTGGCTACTAAGGATTCTAATGCATGAGTCAAAACATCCATTCCAGAATAAGCAGTTACACTTTTAGGTGCGGTTAAAACTAGTTCAGGATCTAACAGGGCACAATTTGGTGTTAAGTGATCTTCCATAATTGGAATTTTCTTCTTATTTTTAGTATCAGAAATAACAGCTGTATTAGTAACTTCTGATCCTGTTCCACTAGTAGTTGGAATGCCAACATATTGTTTAATTTTAAGCTTTCCTAATTTTTCTCCAAAAAATCTAATCCCCTTACCAGTATCTAAAGCAGACCCACCTCCTATGCCAATCATAATAGTAGGTTTTAATTTAAGAAATTGTTGAACACCCTTCATAATATTATCTAAAGGAGGATCAGGCTTTACATCAGAAAAAATCTCACATTTATTACTGGTATCAATATGGCTTTCAATTTTTTTGAGGGTATCAGTTCCTGGTAAAAAAGCATCACAAACTAATAATATTTTTTCATTTTGAAAATTATTTAAACGGTTTAAGCTATCAGTTCCCGAGTAAATTCGGGTTGGCACAATAAATTCTTCCATAGATACCTCCTAAATTATTTCCAGCTTCTTAAGGAAAAGCCTTCAGGTGAATTCAAACGCCGACGTCTAGTATATGTTTTAGCAGTACATGTACCTTCCCCAGTAGGTGTTGCAATTGTTAGTGCCGACGCACCAGATTTTTTGCCATCTTCAGTCAATCCAGTTCCACAGAAGGTTGGACCATTGACCACAAAAATAGAAGTATTCATTCGATGAGCGGCACGATTAATATGCGGTAAGTTTTCTGAATGAATAGAAGCCGTATGATGACAACCATTCTCTACTTCAACTGCTGTCTTCAAAGCATCATCAAAGGTTGGGCAACATACGATTGGTAATAATGGCATCAACATTTCTGTCTTAACTAATGGATGTTCCTTTTGGGCTTCAAAAATGATCACTTTAGGATTGCCTGTATAAGAAATATTAGCTGAATCCAATATAAATGTTGCATCTTTTCCAATATACTTACGACTTGGAGTCCCATTCTCTTGAATAGTCATTTGCACTAATTTATCAATTTGCTCAGGATTTTTAACTAAGAAGGCTCCCTCTTGTTGCATCCTATCAATCAATTCATCCTTAACACTTTTTTCGACTACAACTTCTTTTTCTGCAGTACATAAAATATTATTATCAAAAGCAGCTGAAACAACAATATTATGAGCAGCTAAAGCAATATTTGCGGTCGCATCAACGATGGCTGGTGGGTTCCCAGCGCCGGCCCCGACGGTCTTTTTACCACTAACCAAAGCTTGGTGAACTACTGCTGGACCACCGGTAATCGATAGCATCGCTATGTCTGGATGTTGCATCATCTCTTGAACTGATTCAATAGTCGGTTCTTCAATGCTAACTACCAAATTCTGCAGCCCCGTTGCTTTTACGACAAATTCATTCAACTTTTCAATCGTCCATTTTGTGATTTTCTTAGCTCCAGGATGAGCTCCAAAATAAACGGTATTCCCACCTGCTAACATCATAATTGAATTAGCAATCACTGTCTCAGCCGGATTGGTACTTGGACCTACAGCACCAATTACACCAAAAGGTGAATATTCATACATTACTAGCCCGCCATCACCAGTTTCGGCTTCTGGATTTAGAATTTCTGGTCCTGGTGTATTGTATAAAGCATTATTAAGTTTAATAATCTTAGCTTCAACAGTGCCCATACCAGTCTCTTCTTTAATATCTTGAGCTATTTTTTCAATATACGGTTTAAAGCCATCTTTAATTGCTTGAATAACCTTTTTACGAATTTCAAAAGGCTCATCTACATAAACTTCTTGAGCGGCTTTGGCAGCTGCGATTGCATCATTAATATTTGAAAATATACCATGATGTCCTTTACTATTCGACGAAGAGGCCATTGTTGAATTAGTATTATTTAATTCGTCACTTAAGATTTTGCGTACAATACTTTCAATTTCGTCCATTTGCATATTACTTGCTCTCCTTTAAAAATTCTGATACTGCTGCTTCACAAATTGATTGATCCTCTTCTACTAATCCACCACTTACACCAATTGCACCAACAATCTCCCCATTAATTTCTAATGGTATTCCACCCGCAAAGGAAGCTAATTTTCCATTTAACATAGTTTCCATCTGATATAGACTTCCTCCGGGCTGAATATCTTTACTAATATCTTTTGTCGGTTCTTTCATAGCTAGTGCAGACCAAGCCTTTTTAGGAGCTAGAGTACAACTTACCAAGTTAGCATTAGGCATATGATAGCTCATTTGTAATACCTGATCAGATTTCATAATAGCAATCGTTACGCCAACATTAAGTTCATTAGCTCTTGAAATAGCAGCATCAATAACTTTTTCCATTTTATGAAGATCAAACAAATTTATTGTTTTATCATTGTTAATGATATCTTTAATAATTTTACTAACTTGCTCTTCATTCATTTTTTATATTCATCCTTTAACTTTAAATAACGTTTACAAACTTTTTCCGTTACGTGGTTAATCATTTCTTCATAATCTTCAGATCTAGCCATAATATAAAGAAAATCAGATAACCGGTTAATATACTGCTCTATTTCTGGTCTAAATTTTACAGTATCTGACAATTTGACAAATAATCTTTCAGCACGACGACACACAGTACGACATACATGCAATTGAGCGCCTGCAACACTTGAACCAGGAAGAATAAAACTATTTACAGAAGGCAACTCTACAAGATATTCATCAATTATCTGTTCAAGATAATGTATATCCGAAGCAGTAATAATCTTACTACTTTTGTAAAATTTTTCTGTATTTTTGGTAGCGATTTCTCCTTGAAGGTAAAACATGTTATATTCAATTTTTTGTAGAATATGTTTATTTCGCAAATTTTGACAAAACTTATCCGCTAAGCTGATATTAGCGTTTAATTCATCAAAAGTTCCATAAACTTCAACTCTTAAAGAATCCTTGTAAACTCTAATTCCATCAAATAAACTAGTTTTACCTTTATCGCCGCCTTTTGTATAAATAGCCATCTCGGATCCTGCTTTCCAAAATGTAATTACTTGTGAATAATGATTAGATTTTATTCACTACACTTTTATAACGCTGTCATTATCAGTATTCTAATATAGATAGTTAGATTTAATCTATACTTAATCTTATGTCTGTTACCCGTATAAAGCTCTACGGTAGAGAATTTAAAATGTTACATACTTTAATTAAAACCAAAGGCAGAAATCTCCTGATTTTAATCAGGCAGATGAATGCCTATTAATTAATGGTTTTTCGCTTAGCTTGCTAAAAATTAAACTTATCTTAATTCCAGATAACTCTCATGCTATTATTAATGTAATCAACATTGAGGAGGTGCAAGCTGCATGAGTAAAATGATGGCCCAACTGCCTATCATTATGGGTTTAAGATGAGGGGCTTTCCTTCATCAGAACAAAAACACTTAATCAAGCGTAACAGTGACGCTAGTCGTTTTATTTATAATGAAATGAATGGGTATGAATCGCAAACTTTACCTGTTAAAACAAGTGCAAATACCTATTTCTATTGTTCAACAACGCATTCAAACCCTGGAGCAGCGACTAAAAAAACCAGCTACTGGAATTTCTAATATCCATGGGTGGCTTAATAATCGCGACTTAGATAGCCTCATGAAGGCAAACACGATTAAAAACTATCGCACCGCTTGACTTTTGTGTACTTGACAGAATCAATCTACCAATACTAATTCTTATTTGATCCCATGGAATTTGGGGATATGCTATTATTTAAAGTAACTGAAAATACATTTATGATGGATACAAAACTCTATTTATCAAATTGATCAATTATGCCGACAATCGAACAATCATTGACATCATGAATATTAGTATCTTTAGTTTTGGCCTTTTTATCAGCAAATCTAGCACCTGCTCCTCGAACAATTAGTACGTATTCGCCAATGCCAGCATTGACGGAATCAGCAGCAACTTCTTCACAGCGAATGGGATCTCCTTGTGAATTAACTGGTTGAACAATCATTAATTTTTTACCAACTAAAGATTCATCCTTTTGTGTTGAAACAACGCTACCTATGACTTTTGCCATATACAATTTTCTTCAGTCCTCATCTTAATCTCTATATTTTTGACCCTACAAACATCTATTGCTTCATCAGTAAATTTCTGATTTTTAGTTTGAATAATTATAGAATTATCGGGTGAAGCTGCTATTTCAGATCTGCTAATTATACGATTACAACTTGCAATAAGCGGGAATTCGTTATCAACAATAAATAAGATGGGCCAATCTAAAATCATTGTTCTTGGTATAAAATTAACCATTCGTTTAATGATTAATAATTGGAATTGAACATCATAACTAATTCCTTCTAGTATCCAATTAACCCAAGGATTACTAGTATTAATTGTATATAAGTCAATAATTAAATTAATCGAAACGTTTTTAATAATTATTATTCCATGATCAATAAAAACTTGATTATCGGATGGGTCTATATTTTTATTAAATGTCAAATTAAAGATAGATTGTTCTCTTTGTTTTAATCGACTCATAACCTGTGCAACAAGGTTATCCATCAATACACCCTCCTTAATCTTTTAATTTAATTATTTTTTTTAATGACTATCTTTCCATAAGAAGTGCTCCCCATACCAATATTAGCTGCGTTAGCCTCATCGGTATCAATATGCATCTCCAAGACAAAATCTTCACGTGGACGTGCAATTACATCATCAAAAATCATTTTACGACCACCATTACCATCAACTGATACTTGCATAGTATCACCTAACTTAACGCCAAATCTTTTAGCATCATCTAAACTCATATGGATATGACGTTTAGCAACAATCACACCTTGGACTTCAATTTCAGCATCTTTAGTTCTTAATTTAACCGAAGGAGTATCTTCTAAATTTCCAGATAAACGAATTGGTGCATCAACTCCTAATAGAAATGATTCCGATCTAGAAATTTCTACTTGGGAATGATTTCGATAAGGCCCTAAAACCCTTACATGTTTAATTGAACCCTTAGGACCAATAATATCTAATGTTTTGGTAGAAGCAAAATCAGCATGCTGCTTCAAATGTTTCAGAATTGTCATTTCTTGATTAGGAAATAACTTTTTAAAATCTCCTTCACTTAAATGAACATGGTGATTAGATACACCAATAGGAACCAAGTTAGAATTAAGAGTTTCCTTTATAATATTACGTATAACAACTCTTAGATGTTCTTCATCCATAAAAAGCCATCCTTTTAATTTAATTTATCAATTATTCTTCAGATGTAATAGAATCACTATTTGGTAAAATTTTCTCTACTTCTTCATGCGGACGAGGAATTACATAAGAAGAGACTACTTCTCCTACACCTTCTGCTGCATGGACACCAGCATCTACAGCTGCCTTTACAGCTCCAACATCACCACGGATCATAACAGTAACTAAACCACTACCAATTTTTTCTTGACCCATCATTTGAACATTAGCCGCTTTTACCATTTGGTCAGCAGCTTCAATAGATGCAACCAACCCCTTCGTTTCAATCATACCTAATGCATTATTCATAAGTTTTTCCTCCTATTTGCTCTTAAATTCATTATAATGTATACAATTTTTATGCGGCTCTCCTAATTTTCTAGGACATGCTGGATCTCCGCATAAATTACATGTAATAGTTTCATTATCATCAGTAATATTAATATTTAATGTATCATCTTTTGAAATGTTAACATTTTCTGTATCATGTTGTACTGGTTCTTCAACTTGCTGCTGATTTAAATTAGTAGCGGCTTCTACTTTTTTATTATCATGTTTAAATAAATCAGTCTCGCCTAATTTATCTAAACCTACAGAAGGACTTCCGAATACTGCTGAAGTTACATATATATCAGGTAAAGTAGTTTTTATAGTTTCCACCGCAACTGATACGGCAGCTATATCACCCGAAATTTCTAAGGCTATCCATCCATAACCCCTAGTATTTTGAATACTAGTTAATTCAATATCTGCAGTTTTTAACATTTTATCAGCAACAACAATTGCACCAGATAATCCATTACATTCAATATAGCCTAATGCTCTCATTATTAAATCACCTATTCATCTTGTTTCTTAAATGGAATACCCTTAACTAGTCGTGCAGCATTGGCACCAAGCATTCTTAAATGAGTCTTATTAGCAGTAGTATCATCAAACAATGGCTCACCAGCTTTTAAATTTTTATAATGTACTACGACTCTCTGATCTTCAATAGCAATTCCTACAGATAATCTAGATGCTAACGATGCTTTATATGCTCTTTCAACAATGTCGTCTACTAATATTATTTGTGTAGTTACAGGAATCTTTTCTTCTTCAATACCATTAAATAATGGCTGCATGTTATCATGAATTTTCTGATTAGGCTTTATACCAACTATAATTGAAGGACGATCTGAATTACTGTTCATTAGAAAGCCTTCTCTCTTCAGCATAGCGAAGTATTAATCCCGTAGCTACCGCATTTCTAGGACCTTCTATCGCACGGATGTTACCTCTACCAGCAACTAAATTATAGTGTGATAGTTCATCTGTCACAAATTGAGGAATTTCAAAATCAAGAGCTGAACCACCAACAATCACAACAAACGGAATATCACGAATATTTCCTGTTGGACTAACATATTCTAAAGCCCTTTGAGCATTCATAACAAATACACGTTTCTTTGCAGTTTGACGAATTAATCTCACTTTTTCAATATTTACATTGCCAGGTAGCGGTTCATAACCTTCAGGTTTAACTGCAACAACACGCGCAAATAGCTCCGAAGATAGTGGTTCATCAAAGAATTGTACTGAACCATCCTCATGTCGTAATTGGAATAGATTTTCAACTTTGGCTAAAGGATATTTTTTTATATCCTCTGCCAAATAAATATTATCCAAACCCAACTCTGAGTTAATAATCATTGTTACCATATCACCAGCGCCAGCTAAATGAATAGCAACGATTTCATTATTAGGACTAATTATTGATGCATCAGTAGAACCAGCGCCTAAATCCAAAATAGCTAACGGTTTATCAGTTCCCGGGGTAGTTAGGGCACCATTAATAGCTGCTTCAGCTTCGGCACCACCTATTTCTACATTAGTATGAAACTCACTTTTAATTAGATCCGCGATAACTTGCATTTGCAGATGATCGGATTTAACCATGGCTGCTATCCCGACAGCCGATTCATTTGCAAACTCTCCAGCCAAACCTCCACGAATCTTTACCGGCACCTGCGTATCAACCGCAAGTAAATCTTGAATATCAATATCATTAATACGCTTGCCAGTCAAGTTAGCCATTGTCTGTCTAACTTTTTCTAACATGCCACCGACATTAGTTCCTGATTCACCAGTAATATTTTGAATAGTATGAAAATCAGACATTTTTTTCATAATAGCATCTGCACCAGCAGCTACATCTACTTGTTCAGTACCCTGGTCACCAGTAATCTGAAGTTTACCTGCTGGAATTACTCTAGCTTTAACATCACCAGCTGGGGTTTTAATAACAACAGCTGACCTATTACCAATTAAGGCTCTGGAAACTGGAACAATATTTTTAGTTTCCTCAGGATTTAAATGAAATAAGGTTGCAATTCCATAGGGATTAGACAATTGTGAAATAACTTTTCCTTCATCAGCCACCTCAATAGCCGCCAACATATTAATAGGAACTTTATCAATCATAGCAACTTCATCAACAATTGGAATTTTACTTTCTAAACGGTTTTCAACCAAAACGCCATCATCATTTTGTAAAATAGCTCCTGTAATTTTAAAACCGGCTTTAACGTAGGCATTAATTAATTTAGCCGCATCTTCAAAATCGATTTTTTCAGGAACAATCACAATATAGTCTTTTTTCTTATCAGACTGTTGAATCAAATCCAAAACTGAAATAGTATACCCAGACCCAATTCCCCTTCCTCCGGGTGTATCCGGGTTGTGCCCGATCATCGTTGATTCTGTAACAATAGTTTCGGTAATTGTTTCCATTGCTACATCGCCAATAACTGGTGTAGCCTCATTTATCCTAATAAGATCAATATCACTAACAGACAAATTACTTTGATTAATTACTTTATTAATAGAGTTTTTTATTCCTATTAAATTTTCTTTGGTCCCTTTAACACCTGTTGTTGCTGAAAGAGCTGATCCAATAAATTCAATATGGCCATAATCAGAAACTTCGGCTAAAGCAACTTCAGTGGAAGAATTTCCAATATCAACTCCTATAACCTTTTCAGTTGCCATAACTAAAACTCCTTAATATCTAATTATCACCCTTTAATTTTTTACGGCTTTCATAATATGTTGCTGCTTCTTTAAACCACTCTGCACAAACATTAGCGTGGTATTTTGTCCTTAATTCTTCAGAAATGTCTAAAAGATCTTGTTTAGTAGAACGATATGGACGTAAAGCATTATACATTTGCAGAAGACGTTCATCTGGTATACTTGTCAACTCAGCTGCACGTTGAAAATTACGCTGAATAGCTGGTCTACCAGCATTAGCTGCTATTTCGCCCTGTAATTTCAAAGTTTCGGGGGTAATGCGTAAATCATGGGATCCAATCTTACCATTTAAAACATTATCAATAGTTATGTCATCTAAGTTCTTACCTGATGGTGAATGTACTAATTCTGGGTGTTTAGAATAAAGGGGATAATCACTCGCATCTAAACCTTTAGCCTTATGAGTTTCTTGAGAAGTAACGTCATCTTCACCCTTATTGCTCATTTGCTTCATGATCTCAGAAACCAAATCATCAACTTCGCTCATTTTCTTACCTCCTTGCTAAAAGCTAATTTCAACATCATATTCAGGCTTGCCTTGAACTACTTTATGAGTTTCCTGAATATGCAATAATGCCGATAAAGCTTGATATTGTACACGTGCCATTTGATCATTTACAGTTGGCACAGGTTGGGGAGAATCTCCTTTAGCATATAGAGCTGCATTCTTACCAATTGCACGATATGTTTCAGGTGTTAGAACTGGAGCCTGAGGGAACAATTCTAAATTAGTTAGAGGATCCTGGTCCTTTTGATGAATAACAGCCGTTCCTTTAGATTGAATACCAATCGCAATTCCTGAACCTGATAATTTATCACCAGCTGCGCTGCAGAAAGAAACATCAGAAGTCCGATAAACCTTAATTACTCGACTCTTTAATCCTTCTTCTTCAATTCCAGCAATTACTTGTCGCAAAACTTCTTTATGAGGAATTCCTGTCATAGTTTTGGTTAAAGTATCTGCAAATGCTGGCCCTACAGCAATAACAACTTCATCTTTAGAATAACCCTGTTTAGCAATACCTTTGATCCTAAACCAACTAGAGCTACTACTTTCAATTTGTTCATTAGTACTATTACTATGATCAGTTGATTTTTCATTATTAAAATGGATTGGAGTATCGCTACTTTTAACTTCACTTAAAACTTCTTGAATAATTTGTCGTAATAAATTTTCATCAATTTGTTCAGCCATTTTTTTGTCTCCATTCCCTAATATTCCATGTTCTCAGGATCAATAGCAAATGGTATATTCTTGATTTTTTCCCATTCTTCTTTGTCCTCATCTAGACGATATCCAGTGCCTGGTCCTTGATAATCATTAGCATCATTAATAGCAGAAATAACATTCCAATTTTTATCAAAAATGGATGAGGTTTGAAGAAAATCTCCTGTAACTTTTTGTTTTTGTAAATCTAATACTGCCTGAGCAACGTCTTTAAATCCATGATTAAAAAGAGCTTTAATAACATCAGTAGCAGTTATTCCCCGATCCATTAAATCCTGTGCCGCTTTCATATCAGCCACCATATCTCTTTTTGGCATATCATCATGGGTGTTAGCATAAGTAGCCGCTTCTACTTCTTCATCTGTAATTTTTGGCAATCCTAAATCTTCAAATACGGATTGCAGAGCTTTAGCAGCCTTATTACGTGCTCTAATAATTGATTCCTCACTAGCTGGATGAATACCTCCATTAATACAAAGATCTCGTTCCATCACATAGTAATCATCATAATCCATAGCATCAACATTGGAACCTGCGAAAGTATTATCATAGTTAGGTACTGAAGAATAGCCAGAAGAAATATAATCTGTACCAGCAATAAACTGTCCAAGGAGTCTTTCAGTTCTTCGCATATCAGAGTGAGAAAATGATTGATCATTACCCGAGGCACACTCTAAGTCAACCATCATACATAATAAATTTTCACCTAATACTGAACGAATACCTGAAGGCACCGATCCCGGTATACCGATACAACTAACGCCACCATTTTGTAATCCTTGAACACCAGAAGCTTTAGTAATGTAAATGCAACGCGCTTCAAGATACAACATTGATTTTCCTTCAGCGTAACCCATCATAACTTCAGAACCAGAACCAGATGTAAAGCGCATCTTTATTCCACGTGAGGCATAGCAAGATGCTAAAAATCCCTTAGACCAAGGGGTATCATCGCCATCCGTAAATACCCGATCGGTACCATAAACCGAAATAGTTTCCGCATATCCAGTAAGACCACGCATACCTAAAGTCAACTCTGCAGCTTCTTCTACTGAACATTGTGTAAGAACCCCAGGCCTACCCGTTTGAGAACCAATTAAAATAGAAATCGCATTCAATGGTGCATAGCGAGCCACAGCGGTTGTAGTCTCTTGTTCTGGAAAGCCACGTAAAGCTGCATCAGCAGCATCGGCAGCAATTTGTACTGGATTATCAACAGAATTAGTAACATGACATTGAGTAGCCGGTGTACGACGTGAGCGCATTTTTTTGGTAGCCATAATCATCTCACCAAAATCAAGTTTGCTAATAACTTCTTCCGCTTTAGCTGGAGTCATAGATGTCGTTACATCAATAACATCCTTTCTTGATACACTAGGATCCACCAACATTTTGGCAATTTTTTCTGAATCCATTGCCATAACTTTTTCAGCATTCTCAAGATTAATACCATACTTTGCAATATAAAGATCAATCAAATCAAAGTCATCAATGCTTTTACCATCCATTTCAGTGATGGTACCGTTATCAATTTTAATGCTAGGTTTCGGATCATTAGGACCCATCATTGCGATAAATCCTTCTTGTGGCCACTCTTTAACAAATCCGTCCAAATGAACCGGACGCTTTTCAAGTTCTTCAAACCGTTTTTGACGTTTCATTAATTTAGTTTCTCCTTCCTATGCTATATCATATCTAATGAATATAAGATGGAAAATCATTAATAGGTTTATCACCTAATTGACTTAATAATTTAAGACCAACTTCACGTCCAGCAATAACAGCTTGTCTAACAGCACCGGAATCACCAGAAATATGCAAGGTGCCTTCATTAGAAAAACTAGTCCCATGACTTGGTGAAGCAAATCCGACAACATTAACTCCAGCAGTTTTTAAGGCAGTATCAGCCATTACTACTCCAATACCAGAAGGACAGCCACAAATCAAACCATAAGCCTTCCCTTCCACAGCACCTAATCCTAGATGAGCCGCACCTGCAGCACGAGCAGTATACTGAAGTTCAAGATGACCAGCTAAGGAATTATAAACATCTCCCAAGGTACGCTTTAAATTATCTAAAGCCACATTAATTGCCTGGCGAACATCTGAAGGATCAAAACCACCAATAATAATTAGGCAACCATGACCACCACCACCTTTAGTATCACGTGGCCATTCAACGTCAATACATTCCGTATTAGTAGCCTTAACTCCTTCATCCATAGCCATGATTTGTGGCCCAGCACCTGTTCTCGAGCTTAAAATACCAATAACCGAATATTTCTTCGTAACATGTAGTTTATCTAATAACATAGGATCAATACTCGGAATACACATTCCGATTGTATCACCGGCTGAAGTAGCACCAACAAACTCTGGAACGGTACTAGTAGAATTCAGAAAGTTGCTCAATATAATTGCCTCCTAACAATATAAAATTCAACTATATCCATAAAAATGCAAAATTGTTATGGCAATAAAAAATTATATAGTTACTAGTTTTACTTAATTTTTGTGCGGAAGAATTTTCTCAACATCCGTATGTGGGCGTGGAATTACATAATTAGAAATCACTTCACCTATGCTTTCCGCAGCTTGAACTCCTGCTCCTACGGATGCTTTCACAGCACCAACATCACCACGAACCATTACAGTTACTAATCCATGTCCTATCTTTTCCTGCCCAACTAGTTCAACATTAGCTGCTTTGACCATTGCATCAGCAGCTTCAATTGACGCAACCAATCCTTTAGTTTCAATTAATCCTAATGCTTCCTGTTCCATATCATATATCCTCCTAACTAAATAGTTTCATACTAATAGAAAGCGATTACTAAACAAGCACTTGTTTATTTTATAACAAGATTCTTATTGCTTTTTGCCCAAATAATTTATTATACTTACTTTTTTTAATGTACAAGAAAATGCTAAAATGTAGCTATGTATATTCTTATGGGAGTAATTTTAATCAAAAATATTGTTAATTACTTAACAATATAAAGTTATAATTATCAATATTTAAATCCAAAATTGTATTTTTAAGTAGGAGTTCAAAACCATGTATTATGAGTGCAATCAGCATAAACAACTATCACCCTCAATTAGAAAGATAATAAAAGCGTTTTCTTCACTTGTTCCAATTGAAACAATCTTTATTAATAAAGATTTAGCAATAGAAACAAAATCTATAACTATTGAAAAGCAAGAAAATATAAATAATTTTTTTAAAAAAATAGATAAAAAAAAGATTTATGCTTATCCATTTATCTTTGACTATGAATTAGAAGGATTTTTTTTACTAATAAGTACGTATGACTACTCAAATAAAAAATTACTACTTTTAAAAAATTACCTCGATTGTACAATTAAAAATTATTTAAAGCTTCAAGAAAAACAGGCATTTACTTTAAAATTTATCAATATTGATAATATAAATTATTTCTTTCAATTAATTACTCAAAATTATTCTATATTTTGGCATACAGACAAAAAAAGTACACCCTCTACAAATAAAAAAAATAAACTTGATAAAGTTAATAATTGTAATGATCATATGAATAAAACAATTAGAGACGCGATAAAATATATTAATGATAATTTTAATAAAAATCTTACATTAAACAATGTTTCTCAAGTACTCTATATTTCTCCAGCATATCTAAGTCGCATTTTAAAAAAGCATTTTAATACTAATTTTATTAACTATATTAATATGAAAAAAATAGCCTTAGCACAAGAAAAATTATTATTAACTAATATATCAATTAATAAGTTAATACGACAAATAGGCTTTACACAATCCAGTTACTTTACTAAAATTTTTAAACAAAAAACTAGAGTTACTCCGTTACAGTTTAGAAAAAATAATCCAAGAATTAAAAAAATATATACTATTTCCAGAGACTTAAATTGGAATAGTAATTTATCAGTATATGATATTTCTAAAAATTATTTTATTGAAAAAAACATTGATTTTAAAATTAAAAATATTAATGGTTATCCGTATATATATTCAATCGGTGACTTAAATGATAATAGACAAAATGGAGGTTGGATATATATGGCTGATTTTGTTCAACCTGCCACTCTATCTAATGAAGTGAAAGTTGGAGACAAATCTATTATTCAATGGATGTATACGGATAAGATTTCATGAACTACATCAGTACTAAAACACCGAACTTCTGGTGTTTATCCTATTTTATCAAGGCTGGTTTCAAGCTTAATTTTTTATATCTATAGCAGCGTTAACATCAACGATCGTGAGTTTTTTTACAGTATGAATACTTCTGAAATAACTTCATGCACTAGTTCCCTTCAATCAGTGGACCATGTTGGTATGTTGATAAACGATGACTTAAGCGGTGCTGAAACTACTAAATGGAGCTGATCTAATTTACCAATTTCCAGATAGTCAACCACTCCCGACTAAAGTCGGGAGCTTGTGAGAATTGCCCCTGAAGGGGCAACGACCAAAATTTGCTTAAATACAGCCTTTACCTTCTTGCAGGATTTAAGCGTTAATTACCAAAGCCTTTATTGTCCGCAAGTTGACAATACGGACCTACTAATTAGATACTGGCTAAGCCTTTTGCCAAAATTTTCTGAGCCGCATTCCAATCACGAAGGTGCTGGCTACCACATTGCGGGCACGTCCATTCACGATCTCTGAGGGTCAGCTTCTCTGTCTTGCCAGTACCCATCACAAAACCACAATTACTACAGGTCTGGGTAGTGCTGCGGAGACACAGTGGAGAAAGTTATTATGGCACCAATTAATCACCTTACATTGGAAGTTAGCTACCACTCTACCCTTTGAGAAAAGGGTAATAGCCGAATTAACAACCACGTCAATATGGAATCAGTCAAAAGGTTACCAGTATTTAATTTAAGTCGATACCAATGGGTGATATTTCTACATAAGTCAACTTCCACAGCTAATTGCAGCGAAACATAGTAGCGACCAGTGGCGTCCATCGCAATAGTGGTCGTACCGATACGAATAGTACTACGATGAGAAAAGATCTTTTGCGGCAGACCTTTAAAACGAATCTTACCTAATTTAGGTAAGTGTAAATGCTTTTTATCAAGCAAACGCACACGACCGTTAACCATATTCGGCGTACCTTTATTGGCCGCATAGTGATTAGAGGTTTGATATTTTTGTTATATACGTTTCTTGTGAAAAACCGGTACGCCGGCACGATGAACCTGACGAAAAAGGTTCCAAGCAGCACGGTAATTCTTAATGGCATTAGCTTTGATATCACTATCAAGGCCAGAATTATTCAACTACCCGTGAATATTGGAGATGCCAGTTGCAGGCTTTTTAACCGCTCTTCCAGAGTCGCAATACGTTTCTGAACCATAGAAATAGGTATCTGCACTTGTTTTAACAGGTAAAGTTCGCGATTCATACCGTTCATTTCATTATAAATGAAACGACTAGCATCGCTGTTGCGTTTGATTAGTCATTTTTGTTCCGTAGAAGGAAAGACCCGCAGCTTAACCCCATAATGATAGGGCAGTTGGGCCATCGTTTTACTCATTAAGCTTTCGTTACCTCTTTACCGAATTACACTAATAATAGCGTAGAAGTTATGTGAAATTAAGATAAGTTGAGTTTTCTAGCAAGCTAAGCGAAAAAACACTGAGTAGGAAAAAATAACTTTTAGACGGTAACATTTATAAACGTAATATTAGACCATTTTGCCCATCCACTCTTCGCAAAATGGTCTAATAATAGGCATTCATCAGTCTTAATTAGGAAGATGAATGCCTTTGTTTTTTTAGTAAAAATATCAATATTCTATGCAAAAAAATCATTTCTTAGTTATTAATATCATACTTATTAGCAAATAATTATCGTATTATTTACACTAATATTTGTAAATATCGATTAATATAATCTATTAGTACGATGTAACTTATAACTAAAGAATTACCTTAATAGCACATGCTAAAAATCCACCAACTAAAGGCCCAAACATTGGTACCCAGGAATAGTTCCACTCAGGACTATTCTTATGTGGGATTGGAATAATTGTATAAGCAATCCTCGGTCCCCAGTCACGCGCAGGATTCAAAGCAAATCCAGTAGTTGTTCCAAGGCAAGTACCTACCACAGCAATTACCGCACCTACAATAAATGGTTTCAAACCAGTAGTAAAGTTACCTAAATTAAGTAAAATAAAAACAAAAGCAAACGTAGCAATTACTTCTGAAATAAAATTAAATAAAGGATTATTAATTGCTGGCTGTGTAGCAAAAATGCCAACTCCATTTCCTTCTTCTTTAGTCGTAACTTTAAAATGCGGATAAAATTGAATAATAACTAGTACTGCACCTAAAAATGCCCCTAAAAATTGACCTAATAAGTAGGGGATGACACTTTTCCAAGGAAATAAACCGAAAATTGCATAAGGAACTGTAACAGCTGGATTGAGATGTCCATCGGATCCTAAAGCTCCAGCCACATATGCTCCCATTGTTACAGCTAATCCCCAGGAAAAACAAATATAGCCCCAGTCGCTTCCGGCTCCATATGAATTTTTTAGTGCTCTACTAGCACAAGCACCACAGCCTAGAAGAATTAGAATCATTGTTCCAAAAAATTCTCCAACAAACCCATCCATAAAAAACACCTAGCTTTCTCTATGTTTTTATTGTAAACGAATACAAATAGTATGTTATCACAATCACTAAATAATATTTTGTTATATATTTTATATATAGAATAAACAAATGAAATTTGGACAAAATAAGTCAACCACTCCCAACTTTAGTCGGGAATGATTGACAATTAAAAACTTTTTTATTCAAGATACAACCATAATAAGTAAACTAGCAAAAGTTAATTTAAGTTTAAAAACACTAACGCCAGTTCATAATTTTTTGGGTCATTTATAGACTTCTTTGCTTTATATGAGAAGAAATAGTGGTTGTATCAGTAGCCTTGATCTTTTGATACAAAGCACTACGAATAAACTTCGCTCGCGAAATTTCTGGATTTTTTTGAAAAAACTCAATAATTGCTCGATCAATTATTTTTTCGTCATTAAGTGTAGCAGATACTAACAATTTCAATTTATTTCTCCTAAATTCTTAAAATTCAAAAAGGTTATAAATGATAAAGGTAAAAATATTGTTTTTTAATTTAGTCTGTTTATCACCCTTTTAAATTATCTATTATTTACCGAACATATACCTATATTCATTATATACCTTTTTTAAGTATTTATATATATTTACTTCAAAAAATAATACAATTTTAAAATATTATTATATAGCATTTAGATACTTATTATCTTATTCAATATTTCATCGGTAGCTTTAATTAATAGAAAATGGTACTTTATTTTGTATTGATTGCTAAAATAAAGTATTATTTTTATTAATTTAATGCATATAATATGCCGTGAACTTCATTTATGTAATAATATTATAAGCAATATGTCAAATTGCGAAAAATTTCTCATAATAATAAATTGAATCACTCGCAAATATCGATCAGTCTTCAATAAGCAAATTAAATTAATAGAAATATAAGAGAAGTTTATACAGAACTGAATGGTAATAACAAAATTCTATAATGATTTAGAAATAAGAATAGACAACTTTGGCAACTACTCCCAATTAAAGCCGGAAGCTTGTGATAACCTCCCCTAAAGGTCAAAGACCACAATTTGCTTAGATGTAGCCTTTGCTTCCTTGCAAGTCTGACACTCTAATTATCAAAGCCTTTTATTGTCCGCAGGTTGCCAGACAGACAAACTAATTAGATACTCGCCAATCTTTTATTTAAGGTGTTTTTAGCCGCATTTTAATAACAATTGTGTTGACTATCACATTGGGGACATGTCCATGCATGATTACTAAGCGTCAGATTCTTTGTCTTACCAGTGCCAATTATAAAGCCACAATAACTATAGGTCTGGGTAGTGTTGTTTTGGATCGATATTACAGTTGGTATAGTTCTCGATTTATACCGTTCGTTTAATTATAAATAAAACGACTAGCGTCGCTGTTACGCTTAATTAAGCGTTTTTGTTCAGAAGAAGAAAAGAACCGCAGCTTAACCAGTAGTGATCAGTCGATCATCGTTTTACCAATAGAGTAGAATCTCTTTACTGAATTCCACAAAGTTCATCGTGCTGGCGTACCGGTTTTTCACAAGAAACAGACTGAACAAAAGTATCAGACCTCTAATCACTATGCAGCCAATAAAGGTAAACCGACTATGGTTAACGGTAGTGTGCGTTTGTTGGATAAAAAACATTTACACTTACCTAAATTATGTAAGATTCGTTTTAAAGGTCTGCCGCAAAAGATCTTTTTCCATCGTAGTACTATTCGCATCGGTACGTCCACTATTGCAATGGATGCCACTAGTCGCTACTATGTTTCGCTGCAATTAGCCTCGGAACAACCTTTTGTGGAGCTGACCCCCGTTGTCAAATCACCCCTTGGGATTGATCTCAATACTGCTAACTTTTTGACTGATTCCAATGGCCACGTGGTCGCTAATCCGCGCTATTACCGTCGTCTCCAAGGTAAATTAGCTCAGGCCCAGCATAAGCTTTCTCGGCGGGCACTGCGAGCTCAGAAAGAGTAGCGCCCCTTACGTCAGGCAGCCAACTATCAAAAACAACGACTAGTGGTAGCTAACCTCCAACGCCAGGTGGCTAACCAGCGCCAGAACTTCCTCCACCTGGTCTCCACAACACTAATCAAGAACCACGATTTGGTTGTGGCAGAAGAGTTACGGAGTAAGAACCTGCTGCGCAATCACGCTTTAGCTTTGAGCATTGCCGATGTGGGTTGGCGGACTTTTTTAAGGTATGTTAGCCTATAAGGCTAAGCTTTATGGGCGTCAATTTATTACCATTAATCCTCGCAATACTACCCAAACCTGTAGTCATTGTGGTTTTATAATTGGCACTGGCAAGACAGAGAAGCTGACACTCAGAGATCGTGATTGGAATGCGGCGCAAAACATTTTGGCCAAAGGCTTAGCGAGTATCTAATTAGTAGGTCCGTCTGGCAACCTGTATAAGTAACTATATTCTCCTTAATTTTCCTAACACAATTATCGGTTATCCACGTTTTTAATATAATTATTCATCTCATCTACCAAATAGGGAGCTACATCCGCTAGTTTTTTGTCAGTAAGTCTTGTAACTCGTTTTAACCTTTTTACTGCTTTTAATGCAAAATCTCCAGTAACTTCCATATTTTTGACTACTACTGCAGGCTTCCAACCATAATCAGTTTGTACCTTAACTATTTGCCCAAGTGGAATCATCCTTCCATAAAATTTTTTTACTTTTGCATCTTTAGTATGCGCTGATATTTGAAAAAAATATCCTTTACGAGATAAATAATAATTTCCTGTTTTTTGGTTTTGATTTAGGTGCATTACTTCGACTGCTCTTCTAACTGTTACCTTCTTATTTTTCTTTTTTTTCTTAGACATGTCCTTCTGCTTTCCAAAATGTATTTACTTGTGAATAATGATTACATTATATAATATAAGCTTAGTTTTTATCTTCCGTTATCTATAAGAATATTAATAATTCTTATCTTATTTAATTTAATTGACAAGTAACGTTGCTAATGATTAATTCTTGAATACAATCACTTTAGAAAGTTGAACAGAATTAATACTTCATCGTAAATTCTATACTAATATCATAATACATTGCAAATAGCTCAACTAAAATTTAGCAACTAGAAAAAGAGAAATTGAAGCAGAATATGCTTCAATTTCTTTAATTTTCTAAACTTAATTTGCCAGTAAATTATTTATTAACTATAACTAATGATTTAATAGCCTGTCTCTGATCCATAGCTTCATAAGCAGCTTGAATGTTTTCTAAATTATACCTTTTAGTAAATACAAGTCCAGGATTGATTCTCTTAGTCAAAACTGCATCTAATAAAATCTGCCGATCATAAGTAGTAACGCTAGCAATGCCTCCACGTAAACCTATATTCTGATAAAACAAATAATTAGTATCCATTGTCGCTTTTTGAGGAATTCCAACTCGCCCTACAATTGCTCCTGGACGAGCCATCTTAGTCGCCATAATAACCGCTTGTTCATTTCCTACACATTCTAAAATTGCATCTGCTCCAGCATCAGCAGTTAATTGCCTTACCTGGTCAATTGCAATTTGATCGCGTTCACAGATAATATCAGTTGCACCAAATTTTTGAGCTAAACATGCACGTTCTTTATGATGACTTAGAGAAATAATTCTTTCAGCTCCACGTAATTTTGCCGCAATAATGCCACATAATCCTACAGCTCCATCACCCACAACCACTACCGTATTTCCCGGATTTACTTCAGCACTAGCAGCAGCATGATAGCCAGTAGCCATAACGTCAGAAAGTGTTAACAAGGAATTTAACATTTCATCATCATAATCCTCAGGCTGCCCCGGAATTTTTACTAAAGACCAATTAGCATTAGAATAACGTAAAAATTCTGCTTGATAACCAGGATTAGGTCCCGATTCTTTATTAAAACAGTCCCCTTCAAATCCTGCTAAACAAGCGGCACAGTGACCACAACCATGAGTAAAAGGAGCAATAACAAAATCACCAGATTTAACTTGTTTTACTGCTGATCCCACTTCTTCAACTATTCCAATGGCCTCATGACCTACAGCGGAGTTAAATTTCCGTTCTTCTAAACCACGAAACCACCATAAATCAGATCCACAAACGCAAGCTCGCAATACTCGAATAATAACATCGGTTGGCTTTTGCAGTTTTGGTCTGGGTCTGTCTTGAACTTCTATTTTACCCGGTTTAATAAATATTGCTACTTTCATTTTAATACAGCTCCTTTTTAAAATTTTGAAACTTTCAAGGCTAAATAATAAGTACAATATTTGCCTTAATGCTTTTCGCAAACATGTAGCAAATTATATTTTCTAATCACTTGTTAAATAATCAAGAATACGAAACATGGCAGCTTCATTATTTTTAGGGATTGGCATTTGTAAAATTTCTTGCGCAGATTGCTGAAAAACAGAGCCAGCTAAATATTGAGCATCATTTACAACTATTTCCTTTACATTATCTGCTTTTGGCTCCAAATGAAATTGTAATCCGACTGCTTGGTGTCCAAGCACAAAACCCTGATTAGTCAAATTATCATTAGAAAATAATAGCTCTGCTTTTTTTGGTAGTTCAAACATTTCTTCATGCCAATGCAACACTGTTAAATGGTCGGGCAAACCAGGAATACGTTTTGATTGCAAATTTACCGGCCCCCAACCGACCTCTTTAAATGGTGCCTTATGGATTGAGTAACCTAGAGTTTTTACAATTTGTTGGGCTCCAAAACAAATACCCAAAATCGGTACTTGCTTTTGCAACAAAATTTTAATTAATTGACGCTCTTGAAAAATCCATGGACATTCGTCATTAGGGCTCATAGGTCCCCCCAAAAGTACTAATAGATCTGTTTGAGCAACAATAGGTAAAATTTGAAATTTATAAGGATGATAGACGAAAAAATCATGATGGTGCATATGAGCCCACTCTTGAATAGAGCCTGGACGCTCATTGGGAGTATGTTGTAAAACATTAATAATCATCTTAACCCCACCTTTATATAATAATTTACCTTGATAGCTCTTGACAACTATTGTCTAAACATTAAAATAATCGGATTAGTAGTAGTTGATAAAATTTATACTTAAACTCTTTTTTCGTAATTAATTTAATTAAAATCGGAATATCTATATTATACCTTTATTAAATATAATAATACAAAACATGACTACATCCCATTTGCCAAGTGTATCACTTATAACGATATTGGGGAATGATTATAAATTTAATATAATCATTATTGCTATTTAAAATATTTTTGTTAAATGATAAAATAAAATGTGATCTTTTTTGTGAGTTTATGCGACTTAAATTCACTTTATTAATAATTAAATATAAATATCCTATTTTAGGAGGAAAATTGACTAATAACAAACACTTTTTTAGTTATTTATTAATAATAATATATTTACTTTTTGGTTTACCTATAACCAATACTCAAGCTAGTTTGCAAAATAATGTGCTACCAAAAATTTATCAGAATTCTGATTTGCAAAGTGGTTCTTTATTAAAGGATGCATCTAGTACAACTGAAGAGATTAAGTCTTCTTTTGGATTAACTAATGATAATCCTCCAGAACCAACGAATCCTTGTTATCAAGAGTATCAGTTAACTGATCTAAAAACGAAGGATTTAACGGTGGATCTGGCTGTGGGTTCCAGTTCAGGAGGCAATAAGGTTCACTTACCTAATTTGACTGCCCATGATTTATCTGAATTAACAATGGACAAAGTTACCATTGCTGACCGGTCTAAATTACAAGCAAGTGATTTGACTCAATTAACATATGATTCGACAAAGCAAGAATTAAAAATTTCTTTAACAGATTCCGCCTTAATGAAAACTAATGGGGCAGGGACACAATTGGTTTTGAATATCCAGTCAAAAGATGGTCAGAGAAAAGATCAAGCAGTAATAGGGATCTGGCGGAACTATATTGAACATCCATATTTTGAACTTGATGTTGGTAATAAACTATATTTACAGTATATGCTTAATCATGATAGTACTTATCCAAGTACTGAACCTATCAGCACTGAATTTAATAATGCTAATAATAGAGCGATCCCTAATTATCGTCTTCGTGATGCTACTAAAAATAATCAAATAATAGAGACCATGTATAAATCAAATCGCAGTGAAATTGATGATTGGAATTACCATGGTACATTTATCGGAACAAGTAATCCTCCTAATATCATTATTTATTCTTCTCCTCGGTTAGATCCAAACGATCATATATATGTAGGGACTGATCCGGATCATCCCAAACGGATTATCTATCAATTTGATACTAATCAAAAGGTTACAATGGATAATGGTCAAGAAGTTAAATTGCGCCTTCGTGTATTTTCTTATTTAGAATCTTCATCTAACAATCAACAGATAATTTTTAAACAAAAGTTTGTTAATTATACAACTGATAGTTCCAATGAGCTTTATAGCTTGCCACCAGTTTGGATCTACAAGCAGTATGATACGAGTTTGAATGGTAATGATGGCATACCAGTTTATTTAAGCAGTATTAATTCCCAAAATAATCGCCCTAACGGACTTTATTTCAAAGATTCTAAAGATTCTACTGATCCCTATCGAAAAGATTCTACTGATCCCTATCGATTAGATTTTACTTTTAATATAGACGGTGGACCGCAAGGCTGGGATGCACTTCAGTTTCGAACTCTACCGTCTTCAAATTGCATAAATGATTTTGTAGGCCGCAACAAATGTGATGGTGATGTCTTGCCTAACTCTCAAATTTATCCCTCTAAAAATCATGATCCCACCATCAGACTTGATTCTACGATTGCAATGGTCTGGTCTCCAGACTATATAGGTAATACAGTCTTTGGTGGTTCTTCACCCACAATGAGTTATATAACAAGTTCAAGTATGGCTTTAGCTCCTACTATTTCAGGTGCTAAAGAAGAGCTATCATATCCTCATGATCCTGACAACGAGAATCCTTTACCACCTTTGACGATAAACGGTAAGGTTAATACTACCAATAGAGCAGTCAAAAAAGTAAATTTATACTATTTAGTTGATACAAATGACATTCCTAAAAATCCAGAGGGTCGTAAAAGTTTAGGTGAAGTAAATATTCCTGAAGATCAACACAACATAGATAGTTTGACAAGTTTTTCAGGAAAGATTGAGGATCAAAATGATTTGAAAACTCTAGCTGCGCTGAAGGATGCAGGACATACCATTTATATTTATGGAATTGATGATCAGGGTATGCAATCGAATTTGTGGAAATTAAAGGTTTTACCAAATATTAAAATTCCGCTTCACTACGTGGATGAATTGGGACATAAAATTACTAACGATCGTTACTTAGTAGGGACTGAAGGTTCTAGCTATGATTTAACGCAGGGAAATTATTTACCTCAAAAGATTGTTACTAAAGACGCTAAGTATAAATTAGCTGATACAGCAGAAAATCCTGATTTTAAAGGTACTTTTGATAAAAGTGTTACAGGAATTAATATTAAATATCAAAAAAATGGTGCTTTAACGATTAAGACAGTGCCAAATTTGGATTTTGGCAATATAACACTTTCCTCACATAGACTTTTATTTCCGATCTCTAAGCAGAACAATGATTTAGAGATCACTGATAGTACAGGTGAACCTGTGGAATGGAAATTATTGATGCAAGCCACTCCTTTTTACCGAATAGATCCCTCTGACGCTAACCAATTAATTAAAAGTGATAAACTAGATGACTTATTAAAGTATCGTTTGACAGATACTGATTTAAGATCAATTACAGACACCGCACAAGAAATTGGTCGTTATAGTGATTTGCCCTATGATGCTTCTACTAAAAATGGAGAGATCGTAACTACTAATTTTCAAAAAGTTTGGTGGAGTTCAGATAATCCTCCGAAACAACTTCAGGGACCCATGCTGCAACCACCCAATAATTTCCAAACTAAACCTGGTCAATATCGAAGCACAGTAACATGGAGTTTAGAAAATGTGCTTGATTAAGCCTTATAGGAGTATTGAAGTTATCTAGTTCAGGAAACAGACAACTTATTGACTGTAACAATTACTATTAGTGTTTAGTTTAAACTTTAAGAGTCCAACAATAGTGAACTGCGTTGGACTCTTAAGTTTGTTACATATATTTATTACTGTACAAAAAGCACTTTCAGGAGTACTTTTTGTACGCGAAAGGAATTAATAGTGTCAACCACTTCCGACTAAAGATCGATTAGATTTTACTTTTAATATAGACGGTGGATCGCAAGGCTGGTATGCACTTCAGTACAGTATGAAACTCATATAACTGATTTTGTAGTTAAAATTTTTCTAAGCCACTTTCTGTCTGTGCTAAATATTCCACAAAGTCAATATGTTAATACTTACGTGATTTCATATAAGTATACATATAAGTATATAAGTAAGAATAAAAACTTTTTTATTCCAATTGCCGATTACGTTTATCTCTTTTAAAAATCCAAGCTAATTGAACTGCTTCCGTAACATAATCCAAAATGGTGACAATTATAATAAAAATATTTTTTGAACGCAAAATGTTAATTGTAGCTGTTAAGCTGGACCCAAATATAAGAAAAAGAATGGTTATCAATACTATTGATGAATTCTTGCTATTAAACTTATTTAATAATCTTTTTAATTTATATAAATCAGCTGAAGAAATATTAAATTTTTTACGCAAAACATACTGAAATCTTTCATCTTTAAAAACAGGGATTAGATTTGCATCAACTTGCTTAATTAGATTACTAAGTTGTCTATTCACATGCTTATTAACACTAGCACAACCGCGAAGGAACATTTGCACTTCTTCTAAATTTTTTTGAGTAGTCATTTGACTAGCATTATTCAACCCATCTTTTAAGAAATTAAGATTTGGCAGTTTGTTAACACCATTGGAATAATAATTTTGGTTAATTTTTACTTTGTTAATAATTTTAGAGTTTTTAGCATTAGCTATCGTTTTATGCGATAAATGTTTGAATTTCATTTCTAAGTTATTTAAATTTTGAAAATTAGTATATTTTCCCCAATTCATGACTTACCTCTCCGATTAGTTTAATAAATTTTTTTGTAAACAACAAAGTAATCTTTTTTACTGGCTAATACGTATTTTAAACCATTTCAAATCAAAACAGTTACTAGTAAGCATTATCTTTTGAATTATATAAGTATTAATGCATTGATTTTCTGGGGATAGACCTAACCTTAAATGATTTACCAAAACTGATTTCAAAATTAATTTTTATCATCGTAACTATAATTAGAACAAGGTCTGGCTTACTTTGCTTAGTTAGTGAATTTCCAAGAAGTTTAGTGATTTCTAAATACCCAATTAACAGCACATAGTAATTCTTAACTAATTAAATATGATTTACTAACAACTATTTGCCTATAGACTGATACTTAGTTTGATAATCATCTATGCATTTTGATTATTACAAATAATAAAAATTATATATTAGACATTTTTTAAAAATATATTTAGGCTAAAATTAAAGGAAAAATGAAACAATTTAATTATATTTAAAGGGACTGATAAATGGAGGTTAAATTCTTATATATTCCAAATAAAGTGTAAATAGACTTATTATAACGGCAATTAATCTGCTAAAAACTTAATTGCACTAACACTAAATTGAAAGGCAACGAAGTCACCATAAGTTTTACTATTTCCCATTGACCATGGTATGAACTTACATAGCATTGAAAGAGTAAGCTAAAATTACTGAAAATTGTCTTACAAATTAGTAACATTTTATCTCACTTTGTTTCAAGTCTATGCAATATAATATTAACTACCCCTATCATATATATGTAATAAAAAATTAAAAGTAATAGATCAACAACAGAATATTAGCATAAAAATAAATAAGTAAGTATAAAATTCGGTGTCTGAACCATTCAGTTATGATTATATGCCTGCCGCTATTGTTGGTAAATTAAGATTATGAAAAAAAAATTATACTAATTTAGCTAGTGCAAGTATACTAACAAAAATTATTAGACCAATCAAAATAGTTTGATAAATTAATAAATAAATGAAAAGGAATTTGGTGAAATAATAATGAAATATACAAACCTGGGTAAAACTGATATTAAGGTATCCAAGATTTGCGTTGGAGGTATGAGTTTTGGTAAAGCAAAAACAATGCACAATTGGACTTTAGATGCCCAGCAAAGCGAACAAATAGTAAAGCATGCTCTAAATTTGGGAATTAACTTTTTTGATACCGCTAATGTTTATTCAGCAGGTACAGGAGAAAAATATTTGGGTAAAGCATTGAAAAATAATGTTGCACGAGACCAAGTAGTGATTGCTTCTAAAGTATATTTCAATCCTGGGCGATTATCTAAAAAGGCTATTAAACATGAAATCGATGGTACTTTAAAACGTTTAGGAACAGACTATTTGGATCTTTATATAATTCATCGTTTTGATTACGAAACGCCGATCGAAGAAACTATGGAAGCTTTAAATGAATTAATTCAAGAAGGTAAAGTTCGTGCACTGGGAGCATCAGCCATGTATGGTTACCAATTTTATAATATGCAATTGACAGCACATAATCATGGATGGACACCATTTTCCGCAATGGAAAATCATTATAATCTTTTATATCGAGAAGATGAACATGAATTAATTCCAATTTGTAAGCAAATGGGGATTTCTTTAATGCCATATAGTCCGCTAGCTTCTGGCAGATTAGCTCGGCCAAATTGGTCAGCCAATACTCTAAGGAGTAAAACTGATCGTGTAGCTCGCGGGAAATACGATCACACTACAGAAGCTGATCATAAAATTGCTAAAAGGGTACTTAAGATCTCAGAAAAATACGAAGCAACTATGGCTCAAGTGGCAATTGCTTGGCAATGGGCTAAAGGAATAACCTCTCCGATAATCGGTGCTACTAAAACAAATTATTTGGACGATGCCGTAGGAGCCTTTAAATTAAATCTTACTGAAGAAGATATCGATTATCTGGAAGAATTATACGTGCCGCATAAAATTGTGGGTGCAATAGATCAAAACCCACCCCAAGGTACCGTTTTATTAGATGAAGACAAAAATTAATGTACCTATAAATATAAATAGGAAGGTGTAATAATGGCTTCAGTAGCACAAATTACTCTTCGTAATGGTATAAAAATGCCACAAGAAGGTTTTGGAGTTTTTCAAATTGACGACCCAAAAGTCTGTGAAGATAAAGTTCTAAAAGCATTAGAAATCGGTTATAGATTATTGGACACGGCTAGTAGTTATCAAAATGAAGAGGCCGTTGGTGAAGCTATTAAAAAAAGCGATATCTCTAGATCAGATATTTTTTTAACTACTAAAGCCTATATTCAAGAAATGGGTTACGAGCCAACACTCAAGGCCTTTGAAAATTCTTGTCGTAAATTAAAAACAGATTATTTGGACTTATACTTAATTCATATGCCCCTAAATGACTATTATGGTAGTTGGAGAGCCCTAGAAAAACTATATAAAGAAGGACGTATACGTGCATTGGGAGTTTGTAATTTTTCATCTACAAATTTATTAGATCTACTTTTTAATGTTCAAATTCCGCCAATGATTAATCAGATTGAAAACCATCCTTTATACCAGCGAACGCAAGAAATTAAATTTATGGAACAAGAAAAAGTACAACCAGAAGCATGGGCTCCTTTCGCTGAAGGTATGGACGGAATTTTCAATAATAGTCTTCTCCAAAAGATTGCAGAGCAACACGGCAAGACAGTGGCCCAAGTAATTTTACGATGGAATATTCAACGAGGAGTTGTTGTTATTCCTAAATCAACTCATCAGAAAAGAATTCAAGAAAATATAGACATCTGGGATTTTTCTTTAAACTCAGATGAAATGAATACGATTGCCTCGTTAGATTTAAACAAACCGCAGATGTTAGATCTCAATCAAATTAATGAAGTACGCAGAGTTTACAATTATTTGAACAATCCTATTTTAACTACTCTTAATTGACTACAGTAGCATTAATATCTTGGTAATGAGGTTTGTGGCGGTGTTACTTTAATATCATATTCACAATTAGAAAAGAGTTAAACTATTTTTTCTGGATTGTCAAAGATTAATGGCTTAATTTATCAAGTGCATTTATATTTTAATGTCGCCCTATATCTTATATTTGATTGATAACTGCTTTAGCCAATAATAATGGATTTCTTTAATGAAAAACTAAGGCAGAAATCTCCTGATTTTAATCAGGCAGATGAATGTCTTAGCTTTTCATTAAATCAAACATTAAATCAAAAAATCAAACATTTTTGAAGCCTTTTTTATTTTCATGCGCTGATCTTCCCTTTTTGTAAATTAAGATTCATTTTGGCATAAATCAGTACTTTCGTAAGTTGTAACAACTAAAATTTCTAATTTCGATCTTCAGGAGCACTAGGTTTAAGCAAAAGATCCAAATCACCTTTCTATATTCTAACTATATTTTAAATTTTAAGTAAATATGTTAAAACTATTTCCTGATAAAAATTCTATTCCATAAATGAAATGCAATGATTATTTTATATTTAATTTCCAAATACCTATTGCCTTTTTAAATTAACAGCCATATACACTTTTAAGCACCCTTTATTCCTGTCCTCTCATAAGCACCCTTTATTCCTGTCCTCTCACTAGAAATCGTAGACTCTTTCAGTATCTTATTTTATAAGATACTGTTTTCCACCGTCCAAGTGGCCGTTAAACTATAGTCATTTATTGGTAGATTTCCAGGATTAACATTTAATCTTGGACCTCTTCGCTGAACGTCGTTTTCATCCCACCAACTATTACTAATATTCGTAATATGGGCTCCGCTATCATTGGCTCTCGTATTAAAATCCATATAATTCGCAATCGGTGTTTCAGTATTAGGAGATAGATTTAGGCCATTATAGCTAAGAGAAAGAAGGCTATTATTAACTATTTCTCTAGTAGAAGTTATTTGAAAAGGTGTTACAGTTAGACATAAAACCCAGTTAGGCTCTTGAGTTGTATCTGTAACTACTAGCGGTTCTTTAGGCTTTTGTTCTAGGTCAAATTGTTTAGGTATGTTTGGTTGAACATGCTTCCCAAAATCTAAACCCTGAGGTATTTGTAAGCTAACTTGACCGGCCGAATCGTAGATTAATTTTACTTTTAAAACTCCCTCAGTTTCGTTATAAGTGGAAGTCATTTTCCCACCGTTAATCAAATCTTTCACGCTTTGAGATACTTTTTCCTGATTTAAATTATAACGCTCATTGTTATGCCAAATGACCTTTGGCAAATAGCTATTAACTTGTCCACTTGTCTCATTTACAGCCTTGACCAACGTTTGGGGAGCTTTTATTTTTTGATTATTATCACTTAAATACTGAAAATCTATAATTCCATTTTCTCCTATATTTACCTTAGCTATCTCACTCGGAGCAGCGTTAGTCTGATTTCCCTGCGCGCCATTATCAACTGCCAGTATCTGAATATTATGTCCGCCTTGCTTTGGCATTGCCAAAGTTTTCAACTCTTCTTGTTTTTCTATATTTAGGCTAAATCCCTCTAGATTGCTTGAATTGATCAGAATATCGGCAAATTTGTGAGCGTCGTCTTGAGTAGGTTCTTGATCTATTGCATAATAAAGAGAAACTTTACTACTATCCTTATCATTGATATTTCCAGTTATTATCAAACTAGGGAGGATACCACTACGATAATCATGCGGATATGTTTGATTACTCAAATCTACAGATAATTCCGGCCGCGCATTAAACAATCGATGCTGCCAAACATACGTTTCGACTTTCCCTCTTTTTTTTATATTTGGAAAATCAGATGAAATAAAGGCTTCTCCTTTAGGATCATGAACTGTACCTGTACTTACTGCTTGCCACTTAACTTCTTGCCCTTTAGTACCTTTAGCGATATATGCCTTATTCTCATCTGTAAATTTTAAATTATCGGCCCAAGGGTCACTTATAGTAGGTGTATTAGGATAAGGATTATCAGAATTGTTAAATGTAAAATTTGTTCCGAGAGTGACCTTCCAGAGCTTTAAGCTGAGCGCAAACATTGCAGACATATCCCTAACATTACTGGTATCAAAGCTATTCAGATCTAAATCGGTTAAATCTAAGCAACGAGAAAACATATATTGCATATTCGTAACTTTGGTAGTATTAAAGTTATTGATATTTAAATTAGTTAATATGGAACAATTAAAAAACATATTAGACATATTCGTAACATTACTGGTGTCAAAATTGCTCAAATCTAAATTGGCTAATAAGTAACAATTGGAAAACATATTGGACATATTCGTAACATTACTGGTGTCAAAATTATTAAATTGACTAAAATCTAAACTAGATAATTTTTCACAATTAGAGAACATAGAAGACATATCCGTAACATTGGAAGTATTAAGGCTACTCAGATTGAGACTGTCTAAAGATCTACAACCAATAAACATTCCACTCATGTTATTAACTTTGGAAGTATTAAAACTAGTAACATCCAAGCTCATTAACACACTACAATAAGAAAACATATATTGCATATCTGTAACCTGGCTAGTATCAAAGGTGCTAAAATTTAAACTAGAAAGATTTTTGCAAATATAGAACATACGGGACATATCGGTAACTCTGGAAGTATCAAAATTACTAAGATTTAAATTTTTTAAACCTATGCAACTGTTAAACATATTATTCATATCTGTAACATTATGAGTATCAAAGCTGCTTAGATCTAATGATGTTAATTTGGTACAGTTCATAAACATACAACTCATATCTATCACATTACTGGTTTTCAAATTTTGTAAATCATTAATTTTTGTAAGATTTTTTAAATCCGAAAACAAATGTGAAGAATTAGCTGGGCACATAACCTCGTTAGAAATATTAATCCGCTTTATTTTACCAGCATAAGGGGACCAGATACTTTTTGAATTTTTAGCCTCACCCAAAGTCCCAGGCCCATAAATTGTTAAAGTTTGAGTTCCATCAATTAACCATTTACAATCACCAGAAGTACCACTAGCAATAATAGCCAGCGGCTCACTTATTGTTGCTTTATTAAATTCTGATGATAAATTAATAAAATTTTCCTCATTAGGATGTATTTGAACAGCTGCTTGTGATCCTTTTAAACAGGAGATAAACAAGATAATTATTAAACATGCAATAAAAAAAATTATAGAAATCAATTTTTTACTCAATTGTTTTTATTCTCCGGCATTTAAACTTAAAACAAATTAATAAGTTATTAAAAAGCAGCTTATCGATAATAAAAAATTCATTTAAGTTCTTATTTTTATAAGATTTGCTTATAATTTATTATATATAAAGTATATATATTTATATATATAAATACTAAAAGTATTAGTCTTTATATTAATTAGTATAAAGTATTGACAATCATTATTCAAAAATAATACTTTATTTACTTAATTTCTCAATTAATTGACCTGAAGATTTATATTAAAATTAAACGTCAAAATTTTAACATTTAATATAATATCTCTAATGTTTATTAGAATAATTATTTGGATATACCGTCAAAAATAGATACTAACCTGAAACAGCATTTATAACGCCAACCCTTTTGACTAAAATTGGGGGTTTGTGATAATTGCCTTTGAGAGATCAACGACCACAATTTACTTAAATGCAGCCTTTGCCTGTTTGCAAGTCTTACACGCTAATTACCAATTCCTTTATTGTCCGCAAGGTTGCCAGACTGACAAATTAATTAGATACTAACTAAGATTTTATTTAAGATGTTTTTAGCCGCATTCTAATCACGAATGTGTCAATTCGCTACTCAAGGGGTTGAATGCGTTGTTGAACGATAGAACCTTTTTACTGGATTGAGCTAATCAATAGCATAGGAGCTATGTGAAATTAAGACAAGTTCAATCATTTTAGTAAGCCAAAGGGACAATCACTCCGTCTATTCTTCAAGAGTCCTCAATAATAGCCATTCATCTGCCTGGCTAAAATCAAGAAATTTCTTGCCCTTGTTTTTCATTAAAGTTTAAAAAATAAAGTTTAAAAAATGGATTTTGGAAAAGAATCTTAGCATAAGGCGAAATACTTCGATACTAAAATTCATTGTAATTTAAATAAATAATAAACCAGAAGCAATAAAAACCTAGATAGCTTTTTTAAATAGAAAGCTTATCTAGGTTTTTTATTAAAAATCATCTTTTCTTATCTCATAACTTCCCTAAAATGTTAACTTTTAGCGAATTAAATTAACAATATTCTTTCTAGAAGCACGTCGAGCTGGAAAATAACTAAAGATAACTCCTATAATTAAAACAATTATCAAAACAATCAAGATATTAATGATTTTAATATATATCATAAAGTGAGAAATATGCATGGAATTAACAACAATTTGAATTATCAATGCTAAAAGTAAAGAAATTATACCTCCTGAAAAAGTTAGTAAAGTTCCTTCCAAAAGAAATTGTAATGTAATGTCATGTTTACTGGCGCCAATAGAGCGCCGCAAACCAATTTCTTGAGTTCGTTCTGCAATATTAGCAGTCATAGTATTCATAATCCCCATACCAGCAGTAACTAAAGAAATACCAGCAACAATGGAAATAAACGTAGCCAGCATTCTAATAATTTTATCCATTTGTTTTTTAGCAACACTGGTATCAGGACAATCATAATCACCTAAGTTATGATAAAAGCCTTTTCTCTCCAAAGTTTGTAAGATTTGCGTCTTAGTATGCTGTTCTTGCTTAGCTGATAGATTTTTTTGCAAGGTAACATCCATTTCATCATAGTTATTAGAATGGCGTCCCTTTAATAGTTGATAATCCAATTTGCCAATTCGACCCCCAGATGGCTGACCCCCTATGAAAGGTATCGGCTTACTATATAATTTGGTTACTTTAAAAGGTCTGCCCTGAATAAATAAATAATCCCCAATATGAATATTACTAAAATTAGTGTCTTTAAGTAGTGCCTTATTTAATTCAATTATATTAGTTTTATGAGCATTAGCACCTGAGCTAATAGTTTCTAATTCTAGAGATTTACTCTGCCCTTGCCAAACCGCATTCTTACTTAAAGTATCATAAGAAGGTAAGGTAACTTTTTTAACATTAGGCAATTGACGAATTAATTGTAAGTCAGATTTTTGAAAACTGCCAGCAGTGCCATTAGGCACATATTCAATGATTAACTTATCCCCCTCAAAACCTTGAAAAAAAAGTTGACTAACAGTTTTACTTAAACCATTACCAATTCCTAAAACTAGTAAAACACTCAAAGTTCCTACGATAATACCCATGACTGACATTAAATTACGAAAAAATCGTTTGCGTACACTAAATAAAGCGATACGCAAGTTGTTTAAGAATTTCATTGATATAACCGTCCATCATTAATTTTGATCGTTCGATCAGCAAATTCAGCAACCATTTTACTATGTGTAACCATAATAATAGTTTTGTGCTGTTGATCATGCAATTTTTTCATTAATTGCATAATTTTTAAAGAAGTCTCAGAATCCAGTGCTCCTGTTGGTTCGTCAGCAATAATTAACTTGGGATCATTGATCAAAGAACGAGCAATGGAAACACGTTGTTGCTGTCCTCCAGATAATTGGGGCGGATATTTATTTGCTTGATCTTGTAGTCCGACTTGCTCTAAAATGTTTAAAATTTTTTTCTTATACGAAATAAAAGGCTTTTTGCTATAAATATGCGGTAAGTTAACATTATCTATAACTGTATGATTGCGTAATAATTTAAAATTTTGAAATACAAAGCCAATATATTGATTACGTAAACGAGATAATTTTCGATCACTATGAATTTTTTTAACATTAGTTCCGTTTAGCTGATAGGTTCCACGATATGCAGTATCCAATAAGCCCAAGATATTAATCAAAGTGGATTTGCCTGAGCCTGATGGCCCCATAATGGAAACAAACTCACCATCTTGAATAGTTAATTTGGGAATACTCAAGACATAATCAGACTGCTGTTCATAGGTTTTTTGAATTTGGGAAAGTTCAATTATGCTTGCCATTTATTTTTCCTTATAAATTAATTTAGTTCGCGGCTGCAAATAATTACGGTCAACGTAATAGTAATCATGATCAGTTTGTTTAATTTGTTCTGTACCGACAGCTTGTTTAGTTTTGTCAGCCAGTTGAACTGCATGATTTTTGACCATCTTTTTAGGAATTTGGGTATATGGTGAGGGAATTGAAATAATTACGTGTTGACCGAGACGATAATTTTGTGGCAATGAGGCCTCAAAATTGTAATACGAAATACCAGAAGTTTGATGAGTACTATTCAGTTGCAAATAAGTAATTTGACCAGTTTGTGTTGCTTTATTATTATCAGTTAAAGATTTAACAGTAACGAAGTTACCAACTGCAATTTTATTTAAATCATATTCCGAGACCTGCCCCTGAGCCTTAAATGGTGTTGTATAAACAAAATTTTGTTCATCACCTATTTCAAAAACACCATTAGCGGGGGCTAGCTGACCTGTAGTATCTAATTTTTCACCTTTATAGACAGTAACTCCATTAGCAACTAATAATTGCCAACTATTAACTTTGTTTAGGCTATACTTCTGTTGGTAAGTAACATTAGCTGACAGCTCGAGAGGACTAGCAGCTTTAACAATATAAGAATGTTGTTGATGATGTGGCTTAACATTAGCAGATTTATTTTTCCACTGATTATAAAGCCAAAAGCCTCCGCCTAATAAGATAATAATTATTACAATAGTTGTAACCCAAATACTTTTTTTCTTCATAAAAAACATCCTTTAATTTCAGACTACTTAATCTAATTTTTGTATACTAAACTAATGTAAAATAACATCATTACAATTTCAATTCAATATTGAAAGAAAGTAACATTGATTGATCTTTTTTATAAATGCTCCTAAAACAAGTCAACCACTCCCGACTAAAGTCGGGAGCTTGTGAGAATTGCCCTTGAGGGGCAACGACCACAATTTGCCTAGATACAGCGATTGGGTCTTACGTGCTATTTACCAAAGCCTTTATGGTCCGCAGGTTGCCAGACGGACCTACTAATCAGATACTCACTAAGCCTTTGGCCAAAATGTTTTGTGCTGCATTCCCATCACGAAGATGGTATTTACCACATTGCGGACACGTCCATGCACATCACTATTCTCCGTATTGTCAGTGCTCAGCACTAAACCACAATGACTACAGGTTTAGTAATATTACGGAGATTAATGCAACTAGTTGCTGACCATACAAGTAAGCTTTATGGGACAACATGTTCAATAGAGCACGCCAATCAACATCGACAATTCTCAGAGCTAACACTTGACTTTGCAGCATGTTCTTATTCCGTAACTCTTTCTCAACAACCACATCTTGGTTCTTGATTAGTGTTGTGAAGACACAGTGAAGAAAGTTATAGTGCGACTAATAACAATATAGTAGTACCAATAAGAATAGCACTAAGATGAGAAAAGATCTTCTGCAGCAGACCTTGAAAACAGAGCTCGTCTAATTTAGGTAAGAGTAAATGATTTTTATCGAGCAAGCGCACACTACCTTTAACTATAGTCAGCTTACCTTTATTGGCCGCATAGTAATTATTAGAGTTTGATATTTTGTTCTGTTTATTTCTTGTGAAAAGCTGGTATGCCAACATGATGAACCTGACGAAAAAACTGCCAAGCGGTACGATAATTTTTAATAAAATTAGCTTTCGCATCACTATCAAGGCTAGAATCATTTAGCCATAAGTTAATATTGAGATGCCAGTTGTGAACTTTTTAGACGCTCCACCAGGATCACAATACGTTTCTGAACCTTAGAAATAAGTATTTTAGAAACAAGTATTTTCACTTGTTTGATCAGGTAAAGTTCCAGATTCATAGCATTTATAAGTATAGGTAAAACGACTAGCATTACTGTTCCACTTGATTAACCGTTTTTGTTCATTAGAAGGAGAATACATATGAGTAAAAAAATGGTGGCACAATAGAGCAATAATCAAAGAAAAATGCTTTCCGACTTTAAACACTGGCATTCCCCTCCTAATTAAAATCAGGAAGTTCTACCTGGTTTTAGTCAACCACTCCCGACTAAAGTCGGGAGCTTGTGAGAATTGCCCCTCAGGAGCAACGACCACAATTTGCTTAGATACAGCCCTTGCCTGCTTGCAGGTCTTACGTGCTATTTACCGAAGCCTTTATGGTCCGCAGGTTGCCAGACGGACCTACTACTTAGATACTCGCTAAGCCTTTGGCCAAAATGTTTTGCGCTGCGTTCTCATCACGAAGATGATGTTTACCACATTGCGGACACGTCCATTCACAATCTCTGAGTGTCAGCTTCTCTGTCTTGTCTGTGCCCCTTATAAAACCACAATGACTACAGGTTTGGGTAGTGTTGCGGGGATTAATGGTAATAAATTGACGCCCATAAAGCTTAGCCTTATAGGCTAACATACCTATCTGCCACAACCAAATCGTGGTTCTTGATTAGTGTTGTGGAGACCAAGTGGAGGAAGTTCTGGCGCTGGTTAGCCACCTTGCGGTGGAGGTTGGCTACCACTACTCGTTGTTTCTGATAGTTGGCCGCAGTACGTAAGGGGCGCTGTTCTTTCTGAGCTCGCAGTGCTCGCCGCGAGAGCTTACGCTGGGCCTGAGCTAATTTACCTTGGAGACGCCGGTAATAGCGCGGATTAGCGACCACGTGGCCCTTGGAATCAGTCAAAAAGTTATCAGTATTGAGATCGATCCCAAGGGGTGATTTGACAATGGGGATCAGTTCCACAAAAGGTTGTTCCGAGGCTAATTGCAGCGAAACATAGTAACGACCGGTGGCGTCCATGGAGATGGTCACGGTTCCTATCCGAATCACTGCAGCTTTATGTAACAGTTTAGGCGGCAGGCCCCGAAAACGTAAGCGGCCAATTTTAGGTAGTCGCAGATGCTTTTTATCTAATAACCTAACACTGCCAGTCAACATATCAGGTACTTGTACCTGCTGAGCATACTGACAGGAGGTTTGATACTTTTGCGCCATTTGCTTTTTATGAAAAACCGGTACACCAGTACGATGAACCTGACGAAAAAGCTGCCAATCGGTGCGATAGTTTTTAATCGCGTTTGCCTTCATGAGGCTATCTAAGTCGCGGTTATTAAGCCAACCGTGAATATTGGAAATACCAGTTGCGGGCTTTTTTAAGCGCTCTTCCAGGGTTTGAATGCGTTGTTGAACAATGGCAATAGGTAATTTTACCTGTCGCAGTTGGTAAAGTTAGCGATTCATCTCATTCATTTCATTGTAGATAAAACGACTAGCATCGCTGTTGCGTTTGATTAAGCGTTTTTGTTCCGTAGAAGGAAAGACCCGCAGCTTAACCCCATAATGATAAGGCAGTTGGGCCATCGTTTTACTCATGCAGCTTGCACCTCCTTACTGTTGGTTACATTAATAATAGCATGAGAGTTATATAGAATTAAGATAAGTTTTATTTTTTAGCAAGCTAAGGAGACAATCACTGAGTAATAGGCATTCATCTGCCTGATTAAAATCAGGAGATTTCTGCCTTTGGTTTTAATTAAATTAATAACTTAAGGCCTAAATGATTGACGATAAATGTTCTAACAATAATAAAATAAATAACCTTCCTAAAATAATAAAAATGAGGAGTCAATCATTTTGCTTTTTAATAATTTACAAAAAAGACCGCCTTATTTTAATACTCAAGCTAAGTCGTTGAGTTTTATCAACCGCAGTATTTCGTATGTTTTCGTAGACAGACATAATAGTTAATCCTATAAACAGTAAGCCTATCATTGAATTATTTTTATCATTATTTTATATTCGTAAACACGATCCAACAGCAAGCCCGTTTAAAATATTGAGTATTTAGGCTTAGTAATTACCAGATAATTATTATATATAACATTTCAGCATGTAAAAAACAATATATTATTTCCAATAAAAATTATAAGTTTCTGATTTATAGGCGCTTTTCAAAAGTAATTTAATCGTTTTTATTTTTGAAAAGTAAAATAAAAAAGTTAACTTTACTCTCAAGATTCAGTTACTCTAATACCAAAATAGCTAACATCCAAATATATAAAAAATTATTTTACAACTTACAACCACAAGTATTAGAAATAGTAACATTATAAACAAAATTCCATTTTTGTTCTTCAGAATAATTGGTTATTTGCTCTAATAATTGAAATATGTTAGTAACTGGGCCACGCAAAATAGTAGCAAAGTCATTGGTCTCAGCACTAATTGTCGTTTGCTTATCAATAATTTGTAAAACTTGGTTAATAATGGAATTATAATTATCTGTACCTAATGGATAAAAACTTAATTGACAACTGATTTGCGGAACTTCAGACATACAAATTCTCCTATTCTTATTCTTTTTTTATGCTTGTTCTTCATTTTTTTCAGTATAATCTATTTCTGGAGCAGTACCCCGACAGGCAGAGCCTTTATAAAAATTAGCCCAAGCACTATACTTTTGAATAGTTCCCAACACAATTGTTCCACCTGGCTTAATTACACGATATATTTGTTGATAAGCTCATTGTGGATCAGCAATAAATTCTAGACTTGACATTGAAAAAGCACTATCAAATTGACAATCATCGTAAGCCAAATTTTGTGCATCCATTTTTTAATAGTACTCGTCCTTGATCATCATGAGGTAACTGATCTTCTGCCTGCTTGAGCATATTGGATGCTTGACCAATGCCAACTATTTGGCAGCCACTTTGAGCTACCTTGAAAGTAAAATGACCTGTTCCACAGCCAACTTCTAAAATTTTTTGTTGTGAATTTGGTTGTAATAAATTTAATAAAATTGTTGTTTCTTGTTCAGCAACAAATTAACCAATAAAGGTACTATACCAGTTATCATAATATTTATAAAAATAATTAAATATTTTAGCAGTTAATCACTAAAAAAGCGTTTTGTGATTTCTAAGAATCATCAAAACGCCTACTATGTTTTTAAGAATTCAATATTTTAATTATCATTCTCATGATTTAGCTTTATAAGATAGAATTCTGCTAAAAATAATATGTTAATCACTTTTAACATGAAGTATAATGATATTTATCGAAATTAAAAATGATTATTTTGTAGTTATATAGTAGAAGATTCAGCAAAGTATTAGGTCCATAAGGTCTGATATCTGATATAGAATAAGATTCTTGCTTAATAATTTCGCTACCATACCAATTTGTAGCTCTTAATTAATATCCTGGATGACATAATGAAAACTGTTATTATGGTCAGCTATTATCAACTAAAGACGGTAGCTTGTGAAAATTGCTTCTAGCCAAGTAGCGATCAAAACTACTACAGGTTTTGATACTGTTGCAGGAATCAATGATAACGAATCGACGGCCTTACAAATCAGCTTTATAGACCAACATGTTCAGTAAAATACTTGAAATATACATTATCTACTTAATTAATTTTCCAAAGCTATTTATCCAAAACGGCTATTAAACGTCCAGAAACTTTTCCGGCTCGAAGTTGTTCAAGGCCCTTATCAATATCGGCAAAACTAATAGTGTTCAAGGTCGGATGTAACTTATTTTCGTTAAAATAATGATATACTGCTGCGATATCTTTACTATCACCACCGTTATTTCCTAAAAGTTTTAATCTTCTAGTGATTAATCCTGTAGTATCAATTTCTGCCTGTAATTTACCCATTCCAACTAAAACAATAGTTCCATCATCTTTAATCGCTTTGATAGCATTAGCCGTTGTGACCCCAAATCCAGCAAAATCAACAATTAAATCCGGTTTTTCAGGTTTCATTTCTAAAACATCTTTATATATCTTTTTAACACCTAATTTTTTAGCCATTGCTTGTGCTTCTGGCTTGGGATCAGCTACTAAAACCTCACACCCTTCGGCCAATGCCATACCAGTACCGAATTCTCCTAAACCACCTAATCCGATAATACCAACTTTCATTCCTTTTTGAGCTTGTCCCACTTCAAAAATAGCATGATGCGAAGTCATACCAGCATCTGTAGCTGAAGCACCTTCAACAAAGGAAACATTATCAGGAATTTTTATTAATTCTGTGGCTGGTATTTTAATTTTAGGGGCATAAGCACCATTTATTTTAAATCCTGGTGACACAAACGTTGGGCAAACGCCGACACGATCTCCAACTTTATAATTATCAACATCTTTACCAACTTCACTTATAATACCAGCACATTCATGTCCCAAGATAACAGGTGGCTTCATTAAAGACATCCAACCAGGATCGTCTAAAATTGTAACATCAGTATGACATAAGCCTGCGGCTTTTACATCAATGATAACAGTTCCTGGAGATGGCTTAGGATCCTCAACTTCTTTTAATAATAACGGTTCATGAGTTTTGGTAAAAACCCAACCTTTCATTCTGTATTGCCTCCCTTTAAAAAAATAAAAAGCGCTTACATATATTATAACATTTTACTAATCAGAATTCTATTCAACTACCAAGCGGGACTCTATTAAACAAATAAGCGCTATATCTAATTAAACAGTGATAATTAATCGTTTAAGAGCAGTGCTCCCAGCTTTTACTCAGATGCCAAGTGACGATCTTTATTTGTTCAGTGAACTTATAATAACGGTTTATCATTTACAAAGGCTTGTCCCAAACTTAATCTTCCTAATATTTATAGAATTATTAATATCCTGGTCATGGATTTTTTGACATTATAGATATTGCTATAGTCTTATATTAATTCATGTTTACCATAATTAGAGCTAAGGTCTGAATAATTTGAATTCATTTTATATAAAAATTGCTTGCTGTAGCAAACAAATTTATATTTCAACTGTGAGCGAAGCTTACGCCATGTTTGATCGACAATGGCCTTTGTCAAAAATTATCTTTTTCAATCTTCAATCACTAGTGCATCATTATTCTTAATTGAAATAATTGTTAATTTATTAAGATATTCGTGGCGTTATGTCAACCACTCCCGACTAAAGTCGGGAGCTTGTGAGAATTGCCCCTCAGGAGCAACGACCACAATTTGCTTAGATACAGCGATTGCCTACTTATAGGTCTTACGTGCTAATTACCAAAGCCTTTATGGTCCGCAGGTTGCCAGACGGACCTACTACTTAGATACTCGCTAAGCCTTTGGCCAAAATGTTTTGCGCTGCATTCTCATCACGAAGATGATGTTTACCACATTGCGGACAAGTCCATTCACGATCTCTGAGGGTCAGCTTCTTTGTCTTGCCAGTGCCCATTATAAAACCACAATGACTACAGGTTTGGGTAGTATTGCGGGGATTAATGGTAATAAATTGACGCCCATAAAGCTTAGCCTTATAAGCTAACATACCTAAAAAAGTTCGCCACCCCACATCGGCAATGCTCAAAGCTAACGCGTGATTGCGCAGCAGGTTCTTACTCCGTAACTCTTCTGCCACAACCAAATCGTGGTTCTTGATTAGTGTTGTGGAGACCAGGTGGAGGAAGTTCTGGCGCTGGTTAGCCACCTGGCGTTGGAGGTTAGCTACCACTACTCGTTGTTTCTGATAGTTGGCCGCCTGACGTAAGGGGCGCTGTTCCTTTTTAGCTCGCAGTGCCCGCCGAGAAAGCTTACGCTGGGCTTGAGCTAATTTACCTTGGAGACGACGGTAATAGCGCGGATTAGCGACCACGTGTCCATTGGAATCAGTCAAAAAGTTAGCAGTATTGAGATCAATCCCAAGGGGTGATTTGACAACGGGGGTCAGCTCCACAAAAGGTTGCTCCGAGGCTAATTGCAGCGAAACATAGTAACGACCGGTGGCGTCCATGGAGATGGTCACGGTTCCTATTCGAATTACTGCAGCTTTATGTAACAGTTTAGGCGGCAAACCCCGAAACCGTAAGCGGCCAATTTTAGGTAGTCGCAGATGCTTTTTATCTAATAACCTAACACTGCCAGTCAACATATCAGGTACTTGTACCTGCTGAGCATACTGACAGGAGGTTTGATACTTTTGCGCCATTTGCTTTTTATGAAAAACCGGTACACCAGTACGATGAACCTGACGAAAAAGCTGCCAAGCGGTGCAATAGTTTTTAATCGCGTTTGCCTTCATGAGGCTATCTAAGTCGCGGTTATTAAGCCAACCGTGAATATTGGAAATACCAGTTGCGGGTTTTTTTAAGCGCTCTTCCAGGGTTTGAATGCGTTGTTGAACAATTGCGATTGGCAATTTTACCTGTCGCAGTTGGTATAGTTCCCGATTCATCCCATTCATTTCATTATAAATAAAACGACTAGCGTCACTGTTACACTTGATTAAGCCTTTTTGTTCCGCAGAAGGAAAGACCCGCAGCTTAACCCCATAGTGATATGGTAGTTGGGCCATCGTTTTACTCATGTAGCTTGCACCTTCTTACTATTGGTTACATTAATAATAGCATGAGAGTTATCTAAAATTAAGATAAATTTAATTTTTAGCAAGCTAAGGAGACAATCACTGAGTAATAGGCATTCATCTGTCTGATTAAAAAAAACATTAATATTATCAATCAGATCTCTATATAACTGCTTCTATCGGAAAAGATGTTACCTAAAAATATAATAACGGATTCCTATCAAAAATATCCCCCTACCTCATTTATTTAATATTAGTAATTCTCATATCTAATTATTACAATCCACACAAAAATCACTAGTAAAAAAAACAAGTCAGCACATTCTCAAAAAATATGCTGACTTGCTCATTTTAATAAATATAGATTCCTAGTTTTTTAGACTAAAAAGGCCGTACAAATTAAATTTAAAAGAAACATCAAACTAATAATCCACATCGGCCAAGAAATTTTTTGCGACTGGTGAACTACCACTTTAGCAATCGGATAGCTCACAAAACCAAAAGATAAACCAGTTGCAATACTACCAGTTAGTGGAATTAAAACAATGATTAAAAATGCAGGAAACCAATCGCTAAAATCTTGAAAATTAATAAAGCGCAAATTTTGCATCATTGTTGCACCCGTAATAATGATTACTGGCGCAATTGCCACTTGCGGAACATATTTAAGAAAGCTAACGAAAAATAAAGAAGCTGCAAATAAACCACTAGCGACCAATGCTACTATTCCTGTTTTACCGCCACTTTCAATCCCAGCAGCACTCTCCGCTGCCGCAACAGTTGGGCTCGTACCAAAAATGCTGGATAAAAAGCAAGTTAAAGCACTGCTTTGAAAACTTGGCTTAAATCTTTTTTTATCCGGTAAAAGCCCTTCTAACAAACCCATGGATTCAAAGACTAAAATCATCGTCATTGAAAAAACTGCCAACCAAAATGATAATTGTCCTAAAGAATGAAAATCTCCTTGATTGAATACTCGACCAAATTGTGAAATCTGGCTCAACTGAACACTAGTTGATTGACCTTGTATATTGCAAAAGAAACCAACAAGACTTGTTACAATAATTCCAATAATAAAATCTCCAGGAATTTTCATTAAAAATAATACTAACGTTAAAATTAATCCGAAAATTGCTAATAACGTAGCAGGATTACGTAAAGAACCAAACGCTAGTAGGGAACCATTATGCCCTGCAACAATTAGTCCGGCTTTTTCTAAACCCAATTCGACAAGAAACATGCCAATACCTACCGTAATACCAGTTTTCAATACTGGAGGAATACTACGCGCTAAAATATCACTTAGCGAGGTGAAAGCAATCACCAGATAAAATACACTGCTGACAAAAGAAACAGCCAATGCTGTCTTCCAGGAAAACTTCATCGAAACCACTAAGGTATAGGTAAAAAAGGCATTGACACCCATTCCGGGGGTTAAAATAATAGGAGAACGCCCCCATAAAGCCATAATTAAACACCCAATAACGGAAATAAGAATAGTAGCAAAAATACTTAGATTAAAAGGCATGCCAGCATCTTTAAGGATCATTGGATTAACAATAATGATATAAGAAATAGCAAAAAAACTGGTAACTCCCGCCAAAATTTCCTTCTGCCAATTTTCACCCGTCTGGGTATTTGTTTTTCTCGATTTACTTAATTTATTAAAAAATGACTGCACTTATTAATCACGCCTTCATTATTAGTCAATTAATCAACCACTCACAACTAAAGTCGAAAGTTTGTGGTCATTATATTATTAGGTACAATGACCACAATTTGCTTAGATATAATACTTGCCCGCTAACAGGATTTACGTGCTATTTATCAAAGCCTTTAATGTCCGCAGGTTGTCAGACGGACAAAAATTATATTAGATGATTGTCACAAGAGTGACGAAAATGCTTTTTGACAAAGCACGTAAAAATTAAACAATATAAATATTGGATAGTAATTATAGGTCCTAGTTACTATAAAAATCTCTTAGACAATATAAACAAAATCTAGTCGCACAATAGCCTAAAAAACAAAAGAAAACGCCTCACAACTATAAGTTTGGGGCATTCATCTTTTTATCATAAACCGAAAAATCATTAACTCATATTTGATTAAAAATCTACCAAACGAATAGACCTACAAATCCTGCTGATAGTAAGGAAACTAGAATTCCAGAAATCAGCATCAAACCAACGTTACTGGAAACATAGTCATTCTTTTCTCGGTCTACTAAGCCTTTGAAGGCACCAATAATCATACCAATTGTCGAAAAATTTGCAAACGAAGTTAAAAAGACTGTCAAAACAGCTTGATAATGCGGCATCATATGTTTAATTGTATGCATTACTTGTCCCATAACAACAAATTCGTTTGTAACAATCTTGGTTCCCATATATTGAGCTAATTGGAAAGAATCTTGCGGATTTAAACCTAATAACCAAGCAAATGGGAACATTACAATTCCTAGTAAGTGCTCCAAGCTTAACCAAGGATGTAAAAGACCTAAAATCTTATCAATTAAAGCTGCCAAGGCTACGAAGGCTACTACATTAGCAGTAATAATCAAAATTAAACGACCAGCACCGAGAATAGAATCACCTAAGAAAGAAAAGAATGGTTCGCGTTTATTCTGAGAATCCTCATCTCCGAGTTTGACTACGACGTCCTCTTCGGCACTAACATGAACCGGATTTAAAATATTTGTGACAATAATTGAATTGATAATATTGATTGGTATCGCCGTCAAAATGAATTGAGCCGGCATCATCTGTGTATATGCACCTAAAATTGAAGCTGTTACACAAGACATCGACATCATCGCTAAAGTTAAATTTCGTTCTTTGTTCATCTTCCTTAGTTGTAAACCAGATACAGCTAAAGCTTCAGTATTACCTAAGAACATCATTTCAACAGCAAAGAAAGATTCAAATTTCGGCTGACCAGTAAGTTTAGCTAGCCCACGACCAACCCATTTAATGATCCACGGCAAAACTCCAATGTAAGTTAAAATATCAAACATCGGAACAATCATCAAAATCGGCATTAAGGAGCTAATCACAAAGTCCATCTTTTTAACATGAACCATGCTGGGTAAGGCAAAAGCAATTCCTGTATAGGAAACCTTAACTAAAGCATTGAAACCATCAGCCGCACCTTTGACAATAGCACGACCAACCATAAAGTCAGTTAAAAACCAAGCTAATATTAAATTTAAAACTACCATCACACCAATTGATCGCCAATTGATTGCTTTTTTATCTTTAGAAAATAAAAAGGCGACAGCCATAAAAACGACTATTCCAATGATATTAACAACAAGATACATGGCCGGGCCTCCTTTTTACTTAGCTGATAATTCAGCGGCTGTCAAAGCTACTTCAATCATGTCATTAAAGGAAGTTTCCCGTTCTTGAGCAGTGGTTTCTTCACCCGTCATAATGTGATTACTGATCGTTAATACTCCTAAAGCTTGTACATGGTATTTAGCTGCTAACAAATACAGAGCTGCAGTTTCCATTTCAGAGCCCAAAACGCCATAATCAATTAATTTTTGACGATCAATTTCATCATTATAAAACCTATCTTCTGATAATACGTTACCAACTTTAGCTGGAATTTTTAAATCTTTACTTGCTTGATAAGCAGACAATAGCATTGAAAAATCAGCTGTCGGCGCATAGTAGATGCCACTACCAAAAGTATTTCGAATAATAGAAGAATCAGTGGTAGCACTTTGAGCAATCAAAACATCGCGCACCTTAATATCAGGGCTCATACCGCCACAAGTACCAACACGAATCAACTTTTTAACACCAAATTCTTGAATTAATTCTGTTGTATAAATTGAAATAGAGGGAATGCCCATTCCAGTAGCTTGCACTGAAACATCTTGTCCATGATACTTGCCAGTATAGCCGAAAGCATTACGCACTGTATTATAACGAGTGGGATTTTCTAAAAAGTTTTCTGCAATATATTTAGCCCGTAACGGATCACCCGGCAATAAAACTGTTGAGGCAATATCGCCCTTTTGTGCATTAATATGTGTACTCATTGTTATAACTCCCTTGTTTTAATTTTTTATTTAACCACTTGGTAAACCATAGGGGAAACCGATGCTGTTGTACCAATTTGAATATTGTCTAATAATAATTGTTCAACCTCAGGTACTGTAGCTTGATTACTATGAATCGTTACTATTGTGTCCCCTTTTTCAACTGCATCGCCAACTTTTTTGTGCAATTCTAAACCTACAGCATAATCTAATTGATCACTAGCTTGTTGACGCCCACCGCCTAAGAGCATGCTCGCAATACCTAGTTCATCGGCGGCCATTTGCGTAATTACTCCCGAATTTGGGGCAGTAAAATCAATTTGATACTGCGATTGTGGTAACAAACCATAATCATCAACTACTCGACCATCGCCACCTTGGGCCTCAATCATCGCCCGAAAGCGTTCCAAAGCTGATCCAGAAGTAATGGTCTCCTCCAACATCTTTTTGGCTGTAGTTATATTGGATGCCTTTTGACCAAGAACTACCATATAGCTACCTAAAGCAAGTGTAAGTTCTTTCAAATCAGCTGGTCCTTGACCCTTAAGCAAATCCAACGATTCTTCAATTTCCAAAGCGTTACCAATCTTATAGCCCAATGGCTGATTCATATCAGTAATTAATGCAACACACTGCATTCCTACACTTTGACCAATTTCTACCAGAGCCTGTGCTAAAGCTACTGCCTGTTTTTTGGTTTTCATGAAGGCGCCAGCTCCAGTTTTAACATCAATTACCAGTGCATCAGTACCAGAAGCAATTTTCTTACTCATAATTGAACTAGCAATTAAAGGCAAGGAATCAACCGTATCTGTTACATCCCGCAAAGCATAAATTATTTTATCAGCGGGAGCAATATCACCTGTAGCGCCAATAATAGCTAAACCCTTTTCAGTAACCTGTTTAACAAAATCTTTTTCACTAATTTCCACTTGCATACCTGGAATGGCTTCCAATTTGTCCAAAGTACCACCTGTATGGCCCAAACCACGACCTGATATCATTGGTACAGGAATACCCAACGCTGCAACCATTGCTGCTAGGGGCAAGCTAACTTTATCACCTACGCCTCCAGTAGAATGTTTATCCACTTTAATACCAGGAACAGCAGACAAATCTACTCGGTCTCCAGATTCCATCATTTTCATAGTTAAAGTTTTGCGTTCCGCAGCAGTCATATCTTGAAAATAAATCGCCATTAAGAGCGCACTAATTTGGTAATCAGGAATAGTTTTGTTAACTACTCCATCAATAAAAAAGGCAATCTCGGTTGCCGTTAGCTCACCGCCATTGCGCTTTTTATCGATGATATCTAACATTCGCATTGGTATATCACCTCAGTCAATTAACTCTAATCAACCTCTTAGTTCAGATCAGACAAGAAACTGGTTCCAACATCATTACCTGTGACACCGAAGTTGTCCAAAATCGTAGCTCCAAAATCAGCAAAAGTTTTCCGAGTTGATAATTTTTTACTATCTTGCATACTTGGAGAATAAGCTAATAGTGGAACATATTCCCGCGTATGATCAGTGCCTTTAAAACAAGGATCATTACCATGATCAGCAGTAATCATTAATAAATCATCATCATTTAAATTAGCAACCACTTTACCTAAGCGCTCGTCTAATTCCATGAGAGCTTTACCGTAACCTTCAGGATTACGACGATGGCCATACATTGCATCAAAATCAACTAAATTAACAAAGCAAAAGCCAGTAAAGTCTTCCTGCATTACATGATCTACATGATCCATGCCATCCATGTTGCTTTCGTTATGATAACCTTCATCAATTCCCTGGCCTGAGAAGATATCATTAATCTTACCCACACCAACAGTATGAAGACCTTGTTTTTGCAACAAATCTAATACGGTTGTTCCTGTAGGACGTAAGGAAAAATCATGCCGATTAGCAGTCCGAGTAAAATGATCTTTATCTGGTCCCACATATGGACGAGCAATGACACGACCCACAGTATACTTCGGACCATTAACCAAACTACGAGCATATTCACAAATCCGGTATAGTTCTTTTACAGGGATAACATCCTCATGGGCAGCAATTTGTAAAACAGAATCACCAGACGTATAAATAATCAAATCACCCGTGGCCATTTGATGCTCGCCTAACTCTTTGATAATCTTAGTACCAGATTCTGGACGATTACCGACAATTTTTCGACCTGAAAATTCAGAAATCTTGTCCAGTAAATCATCAGGAAAACCCTCAGGGAAAAAGCTTAGCGGTTGCGTAACCGGCAACTCCATCATTTCCCAGTGGCCATCCATACTATCTTTACCCACGGAAATCTCTTGCATCTTGCCGTAATAACCCTTTTGAATAGTTACTTTAGGTACACCAAGAATTTCTTGATCCCGCAAGTTAGAAATACCTAATTTTTGCAAGGTAGGCAAATGTAACTGACCCTTATAAAATTCACCAATATGGCCTAGGGTATCAGCACCGACATTATCAAATTGGTCGGCATCTGGAGCTGAGCCAGTACCCACAGAGTCCATAACGATTCCAAAAATACGTTTATATTTTGCCATCTTTAACTCTCAATCTCCTTGCCTAGTTATTTTCTAAAATTTTTACTGTAGCACTAACACCTAAACGACTAGCACCAGCTTCAATCATTGCCAGAGCTTCTTGACGTGAATGGATACCACCGGAGGCTTTAACACCTAAACGGTCTCCAACAGTTTTCCGCATCAAAGCTACATCTTCTACTTTAGCTCCTGCACTGCTAAAACCAGTCGAAGTCTTCACATAATCTGCTTGTGCAGCTTCGGCCAATTGACAAGCTTTGACAATTTGTTCATTATTCAAAAACGATGTTTCAATAATGACTTTCAACAGCTTATTTTCCTGATGCACAGCGGCACTTACAGCAGCAATATCAGATTGTACAAAAGTATCGTTATTACTGAGCAATTCACCAATATTGATGACCATATCAATTTCTTCAGCACCTGCATTCATAGCATCCTGCGCCTCAGCTACTTTAGCCGCAGTACTGGTTGCACCTAATGGAAAACCAACTACTGCAATCGGATTAACTGGAGAATCCGCCAGTTGTGCTTTCACTAGTGGAATCCAGTGCGCATTCACACAGACAGAAGCGGTCTGATATTTCTTGGCTTCTTGACAAGTTTGTTCAATATCTGCTTGAGTTGCATCTGGTTTTAAATTAGTATGATCTAGGTAACGTGCTAACTCAGCTGTCGTTAAATCCATTAATAAAACCCCTTTCAATGATATTTATCATCATAGCACTAAAATGAACATATGTAAATGATAGTATTGAAATAAATTTCAGAATTGAGGAAGCCTTATGTCCAAAAATAATCTTACTAACAAAATTAAACAAGCCTTGCAAGTTAGCCGTATGTATTATCTCGATGGAGCAAGCCAAGTTGACATCGCCCACCAGTTACAGTTATCGCGTCCAACTGTGTCGCGGCTATTACAGTTCGCCAAAGAGCAACATTTAGTGGAGATTAAAATCCAGGATCCTTTTCAAGATGTAGCGCTGCTGCGCCAACAGTTGCAACAACGCTACCAGCTCAAGGAAGTACTCATTGCCAGCCAAACTAATACGAACAACTTGAATATTTTAGAAAGTTTAGGGCAGCAAACAGCCAATTACCTAGATCGAATCGTGCATAATCATGATATTATTGGGATCAGCTGGGGCCGAACTATGGCCGCAGTAGCCCATTATTTACATCCCAATTCTGCGCAAGGGGTGCAATTGGTACAGTTGAAAGGTAGCGTGGCTAATTCCCAAGAAAATAATTATGCTTTTGAAATTACCCACCGCTTTAATCAAGCTTTTCAGACAACTGCAGAAATTTTACCATTACCCGTTATCTTTGATAATGTGGCCACCAAAAAGGTCGTGTTCCACGACCGTTTTATTAATAGTGTGCTCGAAAAAGGACGAGCAGCCAACATCGCCTTATATACGGTGGGAACAACTTTGCCACAAGCAATGCTGTTTCGACTAGGGTATTTTACCCCGGCCGCCATTAAGCATTTACAGCAAGTGTCCGTAGGTGATTTGGTATCGCGCTTCATTACCGCCCAAGGGCAAATTGCGGATGCACAGCTGAATGAGCGGACTGTTAGTATTGAATTGGAGGCTTTAAAAAAGAAGGACTATTCCATTTTGGTCGCAGGAGGCCTGCAGAAAGTCCTGCCCATCAAAGCAGCCTTAGCGGGCGGCTATCCCAACGTACTGATTACAGACATCCAGACCGCACAAAAACTACTCTCCTAAGTAATAAAGACGCTTATTACCAGCAGCCAATAACAATAAAAAATAACAAAAATATCAGTTACTAACATCGTTCTTTCCTCTTTTTTTAATAATAAGCGGGTTTAATGTACTATATTGAAAGCGTATACTCATTGCTAATAAAAATTATTCAACGTTAAATTCTAATAAAATCTTGTTTTTCCCTTAAAACAAGGTTATGATTATTTTATTATGAAAACGTATACTTATTGTTTAACAAATTTTTTAAAAAAAAATTGGTTTTATTTCTTAATATTTGGCTTAGTTTTTTGTTATTTTTTAATCTTTCGCTATTTGTTAATACCTTCTGGAGATGATTATTTCTGGTGGGGACAAGCTGGAGAATATCTTTTACACCATGGTTTTGTTGGTTCACCCAAAATTTACGGGGCTAGTATTAATGGTCGTTATTTAGGAAATTTTTTAGAAATAATTACTATGCATCATTTAAAATTAGCCATTTTAATATTTGCAGGAACATGGACATTACTAAGTTGGTGTATGTGGAAACTTGAAGATCAAACTTGGTGGGCTTTAGTTTTATCAATTGCTTTCGTCTTTACATTAAATGATTCTCTGTTGAATACTGTATTAGTTTGGAATGCAGGATTTATTAATTATGTTCCCCCCATGACTTTAGTATTACTTTATCTGGTAATTTGGAAAGATGGAGAAAAAAAATCACTAAGCAAATATTATACTATTTTAACTTTAATTATTGGTTTGACAGCAGGTTTGTTTTTAGAAGTTATCGCCATGGCACAAATAGTCATGGGCTTTATCATTTTATTCTTTTTTTCAAAACAAAAACGAGGATATCATTTTAGTTATTTAATTGGTGCCTTATTAGCCTTATTAATAATGATGTCTCATCCAGGATATCGCATGCATATTCCTTACCGGAAAACTACTTTTGACTTTTCTAGGATTTGGCATGTTTATGTAATCGCTAACCATATATGGTTAATTAGTTTAAATACGATTTTAATTGTTTTACTATTATTAGCGATGACAATTATTATCAGTCGCAAGCAACCATATAGTTTTTTCAACAAATTATTTATTATTCTTAATAATGTTTTTTTATTTTATTACTTAATAGCAGGTATTTATTTAAGACGGGAATATCATGACGACAATTATAACTACTTATTAAATCCAACTTTCGCGCAAATTGACGCAATCATAAGTATATTTTTGATCGGCTACATTGGTTATTTTATTTATAATTTTTTAAACAAACAAAGAAAACAAGTAATTCTTTATTATTTATGTGCTGGATTATATTTTAGTCCTTTATTGTTTGTCGCATCACCTGTTAATTCTCGAGGAGTTTTTATGACCTATGTTTTTATGTACCTTATTATGATTAATTTTATTAAAACAGCTCTCAGTAATCTTAAAATCCAAAATTTTCTATTATTAATAATGGTACTGGCTATTTTAAGCATGGCTGGAAAATATCAGATATGTTTATATGAAAATTTTAATGTTAATTTGCGACGTGTATTGGAGACAGATTATATTCAAGGCAAACGCTTGTTAAATAAACATATTCCCCATCGTAAATTTGTTTGGAGTAACGATCGCTTAGATCAGCAAAATGTTTTTTATTGGCGAGCACGCCTGAGAAAATAAGTTCTTAGCAGACCTTACGATTATCTGGTTCAAGCGGTAATTTAAAGATATCTGAATCTTAATTGCTGTATAGAACATATGCCAATATTTTAAAATTTACCAATTATCAATATTTATCTAAACAGATAGCAGACTAAATCTTGCTCTAAACACCTCCTGAAAAATAAGCAATTATTAAACTCTTTCTAAGACCTACAAGAGTCAATAATTGCTATGTCCGGTAACATTTTCCCTATTTTTGATTTTGAAGAAACAAAAAAGACTTCCAAAAATTTCCGGAACAATCAAACCAGAGGAGAATTCTTGAAAATCTTAACTTTAACCTTAATATTTAGTTTATTATTTATTTTAACAGATTAAAAATTTCTAGGACTTAAGTCTTAGAATCCCAATAAAATTGCTTTTGTAAAATCTGATAACCAATTAAATTTGTAGAAATAACCAAAATATCCCCTGTCTGCAATAAAGTGTCACCTTGTGGCAATAATTCATGATCACCACGAATAATCTTTAAAACCAAAGTCCGCGGCGGCCAAGTAAGGTCCCGAATTTGTTGATTAGCTAAGGGACTCGCAGCAAAAATTGTCAATTGAAAAATTTGATTATTATCACTTACGGTTTGGAACTTTTTCGGAATTAATAGTTTATTTAATAAAGAGTCATAGATGGGCGCACCACCTAATAAATCAACTACCAGATAAGCTACGAGAGCAACTATTGCCAAGGGCATTAAGTGCTTTAAAGAACCTACCATTTCTGTAATTAACAAGATAGCCGTAAACGGAGCCTTACTAATTCCAGCAAATAGGCCAGCCATTCCCCAGACTATGAAACCAATCTGGACTGTGGATGGTAATAAATGAAACGTTACAAAGAAGCGAGCTACTAAAAATCCAGCCAAGGCCCCAAAAGATAAAATCGGTAAGAAAATACCTCCAGGGGCTCCAGAACCATAAGCCAGCATGGACCAGACAAAACGAACCAGTAAAATTATTACCAGGCTGCTAATACTGAGAGATTGTGCCGCTGGTAATTGTAAAATTAGTTTATTGCCACCGCCTAACAATTCCGGTCGCCAAAAGCCTAAAGGCATAAGAAATAGTAACGCTAAAGAAATCTGAAAGGGACGGGGAATTCGTCTTGCAATGGCGTAATAAAATTTTGGCATTTCTAATAAAACCCATTGATAAGCATAACCCAATACTCCCAACACTAAACCCAAAAAAAGTAACGCCCAATAATTCTTTAAAGATAGACTGGGGACTAAGCCCAAATGTAAAACCGGTCGTAATCCAAAAATATTGCTGGCAACTAAATCAGCACTTAAAGAACTGGCTAATGAACTCATCCAGATTAATGGCGAGAAATTATGATAAATTTCTTCTAAAACAAAAAAAGTACTGGCTAAAGGCGCATTAAAAGCGGCCGCCAAACCACCAGCAGCTCCGGAGGCAAGAAGGACCTTTTGATCAGCGATATTAGTTGAACAAGTTTGACCAAATCCTTGCCCGACAGCGGCTCCTAATTGAATTGAGGGCCCTTCACGTCCTAAAATCAATCCTGTACTTAGGCTTAGAATCCCCGCCAGAAATTTACGCCATAAAATTGGCCACCAAGCAAGATGAAGTTGATTGCGCAATTGCCCCTCTACTTCGGGAATTCCTGATCCCATAATATGCGGTTGTTGACTACTTAAACTTCCAACAATAAAAGCTATCAATAAATTCCCTACTAAAATTACCAATAGCAGCGTTGGTTTGTGCTGAGCCAGGCGATATAAATTCTGAGTCAGCTGAAAACCATGTTCAATCAACCAGCGAAAGGCACTGACTACTAGCCCTGCCAGTATTCCTATAATTAGTCCTTGAATAATAATCTGTGCATGTTTCAGACGTAAACGTGACGGCATATCTGTCCTCTTTTAAGTAAGTATTAGAAAAAAAGCTTCCTATATTCCTATATATGGTAGTAGTTTAAGTCCAAGATCGTCAAGCGCAATTATGAGACTTTGCCAGACTGATCGAAAAAAATACTATAATTGATTGACGGTTTCGATAAAAAAAGAGAACTATACCTAAGTCGACTATTTTTTTATCATAAAAACACTTAGTTTCCCGTATTTGAATGCTAGACTTTTAATGAATACTTACATAAAGAATGTGGCTAATGATATCGGCTTTCTTTCCTTATGAGAATTGATCAATATGTCCCTGCTGGATTTCAATATTTCTAATATTACTGGTCATTTAAGTTCGGCGCAATTTTTTGCAATTTATACCATTATCTTTGGTCTAAGATATGGTCTTTCATCAATATTCTTTAGCCACTCCACTGATCAAGTTAATGTGGGTTTCCTAATTCTGATTGGTCTATCATTTTTAACCTGCTTAATTTTAATAATAATCTCTTTATTCCAACATCAGAAAAAAGTCGATTAGCCGCATCATATGCTAATAATAAACTTAAATTTCTCTAAGCATTATCTATTGCCAAAAAGTGATTGTATCAATTTTTTATTTTAGAAAAATTATTTTGGTCTCATTTGAGGCTTGCCAAAACTTGAAATCATGCTTAAATATAAATAAAAAAGCTATGATTAAAAATCATAGCCAAAATCTTTTCTCTAAGCAAATGAACCCGTTATTTTTAAGGTGTATTTTCCAAAGTCCAAGTAGCTGTGGCCTGATATGTTCCCTCGGCAGGCTGTTGACCTTGAAGATTCAGCCAAGGACCCCTATAATAATCGCTTATTTTTACTTGTTTTCCATCATTTTCATACCAATTCGTACTAATATCATAATCAGTGATATTAGAATTATTAAAATCAAGCCCATCAGCTATTTGAATCCCCGCATCATCACTTTTCAAGCCCTTTTGATCGTAGAAAAAAATTCCATCTAAGGATTTGGATGGGTCCTTAATATTGGTAAACTTAGTTATCGATAAATACAATTTCCAGTATTTCACATAACTTTTGGTTGTATCCTTGACTATTAATCGAGGTTGCTCATTTACGGAGTACTTTAATCCACATTTACTAGGCATAACTTGACGAATATAACTTCCAAAATTTAGCTTGGGCACCTGAAGACTGATAGTACCAGATTCATCGTATACTAATGGTATTTCCCGTAATTTTGCACCTGTAGATTTCAAATTTCCCATACTAGGGGAGTAACTACTAATATGGCCCCAATCGCACTTATCTGAAATAATATCATTATAATTACTTAGGCTATAACGCTGCAGATTATTATCCTTATCCTTTTTCCAAAGGTACTTAGGTATATACTGTTTAACATTATATACATACCCGGCAGAATAATTACTATTTTTATCTGTTGCTCCTCTTACTACAGTCTGAGAATCACGAAGCTGCTTCTTGTTTGTGTCCAAATAATTAAATTGGACAATGGCATTTTCGGCTACTGGCGCCTCGAATGTCGCACTGGCTGTTTTAAAAACGTCTTGTCTCTGACCATCAATGCCATTATCTTGAGCCTCAACATGAATAGTATGACCACCTTCTTTAGGAGTAGCTAAGGCTTTTAAATCATCCGAATTTGTAATAGCAAAGCTCCAATTGACCTTTTTATTTTTTTCACCATTACTACTTGTAGTATCTACAGTTGTAACTTCCTGTTTATTAGTACTGTTATCATCTATCCAATAAGACAGAGTAACTTTACTGCTATCCTCATCTTGCAAAGTTCCATAAATATCAAAAGCTGGATAGCTTTCTTGGGGGCAATTTATAGAATCATAGGGATAAGTATAGGAATTATCGGAGTTTTTATATGATGAATCTGTAAAAGCTAGTGATGGAAAAGCATTATAGGGCTTATGACCCCAAACAAACGTTATTGGTTCATCGCTATCGTGCTTATCAAGAAGACTCTTTATACCACTTAAATTGAACGCGTCGCCGCCATCATTAGGATAAGGAGATTTTTTATAAACATTAAAAGTTTTTCCTTTGGGATTATGGGGAGAACCTGTCCCTACTTCTCTCCATTGAAAATCTTGATCCTCTTTACCAATAGTAATATACCTTAAACCATCATCTTGAAAAATATAAGGAAATTTTGTTGGTGGCCATGGCCATGACCGTAAATACAAACCATCTGGTATAAAATTTCTCCCAATTTTTAGCTGCCATAATTCTCTATCAAAATCAAAAAAATTGGGCATCGTACCTGACGCCTTAAAAGTATTAAAACTACTTAAGTCTAAAATTTGTAATGCACTACAACTTGTAAACATATACCTCATATTAGTGACTTTATCGGTATTAAAATTGCTTAAATTTAAAGATATTAAATGATTACAAACTGAAAACATATAACTCATATTTTTAACATTACTAGTATTAAAATTACTTACATTTATTGATGTCAAACCGCAACAGTAATAAAACATATAACGCATATCAGTAACATTACTAGTATCAAAATTACTTACATTTATTGATGTCAAACCGTAACAGCAATAAAACATATAACTCATATCAGTAACATTACTAGTATCAAAATTATTTACATTTAAAGATGTCAAAGCATTACACTGACAAAACATATAACTCATATCAGTGACTTTACTAGTATCAAAATTATTTACATTTAAAGATGTCAAAGTATTACACTGATAAAACATATAACTCATATCAGTAACATTGCTAGTATTAAATTTACTCAAATCTAAGGAACTTAGGTTATGACAGCCATCAAACAGATGAGTCATATTCGTTGTTTCACTAGTATCTAAGTTTTCTAAACCTGTTATTTCTTTAGCATTGGGTAAATTAGCAAAAACAGCTGTGGCATTTTTGGGCAACGAAACATCTTGCTTAATGTCTACTTTTTTAATCTTTTCTCTATTACCATTCTCTGTCCAGTTACTTCCACCACAATAGGTCAATATATTATTATCATTAATAGTATATGGTATAATCCCCGTAGCCAATTGACCACTATCAATGGTCAAAGTCCAATCAGCTGTTATTTTCCAATGACAAGTACCCGATGTACCACTAGCAATTACATCCGGAGAATCTTTTAAAAAGCTAAATAACTGGGAAGTAGGAGCCTTCTTTTTGTAAGTGCGGTACTGCTGTCCAGAAGCCTCTGTTTTGGATACATTAATCGTTTTAACCGCAGCAGCACAATCAAACTCCTGGAGGCTAACAGCCATGAAACTAATTAATAAAAAAGCTAACCCCAGTCTAATTATTTTTTTCATTTATAACATCTTACCTTTTATACAAACTTCATCATTTATCAAATTGTATTTTTCAGAGTAATTAAAAATAGTCTATGTACTCTTATCCATTGTTTGATTTCTTCTGACATGTATGCATACAATTTCTATATTCTATATAATTATATATGAAATTTTGTTCATAGACAAGCCACTTATCACGATAAAAGATTAATTCCCAACACTTTTCGATTATTTAGAGAAAAAAACGTTTAGTTTAATAGGAAACTGTATTTAAGATTTTTGACATAATAGCTTTCATTAGCTTTACATTCGTAATATAACACTTGAAAATATATCAAAAACCAACTGGAAAATTCCAGTTGGTTCAGTTAGTAAATAAATTCATAGAAAAATAAATCCATTTTAATAATATTTTTTATAATTCCACTTGCGGGTGTTCTTGATCTAAAACCTGAACTGTTGTTGACAGTTTGAGATAGTCCTGCAAACGCTTTTGTAATAAGACAATGGCTTGTTGATAATCAGCATTCCGTTCTGGATTAGCATTTTCGATAATAAATAAAACTTCTTTAGTGCTGGGATTCACCCCATAACGGGCACTGTCACGCCAATTTAAACAGCGTGTAACCACTGCTCTTCGATCACTATAAATAATTTCCTGGGGCAAGGTCATTTCCGCATCTTGTTCCCCAATTGGAAAGAATTTTTCTCCACCAGCAGAAACTCGCAACGTTAAATCCCCTTGTAGCCGCTCTAAATCAAGTCCCCCAATCGGAAAAGCTTTTTCTAAAGAGACAGAATTATAGATATCAACTAAATTATTAATATTACCCACGCCTTTGCCTTGCTTAGCGCGTTTTAATAGGCTCTCTACAGAGCTACGGGCACCTCGTTTTGTTTTGAATTTGTGAAAAACGTCGCGCCAATCTTTAATTATCGGATTAGCACTGATAGGATCTGCTTTAACCCATTGCACGGCCTTTTGATTCGCTTGTTTCAATAAATCTTCCGGTATACCTCCACCTTGGTTTAAACTTTCGCGACTGTGGCCGACAACTATCGCCACTTGCAAATCAGGAAGAATTCTCCAGACTGAGTCTTCAATAATAAATTTTTTCTGCATTGTCATCATTCCTTTCAGTTTATGAGCGCCTATTGATATTGATTTCTTTATTAAAGATAATTACTGCTATTCATTTAGCCAAACAGGCTCCACAATTTTATTTTTAAATATTTACAAGTCAATATCCAGCCGAAGATTTATAAGCCGATACTGCAAGAGCTAATTTCGACTATAAACACCTCCTAAAAAAATAAGCAATCATTAAACTCTTACTTAGGCCTAAAAGAGTTAATAATTGCTATGTCCGGCGACATTTTTGATTACTATTTTCTTTATTATAAATAGTTTTATTTTTATTTTCAAATTGAAGATGGGGTCAATAGCTTAAAAGCAAATTTTGTTTTATAGTTCTTATTTTAGAAAAATTATACTTATTTAATAATAAGCTAGCAGAAGTTTTATTGATATTCTTTACTTGGTATTTTTTGACCAATAGTAATCTTGAAACTCCGATTAAAGATTATTGTAAATAATTAAAATTTGGATATAATTATTAAAAAATAAAAATATGAAATGAGAGGTAATTATGCGCCCAACCATTGCTTTAACTGGAGATTCTTTAGTCACATTTTCTGCTATTACTAATCTAAATTTATGGCTCCGCAAATGTTAAAAAACACGCTTATCAAAGTAGGTTAATTACCTATTATTTTACCATTTCCTGATGACTTGAAAGCTGTATCTGAATTAGCGGCTGCTGCTGTGCAAACTTTTAACGGTTTAGTATTACCTGGCGGACCAGATGTCGATCCAACACTTTACGGTGAAGAACCCATTAATGCGATCGGAAGAGTAACTATCCAAAGGATATTTTTGAATTGGCTCTGATTAAGCAGACCCTGCAAGCTCACAAACCCATTTTAGGCATTTGTCGTGGTTCGCAAATTCTTAATGTGGCTTTACGTGGGACTTTATATCAAGGATTTAACAACTCAAAATCAGCGGGCAACTATTAAGCATACGCAGGCTTCTCCCAGGCAATACCCTACTCATCATGTTACTATTACGACAAATAGTCACCTTGAACAATTATTAGGCCAACACGTTTGCGTTAATTCCCGTCACCATCAGACCATTAAATAAGCTGCACCGAGTTTAAAAGTCGTTGCTACTGCTTTGGATGGTATTGTTGAAACAGTTGAGGGTGACAATATTTTGACAGTGCAATGGCATCCGGAGAATATGTGGCTGGATTATTCTGAATAACTACAATTGTTCGCTGATTCAGTGCAACGGTCACAACCCTAATCAAAGGGAGAAAAAAATGAACAAAAATAAACTAGGAATGGGTAGTGTTTTATTATTAGGAATCAATGGTATTATTGGCTCCGGAATTTTTTGTTACCAAATCAAGCAGCCAAACTTATAGGTACAGCTAGCATTTTCGTTCTGATCTTTGATGCTTTACTAGTTATTAGTATTGCTTTGTGCTTTGCTCAAGCAGCTACATATTTTGATAAAGATGGTGGCCCTTATCTCTATGCGCAAGATGCATTTGGTGAATTCATCGGCTTTGAAGTAGGCTTTGTCACTTGGGCTGTCAGGATGATTGCAGAAGCTACAATGGCCGTGGCCTTTGAAACAGCTCTGATTGCAACTTTCCCCAGCGCAGCGCCTTATAAAAATTTGATTATTTCTGTTCTAATTATCGGATTGGCTATTATGAATATTTTGGGTGCTCAAGTTTCGAAAGTAGTTAACAATATTATTACAGTTTCCAAATTGCTACCCTTAGTTTTATTTGTTGCCATTGGAATATTTTTCATTCAACAAAATAATTTTGCACCTTTATTTCCTCATGGTACCTATCACAAAGGGGCTTTTGCCCAAGCAGCTATTCTGATGTTTTACGCTTTTACCGGGTTTGAAGGACTAGCTGTAGCTGCTGGTGATATGAAAAATGCTAAACAGAATTTACCCAAGGCTATTATTATCGTCATTATCTCTGTAGCTTCTTTTTACATTTTAATTCAAATTGTTACGACCGGAATTCTCGGCAGTTCTTTGGCGCAAGCTAATGCCCCAATTCAGACAGCCTTTGCCCACATAGCGGGACAATTTGGCAAGGCCTTAGTTGCAGCTGGTACCTTATTATCTACTGGGGGGCTACTCGTGGCTTCCAGCTATATTACTCCACGCTCCGGGGTAGCTTTGGCTGAATCAGGAATTATGCCAGCTGTCCTCAAAAAACGAAATCGTTATAATGCACCTTGGGTATCTATTATTATAAGTATGATTATTACTCTTCTTATTGCCTGGTCAGGGACTTTTGGCTTTTTGGCACAGATTAGCGCTATTTCTCGTTTCGCTCAGTATATTCCTACTTGCCTCGCGGTCATTGTGTTTGCACATACCAAAACACGACAGCCGCAAAGTTTCCATCTCATTGGCGGTCCTATTATTCCGATTACTGCCGTTTTAGTAAGTGTTTGGTTATTGTCCCAAGTAAATACTCAGCAGCTTTTAATTGGCCTTGGAGCCCTATTAGTTGGGGTTCCGCTTTATTTGACCATGAAAGCTTACCTAATATGGGGTCATAAAAATAAGCAAAGACTATAAATTATTAACCAATTGAAATCAACTTTTTCATTTGCAACTCCTATTCCAAATTGTGCACTCGTTGTTCTACAATTTTAGTATAAATTCTGGTAGTTAACCCATAAATGACTAAATAATACGTCAGTAATAACAAGAATGTTACTAAGGATACCACCACTAATAAACGAAAGTTATACATTGAAAATAACGAGAGCGAATTCTTTATAGCTGGAAAAGCAAACATTAAATTAACTACTGCTCCTATGATCGGAAACATAAATAATGTTAATACCTGACTTCGAATAGCTTGTTTTGTTTCATGAAAGCTTAACCCAACCTCCTGCATTGTTTGAAATCTTTCACGATCAGCATATCCTTCAGAAATTTGCTTATAATAAATTAATAATGCCGTAACCAAGATCATAGTTAAACTAATCAAGCCACCAATAAATAATAAGCTCCCACATAAAGCATGAATTGCTTTTTTGATGATAGGGATTGCAGAATAATTATCAAGTTTTAATCGTAAAACTACTGGAAGTTTAGCGGCAAACTTGTCTACCTGTTTAGTATTACCTCTAGTATTAAATCCCAGTACGTATAACCATGAATGAGGGTTAATATTCCGGGCAGCCTTTTGATCCGCTGTTATGATAAATAGTGGTTTTAAAGCGGAATTCTGATAACTAAAGGAAAAGTGAAAGCATGATATTACCCGTGTTTTATATTCTTGACCATTAATAAATAATTTCTTCGGAAGTGTTGGTTGATCTTCACTATAAATTAATACTTCGTTAGGTGATAGATGATATTTGGTCTTTTCTAACTGATTATAATTATCGACAGTCAAAGTTGACATTTGGTGACTAGCCCCTTTAAAGCCAGGAATAATACGGGTATTCTTAATACTTATCGGTACTGGTGTAGTAACTACCAAGTGTTTATTTGCTTTTATTTGCACATGCTGCTCAGCAGCCGTCTGATCCAATAATTTATAATCAGTTTGCGAAACTGGAGTTTTTTTTGAAATTACAAAATCATAAGGACTCCAGTTATTTATTAAATGTTCTTGTCCTACGTATAAGCTCGTCGTTCCAACTACTGCTACTAGAACCGCAGTACAAAGTAAACAAATCGAGGCTAAACTAGCACCATTTTGTTTCATCCTGTACAACATACCGGAAACAGATATAAAATGATTGGGCTGATAATAAAACCTTTTTTGCTTTTTGAGCAGCTTTAAGAACACTATGCTAGAAAAGATGAAGAACATATAAGTACCCAATACTACAATAATAATTGCGAATAAGAAGCGAAACATTGATTTCATATTTGGCTGCGTTCTTATAGCAATCCAATAACCCCAGGCTAAGAGACACAGACCAATGATTCCACCTAGTAGATTTTCTTGAGGTTCACTTTCAGCTTTTTGACCTTGTTGCCACAAATTAGCTGGATTAACTTTATAAATACTCTTTATATCGCTTACAAATGCGAGTAAGAAGATCCCGCCAAATATTAATATCACTAATATAAAACTAGTCACTTGAAATTGTTCCACAATTGGTGAACTTTGGATCAAAGCATTGAGTATGAGGAAAAAAAATTTCCCAAAAGTTACTCCAGTGACTAAACCCAAGCTGATACTAATCAAAAACAGAATTATAATCTGGATCAAAAGAATTTTTTTCAAGTCTTTAACGGCAAAACCCAACATATTATAGAGAGCCAATTCATTAAACTCCTGCTTGATTAAAAAGCGATTAATATATAGCATGAAAATAACTGATACCAGAGTGATAAAAATTGTACCTAAGAACATTAATTCAACCGTTACCTGACCATTAATAGTCCGTTTTAAACTATTATTAAGGGTCGTTGACCAAAAAATATAATTAACAGCCACTAAAATGGTACTAGCTAAAATGAATGGTAAATATTGTTCGCGATTCTTTGTGATGGTATGTGTCGCCAATTTCCAGTGAATCACTGAACAGTCCCCCCAACACTTAATAACATAGTTGCACTTTCATTAATCTGGTGTAGATACTGTTCTTTAGATTGTCGTCCCTGAATTACTTCATGAAAAATCATACCATCTTTAATAAACAATGTTTTTTGCGAATGACTAGCAGCTGCAGCGCTGTGAGTTACCATGAGAATAGTTTGACCCTGTTTATTTATTTGTTCAAATAAATTTAATAATAATTCAGAATTATATGAATCTAAGGCTCCTGTGGGTTCATCCGCTAAAATTAATTCTGGCTTATTAATTATAGCTCGAGCGGCGGCTACTCGTTGTCTTTGCCCACCAGAAATTTCATAAGGGTATCTTTGAAGCAGCTCAGCGATATTCAAAGACTTTGCTAGAGTCAGTAATTCATTGTTCATCTTTTTATAAGGTACTTTATCTAAAACTAGCGGTAACAGAATATTATCTTTATTGTTAAAAGTATTTAACAAATTAAAATTTTGAAAAACAAAGCCTAAATGTTTCCGGCGAAAAATTGCGCGTTTATTCTCCGATAATACCTTAAGATCCTGATCATTTATTGTTATTTTGCCGCTAGTTGCCTGATCCAATGTTGCAATTATATTTAATAGTGTCGTTTTACCAGAGCCCGACTCACCCATAATCGCGACATATTCGCCTTTACCAACTTCTAAAGAAATCTTCTTTAAAACTTCTACTTCTGGACCATTCTTGGATTGAGAAAAGCTCTTTTTAATATCTTTTAAAAATAATAAAGCCATGATTACCTCCTACGACTGTAAGTAATTTAATTTACAGTCTTAGTTTAAAAGGAACTGTCATGGCTCACAAGTTACAATCAATCCATAAAAATTACAATTTCGTGATTATGTTACAGCTTAGAAATTTAGTGATATTGATCTGATGGAAAAATCAACCTGACAGTTGTTCCTTGTTTTAAATTAGAAGTAATTTCTAATTTGTCTGCTAATTTGTGACTGATTTGCCCAGCTAAATATAATCCCATCCCAGTTGCTGTATCGTTTTCGCGACCATTCATGCCGGTAAATCCCGGCTCAAATATTCGCGGCAAGTCACTAGAACTTATTCCTACTCCATTATCACTAATTTTTAAAGCTGGCTCTGACCAGCAAATTTTAATAGTACCTTGTTGATAAGAATATTTAATAGAATTAAAAATAACTTGTTCCAAAAGTGCTTGCAGCCATTTGGGGTCAGTTAAAACTTTAATATCAGGAATATTTAGCTCTAAATGAATCTCTTTGTTAATAAAAAAAGTTGCATACTTCCTAATAATACTATTAATTATGTCCTTTAGATCTATTCGATTAAATCGTAAATCATGATTAAAATCAGCTAGTCGGTTATAATTAAGCATTAAATCCAGCTGTTGCTTAATTAAAGTCAATTGTTGACGAACTTGGTGGGCCGGTACCTGTCCTTTATTCTCAGATAAAACCAACAAATCAGTAATCGGAACTTTAATTTCATGGGACCAATTAGTTAGATAATCCTGATGTTCCTGCCATTGATTTTTGTATTTTTCAGTTACTTGATAATGTTTAGTCTTTAATCTTTTAATTTCCATTATGTAACTAAGCTCAGTAAGATTATGTTTAGAAACACTTGGTAATTTGTCGGCGGCCAAAAGTCGATGGATATTTTTGATCTTTTTATTTTCCCGATAAACACGGAAAACAAAATAAAAAATAACTGGTATACAACTAAAGCGCAATAAATCCCACCAAATAATCAGTCTTACTTTATAAAGGACAAATAGCAATAAGAGTAACAGCATAAAACCACCATAAATTAAGATAAGCATGCTGTTATTGTAAAAAAGGTGTTTCCAATAGGATAAGCTAATTTTATTTGTGTTCAAGTAATTGATACCCCACTTTACTAATGCTAATAACATCTAAGTTGATTTTTCTTAACTTATTTCTTAAGCGACTAATGTTGACGCGTAAGGCTTTATTATCCAAAAATAGTCCGCCCTGCCAAAGGATTTGAAGACATTTTTCGCTCGAGATTACATAATTGTCACTTAAAAACAATAATTTTAAAATATTCCCTTCTGTAGGAGATAATGAAACCCGATGTTGACCATCATCCACTTCATTACTCATTGTATACAAGATATACTTGCCAAATTTTAATTTCGTACTTATTGTAGCTTTTCCATAATCCTGATCTCTTCTTAAAGCGGCTTGAACTTTAGATATTAGTACATTTATAGAAAATGGTTTAATTAGGTAATCATCTGCGCCATTGCTCATAGCACGAATTGCATTGAGTTCCTGATCAACTCCCGTCAAAAATATTATCGGTAATTTGGATAATTTTCTAATTTGATCTGACCAATAGAAGCCATCATAATTAGGCAGCTTGACATCCATAATCACTAAATCAGGGTGACATTGAATGAATTCCTTTCCAACATTTTCCCAATCTTGGACAGTACTCACCAGTAAATGCCACTTTTTAAATTCTGTTACTATCTCGTGCACCAAAATCGGATCGTCATCTACTATCATAATCTTATTCATATAACTAGTCCTTCAATCTTTCTGAAATAAGTAAATCACTTCAATTAAAATCATTTTTTTCCTAGATAGGAAAACTAGTGGAAACATTAGCTGGATTATCCTACCGCAACAGTACCAGCAAATCTGAATTAGTTGTTTGGATACTAAAATTCTGATTAGCAACTGCATTAGTCTTCAAACTATTATAATTAATAGGAGTAACATTACCACTTGCCGCTGAATTAGAGGTATTTTTAGCATAATCATCCTGATTAACTACAGTTGGTTAACAGATCAGCTCCACAAAGGTAGAAGATGGTTGTTATTAATATGTATCGGTATGTTTATCTGTGTATAGTTATCTTCAATATTATATTATTATATTCAATTTAATCTACAGAATCATTATATTTACTCCAAACAAAAATAATCCATAAGCAGATTGCCATGAATGAAGTAATAGTTAATAAAATCTTTAATAATTTTTTAAACATTATGATCTTATCCTTAGAAGCTATTTTACAAAAGCCTGCAACATCTTCGTATTTTTGCTTATTAGTTCCACGATAAGCATGATAAGTGTCAGCAACTTTCATAATATCTGCTTTAGAAAATTCTCGATGAGTTCTATCTACCATTTCTCCAAGATCACGTGCATCGATAAATAAAGTTTCACCTTTACGAATTCGCTCTCCTTGAGAAGTTTTATCCATATCAACAAACCATAATGATACTGGGATTCCGGTAGAATAAAACATTTTATCCGGCAATGCTACAATAGCATCAATTTTATCGTCTTCTAGAATAGCCTTCCGAATAGCAAACTCATCCTTAGTAGAAGTAGATAAAGATCCATTTGCTAAAACAAATCCAGCCTTACCATTAGGAGCTAATTTGCTAATAATGTGTCCAATCCAGGCATAGTTAGCGTTTCTAATCGGTGGTACACCATACTTCCAACGGGCATCTTCTCTTAGCTTTTCTCCATTCCAATTTTTAACATTGAACGGAGGATTGGCCAAAATAAAATCAAATCTTTCACCTTTATGTAAATCGTTAGTAAATGTATCACCTTGATGTGGACCCAGATTATTATCAATACCGCGAATTGCTAAATTCATTTTAGCTAATTTCCAAGTTGTAGGATTAGATTCTTCCCCATAGACTGATAGGTCATTAATCTTGCCTTGATGTTCCTGAACAAATTTATCAGATTGATCAAACATTCCTCCCGAGCCACAACAAGGATCGTAAATTCGACCTTTGTATGGTTCGATCATTTCTACAAGTAATCTTACAATTGAACGAGGGGTATAAAATTCCCCACCTTTTTTACCCTCTTGAGATGCAAACTTATTTAAAAAGTATTTATAGACACGCCCTAAAACATCAGATTGCTTTGCTTTTTTATCACCCAAACTAATATCGGAAATTAAATCAACCACTTCACCCAGCCGGGTTTTATCTAGATCTGGAGAAGCATAGTTCTTACTCAAAACGCCTCGCAAAGAATCATTATTTTTTTCAAGCTCCTCCATAGCATTATCAATTATTTCGCCAATTTGTGGCATTTTAGCCGATATTTGTATCAGTTCCCAGCGTGATTTTTTAGGTACCCAAAATATATTTTCTGACAAATACATATCCGGATCTTCAGCATCTTCTGGAAATTTCGTTTTTAATAATGCACTTCTTCTCGCTTCAAAAGCATCAGAAACATATTTTAAAAAAATCAATCCTAGAACCACGTTACGATATTCAGAAGCATCCATACTTCCTCTTAAAGCGTTTGCAGTTTCCCAGAGCTTATCCTCTATACTTAAATCTTTAGTTTTTGCTACCATTCCACTGACAACCTTATTTTAAATATTTATATAACCAATACTAAAATATAATATTGCTCAAGCTTTGTTCCAAAACTATAGTACCTGGCTATATTTATAATGGCATTATACACTTTTAAGATTATTTCAGGTTAATTTTTTTAATAAAGTAATAGAGGATTTTATTAATAATTCAGATTCTATAATTAATACGAACAGCATTAGTCTAAAAAAAAGTAATTCCTTTTAAAAGAAAAAAAGTCATTATTATTTTGATTCTTTCGAATTTTTAGGTGGTATAAAAAAGGATTAGAATAAATCTAGTCTCTTTTATTTTATAGAATTTCAATATTTCTCTTTTCCCTAATTACATGTACTACAATGAATGTTAAGGGTGCTATGACGAATATTGTTTCTATTGTTTATTAATAATAGATTTACGTATGGTATTATTTTTGTTAAAAATACTGACAATATCCATAATATATAAACTTATATTTATAGTTATTAAAGTTAAACTATTCAGTAAATAAATTTAAGGAGTGGCTAAAATGGTAACTATTAAATCTACTACAATTCTATTTGAAAATGACGTGTTAGAGCTAATTCATAAGCAAGCTAATATAGATGGACAATCCACTACTGAATATATGCGTAATGCGGTGCTGGAAAAATTAGAAGATAGCCTTGACTATCAGGATGCTGTCGAAAATATTCGTACATCAGATGCAACACTATTCCACGTAAAAACGTAAAAAAACAATTAGACTTGTAGAACTGGCTGAATTTGCATATGAAGAAGCCGACAATCTAAAAATATAGAATTCGGTACTTTATGGCATTATCAGGCAAGCAGCTACCAAATAATTTCTGATATCCATAATTAAATTTTTAGAGTTGTCGTAGTTAAAGCTGGTAAAAGAAATAACGTTTATATAAAGAAAATAAAAATAATCGACCTATTCAAAGTCGATTATTATTTATAAAATCTCTATATACATACTTGTTGTCCATAATCTTGAACAGATTCTCCGTTTAATGGATTTGTTTTGTTTCAATAAATTCAAAAATCTGCATTGTAAATTTTGTCAACCTGAAATGCATTAAAAATGATTTAATGAATATAAGCTCACTATTTAACTAATCTTCTGAAGTTAAGGGTGAAGTTAAAGGCTTTATTTTTGCATTATAGACTGTCTTCAACTGCTCACGTACTTCGGTTCTCCACTTAAGCAAATTATTCAATTCAGTATTTGGATGTGCTTTTTTAAATCTGTTATAAGATTTTTTATCTACTAATTTTCCCATTCCTTTAGGATTTGCAGTATCCTGCTCGTAATTATCAATGACATATTGCAAATTATCATAATTCAAGCCAAAATCATCTGCAAATTTAATCAAAATCTCTTCATTTTCCTTTTGGATAGAATTTTCTAATACATCTTCTACTTTTCGATCAGAATATTTCTGTGGATCTCGTTGCACATCTTGCCATATAGAACGAATATGATCAGCTCGTGGTTTATTAGTATGGGAGTATTGATCAATATAATCACCAACTTGATTGTTTTGATCATGATTTTTATATTTTTGCGAAACATCAACCTGTTGTCTAGTATCATTAGCAGCTGAAATATAGTCTTGAATAAGTGCCATAATATAGTGTTCATTCACTTCTTTGTAGTGAATAGATTCTATTTCGTAATCCTCGTCAAGGTCAAGCTCCGCAGTTTCATTATCATTTTTATTATCAGCCTTGAGCTGATCAATAATATTATTATATATACCTTCAAGAGTAATTGCCATTTCAGTCGAAATATCATTAATATTAATTTGCTCAGAAGTAGGAAGCTGATCTTGTTTATCCAACTCATCATAAGTTTTAATAGCAGCAAGTGCATGATCATATTCTTGAAATGCTTTAACAAATTCTCTTTTTACTTTTTTTGGTTGTTCCATTAAAGTATTTAAAAACTCAGGATTATTAATATATTTGTCCAATTTTTTGCGTGATTGTAAGTAACGCTTTCTTGACATATTCCAATCCGGAGCAAGAACACCATTGGTACCACCATTAGCATAAAGCGTTAAAGCCTTATCTATGGCTTCACTATATTGATCAGGATATTGAAAAGTTACAATTTGTCCCCATTTCTTGCCCACATCATAAATCCGATTAGTTCTTGAAAAAGCTTGGATTAAATTCTGCGCATTCATTGGTGGCCGATCAAGATATAACGTTGACAGCCTGGGTGCATCAAATCCCGTCAATAAGCGATCAACTACAATTACAATATCCAACTGTTGGTCGCGTGTTTGATATGTTTTGTTTTTGCATGCCAGACGATCATTGACATTACGATTATAACTACTCAGTTCTGCCATAGAAAACTGCGTATGAAACATTTTGTTGTAATCAGCCAAAGCTTGCTTCATTTCTACCTGATTAGCCATTGATTCATCTTCATTTTGGGAGATGGAATAAGTAATAGCGATGCGGGGAAAATCTGGTGCTACTTTTTGAATACGCTTAGGAACTTCCCCATTGGCAATTGCCTCTTGAAATAGGTGGTAATATTTTTGTGCCTGCTTAATGGAAGAAGTCGAAAAAATTGCAGAATAACGGTGACCGTTGCTCAAACCTTGTGTACGATACGCTAAACGTAGAGTTTGTTTGACAACTGCCTTCATGTGAATATCCGTTAAATAAACTGCATCATTTCCCTTTTGTTCACGATCACCTTCATTATTAATCTTAAAACCTAATACCTTATGATCATGGATTGCATCTTCAATCGTATATTTATGTAAAATTGGACCATAAAGTTGTTCAGTAGTACGGGCATCTTGTCCATTTTCAGCTCGGGCGTTTTCCGCAAAAATCGGTGTCCCGGTAAAGCCATACCATAATGGTTGACGATTAAAAAATCTGTCAAGTTCTCTTTTTTGCGTAGGCGTGACGGCTCGATGACATTCATCAACAATAAAAGCTAATCTTAAGTCTTTCAGCTTGTCATATTTTTGAGCAATTTCCGGTGAATTTTCCATCCGTTTAAAAAGCGTTTGCAATTTTTGTCTGGTTGTTACAAGCACATTGCGATTGCCATCACCCAATTGCTTAACCAATTCAAAACTATTCGCAGTTTCGTCAACATCAATAGTGTCATTATTGGCATAAGTCTGAAATGCATTAACCGCTTGCATATCCAAATCTTTGCGATCTATTAGAAAAATAGTCTTATCAATAGCGGGAATTTGTAATAAGTTACGGGCCACTTTGTAGGAAGTTAAAGTTTTACCTGAACCCGTAGCATGCCAAACAAAACCAGATTTCCCCTCACGAGATGCTCTAAAAATAGCTTGAATTGCCTGAATTTGATAAGGGCGCAGTAAGATGATTCCTTGAGCATTGTCATCTAAAACCGTATAGTCAGCAGTCATGTGATGGGCCATCGGAATCGATAAGACTTCACGCGCAAAATCCAAGTAATTATTAACCTGCTTTTTGTTCTGGTCAATCCAAGAAATTAAAAAGTTAGCACGCAACTTTTGCTCAGCAGAAATATACCGTGTGTTTGTACCATTGGTAACAACAAACATTTCTACAAAACTATAGATATCGCCAAATTTATCTTCAGTTATATACTTTTGGATTTGCCGAAAAGCATCCATAAATGGAAAATTCGGTGTCTTCAATTCAATCTGAATTAATGGTAGTCCATTAATCAGCAACGTCACATCAAAGCGGCGGTCTTGATCCAACGCTGACAAATTAGCCTTATTGACTTCTACTTGATGAACAACCTCATAAACAGAAGTTCCACCGGCAATATTAGTATTATCTAAAATTAACAAATCAGCATCTGGCAAGGAAGAATCATCGCGCTTCAGGTGATGTCTAACCTGCCTATTAGCACCAGCCAAAAATTTAGCCGCTTGGTAAAAATTAGTCTGGGTTATTTGCGTGCGAATGGTTTCCTTTTCATTTTTTGTTAAAGGAACATCCTGAAGTTGAGCACGGTTGTTATCTTCAAGAATTTGAAAAAAGTTAGCCCATAATTGCGGGATTGTTTTTAGGTCTTCACGCAAACGCCATTGGTTAGCTCCTTGAGTTAACTGCTCAATTAAATTTTTTTCCATTTGCGCTTCTTTAACTGCTACTACCATATTTATCTCCTTTCTCTATTATTCAACAAACATATTTTGTAAAAGACACTTTTTAACTTGTTGAAAATTTTGTAATTTCTTATTTTCTAATTCGATTAATTGGTCAACTTTAGATAGGAGTTTATAAACTTTTTCTTGTTCTTTACAAGATGGTATCTTTATTTTAGTGTCTCTAATATCATTAGAAGATATTGATTCAAAAGTAGAGCCAGTAGACAAATGTTCCCAGTACCCTACCATTTTCAGTTTTTCTAAATTGTAATATAAAAAGTCGTTACCTCTTAAAGCAGCCATCCCTCTGCCTATTACAGCTTCATATTTATTTTTAGCAACTTCACCAACAGGAGCTCTTACCGTTAACAACACATCTTTGGGCATAGCTATCCTCGTTATTTGAGTTGTCCAAATACGTGGCTTAACACTATGATTTTTAATATCTGTATTTCCTTGAATTAAAATCATTGAATTTTCAATAGGCGTATCATAGTAATTAGTTGAAGAGGGGGACTGACCCATAATTATATCCACTACATAACTAAGTTTCTTTTCCTGCCAATCATCTTCAAATCCCTTAAATCTCAATTCAGGTATTTTTGTATCATGCTTAGGAAATAGTTTCTGCAACAAAGCCTTTTTTAGCAGCTCCAACTTCTCGATCTTTTGCTGCTGCAAATAAAGTAACTTATCTAATTTAGTGAAAAAGTCACCGATTTTTTGCTGTTCAAAATAATTAATAGGAAAAGTAATATTGATGCTCATCATTTTAACTTTTGAAATATTAAATCTAGAAATTCCTTGTGCTAATATCACTATTTGACTTCTAACGCCTTGAGATCTTAACAAAAATGCAAGGAAATTTAAGTCAAATTTAGAATTTGGCCTAAATCCAAATGAAAAACTATTTAGATATACATTTTCCAAATGGTATTCCCACACACTTGACATACCAACTTCTTCCGGTGTTTCAGATGACATAGTAAAAAAAACATCCCCATATTTAACAGAATTTTGTTTTTTATCTATTTCAATAGCTTCTGTTCCAGACATTAATGCAATTGGATTAGTAAATACATTCATATAAGTTATATACTTTGCATTCCCATGTCCAAAGTCTTTTTTGGATTTGCCAGATAAACTAGGAAAAGTGTTGCCTAATTTCTCTAATTTTTCAGTTTCCCAGTTTTTTTCAAATTTCCTAAACCTAATATTAGGTACTACTTTATCGCTATTCATTTTTATGACCTTACTGTAAAATATCCTTTAATTGTTCAAGCGTTTTTTGTGCTTCCGAATCAACACCAACCAATTCATCCAAGGACTGCTTAATTTCAGCAGTTAATTTTTCTTCTTCTTTTGTAATATTGGCCATATCTGCAGCTAGTTTTTGCACGTCAACTGGCGGTTCTTCTTCGAAAGTATCAAGATAACGGGGAATATTGAGATTAAAATCATTTTCTTTAATTTCATCAAATTTCGTCAAGTGAGCATATTTTTCCACATCTTGACGTGCAGTATAAGTAGATAAAATACGGTTGATGTCCTCTTCACGTAATCTATTTTGCGTTTTTACTTTTTCAAAGCCTTTAGAAGCATCAATAAACATCACGTTACGGTCGTGTTTATCTTTTTTGAGTACAAGGATCACCGTTGGAATACCAGTACTATAAAACAAATTTGCTGGCAGGCCAATAATTGCATCAATCGCTCCATTTTCAAGTAGCTTTTGTCTAATTTTACCCTCAGCATTGCCACGAAAAAGTACTCCATGGGGCAAAACAATCGACATGACACCGCTGTGTTTTAAATGATAGTATCCATGAAGTAAAAAAGCATAATCCGCTTTAGACTTCGGTGGCAAAACACCATAAGGTGCAAAGCGTGGATCATCTAAAAAGCCCTTATTAGCCGACCATTTTAATGAATACGGTGGATTCATAACAACGGCATCAAAATTATTAGGTTCTTCTGCCGGCCAGTCTTCATCTAAAGTATCACCATTACGTAAATGCCGATTTGCTTGCTCAATATGATGCAAAATCATATTCATCTTAGCCATATTATAAGTTGAAGTATTTATTTCCTGTCCGTAGTAAGTAATGCGATCTGGTGGAGTAACGTATTTTTTAAAGTTTAAGAGTAAAGATCCCGATCCCATTGCCGGATCATAAACGGTCATTCCTGTGGAATAATCTTTACCTACTAGGGTTAAGCGGGTTAATAATTCAGAAACTTGTTGCGGTGTATAAAATTCACCTGCTTTTTTGCCAGATTCTGAAGCAAACTGACTAATCAAATATTCATAAGCATCGCCCAGACTATCACCTGGTGTCTTGACCAGTTCTATTTTGCCAATAGCCTGCAGTACTTCTGCTATTGTATCCGTTTTTTTTGAGGTGTACTACCTAATCTTTTGGAATATAAATCATAATCCTCAAACAAGCCTTCAAAATATGAATTTGATCTTTCCAGTTTGTTGAAAGCATCACCTAATTGATTAACTTGAAAACTATGATTGTTAACTTCACTAAGAATGCTGTTATATGTGTAGGCTGGTTCTATGATATAACCCAATGATAAACGTAACTCTTTAACCAGTTCTGCATGATCAGCATTATCTTTATCTTCATAAATTTTTTGAGCTTCCTCTAAAGTTCCATTAGGTTTATCTGACATTAACTCTAAAACATTGTAAAGCATATTGTCAGATAGATATTTGTAAAAAACAGTACCTAATAAATAGTTTTTATATTCATTTGCATCCATTTTTGATCGTAATGATTCTGCTGCGCTATTTAATGCTTGTTCCAAACTTGTAGTTGTATTTGACACTGTTATCTCCTTTAATCTAAAAATTTATATTCAAATTAGCTCAATTAACATCTATTTAATTGTACAATTATAAATTTATCAATCAGATAATATAAATTTATCAATCAGATAAATTTTAATATACTTATTTCTTAGTGGATTTAGCATCTTTATCTTCATAATTTGCGTAATTAGAAACTAAACTCAAAATATCATTAACTTTCTTTTTTAATTTATAAGGTTCTTCAATATAGATATTACTTGGCTTTTTTACAATTTCAAGATGCCCTTCAATTTTTTGTCTCGAGAAAATAAAACCATAAATTTCCTTTGCAGCTTTCTTACGAGTATTTAAATCATTATCCCACAAAAATTTTGAAAAGATTTTACTTGATGATAAAAAATCAATAAAGTCTGTCCCATCATTATAAAAAACAAAATCATTGAATTGATCACTATCTACCATCTTAAGTGCAATTAAATAAGGAATTATAAATAAATCTACTATTTCATTACCACTTCCGTATACATTTGTATCAAAATGCAAAAATTTATTTTTTACTCCAGTAATATCTATCATGCTTACAAAATGATTTTGTTCCCTAAGACTAAAATTGAATTTCTGAGAGATCTCGTCACAGTACTCTAAATAATCTTTTTCGCCTGAAGACAAATCATTTATATTTTTATAAGTATAATTTGCATCGGGTAAGCTGATAATTGAATAAAAAAATCGATCAGGGTATCTATTACCGTTAAAACTTGGGCCATAAAGCTTTTTTATTGTATTTTTTAATTCATAAAGATTAACGGAAAAAATAAAAGTAATTTTGTTATTGTCAAAAAATGCTGCACCCGTTCTAATAGTTTAATAGCATATGTTGGACGACACCTATCTAATTCATCGATGAATACAATAAGACGTCCATTTTCCGGAATTAAAGAAGCTAATTCCTCCTTGAATTTGGCTTCGATATTTTCTTCTGTACGAAATATATTTAAGATGCTATCAATATCAATTTTGGCAATTTCTTTGGTTGCTGTTTCAACTAATTTTTTCCCCGCTTCAATAGCTACACTCTTAGCTTTTGTTTTAATGCTAAAAGCAGTTGTAGCTATACTTTTGGATAAAGACACAATTGGATCCAAATCACTATCATTTTTCCAAGCGTCAAAATAAACAGTTTTAAAATTAATTTTCTTAAGTTTAGGAATTTCATCTTGACTTACGACATTTAGAATTTGGTCTTTATATGTGCATTGATTTTCATCATTTAAACAGTCTAATACTAATTTACATTGTTTAACAAAAAAGTTTTTTCCTGAACCCCATCTACCATCGAGAGCAATATAATATGAATCATCTTGATAATTAAGCATTTCTATAAATTTTAATAAGCTATTATTTCTCCCAATACTATTTTTAAAAAAAGTATCTATTATATTTTCTTCAGTTGGCTCTAAATCTCTTTTTTTCAAAATACTATTCCTTTCTATAGATAAATCTTAAAAAATTTAATCAGTTATTTCCCTATTTTCCCATACTAAAGCAATGGAAAAGATAATTTCAATTCCCATCATGTTAAAGATAAAATTGCTGGATCAAAATTTAGTCCAATAATTAAAGCAAAAAAAAGTATTAAAATCGACAAAATAAAATAAACTTTTGAGTTATACAGCCATCTATATGGCATTAAATGCGCGCCAAAAATAATTACCAATATCATAAGCATTTTTTCTGGTATAGTTGGATAAATCCACATGGCAATTAGCAAATATAGTACTTGGTTAACAGAAAACAGTATTCCTAACTCTGTTAGTGGGTTGGCTTTGTTTTGAAAATCAACATTAATTAGCTTAGAAACAAAATAAGATAATGGCATTAAAATTGCAGCACAAACAAAAGTAAAGAGATTTTTCGTTAGTATTGGAATAGACGAAAAGTAAATAATTGAAATAGCTAGCCAAATAATAATAGAAGCTAATATTATATGTAGTCCCCTCTTTTGTTTGAGAGCACAATCTAATCTTAATTCATCAATTTCTTTCTTCATCTTTATCCTTTAAGGTTATTTTTATTGAGTTAAAGAATGATTACTTTTCCCACTTCGGAGTGCCTTATTTGAGTAGCAAGTATATCTGACAACTATTTTTATATATATGAATTATGTTCCACTTTTATGGCTAATTACATAATATATTGTTTAGTTTATCTAAATAATACATATTAAAATTCTTAGGAAGTAGTAAACAAATATATATATTAGAAAAGCACTCATAGTCTACAAAGGCTAGAGTGCTTTCCATATGTTACGCACTATGAGGCAACGTAACGCCATTACTGGCATATCATTTCTTCATAATTATTATATATGTTAAAAATTCGAAAGCCAACTATAAATTCCAGCCGCACTGTTCCCAATAACCTATAGATTTTAAATATTCATCTTTAATTTTTTTTTGTAGTTTATTTTTTGAAAAAAGATAATGCAATTCTTCTTTAAAAGATTGAACACTATCTAATATGCACATAGTTTGAAATAAAGTCAGATTCATTCCTGATTTTGAAGTTCTTAATTTTAAATCTTTAATCAAGTCATTATCTACTGGGTACTTTCCATGATATTTACTTTTATTGATCATTTCAAAATGAGCACATTCATTTCGTAACCAATTTATGACATACAGCACTGATTCAAATTTATTTCTTTCTGATATTTTAAAATTAAAATTAAACAAAACCTCTCTAGCCACATCATTCTTTAGTAAAGAAAACATTTTATGTAATTGTCCAAAGTCTAAAGCCTTTATAGCAACCCATAATGGAGGTTGCCTGTCATAAGCTTGCAGATATCTCTTTTTTCTTTTTAATTTTTTTATTAGTTTTTTATTAGTTATAAAGAATGGAAACATTACTTTCTGATTTGGCTTAGGAAAATTGCCGTCATACTTTTTAGAATATCCATAGTATGCTATAAAAAGTTCATTAATATCATTTTTAGTTACCTTTTTATAATTATTTTTATTACAATAATCGTTCCAATGTTTCGAATATACATATGAAAAGTGATAGGCAATTGAAGTTTTTAATCTTATTTCAAATTCACTTATGGTCGAAATTATCAGTTCTCTAATTTTCTTATTAAAATCATACAATTCTAATAAATCATCGACAGAATAATTTCCATAATACTTGTAATTGGAGGAGAATTATTAATAATATCATCTAATCCATTTACCAGATCAAAATAGTTTTTCTCAATAAGCTAACATTTCAATCGACTAATAGGTATAGAGCAGCCAGATGAATTAGTTAAATTTAAATTTCTTTGTTGAATTAAAATATTACATTGCTCGGAAATAGTTTTAAATTCTTTTGGAATATTTTTACCCATTGCTTCGTCCTCATATTATGATTTACCCCATGCTCATATAGGTTTAATTATATAAATGTGCTTACTAAATTATTAAAAGAACTATAGGTTAGTAACAGTTTTAAGCTTGAAACTAAACACACACTGGATGATTCTATTCTTATATCCTACTTGTATGTATTAGCACTTTTTCAGCTATCTATTATTATAAATTTTTTATATATATTAATTAGATCTATTTCTTATTAACTCACATATTCAATGATAAAAATAAATTATATAAAATAAGTTTTTAATTATTTAAAAATAATGGTTGAATTTCAGAATATATTATCACTATTGCTCTCATCCTCGATTTGCTCTGATAGTTCTAAATTAATTTAAGTACTTGTTTTGATCAAATTGTCTTATACTCGAAGTCCATTCAAATTTCCAATACACTAATAATAAATAAAAATAATTTATAATAAAAAGTTTACATTTAAAAAATTAGGCAATGAGTTTAATTATTAGTGTCGAAACTATATAGCAATTTAAAAACAATATTTTAAATAAATGAGCTTCACAATGGAATTAAAACTTTAGTCTGTGATTCATTTTGTAATTTTATTCAGGAGCTGATTTATAGTTTTTATAATTTTTCAAATAAAATATTGCAAAAAACTTTCTTAATAGTTTTTTCGGTAACAAGATTGGCAAGGATTAATGGAAAGAAATTTCTCTAACAGACAAAAATGCAAATTTTGTCTGTTAGAGAAACTAATCGTCTCATCATAATTATCTATTGTAGAATTATAAATTTCTTGAGTATTACTTTAACTATGAACCAATTTTATAAAACTTACATATACTTCGTAAAAGCATGCTAAAAAGTTGATTTTATTCCTTCTTTTCTGATTATAAATTTAGAAATGCCTTATTCCTATATCCATTTAAATTAAACAAATTAAGTTAACTACATTTTTTACATAATTTAAAAATTCTTGTATGTTCAAACAGATTATTCTTAGACATCTATATTGGATTCCCTTCACTAGTTATATCAAATTAGGAATTTTACAACATACTCTAAATGATTAATTAACAGGGTATTATACATTGTTATGATGTGATTTTTTGACAGTTTTTATACTCAGATTTCTTTTAAAAACACGTTTAATCATATTCAAGCAAATATATAAAAAATACTGTTTTAATATATTTGGAATTTTTTATAGTAGTAACTTTAAATTTAAATATATCTGCAACAACCAATTACCTTTTTTCAATCAGCAATCCATTAGGGGGCATTTTGAACTTGATCAAGTCGACAAACCTACACTTTTTCTTTAATTAATTTTCAAGTTTCACGGGCGATGTCAGTTGTATTCACCTTTCTTTTCAGGTTAATTCCATATTTATTTTCTGAAATATTTTTACTGCTTTGTGCTATCTCATATTATTTAAAAAAATATTTATATTTTCATGTACTCAAACTCTCTTTTAATTATAAAAACTAAATTTTAGCCAGAAAGACAGATTTTGTAACCATTGATGACATTTATTTCACCATTTACAGTATACTCGCATAAAAACGAAATTCATTTACTATATTTATTAGCAGAAAGGAGGGCTAGGAATGAAAATTAATTGTCATATCGATCCTAATATCAGTGAAGAACATGGTGAATTATGGATCAAAAAAATGACACCAGCAATTAATGAACTTTTGCAAAAACTAGCACAGTCAGAAAATTCATTATGGTGCCATTATCAATCTCAAATTTATCCGATTAATTTTGAAGACATTTATTCACTTGAGGTTGCTAATAGGGATATTAAAATTTATACAGAAAAACAGCAGCTTATATATAATGATCGTTTATCAAATTTGAAAGTTGATTTACCGAGCTATTTTATTGAGGCTTCACGCAGCGCCATATTTAATTATCAACACATCGATCATCTGGAATTACTTAATAATGGATTAATTGATGTAGTTTTAACTAATAAGCATAGAGTTCAAATATCAAGAAGAAATATTAAGAACCTGAAAGAGAGGCTAGGCATATGAAAAGTATTAAAAAAATTATTAGCTATACATTTAGGTTTTCAGCTGAAGGCACTCTATATGGATTGATTGTTTCACTTTTTTACAATTTTTCAAATAAAAGCTCAGCATATTATCCTTCAGATCCCAGTTTTACTACAAAATTTGCTAACCCTCTTAGTGCTATGACTGTTTCAGTAATTCTTTGGGCATTAATGGGATTAGTATTCGGTTTTGGCAGCTTTGTCTTTGCTATTAGACAGTGGTCCTTATTAAAGAAGACAATCGTTAGTTTTATCATTTACTACATTGGGTTTACCCCGCTTGCATTTTTAGCAGGTTGGTTCCCATTAAATATCGTTAACTTTATGATTTTTACTGGACTTTTCATCTTAATTTACGTCACAATATGGTTTATCAGATCTTACCAAGTTATAAGAGAAATCAGAGAGATCAACAATAAAATCAAAAAGAAATAGTTGTGATTGTAATAGAGATTGAACTGGAATATTATTGTTTATCCATTAATTACAGAGCTTAAAAATTTTTAGAATTCAAAAAATCATTTAGATAAGATAGAATATTCCAGTTTGAAGTAAAAGTTGTTATAGTTCTTTTGAAAATAGCTTAAATTTTTTAAAACCTCAAAAATCAGTCATAAAAAGTTGGAAAATTGGCAAAATGAACCGACTTAACGGAAGAAAAATTACTTTTACTTTTAAAAGAAAAAACAAGTAACTATTATTTTGATTTTTAGAATTTTTAAGTGGTATAAAAAAGGACTAGAATAAATCTAGTCTTTTTTATTTTATATAATTTCAATATTTCCCTTTTCCCCAGTTGCATGTAATACAATGGACGTTCAGGATGTTATAACAAATATTATTTCTATTATTTATTAATAATAGATTTACGTATGTTCCTTTGTTAATTTCCACAATAGAATATTGGATAAATTTTTATGAGAAAATTAAGTTATTAATTAAATTTATAATATTATGCATATTCTTATGTTTGTAGCCATATCAGCATCAATAATTTTCTATACAATTTATCTGTTATTTAATAGCTATCTCCACACTTCCGGTACACTTGTTGAATAAGGTAAATTACTTTTTAAAATTGACTTTATATATTTACCAACCTCTACTTCCTTTATCATAGCTTTAATAGCAGTATCACTTAATTCTAATGAATTATTGGGTAATTCAAACTCAAGTTTTCTCTTATAGTGTTCTAGTGTGTTTTTCTGTGGTTCTATAATTTTCTTAATTTTATCCATTTTATTTCCTAAATAATTTTCTACATCCATTTTCTGATTAGAATTACTGTAAACAACTATAGATTTTGCAAACGTTATTAACGATCCATTGTCTGGTGATATCGGTCCAGCCATATTATTAATTAAGTTTTCAAGCAAGAATTTAAAAGAATCAAGCAAATAATAGCTATAATATAAATTTTCTCCAACACTACCAACTAAAGAGCCAATATCTGGTACTACAGCTGTAAACCTACCGCCATCAAGGTGAACAACACTTATTTCTTCTATGGTATTATTCTTATACTCTAACTTTGCTAACCCCCAAGAAGTACCAACATCGATTTGAGACAAAGAAAACGAATCAGCTCTTTTATTAGTATCTTCTATATCGACAAATACTATCCTATAATCAGGGTCTATCGAATTTTGAATTCCTATTTCTTCTATATGTTCATAATATTCCCAATATTTGAAATCTGATAAAGCCTTTTCGAAACGTTTTTTTATTGTTTGATTCAAGCCTAACTTTTTTTTAAATAATTCTTCAACCTGACTATAACGGGCAGTACTATCAATTGCGGTATTAGTATCTTCAATTCTAGTAAATATTTGTCCTGGAAAAATTGGATGTTTACCATATCCTTTACCTTTACCTTTACAAATATTGCTTAAAAATACTGGAACATTATCAGTGTTTTTGATAATCATAACATCTATTTGATGTTCCTCTAATTTAATAGTTTGAATTTTTACATTTGGAATATTTGGCTCAATTGGAAGCTTTCTGAGCCAATCATTTATTTGTTGCGTATTATATCTATTTGGATCCTTTTCTATCCCAACTACTTTGTGGGTCTTATCTTCAATGCCAAAAATTAAAAAACAGTCTTCATTGTGTACGGTATTAGTAAAACTGAAAATATCTTTTATCATCTCAGATTTTTCAGAGTTATCAGTTCCAGTAGTATACCACTTTTTCTTAAAGTCATGATGATCATCTTCTGGTTCATTTATTAGTTTTTGAAGTTTCAATTTATTAATCATAATAATCTCCCACTATAATTACACCTTTTGTATCCATATCTGTCTTGTCGTGGTTGATAGTTCATTCAAATATCGATAAATATCGAATCATTAGCTAATTGCTTAACAACTTCATTATATCAATCGCTTACACGTAGTGCCAAATCTATTTTGCTTTCACAAATTTTTTAGTTGATTAATTAGCATATGATGATTGATCAACAATTTTTACTAGCATGAATTCTTGAATAGAGTAATACAATGTAACCGACTATTATTAAGTAAAAGTACATTACTTAATCGATTTAATGGTTTAGATATGTTTGATATTGCTTTGTTAGCGGCTATTAGTATACTTTCGATTTCTTAGCTTAGAAAATTTCGAACAGAGGTAATTTTAGGAAGTTTAAAACAGTGAATATTAATTAGTTGTTAGTGTAAAACACATGTTTATCAAAATAGTTATCATTACAAATGATTAAAGTCATGTCATTTTTCAGATCGAACATCAACAATACAATTATGATTCTCATAATGAACAGCACCAAGATAAGTTTTTCAAGAAAGATCCGATTCATTCAGATATTACTATAACGTATATCATAGCTGAACGAGAATCTATTGAGGTTTCTTCGATTTATTGTCCAGACAACCTACTCTACAAAATAATTAAATTATCCAATTTGCCTTGTAATTCTTCAATAATCGGTTGCACGGAAGAGTTAGTATTTAAATATAATAATACAAAACATGACTACAAAACATGACTACAAACCATTTGCCAAGTGTATCACTTATAACGATATTGGGGAATGATTATAAATTCAATATAATCATCATTAATCGCTAATCGCTATTTAAAATATTTTTGTTATAAGTTTGTTACATATATTTATTACTGTACAAAAATTACTTTGGAATACTCTTTGTACTTCGAAAGGAATCAATAGTGTCAACCACTTCTGACTAAAGATCGATTAGATTTTACTTTTAATATAGACGGTGGATCGCAAGGCTGGTATGCACTTCAGTATGGAACTCACATAACTGATTTTATAGGTCAAAACAAAACAGTTGGTGATGACTTGGCTATCTCTAAAATTTTTCCTCTTGTTTGAAAAAATTGTCATAAATACTCATAAAAAATAAGATCTCGTCACCTTTTCTTCCGAAATATTACTTCAATTTTAAAATTTTTCTAAGCCACTTTCTGTCCGTGCTAAATATTCCAAAAAGTCAATATGTTAATATTTACGTGATTTCATATAAGTAAGAATAAAAACTTTTTTGTTCCAATTGCCGATTACGTTTATATCTTATTTTTAAAAATTATCTTGAAAATCATTTTAAATGTCCTTACGATTGTCTTATCAAGACTTGATGAAATTTTAATACAGGAGGTTCATAACGTTGATTATTGAAGAATTTAAAGATATTAACATAGCCTACATGCGTAGAGTTGGTAAGTACGGTCCTGAAAATAAGCAATTAATGAAAAACTTCAAGGCATACTTAAAGGTAAATAACTTATTCAAGAGCGATATCACCATACTTGGAATAGCAATGGATGATCCAATACAAACACCTACAGAAAAGCAAAGATATGATGTGGGTATAGTTATCCCGGATGGAGAAAAAAAGCTTGATTTACCTACTCGTAAGATTCCAAACGGAAATTACGCTATATTTAAAGTTACACATACAACAAAGGATGTATCAAATTTTTGGAAAAGTATTCCAAACTTAAATATTAATTTACCCATAGATAATACTAAACCAATAATTGAAAGATATTCCTTCTCAAAAGTTTCATTGAATTTATGCGAGTTTTGTATTCCTTTGAAATACTTTAACGAAGAAAATAAGTAGTCACTCCCGACTAAAGTCGGAAATTTGTGAGAATTTTCCTTGATGGGCAACGACCAAAATTTGCTTAGATACAGCCTTTGCCTGATTGAAGGTCTTACACACTAATTATCAAAGCCTTTATTGTCCACAGGTTGCCAGACATACAAACTAATTAGATTCTCGCTATGTGCCAGCTTCTTCGTATTGCCAGTACCCATTATAAAACCACAATGACTACAGGTTTGGGTAGTGTTGCGGGGATTAATGGTAATAAATTGACGCCCATAAAACTTAGCCTTATAGGCTAACATACCTAAAAAAGTCCGCCAACCCACATCGGCAATGCTCAGAGCTAACGCGTGATTTCGTAGCAGATTCTTACTCCGTAACTCTTCTGCCACAACCAAATCGTGGTTCTTGATTAGTGTTGTGGAGACCAGGTGGAGGAAATTTTGACGTTGATTAGCCACCTTGCGGTGGAGGTTGGCTACCACTACTCGTTGTTTCTGATAGTTAGCTGCCTGACGTAAAGGGCGCTGTTCTTTCTGAGCTCGCAGTGCCCGCCGCGAAAGCTTATGCTGGGCCTGAGCTAATTTACCTTGGAGACGACGATAATAGCGCGGATTAGCGACCACATGTCCATTGGAATCAGTCAAAAAGTTAGCAGTATTGAGATCAATCCCAAGGGGTGATTTGACAACGGGAGTTAGCTCCACAAAAGGTTGTTCCGAGGCTAATTGCAGCGAAACATAGTAGCGACCAGTGGCATCCATTGCAATAGTAGTCGTACCGATACGAATAGTACTACGATGGGAAAAGATCTTTTGCGGCAGACCTTTAAAACGAATCTTACCTAATTAATCTTACCTAATTTAGGTAAGTGTAAATGCTTTTTATCCAACAAACGCACACTACCGTTAACCATAGTCGGTGTACCTTTATTGGCTGCATAGTGATTAGAGGTCTGATACTTTTGTTCAGTCCGTTTCTTGTGAAAAACCGGTACGCCAGCACGATGAACTTTACGGAAAAGATTCCAAGCGGCACGGTAATTCTTAATGGCATTAGCTTTCATATCACTATCAAGGCCAGAATTATTCAACTACCCGTGAATATTGGAGATGTCAGTTGTGGGCTTTTTTAAGCGCTCTTCCAGGGTTTGAATGCGTTGTTGAACAATTGCAATAGGTAATTTTACCTGTCGCAGTTGGTAAAGTTCGCGATTCATACCATTCATTTCATTATAAATAAAACGACTAGCGTCGCTGTTGCATTTGATTAGTCGTTTTTGTTCCGTAGAAGGAAAGACCCGCAGCTTAACCCCATAGTGATATGGTAGTTGGGCCATGGTTTTACTCATGTAGCTTGCACCTTCTTACTGTGGATTACATTAATAATAACATAGGAGGAATAGGCATTCATCTGCCTGATTAAAATCAGGAGATTCCTGCCTTAGTTTTTCATTGAATGGCTAATTCCAATTTTTTTAATTTTAGCTCGTTCAGTAGTGTTGTCATATGAGAATGGTAAGACAACAGCTTAAAAAAAGACCGTTCTCCCTGTTGTCTGATGAATATTACGTAAAGCAGTATAGCGACGATTACCGTCAACAATCCGGCCATCATCAAGGACATAATCATAAACCTGCTGATCAGATTCTTGAATTGATTTTTCGGCTCTTTTTAGCGCTGAGGAATTATCTTGTTCGATCAATTTAGCAACAAAATTATTATATTGCGGAACTTCTTGATAGTTTGCCGGATACAGTTCATCACGATACTGCGAAATTACCGTCGAAATCCGTCCATTCTTATCGTTGTAATAAACATATTCTAGCGGAATCTTGTAAACATCCAGCGTTTCTGAGCTAACCCCGTCAACCTTAATTGGTAACTTGGGCTTGGCGCCTGTTTTTTCTAGCTTTCCTCTTTAGCTAATTTGATTAGCGACAACATCTTAATTCATCTCCCCATTTTCTAATTTATTAATTAAATCATGTACTTCTTGTTCACTAGTAGCCATTCGGTAATAAACTCCAGATTCTTTCAGATGGTCAAAATACTTTTGCTGAATAATCCGGATTTCCTCATCACCCAAGCGCATGTTTTCAGCCTTAGTTTCAATCACTAAGTAAATTGGTTTTTTGCCATGTTCAATCTTAAAAATGAAGTCCGGTGTAGTCGTTCCATTATCAAAGCGTGGGATATTGATTGCCTTTTTTGGTAGCTTACCAAAGACGTTGATTTTAGGACCATATGAGCGCTGCAAAATTTTTAATTCAGGGTCAGCACTGTCGTAACGCAGAGGTGGCCGATCATATAAATAAGTTGGATCAGACGTTGAATTTGATTGATAAACACCAATTACACTGGCTGGCACTGAATCGACAAACTCTTGCTTTTTAGCATTGTAAATCGATGTTGAAGCTGAAAAGTTCAGTAGTTCATATCTATAAGAAGTCTTAATTCGCTCATTAAATTGATTGTTAAAAATGCAAATTAAATTGCCAAGTGTCTTCTCATTGATGTAGTTAGTATTATTTCTCAAACGCTTAATCGCTCTGATCATCAAATTGTTAAGCAAATTAACCGGTAAATCAGTTCCCTTAGCCAAGAGTTTAAGAAATTTACCATAATTCATAGTTAAGTATTCAGTACTATAATCTGACTGCGTTTCCCGAATGGAAGCCACACTCTCATCAGTTACCACTTCTTGGTGAACCAGCTGCTGCCGTTGCAAAACAAAGATCTTATTATCGCTATCGTTAAATACATTCCTAGCCACTGTTTCGGCATCCTGATCAACTGATAGATCAAACTTAATCATTTGTCGTTTAGCCAGCTGCAGCCACAAATTCTTCAATTGTTGCCAGTTTTGCTTTCGTAACTTAACCGTTGTGCTATCTTTCGAGTTTTTATCGCGAACCTTATCCTTGGCGACCTTAGTTTCTTGTACCAATTCTGGGTAAAGATGGCATAAAGCATCATAGCCAGACATGGTTTGACTATCAAGTTTAACTTCGTCCTTAAACTTATTAAAACGGGTAACCACATTATGATCATCCAAATTATCAAGCAACTGATCCTCATCAAATTTAGGGTCAGTTTTTTGTTTGACTTTAACAATCAACTTGATCATGTCATCAGCCAGCTCTTCTTGGTTTAGCTTAACTGGTGAATCATCATTAATTTCACCCACTAACTTTTGAGCAAAATCTCGCTCATCATAACCAATTAAGAAAGACAATCGACTCTGCCACTCATCCTGATTCAGGCGGTGACCTGTTTCATCAACTGGCAATCGCAAACCACGACCAACTTCTTGAATCTTACTAATCTCTGAGCCAGAAGTCCGTAGCTTAGCAATCGTAAAGACATTCGGATTGTCCCAACCTTCACGCAGCGTCCATTTAGAAAACAGAAAACGGCGGGTTAACCAGTTACCATCTTTATCCTTAAAGCTGAGCAGTTTTTCTTTATTGCTGAGGATATCTTCAACTTCAGCCTGAATGTCGGCATCAGAACTGCCTCGATCTTCACTGAAGTAACCGGCATAAACGTCCTGATGTTCTGACTGCAAACTATTCAAGGTAGCCTGTAAGAAGGAGCGGTAGTCTTTTCCCCGATCATCAATCGCCAATTCAAAACGATCAATTAATTTCTTGAGTTTCTTGGTTAAAATAGCCTCAAAATGCTGAGCAAGCCAACCTTTACCATTATTTTCACCACGGAAACTGGAAATACTATCAATGAAGAATAAGGATAGAGTCTTAATCTTTGGAGCATTCTCCCCTGAATTTAAGCGTAGGAAGTTTTCTTCTTCAGCCTTAAAGTGACAATCTAATGCCTGTGAGATAATTTCATCCTGATAGTTTTCCGCAAAGGTACCAGGAATCAATTTCATGTCTTTGAATAAAGCTAAACCATTAGAAAGCTCCCGGTCAGTCCCACCAGCATAAGTAATATTGCCTTCAAAGCCAGCATCCACATCAGCCAGATTTTCGCCTACGTTTAATGGATAGTCTTTGCCACCCTTGGTCAAAACTAATTCTTTAGCTTTGACTTGCTTAACCTTATACAAGTTATTTGCCTGTTCTTCTGACATGTCAGGATAATCAATATCGATACCCTTAACCAGACCCTGGTTGAAACTGTCCACGGCGTCCAAATTAAATTGAGGTTCACCACGATAGTAATCAACCTTAGTGACTTTGTTCTTACCCCGACCAGTAGTCGTTTCTGGAAAAGTAGCACCGAAGCGGACAATTAATTGGGGTTCAATCTCCTCAATATCTTCGTAGAACTTTTTTCCTCGTGGAAAGCGTTGTGGCTCATCAATAATGACGACTGGTCGAGTGGCAGCAATAGCTTTAATGGGTGAAGTTTCACCACCGAGTAAAGTTTGATCATAGTCATCACGGTGCATGGATTTAGAATGCAGCATCCCCTGGTTAACTAACAATACTTCAATTTGGTTTGCATTCTGCCGCGTTGCTTCAACGAATTCAGAAAGTTGAGCCGGAAAATTACGGCGTCCGGAACGCGCACTAAAATCACCCGCATTAATAACGTTTAACTCCACACGGGTATTTTCATAAAATTCGCTGAAGTGTTGCTTAGCGTAGTCGCTGCTGATAAAGCTCCGAGTTCCTTCCTTAATACTTGGACTAGGAACGGCAATCACAAATTTAAACAGGCCATACTTTTGATGGAGGTCATACATCATCCTAGTGTAAACATAAGTCTTCCCAGTCCCGGTTTCCATCTTGATATCGATGTTAGCCTTATCGTTATAACGGTATCTAATCAATGGATTGGCATAGATATAATTAGCATTTGGGTCATTGCTTATCGTATCCATACCGAAAAAAGCTTTATTAATAGCAACCAGAGCATCTGTTTGGTGTTGTAAAGTTTCAAGTTTAATCTTCATGACATTAGTACCTCTTGATTAAAGTGACCTTACTGTCTAATTGCTTTAGGCCGTTCTCTAATTCGCGCAGTTCAGCAACATTAAAGGAATAGCCAAAGATAACTACACTTTGCACTTCAAATTGATGAGTACCAAGTTGGTTGAGTAATTCTTTAGTTTGGTTTGCTCCCCAACTTTCATTAATCAAGTAAAGGCGATTATCTTCAACTTTATGAGCGGTGTAGTTATCAAACTTAACTTCTTCAACATCGGCATCAAACGGGTAACCATCCTTGGCAAGCCAAGTGGTAAGAATCGTTTCTTCCCCAGTAGCATCTCCATCAATACCCAAACTCTTGCTGGAAAAGCCATCAACCATATCAATGAACAAATTGGCATTGTTTGGATCAAAGTCATCAATTTCTTCCAGGGTTTGCTTAACTGGTTTAACAACACGATAATGCTTAAAGCTGTTATCAAAGTCTTCAGGCAAAGTTAATTCATCGTCTTCACGAATCTTTTGAGCTGTACGACGAATTCGCTCACGAGAAATCTGGTCAATGGACTTGAAGCCAGCATCATATGCTGCTTTACCACCCTTTGTTGGAACTTCTTTACCATCTTTATTAGTGTGGTAAGTCTTTTCGGGAAGCTGTACCATAATAAATTTACGATGGCCACCAACTGCTGCATTAAGTTGCATCACAGCATCTGCTGTAGTCGAGGAACCTGCAAAAAAATCTAATATCGTATCATTATGATTAAAGTAAGTAAACATTTGTAACATTTTAGTTATTAAGCTTACAGGCTTAGGGGTATCGAAATAATTTCCTCCCATAAGTTTTGATAATTTAGAAGTTGCCGAAGAAGTATAAAACTTTTCGTCCCACCAAGAATCAACAGTTTTTCTTGATTTTTCAGCTTTGGCTAAATAATATTTCTGTTGTAAATTATTTTCAGTTTTTACTATTAATCCTTGATAGTACATTTTCCGCATACGTTCTTTTGAAAATCTCTAATAACCTACTACGCCTAAGAATTCATAAAAAGGGTTACCTTTTTTAGCACCCCCAGGTCCGTCTACTGGTACCAATTTATACTTACCTTTTTCATCTTGATGATTAAATCCACTAAGTGTTGGTGTAATACCGATTTGTTTTCTATTATTAAAGACTAATCTTTCATTTTTGGCATACAGCAATATTTGATTATGACTATTTGATACAATCTTATCATTAGAAATTGATGCTCTTGATTTATGACATATTTGAGATATTAAATTTGTTTCTCCAAATATTTCATCGCAAGCAAAACGTAAATCAGCTTGTTCATTATCATCAATAGAAATAAAAATTACGCCTTCATCAGTTAAAAGTCTTTTAGCAAGCACCAACCTTGGATACATAAAGGTTAACCATGCAGAATGACTAGACTTGCCCTGAATACTCTTCAAACGTTCCACCTGATCATCATCCAGACCGAACATGTCCTTCAGCTTATCATCACTATATTCAAAAGAATCCGGATAAACGAATCCATCGCTACCAGTGTTATATGGTGGATCAATATAAATCACGTCAATCTTATTTTGATAGTTATTTTGTAAGTGCCGCAAAACTTCTAAATTATCACCAGTAAAGAATAGGTTCTTGCTATCTTTTCCCTCACCCTGATTTTGATTTTCATCTGGGACAATAACAGTGTTTGGCATTTCACCAGCTTGACGTCGAGCGTAATCCTTACCAATAAAATCTAGCTGGTAACCTTCACTAAGTTCATTAACATTCTTATCTTTAAGTTGATCTTTAAATTTATCCAGATCAAAAGAACCATCCTTAGTAAAGAACTCTGGTAGTTTATCCTTTAGTTCATTTAAGAAAGCTGTGTTTGGTTGTACAGTTTCATTGTATTTTCCATTATCCGTTTGCATCACATTTCTCCTATTCTTCGTTAATTGGTACAATTTCACAAATGTCATTAAGATTGCAGTCTAATCCAGTGCATATCTTCATCAAAAGATCAGTAGTAACATTAGCATCTTTTCCTAACTTAGCAACGGAAGCAGCGCTAATATCGCATTCAGTTTGCAAATCTTTTTTCTGTAATCCCCTGTCAATCAACAGTTTTCACAATTTCTTGTAACTAACCTTGTATTTAATTTTTAAATTATTTGGTTGCTTGCTCATTCCATGATCTCCCAAACAGTTCTTTACCACCACGTTCAAGTGTCAGAACTGTATTCTCTTTAATAATCTCTTGTGCTTTTTCTGACAATACTTCAATACTATCAATCGAAATAAATATCTGCTTAGTTTCTTGAGCATACATTTCAATAATTCTATTTCTACGGTCAATCTCAATATTTGAAAATAGTAGTGAATCATGAACAAAGAATGGTAAACGTGTTAAATCAAGACAAGCTTGATCAAAAATAATTAATCCTTTGAATGATGTCCCTGCACCTTGGTCATTAATCGTTTCAAAATTGTATTCTTTTGGTTTTAATTCAATTCGTGGAGGTTGAAATGAATTAGATCCGCAGACCTGCTCGTTTAAGCTAGCCATTTTAGTGTTCAAAGAATGCTGTACTTCTGATAATTCATTATTAACAGTTGCATTTAAAGCATCTCGCTGATCTTTCTTGTCTTGTTGTAGTTTTTTCTTCTTCTGATAATTTTTATTTTCGTCTTCTAATTGCTTTAATTCTGCTTTTTTATCAGCATACTCATTAAGTAAAGCAGTTTGGACATTTGGCCCTTGCTGATTCTTTATTTTTTGTGCTTCATTAACTAGTTGATAAATATGATGACTTAAATCATCAACATTTTCTTCGATAGTATTTTTCTCTCGTTCAAACTCTAGCTTAAGGAACTTAGTAATTTGATGATGGAATTTATCTATTTTTTCAATTCTTTGGATATCTACATCAGGAAAGAACTGCTCTAGTTCATGATAATTATTTCGAGACCTTCTTGGGCCAGCTTCTTCATTAGACTTTATGACATTTAATCTACTCAAGTAGATATTCTTCTGTTCCCTAAGTTGGGATAGATCATTCCTTATTTCTCTTAAACGTGCTGCTTGCATATCATCTAAGTTTAATGAGCCTTCATTATTTTCAGATTGTAGATCTGACAGCTTTTGTTTAAGATGTTCGATTTTGTTTAGATTTTCGTTAAATTGTCTTTTTGTATCAACTATTGGGACATACCTGTAAGTCCCTGCATTTTTAAATGCTGTGTAGGCTTCCTCGGCTTTCTTAGCGGCTTCTTCTCTATTCTCAATAGGAGAGTATTTATCAAACAGCTTTAGTAATCCATAGACCTGCTGTTTAGCTGGCTCTTGATTACTATTTTGCAAGGACCTTTTTTCATCTGTGGTCTGACGATTATAAACCCTAATAAAACGGCCAACTGCACCTCTAAATGTTAGTCCGGGTAAATCCAAATTATATTGCTTAGACAAAAAATCGAGATATTCCTCGACAGTTATTTTCTTATTATCTTTAGGGATGAATTTCTCGTTGCAAATATAGATATATTGAAAATCTTCTGTCGACCTTGAAAAATAATAATTTTTATCATTAAACTCAAAAGCGAACTTTATGATATGAGGGCCTACATTTTTCTGGACGTCAAGGTCCTTTTTCACATAATCAGTTCCGCCAAACACAAAATCAATAATCATCAAAAATGTGGATTTTCCAATTGAATTAGTTCCACTATGACCACCCAAAATCACATTTAGTCCTTTATCAAAATAAATTGGTCCACGTGGGTGCCCATCCACCGTAAACTGATCACAACTAATTTGCTTTAACAATACTTATCACACCTGTTTCTTCATCAATACAGATCCTGTTTAATATAAACAAACAATCCAACGCCTCAACAAACTCACCTACATCATCAAAATATCTTCTTGTTTTCTTATAAAGATCTTGTGGGTTCATAGCTTGTTCGTTTAGTTTTTTCATTATTTTAGGAAGACTTGCTAATGTACTTTCCTTATAGTCAGTAACTTTACTGGGCATTTTCAACTTCAAACACCTCACAATTTTGCACGAAAAAAGCCACTATAATTCTGGAAGCTTCTGAATAATCCTGAGGCAATTGTTCTTTAGCAAGGATCCAATCAGCCAAGTGATTAAATATTTCTTCCTGATCTAGTTGCTCACGCTTAAATTTAAAATAGGCTAACTTTATGGTGGTAGCTAATTCATCAAAAGAAAAATCTGGACCTTCCAAATTAGAAAATTGATCTTTGATTTTGTTGTAATAGCCCGAAACGTAATAACTAACAGCCCCTTGTAAAGCATAATCATGACTTATCTTTTCTTCTACGGTATGTGCATCATAATCAACAACAGAATTCGCTAAGTTTGGTTTAACCTTCTTTAGCCCCTGAATCACTTTAGTCAATTTTGCTTCTAAAGTTAGCTGATTTAGGCCTTGAGCGATTCGCTTTTCATTAATAATATGCTGTTTCTTCCGAATCAACCGTTGATAATCATTTAAGGTAGGATTATTGAGATAAACATTCGCACAATTTAAACATAATGGAATTTTATTTTCTAAGGCATTTGAATTTTCAGGTGCCTTTTTTATTTTGGCAAATTTGGCTTTTTCCCTTTCATTTAAGTTGTCAGGGAAAATATGAACAATATCATATCCTGCTATGACATTGCTAATGCCACTCTTAATCAAGCTCTCTCCACATAAAGGGCATTCTAAATCGACGTCATAGAGTAAACGTAAGCTATCAGTGGAATTCTGATTCGTTTTAACATCCTGAGGTTTCACAGAAGTTTCACCATTTTTGAACTTATTTAAAAAAGCTTTCATTATTTTGAAGCAAACTTCACCCAAAGAGCTTGTAGTTACTTCAAATTGCTCATCACGTAACTTATTTCGAATGCTTTTTCTTGCTCCTGGAGCTGAAAAATTAATTTCGTCTACAAACTTTTTTCCATTACTAATTCTGCTAAGTAACTCTTTTGCATCTTTTTTAGGGATTGGTCTAGAGCCTATACAGTACTTGTTAATGGTGTCGGCTACTCTGTCTGTAAAAGGATTCAAGTCCCCACTTTGCGCTTTTTCATCTTCCACATCAGTCTGCGGAGTACGAATAATCAAATCTATTAAGTGACAAAAGAATTTAGGACGACCCTTATTATCTTTACTTTCATCAGAATTACCTAAATAAGTCCATAGCATGTCAAAAAAATCAGAGAATTCCATATCAATCACGCTCAACTTTCGGACAAAAAAGGGCAGATTTTGTCCCAAACTGTCCGAGTTCATATTTTCTTTTCAAATATACTGATTGTGAATTAAAGATAATAATTCAATTCACAATTTAAGTATACCGTTTACATACACGGTTCTCAATATTTAATATGCGAACGTGAATTTTATCTATTGATTCAGCATGCATCGTCAAGCTAACGGTGTTCCAGCATGCTTCTGAATTGAATACTTTTACTGCAACCAGCCACTGGAAGGTTTGCTGCAGTCCCGAAACGAATGAGTTTTGGACTGTTTTGCGCACTACCAGTGGTTCTTTTTGTCCTTTGCCTTTGTTTCGGGAGACCGGAACGGAGGTTTTATTAAATGAAAAATCGTAACAGTGAGTATGAATTAATTGGGGAACAAAATGGAAAGCTGATCGTTAGGGTAAAGCATATGGACAACCAGAAAATCATTATCACTAAGGAACAAGGCAATGTTGTCTTCGATTTTAATCACGAGCAGTACAATTCTGACCATCGAAATGAACGTCACCAGGATAAATTCTTTGCTACTTCACCAGATGACCCGAATGTTAATGCCATCGACACTTTAACAGATCGTAGATCCATGGAAATCACATCTGTTTATAGCAAGGATAACTTGTTAGATTCATTAATTGACAAGGAAGATCAACAACACCGCCAGCAATTGATCGCACAACTGCCAGCTGCCCTGGCGACTTTGACTAATAAACAGCGAGATGCTATCCGCGATCATTACTATAAGGGACTTAAGAAGAAACAAATTGCTGCAAAAATGGGTATTAGTCCAACCATGGCGGGACGACATGTTAAAGCTGGTTTGGCAAAGCTACGCCAATTCTACAGAATCAAAAAGTAATCAGAAAAGTGAACCAAAAATGGTTCACTTTTTTTCTGCTCCTGGCAAATAGATGTGAGGAATAACTCACACAGTTATTAGAAAGGAGATCAAAGATGGCTAATAAAGTGTCAATTAAGCTTACCAACCATCCTCAAGATGGCGTCGTCAGCATGCGTGGCATCACAATCCGTGAGCGACTGCTACGTTTACTGCTTGGTAAACCACATCACTTGATGGTGATCGCACCTGGCAAGGATGTTCAACAGTTACAGATTAACGAAGTAAAGGAGGATTCCTATGAGTGCTATGAATGATCTTGATTTAAAACTCAAGGAAGCTGAGAACCTGATCGATCAAACCAAAGAAGCTATTCTGTCCCTTCATGAATTGCTATCGAGCAATAAAAATGGAGAGCAATGTAATGATGAGCAGCGAAAGCGAGATTCAGTTCAAGACAAAGTAACCGTCCGACAGATGCTGGCCGAGAAATGTAAGGAAGGCTACACCAGTCAAATCAAAGAACTCTTGCAGAAGTTTGGTGCTGCAAAGCTATCGGACGTTGATCCTAAAGATTATGAGGATCTTTATTACAGTGCGGAGGGATTAGGACAATGAGTTCACCAAAACACCATGCTCTGTTATCGGCTTCTAGTGCTCATTGCTGGCTTAGTGCCCCACCACTCCCACGGCTAGAGCAATACTTCCCCCACACTACTTCTAATGTAGCTGCTGAAGGAACTGCTGCCCACGCACTGGGAGAATATAAAATTCATCACTTGCTCGGCGATAAGTTTAAGCGTCCTACTTCTGATTACCAGTCTGATGAGATGGAAAGTCTAACCGACGATTATGCCAGCTATGTCATGGAACAATATCAAGAGGCTAAGCAGTATGCCATAGATGCCACCATTAGCGTGGAGCAAAAGCTCGACTTTTCCAAATATGTCCCTGAGGGTTTCGGTACTGGCGACTGCGTGATCGTTTCAGACCACTTACTTCACATCATTGACTTTAAATATGGCAAGGGTGTCCGGGTGGAAGCCAAGAATAATCCACAAATGAAGTTGTACGCTATCGGTGCTTTAGAAATGTTCGGCGATCTTTACAATATCGATGAAGTTGAAACGACTATCTTCCAACCGCGGATGGCAAATATTAGTACCTGGACCATTAACGCTAAAGAACTAATGCACTGGGCCAATACTGAGTTAAAAGAAAAAGCTGAACTCGCCTTCGCTGGTCAAGGTACCGTCCATTATGGTCCCTGGTGCCAATTCTCCGCTTGCAATGCTGTGCTGCGAGCCCGATATGACTATCATCACAAGCTTACCCGCTTTCAACTACGGTCACCGAACTTGCTAACGGATAGTGAGGTTACCGAAGTACTGGCACACATCGATGATTTGAATCGTTGGGCTCACGAAGTTAAAGACTATGCTGCTGACCTAGCCATTAACCACGGTAAGCAGTGGCCCGGCTACAAGATTGTCGAAGGACGGTCCGTTCGTCATTACAAAGATGAAGCAGCCGTAGCAAAGATTGCTGAAGAGCACGGCTACCATGATATTTATCAAAAGAAGCTACTGCCAATTACAAAACTAGAAAAACAGCTCGGCAAGAAGAAATTCACTGAACTGTTTAGTCAAGAAATTGTAAAACCTGCGGGTAAGCCAACCCTGGTGCCAAATTCTGACCGGCGTCAGAGTATTAGCAAATCTAACCCAAAGGATGAATTTAAGGAGGAAAAATAATATGTCACAACAAACTAAAGTCGTTACTGGTATCAACACTCGTCTCTCTTACGCTAACGTCTGGGAACCAAAGTCTATCAATGGTGGTAAGGAAAAGTATTCGGTTAGTTTGATCATCCCTAAATCGGATAAGCCGACAATCACCGCTATTGAGAAAGCCATTGATACCGCCATCCAGGAAGGTATTGGTAAGTTTGGTGGCAAGAAGCCAAACAAGGACACTCTCAAGCTGCCTCTTCGCGATGGAGATGTGGAACGTGATGATGCCGCCTACCAAGATAGTTATTTCATTAACGCTAATTCGATTACGGCACCACAGATTGTGGACAAGCATGTTCAGCCCATCCTCGATCGTGATGAAGTGTATAGTGGCTGCTATGCTCGGGTTTCGATTAACTTCTATGCTTTTAACACCAACGGTAATCGTGGAATCGCCTGTGACCTGGGTAACATCCAAAAGATCCGTGATGGTGAGCCACTGGGTGGACATGCTAGTGCCAGTGATGACTTCACAGCAATTGATGATAGTAATGACGATGATTTCTTAGCTTAAACTAAAAGATGGGCAGTCGACTTTGACTACCCATTTTTTGTAGAAAGGATTCCTAATGAAGCAAATCTCAATTGATATTGAAACTTATTCCGGCACTAACCTAAATCAGACTGGAGTATATCGTTACGCTGATAGCGATGATTTTGAACTTTTGCTCTTTGGTTATGCTATCGACTTTGGCCCCGTCAAGGTAGTGGACTTAACTCAGGGCGAAAAGATCCCGTCACAGATTATTGAAGCCCTAGATAACCCCAATATTATTAAAAGTGCTTTTAATGCTCAATTTGAACGAGTTTGTCTGTCACACTTTGTGGGTCATCGTTTAAAACCGGCTGGTTGGCATTGTTCACGCGTTTGGTCCGCCACCCTTGGATTGCCTTTATCACTGCGAGATGTTGGAAGTATGCTAGGGCTACCACGGCAAAAGATCACTGCTGGTAAAGAACTAGTTCGCTTCTTTTGTACACCTTGCAAACCCACGAAAGCCAATCAGAAGCGTACTCGTAACTTTCCTTATCATGCGCCCGACAAGTGGCAACAATTCAAACAGTACAACCAACGCGATGTAGAAGTAGAAATGGAGATCACAAAGAAGCTCGAACGCTTTCCTGTTTCGCAGAATGAATGGGAAAACTACTGGATGGATCAAGACATTAATGATCGCGGTATTCGGATTGACTAACAACTAGTTAACAATGCGATCAAATGTCAAAACATCTTCCATGACCAGTACCTACAAACCGCTAAAGAATTAACGGAGCTAGCAAATCCTAATTCTCCTCTGCAACTGAAAGACTGGCTCCATCAGCAAGGTATTAAAACTGATTCACTATCCAAGACATCAGTAGCTCAGCTATTACAAACCACTACCGGTACGGTTCATCAAGTATTAGCTCTCCGCCAACTATTATCTAAATCTAGTGTCAAAAAATACCAGGCCATGCAGAAAGCCATGTGTCAAGACGGGCGTGTACATGGTCTTTTGCAATTTTATGGTGCTAACCGGACTGGTCGGTGGGCTGGTCGCCTTGTACAAGTACAAAATCTTCCCCGTAATTCGATGCCGGATCTCGAAGAAGCTCGTGAATTAGTTAAACAAGACAACGTAACAGCACTCGCAATACTTTACAATTCAGTGCCTGATGTCTTATCACAATTGATTCGTACCGCTTTCATCCCCAGCAAAGGTCACCATTTCTACGTAGCTGATTTTTCAGCTGTAGAAGCGCGAGTAATTGCCTGGCTATCTAATGAAAAATGGCGACAAGAAGCCTTTGCCAAGAATGAAGATATCTACTGTGCATCTGCTAGTCAGATGTTCGGTGTTCCCGTTGTTAAGCATGGAATCAATGGTGAACTCCGTCAAAAGGGTAAAATTACCGAACTTGCACTAGGCTATGGCGGTTCCATTGGTGCACTCAAAGCCATGGGTGCTACTAAACTTGGCCTAACTGATGATGAACTGCCGCCACTGGTTCAAATGTGGCGTAATGCTAGTCCTCACATTGTACAGTTTTGGTGGGATGTTGATAAGGCTGCTAAGGAATGTATTAAAACACACTTGCCGCAAACTACCCACGGAATGAAGTTTATTTATCAGAGTGGCTGCATGTTTCTCTGCTTACGGTCGGGACGTTATCTTTGCTATCCCCAACCTAAAATTGGCATTAACCGTTTTGGCTCTGATTCCATTACTTTCATGGAGATCAACACCGTGAAGAAATGGGATCGAATTGAAACCTATGGAGCCAAACTAGTCGAGAACATTGTCCAAGCAACTAGTCGGGACTTGCTTGCTGAAGCAATGCGTCGATTAGAGGCGTTTGATAATCCGGTCGTCATGCATATTCACGATGAAGCCGTGATTGACGCTCCTTCCAATCGTTCACTTGACACCATGGTCCAACTCATGACCAAAGTTCCCGACTGGGCCACTGGTTTAATCCTTAATGCTGCTGGTTTTGTCAGTGACTTTTACAAAAAAGATTAATTTTAATGGTTTACTTTCTGCCCTAATCTGGCTTATTGGTGAGGGCTTTTTTAGTCCCATAAATTATTAAGAAAGGATCTGAATCTATGTCAGAAGCAACCATAGCAATTACCAAGTTGTGCCAAAACAAACCGAATCCACACTACCGACCGATGATCTTTATCATTGCGCCGTTTACAGAAGTAGTAAAGAGCGATGCTAAAAGTATCATGGCAGTACGTTCCCACTGCCGTTTTGTCCATCAACATGGTGGCATCCCCGTTTGTCCACAGCTTTACCTACCCCAATTTATTAACATGCACCATTCGCGCGAATTTCAAGTAGCCACCTTTATTAACATTGTGCTTCTAACTAAATGCACCGAAGCCTGGTCATTTGGTAAGCCGACGCACGATATGCACTACTTCATCCGCCTAGCCAAACGTAAAAATAAAAATATCCGCTACTTTAATAATGAAATGGAGGCCAACTAAAGATGCATTTTATTTTATCGACGGCGGCTAATTCCGGTCAGGCTAGCAACACGATCTATTCCCATCAGCAAAATATCACTAATGCACAGGAACTAGAACAGGCTGTTCATTATGATCATGTCTGCGGCCAATTTAAAAATAACCAACGCGTCATTGCCAACTTCATCAAAGCCGACTGCCTAATCATGGACTGTGATAATGATCATTCTGACGATCCGACTACTTGGATCACCCCCACAAACATTGCTAACTATTTTGATGATGTTTCCTACGCCATTACTTTCTCGCGAAACAATATGAAGGCCAAGCACCATAAAGCACCTCGTCCTAAGTTTCATGTCTACTTTCCAATTACTGAGATCACAGATGCTAAAACCTACGCCAAACTAAAACACGAAATTCAAGAATACTTTCCCTATTTTGACAATAATGCTCTTGATGCGGCCCGTTTTGTCTTTGGTGTGCCTAGCACTAAAACCATCTGGCACAAAGGATCACAAACCGTGGATAAATTTATGATGGCTCAGCGTTACTTTGCTCAGCAAAACGTGTGAGCAATCCATGAAGGTAAACGTAATGCAACCCTCTCCCATTTTGCTGGCCGAGTTATTATTCGCCTTGGTAATACTGCTGAAGCTCGTCAAGCATTTAAAGAGGAAGCTGCTAAGTGCGATCCGCAACTAAAGATCAGGAGTTAAAAGCCATCTGGCACAGTGCCACTAAATTTGGTCAACGCATGGCCAATCAAAAAGGTTATATTCCGCCTGAAGAATACAATCAGCCTAATGATGAATTACAGCCGGCTGACTACTCGGATACTGGTGAATCTTATGTCTTTGTCAACAACTGCAAAGAGTGGGTTTGCTACACCAATCAATCAGGTTTTATGTGGTTCGACGGTAAGGTCTGGCAAGAATCGGAACCTTTAGCTCTCGGCGAAGTCCAGCGCTTTACTGATAAACAATTAGCCGATGCCCAACTTCGGGTCACTCAAAGTTACCAGGCAATTAAGAATAATGGGGTCGCCAATGCGCTTCAAACTATGGGTAAGAACAAAGCCACTCGTACTTTTAACGATGAACAACAGACAGCGTTCAAAGATTACGAAAATGCTAAAACTTACGAAGCATTCATTCTCAAAGAGCGCAGCACCCGAGGCATTAACGGAATCTTAACCAACTCACGACCAAAGCTCGTCAAAGAGATTAATGAGTTTGATGCTGATCCGTTTCTCCTCAATACCCCGTCTGGTCCTTTCAATTTAAAGAAAGGGATGTATGGTAAGCAGGAAATTCAAGCTGATGAATTAATCACCAAATCCACATCCTGTGTTCCTGGTAGTCAAGGAGCTTCACTCTGGCAAGAAGCACTCACTACTTTCTTCTGTGGTGACCAAGCGTTAATTAATTATGTCCAAGAAATTGTGGGTCTGGTGGCGATCGGTCAGGTTTACCTGGAAGCCTTGATTATTGCATATGGCAGCGGGAGAAATGGCAAGTCAACCTTCTGGAACACCATCGCTAATGTACTCGGTACCTATACTGGCACCTATCGGCTGATGCCTTAACAACAGGTGTCCGGCGAAATGTCAAACCCGAGATGGCTGAATTCAAAGGAAAGCGGATAATTATCTCTGCCGAACTAGAAGAAGGTAAACGATTGAACACTTCCATCGTCAAGCAACTCTGTTCAACCGATGAAATATATGCAGAAAAGAAATACATGAAACCTTTCTCCTTTACGCCCAGTCACACCATCGTGCTATACACCAACTACCTGCCTCACGTAGGTGGCAATGATGAAGGAATCTGGCGACGGTTAATTGTAATCCCCTTTAAAGCCAAAATTGCCAAACGGAATGATATTAAAAACTACGCCCAGTACCTAACCGAAAAAGCTGGGCCGGCAGTCTTGCGGTGGATCATTGAAGGCGCGCAGCGAACCATTCAGCAAAATTACCAGTTAACCACTCCAGCTGCCGTTACAAAAGAGGTGCGAGCCTACCACGCTGATAACGATTGGCTAGGGCATTTTCTTAATGAGAATTGTGAACTTGATCCCAGTTATGAACAAAAATCAGGTGATCTCTACCAAAATTACCGTGAATACTGCCAAGGTATCGGTGAATATACCCGTAGCACGACTGACTTTTACACGGCCCTCAAAAATGCTGGCTTTCAACGTCAACGTAAACAAAACGGGCGTTTCATCAAAGGATTGCGATTAAAAGTTGATGCTGATGAATTTCTCAGTTGACTGTCATCGACTGTCATACTGTACAGCTCAAAAAACTTGATACATCAGTATTTACCAATCCTAATGACAGTCATGACACTCTTTTACCTTACTTGTATATAGGAATAAAAATAGAAAAAAAGAGATATAGAGAAGAGTAGTAAATCAACTGACACGACCGTCATTAATCCTGATGAATCACTGATAAATCACCGTTTAGAAAGGATTTTACAAATGCTAGAAAAACGAATCGAAGCTGCTTTTGTCAAGTCTACTCACCAACGTGGAGGTCTTTGCTTGAAGTTCACCTCACCATCTATGGCCGGAGTACCTGATCGGTTAGTTCTCCTGCCTGATGGTCACATGGTCTTTGTGGAGATGAAGGCTCCTGGTAAACATCCCCGACCACTCCAAGTGCAAAGACTCACCCAATTAAAACAACTAGGCTATCAAGTTTTTGTTTGCGACCAATTTGATCAGATTGGAGGAATGCTTGATGCAATACAAACCGCATGAATATCAACAATATGCAACTCAGTTTATTTTGGGTCATCCCGTGGCAGCAATCTTGCTTGATATGGGACTTGGCAAGAGCGTCATTACCCTAACTGCTATTAAGCAACTTATTCAGCAGGATAAAGTTCAACGGGTATTAGTTGTCGCACCACTGTGCGTGGCTAAACAAACCTGGCCAGAAGAAATTGAAAAATGGGACCACTTAAAGGAGCTTACCTATTCAGTCGTCACTGGTTCTAGGGCACAACGGATCAAAGCCCTGCATCGAAATGTAGACATTTATATCATTAATCGAGAAAACTTAAAATGGCTAATTGAATCCTCTGGTGCTTCCTTTGACTATGACATGTTGGTAATCGATGAGCTCTCCAGTTTTAAGTCCTACCGCTCACAACGCTTCAAAGCCCTCAAACGAGTACGACCACTGATCAAACGCGTAGTTGGCTTAACAGGTACACCATCGTCTAATGGCTTGATGGATTTGTGGGCAGAGTTTCGCGTACTGGACATGGGACAACGACTCGGGCGTTTCATCTCATCTTACCGGATGAACTACTTTGACCCTGACAAACGGAATATGTATCAAGTGTTTACCTACAAACCTAAGCCAGGTGCTGAACAAAGTATCTACCGTGCCATTGATGACATCACCATTTCTATGAAGTCTAAGGATTACTTGAAGCTGCCACCATTAACTATGAACACCGTTCCGGTAAAAATGAGTGATAGTGAACAATCAATCTATGATGAGCTTAATGCCAAGCTGGTAGTTTCAACCCAAGGTAAACAAATTGATGCACTAAACGCAGCCAGTTTATCAAATAAACTTTGTCAAATGGCCAATGGCTGTGTCTATGATGACCAGCAGCAGATTTTTCAAATCCACCAACGAAAACTCGATGCCCTTGAAGATTTAGTTGAAGTTGCTAATGGTAAACCTGTTCTGGTGGCTTACTGGTTCAAACATGATCTAATCCAGATTAAGAGTCGTTTCAAAGTCCGTGAGATCAAGACACCTCGTGACATTCAGGACTGGAATGCTGGTAAGATTCCTTTAGCTTTGATCCACCCCGCATCCGATGGTCATGGTCTTAATCTGCAGGCTGGTGGTGCTAACTTAATCTGGTATGGATTAACTTGGAGTCTGGAACTTTACCAGCAAACCAACGCTCGGCTCTGGCGCCAAGGGCAACGCAAGCCAGTAGTCATCCACCACATTATCACCGAAGGCACCATTGATGAAAACATTCTAGTGGCTTTGAAACGTAAAGACAAAACTCAGTTAGCTTTAATCAACGCAGTAAAAGCCAACCTGAAAGGAAGTGTCATGGCATGAGCATTATGTGGAACTACTTAGACAAACGGCGAGCGACCGTCGCAGCCTTGAAAGATTACGATGGTATGAAATTCATTATTGACTCTTACCAAGACGACCTGAAGCTAGCTCAAGAACAAATGGTTGGTGTTAGTTCACCCCGCTATGGTTTCGCACCTGGCAACAGTAAAAAAGATAACCCGACTGAGCATCGCCTGCTACGTGGCATTGACCAAACGACCAAGCTGAATGAACGCTACCAACAAGCCCAGCTTTACTTCAAGTGGTTTGAGCCAGCCTGGCAAGAACTACCTGAGGACGAGCGCTTTGTTTTAGATGTCTGCTACCGCACTCCAAACCAGTCAATGAACGAAGGACTAACCATCGTGATGGACAAGTACTTCATTGCGAAAACCACTGCTTACAATCGAAAGAACAAAGCGCTCGATCATCTCACATTCTTGCTTTATGGATCTCACCACTAGAAGGGTAAAATGCAGAACAAACAATCAGCTTATCCATGTTACGATGATAGTGTAGAAAATTAGGATAAAGGCATTTGCTTTATAACATCGAAGCCTAGCGGTGCAAACTGCTGGGCTTTTCTTATGCCGTCAGGAAGGAGGAGTGCCATGCCTTACTCGCCAAAGAAACCTTGTCGCTATCCTGGCTGCCCTCGATTAACGCACAATATGTATTGTGACAAGCACGAAAAGATTGTTTCATCTTATTACAATCGTCACCAACGATCAAAGCGCAGTCGTCCGCGCTATCATCGTGGCTGGCCAAGGATCCGACAAAGGTACCTACTCCACCATCCCTTCTGCGAGATGTGCCTGAGCCAAGATAGATACACCCAAGCTACCGAAGTGCACCACGTCTTGCCTTTGGAGCACGGTGGAACTAACGCCTTCAAAAACTTAATGGCACTTTGCAAGCCATGTCATTCACGCATCACCGCTCAGATGGACGATCGTTGGCACAAAAAGCCACGTCAATATCATTACTAAGCAACGGAGGGGGCCATCGAATCCTTAAAAAATTTTTGCGCGGGAGCGGGCCTGGGCCTTCGTGTACAAAAAAACGAAATCAAACGGGGTATTAACCCCTGCCGGAAGGAGGAAGAGATTTGGCTAAGGATGGTACGAATCGTGGTGGATCGCGGGTCGGCGCTGGGAGAAAATCTAAATCACTGCATGATAAGCTCGAAGCTGGTCAAAAAGCAACCGTCATCGACTTGCCTGAACCGGCTAATCTGGAAGGCCACGTAATGCCGCCAGTCAAGAAGTACCTCAAGGCCAAACAAAAGAATGGGTTAGAGTTTGATGCTGCCGATATTTTCAAAGAAACCTGGGAATGGTTAGTCGAGCGTGGTTGTGAAAAGCTAGTTAACACCCAGCTAATTGAACAATATGCGGTCAGTGTCAGCCGGTGGATTCAGTGTGAAGAATGCATCTCTAAGTTTGGTTTTCTTGCTTGCCACCCCACCACTGGTAATGCAATTGCTTCAACTTACGTATCAATGAGCCGCGACTATATGAAGCAATCAAGCCAATTGTGGTTCCAGATTTTTCAAGTGGTTAAGGAAAATAACGCCACGACTTATCAAGGATCGACACCACAAGATGATGTCATGGAGTGGCTCTTAAGGAGTCGGAAAGGAATGAACTAATGAAATTTATTAAAAAGAAAATTACCGATTTGATCCCCGCTGACTACAATCCACGGAAGGATCTCAAACCTGGCGATCCCGACTATGAAAAGTTAAAGCATTCAATGAAAGAATTCGGCTATGTTGACCCAATTATCTGGAACCAACAAACCGGTCGCGTGGTTGGTGGTCATCAACGATTAAAAATCCTCCAGGATGAAGGAATCCAGGAAGCCGAGTGCGTTGTCGTTAATTTAAATGAAGACAAAGAAAAAGCTCTCAAAGTTGCCCTTAATAAGATCAGCGGTGATTGGGATAAAGACAAGTTGGCTTTGCTAATGACTGACTTGCAAGCCAGCGACCTCGATGTTTTCTTAACCGGTTTTGACGAAAATGAAATCTCTGACCTTCTTGGTACTAAAGATGATACTCATGATAATGACTTTGACGTTGATAGCGAATTGGATAAACCAACCTTTTCAAAGTCAGGTGACTTATGGCACTTAGGTAAACACACTTTATTATGTGGTGACGCTACTAAAACAGAAAGCTACCAGAAATTACTGGGTGATCATAAGGTCAACCTAGTGTTAACCGATCCACCATACAATGTTGATTACTCCAGCAAGGCTGGCAAGATCAAGAATGATCATCAAACCGACGACAAATTCTACCAGTTTCTATTCTCTGCTTTTCAAAACATGAATCAAGCAATGGCTAATGACGCCAGCATCTATGTTTTCCATGCCGACACGGAAGGACTTAACTTCCGCCGTGCTTTCCAAGATGCTGGCTTTTATTTATCCGGCTGCTGTATCTGAAAAAAACAATCATTAGTGCTTGGTCGCTCACCCTACCAGTGGCAGCATGAACCAGTTCTATATGGCTGGAAGAAAGATGGTAAGCAAGAATGGTACACCGGACGAAAGGAATCTACCATCTGGGAATTTGATCGTCCAAAGCAAAGTAAGGAACACCCAACGATGAAACCAATCCCATTACTAGCCTATCCAATCATGAACTCTACTATGTCGAACTGCACAGTTCTTGATCCATTCGGCGGTTCTGGTTCAACTCTGATTGCTTGTGAACAGACTAATCGAATTTGCTACATGATGGAACTCGATCCTAAATATTGCGATGTGATTGTGCAACGCTATATTGAACAGGTTGGTTCAAATAAGAATGTCAGCGTACAGCGAACGGTAAAACCATCAGGTACGAAACTTTAACTAAAGGTAAACATTAGAATTGCTCTTTGTAACTACATTATGATAATATGTAATTATGAGGTGATTGTATGCTAAAACTAAACGGTGAGTCAAAATTCTTCAAGGCCGGTAATTCGTTTGGGCTACGCTTAACTAAAAACGATAAAGATATTCTACACGTTAATCCTGGTGATGAATTTGAAAAGACTATCTCGCCAGATGGCCAAACTATTACGTTTCGGAAAAAGCAGAAAGTTAGCGCTGAAACAAAGAATATGATTCAACAACTTTTTAATGAAAATAAAGAATTAATGGAGCGACTTAAGGACGAATGATTTATTTAACACAAGCGGACATAATTGCTGTCAACAATGCGTGCTTGATGGTGTTGGTCAAAGCTACCAGGGCATCCAGTATCCTGAAGGACTTTCCTTAGTCGTTGAACAACCACAAATGGTAGTTTTTGGGCATACACTTTATCCGACAATCTGGTTAAAAGCTGCCTATATCATGCAAAAAATTACTAAAAAACACATTTTTACAGATGGAAATAAACGTACTGCTTTTTTAACAACGCTGCTTTTTCTAAAAAAGAATGGCTATGAAACAAGATTTACAACTGATTAAGGTGAAGCCTTAGTAATGCAAATCACCTTGGCTAATGATACCGAAGATGAAATGCTAAAAGTAGCTAATATAATTAAACAACATAGTATTAAAAATAGTAATTAACGTCATGTAACCTCAAACATGGCGTTTTATTTTGTCCTAATTTCTTGCTATCTATGTCCTTCAGAGTGATGTATGCAGTAACCAAATAAGGAGGTACAGAAAATGGAAATCAAATTTAATGTGCACGGCCGACAGCGAAAAGAACTGGTGACAAAGCTGGCTGACTATACTCATCAAAAGGCCAAATATGAGTACACACCCACCTATGCTTATCAAATTGGCAAATATACTGTTAACAAAGATGGAGTTCTAACATCCCCGAGTGAGATCCCGGCCAATTTACTTGATTACCTTGAGCAGCAAGGCTTTCACCCTAATGAAATAATTAAGTTGAACTTAACCTATCAGCGAGATAAGTTTACAGAACAAGCTCTTGATAACCTGCGTCACTTAATCTGGGCTAAGGGACAGTTAATTAAGGATGCTTGCCAGCTGGAAACACTCCCCTTAAACGTCGATAAAGAACAGGTATCCTTCAATTGGTTTAAAGAAGTGAAACTTGACGATGCTTTGGCTTATCAACAATTTGTCGACAAGCTGGTACAATAAGCCATCAGCCACCAACGAATCATGTCAGAACCACGCGAAGAGAGTAATGAGAAATATGCTTTCCGTTGCTTCTAACTACGCCTAGGCTTTATCGGCCCCAAGTTTAAATCCCAGCGAAAAATATTGCTACGCAACTTAACCGAATCAGCTGCTTTTAAGAGCCAGGAGGCCTAATCATGAATCGAATTAAGGATGAATTAGCTAAACGTAACCAAATCCGCCAGCAGGTCTTAAAAATCCGCAACACTGGTGAAACCAACATGTTCGATGTGGAAGATGTCAAAAGACTAGCATATTACTATAACTGCAACGACTTAATCGACTACTTGAATACCGACCGTACCGGGTACGTAAATTTGATATGAACTGGCAAGTTTAATTAATCATCAACCAAGCATTGAGTTAACGCTCAGTGTTTTTTTAGTACAACTGAAAGGATGTGATGACCTCTTGCGAAAATTAAAAGATTATAAGCCAACTAGGTTCATGGTCAAGGGTTCAACTTATAACAAAGACGCAGCCGATTTTGCAATTTCATTTATCGAATGCCTGTGCCATACCAAGGGAACCTGGGCTGGTAAGCCTTTTGACCTCATCGACTGGCAGGAAAAAATCATTCGCGATATTTTTGGCATCTTAAAGCCTGATGGATATCGTCAATTCAATACTACTTACGTTGAAATTCCAAAAAATCAAGGTAAATCAGAGTTAGCCACCACTATCGCCCTGTTGCTCTGCTGTGCCGATGGTGAAGAACGGGCGGAGGTTTATGGCTGTGCGGCTGACCGACAACAAGCTGCGATTGTTTTTAATGTTGCTGCAGATATGGTACGAATGAATCCCGCCCTGAAGAAACATTGTAAAATTCTTGCTTCACAAAAGCGGCTGATCTATGAACCCACTAATAGCTTCTATCAAGTTCTATCTGCAGACGCTTATTGTAAACATGGATTTAACGTGTCGGGTGTTATTTTTGACGAACTACATACTCAACCGAACCGGAAACTCTATGACGTTATGACTAAGGGTTCTGATGATGCTCGTACTCAGCCGCTCTACTTTTTAATCACGACTGCTGGAAATGATGAACACTCTATCTGTTACCAAATTCATCAAAAAGCAATCGACATCATGGAAGGTCGTAAACATGATCCCCGTTTCTATCCGGTCATTTACGGCGCTGGCAGTAACGAAGTGTCGTCGAGCCCTGAAGTTTGGAAAAAGGCTAACCCTTACCTAGGAATTACAGTCAAGATGGAGAAAGTTAAGGATGCCATCAGTCGGTTTGCTCGGAATACTATCGACTGTTTGAAGTATATCCGGGACTTAAAAGCTATCAATGTAGCGATCTTCTTTGAAAAAGAGAACATCAACACCATGGATGCCAAAGGTGAAGTTCTGATCACCATCATGGCTTCACTCGCCCAACAGGAAAGTGAGTCCCTATCGCAAAAAGTCAAGATGGGTATTCAATACCGCTAGCAACAAGGGAAAGTTTTCGTGAACCATAACCACTTTCTGGGTTATACCAAGGATGATCAAGGTAACCTGGTAATTGAATTGGAAGAAGCAAAGGTCATTAAGCGGAGCTTCTACAGCTACCTAAACGGAATGACCATGAAGCAAATCGCCGATTCACTCAAAGCTGATGGTATTTTAACCGGTGGCAAAACAAAGAATTGGCGGTCCAGCAGCGTGGCCAAAATCCTGAAGAATGAAAAATACATAAGTGATTCCCTCCTTCAAAAAACCTATACCGTTGATTTTCTTAATAAGAAGCGAGTAAAGAAAGAAGGTATCATGCCACAATATTATGTAGAGAATGATCATCCAGCGATTATTCCCAAGTCAGTATTTATGCAAGTCCAGCAAATTATCAAACAACGACGAAACGGTATAACTACTAGGAACGGTAAACATCGACGAATTAACGGAAAATACTGTTTTTCTCAAAAAGTATTCTGCGGTAAATGCGGTGATATCTTGCAACGGAACATGTGGTATCGACCGGAAAAGTTGGCTGTCTGGCGTTGTGCAAGCCGAGTAAGACACAGTAAGACTGGCCGACGGTGTATGATTAGGAATGTCAAAGAACCACTGCTAAAAGAAGCTACTGTTGAAGCTTTCAACAATCTCATTGAAGGCCATGAGTTAACTAGTAAGCACATCAAGGCCAACATCATGAAAGTCATCAAGAACTTGAAAGGGCCAACGATTGATCAACTCGATCAACAGCTGGAAAAAGTGCAAATGAAGTTGATTCAAGCTGCCAACCAGCACCAAGACTGTGATGCTCTTACTCAGCAAATTATGGACTTACGCAAACAAAAAGAAAAAGTACAGAGTCAGGAAACTAATCAACAGGCAAAACTACACAGCCTTGATGAAATCAACGAATTAGTTGAATTTCACAAGTATGGCTTGGTGGACTTCGATGAACAACTGGTTCGCCGTTTGGTAGAAAAAATCACCGTCTTCCAACGCTACATGGAGTTCACGTTTAAAAATGGTGAAATAATTAAAGATAATATGTGAAATTTAGGATTGGCAGCACTCAGCTATTTTGGTTGGGTGTCGTTTTTTAGTTTATTAATTTTATATAAACAATATATCAGTCCTACTGTGTTCAGCGTGACTAACGTCAAAGGTATATAGTGAAGCCATGCCAAATTATGACTTACAGTATGCTAATTTTGTAATGCAAAATTAGCAACCAATAAAAGAAGTCAGACTATGAAAACCTGTTTTTTAATTTTATAATACCAATCGAGCTTATTCAGATTAGAATCGCCTTGTGTGGCTTTAATTTGCTGGTCATAATCCACACACGTTCATAATTCTCTTTAATCTTATCATGTAGCTTCATATTAACCCCTCCTACTTTTCCGCAATAATAATGCTCATCGGAATCCATCCCAAAATTCCATTAGTTCCAGTACGATAAATTGTTACTTTGCATCTGTGCTGAATCAAAGCTCGCTTAAATTCGCCGATGTGCTCCATATCAATAATCACTAGTAGCCCGCCAGATTTCAATACTCGCAATGTTTCACTGATTACTAATTCACGCTGACACTTTGGTTTAACGTTGTGAATTGCAAAACTAGCAAAAACAGCATCAAATTCACTATCTCTAAATGGCAGTTTAGTCATGCTAGCAGTCTGGACTTTAGCAACTTCACTCACCTTTGCCTGATCAATATTACGTTGAGTTTCTATCTTTGAATTATTAGATTGATCAGCGGATTGCCAGATATAAATGCAATAACTCTTCCTGGTCGTTTTAACCGCTTAGCTACTTCTAACAAAACAGCACCATGGCCTATCCCTAAATCAAGGACTTTATATTATCGGGAATATCCAACGATTCAACTACCCAGCGAATAATCTTATATATCCCGGAAAGGCTAGTATGAATAAACACTATTGCCAGAACAAGAATCTATGCGGAAAAAATAAAGTTGTATGGACTCTGTGTTGACCATGCTGGCATAACATTAATTATCCCAACGACAATAAAGATAATTGGTATAATGGGAGCATCAATGCCCTTCTTCATTTTTTAATTTTCTCCTTGAATTTTAATAAAGTATTAACATTTTTCCAAAAAGCTAGTTAAATTAAAATACCATCTTTCAACACAACATGAAGTTTACGCTTAATGATGGTGAAGTGATTAGAGTTAATATGTAATGATTTACGGAGTTCGGCACTCAACTATTTTGGTTGAGTGCTATTTTTATTTAAAAGTCTGTTTAGTTACTTTGTTTAAATATTCTCTTCGTTGTTCGAGCAAAGAATTAGTAATACCGCCAAAATTTTGCCAACTAATATTACGAAATCCTAATTGTTTCAATGTTCTATCAATAAAAATTTTCTTGATTGCATTACCTAAAAAGAAACGAATATACCAGGTTGGAGAAGTTGATGTAGTCAACAAATAACAATGTTTCACATTATTTAATTCAACTTTGAATCTTTTTTTGTAACCGTATGCGATAACCTATTCCTTCTTTCATAACCTTATCAATAAAGCCCTTCAACATTCCGGGAATACTATTCCACCAGTAAGACGTAATAAAAATTACTGTTTGGCTCTCTTTCAAAAGTTTTAAGTAATTTCTTACTAATTGATCAACCGTTTCTCCATCATGGTAAAGTGAAAGTTCTTTAGCAGAATAAGTTGGATCAAAGTGTTCGGCATAAAGATCAATTATTTGATAATCAACACTATGGTTCTTCAAATTTCTTTGTACCCTTTCTAGTACAGCATGATTAAAACTTTTCGCATAATGATGGCAATATATTATTAGTGCTTTCATCTTTTTCCTCCCATAAATTCCAATAATGTAATTTCAACTAAGTTAGGATCATAACTAATAACTCGATTTTTAATTAGCAATCCATATCCTTGAATAAAAGACCATATTTGGTTGAAAAAATCTTCATTAGATAACCTTCAAGGATTAATTTGTCCGGCTAAGTTTCTAATCATTACTAAAAATGGGAAGTCTTGATTTGAGTGACGACAAGCATTAATAACAGTTGGATTAAAAAATAGAAAAATCATTCGATTAGGATTGGTTTGAAATAATTCACAAAAGTCTTGCGCGATTGCTAGTAATTGCGTAAAAGCATAACCATTCGTAACTTTTAAATAATTATCTATCTGTTGGGATAAGACAATCGAAGTTCGATAAAACAACTCTTCCTTATTCTTAAAATGCTTATAGAAAACCCCTGTAGTCATGTCAAATTGCTTAGCCAGTTTACGTAATGAGATGTTTTGATAACCATTCTGATCAATCATTTTGATCGTAGTATTTATAATTTTTTGTTCTGGATTAGATGTCGTCCTATACCTCTCCTCAAATAACAGTGTTATCTAAATTGATAGTCTCAGGGATAACACTGTTATCACAGCTTGTAAAGAAATTTTCAAAAAGGGCAAAAAAGTTATACTAATATGCATGGTGCTAGTTAAATTACTTTGTATTTTTTTGATAAAAAAGATTCCCCCTATTGCTATATAATAGAATTGATGACATTAATAATTGTCTGATGTCTTAATAAGTAATATGGAGGATAGATCTAATGGACTGTCGTGGTGGTAACAGAAGAGAAGAAATGGTAAGAGATTATGATGTTGTGCCAGTTGCTCATGTAAAATTACTGAAAGGTCAAACTAAAAAGAGTGATGCTGGTCCTAAAATTGATGATCAATATTATGTTTTTAAGGCCACAAGTAAAAATAATTCGGATAATATTCAAATTATTCAATGTGGAATGAGAGCTGCAAGAGACTTTTTGAGTTCAACAAATAGGAAAAGTCTGCCAATTTTCAATCCACTTGTTGTGTCAGTTGCTCATGTAGTTAACAATAATCACCCTAATACAAAAAATTCTTCTAAGAGTATTAAATGGAACCCTACTGCCAAACAATTACATAATGCTATAATGTGGATGATTATTGTTTGGAATGCTTCGCCTAGGCCTAATTCTCCGTTATTTAAAATTAAATCAAATTTAGAACACTATCCAAGTTTTAAACCATATGATAATAAAATAAAAGCTGTCAATACAATGATTAAAAACGGTAATCATGGTTTTATTTTGACTGATTCTATTAACAACCTGAAGAATGATAATAATATTAGAAAAACTGTATGTGACTTTGATTTATTAACGAAACAATTACATAATTTGAAAGATAAAAATGGGAATCTTTTGCCTTCCATTACATCTTGGTTTTAAGTAGTAATAAGAAATATTGGTATTTTATCTTGTATATGCGGAATTATTGACATATTGTAAATTTCTATAGATACCTCTTCAACTTGATGTGTTCAGTGTAATTGAAATATTAAGTTGGAAGAGTTTTTTTATATATCAAATCACACTGATGCTAAAGCTGCACCAGTATTGATTGAAAATGACAATGCACCAGAATTTTACATACTAATTTTACATAATAGAAGATGAATGTTATTTAGGAAAGAAATATCTTATCAAAGGAGAGTAGTTAAGCGTCGACAAAAACGTCGTGGTCGTTAAGCTGAAGCATGGTTGTTTTATTGGCAATCATGCTTTTGAATGTAAGTTGAGTATTCTACTCTCCTCGGAAAATACTATCTAGCAAAGTAAAATTATGCCCCTTATCAGTATCCTAATCTATTCAACTTTTTCACTCAAATCTCGCTTTTTACGCTTGCCATCATCCCTGTCATACAAACCATTACAGCTGTTTCCATCACCTTAATCAACTCAACTCTCCAGTCACAATAGAAAAAGTGTACTAATTTAAAACGTTAAAATTAGAATTAATACACATTTAATCATCAAAGAATGCCTGAAAATCGACATTTATAAGCTATTCCCTGTTCTTTCTAGGACTGTAACAGACTCGATGAAATTAGTCTCTTAATTAGACATTCTTTACTAACCGCTTTGCTATGCAGCTTTTGTTGTTTGAACTAAACTAGCATAGTTATTAACTCGGGACCATGATGCAGAATTTTCATGGAATCTTGAGATAAATTATAGAACTCCAATTTTGTTGGCTTGTGGGAACAAATGGAAATTAAATACATATTTGAATGTTTGTGGAGAAAACATTTATCGCCATATATCAGTTAAAATCACATCATCGCTTCTGGGCCTTATTGAATTATCCTTATAAACTTTAAGTAATATCGGGCTTTTTATAGCATTGCCAGTGACAATAGCTTCGCCCTTCCCTAGACTCGAAACAAGTCTAAATGTATTTATATCTAAAGTTGGAACTGTATTTTGCAGCATTCGCAAATCATTTTCATTAATCAGTCGATGAATAAAAAAATTATGCAACTGCGACATAATAATCGGTGAAATATCAGCAGGTCTTTGGCTGCATACTGTTAAGAAAAAGCCAAATTTTCTACCCTCCTTAATTATTTCCTCGAAAACAGACAATCGATAATCTTGCCAACTATCCGAATTCTTTTTGCTTTCTACTTTAAGGATGTTATGTGCTTCATCAATTATTAAATGACATGTATGCGTTACCTTATTTTTTTTAGTAACTTTCAATTTTTGCCCATCATATACCATCTTAGATATAATCATTGGAACTAATCTTTTAATACCTTGATTGGCATTAACTAAAGAAATGATGTTTAACGCTGAAAAATGATCATCTAAATTATCTACAACGTTAATAATTGGTTCTAAGCTATTCATTGACGACTCAATTCTTTTAAATAGTGGGTTTATAAAATCAACATTTGTGCTTCTCCATGCTGTAACAAAAATTTTTTGAAATACCAGAAATGTCTTTAGCTTTTGCAATTCCGCTAATTTATCATAAGCCTCGGCCATAAGTTTTTTTAATTGATTAAATTTTTCAACTCCAAAAGACGTAAGCTGGTAGTTATCAAATACATATTTAAACTGATTATTTGAGTTATCCATTATCCGCAGTTTCCCGTAATAAACGCTGATCCTATTCAACATTTCATTCAAGAAATCTGTTTTCACACCCATACTTAATGTATTTTGAATCCAATCTTCTACAGATCTTACTTCAATATTCTTGAAGTCTCTAAATAATGATTCTAACAATCCACATTCCAACTGAGCAAATTTCTTAGATGATTGTATTGTTTTGAATTTTCGCATTGCAGTACGTAAAAAAGGAATCTGAGTTGCTGGCTTTGCGTCAAATAGAATTGATAAAATATCTACATCGAAAAGATACTTCTTCGTTACAGGAATAGTATCTTCGGGTTTCCTGGTATTAATTTCAAATACTTTTTTATTGATGTTATCTACACCAAATTGATTTGACTGCGTATATTCCCCATTAAAATCAATTATAAAGAATTTAGATTTCTCAAAAATTTTATTTTTATATTTCGATTGAAATAATTCCAGATAAAGTTTATGAAGAGTGTTTGACTTACCGCTTCCCGTATTTCCAAATATACCAATATGTGAAGCGAAAAGTGAATTTATAGGTAAGTTAATTCTTTTACTTTCCCTAACCGATTCGCCAATACATATAGTTGACTCATTACTTGTAATATTATAAATAGAATTAAGATCCCGGTTAGTTGTAATGGTAACCTCGTTACCAACCATTGGAACATACTTACTTGTTAAAGTGAAAGTGTTATTTTCGATTACTCCTTGTGTTTTTAACGTAATAATCCTATTTATTGAATTTGCACTGTATCTATTATCAAACTCCTTACTTTTAACTGTATTTTGTTGATCCATGATTTTTTCAGAAACCACAGTAGTAATTATTTTTATATCATTCTGTAAAATAGTCAAATAAGCTCCTACTTTAGGGCCTACCAATATATCCCCATCCCACAAGAAATCTGCATTGTTTGACATTTGATACATGCCAACTGTTGCAAGATCTCCATCAACACCAACAATAACTCCTAAAGGCTCCATCACTCAAATTCTCCTAATAAAATTTTCCCTAAATCACCTAAATATAAATGCTCCTTTTTTAATTGGGCGGGAGTAATGAATTTGAGATTATGTGGCGGTTGCCCTTCATATTTTAAATTATTTAGATATTGTTCCTTATCACTATCTGACCAGCAAAAACACTCTATTATTAATCGTCTGTTTTCTAAGGCTCTTCTAATCATTCGAGCAATATGATCGTCTTGAAAAGAAAAACCTAATACAAACAAAACCGATTCTGGTTTGTCCAACTCAAGTTGAAAAACTCTTAGCATATCATGAAAATGATTATTCAAAAATGTTTCTTGGCCTTCTAGTCCAGTTGGTGGCACTACCATAGGATTTTTAACCACTTTATTTCGGATTATTACTTGTCCATCATTACTTCTTTCCCAGTTAACAGATCCATGCGGCTTTATCAAAGTTAATGATGGTAACTCGTCTATATAATTGTTGTTTAATCCCTTATATGCAACCATCCTGTTAAAATTTGAACTGTCTAGATACTTATTGAAGTAACCCCGCGCACCATCATTGAATACTAATGGAATTTCTTTTAATACCATATCTACTGCCTTTTCAACAAATAAATCATAATTTGTTGTAAACAAATTTGCTTCCTTTGGAGTTTCTCTAGAATTGGATCTATCTAATACATCAGAGATTGCATAAATCAACTTCTTATAGGAAGCCAAGACATTCTTAATATCATTATTATAGTTTTTACCTACATTATTATCAAATTTATACGTATCATTCAACAATTCCTTAGATACTTTTTGTATTTTTTTTACAAGTTCGTCATTATCTGAACACTGGCTCATCAATGGGATTGCTGGAGTAGACGCTCCAGAGCCAATCAAGAAATTTAATTGTTTTGTTATAGCTAGTTTCCTCAGAAATTTTGTAACTTGTTCTTTTTCATCAACAAATTCTTCCATTATTAATCACACCTATTTTCCAAATTCGCGTTGCACAACATCTTGTAAAATTCTCTCTTGGGCATACTTAGTAGCATCAATTTGCTCTAAATGCTTCTCCATTAAGTAATCCTTCAAATCTTTATCAAAACCAAAGATGTAATTGGTAGCAATTAGATAAATAATCCGCGTTGGGGCAAAGCCATAAACTTGATGCTCAATAATATGCTTAATCCGCTCATGATCATCCGGGAACAGTTGCTTCATTTTTTTGCTGCGGAAAAGCCGTTTTACAATCTCAGTGTTGTACAGGCCCGACTTCATATAAAGATCCGCAAAAGTCTTATCAGGATCATCAAAGATTCCAGGATTATTAGCTTCTAAGTCATCCACCATGTGTTTAACTACCGCCTTAGGTATGTAAATCTGGTTAGTCTTCTGTGGTGGAATATAGTCAAAAATATCCTCTTTGCTATTCTCTTCAAAATAATTGCTTAACTGATTTTTCTTTTCTAAGAACTGCTGAATCGAATCATTAAACACTACTTCATCAAATAAATGACCATCAAAGTGCTTAGTCTCATTTGCTTCAGCATCAATATAGTCCCCACCATCACGCAGGAAGCGGAATTGATCTTCAGTAATACCTGTTACTTTTTTGAATACATCATCTTCTGTATAATCATCGAAATTTTGTAGCGTCAGATTTTTATCCCCATAGGCCATGATAAAACTAGGAATTGTACGAGAAAAGCCACACAAATGGGCACGAGCGTCTTCTTCAACGTTATTTATTTTCTTCTGTTCCTCGTTCTTTTCAACTCGATCAATTACTTTGGCTGGAACATCTCCAACAGTTTTCTTTACACGATCCTGAATTTTATTGTTGAAGTCTTCTATGATTCCTTGAACAGCGGTTTCGTATTTAGCCTTAGCTTTGTTCAATTCGTGTTGGTTACGAGCAGAGTCTTGTTCTTTACTATAGGTGGCATCAGCAATCTTCTTCTGATCGTTAAATTCATCAGCAATCCGTTTAAATTCTTGTTCTGTTTCTTTTTCAAGCCGCTTTTGTTGCCTATTCGCTTCGCGTTTAGTTAGCCCATAGTCCTCAGCAACTCGATTAACTACTTCTTTGTATAAGAAATCCGTAATCTTTTTCGAAATATCTTTAGCTGTCGACTCGAAATTAGCATCGTCAGTATCTTGTACAGAATCCAATAGCTGATCACCTAAGTCAGAATAAAGTTTATCCCCGAAGAGATCCTTTGATTTGCCAATAACACGTTCTTTTGGAATTTCAATTTCTCCTTCATCGTTAACAGACACATCTTCAGCACCTTCAATGGCATCTTGGTCAGATTTCTGAGTCTTTCATTTTTTAGCTGTTACCAGGCCATTTAGGATTTCACGTACCTCAGCTGGAGCAGCAAAAATGCGTGAAATATTGGTAAACAAGAAGTTGCTCATAAAGCCACGCTTGACTACTTCTTGCGACTTCAGTTGCCTTGGAATAGACATTACTTGTTTAGCGTCAAGCTCTACCATCTTTCCTTCATCATCTTTGCCAATAACTGGGAAAAAGTTCAGTAGCTTACGGATATTTGCTTCATGCTCTGTTGCAGTTCCCTTTCCATTAGAAGTTTCGGTCATTAGGTCATTAGTAAATTCATCAAAAATAGTCAGGGTGCGAGTCGGGTCAAAATCAAACACATAGGCATTTTCTTTTTGCACTAGCTGCCCGTTACGCTCGAAAGTGTAAGGATTTTGTGCTCGAAAAGCGGCTTGCATGTATTCAGCGGGGTTCTTCATGCTAGACAGCATTAACACAACTGACCATGGATTAACGGTGACACCCGTGGTTAACTCCCAACACTTAAAGTAATAGTCTTATCAAATTTCTTCGTTGCTTTTTGTACTTTATCAAAGGCCTTCTCATTGGCTTTATCTAATTGGTCTTCATCAAGTTGATCATCGTCCAGCTTGCCATCCCCTGCAGCTAAAATAACCTTGTAATTCTTGAATACCGGGAAGCGTTCATGATCATTTAGTTTTTTGCTAACTCCTTAGCGCTATCAACCCGATTTAATAGCCAGAAAGTGTGGGCTAATTCTTCACGAAGTTCTGGAGTAGAGAATGGGTATTTTTCATCAGTGGTTAATAAGTCTAGGAAATGGTCAACCGCCTCATTATAAACAAACTTACCACCCTGGGTTCTGAAAAATTCGTTGAGGTCAAAAGCGGGATCTGTCTTATCACCAGTATCTAGTTCAACACCCTGTTCTAATGTATCAGCCATCATTTCAGAAAGCTGATAAGTAAACATGTTCAAGCGGGCCATGACTGCATAAGGATTACTATCACCCTCGTTATCTTCATTCCAGTATACCTTAGCTTGTTGTCCGTCAGCATATGACCAGTTATAAATTTGATCCGTCGCAAACTTTTCTCTCGCTAAAGCCTTAAATGGTGTACCAGTTAGGTGAATGATGTATTTACGTTTAATTTTGTCGAAAGCCTTATCAGTCTTGTAAGTATCTAACCCTTCGCGAGCCTCATCGATAATTAACAAGTCCCAATCTAAGTCCTGGATCCACTTCAGTTTGTCGTAATCTCCACCGAAGTACACTGAACCTTTTAGACCCTGCAGACTTTCAAAAACTACTTGTCCGTAGTCGTTACCATCAGAAATAGCATTGATGAATTCTTGGCAAGATAAGACTGGCTTATCCTTTAATGCATCAGTTTCACTAACAAACTTAAGATTTGTCTGCCAAGCAATGAATTTATCAAAATCATCAAACCAAGAATTTGCAATACTTGGACGGTTAGTTACTACCAATATATTTTGCATCTGCATTTCACGAACAAGATCGTAGGCAGCCAATGTCTTACCAAACCGTGGTTTAGCATTCCATAAAAACTCACTGTCCTCACCATTTTTGAGGAAATAAGCAATAGTCTTATCAACGGCAGCTTGCTGTTCTTTCCGTAGTTGATATTGAACCTGCTTATCATTGCCCTGTACATCACCGTAATCGCGGTCAGAAAATTCATGGAAATACTGATGCGACGTTTGTCCATCAATGTGGAACCATTCAGTTTGTGGTTTTCTTTCGATATGGCGCTTTTGAACTAAATAGTCATGGAAGTCGTGATCAGTAAAAGTCTCGTCCAAACCGTCATAATAGCGCGCATTACCACGCCGTAACAACTTAACTTTTGCGTAAACAGTATGGCTTTGTTGCTTAATGCGGTCTTCTACAGATTGCGAAGCAGTATAACCTATCTTTGTCCATCCATTATGTGAAATATCATTAGGTGTGGTGTAGGCATAAATCATCAGGATGATGCGTTTGAATGATTTAATTTTTGGCGCATTCATTGTCTAGTTCATCTCCTTAATCATTGATTCAATAAAGTTAATTTCATCTTCGGTTAAAGAGTACTTTTCATATAGTTTTTCGTCATTCCACGTCTCACTAAAGTCCTGCATTGGCACAAAAGTAAATACTTGTTGTGACAATCCTATTCCACTCAATGATTGTAAAACTAAGAATCTTACAAATTTTGTTTTCAAATAACTCAGCAGATTATCCGCAACATCTAGAAAGCCAAGTTGTCCGGCAACAAAATAGGAATGTGTACAAACCTCACCAGGTGCAATTACTTTCATTGTAGATGGAATCACTTTGAACATTCCTTGCTTGTCAGGTTCACCGGCATGTTCCGAAGCCGTTTTACTAATAATAACTTTATATTTATCAACAAATTCTTCGCCTTTTGTTATATCAGTTCGTTTAATATATGTAATACTATTACCACTTGCATAAAGTGTTAAATCATCAGAATCCTGTTTATGTTCGTTACCACGATAGCTAGTATTCAGTCCAAACAGCATTAGAAAACTCATAATTGAAGAAATACAAACTTTATCTTTAAACATCACTTTTCTGATGATAGAAACTGCCTCATTATATCGGACTAAAACTGGAAACTCACTCAAGCTTCTACTCATAGCATTTGTTTTACCGTTTGAAACATTTACTACATTACAAGGACCAGAGTAATTATTATTTCTAACAAAGTAACAAACTTCTCCGCCTATGCTCGTATTTGAGAAAACCTCTTTCGAGTTAGGATAATCAACAATTTTAATAATGTGTTGATCATTCATCATAAAGTTACGAAATTTATCAAGGCCCATTCCGTCTGCAAACCGGCGAGAAGGCATGATAATTGAAGAAATGGGCGTCCCCATCGCTTCAATTTGTTCAACAAACAAATTATACAATGGTTTTGCCTGTCTCCCAGCACCATTAGTATCCTCCTGGAATGGTGGATTTCCAATAACAACATCAAACTTAAACTCTTTATTATCCATTTTTACCCCTCATATACCTTAGTTAATTGTACTGACTTATTTTTCCATGAATCAGTATCTTCAATATCTCCAAAGAGACTCAGTTGTTCTCCATTTGCATCTACATCATCTATATCATTATTGTTAAACAGTGACTTGTACGTAAATACGTCTCGTTCTACTTGATTTCCATTAGGAATCCACTTACTGAACTTAATTAATTTGCCATCTGAATTCTTGAACGTCAGTGTGTTCCCCTGGACTATATTCACATCTATAACGTATTTTGCCGACTTATATAGGTCTTGCTGCTTAGATCTTTTTGCATAAACGCTTGATAGTGATTAATAAACACTTCCATCATTGCTCATTTAACCTTTATTAAATTATCTTCGAGCAATTCAATCGCATAAATGCTCATCAAAGACCACAAAGCATTATTTTTCCACGTAGTATTATTAGAAATCTGATCCACATAGCCGAGTTTCTGGTGAAAAATTTCTTTTAAGAATGCCCCTTCCCCTGCACCAGGTTCAAAGAAAGTAGCATGTAAATTGTGTAATTTTTCTTGAATTGCTGGTTCTGCCAGTATTTTTTTAACCATCCACTTAGGAGTGAACACCTCACCATGGTGCTGGAAACGATCTTTAGATTTTATTAGGTTGCCATCCTCAACAACAGTTTTAAGTTCAAACTTTTTACTATTTGACTCAAACTGTTGATCATCAAAGAGGCTGATTTCTTCTTTACTCATTTCGAGGAATTGTCACCTCAATTCTTTTGGCTTTTTCAGGCATTATGATTCCCTTACAATTTCAATAATGTCACTAATGTCACAATCTAATGCCTTAAAAATCTTCAGCAGTACTTAAGTCGTAACATTACCATCTTTACCCAACTTAGCAATTGAAGCAGAACTAATTCCGCTTTTATCACGTAGATCTTTCTTTTTCCAACCACGGTCAATTAATAGTTTCCATAGTTTGTTGTAACTAAAATGCATTCTCTTACCTCTTAATTTAAACAAAGAAATCCGTTGTTATTATCGTATCTAATTATATTTACTCCTGCCTTTTCAAAGTCGATATGCGGCAAATGATCTAAGTTTTCCACAATGATGGTTTGACTAGATTTGCCACGCTCCATAAATAAATTAAATATGCCCTCTTGCATTCCCTTTGACAAACGTTCTTTTCCTTCTTCTAAACCATCAAGTGGAGTATCTATCATTAAAAGATCGGCCTATAAATTCCATATTCATGGATATACTTACTTAATGCCATTATTGCAATAGAATTCAAATACGAGCGGTATCCTTTTCCGTGATTTTTTGTTTTAGGAAGGCCATTAATTTCCAAATCAAAGGATCCTTTTTTAAAACTGATTGATTTAAGACCTTCATAATTTTCTCGAGTTAATAAGTCCTTCAGTATTTCACCCATTTTTTCATAAAAGCCATCGCCAAAATTATTCTTTGGTTTAAAAGATGCAGTTGGACCAGACTCATCATCAATTTCTTTTATTCTTAATCCCCAATCTTCCATCATTGAATCTAGCAATTTGGCTTGTGATTGCTTTTCAATTTGAGAACGATATTGTTTTTCAAGATTTTGCAAATTTCTCAAAGATGGGTAATATTTTTTATTTCACTCTTCATCTATCGATTCTTTCTGCTTTTTAAATACATCGTATTTGCATTTTAGGTTATTCTGTTGCATCTCCAAACTGGTAACAGATTGTTCAAGATCTTTTAGTAAGCTGACCACCTTAGCTAATTCTATCCTGGCAGCTGCAATATGGGATCCATCAATTTTCTCTTTTGGAATTGGTTGGTCGCAAACCGGACACAAAAATGTAACTTCCAGGTTCTCAAACTTTTTCTCACCATCTGCAATAAAACTTAACCGTTTAATATCAGAAACATATTGCTTCTTCAAAGTACCATATCTGTTCAAAGCAACCTGACATTCCAATAACTGAGCGCTTAACTTTACATTTTTGAATAAACTATTTTGATTTGGTTCACCTTTTCGGCAATTTGCTCGTCAATTCTTTTAGCATTTTCTTCTATGCCAGATATTTTAGCTTGAAAGTCCACATCATTTTCTGCAGTCTATGTTAGTTGTTTCTGCTTCCGACGAGCATTCGCTAATTGATTAGCAATATACTCCTTAACAACTATTCTCTTTTCCTGTGCTTTATATTCTTTATTTGTTGGAAATTTTTCACCGTTCAAAAGGTAAATTATTCCTGCTAAAAACGATGTTCTTCCTTGAGCTGGTAACAATACAGATTGCGAATTAGATACCCTATCTTCATCAAGAAGCCATAACGTTCTAAGTGTATTCCACGTAAGTCGTTGCCCTTTATATTCTGAATTGGCAGGGACCTTCACTTCAGTATTAATTCCTATCAAATTCATTAACATTGTTCCGATGAATGACTTCTTAGTAGATGCTGATGATGTTGTATATTCACCACTGGATATTGCACTATACTGACTTGTGACATTAATAGTACTCTTATTCTTTTGTAAATTACGCGTCAACTCAACATCTTTTCCATTAACGTTAACTGTTACTTTTACCAAGTTATATCCAGTCTGAGAAGGAGAGATGGAAATATCACTATCTTTATTAAGTCCGCCGAAAGCATATTCTATAAACTGTAAGATTGTGGTTTTCCCTTTATTAGAAATACCTGCAATAATATTTAAACCATTTGTTAGGTTTACTGTTGCCCTTTTCACATTAGGTCCTGTAGCTTCAACACTTTTAATATAAAATCCCATCTGTTTACTACAACTCTTTCATCAAATTTGAATCAATTAACTTCATCAGCTTTTTGCTAGAACATTGGGAATACTTAGCTATCACATTACTCAAGACTCTCCTATATTCGATGGCATATTGGTCATCAAGCTGTCTTTCCATGCTTCGCCCCAAATCTGTTAGTAGATACTCATATCCATTCTGGGCACTGTAGTTAATATCTAATAAGTTATACATTCTCAATAAGCCAATTCCCTTATCCATCACGGTACGCCGCGAAGCAATTTCGGAATAATTAAATGCATTATCACCATGAAGATTATCTTTGGACAAATTAAAACTAGACGCATAGGTAGTAATAAAGTCGAAAGCAAGCAGTTGGTCCAATGACGCTGACCGCCCTTTCCGTCCCAAGATGAGCAAAATACGCAATGCTAATTCAAATTTTCCATTAAATAACTTTGTCTTCATCAGTATCTACCCATGACTTAATCGTTTGATCATTGACCATCAAATGGCAAAGCCCCTTCTTTATGTTGTTGCTTAGAATATTGTCTATATTTTTCAAGTTAGACAAATCCAAAGTGATTGTTATGATTTTATTCTGAACCTCACGAAGACGTTTCATGCCATTGTTACCATATTCATCATCGTAGTAAGTTTCTTCAATGCCATAATAGGCATCCTTCTTTAACAAACTAAACTGATGATCAAAATCAGCTACAGTGTCTCTCAAGGAATGTTCATACCACGCAGCATCATTGAAGTCCCTTTGTTGACGTTCAAAGTGATTAACAACATTTCGTGGTGCTTCTTGTTTCAAATTTTGATCATTGATTTGTTTGCCCAGTTTAATTGTGTAAATCTCATAAAGAGCTGACTTGTTGGTAATTCCAATGCAATATTAGATTCTTCATTTGTTAGTTCAGGTGGAACAGGATGGTCAACTCCATCTACTCTTATTACATTTTTATCTTTAATATATTCGATGCTTTGGTGTAGGCCTGTTCGAATATCAATCTTGCTTTCCCTACTTGTTTTGGGAAAGCTTTTTTTGTTTTTTGTGGTCGTTTGACCAGCTGCCTCACTAATTATTTCTATAAAAAGATTAGTGCACACATGAGCAATCGTCCCTCGATCAACTCTTCTGGTAGTGTAATGACCATCTTTTATTGAGGTAGCTAATGATGTCCTGGCATCATCTGAAGCACTATCAATGGCTTGTTCAAATTTAATACGATCCAACCGATTCCAAACCTTAGAAACTAAATCATCGATTTTCCCATTATTAAAATATTTTCTCAAAGTAACATCAGCAAGGTCATAAGGCTTCTCCTCATCGGAATCATACATAATGATTAGTTCAAACATTTTTCTGACTGTCTTAGCCTTTGATTTTGCGACATCGTGGCTAAAGCATGGCTGGACCAATGGTGCTAACTCATTAAATTTCAACTTATTGCTCCCCCACTAAATATCATTGCTTATTATCCCATATCACTTCATAGCGGTAATCATCTTTGAAAATGCTTATTATAAACGTTGTTAAAGGATGAAAGCACTTTATCAGTTCAATTGTACCAAATATATTATTTGAATTGAAAACAAATATTTGCTTTCGCCTAATTAACACTGCATGTGTTGCGTGATCAACAACTTTTACTAGCATGTACCTAACTGAATAACATCCTGTAACAAGCCACTAGTAAGGCAAGTTGCAGTACCCAAGCGATTCTATCGTTTAGGACTGTTTCTTATTGACTTATTAGTGGCTTTTAGTATGCCTTCGATTCCTTCGCTTGGGAGATCCAAGAGGAGGAATTTTTCTATGAAGAAATACTACGACGGCCGTCACCAGCTCAACATGGAAATCTCAGATGCTGAGGATGGCAGTATGCACATCAAGGTACACCAACCAACAGGCATTAAAGAAATCACAGTTACAGAAGCTGAAGGAGAAGAATTCATCGAGTTTAACCGTATTGAATACAACGATAACCAACGCGAAACTCGGCGCCATGTTCCACTCGAAGCCTATGACCCATATGGCGCCTTAGTAAAAGACGATGCCGATCCGTTGCAAGAGGTAATTAATAAGGAAGAAATGGAACAACTTCACTACAGTACCAGTCAACTTAAGCCAGCACAGCAGAAGTTACTCATGAAGAAGTTCTGGGATGACATAAAGCAAATCGACATTGCAAAAGAGGAAGGCGTCAGCAAGATGGCGATTACTAAGCGCTTGCAAACCATCTATCGTAACCTCAAGAAAATTATTCAAAATTAATCGTTTACTTTTTCGTTTTCCATGGCCTGTAAGTGTAAGGCAATTATCCCTTACCAAATTTATTTAGAAAGGATAACGATTATGGCTAATAAGATTTCAATTTCAGTAGCCAAGCATCCCCGCCAAAATGGCATCGTCAGCATGCGCAACATCACGATCTGTGAACGACTACTACGTCTACTGCTCGGCAAGCCACACCACTTGATGGTGATCGCGCCTGGCAAGGATGTTCAACAGTTACAAATTAACGAAGTGAAGGAGGATTCCTATGAGCGCAATGAATGACCTCGACTTGAACCTCAAAGAAGCAGATAACCTGGTCGATCAAGCCAAAGAAGTAATTCAATCCATCCGTGAATAGCTATCAAACAGTCCAGATAAAGTCCCATGCGATGATCAATCAAAGCGTGATCCGGTTGAAGATAAAGTAACGGTCCGCGAGATGCTAGCAAAGAAGAGCGCCGAGGGCTACACCACTCAAGTTAAAGACTTGCTTCATAAGTTTGGTGCCGAAAAGCTATAGGATGTTGACCCAAAGGATTACGAGTATCTTTATTACAGTGCGGAGGCGATCGGACAATGAGTTTACCAACCCATCATGCATTATTATCGTCATCTAGTGCTCATCGCTGGTTAAGTGCCCCACCGTTGGCCACGGTTAGAACAATACTTCCCGTATTCAATATCCAATGCAGCCGTTGAAAGGACTGCTGCTCATGCTCTGGGTGAATATAAGATTCATCGCTTGCTCGGTGACCAGTTCAAACGCCCGATTTCTGATTATCAATCCGATGAACTGGAAAGTTTAACTGACGATTATGCCAGCTATGTCATAGAGCAGTACCAAGAAGCTAAGCAGTATGCCAAAGATGTCACCATTAGAGTTGAACAAAAGTTCGACTTTTCCAAATACGTCCCTGAAGGCTTCGGTACTGGCGACTGTGTTATCGTTTCAGAACACTTACTTCATATTATCGACTTCAAATATGGCAAAGGTGTCCGGGTGGAAGCTAAGAACAACCCTCAGATAAAGTTGTATGCCATCGGTGCTCTGGAGATGTTCGGTAAGCTTTACGATATCGATGAAGTAGAAATGAACATCTTTCAACCGCGCATGCCAACATTAGCTCCTGATAATTAATGCCAAGCAACTCATGCACTGGACCAACATCGAACTCAAGCAAAAAGCCGAATTAGCTTTTGCTGGCAAAGGTACTGTTCGCTATGGTCCTTGGTGTCAATTCTCAACATGTAATGCCGTGCTTCGTGCTCGCTATGATTATCATCACAAGCTCACCCGCTTCCAGCTCTGTTCCACTATCTGTTAACGAACAGTGAAGTGGCAGAGTAATGAGCCACATTGGTGATCTCAACCGTTGGGCACATGAAGTTAAAGATTATGCTGCTGATCTTGCCATCAGCCATGGTAAGCATTGGCCTGGATTCAAGATTGTCAAAGGACGATCCATCCGTCATTACAAGGATGAATAAGCAATTGTCAAAATTGCTAAAGCTAAAGGCATTGACAATATTTATCAGAAGAAATTATTGCCCATTACCAGGTTAGAAAAACAGCTTAGCAAAAAGAAATTCGCCAAACTATTCGGTCAAGAAGTTATTAAACCTGCAGGATGAATTCAAGAAGGAAAACTAAACATATCACAAAATACAAAAGTTGTTACCGGAACCACCAACCCGTCTCTCATATGCCAACATCTGGAAGCCTAAATTCATCAACGACAGTAAAGAGAAGTACTCTGTCAGTCTAATCATCCCCAAGTAGGATAAGAAGACGATCGCCGCAGTTGAAAAGTCTGTCGATGCTGCCATTCAGGAAAGTATTGGTAAGTTTGGTGGTAAGAAGCCCAATAAGGCTACTTTAAAGCTACCACTGCGTGATGACGATGTCGAACGTGACGATGAAACTTATCAAAACGGCTTCTCCATCAACGCTAACTCCATTACGGCATCGCAAATCGTTTGATAAGCACGTTCAAAACAATTCTGGACCAAAATGAAGTCTACAGTGATTGCTACGCCCGGGTTTTCATTAACTTCTACGCCTTTAACACCAATGGTAATCGCGGAGTAGCCTGTGGACTCGGCAATATCCAAAAGATCCGCGATGGTGAACCGCTCGGTGGTTATGCCAGTGATGACTTCACGGTCATTGACAATGACAGCAATGATGATTTCTTAGCTTAAGTGCATAACAAAAGTGGGAAGTCGCTGATGACTACCCATTTTTTTAGAAATGATTTCTAATGAAGCAACTTTCGATTGATATTGAAAGGGTTTAACGAGTATCTAAATCTATATAACTCATAAAAACTGACTAAATAAAAGCGGCGAATGAAGTTTCTAACTTTAATTAAAATCAACTAGTTAAAAAACAATATTTTAAGGTCATTTCTTTAAACCAAGAAGAAAAAATATGGAACCTTTACTGAAATTTTCACATTTATCCGTTACCAGATTATTTACCACTAAAAACAGGAAAATCACTGGCATTACCATAGTTGGAAATCTGAGGCAATTCTTCTAACGTTTTTAAATCCGTAGGAGAAATTTTAAAATCAACAGCAGTATTTTCTACAATATGTTTTGAATTTTCACTCTTTGGTAAAGGTAAGGCCCCTAATTCTAAACAATAGCGAATCGCCAATTGAGAAATTGAAACCTGATATTTATTAGCCAATCGCTTAATTGACTTATTTTGCAAAATCTGACCATGTGCAATAGGCGAGTAAGCTTCTACTAAAATACGTTTTTTTTCACAATAGTGAAGAAGATCCAATGGAGTATTAGAAATATGCAATAATATTTGATTAACCACCGGCTTGATACGTCCATTTGTCAAAATATTATCCAAATCTTCTTGCTCGAAATTGGCCACTCCAATTGCCTTTATTTTTCCTGCATCATATGCTGTTTCTAATGCCTGCCAGGCAGCTAGATTGCCTGTAAAATAATGTTCTCCATTTCGAAATTGAGCCCAAGGCTGTGGAGAATGAATAAGCATCATATCCAAATAATCCAAACTCAAGTCTTGCAGTGATTGGTCAATAGCCCGGATCGCAGAATCATAGGATTTTATTTCCGCAGCTAATTTAGTTGTAATAAAAATTTGCTCTCGAGGTACTGAAGTTTGCCGTAAGGCTTCTCCAATTCCTTTTTCGTTCCCGTAAGCCTGAGCAGTGTCAATATGTCTATATCCAGCACTCAGTGCTTTTTTAACAGCAGCAGTAACACGATTGTTGTCTATTAACCAGGTACCAAATCCTAATTTAGGAATTTGCACGCCATTTTCTAAATGATAAGATTCCTGTAAAACAGTCATCTGCTTCTCCTTTCAAACTTTTCTTTTAAGCCTAGATAAAATGACTTAGTTTTTAATTCCTTTTTTAAATCTTAAATGGACCCCACCATCAACTAATTTTCGAGCATCCATAAAAGAAAAAGCATCATTAATATATTGTCCTAAAGTGTCAAAACTAGCTTTTTTAGTTATATCGCCAGTAACATGCGGTGCAACAACCAAAGAAATCTCATCGACCACATGTGCCTTTAAAAAAGCTCCATTTATTTTAGCACCTCCGCACACAGCTAGAGTATTAATATTAAAATGCTGCTTCAGTTTAGTCAGCACTACCTCAAAGTCAAATTCCTTTGCTCCACCTATAATATAGGGAATATCCATTGATTGTAAAAAGGCTAAATACGATGAACTAGCCTGTTTTGTAACAACTTCGATCGCATGCATTTTCTTACCATTGTATTCAAAATAATTCTGTACCCAACCACACTTACCTTGACGATCAAAAGACACCGACCATGTATCTGACTTAATTTCAGGCAACCAATCCACATACTCAATATTAGTTTTTGCAAAAGTTGATAAATCTGGATGATCGGGAGCAGCATACATTTGGATCGTTTCCCGTCCATTGGCATCTGCGTTACTTATCTGAAATAATTCGTCAGAATAATAAGAACTTGAAGGATTACTGCCATACGGACCATCAATTTTTCCATCAATGGACACATACATATGAACAATAACTTTACTACGATTCACAGAGTCGTCACCTGCTTTTTATTCATTAATTAATTGATTATACATTTTATCCGTTACGGGCTCTAGCCATTCGGCATTACCGGTAGTAATTGCCAAATGACTAAACCAAGAATCTTTAGTGGCCCCGTGCCAATGTTTAACGCCATCATGGGCAATAACAACATCTCCAGGTTTCAAAAGTTGAGCTGGCTTGCCCTCCTCTTGGTACCAGCCTTTACCCCCAGTAACCAGCAAAATTTGACTACCATTACGATGAATATGCCAATTGTTACGACAACCAGGTTCAAACGTCACATTAGCAACTGGAACACTAACATCTGAGCTAGGAATTACTAGAGTATTATTGTAGCTTTGACCAATAAAATATTGGGCGTAAGTATCATTCTTAGGTCCAGTTGCAAATACTCCCGGTTGTTCGATTTTTTTTTCTTTCATATTATGACCTCCACAAGTCTTATTAATTAATTTTCCTTCTACAGTAGTTGTGAACCTTTTATCATCTTTATTTAATCTGCTTCAGTTATCACTTCCTATACATACATTAACAGCGTTATGGTCTCAACCAATTAATGGATTACCTTGTCTACCTACTGGTCAAAAATTAAAATGGAAACAATTATCAAACTGAACTTATAAATGATGATAAAAAGCTTATTACATTAGTACCACACTTTCACATCAATTTATCTTTCTCCTTATTATTCAACTGATAATTAACATCTTCAATGACACCTCGAAAATTCCTATCAAGATAATCTCAGTATAATACTTAAAGTAAACTCTAAGTCAATAAAAATAGTATTTGCTAAAAAAGGTTTTTTTACTATAATTAATTTTAAAGTTAGCTTTAATAGGAGAATGAAAATGACTTCTTTGCAAAATCATACAATTTATACTATTAGTGAATTCGGAGCACAAATGGGACTAACATCTTCTACCCTTAGATATTATGAAAATGAAGGTTTGATTAAACCCCACCGCTATGAAAACGGACGACGTTATTATACAGAAGATGACGTCCTTTGGGTTAAGTTCATCAACCATTTAAAAGGAACCGGTATGACAATTGGTGATTTGAAACAATATATTGACTGGCGAGAACAGGGTGACCAGACAATTGCTAAGCGCTTAAAATTATTAAAAAAGACCAAAAATAATTTTTTAGAACGATTTAAAGATATACAACATCATTTACAAATTCTCAATGATAAAATTAATTGGTACGAGGCTAAAGAAGCTGGCCTTACCTCTGAAAAAGAAAGTTTTGCGGATTATTTAAAAAGATTAGGTCATCAGGAATAATCTGTACGTCATACAAATTCATTTTAATTTATTTTTTTGACTAAATAACAAAGTTATTTGCAAATTAATTTCTAAAAAATATTGTATTAATCTTTAATTAGCTTCTACCTATTGGGTTAATCACAAAAAAGCTGGAGTTTTTTCTTTTACTCCAGCTTCTTCAAAACCCCGATTATCATAACCAATTATTTTACTAGATATCCCGCTTGCTAACCACATAGCATATAAGAAATACTGTTTCGCGTTATTTTATACTATCAAAAGAAACTAAACAATTGATCAATCTGTTGATATTCATCGGAGGATAATTCGATTTTCATCGCAGCTGCATTATCTCTAACTTGTTTAACATTGCGTGCCCCGGGGATGACAACACTAATTGCAGGATTAGCCATGTACCAAGCTAGTACGATTTGAGTAACTGTTGCTTGGTGGGTTGCCGCAATTTTATGGATTCCTTCAATCCCCTGAATTGCTTCATCATATTGTTTCTTGCTGAAATCTCCCAACAATTTCCCGCCATCGGTATTTTTAAATTTATCCCAATCCGCAAAGCTATATTTACCTGTTAAAAGCCCTGAAGCCAGGGGAAAATAAGGTACAAACGAAATATTGTGTGCTTGTAAGTATTCTATCTCTGCTTTTACAGGGGAACGATGAACTAAACTATAATGATCTTCAGCTATATCAACTTTTCCATTTGCATTGGCCTCTTTAATTTGGTCCAAAGAAAAATTAGAAACCCCTATTGCACGAATTTTACCAGCCTGGCGAACCTCATCTAAAGCTTCGACTGCTTCATCTTTTGGAGTTTTTTCATCCGGAAAATGCAAATAAAAAATGTCAATATAGTCTGTTTTTAATCTTAAAAGCGCTTCATCAACAGCTTTTTTGATAAAATTGGCGCTATTGTTCATGGTCATATCGTGTGACTTATCTTGAGCTGCTTTCGTGGCAATTATTACTTTCGAACGATCATATTCCTGTAGTACTTCACCGATAATTTCTTCTGATTTGCCAACGCCATAAATATAAGCAGTATCCAAAAAATTTATTCCTTGTTGCAAGGCTTCACGGACCAAATCGTATCCATCTTTTTCTTTTAAATCTTTAAATAAATTGTGACCCCCAACCTTGTTAGTACCCAAGCCTAATTTAGTCGTGTAAACGTCGCTTTTACCAATTCGAACTTTTTTCATATCTATTCACTCCCTATAAATAACTTACAACAGTTTCTTTTTATGATGCAGCCATTGGCCCCCTACTATCAGTATTACTAATTACCAATCACCACGTATGCACTTCAAGTGTTACCCAGATTTGAATTACAGATAAAATCCCTTGAAATTCAAAATAGTTTATCTGTTATTTGTTATTAGTTTTAGTACTTTAAAATTGACTTCAACTTCTTTTACTATTGAAAATGTTCACATAGTATCCCATCAAAGTCAAAATTCAGACAACCTGAAATTTTATGCTTGATTAAATCCATTGGACTACAAAATCTAGGAAAACACATGATTCTTATTCTGATAGCGATTACATTAAAGCCAATAAACTACAGGATTATTTTAAAAAATATCAGTAATGTACGTCAAGTAATTGCTCTTTAATAAATAAGTTGTGAAAAATTTAATTTTAACTTTGTAAAAAAGTATTGAATATGCATAAATTAAAAAGTCGTGCTTGTTTTCGTATCAAGTACAAGGTATTTATTGAATACTTTATAATCACTTTTGCTCAAAATTCCTAAGATTCAAAAATTGCTAACATTAATTTTTCGACCTTATTTTCCATATATAATTTTTAATTATATTGAATAATAAAAGGATTAATCAACTTTTTATTTCTCTTTATTGTTATTCATCGGCATATAGTTATGAAGAAATCTATAGTAAATTTAGTTATAATTCAAATGGGAATTTTTTAATTTCTGGTGCACCATTGTTATATCTTTACGGTTAACTTTCAATATATTGCGTCACAATTTTTTGAAAAATAGTAATCGTGGTACTCATAAAAGAACTTGAGATCCACAAATGTTTTTTTTCCAAAACATTGCTTTGACTTCTAAATCTTTTTTAAACAATATCCTGGCTGAAGCAATTTTAAAGGATTTAATTGGATATTCTATCGGCTGAAAAGTTTAATCTTATCTAAACATGACTTAGCCCAATTTATAGTTATTCAATTATAGTTTGATTCTTGAACTATGTGTTACAAAATATCTTTCATAAATTTCATTTTAGCCTTACTTTAAAAAATTAGTTGATGTTATGATTAATCAAATTAAATAAAAAAATTCTTAACTTAAAATTACCTAAATTAGAAGTTGTTAAATATCATGGCCATTGCTTCACGGGTTAGATATAAGTTAGTTATAGTTAAACCTAATCCGGCAGGCAACTTTTACTATATTTCATTGTTTTAGTGCAAAAAAACAAACACCATTCAAAAAAATTGGTTAAACTGTGGGATTAGATCCGGGAATTACAGACCTAATAATTGGATCCACTGGCCAAATATAAACAAACTCGTTTTGAAACGGCTTTATTCTTATTAGAGCAGAAAAAAACACTACTAAATTGTCAGATAAAAATTAACAAGTTAGATTTATTCCCGGAAGTCCTGTACTTTAGTACCGATTAAATATTATTAGTATAGTAATTAAGAGGGCTCCCTATAAAATAAAACAGCTAAAATTTAATGAATTGTCCCAGCGTCGGGTTACCGACTGCCTTTTATGTTTGTCTACTCGTACTCAAGTGATAAGGTATCGGTCGTAATGCCCTCTATCGATATTTGGACAAGAGTCAACCACTCCCGACTAAAGTCGGGAGCTTGTGAGAATTGCCCCTTCAGGGGCAACGACCACAATTTTCTTAGATACAGCCCTTGCCTGCTTGCATGTCTTACGTGCTATTTAGCAAAGCCTTTATGGTCCGCAGATTGCCAGACGGACCTACTAATTAGATACTCACTAAGCCTTTGGCCAAAATGTTCTGCGCCGCATTCTCATCACGAAGGTGCTGGCTAGCCACCTTGCGTTGGAGGTTAGCTACCACTACTCGTTGTTTCTGATAGTTGGCCGCAGTACGTAAGGGGCGCTGTTCTTTCTGAGCTCGCAGTGCTCGCCGAGAAAGCTTACGCTGGGCTTGAGCTAATTTACCTTGGAGACGACGATAATAGCGCGGATTGGCAACAACGGCGCCATTGGAAGTAGTCAAAAAATTATCAGTATTGAGATCAATTCCAAGGGGTGATTTGACAATGGGGATCAGTTCCACAAAAGGTTGTTCCGAGGCTAATTGCAGCGAAACATAGTAACGACCGGTGGCGTCCATGGAGATGGTCACGGTTCCTATCCGAATTACTGCAGCTTTATGTAACAGTTTAGGCGGCAGGCCCCGAAAACGTAAGCGGCCAATTTTAGGTAGTCGCAGATGCTTTTTATCTAATAATCTAACACTGCCAGTCAACATATTAGGTACTTGTACCTGCTGAGCATACTGACAGGAGGTCTGATACTTTTGTTCAGTCCGTTTCTTGTGAAAAACCGGTACGCCGGCACGATGAACTTTACGGAAAAGATTCCAAGCGGCACGGTAATTCTTAATGGCATTAGCTTTCATATCACTATCAAGGCCAGAATTATTCAACCACCCGTGAATATTGGAAATACCAGTTGCGGGCTTTTTTAAGCGCTCTTCCAGAGTCGCAATACGTTTCTGAACCATAGAAATAGGTATCTGCACTTGTTTTAACAGGTAAAGTTCGCGATTCATCCCGTTCATTTCATTGTAGATAAAACGACTAGCGTCGCTGTTGCGTTTGATTAAGCGTTTTTGTTCCGCAGAAGGAAAGACCCGCAGTTTAACCCCATAATGATAAGGCAGTTGGACCATCGTTTTACTCATGTAGCTTGCACCTCCTTACTGTGAATTAAATTAATAATAGCACAAGAGTTATAAGATAGTTTTAATCTTTTAGTAACTTAAAGGAACAACTGATGAATAAGAAAAAACAACATTTAGCTGATACCATTTATGAACGTCACTATGTTTATAATTTCCATTTTCATTTAATCTGGGTGACTAAATACCGTAATCAGGTATTTATCATACCGCAGTTAGTAGACGAAATGAAAGTTATTCTCCAACATATCGCTACCCTGAATGAAGTAACTATAGAACGTATGGAAGTAATGCCCGACCACGTCCACATGCTTATTAGTTTTAAACCCAAATATGCGTCTACGAACATCGTGAAAGCATTTAAAGGCGTATCTACTCGAATGTTTTTCGAGAAGCATCCGGACATTAAGCAGCAGAAATTTTGGGGCGGGCACCTTTGGTCGCACAGTTACTACATGAGTACACTGGGAAACATGAGTAAAGAGGTGGTAGACCGGTATATCAGTAATCAAAGAAAAAACGCCTTACACTTTTAAACACCAGGCATTCCCCTCCTGATTAAAATCAGGAGATTCCTGCCTTAGTTTTTCATTGAATCTTTTTGCTTTAGTTTCTGGAATTCTCTTAAACTTAATAGTAATTACTGAAAATATTCTATATCAGAATATCTAATAATTTTGCTTGCATGATAGAAACGCTACACATAGCCAAACATTCTAGCTTAAAGCAAGCCCAGCATTCCTTTCTGCACTGAAGCATGCAACAATAATCTCAAAAGGAGTCTCGAATTGTTTCATTTCTTGCTGAAATTTTTTAGATAAAAATAAACAACTATTATTACATTATAAAAAATATTAAAGACAGCTCCCTATATGGTTTGAAACAGGTTTGCCGCTGAATACTCATATCCGAATAGTAAATTTTTATCATCTAATAATAGAACGAAATTATTATAGAAACCATGATAACGATTCAAAACCTACATAAAAATTTTTGCTAGATTTGCTAGATATGTTAAGTTAACCTGTAAAAGAAATATATGCGGTGATATACTTACTAATACTTTCTATCAAATGTATTTACTTTTTTAAATAATCAAATCTTAAGTAACAAAGTCCTATTAATTTTTATCATAGATATTAGTAAAATATCGTACATTAATACACTTTCTTATTTGGCATTATTACAAAAGAATTAATAAAAACAGCCCCTAACGGGACCGTTTTAAAGTAAATTATATTACTTTTATAAAGAATTGGTTAAACTCCAAGTAATTTTAGTACTATAAGTCTTAGCTCTTGGAGATGTTGAAAACTTTAAAATAGGGCCAAATTTTTGTTCACCTTTATCATCAAACCAATTATTTGAAATAATCTTATTAGATTGAGAATCGGTACCGATGTTACCGTGATAGACAGTTACTTTATCACTCATAGGAGTATCCAAGCTAGTTGATGTATCAGAATTCCATGTTCTAAAGTATAGCCAGTTATCCAGATTTTCACTACTGCCATCTCCATCTGTTTGCGCCGTTAGAGTGACTGGTTGTGATACACTCGTATTATTATCTATTTCAACTATTGGCTTTTCCTTACCATCCTTCATAAATAAAGGCTTTTCTCTATTAAAAGGCAATGTATGAGATCCAAAATCCATTGTATCTGCAACATTTAAAACTATGGAACCTATCGAATTATAGTCAATACTATTGCTTGTACCTAATACACTCGTTTCGTTCTTGTCATTTGTTGACAACATCTGGTCAGCACCAATATGAACCCTATCCTTTGGTTTTAAGTTATTAACCTTAATTTTATGAGTTATTGTGAATATTACTCCTGCAGGAAATTCACTTCCTAAACCAAAGTCACCAGGCTTATAACTTGTATTATAATTAAAGTCATTTAACTGCTTACTTTGGGTTTTACCTTGTTCATCAATATAAGAAGCTGTTAAAGTATAATCATGTAAATCAGTAATATTTTGGTCAGAATTGGCAATATCATCTATCTCTCCAGGATGGGTAAATTCAACATTAGATAAGGGTTTCGATACATCATTATTTGCAACTTTAAAGATAGTTTTTAAAGTATATTGCAAGTTACCAACAATGTTAGGATATTTTTCATCCCCTGAATTATTTCTATGATCATTAATTACCTTTTCACCATTATACTTTGGAAAACCAGAAACTGTATATTTCCAGGATATGCTATCTTCATTATCAATACTATAAACATTACCATTATCATCAGATCCATTAAATTCAACGATGTAATTACCTGGATTTTTAGTAGATTCCACAGGCAATTGCAACTGAGCATTCGTCCACTCAGTTAAATGATTCTTTATGTTTATAGTTTCTTCAAATGGTTTAATAAGCTGCTTTTCAATATTTCCATTATCATCAGTAACTAATTTATATACGTTTCCTTTAATACTTAAAATTTTTGCTTCACTATCTGTATCTAAATATTTAAAAGGCATATTAATTGTTTCGCCTAAAAGGAAAGGTTTAGAAGGTTCATCACCCGCCTGAAGATCTATATTAGTGATTCGTGTATTTTGAATTGGAGTTTCTTGATAATTTGTGACAGCACTCGTTTTTATTGTATCTGTAGGCTTTAAAGATAATTTATCATCTGGGTGATTAGTATTATATTTTTTAAGCAAATCATCTAGATTATATGAAAAATTATTCTTATCAGACCATGAGATATCCTTTGCATCTAAATATTGAGGTTCCTTATTATATGGAGGAGTACTATTTGGATCTATAGGCTTACCTATATTAGCATCACTAATATCCAAATTATCATTTATTAAACGATTAGGAGAAACTGGAACTGTATCATTATTATTTGGATCGTTATTCTTTTTTTGTCGAGCTTCTTTTTCATTACCCACGGTTCCTAAGTCGGTGGAAGTAGTTTCAGCATTACTAGTGTTGTGATGCTGCACTTTTACATTGATTAAGGGCGGTTTAGGGTCAAATTCTTTTCCGGATATAGAAGTAGGATCATTAACATTTTGCCATTTATCACCAGTAACTTTACCAGAAATTGTACGCATCTTAGGACTACTACGTCTAGGTATATTAGAAATGACTGGACCAGGTAAATCAGACATGTGGACAAACCTAAATTCCTTGCCACTCATTTCTGCCATAGCATCTTTTAATTCATCCAAGGTGTCTTGTGGTGCTTGAATTTTTGCAGTATTATTTAAATACATATTTGAACTAATGGCACTATACATAAACGGTAAATCTAATGTTTGAATCCGTAATGGAGCATCATTTCCAAAAGATACATCTTTGCCGTTTGTATCTTTACCTAAACTGCCAGGAATATTACTTCCTGATACAATTTTACTATTACCTGAAGCACTTATTCGTGTATCATAAGCCTTTATCGTTTGGGGAGTATTATTGTTAATATAAACTAAAGCACTGTTAGCACACTTATCATTGCGCAAATCCAAATTAACATTCTTCGGATTCATAATTGATACATTCAAATTACTAGCATATATTAAATTAATAGGGTCATTTGCATCATTATCATTATCACCAACATCAACGTTAAAGTCACCACCACTTTTGACATTAATAGACATTAAATTATCAAATTTTAAAAGGCCACCACTATTAGCGGTGTTGTAGGTCCCTAGATGTTTAGAATCAACACTAAATTTACCATGTGAAAGATTGGCTTTGCCACCTCCTAAATAAACAAGGGGATCATTATCATAAATATTACCTTCGCTAGTAATATTTACTTCTGGACTAGCCCCATTATCATCCGGGTAAAAATTAATTACTGAGTTTGGGCTGTACATATTAAAAGCACCACAAGAATAATTATATTTACTACCACCATCAGAAGTATTATCATCAGCTGATATAGAAGATATAGAAGGAGAGGATAAATCACCTGAATTTGAATCCTTAAGATTTTGCGTATTACAATCAATATTTAACTTAGCTGATCCATACAACTCTAAAGAAGGATTATCACCTTTCATTAAAATTCCCTCATTTAAAATATTCTTATTTTCAGCACTGTTGCCATGAGGATAAAGATTGACTCTTGAATTATCTTTTAGGACAGCCTTCCCTTTAAGCTCAATAACATTAGCATTATACGTATATCCTCTATAAACACTTCCAGGCTCAAAAACTATATTATTAGTTTGAAAATTTTGCTGGTCACCTTGAGTTCCTCCTTGACATGCATACGTTGTTCTATTATCATCAGGAACTTTATAACTAGCAAGTGAATAAACTGTAGTTTTATTCTTAATTATTGTTTGGGTCTTATAATCATTATAAGCTAATTGTGAGCCATAATAGTTCACATTGTCAAATGTTTCAATGGTATAGTTATTTGTAGCTTCTCCCCAAATAAGTCCATAATAACTACTTCCATAAATATCAATATTTTCAGCAGTTATATCGTGATTAACACGATAATAATCACCACTATATGTTTTCATAGTAAAAGTTCCCAAAGCAAGATAGTGCCTTATTCCCTTATAGGTTCCATCTATAACAACGCTAGTATAGTCCAAGGGTTGACCATTAATTTCAACACTATGCCAGCTTGGTAAATTAGCCAAAGTATAGTACGCGCCATCACTCGTCGTACCTGACGTAATATTTGAAAACCCAACAAAACTACTAAAGTCTACTTTCTGTAGTTTACCCTTATTATCGGGAACGCTAATATCTGGATCATCATTAATCTTAGCCAAATTAATGTCCTTTGTTAATACGATTTTAGTTATATCAGTATCATACCAATACCTATCCCACATAGAATCCTTGTACGGAAGTCTATTCTTATCGGCCATTGTATTGCGCCCGCTACAATAATTACCATACAACGCATGTATAAATTGTTTAGCATTACTAACATAGGCAATCTTCCCAGCAGGAAGAGAAATTGACTTTGGCCCATTATCACCTGCAAGATGATCTGTTGCAGTTCTTCCGGCTGGGTAATCCGGATCAGGAGCAGTATCATAATCATTAGTACCAGGAGGAGCTGGTGTTACAACGGTATTTTGATCAGTAAAACTCTGCATTTGCTGTTTATCCGTAATTTTATTAGAACTTATAATATCAGGATTTAATTGCCTATCTGGATTTAGTTTACTTAGTAAATCATTTGTTTCTAAATTGTTAGGAACAACTTTAGTCGCGCTTACTTTAGTTACAAAGGTATTACATAAAAAAAAGCTTATTAAACTAAGAACTACCATCAATAAAATATTTTTTAAAAATCTTAACAACATAACTCTTCCCCCAATTAAACTTTTTAAGTTTAATAAAAAAACTTATTTTATGTAACAAACTGACAGGCTTAAATTAATTTTCTCTTCAAAGATTAAATAGTTAAGTAACATCCTGAACAAAAACTTATTTCCTAATCTAATAATTTAGTACCGTTGAAATTTTTTCGACATTCTTTGCTGTCGACTCTGGCTAATTCGATATCTAGCCGAAAAAAATCCACTTACTGTGGCTATCAATGCCAAAAGTAGAAAATACCACCAAAAATGTGGCACATGATTGTTTTCCAAAATCTCATAAACACTGGAAATAGTTTTAAACCAACCACCAACAGAAATAAAATACCATGCTGTAGCTTTATCTATAAAACTAATCAGAGTTAGATATTCTTGTTCATTATCTACAAATTTTTTAAAAATACCCATAGCTCGATTTTTTTCCAAATGTATTTTTAAAGGAGGAAATAGCCAATACCATGGAGAAATTTTAATAAACTGATAACTATAGAGATCAAACTTATTAAATAAGCTACGATATTCCTCCAATTCCATTAGACCTTGATACATAGGAAAAGTAAATAAGAGCCAATCACCTAATAATGAAATAATATCAATAAAAACTTTAATCGAAATAACCCCCTAATTAATAATTTTTGACTTCATCAACAATTATACAGTATGAAAGGATTTTTGGAACTTTTAAACTTTTCCACTTTTCCAATAGAAAATTATTTTACTAATTTCCCTATATAAACATCAGGAAATCAAAAATTTTTCAGTTTAATTAATTACTAAATTGGAAAATTCTGTTTCTAAAAATAACGTCCTTTATTTGTTATTTTAATTATAACAAAAAATCAGTCAGAGATATTCGAAATCACATATATTGTAACACAAGCTCCATAAAATGATATAAATAAACTATTTTTCAGAAAAAGAGTTTTTAATAGTAATTCGAGCTCGCTAAATAACATTAATTATGGCTAGTAGGTGAAAAGTTTGTTAAATAAGGGTGAATCTTAAATCAATATTTCATAAACTGGAAAATTAAATCTAAAAGTTATAAAAAAATTTGTTTTCCCTCGTAACTTAAAACTGGCACTTTAGAGTTCTTAATGGCAATCCCTCAATCAAACTGTTTATTTCAAGTAATAACTTATTTTAAATAAAAATATTCAATAAAACCTAAAAATCATTAAACAATAAAGCAATTTTTTATAACCCTATCGTTTATTTATTCTCCCAAATATATTTCATAAGTATCGATATCAATTTTAAAAAAACATTTATTTACATAAATAAAAACATTAATTAGAAAAAGTCATTCAATTATATCAATATTTTTTCATTATTGATTTTTAAAAGTTTTATTTTTAGATTTACTTACAGTAAATAAAATGCTGTTGTCAACCACTCCTGAATAAAAGTCAGGAGCTTGTGAGAATTGCCCCTAAAGGACAACGACCACAATTTGCTTAGATACAGCCCTTGCCTACTTATAGGTATTACGTGCTAATTACCAAAGCCTTTAGGTCTGCAGGCTGCCAGACGGACATACCAGTTAGATACTGGCTAAGCTTTTTGCCAAAATGTTTTGAGCTGCATTCCTATAGCGAAGATGCTGGCTACCACATTGCGGACAAGTCCATTCACGGTCTCTGAGTGTCAGCTTCTCTGTCTTGCCAGTATCCCTTTTATATACAGGTTTGGTAGTGTTGCGGGGATTAATGGTAAATAAATTAACGCCCATAAAGCTTAGCCTTATAGGCTAAAAAGTACGCCAACCAACATCGGCAATGCTCAAAGTTAACGCATGGTTGCGCAGAAGGTTCTTACTACGTAATTCTTCTGCCACAACTAAGTCGCGGTTTTTAAGCCAACCGTGAATATTGGAAATACCAGTTGCGGGCTTTTTTAAGCGCTCTTCCAGGGTTTGAATGCATTGTTGAACAATTGCAATAGGTAATTTTACCTGTCGCAGTTGGCAAAGTTCGCGATTCATCCCGTTCATTTCATTGTAAATAAAACGACTAGCATCGCTGTTGCGTTTGATTAAGCGTTTTTGTTCCGATGAAGGAAAGACCCGCAGCTTAACCCCATAATGATAGGGCATTGGACCATTGTTTTACTCATGCAGCTTGCACCTCCTCAATGTGGGTTACATTAATAATAGCATGAGAGTGGAATTAAGATAAGTTTAATTTTTAGCAAGCTAAGGAGACAATCACCGAGTAATAGGCATTCATCTACCTGATTAAAATTAGAAGATGAATGCCGTTGTTTTTAATTAAACCAATAAAAACAACTGAGTTAAGTAAAAGAAAACGAAAAAACGATTCAAAAATGGATTTAAAAGTAAAAGAAAAACGCCTAAAGGCGTTAAATATTAAACACTCATCTACCTAATCGAAAATAGAGGCAAGAGCATTCTGCTTAGTACTCATTAAAATTGCTTTTGTAATGGTGGTACGATTTGCTTTTTACGAGAAACCACACCCGGCAATTGCAGCCGATTTTGTTCAATTTGCTGGTTAAAGGCCGCACTAACCTTAGCCTGCAAGTTCTCATCACCTGCAACAACCATCGTAGTATCGCTATCTAAAACATTGGTAATAGCTAATAAAAATAATTCATAGCCATTATCTTGATTGCTTTGTCGCATAGCAATTTCAAATTCATTTTGCCGTGCCAATGCTTCCGGCAAATCAACTACATTGATCTGAGCAATACGAATCTGATGTCCGCCCATGTCAAAACTCTTGGCATCTGCATCAATTAATTCCGCAGCTGATTTAGCCGCAATATTAGTACCTGCTCTGAGCATTTTCAAGCCATAATCTTGATAATCAATAGCCGCCAGCCGAGCTAAAGCTGTTACTGCTTCGCGGTCAACATCTGTGGTAGTTGGTGATTTTAACAACAAAGTATCGGATATAATTGCAGAGAGCATTAAACCGGCTATTTTTTTAGGAATTTCTATAGCTTTTTCGTTATAGAGTTTCCATAATATGGTACTAGTGCAGCCAACTGGCTCTGCACGATAAAACAGCGGTGCTGCAGTTTCAAAGTTAGCAATCCGATGATGATCAATAACATGGGTGATCGTAACATTTTTTAAATCTGCTACACTTTGTTGTGCCTCATTATGATCGACCAGCATTACTTTCTGAGCCTGATCTCCAATTTGATCAATAACACGAGGAGCAGACTGTTGGAAATAATCCAATACGAATTTAGTTTCATCGTTTGGTTCACCCAAGGCAACAGCCTCAGTTTCTAAACCAAGTTGATTTTGCAAATACGAATAGGCGATTGCAGCCACAATCGCATCTGTATCTGGGTTTAAGTGTCCAAATACTAATTGTTTTACCAATTTCATCCCTCCAATTAATTATATATTGTATTTATTATAATACAAAGACACACTAATTGGATAGCCTATCTTGCAGGCGCTTGCGATAAGATTTATGTTCAATAAATTGATCCCAGTATTTTAAAAATTCAGCAATTCGAGGAATATTTAACTTGTCAAAACGATAAACAAAACTTATTTCAAATTTGATTTTGGGATCCAGCAGTGTTTGATAAACATGTACTTGATCTTGATTAGCCAAAACAAAACTTTTCGGTAACACTGCGTAGTAATCTTTTTTCTGAGCAAAATGTAATATCTGCCACGGTGAAGCGAAGCGACCCTGCGTTTGCGGTGGATCTAAAAGTTGATTTTTAAAACACTCATGTAGTAAATCAGTTAAATAATAGTCGTCCGGATATGTCACCCAAGGATGGTCCAAAGTGTTTTTTAATTTCAAAAATTTCCGTTGTTTCCATTTAGGATTCTGGTGTAAGAGCACTAAATGCTCATTAATTATCTTTTTAGAACAATATAATCTCCAATTTTTTATCGATGCATCAGGCAGATACATAATCGCTAAATCAATTTTATTATTTTCAAGAGCGTTCCATAAAAAGCGCCGTGTTAACAAGGAAACTTCAATTTCAATTTGCGGCTGAACATCTTTATAATGAATAATAAAATCTTCCAGCACTTGATCCTCAATGGTGGCTAAAAGGCCAATTTTAATGAGACCGGTAGAAGCCAACGTTGTTTGTTGAATATTATCCACCGCGCCAATCATCGTTTCATAGATATTATTAACCGCAGCTAATAAAATACTTCCCGCGTCCGTCAGATATACCTGTTTCCCTACATTATAAAATAAAGGGGTCCCAATACTATGCTCTAATTTTTTAATTTGCTGAGTAAGAGCAGGCTGTGTGATTCCTAAAATGCGAGCCGTTTTGGTATAACTCAAATTATGAGCCAATTTGACAAAATAACCCAAAGTTTTCGAAGTTAGTGATCTAATAAAATCATCTTGATTAGCGTTCATACAAACCCCTCCGTCCTACAAAACCTGCACTTTTATTTTGAAGTAGTAGTCAAACGAGAATGGACTGCGATATACAATGGCACCCCCTCTTGATCCGGATTAAGCACCTCGGTACCACTAGTAGAGCGGGACTTAAAATTAAAATCTTGCGGATCAATTTCAATGGTCATCAATTTATCTGTAATTACTGTCAAAACTTCCTTTGCTGTCAACACACGGGCAAATTGAAGCTGATGAGACTGTTTTTTAAGTTCCCTCATGACTAAAGTCCCCCGCCGGGCTCGAGTACCAAGGGTGATTTCCGATAAGGACATTTTCTTAAAACTACCCTTTTTAGTTAATAATACAATAAATTGCTGCTGCTGTGGATCAACAATTGCAAAATCAACAATCTTATCAGCCTCTTTTAGAGCTAAAAATTTAACACCAGACGCTGATGCACCCACAACTGGTACTTCTTGAAGGTCAAATAATAATGCATACGAATTTTTGGTAAAACCGAGCACTTGCAGATCAGAACGCTGACTCGGTAAATAAAAGACTTGGACAATTTTACTAGTAGGCTGATGTAATTTCATCGTCTTTAAGGCTCGTGAACGATAGGTTCTATTAGGCAGTAAATCTTGAAAATTAACTTGCTTTATATAGCTATCTGAAGTTGACAAGACAAATTGGCCCGTTTGTTTTAAGTCTGGAAAAATAAAGGCAGTTAAAATTTCTTCGTCGGGATTCAAACTAATGGACTGCGATAAATGCTGACCGGTCTCTTTCCAGCGCAAATCGCTCAGTTCATAAACAGGTCGATAAATCAAGTGTCCCTGATTAGTAAAGATATATAAATGATCCAAAGTGGAAGCTTCACAATCTAAAATTGGATAATCTTCCGGGCGTAAACCATTATCTGTAGCTGTAGATGCTTGATAAGAACGTAAACTGCTCCGCTTCAGATATCCTTGGCGGCTCACCAAAACGCGGACTTGTTCCGGAGTAACCATGACCCGGCGGTCAATCTTAATCTCGGCCACTTCTGCTTCAATTTTAGTTAAACGCGGTGTAGCAAATTCTTTTTTCACTGCGGCCAACTCTTTTTTAATGACATGCAACAACTGCTGGGGATCCGCAATTATTTTTTGATAACGGGCAATTGCCTTTTGTAGTTTTGCTTGTTCTTTTTGCAGTTGGGTAACATCAGTATTGGTTAGACGATACAGCTGTAAAGTAACGATGGCTGCGGCTTGAGCTTGAGAAAAATCACACTGAGTCATTAAGTTTTTGATCGCCGCACTCTTATTTTTGCTTGACCGAATGGTTTGAATTACTTGATCTAAAATTGAAAGTGCTTTAATCAAGCCGTCCACAATATGCAATCGCTGTTGAGCCTTATCCAGGTCGAATTTAGTCCGGCGCAAAACCACATCTTGTTGATGTTGCAGGTAAGCCCGCAAAATCGGCAATAATCCCAATTGCTGCGGACGCATATGCGTAATTGCCACCATATTAAAATTATAAGATACTTGTAAATCAGTATTTTTAAACAAATAATTTAAAATTGCTTGAGAATCCACATCCCGCTTCAGTTCAATAACAATACTTAGTCCATGCCGATCAGTTTCATCGCGAACTTCTGCAATACCGTCAATAGTTTTTAAAAGTCGGATTTCGTCAATTTTTTTCACTAATTGGGCCTTATTAACTTCATAAGGAATTTCGGTTATGATAATCTGACTGCGGTGACCACGTAATTGCTGAATTGCAGTTTGTGCCCGTAAAACCACCTTACCACGACCAGTCTCGTAGGCTTGCTTAATCCCGGCCCGGCTTTGTACGATGCCGCCCGTCGGAAAATCCGGTCCTTGAACAAACTGTAAGGCTTCATCCAAAGTTAAATCCGGATTATCAATTAAGGCAATTGTCGCATCGATCACTTCACCTAAGTTATGTGGCGGGATTTCTGTAGCATAGCCAGCAGAAATCCCCGTAGCTCCATTAACTAAAAGATTAGGGAAACGTGCTGGCAAAACTGTAGGCTCTTCCAAAGTATCATCGAAATTTAACACCATATCGACTACATTTTTATCAATATCTTGCAACAAAACGCCAGCAGCTTTACTTAAGCGAGCTTCAGTATAACGCATAGCTGCTGGCGGGTCACCATCCATGGAGCCGTTATTCCCATGCATCTCAATTAGCGGCACCCTTAATTTCCAAGCTTGACTTAGACGTACTAAAGCTTCATAAATTGGTGTATCTCCATGAGGATGAAAATTACCCATGACATTACCAACAGACTTGGCCGACTTTCGAAAAGCTTTATCAAAGGTATTACCATCTAAATGCATCGCGTACAAAATGCGTCGCTGAACTGGTTTTAAGCCATCACGGACATCGGGAAGTGCTCGTTCTTGAATAATGTACTTCGAATAACGGCCAAAACGATCACTTATGATTTCTTCTAATGAAAGTTCTTGAATTTTGGAACTATCTGCCACTGTCTTCACTCACTTTATTTGTAATTTAATTGCTTCTTTAAATTTTGTTCTCCTAGACTATTATCTAAATTAGTCTCTAAAATACTACCATCATCTTCTAAATTAAATTTAACATTTTCTTCAATCCATTTTCGACGGGGTGCAACTTTATCACCCATCAAAGTTGTTACCCGACGTTCAGCCAAAGCCGCATCATCAATGCGCACCCGGACCAGAGTTCTGGTCGCCGGATTCATAGTTGTTTCCCATAATTGATCCGAATTCATTTCTCCTAAGCCTTTAAAGCGTTGCAAACTATAATGTGCTCCTAGGGCTTGAACCGCATCTTTTAATTGGGCATCAGTCCAAGCATAGCGAACCTTGAGTTTATCACCGCGGCCTTTTTGAATTTTATATAACGGCGGTAAGGCCAGATAAACTTTTCCCTGTTCAATTAAAGGCCGCATATAGCGATAAAAGAAAGTCAATAATAAGATTTGAATATGGGCTCCATCTGTGTCGGCATCTGTCATAATAATAATTTTATCGTAACTACTATCATCCACACGAAATTCCGGGCCGACACCGGCGTCAATAGTATAAATCATGGTATTAATTTCTTCATTTTTAAAAATATCATCCAATTTAGCTTTTTGAGTATTTAATACTTTCCCCCGTAAAGGTAAAATGGCTTGAAATTTACGGTCACGGCCTTGCTTAGCCGAACCGCCAGCGGAATTACCTTCTACTAAAAATAATTCATTTTTTTTCGGGTTATGGGATTGTGCTGGCGTCAGTTTTCCGGATAAAACACCCTGATCCTTCTTTTTCCTTTTACCAGAACGTGTATTATCACGGGCTTTACGGGCAGCTTCACGGGCTTCTCGCGCTTTTAAGGCTTTTTTAACAAGCGTTTGGCCAAAGTCCCCGTTTTCCAATAAATAAAAACTCATCTGATTGTATAAGACATTATCCACAGCTGAGCGGGCCGCGGGAGTCCCCAATTTGCTTTTTGTTTGCCCTTCAAACTGCAGAATATTTTCCGGAATACGCACGGATAAGACGGCGCTAAGACCTTCACGCACATCACTACCTTCTAAATTTTTATCATTTTCTTTTAAAAGACCGATTTTACGGGCATAATCGTTAAAGGCCCGTGTCAGACCGGATTTCAGACCTACTTCTTGACTGCCGCCATCAGGCGTGCGGACGGTATTAACAAAAGAAATAATATTTTCCGAATAACCGTCATTGTATTGAGCGGCGAATTCTACCTCAATCTGACTTTGCGTGCCTTCAAAGTAAAAAACGTCTTTAATCGGATCTTTACCTTCATTCAAATATTTAACAAAGGACTTAATCCCATCATGAAAATAATATTCTTCTTTTCGCGGAGGGTCGTTTCTCAAATCTGTTAAAGTAAGGGCTACACCTTTTAATAAAAAGGCCGATTCCCGCAAACGTTCGGCTAATGTATCAAAGTTAAAATTAGTCGTTTGAAAAATTTGCGGATCTGGTTTAAAAGTAATAGTGGTCCCACTGGCTTGTCGAGTAGAACCGATTTTTTTGAGGGTCCCTTGAGGATGACCACCATTGACAAATTTTTCTTCATAGGCGATATGGTTACGCACCACACGTACATTCAGCCACTGCGATAAGGCATTAACCACAGAAGAACCTACACCATGCAGGCCGCCAGAAGTTTTATAATTATTTTCTGAAAATTTACCACCAGCATGTAACACAGTTAAAATAACTTCAATCGTTGGAATTCCTGATTCATGCATGCCGGTAGGCATTCCACGACCTTGGTCAACGACAGTGACTGAATTATCAGCATTGATAGTTACATCAATGCGTTTGCCATATCCGGCTAAGATTTCATCAACAGAATTGTCAACAATTTCATAGACTAAATGATGCAGTCCGCGCGCGTCGGTAGAACCGATATACATACCGGGACGTTTGCGCACCGCCTCTAAACCATGTAAAATTTGAATTGATGAATCATCATATTGCTGTTTTTTTACCATTGATCAAATCTCACTTTCAAAAAAGAACAGTATCTTTACTTAAATTGTATTAAAATATCTATGATACTCATTTTTACTAAATGTATCGATATTTTGGAGGTTTATTAATTGAAACTTATAATTTGCTTTATTTTAGCATATCTTATTGGTTCTATTCCCTCAGCATATTTGTTAGGAAAACTTTGTTTTCATAAAGATATTCGCAAATTAGGCAGTAGAAATATTGGAACCACTAATACTTTTCGCGTTTTTGGTTTTTTCCCAGGAACAACCGTTTTATTATTAGATATTTTTAAAGGGACTTTAAGTGCAAGTCTGCCTATGTTTGTAGGAGTCGCTGGCAAACAATGGGAATTAGTAGTCGGAATGGCTGCTGTGATTGGACATTGCCTGCCTATTTTTTTACATTTTCAAGGAGGCAAAGCTGTGGCCACCGGTTCCGGAATTTTGTTAGCCTATAATCCGCTCTTATTTTTAGTTGCTGCGGTCATGTTTGCAACTTTAGTCTTAATAACTAGTACAGTCAGTCTGGCTAGTTTAGTAGTGATGCCCATTTTTACAATCATTACCTTGCTGGTTAAGGACTATTATTTGTTTGCGGCCGCAGTTTTAGTGACCATTATCATTTATCTGCGCCATTTGCCCAACATAAAACGCTTAAAAAACCATCAGGAAAATATGGTACATTTTGGCCTAGTTTATTATTTAAATCAAAAAAGACATAAATAATTATACAACAGAACACACGTTTGGTTAAGACCTAATTAACTAAAGTATCAGCTTGCAAACAGAACTTATTGTAGCTAATTTTCACAGAAATTGAAACTAGAAAGATAAGAAAAATTAAGCGCAATTTACCCAAAGTTCCGCTTATCAAAAATAAAAGGGGCTGGGACAAAACTTCTCTTTAAAATAAAATGAAGAAGGCAGCAAAATCAGTATTTTGAGTTTTGTAGCCTTTGATCCCTTATGGAATGATGGTGAATGAAAAAAAGCGGACTTATCGCTAAGATCCCACCAAGTCCAGCCACTGGAATTATCATGTCGCAGAAAGGCTGACAACGCAAAATTTACTACAACCCAACGTGGAAATATTATAAGAATTATACCAAAGAGCAGCTCGCCAAACTCGAATTAAAAGCTTTGTCTGGTCTACGGAAGAATAAAGCTTAGTCAGTTTTCGGTAATTTGAAGGATAATTTAGCGTACCTCCGAGTCCATGTACGGGGCAAGCCAAGGTTCATAATGAGGTAGGCATGATCTTAATGGCCTTAAATCTCAAGAAAGGGGCTCGATTCCAAGACTTATTTTCAGGTTTTCATCCAAGACGGCAAAAAAGTACTCGGCAGAAGTTGAAAGACTTATTGCCAAGTACTTATTTTTTAGTTAGTATTGAGTTTTGTCCCAACCCATTTTTTGTTGGCGAATTTAAACTATTAATGTTGTAATTTTCTGACGACAAAATCGCCAATTCCCTGCACTATAAATACTAAAATTAAGATTAAAATCATGGAAACAATAGTCACATCATTTTCAAAGCGCTGATAGCCGACAGCAATCGCCATGTTTCCTAAACCACCGCCGCCGACAGCACCAGCCATTGCTGTTAAACCAATTAAACTAATTAAAGTCAAGGTAGCGGAGCGAATTAGTTCAGGCATACCTTCTTTGAGGTAAACATGATAGATAATCTGCCATGGCGACAAACCCATCGCTTGCGCAGCTTCAATAATTCCCGGATCAACTTCGACCAGGGCTAATTGTACTTGCCGGGCAAAAAACGGGGCCGTCCCCACAATTAAGGGAACTAAAGCTCCTGTAGGTCCGATAGTTTGACCTACCACTATTTTAGTAAAGGGGCCAATTACCGCTAACAAAATGACAAAGGGAATGGAACGAAATAAATTAACTAATTTATCTAAAATATAGTAAAAGTGTTTCTGGTGTAAGATTCCCTGTTCATCTGTAATTAATAAGGCTACTCCTAAAACCAACCCCAGAATACCGGCAAAAACAGCACTAACAAAAGTCATATATAAGGTTTGACAAATTGAAATTTCAAAACCGTTATCACCACTCCAATTAGCAACCACATTCGGCATCCAACTACTTATGGTCTGCCACATTTACTTCGCCCCCCACTTCTGCTAAGTTAATTCTTTGCACTTCAACTTGTAATTGATTCAAATATTGTAAAGAAGCCTTAATATCTGCAGCTTGGCCATTTAAAGCCAGTAACATGATCCCTACAGTTGTACCTTGTAATTGTTCAATGTTACTAAACAGAATATTAGCTTCAACTTGATATTTTTTGTAGAGCTCCACAACAATCGGTTCTTCAGTAACATCCCCCAAAAAGTTTAGCTCAATTAAATTTTGCGTATCATTAGGTAAAAGCTGACTTTGCTTAATCTGCTCCAAGGCAGGTCCCAATTGCGTAGAAGAATCCACAAACTTTTTTGTTAATTCTTGTTGGGGATGACCAAAGATATCCAAAAGACTGCCTTCCTCGATAATAGCACCCTGATCCATAACAGCGACACGATTACAGATTTGTTTAATCGCATCCATTTCATGCGTAATAATGACAATTGTAATATTTAAGGTTTGATTTAAATAACCTAATAAATTTAGAATTTCCGTGGTAGTTTCCGGATCTAGTGCGCTGGTGGCTTCATCCGAAATTAAAATTTCCGGATCATTGGCTAAAGCGCGGGCAATCGCTACACGTTGTTTTTGTCCACCGGACAATTGAGAAGGATAATTATTCGCTTTTTCACTGAGTCCTACTAAATCTAAGAGTTTATATACTTTTTGTTTTTTTTCTGCACTGGATAACTGCGAATTCATCAGCGAAAAAGCCACATTACCATAAACGGTGCGAGAATCCAATAAATTAAAATGTTGAAAAATCATTCCGATATTTTTCCGTTTAGCCCGTAATTGTTTAGCAGAAAGACTTAACAAGTCCTGCTGCTTTACTAATACTTTGCCACTGGTCGGCCGCTGTAACAAGTTAATCACCCGCACCAGCGTACTTTTACCGGCACCGGAATAACCGATGATACCATAAACATCGCCTTGATTAACGGATAAGGAGACATCTTTAACAGCATCTATGGTCCGTTCTTTTTGCGAAAAACTCACCGAAATATTTTGTAATTCAATAATAGTTTGCTTAGCTGCCATGCATACTACCTACAATCTCTCTAAAAATTGATCAAAAAATTCAATAAATTCTAAATAATCTGAAATTCGAATATTCTCATTGGGCGCATGATTACCTGATTTACTATAGCCCAAGCCACAAGCTACAATAGGAGCTTGAGTATATTGATTGATTAGCGCCATTGGTCCAGTACCGGGACTGGAAGGAAGCAGCTCAATTTGATCAGCACCACCGTAACATTTTTGCGCAGTTTCTACTAACAACTCTACTAGAGGATGTTGGAGATCCCACCGATAAGCAGATTCCCCCAGCAAGTAATTAACCTGAATATCAGAAAATCCTTGATCTTGTAAATATTGCGTCAACTGAGTAAAAATCTCCTGCGGATCTTGATTTGGCACCAACCGAAATTCTAATTTTGGCCGCGCAGTTTTCGGAGTGACAGTTTTCACGCCTGGTCCCTCCCAGCCACTACTGAGGCCTTCAATATTAATCGTAGGACTAAAGGTTAAATTATAATTAACAGATTTATTTTTTAAAAGGGGCAAGGTTAGCTGCCATTTTTCCTGTAAATCTGGTACCGCCGCCTGTTCGACTAATTCTTGTTCCCGCAAAGTCGGAGGCAGCACTTGTTCATAAAAGCCCGGGATTTTTATATGACCGTCGGCATCTCGCAAAGAATTAATTGCTGCCACTAAGCGCCAAGGCGCGCTATCGATCACAGCCGCATAAGAAGAATGCAAGTCAATAGCTGCAGAATTGGCAACTAATTCAAAGCACAGAATCCCTTTATTTCCCCCTTGAATACTAAATTGCTCTTGCTCATTTTTACTGCCTGATTCCCATAAAACCAAATCAGCGGCTAATAGTTCATGATATTTAGCTAAATACTGCGGCAAATGTTCACTCGCAATTTCTTCTTCACCTTCCAGCAAAAACTTAATATTGCAAGGCCAATCACCGTGTTTTTGCCGATAACGCCTTAAAGCTGTCAAGCGACTAATAAACTCGCCCTTACAATCAGCAGCACCCCGGCCAATTAATTTATCCTTGGTAATTTTTAAATGAAAAGGATTCGAATGCCACAGCTCCACAGGCTCTTCAGGCTGCACATCATAATGATTATAAATCAAAATAGTAGTTGTACTCGATTGCTGCGGCTTGATTTCTGCAAATACTAAAGGAGCCGAATAATCAGTCAAAACTTGAACTTGAGCGCCCACTTCTTCTAATAATTTTTTTAAAAAGTCAGAAGTCTGCTTTTGCGCTTGATGCTTGGCCGAAACAGAGGGCAAAGCAATATAAGTATCCAATTCTTGAAAAGATTGCTGTACTAGCGGATCGTCACTTTTTATCATGCTATTATGCCCCTTATTAAAATTTAGAATTCCAAACGGTTACTGCTCCTTGACCATAAACATGTTTAATTTCTTTAGCTACGGCTGGAGTTTGGAAAGCTTTTACAACCTTTTTATAGGTAGCATTATTCTTATCTTTTTTATTGGCAACAATGATATTAATCCAAGGCTTGGATTTTTGAGAAACTTTTTCTTTGTAGATAGCTTTTTTCGGACTCAATTTAGCGGCATTAGCAACATTACCGTTAACTACCGCGATATCCACATCGTTTAACGAATGAGCGGTCTGAGCGGCATCTAAAACACTAAATTTTAGATCTAATTTATTAGCTTGGATATCTTTAGTTGAAGGCAATTTCTTATCAGTATTGCGTAAAGTGATCAGACCAGCTGCTTCCATCAATTGTAAGGCCCGTGCTTCATTAGAGGCGTCATTGGGCAGAGAAACTTTTGCACCGGATTTTAGCTGTTTGATATTGGTAATTTTATTTGAATAAATTGTCATTGGCTGAATCACGGTATTACCAATTGCTACCAAATGAGTATGATGGGCCTTGTTCCAGTTATTTAAGAAGAATTGATGCTGATAAGCATTAATATCCAGCTCTCCTTGAGCTAAGGCTGTATTAGGCTGGTTATAATCAGAAAATTCGACAATTTTTAATTTAATATGCTCCTTTTTTACCTGTTTCTGGACAACTTTCCAAATCGGCGTGTCAGCATTATTAATTCCAACTTTTACAGTTTTATCTTGAGCATTTTTATTACCGCAACCGGCAATTAACACAATCAAACCCAAGCAAGTGATCCAAAGTAAACTTTTTTTGATAATTTTTTTTAAGTTTTTCATTTTCTCCACCTTAATTAGTTATTTTTAGTCAAAAATAATATTAACAAACAAAAAACCGCTCCTAATCAGCCATTACAGCTAGTTAGAAGCGGTTTTACGCGGTACCATTCTAATTCAAAATTAGTTTACACTAATTTCCTTATCAACGCACAAAATTATGCGCGTGTACTTTAAAGGGTACCACTCATTGCCACCTTATTAATAATTGCTATTAACTCAGTGCACCAATCACAGGTCATTTTCACTCAAGATAGTGGCCTGATCTCAACAATCCAGGCTTTCTGTACACCAATTCTTAAAGCTACTTCCCCTGATCACTTTGTTTATAATATTTATCTTAACTGTTGTGGACCATCATAGAATTAATTTTTATTCTTGTCAACTAAAAATTCATTTTCTTAGTATTTCATTAAAATTATTTCCCGTAAAACGGCAAGTTAGAAGTGCCAAACTATTTTTATTGCTACTCATAATAAATTTTAAGAAAATTACAAAATATACTTCGTTAAATCACTGTCACTAGCAATCGATCCCACTTTTTGATCTACATATTCTTGAGTAATCGTAATGTCACCCATTTGCATATCAGGAGCTTCGTACATAATGTCTTCCAATACTTTTTCAAGAACTGTTGCTAAGCGCCGCGCTCCGATATTTTGCCTGTCATGATTGACCTGATAGGCAATTTTGGCAATTTCTTCAATTGATTCTTTAGTGAAAGTTAAGTGGATGCCATCGCTGCCAATCATCGCAATATACTGCTTTACCAAAGCATTATCAGGAGCGGTCAGAATCCGAATGAAGTCAGTTTCCGACAAATCATTTAATTCAACTCTAATTGGAAAACGACCCTGTAGTTCCGCAATTAAGTCGCTCGGTTTGCTTTCGGCAAAAGCTCCGGAGCCGATAAACAGAATATGATCCGTTTTCACCGTTCCGTATTTGGTATTCACACTGGAGCCTTCCACAATTGGCAAAATATCACGTTGGACTCCCTCACGGGAAACTTCACCGGAATTCTTTTTATTGCCAGCAGTAATTTTATCAATTTCATCAATAAAAATAATACCGTCATTTTCCGCACGTTGAATGGCTGCTTGATAAATAGCATCATGATCTACGAGCTTACTAGACTCTTGTTCAATTAAAACTTCCCGTGCTTCTTTGACCGGCAAGGTCCGACTGACTTTTTTCTTTGGTAAAATGGAATCCATGGCACTATTGAGATCAATTCCCATTTGTCCCATCATATCATTCATCGGATTAATCTTATGCGACTCTTCAACCTGAATGGTTACTTCTTCATCTTCCAAAAGGCCCTTATCCAATTGTTCCTTGACGCTGAGACGCTGATTACGTACCTCGTCACTGACTTCTTCATTATTCTGAACTGCAGGCTCTTCTCCTTGAGAAAGAGCATTTAAAGCGGCCATCATGTCTTGAAAACCATTAATTTGCTTCGGAGCTTTTTTTACGCCCGGAACTAATAACTTAACCAGCTGCTTGTTAGCAGCCCGAGTCGCTTGGACACGCACATCTTGGTACTGCAAATCTTCTTCAATTTTAACGGCTACATCTACCAGATCGCGAATCATTGATTCCACATCGCGGCCCACGTAACCCACTTCGGTAAACTTAGTAGCCTCGACTTTAACAAATGGTGCCCGCACAATTTTAGCTAAACGACGGGCAATTTCTGTTTTACCAACACCAGTAGGTCCAATCATTAATAAATTCTTGGGAGTAATATCTTGTTGCATCGCTTCGGAAAGCTGCATGCGCCGATAACGATTATAAAGAGCAATTGCAACAGCTTTTTTAGCCTCATCTTGTCCGACAATATATTTATCTAACTGTTGAACAATCTGTTTCGGTGTCATTTGCGTTGTCATTATTTCCTCCTACAACTGATCTGTAATAATACTTTTATTTGTAAAAATATCAATATCTGAAGCAATATTAATAGCTTCTTGGGCAATCTGAGCTGCACTTAAACCAGAACTATGGCGAATCATCGCAATTGCCGCAGCCTGAGCAAAATTGCCGCCCGAGCCAATCGCAATTACATCTTCATCCGGTTCGATTACTTCTCCATTACCAGAAATCAATAATAAATCTTCTTGATTAAAGGCAATCATCATCGCTTCTAATTTTTGCAAGGTAGGATCTTTGCGCCAATCCTGAGCCAACTCGACTGCCGCGCGCTTCAGGTTACCAGAATAGCTTTCGAGTTTTTTTTCAAACCAATCTTCTAATGTGAAAGCATCAGCAACCCCACCGGCAAAACCAATCACTACTTGATTGTTAAAAATCCGCCGAACTTTATGTGCAGAAGCTTTCATGATTGTTTTTTCTCCTGCTGTTACTTGACCATCTCCAGCAATTGCGGTTTGATCTTGATAACGTACAGCACAAATTGTTGTCATATTTATACCTCATTTTTCTAATTTAACTCCAGGATAGAACGAAATCATCCGTTAAAAAAGCACCTGCCATTACTTTCATACCATACCACAAGAGTAATAACGGTGCTAATAAAATTTATTATTTTTGTATTTCTTCTTGATAATCACCATTAGGACAGAGTATTTGCTGGCCGCCTTTGACCTTTTTTTCAATCAAGTAATGACCATCTTTGGGACAATTACGATTAATCGGCTTATTCCAATCTACAAAATCACAGTCGGGATAGCGCGAACAACCGTAAAACAGCCGGCGTTTTTTGGATTTACGTTCCACGACTTGCCCACGATGACATTTCGGACAAGTTACTCCAATTTCTTTAATAATAGGCTTAGTATTGCGGCAATCCGGGAAACGACTGCAAGCATAAAACTTCCCGTAGCGCCCTAATTTAATAACCATTGGCGCCCCACAAATATCACAATTCATGCCCGCAGGTTCGTCTTTAATTTGTAATTTTTCAATTTTTTCATCAGCATTTTTTAATTCTTTGGAAAAAGGCTGGTAATACTCATTTACAACTTGTGTCCATTCTTCTTTGCCGGCTTCAATTCCGTCCAGTTCATCTTCTAAATGAGCTGTAAAATCAATATTCACAATATCAGGAAAGTACTTTTCAATTAGATTATCAACGATTTCTCCCAATTCCGTTGGTTCAAAACTGCGCCCATTAAGCTTGACATAATAGCGTTTTTGAATTGTCTCAATGGTTGGAGAATAAGTTGAAGGCCGACCAACGCCATTTTCTTCCAAGGCCTTGACTAAAGCGGCCTCACTATAACGTGCTGGCGGTTGGGTAAAATGCTGTTCCGGATTAATATCTACAATCTGGACTTTTTGACCTTCAGTTAAGGCTGGCAAGAGATTATCCTTAGTTTTTTTATCATCCTGATAAAGTTTTAAAAACCCGTCAAATTTAATCTGTGAACCTGTCGCCTGAAACTGCACTTGATTCTGTGCTAACGTTACTTTCATAGTATCCATCACAGCCGGAGTCATTTCACTAGCTACAAAACGCAGCCAAATCAAATTATAGAGCCGATATTGATCTGGTGTCAGCACATTTTTTAAAGATTGCGGAGTTCTTAAAACTGACGTGGGTCTAATCGCCTCGTGTGCGTCTTGGGCACCTTCCGGGTTTTTCGTTTTATGCAATTTCACAGCGGCATAGTCAGTACCATATTCATCATGAATAAATTGGGAGGTCTCATGTTTAGCCACGGCCGCAATTCGAGTAGAATCGGTCCGCATATAAGTAATCAGACCGACATTGCCCTGACGCGCTCCCAAGTTAATGCCCTCATATAATTGTTGGGCCAACATCATAGTCTTGCGTGTCTTGAAGTTTAATTTTCGATTGGCTTCCTGTTGCAGTGAACTAGTTGTAAAAGGTGCAGCAGGATAGCGTTGACGTTGTTTCTTAACGACTTTTTCTACTGTAAATTTTTTCTTTTTATCAATTTTTTGTAAAATAGCCTGCACCGCTGTTTGCGAAGGCAGTTCCTCTTTATGACCGTTAAGTCCCACAAAGTTAGCCGCAAAAACTTCTTTGGAGCTGGAACCACTCTGAAAATGACTTGTAATAGTCCAGTATTCCTGCGGTTTAAATTGTTGGATCGCTTTTTCGCGTTCAATGACCAGCTTTAAGGCAATCGACTGCACCCGACCGGCACTTAAACCCTTTTTAACCTTTTGCCAAAGGATGGGGCTAATAGAATAACCGACTAAGCGATCCAGTACCCGGCGGGCTTGTTGCGCATTCACTAAATTCATGTTCACAATGCGTGGATGCTTAAACGCCTCTTTAACGGCATCTTTAGTAATTTCATTAAAAACAACTCGATTTTTATCTTGCAGATCTAAACCTAAAACATAAGAAACGTGCCAAGCGATCGCTTCCCCTTCTCGGTCGGGATCGGCGGCCAGATATACATTTTTAGCATTTTTGGCCGCTTTTTTTAATTCTTTAATGGTATCACCTTTGCCACGGATCGAGATATAAGTTGGCTGATAATTATTTTCTAAATCAACACCCATTCTGCTTTTTGGTAAATCGCGAATATGACCCTTACTAGCTAACACTTTATAGTTTCTACCCAAATATTTTTCAATTGTTTTAGCCTTTGCAGGTGATTCCACAATCACTAAGTTCTTAGTAATCGGTTTTCGTCTTGTCGTTTTTGATTTTACCAAAAAAAGGCCCCTTTCTTTAATCAAGTCGCCTCATATCATATGCTAGATACTTCTATTTTGTCAAATATTCTTTTGCGCACGTAAAGCTTGAATAAATGTTTCTGCATCTAAAAATGGTCGAGCCCCACTAGCAATCAATTGATTACAGCCATAAGACAACGATTGGGTAATCGGCCCTGGCACCGCCCAGACATCACGATTTTCCTGTAAGGCTAATTCCGCCGTAATTAAAGTGCTACTGCGTTTTTTAGCCTGGGTGACGATCAGACTATCACACAGTCCGGCAATAATGCGATTTCTTTGCGGAAAATAATAAGGCCGCGGGCGCGTATGCGGCGGATATTCACTCAAAATAACCCTGAATGTTGAATTTGTTTTTGCAAATCACGATTTTCCGCCGGATAAAAGTAGTCTAAGGAGTTGCCTATCACGGCAATGGTCATACCCTGATAATCCAAAGTTACTTGATGACAGCAACTGTCGGCACCGCGGGCTAGGCCTCTGATAGTTGTGATTTTATTTTGAACTAACCGGGGAACCAGGCCCTGAACAATTTGCTGTGTATAATAATTACATTGCCTGGAACCAATCACGGCCACTGTCGGATTTTGCAATAAGGCTAAGTTGCCTGCATAGTACAAAATAGCTGGCGGATTATAGATTTGCCGTAATTTTTGGGGATAAGCCTGATCAAAAAAGGTCAAAAAAGCGGGCGGTTTGGACCCAGATTGCGACCACCGCTGGTAAAAAAGCTTGTGCTTAGCAGTTTTTAAATGCTGACACACAAAAGCTAATAGAAAATCAGTTGCTGTACTCACTTGGTAATATTGCTGGCAAGTTTTTAAGATTAACTGATTACTAACACAACGGGTCATGGAAAGACGCCAAATTAAGGCTTGAATAGACACAAAAATCATCTCCGTTTTTTTTCAAATTACGGAAATGATTACAAATACTTTTTGACCGGAGCAAAGCTGTGGCGATGCAAGGGACAAATGCCCCAGCGCTGCATTCCTAATAAATGTTCTTTCGTGCCGTAGCCCGCATTTTTTTCAAAGCCATAATGCGGATAAATCCGGGCATAAGTCTGCATTAACTCATCTCGATAGACTTTAGCAACTATACTGGCCGCACCAATAGAAACACTGCGGGCATCGCCCTTAATAATTTTAGTTTGGGCTATCGCTACCGGAACCTGCATGGCATCAACTAATAAATGCTCAACGGGAACATTTAATTGCTGCACGGCTTGAGCCATAGTAACTTCAGTCGCATGATAAATATCCAACTCATCTATCAAGGCGCGACTACCAACACCAACACTGACATCTACAGCTACAGCCAGAATTTGTTCGTATAATTGCCGCCGCTTATGCGCGCTTAATTTTTTGGAATCATTAATTTCCCAAATTTGCACATCCGCAGGCAAAACTACAGCGGCAGCAACTACCGGACCAGCCAAAGGACCCCGGCCAACTTCGTCAATACCGGCAACCAGTTGCTGCTGCTGCCAAAACGGCCGCTCAAAAGTTAACCGGCGTTCGAAATCTTTTTGCAGTTCTCGTTGCCGTTGTTGTTGCTGCTGGTGTTTTCGGACTAATTTTTGCACTCCTTGGCGCGGATCCTGGGCTAATTTTGACCAGAGGTCCGGCTGAGCAGACGAAGTTTGCAGTAAATCTTTTATTTGTTGAATTGTGAGCTTGGACAGATTTTCAATCATTTAACGGCACCTGATCCAAAGTGTAATGTCCCAAAGTGCCTTTTTGCACATCCTGAATAATTTTTTGAGCAGCGTGATCCCAATTAGACTGTTGTGCTAATAATTTCAACAACGCTGTACTGCTATCAGCTAAGTCTTGCTCAGAGAAATGATAAGTTTGTTGTAACTGTTGCGGATAATATTTTTGCCAATAATCTAAAGCAAACAGTGCCAGATCGTCATTGGCTACTAAATCAGCTTTTAAAGCTCCGCTTAAAGCCAATTTTAATCCTACCTGTTGATCTTCAATTTTAGGCCACAGAACTCCGGGAGTATCCAACAATTCAATTTGCTGGGGAGCTTTTAACCAATTTTGATTTTTAGTCACTCCCGGTCGATTCCCAGTCACGGCAATTTTTTTCCCCACTAATTTATTTAAAATAGTGGATTTGCCTACATTAGGAATTCCCAGACACATGACGCGAATAGTATAGTTTTTAACCCCACTTTTCCGGTATTTATCCAGTTTAGCTGCCATTAACTTTTCGATAGCGGCAATAATTACCGGCAAATGACTATTATGCTGGGCGTCAATTGCTATGCTTGAACAATCGTGCTGTTCTAAATAATCCTGCCAGCGGCTGGTTTGCTGCGGATCGGCTAAATCTTTTTTATTTAAAATAATGAGCCGTTTTTTCGATTGAATTATTTGCTCCAGCAGTGGATTGGCTGACGATTGCGGTAAACGGGCATCGCGAATGTCTAAAACGACATCAACCAAATTCAAACGCTCTTGAATTTGATTTTTGGCTTTATTCATATGCCCCGGATACCATTGAATAGTTGCCATAAATTCTGCTCCTTCATATTGCGGGTTTTAACCTATTTTCAGAAAATAAGTCTGATATTCCAATGCTCTTATTTCGTAATTGAGCCCTGAGTTTCTTGATAATTACGAAAAGCAGCATCAAAAATATCCATTGACGGCAGATAAGAACCGTTTAATTCTAAATAGTTGGATAAATCCGCATAATCATGCGACTGCTTAGGAAAAGTTGAATCAAAAAACGCTGCCTGAGCAAAATTAGCGATGGGTTCCGAACTATTAGGATCTCTTTGCGTCATTAAATATTCATAAAAAGTTTTTCCCATTATTCTCGTTTCCTTTACATTGCAGTAGAAAATACTTTAATTATTATCCGATCCTGTGGCAAATTTAATTGATCAACTTTAAAATAATATCCTTGTTTACTATGATGAGCTGGTAAATTGATGTTGATCAAACGCTGTTTACTGTTGATTTGTACCCACTTGGGAAAATGATAGTTATGTTGAATATAAAACATAACAAATTCTAAGGGAATCCCCAATTTACCCACTTTTAAACGTTGGGCTTTTAACTGAATTCCCCCATTAGCGGTGGCGTAGGGTTTGGTTTGCAGGGTAAAGTTAATATGAGATCCTAAAAAGATCGCACTTCCCAACAAATTAACCTGATTTTTTTCTACTGTCAGATGATATTTAATATCATCATTATTCAGAAATTCCTCAATATAATGATTAGCCAAACGCTGTGTTTGTTTTTTAGTTAGGTGAATCTGAAAAATTACTTGCTGTTGCTCTACTCTGGTTGTGGGCTGACTTTCATTCCAATTAGTTTTCATATCGCTATGAAAAATCTGAAAAGCCAAAAAAGCTAATCCTAAAACCAACAAGGCCATTACAATAAGAAAGGCATATTTCCAAGGATTAAATGACTTTTTTTGCGAGCGGGACATATTCAAGGCCTCCATTCTGATTTTGTTTTTTGTAATTTTTGCCAGAGTTTATTAGTCATCAGCTGATAACCTTGACGATTAGGATGAAAATAATCCTTGGTATATAAGAGCGGATTAGTGGTTTCCTGAGTTTTCTTGGAATATTGTAATTTCTTAGGACGGGCTAGAGCGCTAATATCAACAAAATGAACCCGCCAATGTTCCTGAGTAAACTGTTGCGTATTTTTATTCCAGTTATTGATTGCCCGTTTCATTCCGGGGATTTTTTTGAAATAAATTGCATAAGGATTATAGATACCGTAAATATAAATCGGGGCTTTTTTGTTTAGAGTTCTAATTTCATGAACCATTTGCTCCATATTATTGGTATATTGCTTTTGATAAGTTAATAACTGTTTTTCAGAAAGTTTTAATCCCCGCGAACGTAAGGCATGCATGACATCATTGCCGCCAGCCGTTATCACAATCAGTTGCCCCTGCTTTAAGTCTTGACGTAATGAGCTTTTAGTTTTGACCCGCTTAAAAATCTGTGCACTGGTTTCTCCACTAATACCAAAATTAGCCACCTGTACTTTTTTCTTAGTAGCTTTTTGCAAGGGCTTTTTAATCAAATAACAGTAACCGCCACGATGAGTGGGATCACCAACGCCGTAGGTTAATGAATCCCCAACGGCCACTACTGAAAAAGTTTTACTTTTTGCTTGGACACTCTGGGGCAGAGCCCAGCTTATAATTAGTGTTAATACTAGCAGACAGGTCAACCACCGACGGAGCGGCCGCATCTTGTTTATCATAACTTAAGTGCTTCCTTTAAATCTTATTAACAGTAATAATATATCACTGCTAAGGCCCCTTTACCGGCATGAGTAGCAATGGTAGGGCTGGTAATTTGGGTTAAGATCGGAATTTCCGGTAATTTTTCATGAATTTGCTGTTCTAATTTACGCGATAAGGTGATGTCATCCACATACGATATGCCAATTTCAGCAATTTTAGAGCCGTTTTCTTCAATCTTTTGAACCACTGATTCCATATAATTTTCAATAGTTTTTATACCACGGCCTTTTTTCAGAATGTTAATTTTGGCATCTTTTAACTGAATAACGATATTAATTTTGAGAAAAGTAGACAAGCTGGCGGCTAATTTACCTAAGCGGCCACCTTTTAAAATGTTCTCTAAGTTCGGGATTCCCATGTATAAATGAGTTTGCTGTTTGATTTTTTCAATTGCCGGCAAAATTTCCTCCAGGTCGGCACCTTCTTGCGCCATTTTGGCAGCATTAATTACCTGAAAAGCCAGAGCCCGATCAGTATATTCACTGTCAACTACAGTCACATCAGCATCGACCATCTCTCCCGCCTGCCGAGCAGCATCAATAGTTCCACTAAGACTTTTAGTCATCGTAATTACTAAAATTTTACTGCCATCAGCACTCAATTCCTGAAATTTATCTATAAACCGTCCCAAAGGCGGCTGACTGGTCTTGGGAACATTTTGCGCTGCCAACATTTTTTGGACGAATTCTTCACGATTAATGGTCACTCCATCAATAAATTGTTCACCATCAATATCAATCGATAAAGGTACTACGGTAATCTCATATTTTTTAACTTCTTCATCAGTAATCTGCACAGATGAATCAGTAACTACTTTAACTTTACTCATCAAAATCCCGCCTTTAATCTTTCGGATATTTAATCTAAAATGCATTATAATCTATGATAGTTATAAATTCTAACTAGTGACTATAATTTTATCATAATAACTAAGGAGAAATAATGTGTCAAATTTATTCCATAAGCGCTCAACCCGTAGTCATGTTTATTATATTACCAATGAAATTTTTAGTGCAGTTACCCATGGTATTGGCCTTATTCTAGCAATCATCGGCACTATTTTGATCTTAGTCAAGGCTATTCGCCAAACTTCTCCAACCAAAACTAGTTTAATAGCCTATACAATTTATGGTAGCACTTTAATTTTCTTATATCTTTGTTCTACCTTATTTCATAGTCTTTATTTTACTAAAGCCCGACACGTTTTCCAAATTTTGGACCATAGCTCAATTTTTCTCCTGATTGCCGGCACTTATACTCCTTTTTGTCTACTCGGAGTTGCCGGCAAACAAGGTTGGATTTTATTGAGTGTTATCTGGTTGATTACTATTGCTGGTATTGTTTATAAAATTTTTAATATTGGCCATCATCCTTTTATCGATACTTTTTTATATGTTTTCATGGGGTGGATGGTTGTGCTCATTATGAAGCCGCTGCAACTTAAAATTGGCGAAAAGGGTATTCTCTTACTTTTAGCAGGCGGAATTGCTTTTACCGTTGGTGCTTTAATTTATACAATGCAGGGCATTAAATATATTCATGTAATTTGGCATATTTTTGTTATGATCGGGACGATTTTTATGTTTTTAGCAGCCTATTTTTATTTATAACGTTGATAAATTAAAAACTCATGCGGCCACGGATTTTGGGAATTGACCTCTCCTTGACGCCGATAAATCAGCTGAAAGTCCTGATAGTCAAGTGGCGGCATGTAGACATCGCCGACAAATTGATGCGCAATTTTAGTAACATACAGATAATCAACTTCTGCTCGTAATTGAGCAAACAAGTTACTGCCGCCAATAACAAAAATTTTTTGCGAAGTAGCAGCCAATTGCAAAAGTTCCGCTTTGCTATAAATCATTTGCACGTGCGGTAAGTGTAAATTATGGTCATGACTTAATACGATATTTTGCCGCTGCGGTAGAGCTCCATGCGGTAAACTGGTAAAAGTTCGATGGCCCATGACAATGGTCTGCTGCCAAGTTACGCTTTTAAAATAATGTAAATCATTAGGCAAGTGCCAAGGCAAATGGCCTTGATTGCCAATTAAATGCCGTTGATCTTCGGCCCATAAAAATGCTAACATCTTTTCTCCTACTCTTCTTTTTCAGCTAATTGAGTCCAGCGTTCAACTTTTTGATCAAGTTGCTTTTTTAATTGATCCAATTCCTGCTGTTGCTGCAAAAGCTGTTCATAGTTATTATTGGTTTGACTCATTGTTTGTTCCAGAGCCTTTTTCTGTTGTTCTAAAGCATCTATTTGCGGTTCTAATTTTGTTAATTCTAATTTTTCTGTATAGGTCAATTTAGAGCTGGGAGTAGAATGGTGCTTTTGTTTAACAGGTTTTTTCGGACGTGTAGTTTTCTCGGTTGCTTTCTGCGAGCGGGATTTTTGTTGTAAAAATTCTGAATAAGTACCCCAGTAACGCTCCACTTGACCTTGGCCTTCAAAAACCAGCAGATCATCTGTAATTTTATCTAAAAAGTAACGATCATGTGAAACGGCTACAACCGTGCCTGCAAAATCTAATAAATAATCTTCCAAGATTGTCATGGTTTCAATATCAAGATTATTAGTGGGCTCATCTAACAAGAGCACATTGGGGCGCTGGATCAATATTGCCAGTAAATATAAGCGTCTTTTTTCTCCCCCGGAAAGATCCCGAATAAAGGATCCTTGCTGTTGGGGAGTAAAAAGAAATCTTTCCAATAATTGCGAAGCCGACAGGCTTTCGCCCTCAGCATTTTCTACATTTTGACCAATAGCTTCCAGATAAGAAATAACTCGTTTATCGGCCTCCATATTCTCAACATGTTGCGTATAATACCCTAAGCGAACGGTTTGTCCGACCGCTAGTTTGCCGCTGCTTAGTTGTTGTTTTTGCGCTAAAATATTCAAAAAAGTTGTTTTTCCGGCCCCATTAGCACCGATTATTCCTAAATGTTCACCAGAATTAATCCGCAAATTTAATTTTTGCAGTAAAATTTGTTGTCCAAAACTGAGAGCAGCATCCTGTAACTCAAAAACATCTTTACCCAAACGCTGCTGTTTGAGATCAATGGTTAATTTTTGATCAGTATCTAAGTTTGAGTTTTGTATTTGTTGACTGAGTTTTTGAAAACGGGCAACGCGCGCATTTTGCTTCGTTCCACGAGCTTGGACACCAGCGCGCATCCATTTCAATTCATGACGATAAAGATTTCTTTGATGTTGGCGAGTTGCTGCCCAAGCGGCTTCATTTTTAGCTTTTTGAGCCACATAGGCTTCATAGTTTCCGGAATATTCGGTAACTTGCTGGCGATGAATTTCTAAAATACGATTAGCTACCGTGTTCAAAAAATAACGGTCGTGAGTTACAAAAATTACAGCACCACGATAATTCTTCAGAAAAGTTTCCAACCAACTGATAGCATCTTCATCTAAATGATTAGTTGGTTCATCCAAAATTAATAAATCAGCGGTTGAAACTAGTACTTGTGCCAAGGCCACCCGCCGCTGTTGACCACCAGATAACTGGCCAATCGTCCGATTAAAATCCTTAATTCCTAATTTGGTCAAAATAGTTTCCACACTAGCCTGAAATTCCCAGCCGTCAATGCGATCCATATCTTCTTGAGCTTGAAAGAACCTTTTTGCTACCTGCGCATCTTCCGGCTGGCGCGAATACTGATTTAAAATTTGTTCATAGCGGCGCACTGTTACATATAAGGGTTCTTCCCCTTGTAAAATAGCTTCAATAACAGTCAATGACTTATCAAATTGCGGTGTTTGCCGTAAGTAGCTAATTTGATAATCATGAGGATGTTCGATCACTTTTTGCCGCAATAACTGCTGATCAATTAATGAATTTAACAGAGTGGTCTTGCCCACCCCATTTAAACCAATTAAGCCAATACGATCAGCCGTATTAATTTTAAAAGAAACATCATGATACAAAGTCCGTGCTCCGACACTTTGTTGAAGCTTATTGACACTTAAAGTTTTCATATTATCTATCACTCAAATTATTATTTTTTAAATAGTTGACAATGGTTTGATAGTCGTTAACTAATTGACCGGCAACAATTGCTTGCTGGATCTGTTTTAAATATTGACCAATTTGTGGTCCCGGAGATAAATTTAATACTTGCATAATCTGTTGCCCATTAATTGCTAATTGGTGAGGCGACTTTAATGGCAAGTCTTGATATTGTTCGATCAGTTGCTCAGCCAACTCCTGTTGGCTAGTTAAGCGTAAAACTTGGGCTGCTGTGGCAGTTGCTGCTTGACCGGCAATATATAATTGCCAGTTGGATCCTTGATAATTATCTAAGAGCTCAATTGCTGCCTGGACTAATTTAATATTATTATTGGCAACTTTCCACTGCCGTAAAAATGGCCGCACTTGAGCTCGCTTCAGCTTACCCAGATAAGCCAAAAAACTCCAAACAGTAGCCTCATCTGCGATTTGGCCGGCGGCAAACTGTAAAAATTTTGTAAAATCATAAGTCGCCAAACCGGGACAAAAACGATATAACTGGGTTTGATATAAAGAAATCAAGCCGGCCTGACGATTGCTACCCTCCATTAATTTAATAAATTCTTCGCGAATACGCTCAGTTGCAATATGGGACAATAAAGCTGAATTGGTTTTAATTCCGGCTAATGTCTGCTTTTCAATGGTAAAGTTCAGCTGGGCTTGAAAGCGCACAGCCCGTAACATTCTTAAAGCATCTTCATGAAAACGATCTGCAGCCACACCGACAGCTCGAATTTGCCGCTGCTGTAAATCAGCAATTCCGGCAAATAGATCAATAATTTCTCCCTGGGCGTTCATCGCTAAAGCATTGATAGTAAAATCACGGCGTTTTAAGTCTTCTTTTAAGGAGCGGACAAACTCCACCTTATCCGGACGACGATAATCCTGGTAGCCGGATTCTGTACGAAAGGTCGTAATTTCATAAGCTTTTTTTTGATAAATTACTGTTACTGTGCCGTGCTCAATACCAGTATCAATCGTTTGGGGAAAAATTTGTTTAATCTCCTGCGGATAAGCACTAGTTGCTAGATCCACATCATGTAAGGGCCGTCGTAATAAAGTATCACGGACACAACCCCCTACAAAATAAACTTCAAAACCGGCTTGATTAATCCGTTCTAAAACGGGCACTGCAGCTCGCAGTTGTTGAGGCCAGTGCTCAATTCTCATTCCAATCACCTAATTCTTGCTCAAGTTCAATTATATCTTGGTCATCAGGCACTAGTTGCAAATAACGCTTGACAGCAGTTAATAATAATTGCTTTTGGGAACCCTGCCGCAAAATTTGAATTAAATCTTTTAAATAAGAGGCATTATTTTGATAATGCTGATAAACGCTCAACATTTCCTGCAAAGCTTGAGGAAATTGGTCTAATTCCTCTAAAGAACGCGCCAAATTCCAATGATACAAGGGTTCATCATTCAATTGTTCTTTATGTTCAGTTAATAAGTCCTGATTAGCTTGATACTGCTGGTCTTGCAACAGTAAATTACTACAATCTAAGATCAAATCAGTGTTTTCCTCTACACGCTCAATCCCTTTTTGTAACAGACTCACAGCTTGTGGTACATCATTTAATTTCACTGCTGCCTGGGCTGCCAATTGATATAAACGGCTATTAAACGGATCATAGCCTATTCCCAGCTGGGCCTGCTTTAAAACTGACTGATAATCTTTTTGATGTTGTGCAATTTGCACAGCTAAAACATAACCTGGGGAATAATCTGGATTAGAAGCTAATAATTCCGTAATAATTTTTTGAGCAGCCGAATAGTTTTTTAATTCGACTTCTACGGTTGCGTAATTGGCCAGACTTTCAGCATTCAAACTAGCTAAGGACATTTGCTGATACATGGTTTCTGCCTGTTCATATTGACCAGCACCGGCATAAACGGCCGCCAAGCGCTGAGTTAAAGAGCAACCGGAAAATTCCTGATAGCCTTGCTTGATTAATTTTTCATAAAAAGTTGCTGCCTGCGAATACTTCTTTTCAACAAAATACAGCTCGGCCAACGCAAATTGAATAACCTCTTCATCAGGGGCCAATCTTAAAGCTGTCAATAATTTTTGTTCACTTACTTCATATAAACCCAGTGTTTGGTATAAATCGGCGCTTACCAGCAGTGCTGATAAATAAGCACTGGAAGTGGGCTGTACCTGATTCAAGAGGTCAGTCGCACGATCAATTTGATCATCAGAAATTAAAATTTCTGCCAAATTAACTTTTAAAATATCTTCTTGGGGATATTTTTCCAATAAAGATTGATATATTTTCTGAGATTCAGTAGTAATACCCGCAACAGTTAAACTTTCCGCCAAATCGAATAATTCATCGTCGCTATCTTGACTTAGAGCTTGCTGAACCAATTTTTTAGCTTGAGTGAGATCACCGTTTTGGTAGGCTGCTAGTGCTTTTTCAGAAAAGGACATAACTACTCTCCTTTGATGCTTTAGATTCACCATAACACAATTTCTTAAGACTAGCCAAATAGTCTTTGCGCTTTTTAGAAAAAGAGTTAATTATAGTGTAATTAAAAAAATAGAAACAACGCAAGCGTTGTTTCTATTCAGATAAATAAATCTTTTAAAAAAATTATTTAACTGCGTCTTTTAATGTCTTACCGGGTTTGAAGGCAGGTACTTTGCTTGCAGGAATAGTAATCTCTGCATTAGTTTGGGGGTTACGTCCCTTACGGGCAGCACGATGACGTACTTCAAAGTTACCAAAACCAATTAATTGTACCTTTTCACCCTTGACTAAATCTTCTTGAATTGTATTAAATACTGCATCAACAGCTGCTGTAGAATCTTTTTTGGTCAAACCAGTTTTTTCTGCAACGCTTTGAATTAATTCTGCTTTATTTGCCAATAATTTCACCTCCGGAAAGTAACAAATCCAAATTAATTTACTACTAATAAATTACTAATGACGACTACCAAACCATCATCCTTTTACAAACTATCATAACCCGCGCTCTGGAGCAAGGATTATCACTTTTTTTTGAGTCATTTTGCTAAATCTTAAGAAAATCCTTACTTACGTTTTCGAGCGATAATTTTAATAGGAGTGCCGGTGAATTCAAAGGTAGTACGCAATTGATTAATAAGAAAGCGTTCATAGGAAAAATGAAACAAATCCGGATCATTTACGAAAGCGACAAAAGTTGGTGGTGCTGTCGCTACTTGAGTTAAATAATATAAACGCAAACGTTTATTCTTCACGATAGGAGCAGGAGCCACCGCCGTAGCCTTTAGCAACAGCTCATTTAACAATGAAGACTGAATACGGCGGTTTTGATTAACTGTTACTTGCTGGACTAATTCCATAATTTGATCTAGACGCTGATGGTGAAGCGCTGATACAAAGATGATCGGAGCATAATTCAAATAACGAAATTCATCGCGAATATAATCACGAAATTCCTGCATAGTTTTTTGATTTTTATGAGCTACGGCATCCCACTTATTAACGGCAATAATGACTCCGCGCCCTGCTTCATGAGCCAAACCGGCGACCCGTTTGTCCTGTTCACGAATTCCTTGGGCGCCGTCTAAAACCATCACGACTACATCACTACGATCAATGGAGCGCATGGCCCGCATAACGGAATATTTTTCGGTATTTTCATAAACTTTACCCCGTTTTCTGATACCGGCGGTATCAATCATCGTATAAGCCGTTTGGTCAGCTTGATTACTAAACTTCGTATCAATTGCATCCCGCGTGGTACCTTCCGCTGCTGAAACTATGACTCTTTTTTCACCTAAAATAGCATTGACTAAAGAGGACTTGCCCACGTTAGGCCGCCCGATAAAACTAAATTTGATAGTATCATCAGCTGGTTCATTACCTTCAAGCGGCAATTGGTTTATCAGTGCATCTAATAAGTCCCCCATTCCTGTTCCGTGAACACCAGAAACTGCATAGGGTTCTCCTAGTCCTAAGGCATAAAAATCATAGATATCTTGACGCTGCTGCAAGTTATCAGCCTTATTAACCGCCAAAATTACCGGTTTATGTGATCTAAATAAAATTTTAGCTACTACTTCATCTTCATTAGTAACTCCTACGCGCGCATCCGTTACCATTACGACTACATTCGCTTCATCAATGGCAATTTCTGCTTGGCTCGTGATTTCTTGGTTAAGGTTTTGATCATTTAAAGTAATACCACCAGTATCAATTAAACTAAACTCTTTTCCTAACCACTCACCATGAGCGTAAATTCGATCTCTGGTTACCCCTGGAGTATCTTCGACAATTGAAAGCCGCTGGCTAATAATCCGATTAAAAATGGTTGATTTACCCACATTAGGGCGGCCTACTAGGGCCACAACTGGTAGGGTCATATTTTCACCTTCTTTATTTAAGATTTAAGCATAAAAAAGGACCGTGACCAATAATTTCACAATCCCTGAATTTATTATTCGAATACTACGAAAAAACATGATTCTGGTAACGCGCAATATTGTCTTTTATCATTCTAGAACAATAACTTACTGACATCAATTTTTATGAAACAACTACTTCTTTAATTTGTCAGTATCTATCATATCACCTACTGAAAAACCGCGTTCTTCATCAGGTAAGCTGTAATCCGTCGGCTCTGAAGTTTGTTCAGCCTTTTGTTTTTTGCTGGCATGTGGATTATCAATTAAGGCTTTAATCGATAAGCCCAAACGATGTTTCTCAGGATCAACATTTAAAACCTTTACTTGCACTTCTTGTCCTACTTTTAAAACATCACTCGGTTTCTTAACCCGATCCCAAGAAATTTGGGAAACATGAATTAAACCTTCCACTCCCGGTAAAACTTCCACGAAAGCGCCAAAATCAGTCAAGCGGCGAATAGTGCCCTTAATTTCATCACCAACACTGATTTTTTCAGCTACACTCTCCCAAGGGCCTGGTTGAGTAGCTTTGATAGAAAGAGAAATTCGTCCGCGTTCTTTATCAACGTCCAAAACTTTTACTTTCACGTCTTGACCTGGTTGTAAAACATCTGAAGGCTTATCAATATGCTGATAAGAAATTTGAGAAATATGGACTAAACCATCAACACCGCCTAAGTCAATAAAAGCCCCAAAATTTGTTAAGCGTGATACTTTAGCTTCAATTACATCACCGGGTAAAATTTTAGCAAACACTTCTGCTTGTTTGGCAGCTTTTTCTGCAATTGCAATTTCTTTATGAGACAAAACTAAACGATTCTTGGACCGATTAACTTCAATAACCTTTAAGGTCAGTTCCTGACCTACAAAAGGTGTTAAATCACGTACATAATGATCTGAAATCATAGAAGCCGGAATAAACCCCCGTAGTCCATCCACATCAACTAATAAACCACTTTTAACAGTGCCTGTTACTTTACCAGTAACAGTTTCATCAGCATCTTTAATTGCATTCATCTTATCATAGGCCTTTTTATTTTCTATACGCCGTTTCGATAAAACAAAGCTGCCATCTTCTTTATCACTTGCTGAAGGCCGAACCACTAATAATTCTAATTGGTCGCCCACTTTCGCCAAGTCGTGAATATCAGCTTTACGGTCAGAGGTTAATTCTTTTAAAGGAACTACACCTTCAACTCCTGAATTGTCAATACCTACAATTAACTGATTATCATCAACTGATAATACCTCGGCATTCACAATATCTCCAATTTGTACTTGGTTAAAATCATTCAAAGCCTGCTCCATCGGATTTGCGCTGTTATTATCTTCAGCCATTTTTACATCCTCCTCGACATCATTCGAAATCTATCTTAATTGAAAAACGCCACAATTACCAGTGGTAATTGTCATTTATTTATTTTATTGTTAATAATTTTTAATATTTTTTGTACTACCTGATCGATACTTAAGCTGGTAGTATCGACTTCGATCGCATCTACGGCCTTTTTTAAAGGCGAAATTGAGCGATGAGAGTCTTTATAATCACGCAGAGATATTTCTTTTTCCAACACTGCTAACGGTGTTTGAATGTTCCGGGTCAAATTCTCCAAGTACCGACGATGGGCCCGTTCTTGGACACTGGCAACCAGAAAAATTTTGACATCAGCCGCTGGTAAAACCGTCGTCCCAATGTCACGTCCATCCATAACTACGTTATTATCAGAGGCAATTTGTTGTTGCTGGCTTACCAAGAACTCCCTTACTTCAGGCAAAGCTGCTACTTGTGAAACATTATTGCTAATTTGTGGCATTCTAATTTCCGTACTAATATCACAATCACCAACATAAATATGTTGCTGGTCCGACTGTATTTGAAATGATATGGGATTCTTTTGTAATAGCTGGACAATTGTCGCACCCGCATTATAATCGACCTGCTCTTTTTGCGCCAACCAGGTAGCCGCTCGATACATCGCTCCGGTATCGGTATAAATATAATCTAATTTTTTGGCAATAATCTTGGCGATCGTACTTTTGCCAGCAGAAGCAGGCCCATCAATAGCGATCTGCATTAAATTTCACTCCTAAACAAAAAACAGGTTATCCCTGTTTTTTTATTATTTTACCCGCAACTGCATTCCTGGCCGCAATACTGTTCCGGCAGACATTCCGTTTAATTGATATAACTGAGCTGTCGTCAATCCATGATTTAATGCAATTCGATAAGCATTATCATGAGGTTGCACTGTATAATATTGACTGCTGGCTGCTGCCGAATTCTGAGCAGCATTATTAGCTTCATTATTATTAGCTGCTGGTTGACTTGGTTGAGCCGCCTCTGCGTTGGCATTGGCTTGGGGTTGGTTAGCAGCCGTTGAATCATTATTGGTTTCTTGATCAGCCGGTTGCGAAGCAGCTTGCTCAGTTTTTTGTGATTGATCCATTTTGGAAACTACTTTTTTGGCTTTTTGCTTCTTTTTACTTTTAGTCTTATGTTTTGTAACCGTCTTTTTAGGCTTAGTGCTGACTGTTTCTTGATTAACACTGTCAATAGCAGATTTATTATGGTTAGAAGTCAATTTCTGACCGATAATCGGCAAAAACATTACTATTAGTAAAATAATGAAGAGACTCCAGACTAATAATTTATTGCCATGACGATTCTTCTTTTGCCGAACACGAGAGAGTTGTTCAGGTTCATCAGAATCGGAATCATCGCCGAAAGTTGATTCCCACAGTTTTGGATCCTTATCGCTCATATCACTCACCTCTATGTTTAATTCTAGTTTACCAGTTTTTTTACAAAAATTCTTGAATATTAGTTAAAATAACATAATTTAGTTCACCAGTTGGATAATTTAATATCATTAATTACAATTTTTTGAGGGCCTTAATTTCCTCCCGCTTTAAAAACCGCCAGTCTCCGGAAGTTAGTCCCTTTAAAGTCAAAAATCCAATCTGTTCCCGCTTTAATTTTATGACCTGAGCTCCGACTTGCTGAAACATTTGTTTTACCTGATGATTCATGCCTTCATGAATAGTCAATTTGACAATAGAAGTTTTTTTCTTCTGATCGACTGAAATTAGTTCGGCTTTTGCAGCCGCAGTTTTTTTGCCATTAACTTTTACTCCATGCCTTAATTGCTCTAAAGCAGCCGATTGAATTACTCCATTAACCTTGGCAACATACACCTTGTTAATTTGATTGCGCGGATGCAGTAAATGATTAGTTAAATCTCCATCATTAGTTAATAATAATAACCCCGAAGTATCATAATCTAAACGCCCCACGGGATAAATACGGGCCTCAATAATATCGGTAAAATAATCGGTCACTACTTTCCGATTTTTTTCATCGTGGACTGAACTAATAACTCCGCGCGGTTTATAAAACAAAATATAAATTTTAGGATCCCTCTCTAAGGGGACTCCATTAACTTCAATTCGGTCATGTACTGTAAATTTCGATCCCAATTCTTTAACAATCTCTCCGTTTACCCGGACTTGACCATTTACAATTAATTTTTCAGCCTTACGTCGTGAAGTCACCCCGGCATTAGCAATTAATTTTTGTAATCTTTGTTTATTCTCCATAAATGCTCCCTTTATTTTTCTGAAAACAAATCTATATTCAGTGCATGCTGCTTACTTTCATTTTGAAAATTGGCCAGATCAGGTAAATCTGCTAAAGAATGGAGGCCAAAATAATTTAAAAATTCATCGGTAGTAATATACATGATGGGGCGGCCCACAACTTCTTTTCGACCTTTAGTAGTTATTAAGCGCCGATTTTGCAAGGATTGCAGCGTACTACTGCTATTTTTTACTCCTCGTAAAGAATCAATTTCAACGCGGGTGATAGGCTGCTTATAGGCAATAATTGCCAAAATTTCTACAGCGGCCTGACTTAAATTACTGGCCTGTTCATTACATAGATATCTATCAATTATCCCTTGGTAGGCAGACTTAGTTAAAAGACGGTATTTTTTACCATATTGTTCAATCATTAAAGCCTTAGTGTCATCTACATTCAATTGCTGCTGCAATTGTGTTAGCTGTTGACGCAAAGCGGCTTGATCGGCTTGTAAAACTTCTGCCAATGTCGATATTGTTACTCCTTGTTCTCCCGCTGTATACAAAATAGCCAGCAGCGCTTGTTTTAATTGCATAATAACTTCGACCTTAATTGTACTAAAATATCTGCCTGATAATCAGTTTGTTGTACTACAATAACCTGCTTTTTTATTAACTCTAATAACGCCATAAATTTGGTTACTACTTCTTCAATGCCTGCTTGTTGGCGCAATAAATTACCAAAAGTAGTCTGTGGCTGTAGTTGCAGTTGTTCCATAATCGCTGTTTGAGCCTGCTTCAAAGTAATCTTCTCCGCTTTAATTTGCGGTGGTCGCCTTGATAAATTCTGCCTTTGCAATAAATCGGCCACAGCTCTGGCTAAATCGGCAGCCACTTTAACTCCCGGTTTTAATCTGATTCCCTTATCCTTAGCCGCCGCCAAAGCTGATAGGGATTTAGCATGCAATTGTCGGCGTTTTTTTTCTTGTTGTTTTAAAGTCTGGGCCACACTTTTAAAAGCTTGATAAGTCAATAATTGTGCCACCAAGTCGCTGCGAGGATCCCCTGTATTGCCAGAAGTAGTAGTGTGCTGTTCAGTTGGCGCTTGGGGCAACAATAACTGACTTTTAATGCGCATTAAAGTAGCCGCCATTACCAAATAATCGCCCGCAATATCTAATTGCAGAACGTTCATTTTGTGTAAATATTCCATATATTGTTCAGTAATTCCGGCAATTGGAATATTATAAATATCAATTTTGGATTGGCGAATCAGATGCAATAATAAATCCAATGGACCTTGAAAATCTGATAAAACTAATTGTAATTTTTCCACTTTATTTTCCTAAAGGCTTGCGCTGTTGCCAAGCCAAAATCAAAGGGGTTACGGCAATAGAACCCATGATTTTAGCTTGCGGATAGTAGGCTTGGATTTCATCCAGAACCTGATAAATGTTATTAGTTGAACGCTCAGCCGGACTCAAAGAAAGGTAACGCACCATCACGATTTGATTTTGTTGATTTTGGATTTCGACAGCAATCACCCCCGCAAAATTACCACCATTATTTTTATATAATAACAGTTGATGCCGTGAATCTGTAGTATATAGCTTCAATTCCATCCGTAAATGGTCTAAATCTTTTAGTTCTGGAATATAAGACATAAATCCCATGGCGATTTTTTGATAGTCAGGACTATATTTAATTAACATTTTTCTACTCCTCCGCTGTTGGCAATCTCTATTGTTCAGCGAATATCCTCTGATTTCTGAAAAAATACAATTTATTTATTAAAATTGAAAGCCAATTACTGAAATTACTGATCTTTGTTAACTAAACTAATTCCTTGCTCATCTTGGGTAATCATTTTTTGTTTTAACAAATGACCGACAGCGCGTTTAAAATTACCTTTACTTATACCAAAATATTGTTTAATGGCTGCAGGGGAACTTTTATCGTTAAAATTTAAAGTTTTAGTCGGCTGGTGTTGTAAAACCGCTAAAATCATTGCCGCATCATCATTAATTTCTTCATAGGCCCGCGGCTTTAAAGAAATATTCAAATGGTCATAGCTTTTACCGATAATTCGCCCATGAACTACTTCACCCAAGCGCGGTTCCCGCTGCCGCTCACTGGCATGAATAAAGCCCAGATAATAATCTGAAGTTAAGACAAAAGAACCACTTAATTTGAGACGATAAACTGTAGCCGTAACATTTTTATTTTTCCAATTAGCGGGAAAAGGACGACTAATTTGTTGATAAATGCTGCCATCAGCCAATTGCCCCCACATCCGATTTTTTTTATCTACTTTTAGAGCGATTAATAAGCGATCGTCTTTTTTCGGCCATAAGGACTTTAAATTAGGCAAATCATCCAAGGATACTACAATATCTTTATCCTGTAAGCCGATATCGACAAAAACCCCTAAATCAGTACGCACGTCTACTACTTGTCCAAAACCGTAACGATGACATCCGCTTACGGGGATTTTAGTAGTCATGACCAATTGATGATTTTGATTTTCATATAAAAACCCGAGTATCGGTGAACTGCTAGAAGCCAGCTCCTGTTTATTTAATCTAAAAGTAAAACCGGCAACACCAACAAAAAAATACTGCTCATTTTGATCATTAATTGTGCCAGTTTGCACGGTTCCTAATAATTCTTGTAATTCCAAAACTACACCTCATAATCTACTTAATCCCGATATTAGCCAGTAAAGTAACGATACAATAGGTCATACCAGAAGCAATGACCGGCCCCGCAGCAATTCCTTTAAATAAAACCACTCCTAAAATTGTTCCAAAAACCAACGCCACTGTCATTTCCGGGCTTGTAGCCATTAAATGGACACCCTTAGCCGATAATACTGCCACAAGAATTCCACAAAAAACAGCCACATAACCGGCCGGGCCTTTAAAAGCATTTAATAGATCCCGAAAACCAATTTTTCCCAGGGCAATCGGCATCAAAATCGCGATAGAAATTATCGTAACACCCCAATTAATACCTCGGTTTTGAACAATCTGCATTAAATTTTTGGTATGAGGGAACAATTTACAAAGCAGAACTATTACGGCTGCAATTTGAAGCGATTTATTTTTTCCGATAATTGCAATTACTAAAATAATTAAGAGAAAAAGCCAACTTTCCATTTTTTCACCTCATGGCTAGTAACTATCTTATCATATAAATAAAAAGAGAACCTCCAAAAATGGATTTTAATTCCATCTTGGAGGTTAGCAATAATATCTTAAATTAAGAAACTTTTATAACGAATTAGAAGCTCCACGGTAGACATTTCCCCGACGAGAATCAACCGTAATAATTTCTTCATCCTTAATTAATTTAGTAGCATCCTGAGCACCTACAATAACTGGAATTCCCATTGCAATTCCAACTACTGCTGCATGAGAAGTTAAGCCGCCGTTTTCAACAACCAAAGCACTAGCTTTTTCCAGTGCCGGCAGATAATCTTTATCAGTATTTTCCACCACTAAAATATCTTGATCTTTAATCTTGTTTTGAGCTTCTTCAGCACTGTGGGCAATTACCGCTTTACCAACGACAGTTTCATCACCAACACCTTGGCCTTTAACTAATTTAGAACCGATCAATTGAATCTTCATTAAATTAGTAGTTCCACTCTCACCTACTGGAATACCAGCAACAATTAAGATTAGATCGCCTTCTTTAGCAAAACCTAATTCCTGTGCTTTTTGGGTAGCCAAATCGAACATTTCATCGGTTGTGTTAGGTTTTTGAGCTACTATTGGCACTACACCCCAATTGACAGTTAAACCACGTTGAGTTTCTTCGTCAAAAGTAATAGCCAAAATATCAGCACTAGGACGATATTTAGAAATCATTCGTGCTGTATAACCGGAGTTGGTAGCTGTCACAATAGTGTGAATGCCTAATTCTTGGGCAGCACGGACAACTGATTCACCGATGGATTCAGTAGCATTAGCACCCTTATATTCTTCAAAGCGTTGTAAAGCCAATGTATTAGCACTATCTAATTGAGCTTGAGTCTTAAGATTGATTTTACTCATTGCTGCAACTGATTCTACCGGGTAGTCGCCATTAGCACTTTCACCTGAAAGCATCGTAGCGTCAGTACCATCTAAAACCGCATTTGCAACATCAGTTACTTCGGCTCTAGTTGGACGGGGGTTTTCCTGCATGGAATCTAACATTTGTGTTGCAGTAATAACCGGTTTTCCTAAAGCATTGCATTTTTTAATAAGTGATTTTTGAACAAAAGGAACATTTTCAAAAGGAATCTCGACACCCATATCACCACGAGCAACCATTAAACCATCAGATGCTTTTAAGATATCATTGATGTTATCAATACCTTCTTGGGACTCAATTTTCGGGAAAATTTGCACATGTTCCATATGTTTAGCTTCCAATAATTCCCGAATATCTAAAACGTCTTGAGCCTTGCGCACAAAACTAGCTGAAATATAATTAATACCATGATCTAAGCCGAAATTAATATCATCAGTATCTTTTTCGGTAATACCTGGTAAACGAATTTCTACACCGGGAGCATTAACACCTTTTTTAGAACCTATAGTACCGGCATTTTGAACGATAGTAACCAGTTCTTTATGCTCTTCATCTTTGTCCGTAATTTTTAAATCAACTAAACCATCATCAATTAAGACATGGCCGCCAACATGTGTATCATCATATAAACCGGGATAAGTAACCGCGATTTTTTGAGGATTACCTACTAATTGATCATCCATGGAAACGCGGATGGTTGCTCCTTCTTGAGCTTCAAACTTGCCGCCTTCTTGATCAGTAGTTCTAATTTCTGCACCTTTGGTATCCAACATAATACCTACGGTTTTACCAGTAATTTTTTCTGCTTCATGAACCATGTTCATACGTTCAAGATGCTCTTCATGGTCCCCATGAGAAAAGTTAAAACGAAAGACATTAGCACCTGCTTCAATTAATTTAACGATTGTATCAACGCTATTACTAGCCGGTCCTAAAGTACTAACAATTTTGGTTCTTTTCATCAATGTCTCTCCTTTTAAAAATTTAAAAATGATTATACGCAAAGCCAGTATACCAGAATTTATTTACTTTGCTAAAGTTTTGTTTATCTCATATAAAGCTAAATCCGGCTGATGCCGACCTTCAAATAAATCAGTCATCTGATGGTAGGTCAATTGATTTTTTTCCATACCAATTGCAATGCCACCTTTACCTGCCTTGAGTAAATCAACTGCATAAGCGCCCATTTTACTAGCTAAAACACGATCACGGGCAGTGGGTGAACCACCTCTTTGCACATGTCCTAAAACTGTACTGCGGGCATCAAAATCTCCGTATTGTTTCAACTGATCCATGAACTCTTGCGCATGCATAACGCCTTCGCCTAAAACAACAATTGTATGCTTTTTTCCCCGGGCGCGCAAGCTCTGAATATTTTGAGCAATGCGTTTAATTTCAAAGGGCCGCTCAGGTACAATAATTTCATCGGCACCACCGGCAACTCCAGCCCACAATGCAATATCACCAGCACCACGACCCATTACTTCGATAACAAAAGTCCGTTCATGGCTGGCTGCTGTATCACGAATTTTATCAATGGACTCTACAACAGTATTCACCGCTGTATCAAAACCAATAGTGAAATCAGTATAAGGTATATCGTTATCAATCGTGCCTGGTAAGCCGACAGCATTATAGCCATGTTCAGTCAAACGCAGCGCTCCGTGATATGAACCATCACCACCTATTACCACTAAAGCGTCAATACCAAACTTTTTTAACTGTTCAATGCCCTTTAATTGGCCTTCTTCATTGGCAAATTCCGGATAACGGGCAGAATAAAGAATAGTACCACCACGAGTAATAATGTCACCAACACTGGAGCGTTCCATCTTAAAAAGATCTCCCGCTACTAAACCGGCATAGCCATACTTAATTCCATAAACTTCAAAACCATATGACATAGCCCGCCGTGCTACAGCACGAATAGCTGCATTCATGCCTGGTGCATCACCACCACTAGTCATAATACCAATTTTCTTCATCTTTACACCTCAGACAAATTTGATTTCATCTTAAAAGTCCCACTAAAAAATATAACATTATTTGGAAGAAATTACATTCTTATTTTCATAAAAAACGTAATCATTGATAAATAAAATTATTTGCACCCACTAAGGCCGTCAGTTCTGCCCGCAAACTGGCATTATAAGCAATATAATTTTGCTTTTTCAGTAAAAATTTTTCATCACTATCAGCAAAATAGACCACCACCGGCGTTTCTCCTGGAAATTTCTGTGATATTTTCAGTAAATGTTCCAAATTTTGATTATTTTTGGTTTGAAAACGAACATATAATTGATGCTCCTGTGGTTTAGGGGACACTTCAGCGACTAATTCTATTTTCTGGGCCAGATATTCTTTCGGATTTTTGCTACTGGAAGTAATTTTAAGCTTCATTAGGTAAACTTGCTGAGCTTCTAACTGCACTCGTTGATAAAGTCTCGGAAAGACAGTTATCGGATAATCTCCCAAATCATCGCCACCATTTAAAAAAGCCATTTGTTCGCCTTTTTTAGTTCTAATCACACGTATATCTTGAATATAATATAAAACCTGGGCCGTATGTCCGATTTTTAAATCAACAGATTTTTGCAAGTGATAGCCAGTTAATTTTTTTTCATACCGCTCCACGGGATGGCCTGTGACATAGGTGCCTAAATATTGTTTTTCCAGTGTCAATTTCTCATTGATAGAAAAATCAGCAACTGGCTGTTGTTTCGGCCTTACAACATCAAACAAGGCAATACTTCCGGCAGCTAATTTGATGCTTTCAATTAAATCCGTTATGTTCTGCACCAACTGGCGCCGATTGCTGGTGAAAACGTCTAAAGACCCACTATAAACCAGGGGTAAAATATTTTCCTTTTTTAAAAAACGTGGATCTAACCGACGTAAAAAGTCAACGATATCGTGATATTTTCCCGATTTTCGTTTATTTAAAATTTCCTTAACTAAGTCCCGGCGCACTTTTTTAATAAAAAACAGGCCAAAGCGCAAATGCTGTTGATCTTCCAAGGTGAAATATTGCTGACTCTCATTAACACTAGGAGGTAAAACCTGGATTTTTCGTACTTTTAAAGCCTGTAAATAATTAGTAATCTTGGTATCATTATTGATATTGGAATTTAAAAGGGCCGCAAAAAAAGCTTGCGGATAATGGACTTTAATATAAGCCAAAGAAAAAGCCAGTTTACTATAGGCTACTGCATGCGACTTATTAAAACCATAATTAGCAAAACGTTCAATATAATCGTATACTTTCAGCGCTTTTTGCCGCTGATGTCCGCGAGCTACAGCCTTAGTTACGAATTGATCACGTTTTTGTTCCAGTAAAGAGTCATTTTTTTTGGCAATCGCCCGCCGCAGTAAATCAGCTTCTGCCAGACTAAAGCCTGCCATTTGAGCTACCACTTGCATTACCTGCTCTTGATAGACTAATACTCCATAAGTAGAACGCAAAATTGGCTCTAGGCTGTCATCAGGATAGCTAATCGGTTCTTGATGATGCTTACGGGCAATAAAATGATTAATGTTTTGCATCGGGCCGGGCCGATAAAGGGCATTGGTAGCCACAATATCTTGAAAACTAGTCGGTTTTAGACGGCGCAGTACTGAACGAATTCCCGCTGATTCAAATTGAAAAACTCCGGCTGTATCACCTCTTTGAAAAAGCTGGAGGGTGGGTTCATCTTGTAAGGAAATATTCTTTAATTCAAAGTTGGAATCAAAATAATGCCGAATTAGTTGCACGGCGGCATTAAGAATAGTTAAATTACGCAAACCCAAAAAATCAATTTTTAACAGGCCTAAAGCCTCGACATTTTCTTTCGTTTGCTGTGTCAACAAGGCCCCATCACTGCCGCCTTTTTGCAAAGCAACAGTTTCCTCTAAATCACTGGCACTAAGGACAATGCCGGCAGCATGAGTTGAAAAATGCCGCGGCAAATTTTCAATTTTTAGAGCTGTTTTAAAAATTAATTGATTACGGACAGACTGGCGATACAAATTCTGCAAAGCCGGTGATTGTTGATAGGCCGTTTTTAAATCAATTCCTAAAACACTGGGAATAGCTTTGGACCAGCGATTTAATTCCAGTTGACTCAAACCAAAAACTCGACCTACATCACGAATTGCTTGTTTAGCTGCAAAAGTGCCAAAAGTAATAATCTGGGCCATATGGTTATCACCATATTTGTGTTGCATATACTGGACCAAATCGTCACGACGATCATCGGGAATATCCAAATCAATATCCGGCATATCCACACGTTCTGGATTTAAAAATCTTTCAAATAACAGATCATATTCCACAGGATCAATTTGCGTAATACCAAGAGCATAACTGACTAAAGAACCAGCAGCAGAACCCCGCCCCGGCCCGGTCATAATTTTTCGCTGATGTGCTTGCTTGATTACATCCCAGACGATTAAAAAATAATCAGCATAGCCCATTTTAGCGATTACGGCTAACTCATGTTGAGCCCGCTGTTGATAAGCCGCGGGAATTTGCGCGCCCAACAGGTGCTTTAAGCCTTGAGCTACCAACTGCTTTAGATAAGTCATAGAATCTAAATTTTGGGGAGTGGCAAACTTAGGTAATTGCGTTCTTTGAAAAGGAATATCTAATTGACATTGTTCAGCAATTTTTTGCGTATTGTCAACGGCCGTTTGCAGATTGTGTTTTTGAAAAGCTTCCGTAAAATCTTGGTTAGAACGGAAATAGTTTTCCCCTTCTTTAGTGAAATAAGAGATTTTCTCACCTTGGGCAATATGATGCAGAACTTCATTACTAAAAGCATCTTCGGCTTTTAAATATCTTATTTCATCTATGGCGACACAAGGTAAATCATGTAATTGAGCTAAACGTTGAATGACAGAAACCTGTTTTTCAGCGTGGTTGCATAAACCGACTCCCAAATACAGGTCATGATGCTTAATTTTCTTGAGCGCTTGGACATAATCTGCCACTTTTGAAGAACCTTTGAATAACAGTTGGCTGAGTTCACTCTGTTGTGTTGGTACAATCATAATTAAATCTTCTAAAAGTGATTCATAATTTGGCAAACGAAAATGATCCACTTGCGTCATTAAAGCGGTTGATAACTTTAATAAATTATGATAACCCTTAATATTTTTAGCCAAAACTACCAGATGATAATTTTCTGTTGGCTCAATCAAACCTGGAGCGGCAATGGTCATCCCCAAAATAGGATGTAAGTGTTTTTGATGCGCTAATTTATAAAATTTTACCAATCCATAAGTAACATTAATATCCGTTAAAGCCACACTAGTATAGCCCAGCTTTTGTGCCTGATCCACTAACTGATTAAGATCAATAGTACTTTGCAATAAGGTATAGCTGCTCAAAACTTGCAATTGTGTTGCCATAACAACCTCCTCTTGCTGTCATTTTACCGCATTTTTTTCAAAAATTTATAGAAAGGCTTTAATTTATGTGTTAAAATTTGGCTATGAAAGTGAGATGGACGTTTTGAAATATCTCGTAGTTCTGTTTTGGACAGTTGTTTATGGACAAGTCATTGGTTTTATTGGTTCTTCTCTTGTCAGTGCCACTTATAACCCTATGAATACTCTAATTGTTTCCATTATTTTTGGCATTATTCTTTGTGTTTTGCCACATATTATGCAACCTAATTCTAAAAAAGGATAACCCGCAGAGGGTTATCCTTTTTCTTCAGCTTGGAGCAGACACCAATGTCTTTAAAATTAAAAATTGCTGGTGTTTTTAGGTATAAAAATAGGATGAGGTAAAGTACCCCATCACTAATTTTGGCTATCTTTTCTTGAACCTTTTTAAGTCCCTTTTTAATTGTTGCCTTGGTTTGCCTTTACAACTTGACGTCCTTTATAAAATCCCTTAGGGGAAACATGATGATTCATGCGATATTCACCTGTGGTGACATCAAATTGAATATTCGGTTGACTTAATTTAATATGTCCTCGACGTTGACGCTTTTTTTGTTTAGATGTTTTTCTTGCTGGAACAGCCATGTTTAATTATCTCCTTTTCCAATTACTCTTACAGATACATAAAACCTCATATTGGTCAGTACCATACCTATGACATGTTACTATCAAATCTTCAAGAGAGCAAGCATCTTTTGTATTTTCCCATAATTAATATGAATTTGTCAATTTTTTTATTTCTTATTACCAATATTTTGCGTTACCCAATCCCCTAATCTAGGAAAAATTTCATAAAAAACATGCCCTATTTCCATAATAAAAGGTACATTAATTTCTCTAACTGAATTCCCAATACTAGCTACAATTTTTTGTGCGAGTTTTTCAGGATCAAGCATAATAAAATCTACTGTTTCGACATATTTGCCGGTATGATCTGCTTGTTTAAAAAAAGCAGTATTCACTGGTCCGGGATTAACGGTAGTTACTTGGATATTAAAAGGCTTTAGTTCTAGTCTTAAACTATTAGAAAAAGCAATTACCGCCGCCTTTGTAGCCGAATAAACCGCTGACTTAGGCGTAGCAATTTTACCACCCATCGAACCAATATTAATAATTTGCCCTAACTCCTGCTCCATCATGTTTGCAGCAATGTAACGGGACATTAACATGGTCCCCAGAACATTAACTTGAAACATTCGCCGCCATAAATCGTAATCAGTTTCCACAAAGTTGGTAAAATCGCCAAAACCGGCCGCATTAATTAAAACATCCAAATGTTGGTAATTAGTAATTATTTTTTCAACGGTTGCCTGCACTTGTGCAGCATCACTAACATCTAATACCTGGATTGCAACAGTTTTAGTTGATAATGCCTGGCATTGTTTTTGTAATTGCAGTAAACGTTCTTCACGCCTGGCAATGAGAATCAAATTTGCATTTTGTGCGGCCAATTTTAAGGCAATCTGCCAGCCAATTCCTGACGAAGCACCGGTGATAACAATATTTTTATTCTGAAGATCACGTAGTTTGATTATATTAGTCATGAGGATAGCTCCTGGCGTTTAAACTTGATTTCGAAGTGATCAAAATCTTTTACTACATAACTTTGAGGAAAAACTTCGCGCGCATCATTTAAAAGCTCATAAAATTTATTTCCTACATAACGAGCAGAAATATGAGTCAGCAGTAATTGTTGCACTCCGGCTTTTTGAGCCACTTGAGCTGCTTGTCTACTAGTCGAATGAAAATGCTGATGAGCTAATTTTGCTTCTGAGCCGGCCAACGTACTTTCGTGCACCAAAACATCAGCCTTTAATGCCAGTTTAACACTTTCTGCTGTGTAACGGGTATCACCAATGATAGTAATAGTTCTTCCCGGCTGTGCCGGGCCAATAAAGTCTTGTCCATTTAAAACCGTACCATCAGCTAATTGAATGGACTCTCCTCTTTTCAATTGTCCCCAGAGCGGCCCATTGGGAATCTGATATTGTTGCAGTTGGTCCACTAACAATTCTCCCGGATGCGGTTTTTCTTCGATACGATAACCATAAGAAACAATCCGATGATCTAATTTACCACAGGTTACTTTAAAAGTCTGATCTTCAAAAATTACACCGGGATTTTTAATTTCATGATAATTAATCTGATAACCCAAATGACTATCTGATAAATTTAAGGCAGTCTGCACAAATTTTTTAATACCTTGAGGGCCATATAACTCTAGTGGCGTTTGTCCGCCCTGAAAAGAACGGGAAGATAATAATCCCGGCAATCCAAAAATATGGTCTCCATGTAAATGAGTAATAAAGATTTTACTAATTTTACGGGGTTTAATCGTAGTTGCCAAGATCTGTTGTTGTGTGGCTTCCCCGACATCAAACAGCCAAATTTCATTACGTTCATTTAATAATTTTAAAGCTACACTGGAAACATTACGACTACGCGAAGGAGCTCCAGCACCAGTTCCTAAAAACTCTAATTCCATTTTTCAACTTCCACATCTTAATATTTAACTTTTTTTAAAATTTGTTGGGCAATAAAATAACTATAATGTTGGGAGCCCTTTTTATTGGTATGAACCTGATCTTCAAAAAACCAATTTGCATGTTTCTGGGAATAACTATACCAATCGATTATCTGTAAATTAGTAAAATTACGAGCCTGCTGATTCAAAATATTATTCACGGGTTTTTCCCAAGGCTTTGTCGGTACATGGACATTAATCCAAAAAACTTGTCTTTGAGGACCCGCAATTTGCATGGCTTTTTGAATTTGCGCAGCACTAATCATTCCGTTAGTGCCCATTCCCAGAACTACGACATCCGGTAAAAGACCCTTATTTTTATAATATTGAAGTAAATCTAAAGCCACATCAATTCCGCGACTAACGTCAGCATTAATAATCATATTCGGAAAAAGCTTACGTAAACCGGCAGAACCGTCCACCATTACTGAATCACCGATAGCTAAAGCCGGCAAGTCGTGTGCCCGTTGTAGATCAAATTGAGACAAACCCATTTTTTCATAACGCCGATTAACAGGATGCTTTTGCGCTTGCTGCCGCCATTTAAGCACTTGTTCATTCGATTTAGAAGAAGTCTTTTTCGCACTTTGCTCATGCAGCTTTTGCACGATTCGCCGATTATTACTATTATTTTGCCGATGATTTTCTTTAATATTTTGAGCTAATTGACTATGATTAACGTTTCCGGCCGGTACTTGGCCAGATTTAACCAGACCATAAGTACCAGCTACAACAACCAACCCCAGCAAGCTGAAACCTAATTTAGAACTCAAATGCCGCGGCAAAAAAGCCTGGCGCCATAAATTTGCCCCTTTTTGTTGGGCTAAAGGCCGCTCTACCAGATAATAAGAAAGCCAACTGATAATAATTATCAAACTCAATTCGATTACAGGATACAAAATTCGATGATCCGCCAAATTCATAACTTTAGCTTCAAAAAAAACCATCACTGGGTATTGATATAAATAAATCCCGTAGCTTAACTTCCCAATTTCACTAAACAACGGGTTAGTTAACAGCCGATTCCAAATCGCGGCCGGATGAGCCGTTACAGCGATAACAATAGTTGTTAAAACAGAAAAAATTAAAATACCACCGCGATAAGTAAATGGTTGCGTAGCTTTCATTTTTAACATAAACCAAAGCATTCCCGCAAAAGCCAAACCGCCACTGACATTCAGGAAAATTTTATCTTGTTTGAGAATGTTCTTTCGTAGCCGATCCGTTGGCCAGACAAAAGCTAATAAACAACCTAAAAAAATGGAAAAAATTCTTGTATCAGATCCATAATAAACCCGACTAGGATCAACCTGCGGATTATACAAGAGCGCCATTAAAAAGGCTGACATACAGGTCATTAAAAAAGTTAAACCTAATACGCGCTTTTCTGATATAAATCGTAAAAGCAACACTAAAATTAGCGGCCACAAGAAATAAAATTGACCCTGAATTGAGAGGGTCCACATATGTGTAAAGGGCGATTGATTGCCGGCAAAACGTTCAAAATAAGACTGCCCATGGGCAATTTGCCAAAAGTTATAAACATTCAAAACATTGGCTACAAAAACAGCCCGTAAATTTGCTAATAAATTTTTTTGAAAAAAAACCATATAAGAGCTGGCGGATAATAACATTAACAAGAGACCAGGATACAGGCGTTTAATTCTTTTCCAGTAATACGCTTTAAAATTAAAAACTCCCCTTTTACGCAAAGCCCGCAAAATTTGATCCGTAATTAAGTAGCCTGATAATGCCAGAAAAATTGGGACCCCCAAGTAACCGCCCGAAAAAACATCACGGTTTAAATGGTATAAGATAACTCCTAAAACCCCGATTGTCCGTAACCCATCAAAGCCATTAATATAACGACGACTTGACTTGTTCACTTTAATTTTACTCCAATATCTTACATAAACTCAAATTCAAAATCATCAATGACAACTGTATCTCCAGTTTGAGCCCCCGCCTGAATTAAGGCATCGTCAACTCCCAATCGTTGTAATTTTCGTGCAAAGCGCATAATACCATCTTGGTAATCTAAATTACTACGTTGTAAAAGCTCACTAACCCGTGGACTAAGGACTTGATAAGTATGCTCATCTAATCTCTGTACTTTTAACTCTTTCTTATCGTCTAGAGCAAAATGATAAATCTTTTCATCAGATTCTTGAGTCGCAGCTTTTGTTGTAGTCTCAGGAGGAAGTTTTGCTAAAACATCCGCAGTGTGGCGCATTAAATCTTGGACTCCTTGATGGGTGACACTGGAAATAGGATAAATCTCTGCTATTTCAGAGCCCAATTCCTGTTTAAAGTTAGCCAAACACTGTTGTGCTCCTGTAAGGTCCATTTTGGTAGCTACAACTATTTGCGGCCGTAGAAGAATTTTTGAATCATAATTATTCAACTCTTGACAAATTTGGCGATAATCAGCTACTGGATCGCGGCCATTATTAGGATCCATCTCTATTAAATGTAAAATTACGCGTGTTCTTTCGATATGACGTAAAAACTGAAAACCTAAGCCACTGCCTTGTGAAGCCCCGGCAATCAGCCCCGGTAAATCTGCTAAGACAAAATCCCGGCCGTCAGCTAATTGCACCATCCCTAAGTTCGGACTCAAAGTCGTAAAATGATAGGCCGCAATTTTCGGCTTGGCAGCAGTTACCGTTGACAATAAAGTGGATTTACCTACTGAAGGTAGACCCACTAAGCCCACATCGGCCAGTACTCGTAGTTCGAGCTTTAGTGCCCGCTGCTCACCAGCTGTGCCGTTTTCAGCTACTTCCGGAGCTGTGTTACGAGAATTAGCAAAATGTATATTGCCGCGCCCACCATAGCCACCTTGAGCTACTACTAATTCCTGCTCATTCTGCGTTAAATCACCTAAGACTTGACCACTATCTAAATCAGTTACAATCGTCCCTGGTGGTACAGTAATATAAATATCTTTAGCGTTAGCGCCGTGCATGGCCTTAATCATGCCAGCACCACCAGCCTCAGCTTTAAAATGGCGCCGATAACGAAAATCAGTTAAAGTTCTGAGTCCCGAATCAACTTTTAAAATCACACTGCCACCATTACCACCATCACCGCCAGCTGGACCGCCTTTGGGAACATATTTTTCATGACGAAAAGCTACCGCACCATCGCCACCATTACCAGCCTTAACTGTAATTGTTACATTATCAACAAACATGCAGTTCCTCCATTGATTCTTATCAATCAATTATTTTATCATACTTAACTGAATTATTGACTATAATTACCTGAAAAATCCATCTTTTTAGCACTAAATTTTTAATCAGTTTTGAACGCTTTTGATTGTTTTTGAATAAAAATAGTGTATTATATGAAATGGAGGTGAGGTGTAAGTGATTACAGAGCGGCGTCATCAGCTCATTTTACAACAATTAAAATCTAATCAAGTTCTAACAACTAAAGATTTGATGAAGTTAACCGGTGCTTCCGTCTCTACTATTAGAAGAGACTTAATGCAATTGGAAAAGCAACAATTGTTATTAAGGGTTCATGGCGGTTGTAAATCTCTCAATTCCCATCTACATGAGGAAGCGCGCGTTTCACAACGTCAGCAAATGTCGCTGCAACAAAAACGACAGATTGCAAAACATGCGGCCGCACTGGTCCAAAATAACGAAGTCATTTTTTTAGATTCTGGTACAACTGTTCAAAAAATGATTCCTTTTTTACAAAATAAGCAGCAGTTACTAGTTATCACTAATAGTGTAGATAATGGTTCTATCTTAGCCGATTACCAGATTAAAACTATTATTTTAGGTGGTAATTTACGTTCCTTAACTAAGGCTACAGTTGGTCCTCATATTGCAATGTATTTAGACAATTGTCATATCAACCGGGCTTTTATGGGAACTAACGGCTTTGATTACGTTCACGGCTATACTACTCCTGATCCAGATGAATCAGCAGTTAAAAGATTAGCCATTCAGCATTCCGATCAGGCCTATGTTTTGGCAGATAGTTCCAAATATGGTCAGGTCCGTTTTAGCAAATTTGCTAATTTGGCAGCTGCACAATTAATTACTGATCATTTATCCACCACTGCTTATCACCATTTGCTTGACTATACTAAAGTAACGGAGGTTAAAAATTGATTTATACCATTACGGCCAATCCATCAATTGATTATGTTCTACAGTTAAAACAACTCACAGTCGGTGTGGTCAATCGGACTCAAGCTGATTTTAAATTACCCGGAGGTAAAGGTATTAATGTTTCCCGCATTCTCCAAGAACTGGCGATAGATTCTACTGCATGGGGATTTGTTGGCGGTGAGACGGGACAAATGTTCACCCACATGCTGCAGCAACATCATTTAAACACTGATTTTGTGACAGTAAGTGGTGATACCCGCATTAATGTTAAAGTTAAGGCTGAAGATGAAGAAACAGAAATTAACGGCCAAGGCCCGGCAATTAGTGCTGCTGAAAAGGAAGCTCTATTGGATAAAGTTAGTCAAATTAATGCACAAGATGTTGTTATCATGTCTGGCAGTTTACCTGTACAATTAGATAATCAATTTTATCTGGAAATTGCTCAACTGGTAAAACAATTAAGAGCGCAATTTGTCATTGATACCACTGGCAAAGCTTTACTAGACACCTTATCGCTTCATCCGCTGGTAATTAAGCCCAACCATCATGAATTAGCCGAGTTATTTCAGACGGCTTTCACTGATACAAAACAAATTATTGCAGCTGCTCAAGAGCTGTTAACACAAGGAGCGCAAAATGTTTTGGTTTCCATGGCTGGAGCTGGAGCTTTGTTAGTCACACCGGAGCATGCCTATCAGTGTAACGCCCCGAAAGAACCTGTAAAAAATTCGGTGGGTGCAGGTGATTCGATGATTGCCGGTTTTGTTGGTACGTGGATGCAGAATCAAGATCCAGTAGCCAGCCTGCGTCAAGGTGCAGCCTGTGGATCTGCGACTGCCTTTAGTGAAGATTTAGCACAAAAAGCAAAAATTCAAGAAGTTTATCAAAAAATTAAAATTACCCAAATCCAATAAAAGTGAGGAAAAATTCATGGACTTAAAAGAATTACTCCATAAAGATGTCATGATTATGGATTTGCAGGCCACAACCAAAGAAGCAGCAATTGATGAAATGGTTGCAAACTATAAAAAACATGACGTAATCGATGATGTAGATCTTTTTAAAGCTGATATTTTAAAACGTGAAGCAGAAACCAGCACCGGGATTGGTGATGGCATTGCGATGCCGCATGCACGCGATAAGGCTGTTAAAAAAGCGACAGTTATGTTTGCCAAAAGTAATAAAGGGGTGGATTACGATGCTCTTGACGGGCAACCAGTTAATCTCTTCTTTATGATTGCCGCTCCTGAAGGAGCTGATAGCTTACATCTTCAAGCTTTAGCTGCCCTTTCGGCTCTTTTAATTAATTCCCAATTAGTAGCTAATTTAAAAAAAGCTCAAACTCCTGAACAAGTGCAGGAACTTTTTGATGCTGCTCAAAAAGCTAAAGAAGCAAAAGATCAGGCTGATAAAGCTCAACAACAAGCTGCTCCTGCCGGTTCGGCTGCAACAAATTCTCAGAAACCTAAAAAAGGTTTTATCGTAGCAGTCTCTGCTTGTCCTAACGGTATTGCTCATACGTATATGGCCGAAGCCGCTTTGAAAGAACAGGCAGAAAAATTAGGGGTTGATATTCGCGTAGAAACCAATGGTTCTGAAGGCGTAAAGAATAAATTAACTGCTGCGGAAATTGCGCAAGCTGACGGTGTAATTATTACTGCTGATAAAAAAGTCGATATGCCCCGTTTTGATGGTAAGCCGCTCTTAAATCGCCCAGTTATTGATGGAATTAATAAGCCGCAGGAATTGATTGAAAAAGTTGAAGCCGGAAAAGCTCCAATTTATCATGCTGATCCTAGTGAAGCTGGCGCTGGTACTAATGACGAAGGCGAAGAAAAATCGCTTTGGAATCGAATTTATGCGGATTTGATGAATGGGGTTTCCCACATGCTACCGTTTGTGGTCGGCGGCGGAATTTTGATGGCTTTATCATTCTTGTTGGAAAATACAGTAGGACCTAAATCAACTACTTTCTTGTTCTTTAATGGGATTGGTAATTTTGCTTTTAGTTTCTTAATTCCCGTTTTAGCAGCTTACATTGCTGTTTCTATGGCTGATCTTCCTGCATTAATGCCTGGTTTTGTTGCTGGTTATATGGCTTCGCAAGCCAGTGCCAGTTTTGTGCATTCCAGTAGTCCGGCTGGTTTTATTGGCGGTCTATTAGGTGGATTTATCGCTGGTTGGGTCATTGTGCTGTTGAAAAAGATTTTTGCGAAAGTACCGAAATCTTTGGAAGGGCTCAAACCAATGTTATTATATCCGGTCTTTGGCTTACTGATTGTCGGTGCCATTATGTATTTTGCCATCGATCCGATTTTTGCAGTCGTCAACCAGTTTATTACACAACTTTTGACGCACATGGGCACCGGTAATGCAGTCATTTTAGGTGCCATTTTAGCCGGAATGATGGCCTTAGATATGGGTGGTCCTTTCAATAAAGCAGCCTATGCTTTTGCGATTGGTACTTTCACAGCTACTAAGGATGGCGCTTTAATGGCAGCAGTAATGGCTGGCGGGATGATTCCACCATTGGCCATTGCCTTAGCCACGACCATTTGGAAAAATAAATTTACGCAACAAGAGCATGAAGCGGGTATGAGTAATTATATTTTAGGTGCAGCCTTTATCACCGAAGGTGCTATTCCTTTTGCCGCGGCTGATCCTTTACATGTTATTATCTCCAGTGTAATTGGGGCTGCGATTGGTGGCGGCTTAACACAATTATGGAAAGTCAATGTTCCAGCTCCTCATGGCGGAATCTTTGTTTCACCACTTTCTAATCGGCCTTGGTTATTCATCTTAGCCGTGCTTGTGGGAGCAATTGTTGCCGGTATTATTTATGGCCTCTGGAAGCCGGCTCCAAAAGCAGTTGACAAATAATTTATAACTAAAATTAAAACTGTAAATTCAGTCCTTCAATACTGGATTTACAGTTTTTTTTGTGGTAAATTTCTTTTTAATTGGATTAAAACAAACTCTCAGCTTTTATTTTATTATATTATGAAAGAAAAGAATAATTGTAAGAAGGTATTTTATGATTAAAGAAGCTTGTGTTGGTGATTTTCGGTCTGCAGTACGCGCAATTAATCACGGCGCCAATCGGCTGGAGTTAAATGCTGACCTCGCCCAGGGTGGTATCACCCACAGTTTAGGAGTAATCACAGAAACAGTCCGTTTCGCACACCAACATCATATTCCGGTGATTGTAATGTTGCGTCCACGCGGTGGCAATTTTATCTATTCTCACCACGAAATCGAAATTATGCGCTTTGATGCGCAAAAAATCGCTCAAGCTCAAGCTGACGGAATTGCCCTCGGCATTTTAACTTCCCACCACTAATTACAAACCGACCAACTATTGTATGTTACCCAGCAATTGCCTCTGGAATTAACTTTTCACATGGCTTTTGATCAAATCCAAATTCTACCCGGTGGTGGCATCACCAAAGGTAACGTGGCTTATATTATGCGGGTATTAAATGTCGAACAAGCCCATGGCAGTAAGATAGTTTAATAGCAACTTTTGCCCCATTGTCCAGTAAGAGTGGTAAATTAGGACTAGATGTAGTCAATTTCTTGATTGTATCTAAATATTTTTTATAGGAGGATGAAGTTTTGTGGTTAAACCTTTAAAAACACAAGTTGCATCTGTTCAAGAAGGTAATATTCATGATTACGATAGCATTCTTGGTTATTTTAATAATAAAATGTCCCAGCAGGATCTAAAAAAGAATTATCATTCTATAACTTTCGTCACCACAGGCATTGAGGCCTATAATGGCGGTCAAACGACAATGCTGCACTTAGGAACTCTTTTAACAAAAGCAGGTTATGCTGTTTATTATTTAAGTTATGTTCCTCAAAGTACTGCGAGCATGGAAAATAACGCCGAATTTAACTACCCGGGTTATCAAGGTACATGTTTAGAGATGTCTGAAATGACCAGTCATCAATCTGATATCTGGATTGCTACTCTCTGGGAATCGGCTTATATTATTAAAAACCTTCCTGGTTACAAAATTTACTTTGTTCAAGATTACGAGCCTTATTTTTATCCTTTTGGAGACCGTTTTCAATTAGCTAAAAAGACTTATGAATTGGGTTTGCATATGATTTCTCTAGGACCTTGGTGTAAACAAATGGTGCAAAATAATTGTCAAGTGCACAGCCCTTTAGATCAAATCAATTTTCCGGTAGATTTAGAAAATTATCCTTATGAAAAACGCGATTTTAGTACTTACCAAAATAAACAAACTATTAAATTAGCTGTTTATACTAAGTTCAATAGTCCTAGACGAGCTCCGATTAATATTCAATTTGTCTTAAATAATTGTGAGAAAATTCTTCACAATAAAGGTTATCAACTAAAAATTAATTACTTTGGCACAGAAAAAGAGGAAACGTTTATTAACGGGCAAAACTTAGGTAAACTGACCCGACCTGAACTAATACAGCTTTATCAACAAAGCGACTTTGGGATTGCACCTTCAATGACCAATTTTTCCTTAGTACCCTTCGAAATGATGAGCACTGGTTTACCTTTTATCGATTTTCAAGAAGGTACAGGACGTCATTTCATTGCACCCCATTGTTGTTTTTATACGCACTTTGATGAAAATGAATTAGCCCGCCTACTTATTCGATTATGCCAAGATCCCACCACTTTACAAACTGTAACAAATAATGCCCGCCAACATTTGCATTCAATCACTTGGGATCGAACCTTGGCTGATATTCTGAATATTCTAGCTCATTTACCACAAAAATAAATCATAAATTAAATTGCAAGAACTCAAAAAAACTGTGCTATCAAGCACAGCTTTTTTAATTGCCTAAGAACCGATTTTACGAATTGGTGTGGTCGATAAGGATAACTTGATAGTTTGCGCAACCGTTTGAGAAACTCCCAATTTCATTAATTCCTCTACAGGGGCTTCTTTAATTTTTCTGACGGAACCATAATTCTTTAATAACTTGATTCGGGTCTTCGGTCCCACCCCTTTGATACTTTCTAATTGCGAGGATAAAGCATTTTTACTATGTGTCTTGCGGTGATAACTAATAACAAAACGATGGACTTCATCTTGAATTCTTTGTAACAAATAAAAGCCTTCACTTTTAGGATCCAAGGGTACATTTAATCCTTGTTCACACACAATCAGGTGGGAAGTATTATGATGATTATCTTTTACCATTCCGGCCACGGGAATATGAATTCCTAATTCATTATGCAAAACATCTAAAACCACCCGCAATTCAATCAATCCCCCGTCCATTAAAATCAAATCAGGTAAGGGCTTCTTTTCCTTTAGTAATCTTGAATAGCGGCGATAAATTACTTCTCGGGTATTAGCTGCTTCATCAGCACCATTATGTTCTTCCAATTCATTTTTGATTTTATATTTCCGGTAATTAGATTTTTGCGGTTTACCATCAACAAAGCTGACCATTGCCGAGACGGGATCCATCCCTTGAATATGCGAATGGTCAAAAGATTCAATGACATGGCCATAAGGTAAATCTAAAGCGGCAAAAATTTGCTTTTGGGCTTCGACAGTTTGACGATTATCCAACTCCATTAAACGAAACTTTTCTAGTAAAACTAATTTGGCATTCTCTTGTGCCATCTGCAATAAATCGCGCTTTTGTCCCCGTTGAGGTGTGCGCAAAGGTACATGCAAAATTTGCTCTAAAGTGGAGCGGTCGACTGCTTGCGGCACCAAAATTTCTCGAGGTAGAACATTATTTTTGCGATTATAAAATTGTAATATAAAAGAAGCCAGTTCTTCTTCCGGAGTATTGATACACGGAAAAATTCTTTTTTCACGCTTCATTAGGCGCGCTTGGCGGATAAAAAAGACTTGAATAGAAATCCAGCCCTTATCCACATAGTAATTAAATAAGTCTCGAGGTGTATGATCATGAGAAATAATCTTTTGCTTTTCTACGGTTTGCTCAATATAGTGAATTTGATCTCGTAATTCTGCCGCCCGTTCAAATTTCAAGTTTTTGGAGGCCGTTGCCATTTTCTGTTGTAGACTCTTTTTTACACTGCTGACATTACCGTTCAAAAAACTTTTAATCTTGGCAATTTGACGATCATAAGTAGCAACAGGTACTTCTTGAAAGCAAGCTCCTAAACATTGCCCCATATGATAATAGAGACACGGCCGACCTAAATTACCCTTGCAGCGCCGTAAAGGATAAACTTTTTGTAAGAAGTGTAAGGTTCCTTCTGCCGCATAAACATTGGGATACGGTCCAAAATAATAGCCGCCATCCTTTTTAACTTGACCAGTAATCATCATTTGGGGATCTCGTTCGTTAGTAATTTTAATATAAGGATAACCGGTGCCCTTTTTGAGTTTAATATTAAAATAAGGCTGATGTTTTTGAATTAAGGTAATCTCTAATAAAAAAGCCTCTTTATCAGTAGAAGTAATAATCGTTTCAAAATCACGAATCTCACTCACCAATTTGGCAGTTTTGCCTTCATGAGAACTTTTAAAATAAGAGCGCACGCGATGTTTTAAATTTTTAGCTTTTCCAACGTAAATAATTTTGGCGTTAATGTCCTTCATCAGATAACAACCCGGACGATCAGGCAATAACGCTAATTTATGTTCCAAATATTCAGTTGCCATCGCTAATCTCCTTTACTCGCTGGAAGATATTTTACTATTTTTCTAAATAAATACCAACAATTTTGCAAACCTTAACGTAATTATATATAATAGCCTAAAAAGGAGCGATAAGAATGGGATTAACTGTAAAACGAGAAAATGATTTTGGAAGTTTATTTGATAAGTTTGCCTCTTTACCAGATGACGTCAAAAAAAATGTTGCCACCGTTGATCAAGCGGATAAAAAACCCAAGGCTTCTAAAAACAATCAGGCAAAAAAATAATTGAAAATATAATTTAGCAAATCAAAAATCATTTAAAATTAAAGCACGATTTAATACACGATTCTGGCTCTTCAGCCAAAATCGTGTATTTTAATTTCTCAATTATAAGTTTTTACTTGAGCAGGAACGCCACCCCAACTTTCGAGTCGGTGTTCTTTTAAGTTTATTTTCTTAATTGCAGTTTTTTTAAGCTCTGGGCAATGGTCGTCCATGAACTGTCAATTTGCGCCAAAGTACCCGCTGTATAGGCTCCCTCAACTAAAGCTACATCAAATTTATGAATAACCTTAGTGGTAGTTTCTTGAACCATTTCCAAATTCATCTTCGAGCTGCCTAAATCATAGAAAGCCAAAATTTCTGCACCTTGATTTTGTTGGACTGCCTGTTGAATTAGTTCAAAAGAAGAACCTAACTGACCTTCTTCAGTGCCTCCTGTATAGGTTATAGAAATATCAGGAGCGGCTTGAGCTACCAGTTGGGCTACTCCCTGGGCAATTTCTGGAACATGTGAAACAATTAAAATACCATATTTCATCAAGCACGCCTCCTTTAATTTAGTACTTGCAATAAATCAGTAAACAAAATCGTACTGCTTTGAGCCCCTGGATCGAGATGCCCTTGCGAGCGTTCTCCCAAATAACTGGCACGTCCTTTGGTAGCTTCTAAATTTAAGGTAGCTTGTAAATGCGAGTCTAAGTTGGCTTGATTAAATTGTTGTTGCTGTAGGTCTGCTACTACCGGCTGCCAAATATCATACATTGTTTTTTCACCGCCATTAACCTGTCCGCGCCGTTTAATTCCTAAAGTTCCGGCATTAATCACAGAGGCTAAATCATCATCTTGATTTTGTAGATATTTAGACATCTCTAAAAAGGCTGTTCCATAAAGCGGCCCTGAGGCCCCGCCTACTTTACTAATCAAAGCAAAAGCTACTTGTTTCAGCAAATCACTGACTTTTTGATCTTGTGATTGTGAGAGAATTTTAGAAACTTGTTCCATTCCGCGTACCATATTGGTTCCATGATCACCATCACCAATAGCAGTATCCAGTTCATTTAAATGAGCTTGATTTTTTTGAATATCTTGAACAAATAATTGCAGCCACTTGTAAGTCATTGCTTGTGTTAGTTTCATTTTTTACCACCCTAATGTTTGAACATCTTGTTGTAAATACTCTTGCCAACTATCCTCTAACTTTAACAGCGTTACTGATAAACCACTCATATCCAGTGAGGTTACTAAATTACCAACTTTGGTAAAGCCCACCTGAAAATAATGTTGTTGCAAATAATCTAAAACATCATTCATAAAAATATATTGTTCCATTAAAGGAGTAGCGCCCATACCGTTTACTAAAACTGCTAATTCATCAGTTGTTTGTAAATCCTGATATTCGGCTAAAATTTTGGTCAACAACTCTTGCGCCAACTGGGAAGATGTCTGAATTTTTTGAGTCGAGTATCCTCTTTCATTATGAATTCCCACACCATATTCAATTTCGTCCTCTTTGAGATTAAAACCGGGATGGCCTACAGCCGGAACAGTCGCAGCTTGTAAAGCAATTCCTAAAGTTTTAGTATTAGTCACTACTTTTTGTCCTAGGTTTAGTAATTGTTCTAAAGTATAGCCCTGCCGCGCAGCTGCTCCCAAAATTTTTTCTACTAAAACAGTCCCTGCAACTCCTCGCTTGCCCTGCTGGTTATCGGGCAGGGAAACATCATCGTCAACTACAATAGTTGCTACTTTAATATTATCTGCTTGAGCCATTTCTTGGGCCATATCAAAATTCATTACATCGCCGGAATAATTTTTGACAATTAAAAGAACCCCTTGACCCTGGTCGGCTGCCTTAATAGCAGCATATATTTGATCAGGAGTCGGCGAAGTAAAAATTTCCCCACAAACAGCAGCTGTCAACATTCCCGCACCAACAAAACCCGCATGTAACGGTTCATGGCCACTGCCACCGCCGGAGACCAATCCTACTTGCGGTCTTTGGTCAAAGAGTTCATCATTTCTAATCACTGCCTGCGTGTTAGGAATCATTTTTAGTAAGCCATTGCTAGATTTTACCAAGCCTGTAACCATTTCTGGTACGATGTCAGTTACCTGATTAATAATCTTTTTCAAATTATAATCTCCTTTTTTAAAGTTATTATAACTCTGATAGCGATTTAACCATAGAATAATTCTACTTCAACAGCTTTTTAGATCTGAAAATTTATCTAGTTTTTTGCTATCAAAAAAGCTCAAACCTTACGGTTGAGCTCTTTAGATGACGATATTGTCAATTATTATTAATCCTGGTAGTAATCCAGTGCCAAACTTCTGACTGGCCACTTTTATTGAGTGCGCTAAATAATTGTAATTGATCGGTAGAATTCAAATTTAAGGTATTGGTGACTGTTTGCACAGTCTTATTCCACTGATTTTTTTTGACCTTATCCATCTTTGTAGCAACTATTAAAGCTGGTAGTTGATAATATCTGACAAATTGATACATAGAAACATCAGCAGCAGTAGGTTCATGACGCCCATCAACTAAAATAATTACTCCCTGCAAAACTGATCTGGTGGTCAAATATTCTTCAATCATCTGTCCAAATTGCGCCCGCTGCTGCTTAGAAACACGGGCATATCCATATCCCGGCACATCAACCAAATAAAAGGCCTCATTAACCTGATAAAAATTTAAAGTCTGGGTTTTACCAGGTGTACTAGAAGTTCTAGCAAATTTTTTTCGCTGTACTAAAGTATTAATTAATGATGATTTACCGACATTTGATCGCCCTAATAAGGCGATTTCAGCCAAATTATCCGTCGGATATTGTTGAGCACTAACAGCACTTATATCCATTTTCAAATTTTTGATTTGCATTTTCTTACCTAAGCTACTTTGCTGCCATCAGAAGAATAGAAAAGTGGCTGCTGCTGACCTTCCACAGCTTTTTTCGTAACTACTACCTTGCGAATATCATCACGACTAGGAACTTCATACATTGTTTCCATCAAGGTAGACTCAATAATGGAGCGAAGACCCCGGGCTCCGGTATTACGCTTAATAGCTAAATCAGCCATCGCTTCTAAGGCATTTTTATTAAATTCCAACTTTACCTTATTCAGAGCAAATAATTGCTGATATTGTTTCACTAAAGCATTCTTCGGTTGCGTTAAAATAGCTACCAAATCTTGCTGTGTTAATTGGTTTAAGGTGGTTATAACAGGAATCCGACCAATAAATTCCGGAATAATTCCGAATTTCATCAGATCTTCGGGAATTACCTGCCGCATTAAAGAATCATGATCATTAAATTCTACTACACCTGAATTATTGGTTCCAAAGCCAATAGTTTTTTCACCTAAACGTGACTTAATAATCTCTTCTAAGCCATCAAAGGCTCCACCAACAATAAATAAAATATTAGTAGTATCCATTTGAATCATTTCTTGTTGAGGATGCTTACGTCCTCCTTGAGGTGGAATATTGGCAATAGTACCCTCTAAAATTTTCAAAAGTGCTTGCTGTACACCTTCACCGGAAACATCCCGTGTAATGGAAACATTTTCGCTCTTTTTAGAAATTTTATCAATTTCATCAATATAGATAATTCCATGTTGCGCTTTTTCAACATCATAATCAGCATTTTGTAAAAGCTTTAATAAGATATTTTCCACATCCTCGCCGACATATCCGGCTTCGGTTAACGTGGTGGCGTCAGCAATAGCAAACGGTACTTTCAACATTTTAGCTAGAGTTTGCGCTAAATAGGTTTTCCCAGAGCCTGTTGGACCAATTAAGGCAATATTACTTTTTTGCATTTCTACTTTTTGTTGATCTTGATCATCCAATTGATTATTAATGCGTAGATAGTGATTGTAGACGGCCACAGACAAATTTTTCTTGGCTTGTTTTTGGCCAATAACATACTGATCTAAATTTTTCATGATTTCTGCAGGGGCCGGCAATTTATTCAAAGAAAAGTCTTCTGCTGGTTTATCCCCTGCATCAGCAATAATCTGCTGGCAAAGTTCAACGCATTCATTACAAATATAAACACCCGGACCAGCAACAATTTGTTTAACCTGATCTTGGGATTTTCCGCAAAATGAACACACAATTGCTCCACTGTCATTTGTATTATCGAACATATTTTTCCTCCGAAAAATTAAATTACTACTACCATTTAAGCAATAAAAAGGTTAGCATAGACTTTAATAAAAGTAAAAGTTTTTAACTTTGACTTTTTATTTTTAATTACTGAGAAAGGAAGTACTGCTAATGAATAAAGTTGGTATCATCGGTTTAGGCCATGTCGGAGCCACTGCGGCTTTAGTAATGGCTCAGCGTGGTAAAGTAGGTAAAATTGTCTTGGTTGATAAAAATCAAGAAAAAGCTCAGGCTGAACAAGTTGATCTGCAAGATCAAATTGCACTTTTAAATACTGATACTCAAGTAGTGCTGCAAGATTACGAGGCTAATAATTGGGAACAATTAAAAGATCTAGACGTCTTAATATTTTGCGCAGGCCAAATTGCCCTTTTAAAAGATCATGGTGGTCAAAGAGACTTCGAATTACACATGACTAGTAAAATTGCTGCCGCAGTTGCTCCAAAAATTAAAGCCTCAGGCTTTAATGGCGTGATTGTCAATATTACTAATCCCTGTGATGTAATTGCCCGCCTCTTACAAGAACAAACCGGGTTGGCAACCCATCAAGTTTTGGGTACCGGTACCGGCTTAGAAACGGCCCGTTTACATCATGCAGTTGGCCAAGCCCTAAAACATAACTACCATGATGTTACCGGTTATGTTTTTGGAGAACATGGCGATTCCATGTTTCCTGTCTGGTCAAGTGTTCAGGTCGCAGGACAATCAATTAATAACTGGTCACTAAACTTAGATGACCTCACTCAAAAAATTGTCACCGGCGGTTACACCATCTTTGCCGGTAAGCAATACACTAATAACGGTATTGCTACTTGGGTTAATCTTATCACAGAAGCGATCTTAAGTAATGCAAATCGCGCTTTACCGGTCAGCGCTTATGATCCGCAATTAAAACTATACATCGGCCAATTAGCCATTATTAATCAAAGTGGTGTGCGCGAGCTAGTAAAACTGCCTTTAACAAAGATTGAAGCACAAAATTATCAAACTTCCGCGCAAACAATCTTAGAAAACTATCATAAAGTAGCTCCATAAAAAAATAAGCCTGCTTATCTAAAACTAATTGATAAAATCACGAAGTTTTAGACTCAGCAAGGCTTATTATTTTTGAACTGCTGTGTCCGTAATCATTTCTACAGCTTTTTTAACTGCAATATCATGATCCAACATTTCATCTGTTAAAGCACCGCGAACGTCTTCTTCTTTCATTCCGTATTCAGAAGCCAAATCTTTGATTTCTTGATCGCGTTCTTCTTTAGTAACCTTAATATCTTCTTGTTTTACAATAGCTTCTAATAACAAGTTAGTTTTAACACGTTTTTCTGAGTCTTGTGAGAAACGCTTTTTAATATCATCCTCAGTTGTTCCTGTCATCTGGTAATACATTTGCGGATTAATCCCTTGACGCTGCATATTACCTAAGAATTGGTCAACTTGATTTTGAACGTCCTGATCAATCATTGCTTGAGGAATTTTTTCGAATTCAGCATTGTTGATAGCTTTATCCACAGCTTCCTCTTCGATCTTGTCTTCTGCTTGTTGTTGACGCTGTTTAGTTAGACGGTCTTTAATCTTTTTCTTCAAATCATCTAAAGTATCAACGTCTTCATCCACATCTTTAGCAAAATCATCATCCAGCTGAGGCAATTCTTTGGTTTTGATCTCATGAATAGTGGTCTGGAAATGAGCCTCTTTGCCCGCTAAATCTTTACTTTGATAATCTTTAGGGAAGGTTACTTTGACATCAACTTGATCTCCGCTTTGATGATCCACTAATTGATCTTCAAAACCAGGAATAAAGGTATTAGAGCCTAATTCTAAGGAATAGTTTTCGGCACTGCCGCCATCAAAAGCTTTGCCGTCAATTGTTCCTTGATAATCAATGACTACAGTATCACCCTTTTGGGATTTGCCGTCTTCTTTCAAAACTAACTCAGCTTGTTGCTTTTGTAGTCTCTCTAATTCATCAGTAACATCTTGGTCTTTAACTTCTGTATTTTGTTTTTTAACTTCTAATTTTTGAAATTGACCCAGTTTTACTTCTGGTTCTACAGCCACTGTAGCTTTAATTTTCCAGGGTTGGTCCGGTTCCATACTTTCAACACTTACTTGCGGTTGACTAACTGGCTTAATTTCTGTTTCTGTTACTGCAGCGGAATAAGCTCCCGGCAAAACAGCATTCAAAGCATCTTGATATAAAGCGGGTTCACCGTACATCTGATCAAAAACCACGCGTGGAACTTTACCCTTCCGAAATCCAGGTACATTTAAATTTTTTCTTACTCGTCGAAAAGCTGTATCTAAACCCTTTTTTATTGTATCTTGATCAATTTCAAAACTTAATTCACCATCTTGATCTTTTTTCTTCGTCCATTTAGCTTTCGAAGCCATATTATCCCTCCGGTACTCATTATCTACATACTCATTAATATTACCCTAAATAAAATTACTTGTAAATGTTATAAATCTGATTATAGCATTTTTATTAGTTAGCTGAAGCGCTATTCAATTATCTAGGTTTAAAACAAATCACTTTAACATAAAAAAAGGGTGAGACAAAACTTGTCCCAGCCCTTAATGATAATTATACAAACATTTGAGTAATATTGTGAATCAAAAGTTGGAATCGGAACTATCAGAATTCAACCCCAACTCCAACTAAATAAGATAATCACATCATTACATTAAGCAGCAATTTGGTACTGTAATTAATCAAGAATTTCAGTAACCACGCCAGCGCCAACAGTCCGGCCGCCTTCACGGACAGTAAACTTAGTTCCCTTTTCAATCGCAACCGGTGAGATTAAATCAACTTCAAATGTTACATTATCACCTGGCATAACCATTTCAACACCATCAGGCAATTCAATAACACCAGTAACATCAGTTGTGTGGAAGTAGAATTGAGGACGATAATTGGAGAAGAATGGTGTATGCCGTCCACCTTCTTCTTTAGTTAAGATATAAACTTCACCTTTGAATTTGTTGTGAGTTTGAATGGAACCCGGTTTTGCCAAAACTTGACCACGTTCGATTTGATCACGGTTAATACCACGAAGCAAGACACCAACGTTATCGCCAGCTTCACCTAAGTCCAAAGTTTTATGGAACATTTCCAAACCAGTAACAGTTGAATGTTCTACATCGTCTCTTAAACCAACAATATCAACTTCATCACCGATCTTAACTTGTCCACGATCGATACGACCAGAAGCAACAGTTCCACGACCAGTAATAGTGAAGACATCTTCAACTGGCATCAAGAAAGGCTTATCAGTATCACGTACTGGTGTTGGGATATATTCATCAATGGTATCTAATAACTGTTCAATGACTTTAACTTGTTCTGGATCGCCTTCCAAAGCCTTTAAAGCAGATCCACGGATAACTGGAACATCGTCCCCAGGATAACCATATTCAGATAATAAGTCGCGAACTTCCATTTCAACTAAATCAATTAATTCGTCGTCATCAACTAAATCAGTCTTGTTTAAGAAGACTACAATATAGTCAACACCAACTTGTTTAGCTAACAAAATATGTTCCCGAGTTTGTGGCATTGGACCATCAGTAGCAGCTACTACTAAAATGGCACCATCCATTTGTGCTGCACCAGTAATCATATTTTTAATATAGTCAGCATGTCCAGGAGCATCCATATGCGCATAGTGACGTTTTTCAGTCTCATACTCAACATGGGCAGTATTAATAGTAATCCCACGCTCTTTTTCTTCAGGCGCCTTATCAATATCCGCATACTCCTCAGCATGAGCCAAACCCTTATCGGATAAAACTTTTGTAATTGCAGCGGTTAAAGTTGTTTTACCATGGTCAACATGGCCGATAGTACCAATATTTACATGGGGCTTAGTTCTTTCATAATGTTCTTTTTCTGCCATTAAAAGAAACCTCCTATTTGTCATTGTTAATAAGTCGCTTATGCAAAAAAATATAAAGAGCATTGCAAAAGCAACTCTTTATGCAGAAATTATACTACTTTTGGGGACAAAAAACAAAATTATACTCACCAAAAAATATCCACCAAGGTAGTATATAAATCCTTTGAGAAAAAGTAAATAGCTTTTTCCAAATTACTTAAAATTAATTAAATAAATCCAACAACTCATCAAATTTATTCAACCACATATCTACTTTACCAGCTTTTGCGTCTTTTTCAAGGGTTTGCACCGTTTTTTCAAGACCAAAATGCTGTAAGATCATTTGCAGCCACAATTTAGATTGTGTAATAACAATATCTGTAAATGGATAGAGCAGGGCCGCATACAAAGTGATCTCCGCTTGCAGATCATTAACAAAATCAGCAGTTAGTTCGTGATGATCAGCTAAAAGGCTTAACATTTCTGTCAGTGACTTTAAATGAGCAATTAAGGGATATTCCTGCGGTCGAAAGTGACACTGTTTTCCATAATAATTAATAGTAAAAACGGACTTTTCTTTTAACTTGACTAAATCTTCACATAAACTGGCTTTAATCATGGGATGCAGATACGGATTATCCAACAGCAGTTGCACAGTTTGCAAAAAGTCTTCCCGCGATAAAAAGTGTAAATTAGCTGCGACAGTCACTTGTTGGGCAAGCGGCAAAGTTAAAATTTGCAAAATTTGTTGATAAATTTGTTGTTGCTGCTGAGCATGTGTCTGCGCATATAACTTTTGCTGTTGGACAATCAACTGCTGCAAACGAGCTTTTTCAACAGCATCCTCCCATTGAACTGCTGTCAAAAGTTGTAAAGCACTAATAAAATCAGGCCGTGCCAGTACTACTTCGATTAATAAGTTGGTATCGGCGATAGTAGCTACATACTGCTCCCAACTATCTTGCAAAATCACAAAAGCCCGTTCATCAAGATGGGCGGCATGAAGACAATAAACCAGTTGGCGGCCAACCGCTTTATTATCCGGTTGTAAAGAATAAACCTTTTCATATAACGAAGCCGCTGCGGCGTACTGTTTTTGTTGCAGGAGCTTGTGTGCACTCTGGACTAAGTTTTTTACTTGTAAATTTGTCATTTGTGTATTCTTAATCTAGTTAATTTAACAATCAAATAATTCTGCAAACTCTCTATCAAAAATGCCGATAAAGATTTTGAGATTTAATTTTTACTACTCTTTTTATTGGTACTATTACGATGGCGATTTTGATTAACTTCCATAATTACCGGTAAGATCATGGGATGGCGTTTCGTTTTATTCCACAAAAAATGATTTAAATCTTCGCGAACATCTTGTTTTAAATGACCCCAATCAAATTCTTTATTATTTAAATTATTTTGGACAGATTTAATAACAACTTCGGCACTATCATTTAATAACTGGTGATTTTCCCTTAAATAAACAAAACCACGGGCCGTTACTTTCGGAGGAGCCACAATTTTCTTCTTTTTTCGATCGATAGTTATAACTGCTACAAAAACGCCATCATCAGAAAGTAGTTTACGATCCCGTAACACAATGGTCCCAATATCACCCACACCCATGCCGTCAATCATGGTGTCCCCGGCAGGAACAGCTGGCGCTAGGTGAAAGGCTTCGTGTTCATAACTTAAAACATCCCCATTTTGCAAAATAAAAATGTGGTCCGGTGTTAATCCGGTTTCTTGAGCAATTTGCGAATGTGCAGTTAAAAGTCGATATTCTCCTTGGACCGGAATTAAATTTTGCGGATGCAATAAATTAATCATTAATTGTAGATCGCTTTTAGAAGCATGACCCGAAGTATATAATCCGGAATCCGATAAAGATTTAATTTCTCCGCCAGCCCGAAAAATTAAATCTCTGGTTTTGGCAACATTAGTTTCCATAGCATGGGACGGAGTGGTAGCTATAAAAACAAAATCTCCCGTCTCAATATGATAAAAATGATGCCGACTAGTTGCCATTCTCTGCAAAATTTTAATGGGTTCACCCATTCTGCCAGTTTCAATAATTAGAACCTTATTTTGGGGTAACTTTTCAGCTTCCCGCGCGGAAATTAAAAGACCATCAGCAATATTCAAGTATCCTAGCTTAATCACAGCCCGCACAATTTTAGAAGCATCTTGGCCGGTTAACACCACTTTCCGGCCCACTTTTTGGGCAGCATCAAAGATTTGCTGCATTCTTAAAATATTAGAAGCAACTGAAGCAACAATAATTCGGCCTTGTTGACATTCAAAAGTTTCCCAAATATAGGTATAAATATTGCGCTCATCGGCAGCTGGATACGGTGATTCGGCATTAGCCGAATCACTTAACAAGGCGACCACTTTTTCTTTACCAATATCAGCTAAACGTTGATAATCTGCCTGGTACATCGGCGTAGCTGATTGATCAAATTTAAAATCACCGGTATAAACAACCTGCCCTACCGGAGTTTTAATCACAATACCTAAAGAATCAGGAATAGAATGAGTTGTCTTAAAAAATGAAACACTTAAATTATCAAAATCAATGGCCGTTTGGGCATCAATAACTTGAAAATCATTAAACTTACGACTGCGCTTATCATTTCCTACTGTAATCTTAGCCAATTCGATAGTTAATTTGGAACCAAACACAGGAATATCATATTTATCAACTAAATAAGGCAGAGCCCCAATTGCATCAACATGACCATGGGTTAAAAAGATTCCAACAATTTTGTCAATATTATCTTCAATATATGTCAAATCTGGAATTACAATATCAATCCCAAATAATTCATTTTCCGGGTATTGCAAACCACAATCCAGAATAACTATTTCATTACCATACTCCACGGCATACATATTTTTGCCGTTTTCCCGCAATCCTCCTAAAGGAACAATATTTAAATTTGCCAAATAATTCACCTTTCCTAAATAAAATTTATCATTAAAAGTTCAGAAAACTTTACTGTCATCAATGACAACTAGAAGATATTTGCTCTATTGTAGCACAATTAAAATAAATTACCCAAGCGAAAGAATAATAAAAAAGAACCGAAACAAAATCATTGTTTCGGTTCTCAGACTTATTAATTTTAAAATTAACGACGTAAGCCTAAACTCTTAATTAAATCACGATAACGATTAATATCTTTATTCCGTAAATATGCTAATAAATTACGACGATGACCAATCTTCTTTAACAAGCCAACATAAGAGTGATGGTCTTTTTTGTTAATTTTCAAGTGATCATTTAAATTATTAATTTCATAAGTTAAAATTGCAATTTGGACTTCTGGAGAACCAGTATCACCGGCTTTACGTCCATATTTAGTAATTAATTCTTGCTTCTCAGCTTTAGTAATTGCCATTTATTATCCACCTTTTTTATTTTTATTCAGCTAAACAAGGCCCGCGTCGGTGACACGACAAACTTTGCCTAGCTAGTACAATTAATAATATACCGAAGTTTAATTAATAAATCAAGTCCAAGCATGTTGCAAAACTAATAATCTTCGAGTATAATTTTGTAGTATTGAGTATGGGTACGGAGGTGATAAAATGCCACAAATTAAATCAGCTATAAAACGAGTTCGTCAGTCCGAAAAAATTAACGCACGCAAATCTACCCAGAGAAGTGCTATGCGCTCAGCTATTAAAAAATTTGAAAAAGCTGCTGCTAACAATGATCCACAAACTCAAGATTTATATAAGCAGGCTACACGTGCAATCGACATGGGTAAGAGTAAGGGCTTGATTAAACAAAATAAAGCTGCTCGTGACAAGTCGCGTTTAGCTTCTAAGATTAATAACTAAAAAGCTAGATTAATAAAATCAAAAAATTCCAAAAGTTCAAACTTTTGGAATTTTTTATTGGCTAATTTTTTGGATAAAACTAATCATAAATAATTCAAAAAGATATTCCTTATCACCCTGACCCGATTTCATGCGATAATCCATTTCAAATAATTCGGTTAAAGCCTGCTTTAACTTAGCTAGAGAAAATTGTTTTTCATTTTGAATGGCTAACTTAATACGATAGGGATGCACCTGTAAATAATTAGCCAGTTTTCCAGCCGACATTCCCTGCGCTGTTAAAATTTTAACCTGCAGCAACAATCTCAATTGGCTAATAGCCAATGCTGTTAAAGCAATGGGATCATTTTTTAAAAGTAACAACTGTTGATAATGAACTTCAGCCTGCCGTAAATTACCCTTTAATAAAGCATTTAACAGATCAAAAACATTATCATCCAAAGTTTGCGGCACAAGACTCGTGACAGCTTTGAGAGTAATATGATGCTGATCCATAGCAAAAATATAAAGTTTGGCCAACTGTGAGATTATTAACGTATAATCATTATTACATCGTTGCACCAGCTGTTTTAAGGCTGCCTCTGTAATTGTAAAACCAGCGGCTTTAATCTGTTGTTGGATCGTAGTTAGGGTCTTTTGATAACTTAGTTTAGCAGTATCAATAGTAATAGCTGTTTTTTCTACTAATTTAGTGATTTTTTTGCGTCGATCCAACTTGTCATAAGGAGCAAAAATGACCAAAACTGTTGTCTCTTGTGGATGTTTTAAATAATCTATAAAAACATTGAGGTCTTGTTCAAATTTCAAGCTGGGCTTATTAGCCTGCAAAAAATATGGATGCGTTAAAAAGATTAATCTTTTGTTACCAAAAAAAGGTAACGAATTTGCTTCTCCCACAGCTTCGGAAATATCATTTTGTTCTAAATCAAACTCTGCAAAATTCATTGCTGCTTCTTCAGGAGCTAAAATTTTCATAAAGGCCTGCCGAGCTTGATCTTGAAGCTGTAATTCTGCACCTGCTACCAAATACAGCGGTGCTACTTGTTGGCTTAAAGCTGTCGCCAATTCTTGAACTTTCATTTTTATCTTTTCCTTTGAAAATAATTGCCATTGTGGTTTATGCCAGTTACTATATCGCCAAGTCAACATTCCATATTCAGCTGTACTGAGAGCTTTAATTTGTAATTTTTTAAGAGTAGCCATGGTTTCCGGACTTGGATGTCCATAATGATTATAACGACCCGCTGAAATAAGGACTAGTTTAGGCTGAATCATTTGTCAACCACTCCCGACTAAAGTCGGGAGCTTGTGAGAATTGCCTCTTCAGGGGCAACGACCACAATTTGCTTAGATACAGCGATTGCCTACTTATAGGTCTTACGTACTATTTACCAAAGCCTTTATGGTCCGCAGGTTGCCAGACGGACCTACTACTTAGATACTCGCTAAGCCTTTGGCCAAAATGTTTTGCGCTGCATTCTCATCACGAAGATGATGTTTACCACATTGCGGACACGTCCATTCACGATCTCTGAGGGTCAGCTTCTTTGTCTTGCCAGTGCCCATTATAAAACCACAATGACTACAGGTTTGGGTAGTATTGCGGGGATTAATGGTAATAAATTGACGCCCATAAAGCTTAGCCTTATAAGCTAACATACCTAAAAAAGTCCGCCAACCAACATCGGCAATGCTTAGAGCTAACGCGTGGTTGCGTAGTAGGTTCTCACTCCGTAACTCTTCTGCCACAACCAAATCGTGGTTCTTGATTAGTGTTGTGGAGACCAGGTGGAGGAAGTTCTGGCGCTGGTTAGCCACCTTGCGTTGGAGGTTAGCTACCACTACTCGTTGTTTTTGATGGTTGGCCGCCTTACGTAAAGGACGCTGTTCTTTCTTAGCTCGCAGTGCTCGCCGAGAAAGCTTACGCTGGGCCTGAGCTAATTTGCCTTGGAGACGCCGGTAATAGCGCGGATTGGCAACAACGGCGCCATTGGAATCAGTCAAAAAGTTATCAGTATTGAGATCAATCCCAAGGGGTGATTTGACAATGGGGATCAGTTCCACAAAAGGTTGTTCCGAGGCTAATTGCAGCGAAACATAGTAACGACCGGTGGCGTCCATGGAGATGGTCACGGTTCCTATCCGAATCACTGCAGCTTTATGTAACAGTTTAGGCGGCAGGCCCCGAAAACGTAAGCGGCCAATTTTAGGTAGTCACAGATGCTTTTTATCTAATAACCTAACACTGCCAGTCAACATATTAGGTACTTGTACCTGCTGAGCATACTGACAGGAGGTTTGATACTTTTGCGCCATTTGCTTTTTATGAAAAACCGTACACCAGTATGATGAACCTGACGAAAAAGCTGCCAAGCGGTGCGATAGTTTTTAATCGCGTTTGCCTTCATGAGGCTATCTAAGTCGCGGTTATTAAGCCAACCGTGAATATTGGAAATAGCAGTTGCGGGCTTTTTTAAGCGCTCTTCCAGGGTTTGAATGCGTTGTTGAACAATTGCGATTGGCAATTTTACCTGTCGCAGTTGGTAAAGTTCGCGATTCATCCCATTCATTTCATTGTAAATGAAACGACTAGCGTCACTGTTGCGTTTGATTAAGTGTTTTTGTTCCGTAGAAGGAAAGACTCGCAGCTTAACCCCATAGTGATATGGTAGTTGGGCCATCGTTTTACTCATGTAGCTTGCACCTTCTTACTATTGGTTACATTAATAATAGCATGAGAGTTATCTAAAATTAAGATAAGTTTAATTTTTAGCAAGCTAAGGAGACAATCATTGAGTAATAGGCATTCATCTGCCTGATTAAAATCAGGAGATTTCTGCCTTTGTTTTTGATTAAAAATTGGGGATTGCTGGCTGTTTTACTACCATGGTGCCCCGCCTTGAAAAAGCCAATCGGGCAAGGCTGCTTAAATAATTTTAACTCATTAGCTTGATTTAAGTCACCTGTAAAGAGCCATTTAATATTTTGAATTATGACTAATAAACTTAAAGAATCTTCATTAGTACCGGTAGACAAATGCCGCGGCCAAAGCACCTTAATTTTGAATTGAGGTGCTACTGCAATTTCATCATTCAAATGGAGTCGATAAAACTGGAATTTTTTTCTAAATGGATTAAGTTGTCTATTGACCGCGGCATTATTTGCATTCCATCCGCAAAACAAACACGACGCACAGGAAATTTTTTTAATAAAACTTGCAAATCTCCGATATGATCTACATCTTGATGACTTAAGAATACATAATCCAGATGATCAATACCTTGATATTTTAAGTAGGGAATCGTTATTTGTTCCACCCGGTTACTAGAACTATGATAGCGTCCAAATCTTAATTTGCCACCTGTATCAATTAAACAAGTTTTACGCCTAAAAGGTGTCGTTAATAATATACTATCACCTTGTCCAATATCAATTAGGGTTACTTGACCTGTACTTGGAAAACGATTTTCCACCATTACAAGACAATATCCCAAAAGTAATAAGGTGTACCAGTACTTAGAATGAGAAGAATTAGAAACTGCTATTAAAGTAATAATTACAAAAATCATCGCTACCATCACAGGCAAATGTCCTACTATCAGTTGGGTTTTATTACAATCTGCTAAAGCCGTAACGGGAGCATAGATAATATCAAAAAAACTTTCTAAAATTTGCAGCAATTGCGTACTTTTCTTTATCAATAAACTCAAAAAGGTAAGCGGGATAATTAAATGTTCAAAAAGAGGTGTTAAAATATATTAGCTGCAAAGGTTAACCAACCAAAACTATAAGTATGAAAAATAAGTACCGGAGCACTCAAAAAATTAATTAACAGTGAACGCTGCCAAGCTTTATTTACCTGAATAACAATTAGGCCATATGATAATAAGTAACTTAGCTGTCCCGCTAAAGAAAATAACACGTACGGTTCAAACAATGTTTGTCCTAATAAAACCAGTGCAAAGCGATCATGCCGTGATATTGGCCAGTGAAAATGACTTTGAATAATTTGAACCATTTGCAAACCACAGGCTCGCCAAACTCCCACTCCAGATCCAGCAATCACAGCAAACATTGGCAGAAGGAAAAACAAAACCACTGCACCGACTCTTCGGGAATACGTAAAAAAGAAGTCAATTTGATAAGGATTCGCACTAATAAATAAACATGAAGACCAGAAATGCTAAAAATATGAATTATTCCTAAATTTGTTAAACCAGCTCTTAAGTCCACCTCGCTTGTATCAAAATCTCCCAGTAAAAGACTACAGGCATTGATTCTCAACCAGTGGGGTAACTGTTGAAAAGATCGTAACCATCAATAGCGCAGCAAATGGAGGTAGTCGAGTAAAGTTTTCCTTGACAGCATTGGCGTTATTGTCATTTGGGAGGCTGTTGCCCGATAATAAATATTTTGTTGTTGATAATATTTTCGAAAATCGAACTCTCCTTGATTAGTCGCAGGAGCAATCCGCTGCCATTGCCAGTCCCCTTTAATTTTGAGAACTTGTGCCGGTATATTTTTCTTCTTAGTTATAGAAGAGCCAAAAAGAACCTTTTGGCCATTACTTAAAGTTCCCGTTCCAGAAATCCAGCCCGGTTTTTGCTTAATTTGATCCGGATAAACAATAATTTCTTTATTATGAGGCAAAGTCAGCTGCGGCTTCTGTCCTAAATAAAATCCCACCCCTATTAACAGCAGCATCTCCAAGAAGACGAGGTAACGTTGATTTTGCCAAACTGTGAGAACTAATAACGCTAATAGTATCAACCACGGCCAAGCGAAAGAATTAACTACAATTGCCAATGTCAATTGTAAGGCAAGCACCGGAAAAATGTACCAACCCCGGTTATCAAACTGTGAGCTGCGATTTAATTTTAGCAAAAGTCTTTTCACCGATGCCCTGCACCTCAGTTAAATATTCAATTTTCGAAAAACTAACTTTCTCCTGACGATATTGAATAATCAATTCAGCTTTTTTCGGACCTACTCCGGGCAAATTTTGCAATTCAGTCACATCCGCAGTATTTAAGTTAATCGTTTTGGTGTCAGTAACCGAATTTTCACTATTGGCAGCAGTCGTCTGAGCTGTATTGGGTGCTGTTGAACTACTATTTTTATCCGGAACAAAGACTTGGCTTTGATCATGCAGCTTTTGAGCTTGATTAATTGCACTTGTATCAGCTTGTTCAGTCAAACCGCCGGCATGCTGAATAGCATCATAGACTCTGGCTGTCGCCAATAAGCGATAAACTCCCGGTTTATTAACCGCACCTTCAACATCGACAATTAGCCATTTACTATTGGCCGTTTTTGTTGGTTTAGAAGTTGATTTTTGTGCAGTTTTAGAAGAATTGAAAGTCAGATCATCATTATTCACCGAAGGAGCCGGCCATAATTGCCATAGACCCAAAATTGTTACCAGTACTACCAGACTAACCAGTTTAATATGTTCTTTTAACCATTGCCAAATTTGCTTCATTTTTATCACCCATTTATAATTACCAAAAAACACACCAATTATTGGTGTGTTTTTAAATAATTATAGGCATCATCAAGGCTTTTAACAGGCACAATTTTCATTTTAGTGTTTAAACGAGCAGCTGCTTTTTTAGCAATTGTATAATTATTTTCATAATGGGGATCCACTTTTAAAATCTTCTTGGTCACGCGATCATTTGGTGCAAAGAAAATCTGCGCATGTTCACGATTAGCCGCGTAGACTTTTTTGTCAATACCACCAATTGGCCCCACTTTACCTTGAGAACTAATTGTACCCGTTCCGGCAATTTTACGGCCCCGTGTTAGATTCTGCTTAGTTAATTGTGAATAAATCTGTAAACTAAACATTAAACCGGCTGAAGGGCCTCCAATATCGCCCGCATTAATTGCTACCTTCGGGGTAGTCCGAATTCTAACATGATCAACTAAACTAATTCCTAAACCAGGACGTCGCGGATGATTCATCGCCATGAGTTTCTGTTTAGTTTGATGGGTTTTACCATGGCGCTGATATTTCACAGTTACTAATTGGTTAACCTTTTGGGCTTTAACATATTTAATAAAGGCTTGCGAACTGGAAAAGTGATGACCATCAATTTCCGAAACAATGTCTCCTACCTGCAAATGGCCCTTAAAATGAGAGTTTTTGAGAAAGGACATGACATAAATACCTAAATATTCTTTAGTATAAGAGCGGTATGCTTTCTTAAAAGCGGCTTCAATTGCACTATTACTGGCATTTTCCATAAAATAGCTTTGCATTTGTAAATATTCTTTAGTATTATCTCCAGCCATAACTTCCTGTCGAGCTTCAATGTTATGAAAAGGCGTACAAGCAGCCCAGATCAGCGATAAAGGTGTTGCCGAAGATAATTCAACTGTAGTAAATAAAAATTTACCTGCCCGTTGATCATGATGCTGATTGACAGTAATACTATCAGCAGTAGGCTGCGCAGACCCGGGAGACTCAATAAAAAACGGCAAAGGTAAAAATAAAGCCACCAACAGCACAAGAATACTAACTATTACTATTAATTTGCGATGCTTTTTCATAGACTCTTCCCTAATTTTTGATGTAAGGCCACTGCTACAGGTTGAGGTACTAAATCTGTAATTTGGCCGCCATATTTAGCTACTTCTTTAATCATACTAGAAGCTATAAACATATATTCCGGTTTGGCCGTTAAGTAAACTGTTTCCAAATCAGAAGCCTGGAGGCTATTAATCTGTTGCATAGAGATCTCATAATTCCAGTCCGCAGTCGTTCGTATCCCCCGTACTAAAAAATGAGCTCCTAACTCTTTTGCTACCTCAGCTACTAATTTATCCGCAGCCACTTTAACTTGAATATTATCACAAGTTAGTGTTTGTAGCGAAGCTTCCACTAATTCTTTTTTCTCTGCAAAAGTAAATAGATAATTTTTACTAGTATTATTCATCAAAACCACATAGAGCTGATCAAATAAATTACTTGCTCTTTGAATAATATCTAAATGACCATTAGTAATTGGATCAAAACTTCCTGCATAAATACCAATTTTTTTATCAACCATTACTGTTATCACCCTGATATTGCCAAATTTCGATATAAGTTTGTCCATATTGCTTTGCGGCAATTAATAAACAATCATCACGACGCTCAGCTTGTAAACTATAGTCCGTCTCTAATAAAATCAAAGCTTGCGGCCTTAGCAACTTTTGTTCAATAAAAGCTTGAACAATAGCGGGATTAAGGTGCTGCAGATAAGGTGGATCTAAAAGTAGTAAATCAAATTGAATTTGCTGCTGTTCAAACTGGCGCATAGCCTGCTGATAACTTACAGGCCAAATTGTAAACCGCTCTGGCTCACGAGTCTTTTGGACATTACTTTTAATAACCTTAATAGCTGCACGATTTTTATCAATTAAATAGACTTGGGCCAGTCCCCGAGAAACCGCCTCAATGCCTAAAGCCCCACTACCGGCAAACAAATCTACTCCCACCATTGAAGGCGATAAATAAGGATTTAACATATCAAACATTGCTTCCTTAACCTTGGCGGCAGTAGGCCTGGTAGTACGACCCGTAATAGTTTTTAAGGCCAAGCCCCGCATTTTACCCGCAATTATTCGCATTGATGATTCTCCATATTACTTATATTATGCAAATTAGCAATCTGCTCTTCACTGTAATCCGTTTTTAAATCTTGCCGTGGTGATAATTTCACATCTTTCACAAAATCCAATTGCACAATTTGAGCTATTTTTTCTTTCGCTTGCGCACTGTTAACATACATAATAACGTATTTCATTTTAAAAGAAACATAAATGATGGTTCCAAAACGGCGTAATTTTTTGCATAAACGTCCATTGGTTAACCAAATTATTATTTCTTGACGTGCCGTCAACTCCATAAAATTGCTCTTCCTTTTTAACTTAAATGTTCAAATTTACGTAAATTAACCGATACATTCAAGGCAATACCAATACAACAGGATAAAACCAGTATACTGGAACCGCCATAACTAATAAAGGGTAAGGTAACACCCGTGATGGGGAGAATTCCGAGTACTCCTCCAACATTAAAAAAGGTTTGAACAAATAAAATAGCCGCTATTCCATAATTTAATAACGAAAAATAAACCTTTTTAGTCCGTAAACCCAGATATACAATTCGAGCAATCAGAATAAATAACAGGCCCAAAACAATAATTACTCCGACCACACCTAATTCCTCACTAGTTATTGCTAAAATAAAATCAGTATATGGCTCTGGCAAATAACCTAATTTTTGAATGCTATTACCTAATCCTCGTCCTAATAAACCACCATTATTAATGGCATAGTATGAATTAACTAATTGTGATCCACCTGTTTTTTCTAGTTGAAAAGGATGGTAAAAAGCTAAAAGCCGCTGCATTTGGTAAGTTGAAACAACTCCGCCCGTTAAAGCTTGGTGCTTAAACCAAAAATAACCACCAACAAAAACAGATAACAAGACGAGAACAGTCCCAAAAGCATATTTTAGTTCCATTCCTGAAGCAAAGGACATTAGTAACATAATGGCCGCCAGAGAAGCAGCCCCCCCTAAATCAGGTTGTTTCAAAGTTAGAATAATAATAAAACTGGTTAAAATTAAAGGCGGCAAAATCTCCTTCATCATTTCTTTAAAAGGCAGTTGCCGAATACGCAGCATCCTTAGACTATAGATTTTAGACAAATATAGAACTAAAGCCAATTTAGCTAATTCCAAGGGTTGAATATTTATCGGTCCTAAGGGGATCCACGCGGCGGCTCCATTCACTGCTATGGAAGGAACAAAATGCTTTAAAACCAACAAAAATATTAACAAACCCATCACGAATAACAAAAAGAACTGGACAAAAAATCTGGTTTGTAAAGCATTAATCTTTAAAAGATAGAAAAAAGCACATAAAAATATTCCCATCACAACAAAAAGTAATTGTCGTTTCAGATAAGTTGTACTTTTTAATCCTTGCAAAACAGCTGCATTGGAACTAGCAGAGTAGACCATGACAATTCCGATAGCAGTTAGCAATAAAAATGGAATGAGAATCCAATAATCAATATTTTTTAATTTGATTTTCACTAACAAAACCCCTATCGATTCTATTGGCTTCAATTATAACATTCAATTATGAGAATAACATAATCAATTACTATCCAAATTATACTAAGAAACTGGAACAAAAATTGTCCCAGTTTCTTTAATTAATATTATTTACCGGCTTTTCGCTTTTTATCAGCCTTACGCCGTTCATTAGTATTTAAAATTTTCTTTCGTAAGCGAATACTCTGCGGTGTAACTTCACAATATTCTGTCTCATTCAAAAATTCAATTGATTGCTCTAAGGACATCTTTCGAGGAGTCTTAATTGCAGCTGCGTGATCTTTTCCAGAAGCTCTCGTATTAGTCAGGTTTTTGCCTTTAGTAACATTCACTGCAATATCTTGATCCCGGCTACTTTCGCCTACAATCATGCCTTCATAAACATCTACTCCAGCGCCAATAAATAATTGGCCCCGATCTTCTACTGATTGTAAACTATAAGTTGTTGATGAGCCCTGATTAATGGAAACTAAAGCCCCCGAGCGCCGTCCCGGTTCCCAATTTTTAATTACTGGCAAATACTGTTCAAAAGTATGATTCATAATCCCATAGCCACCAGTTTGGGACATAAATTCTGAAGAATAACCGATTAAGCCACGTGAAGGTGTTAAAAATACTAAGCGAGTTTGTCCATTGCCAGTACTTTCCATATTTTTCATTTCACCTTTACGCTGAGCCATTGAATCAATAATTGCTCCGACATACTCATCCGGAGTATCAATCTGAACCGATTCAAAAGGTTCACAGGTTTTGCCATCAATTTCTTTATAAATAACCTCAGGTCTGGATAATTGCAACTCAAAACCTTCACGGCGCATTTCTTCAACTAAAATAGATAGGTGCAATTCGCCACGACCGGAAACAATCCAAGCTCCAGCTACTCCAGCATCTTCAACCCGTAAAGAAACGTCAGTCTGTAATTGTTCTTCCAAGCGATCCTCAATTTTACGTGCCGTAACTTTATCACCTTCACGTCCCGCAAAAGGTGAATCATTTTGTAAAAATGTCATTCGTAAAGTTGGCGGATCTATTCTTAAGATTGGCAGAGCCTCAGGATGGTCAATCGGTGCTACCGTTTCTCCCACAAAAATATCTTCCATTCCGGATAATCCAATCAGATCACCGGCTTTAGCCTCTTGAATTTCTACTCGTTTCAAGCCAAAGAAACCAAACATTTTAGTAACTCGAAAATTCTGTTTGCTACCGTCTAATTTTAATACGGAAACCTGATCACCGATTTTTATCTTACCGCGAAAAACTCGTCCAATTCCTATACGACCAACATAATCATTATAATCAAGCATCGCCACCTGAAATTGAAGCGGTTCATCACTATTATCAATTGGTGCAGGAATAGTTTTAATGATTGTATCAAAAATTGGATCCATCGTATGCTTTTGAGTGGCTGGATCTTCATCATAACTGGAAGTCCCGTTCACAGCTGAAGCAAAGACTACAGGAAAGTCTAATTGGTCTTCATCAGCACCTAAATCAATAAACAAATTTAACACTTCGTCGACTACTTCTGCTGGTCGAGCCCCGCTACGATCAATCTTATTAATAACCACAATCGGGGTTAAATGTTGTTCCAAAGCCTTTTTTAACACAAAACGGGTTTGCGGCATGGTACCTTCATAAGCATCAACCACCAGTAAGACACCATCAACCATCTTCATAATACGTTCCACTTCGCCACCAAAATCAGCGTGGCCCGGAGTATCTAAAATATTAATTTTAGTTCCTTTATAGTCCACAGCGGTATTCTTGGATAAAATAGTAATTCCACGTTCTTTTTCAATGGCATTTGAATCTAATGCACGATCACTAATTTCCATATGTTCAGGAAGAGTATCAGATTGTTTTAAAAGTTCATTAACTAATGTAGTTTTACCATGATCAACGTGTGCTATAATGGCAATATTACGAATATCTTCTCTTCTTTTCAATGTTTTGCTTCCTTCCGTACAATTCTTGTCAGTCCTGTATTTGTGTATAAAAAAGCTGTGATTGGTTGCAATCACAGCTTTTTAAACTCTGGAAAGCACATCCAGCGCCTGTTGTGTAGCGCACCTCGTTCCGACAATTACAAGTTGTGATTTTATCATATTTAGGGGCTTGGAGTCAATAGTTGTAACCCCTATTCCTAAACATTGACCAATAGCTCTGCCAGCGGCCAAATCCCATGGCTTAAATCTACCGATATATAAATATTCTTTACCGGTCAATAAACGTGTAAAAACAATGCCGGCACTACCAAAAATACGCAGGCCACTACTTTGGCGAACCAAATTTTGATATTTGGGCATTTCATTTTGTAATAAATAATTGCTGACAGTAATTAAAGCTTCTGCTAAAGGTACATCATCAAGCGGCATTAATTTTTTTCCATCAACAAAGGCTCCAATTTGTGGACCTCCATAATAAATTTGATTCTGCATCACGTCTACAATCGCCCCAAAAATTGGTTCCCCATCTTCATAAACACCAATCATTGAAGCAAATTGATCATGGCATTTAACAAAATTCATAGTTCCATCAATAGGATCCACAAAAAAAACCAATCCTGCCAAATTAACCGGATTATTGCCCAATCCTTCCTCACTAATTATTTGTGCCTGAGGATATTTGTCCTGCAAAAAGGTAACGATTTCTTTCTCAGTTTGAAGATCTCGATCTGTAACTAAATCATTACGATTAGTTTTCGTATTTACATAAGCAAAATTGGGATTAGAATACAACTGCGTTTTTATTTGATTCAAAATTGTTAAAATTTGCTTTTGAATATCCAGAACATCTGCCATAGTATTAAACCCTTAACCTATTGAATAATTTCCAAAAATCCTATTTTATTATAGCTTGAAATAAGCTTTAAAAACAAAAAAATCGACGATTTACGTCGATTTTTCTTTAATTCTTAATTAGACAGTTGATTTTAGACATTGGTTGGATAACCTATCAAAATATCTGCTGCTTCTTGAACAGGTTCACCCAAAGTTGGATGTGGATGAATAGTTAAGGCAATATCTTCTTCATTTAGTTGACAATTGACAGCCAAGCTAATTTCAGAAATCAAGTCACTAGCACTTGGTCCAATAATTTGACCACCTAAAACAGTTCCAGTCTTTTTATCAGAAATTAACTTAACAAATCCATCAGTACTATCCAATGAAACTGCACGTGCATTACCTGCAAATGGGAATTTAGCTACTTTGACATCTAATTTTTGGTTTTTAGCCTCAGCTTCGGTTAAACCAACACTGGCCATTTCGGGATCAGTAAAGCAAACAGCTGGCACACCAATATAATCATTAGCAGTATTTTTACCAGAAATTGCTCCAGCCGCAGTTTTACCTTCAAAGAAAGCCTTATGCGCAAGTGCAGGGCCAGCAGTAATATCACCAACTGCATAAATATTACTTACAGAAGTCCGACCTTGTTCATCAACTTCTACTAAACCACGATCAGTCAATTTAACATCAGTCATCTCTAAACCAAAAGTATCAGTATTAGGCTTACGACCAACGGAAACCATTACATAATCAGCTTTTATAGTAGTTGATTTTCCATCAACTTCATAGGTGACCTCAACATTATCACCATTATCTTTAGCACTTTTTGCCATCGCGTTAGTGACAATATCAATACCTTTTTTCTTTAAGTGCTTAACTACTATAGATACCATAGTTTTCTCAAAGTTTGGAATAATCTGCGAAGTACCTTCCAAAATAGTTACATGAGTTCCTAAATCGGCAAAAGCACCTGCAAGTTCAGTACCAATATAACCGCCACCAACAATTACTAATTCTTTTGGTAATTCTTTAATATTTAATAAGCCAGTCGAATCAATTACCCGACCACCAAATTTAAAACCATTAATTTCAATTGGACGACTACCCGTAGCAATAATTAAATTCTTAAAGTGAATAGTTTGACCGCCGCCGTTATCCATAAATTGACGTGGACCTGGATCCATCACTCGAAGTTGATTATTATTATCTAAGAATGCTTCACCACGAATAACTTCTACTTTGTGCTTCTTAAAGAGCATCTTGACACCGTTAGTCATTCTTTGAACAACCTTAGTATCCTTCCACTCTTGTAATTTATCAAAGTCCAAAGAAGCATCACCAGTTGTAATACCATAAGTTTCCGCGTGTTGAGCATTCTGGAAACGATGGCCTGCTTGAATTAAAGCCTTTGATGGAACGCAACCAACATTCAAGCATACACCGCCAAGACTGTCATCTTTTTCAATAACAGTAACTTTTTGACCTAATTCTGCAGCTCTAATTGCAGCTACATATCCGCCAGGTCCAGCACCAATAATCACAGTATCTTTTTCTTCAACATCAGCCATCTAAATTAACCCTCCATTAACAACATGTCTGGATCATGTAATAATTCGCTCAATTTATTTAAAGCATTTTGTGCTAAAGCACCATCAATAAGGCGATGATCATAACTTAAAGAAAGTTTCAACATATTGCCCACTTTAATGGAACCATCTTCAGCAACATAAGGTTCCTTTGCAATTTTACCCATTCCTAAAATTGCAACTTCCGGTTGATTAATTACTGGTGTGAACCAGCCACCGCCTACAGAGCCAACATTACTGATAGTAATAGAACCACCGCTCATGGAAGCAGCATTTAATTTATTATCATAAGCTGCTTGAGTATTTTCAGTAATTTCTTTAGCTATTTCAAACAGACCTTTGGAATCAGCATTTTTAATATTTGGAACATACAAACCATGATCAGTATTAGTTGCAATACCAATATTGAAATAATGCTTGTAAACAATTTCATCTGTTGTTGAATCAATGGAAGCATTAAACTCTGGAAAATCTTTTAATACAGCTACAATGGCTTTAACTAGGTATGGTAAGAAGGTTAGCTTAATGCCACGATCAGCAGCCACTTGCTTATATTTCTTGCGGTTTGCCATTAAAGCAGATACTTCAACTTCATCAAAGCTAGTAACATGCGGTGTGATCTTTTTACTTGTAGTCACGGATTTTGCAATAGCTTTTCGAGTCATGCTCATCTTTTCGCGTGTTTCTAATTCTGGTGTATCTGACTTGTATGGTGCAATCGGTGTCGCCGCTGGCTCACTAGCAGCTGCTGCTGGTGCAGCAGTTGTTGCCGGTGCAGCTTGACCATTAAAGTTATCAATATCCGTTTTAGTGATTTGACCATGCTTACCAGTTGGAGTAACATTAGATAAATCAATTCCCTTGTCACGAGCATATTGACGAACTGAAGGCATTGCTAAATAGTTTTCATTAGCTTTACCTGTTGCTGCAGGTGCTGGTGCAGCAGCTGCAGGTGCTACTTCTTTTTTATCAGCTTTATCTGCTGAAGATGAAGCAGCTTCCTCTTCGTCATCGTCAGTATCAGGTGACCCATCATCAATAACAACTAAAGTGTCACCGATTTCTACTGTGTCGCCTTCTTGGGCAACAATTTTCTGTACTTTGCCGCTTACAGGAGATGGAAGTTCAGAAACAGACTTATCGTTTTGGATTTCGACTAAAGAATCATCTTCTTTAATATCGTCGCCTTCCTTGACTAACCAGTTAGCAATTTCACCCTCGGCCATCCCTTCGCCAAGTTCTGGTAACTTAAATTTAAATGCCATGTTTTTTCTTCCCTTCCAATAATTAGTAATTAATAATTTCTTTTACTTTTTCAATGATTTCTGCTTTTCTTGGAAGCCATACTTCTTCAGCTCGTGCAAACGGATATACAGTGTCTGGGGCAGCCACACGTCCAATAGGAGCATCTAAGGAGAGAATCGCATCTTCAGCAATTGCAGAAGCAACTTGTCCACCAACACCAGCCATTTTTTGAGCTTCTTGAACAAGGACAACTTTATGAGTTTTTTCAATAGACTTAAAAATAGTCTCTGTATCGATCGGAGAAACTGTTCGTAAATCAATAACTTCGCAAGAAATATTTTCTTTTGCCAAATCATCAGCAGCTTTTTGGGATTCTTGCACTTGAGAACCATAAGCTACGATTGTAATATCATTCCCTTCTTGAACTATTTTAGCTTGGTCTAAAGGAACTGTATATTTACCATCAGGAATGTCATCTTTGACAGAACGATATAACTTCAAGTTTTCAAGAAACAATACAGGATCGTTATTTTCAATAGAAGAAATTAATAAACCCTTAGCATCATAAGGATTACTCGGCATTACAACTCGCAAACCAGGTACCCCAGTGAAGAAATTCTCCAAACTGTCAGAGTGCATTTCTGCAGTGTGAGTACCGCCACCATAAGGACTGCGAATCGTAATTGGGCTATTCTTCTTGTTATTAAATCTGAAACGCATCCGAGCCATTTGTCCTGCAATTGAATCAACACATTCAAAAGTAAAACCACTAAATTGAATTTCTGGAATTGGACGCCAACCAGTTAAACCAAGTCCAATTGACAAGCCAGCAATTCCTGATTCGGCTAATGGAGTATCAAACACGCGATCTTCGCCATATTTTGCTTGCAAGCCATCTGTAGCTCTGAAAACGCCACCGTTTTTACCAACATCCTCACCAAAGATCAAAGTTTTCGGATCTTCTTTTAACATGATGTCTAAAGCATCTGTAATCGCTTGAATATAACTTCTCTTTGTCATGTTATTTAGACTCCTTTTCTTCAAATTTTGCAATCTCAGCTTTTATTTCAGGTGTCGGAACTTCAAAAGTCCGCTTTAGCATGTCAGATACCTTTTCGGGTTCAACCGCATCCGCTTCTTTAATTGCATCCTTAAAGGAATTCTTATATTCTTCAACTAATTTGTCTTCTTGCTCCTCTGACCATAATTTCTTATCAGTTAAAATCTTACGCATTCTAATTAATGGATCACGCTCAAACCATGGTTGTTGCTCTGCCTTGGTCCGATAGCGGCTTGGATCATCACCTGCTGAGGAGTGAGCGCCATAACGGTCAGTTAAAGTTTCAATCATAACTGGTCCATTACCTGCAATAATATATTCACGTGCTGCTTTTGCTACTGAATAGCAAGCTAAAATATCCATCCCATCAACTTGAACACTTGGAATACCACAAGCAACCGCTTTTTGCGCTAAAGATGGCGCCGCAGTTTGTTTATTACGTGGAACTGAAATTGCGTAGTTATTATCTTGAACAATAAAAAGAGCTGGTGCTTGGTATGCTCCTGCAAAGTTCATTCCCTCATAGGAGTCACCTTGTGAAGTACCACCATCGCCAGTATAAGTAAAGGCAATAGCATCTTCACCATTTTTCTTCAATCCTAAAGCTACTCCAGCAGTTTCCAGATAAGCTGCACCGATAATAATTTGTGGCATTAAAGCACGAGCCGAAAATTCATTTCCCTTCACATGCCCACGTGACCACCAATATGCCTCAGTAACAGTTGCACCATGTTGAATTAACTGTGGAAGATCACGATAAGCAGGCAACAAATAGTCTTGTTTTTCCATAGCCAAAACTGTACCCATTTCAGTAGCTTCCTCACCTGCAGTAGGTGCATAAAAGCCCATCCGGCCCTGACGTGAAAAATTTGAAGTTTGTTCATGCAACGCACGTTCCCAAACCATCTTTTTCATAAATTCCACCAATTGATCATCACTAAAACTATTAAAAGTATCTTGATCAACAATTTTCGCATTTTGGTCAACTACTTGAATTGGCTTAGGTAAATCTGCTAAATTCTTCTTGATTTTTTCAAAATCAACTATTGACTTTTTTGCCATTTTATTCATTCCTTTCACAATATCCCTTTATTAATCTGTAAAGGTTTCCAGTTCTTAGTTTATCATGTTTTAAATTTAACACAAGGGGTAAAAATGATTTTTTTTGTGATTTTTATAACAATGCCTTAAACTTACCCTTTAACACCATAGTTTATCCAAATAATTTATAGGTTTCTTCTCAGACTTTTTATCGGTATAATAAAATAGTAGAAAAATTAAAAAGAAGGAATCAATAAATATGTACATGATGAAAGACATTGTTCGCGATGGTGATCCAGTTTTAAGAAAGATTGCCCAGCCAGTAAAATTTCCGCTGAGTGATAGCGATAAAAAATTGGCTGCGAACATGATGGAGTATTTAATCAAAAGCCAAGATCCTCAATTTGCCCAAAAGCATCATTTACGAGCAGGAGTGGGTCTGGCGGCTCCTCAAGTTGGTATTTCCGAGCAAATGGCTGCTGTGCTTGTGCCTGAAGATGATAGATCTGCTAACTCAGAAGACAAAGCTCAAGATAAAAAGCCCCAATATGCGCTTAAAATCACTCTAATTAATCCGGTAATTATTTCTAATTCAATTCAAAAAGCCCAATTATTCGAAGGTGAAGGTTGTTTATCCGTTGATAAAGACATCCCCGGTTATGTTCCCCGCAGCGCGCGTATTACTATTAGATATCAGGATTTTTCCGGAACTACACAAACCATCAGAGTCAAAAACTATCCGGCTATTGTTTGCCAACATGAGATTGATCATCTTAAGGGCCATTTATTTTATGACCATATCAATAAAACCGATCCCTTTAAAAAAGCTGACGACACTATTATTATTTAGACGTTCAAGTAGAGTTTCTATACTTTAAAATCCAATTGTGATAACATCTATTTAAATATTATCGGTCAAAGAAATAGATTCAAAAGTCAATTATACTATTTTATTTAAGGAGGAATACTTTTGATTTATAAAGTATTATATCAAAAAGATCAAATTCAAAATCCACGTCGTGAGACCACTGAAACCTTATATACCCAGTCTGATTCTGCTATTAAGGTACGCGAAATTCTTGAAGCCAAAACTGACTTTAATGTGGAATCAATTGAAGAATTATCAGGCAATTATTTAGAATATGAACAAAAAAGTCCCAATTATAAATTAACGGACTTAGCGGAGTTATAATTAATGGCTCTGCAAATAGAAAATAATGAAGTTGCCGTTTTCGCTATTGGTGGTCTAGGTGAAATCGGTAAAAATATGTACGTTATTCAATATCAAAACGAATTAGTTATTGTAGATGCGGGAATTAAATTTCCGGAGGATGACCTCTTAGGTATTGATTATGTTATTTCTGATTATCAGTATTTAATTGAGAATCAAGATAAGATTAAGGGATTATTTATTACACATGGTCACGAAGATCATATTGGCGGTATTCCTTTTTTATTGCAAAAAATTCCCAATATACCGATTTATGCAGGTCCTTTAGCCACTGCTTTAATCAAAGGCAAATTAGAAGAACGGGGCCTCTTAAATTCAACTGAAATCCATGTTTTGCAAGAAGATGATGTTGTTAAATTTAACTACTTAAGTGTTGAATTTTTCCGCACAACTCATTCAATACCGGATACTTTGGGAATCGCAGTTCATACACCGCAAGGTGTCATTATTCAAACGGGAGATTATAAATTTGATTTTACACCGGTAGGCAACCAACCGGCTCCCAACCTGCAGAAAATGGCCAAATTAGGGTCTGAAGGTGTGCTTTTACTTTTATCTGATAGTACTAACGCTGAAATTTCCACCTTTTCTAAATCGGAACGTTTTGTCGGTAATACTATTCACCAAATTGTGGAGCGAATAGATGGTCGAATTATTTTTGCTACCTTTGCTTCTAATTTATATCGTGTTTCTCAAGCAATTGATGCAGCAATGCAAAATGGCCGCAAAGTAGCAGTCTTTGGTCGAAGCATGGAACAAACTATTATCAATGGTAGAGAATTAGGCTACTTAAACATTCCCGATAGTGAATTAGTTGATGCTGCCGAAATTAACAAATTACCTGCGAATAAAGTTCTATTACTGTGTACCGGATCTCAAGGTGAACCAATGGCCGCCTTAAGCCGCATTGCTAACGGTACACATCGTCAAATTGCCATCCAGCCGGGTGATACTGTTATTTTTTCTTCAAATCCGATTCCAGGAAATACTATCAGTGTAAATCATTTGATTAATTCTTTAGAAGAAGCTGGCGCTAATGTCATTCATGGCAAGATCAATAATATCCATGCTTCTGGGCATGGCGGACAAGAAGAACAAAAACTAATGCTTCGTTTGATTCAGCCTAAATATTTTATGCCAATTCATGGTGAATATCGGATGCTTAAAATTCACACCGGTTTAGCACAATTATGTGGTGTTCCTAAGGAAAATACGTTTATCTTTGATAATGGTGATGTTTTGGCTTTAACCGCTAATAGTGCTCGTAAAGCTGGACGTGTACCGGCAGGTGATGTCTATATTGATAGTAATGGTATTGATGATATCGACAATATTGTTATTCATGATCGGCAAATGTTGTCTGAAGAAGGTTTAGTTATTGTTGTTGCCACTATTGATTACCATAAGGGTTTGATTTTATCGGGCCCAGATATTTTATCTCGGGGTTTTGTTTATATGCGTGAATCCAGCACCCTTATCAATCAAGCCCAAAAGCGAGCGTTCCATGTCATCAAAAATTACCTGGACCAAAGAAATGAAGAAAAAACACCCAAAAATAGAAATCTCGAAAGCATATTAAAACGTGATATTATCGATGACTTGCAAGAATTTTTATATCGCAAGACTGAACGTCATCCGGTAATTTTACCCATGATCATTTCAACAAAAGTATAAAAAGATAAATCAAAATTTAAAATAAAAGCCCTGCTCTTTATTTGAGCGGGGCTTTTTTTACATTTAAAATTAAAGAAATTATCTTTGCATCCGCGGGATTTGTTATATACTAAAAACCAGGCATATATGTCATTACATTGAAGAATAAAACAAGTGGAGTTTAACATATGACCAACTATCCAACCTTAACTATTATTATCAACCAACACGCTGCTAGTGGGCGTTCCAAAAATATTCTGCGACATGTTATCAAATATTTAAAAAAGGAACACGTTATCTACCGTATTTGCAGTACTCCCAAAGATGGCGCTCAAAAATTAGTCCGCGATTTAATTAATAATCAAGAGTTAGACCATAGTATACCCGTAATTATGGGGGGTGATGGTACTATCAACCAGGCAATTAACGGAGTTAAAGATTCCCAATTTACCCAAACTGCACTTGCATACATTCCTGCTGGATCAGGTAACGATTTTGCCAACGGTTTATCATTGTCTCATTATCATGAAATTGAAATTTTGCAAAGAATTCTAACAGCAGTAATTCCGAAAAAGATCAATCTGGGCCAAGTTGAAATTAATCAACAACGGCATTTTTTTATAAATAATTTAGGAATCGGTATGGATGCTGATATGGCTCATTTTGCTAATCAGTCACGATTAAAGCCGCTTTTCAACCATCTCCATCTGAATAAACTAATTTATTTATCGCAAATTAATAAGGTCTTCAAACAGGGCCCTTTTCAGGTAAAAATCCAAATCGGTCAGCAATATTTTAATTTTGAAAAAATTGTGCTCTGTATTATTGCCAACCACCCTTTTATTGGCAGCGGTATTCCCATTTTACCCGCAGCCAGCCCTTATGAGAATAATTTAGATCTAGTGATGGCCGACCAATTAAATATTGTTCAAATAGCAGATTTAGTCCATAAAATCCTCACTAATGGTCAACATTTGCAAAGTCCTCTGGTTCACCACTATCAATTACACAATTTTAGTATCACAATTACTTCCAATGAATATGGGCAAATGGATGGTGAAGATTTGGGAAACTATAAATTCCACCTGAAGTTTTCTACTAGCTCGCAACAATTTTGGTTATAACTCCATAAAATCTTGCGGAGTAACGTTAGCCATTCCTATTAATGGATCAATCATATTATTATTAATAGCAGCCGAAGTTAAAATATAGTCCTTCTCGTCTTTTGCTACCGTTTCGCTTGATTGGGGCTGAGATGCAATTTGAAAAATATTTTGCACACGATTTTTTAACATGGTATGGCGTAATCCCGAGTTGTCAGCAATCGCTTTTTTATAAGCTTGACGATTGCCAAGCATAATTAATTTGGACTTTGCACGAGTAATAGCAGTATATAATAGATTACGCTTCAACATTCGGGCATGCTGATTAACCAAAACTAAGATAACTAGATTAAATTCACTCCCTTGAGCTTTATGAATGGAAGTACAATAAGCTAAAGAAATTTTGGCTAAATCCGATTTATAGTAATCAACCTGCTGCCCCTCAAAATTCAAAGTCACGAGATCACCCTTGCTTCTATCAGTCACGGGTAAATATTTTTTCGGAGTTATACCGATAATTTTACCAATTTCACCATTAAAAACATTAGCTTCCACGTTATTAACTAAGTGAACAATTTTATCACCAATCCGATATTCAATATTGCCAAAATTAATGGTTTTAGTCCGTTCAGCTTTTGGGTTCAGCGCATTTTGCAGCAGCTGGTTCAGATAATCTATCCCCGCAGGGCCACGATACATGGGTGCCAGCACCTGCAAGGTATCGATATTGAATCCTTTTTGCTGACTTTTTACAATAATTTGTTGCAAAACTGAACCAACCTGTGCAGCACTGCACTCGATAAAACTTCGATCAGGATAATTATGAAATAATTGTTCATTAATTGTTCCTGTATTAATCTCATGCGCTAAGGTAATAATTGTAGAATCCGCACTTTGACGATATATTTTTTCTAATTGGACAGTTTGAAAAGCCTGACTAGAAATCAAATCAGAAAATACCTGCCCCGCCCCTACTGAGGGTAATTGATCACGATCACCAACTAACACTAATTGCATTCCTGGTGCAATTGCCGAAACTAACAGTTTGAACAATTCAGTATCTACCATGGAGGTTTCATCAATAATTAGTAATTTGCCGCTAATATAATCTAGTTCTAAATTTGAGGTCTCTTCCTGGCCTGTAAGGCCCAATAGGCGATGAATGGTACTAGCTGGCAGGCCGGTACTTTCAGACAGATGTTTGGCTGCACGTCCGGTAGGAGCCGCCAAACGTACAGGAAACGGCTCTTTAGCATAATCATCAACATCTAAAGAATAATTATGCAATTGGGCAAAGGCCGCGACTAGGCCATTAATAATGGTAGTTTTGCCCGTCCCGGGTCCGCCAGTTAATAATAGTACTGAACTATTGACTCCTTGAAAAATCGCATTTACCTGATTTTCATCATAAGAAATATGAAAATCATTCTCAAGCTGTTGCAAAACTGCTTGTACTTTATTTAAAGAATAATTAGGTGATTGAAAATTATCAGCTAAAATTTTTAGTTGTCGCGAGATAAACCATTCATCATCATATAAAAACTGTGGCGCATAACACTTCTGTTCATACTTAATTTGGCCCTGCTGCACTAAATCACTTAAACTGGTTTCTAATTCTGCTGCAGTAACTTTTTGCTTTCGAAAATCATTCAACAATTGTAAGGTCTTCTGCACTAACTCATTTTCCTCTACATAAGTATCACCTGTTGAACTAATTAAGAAATTCAACATCTGCCATAATCCCGCCTTTAATCTTTGCGGGTAATTAAATGGTAGCTGAAATTGCTCGGCCAGCTTATCAGCCCTTTTGAAGCCGATGCCTTTAATATCTTGGATTAATTGATAAGGGTTCTGCTGCAAAATCGTCAACGTGTCGGTTTTATATTGATGATAAATTTTGAAGGCCAATTTATTACCAAAACCTAAACGATTTAACTGTAAAATAACCTCTTCTGAATGATAAGTGGCATTAATCCGGTCTAATAATACCTTTTTCTTATCCGCCTTAAGTGGCAGTTGATCTGCAGCTTGCGGATTAGCTACCAAGGTCTCAATAGCCTTATCTCCCAGCATGTCAACAATCTTTTGGGCTGTTTTGATGCCTATTCCCGGAAATTCCGTACTTGAAAAATAAGTAATAAGACTTTTACGATCAGTAGGATTATTCTTTTGATAATGCTCACATTTGAATTGCAGCCCATACTTGGGATGATTAACTTTCTGTCCCCAAAATTTATAAGCCTGCTCCTGATCCAATTCATCAAAATTTCCAGTAATGACAATTTCCGGATCGACCCAATCAAAAGAAGTTTCCTGCACTTTGACCATCATAATTTTGAAATAATCTTCCGGTTTTTCAAAAAAAATTGCCCGGATTTGTCCAATAACATATTCTTCTGCCAACTATTATTCATCCTTTGTCTGCGTTGTAAGATAGCGTTCAATATCAGCCAATTGTTGTTGATGGGTTGCAAAATAGGACTTATCCAACTGTTTAGCTTTTTGAAAATGCTGCGAAAACTTAGAATCTCCGCACACCATTTCTGCCAAGGCCAATTTAAAATAAGCAGGCGCCGATTGTTTTAATGTCAATGCCCGTTGGTAGTAATCTTGCGCATTGGCAAAACGTTTTAATTGTAAAAAAATATCCCCTACTAATAGGCAGTTATCATCTAAATGAGAATTTTTTTCATAAGCTGTTAAAGCATAAGCTAAAGCTTGCGCTACTTGCCGCTTTTGCAGAAATTGCTTGGCCATTAAATAATAGACGTCTGAGGCCAACTTAGTATCAGTAATATTTTGCAGCCATTGTTGGGACTGTTCTTTTTTTCCCGCCATAAAATAAATTACTGCTAAGTTATAATCTATTTCCTGCGCTTGAGGAAAAAGTTGTTTAGCTTTTAAAAGTAGTTCCTCAGCTTGGGCTAAATTTCCTCCCGCTGTTAAATAGCCTGATAATTGTAAAAACCAATCTAAGTGACTCATATCCTGTTGCAACTTCTGCGCTAATAACTTTACTGCTGCCTGCTTTTGATTCTGCTGGTATAATTGTTCTGCTGTTTTTTCCACTTTTATCACCACTATATTGTATCGGTTTGAGTTGTTGGTCGCTGTAAAAAGCTAGTATCATTCCATTTAATTAATTGAAAACTTTGACCATGATCATAAGTATCCAGAGTAGTCAAACTAGTATTGGCCAAGCCCCCCTGATCGCGAAAGTTGTGCAAAGGGACCTTAAGTAAACCTTTAATCATTGCTACCGAAGCTGCCCCATGGCTGACAATAATAAAAACCTGTGTTTGGGCTGCTAAAGGACGAGCCAAGCCCTTAATAAAATTATTAGTTCGATGAACCACAGATTCAAAACTTTCTCCTTGAATAATCGTTGCATCATATTGGCTAGGGTCATGGCGAAAGGCCCAAACTTCTTGGGGATACTTTTGTTCCATTACGGAAAATTTATGTCCTTCCATAATCCCCAAATCAAATTCTTTTAAAGCTGCATTAGTGGATAAAGGAATATCACCGCCCAAAGCTTGATCCAAAGTTTGTGCAGTTAGATAAGCCCGTTTAATGGGACTGGAATAGATTTGGTCAATATGTTGCGGACGCAAAAATTGAGCCAAGCTTTTAATATCTTGATAACTTTCCGGTAATAAAGGTGAATCTCCATGGGATCCTTGATAGCGTCCTTCTAAATTCCAAACGGTTTTGCCATGGCGTACAAAATAAAATCTCGTCATCTTCTTGCTCCTAATTTAATGCTTATATTATCTTAGTTTTTTTTCAATTATTCAAGAAACTATTAGCAATTAATCTTAATAAAAAGGATGGTAGAAAATCTACACCATCCTTTAAATTGATTAAATTAAAAATAATTGAACTGGTTCTAGCCAATTAAACATATTGCAATTGATGATCATGACTATAAGCGGCTGCAATAGTCGCTCCACCTAAGCATTCAGAACCATCATAAAAGACTACTTCCTGTCCGGGTGTGATGGCTCTAACAGGCTGATCAAATTCAACGTGAACCTGATCATCAGCCAATAAATGAACCATGACTCCCAAATCTTTTTGGCGATAACGAAATTTAGCCGTACACTGAAAGCTAGAGCCATAACTTGATAATGGAGCAATAAAGGCAGCATCCGTGGCATCTAAATCTGTAGCATACAATAAAGGATTCTCAAATCCTTGATCAACATATAAAATATTATGCTCCATATCTTTGCCCACTACAAACCAGGGTTCATTAGAACGACTACTGCCACCAATACCTAAACCCGACCTCTGGCCAATAGTATAATACATTAAACCTGCGTGAGTCCCCATTTCTGTTCCATCAGGAGTTAACATTTTCCCGGGTTGAGCTGGCAAAAATTCACTTAAAAATTTACGAAAATTCCTTTCGCCAATAAAACAAACTCCTGTGGAATCCTTTTTATGAGCTGTAGCCAAACCAGCCTGAGCCGCAATTTGGCGGACCTGAGATTTTTGTAAGTTACCAATAGGGAAAAGTGCCCGTTGTAATTGTTGTTGACTCACTGTACTTAAAAAGTAGGTCTGATCTTTATTAGGATCGGCACCGCGTAATAAGTGAACTGTTCCATTTGCGTCACGACTTATTTGCGCATAATGACCCATCGCAATATAATCAGCATCTAGTTGGAGTGCATAATCTAGAAATGCTTTAAATTTGATTTCCTTATTACACATGACATCAGGGTTAGGCGTCCGTCCTTTTTTATATTCTGATAAAAAATATTCAAAAACCCGATCCCAGTACTCCTTTTCAAAATTGACGGAATAATAAGGAATCCCGATTTGTTCCGCGACTTGAGCTACATCTTCATAGTCTTGCGTAGCTGTACAAACCCCAGCATCATCACTATCATCCCAGTTTTTCATAAACAGACCCACAACATCATAGCCCTGCTGCTTTAATAATAAAGCTGACACTGAAGAATCAACGCCGCCGCTCATACCAACAACTACTCGCTTCTTAACCACTTATTTCACCTTTTCTTCATACTACACTTAAGATATCGCGATCTAATAAATTTTGAATAGCATAATTATACTGTTCAATAACTTCCTGATTATCTTTTAATTGAAAAATATTAATCACATGCATACCGCTATCATCCGTTGTATCCATATGCAAATTTTTTAAATCTTTCATAATACGGATTTTTAATTTATAACTTTCTTCATAAGGAGAGTTACCACTAATGGGTTGTTCTAAAAGAAAATTCCCATTTTGTGATCTTTGAAATCCAACATCGGTTAAAGCATAAGCTTTAATTGCTGCACTAATTTGATATTTTCGTTTATCTCCACTAACGGTTGCGACTGTGGCCATTATTATCACCTCATCAACTATTTCTGTTGGACAATTTGTATTAAAGCACGTGTAAATTTGAGTATATCATCTTTTTGAGTATATTTGTTAAAACTGATCCTAATCGATTCATTAATCCTTGGAGAGGAATGGCCAAACATAGCTTGTAAAACATGCGAAGGTTCCAAACTTCCTGCGGTACAAGCCGAACCTCCGGAAACAATAAAGCCCGCGAGATCTAGTTTAATTTGTAAAATCGAAGTTTTCCATCCCGGCAACCATAAATTTAAAATGTTGGGTGCTGCCTGCTCTAATTGCGGCCCATTAATTTGAAAATCAACTTTGTTTTGTTGTAAAAGTTGCACTAATAATTGCTTATAAGATGCCAAACGCTGACTGGTCTGCTTTTTTTCAAAAGGATTATTAAGCTCCACAGCCTGAGCAAAGCCGGCAATCGCCGGAATGTTCTCGGTGCCGGCCCGTCTTTTAGTTTCCTGATCGCCACCACGAATTAACGGTGGAATATTTAAATCTTTACGCTCATATAAAAAGCCCATCATTTTTGGACCATTTAATTTATGCGCAGAAGTAGTTAACAAATCCACCTTTAAGGCCTGAACATCAATATCCTGACTGCCGTATCCCTGAACAGCATCTGCATGAAAAACGGCTTGATGATTTTGTAATAATTCGCCAATTTCTTGGATAGGATTAATGACACCTATCTCATTATTGACCATCATGATCGAAACTAAAATAGTGTCTGGGCGTAAAGTCTTTTGAACATCAGCTACTTTAATTTGTCCATATTTATCTACCGGTAAATAAGTTACCTCAAAACCCTGATTTTCCAAATACTGCAAAGGTTTTAACACCGCCTCATGCTCAATACTAGTAGTAATAATATGCTTACCTAAACGCTGTCTGGCTAAAGCAGTGGAAATTATTGCATTATTATCTCCTTCACTACCGCCACTTGTAAAAATTATTTCCTCTGGCCGGGAGTGGATACTTTGTGCGATAGTTGAACGAGCCTGGTCTAAAATATTACGAGCTTGTCTGCCGTAATAATTAGGAGTAGAGGCATTGCCAAATACATTTTGCATTGTGGTAGTCATTTTAGCAATAACTTCAGGAGCCATGGGTGTTGTGGCAGCATTATCTAAATATACATGTTTCAAAATTACTGCTCCTTATAAATTTCAATTATTATCCATAAAATTGAGTAACATCTGGACAGAACGTTCTCCAGCATCATGCACAAATTCATCAAAAGAGACACTTGCTTCTTCGTTACCGACATCACTCATTGAACGAATAACTACAAAGGGAACTTGAAACTGCGTGGCCACTTGCGCGACAGCAGCGCCTTCCATTTCCACTGTTAAAGCCTCTGGGAAATGACTCAAGATTTGTTGAATCTGCTGTTGACCATTGATAAATTGATCTCCGGAAACTATTAATCCGACATGACTTTGCTGATTTACCATCGTACCAGCTTCTACAATTTGATTAACTAACCGTTTATCACTTTCAAAATATAAAGGTTTTTGTGGTAGTTGCCCCCATTGATAGCCGGAAGCAGTCACATCGACATCATGATAAGCAACTTTTGAAGATACCACAACATCGCCAATACTTAAATCAGCCCCAATTCCAGCGGCCGATCCAGTATTAATGATAATATCAGGCAGATAATGATCGCATAAAATTGTGGAAACCATTCCAGCCTGAACCTTGCCGATACCACTTTGAGCGACATAGAGTTGATGACCATGGTAAAGTCCAATACTAATCTTAAAACCAGCTACTTTATCTACCGTAACATTAGTCATCGATTGAATTAATAAATCCATTTCTTCTTCCATTGCGATAATTACTGCAATTCTCATTAATAAAACTCTCCTACACAAAAAATAAAATTAAATAGGTGATCACGATTAAAACCACAACTACTAAAATAGCTTTATCTAACTGCTGTTGCAAGTGTTTGGATTTAGCAGATGCACTATTTTGCGGTTGAGAACGCCGATAAGTAGTGGCTAATTTTTTTTCGTCATTATTCATTGTGATGTTCCTTTAAACGTAATTTTTCCCATACTAATATTGCCATTAGCGTTTTGGCATCACATATTTCTCCCGTTTGAATTTTTTCCTGCACTTGCTGATAAGTTAATAATTGTACTTTCAAAAATTCATCCTCATCTAAAGGTCGTTTATGTGTAACTGGTTCTAAGTGCGGCGCATAGAACAAAGTTAAATATTCATCTGTAAATCCTGGTGTGGAATAAAAACCAGTAATTTTTTCTAAAGTTGGGCATTGATAACCCGTTTCTTCATTTAATTCTCGTAAAGCTTCTGCTTCTAAATTTTGCGGCCCCGGTTCAACTTTACCTGCCGGAATTTCTAAGGTTAATCTTTGAATAGGCTCACGCCATTGCTCTACCAATAATAAACAATCATTCAAAAAGGCCATTACTGCCACAGCTCCATGATGATGCACAATTTCCCGCTGGGCTGTTTGACCATTAGGTAAACGTACTTCTTCAACATCTAAATTGAAAATTTTTCCTGTAAATAAACGTTTATTATTTAACAATTCTTCTTTTAAATTCATCTCTGCTTCCTTTCAGACGTACGTTAAACAGCAATTTTTTTCATGTAAATGCTATAATACAGACGGAATTACAATCTTGATGATGGAGGTTGAAAATGACCAATTTTTATACTTACAAGTTTCTAACCCGTCAACCAAATAGAGTGAATGCCATTATTTGGACTATTGTCTTTATTTTGGTTCTGATTACTATCATATCTTTATTTTTATTTTTACGCCACCGCGATGACGGAAAATATCGCGAATTAACTATTATTACTATTCTTTGTTTATTATTAACAGTCACTATTCAGTATGACCAGTGGACACAAAACAAAAATAGTCGGGCCAATAACGGGCAAGTCGCTAATTTAATCAAACAAGTGGCGACAGATCGACACGTGAATGTCAATAACATTTATTCAAGTTCTACGGATTTGAAAAATGGGATGCTGATCAAGATGAAAGATTCAGTGTACGAAGTGGAATTAAACTCCGACAATTCCAGCTTTCAATTACATCCAGCACATCTCACTAATCCCAAAATAAATTTAATTAAATAAAAGGAGGACAATTCATGACATTTTATTGGCAGACATTTTTAAAATTTATCATGGGCTTTTTTGCTATGGTCATTCAAATTAATCTTTTAGGCAAATCTAATTTAGCACCCAGCAACGTCATTGATCAAATGCAAAACTTTGTTTTAGGTGGTATTATTGGCGGTGTCATTTATAACACTGACATTACTTTACTCCAGTTTTTTATAGTCCTTATTATTTGGACTTTAGTAGTTTTTACAACTAAATTTTTGACTAATCATAATGGTTGGATTAAAAAATTTATCGATGGCAAACCATCGATCATTATTTCCAACGGTAAAGTTCTTTCTAATAAAGCCACGCAAAATGGGTTATCTGCTCACGATTTAGCTTTCAAATTACGACAAGCCGGAATCAATGGTTTAGATGATATTGACAAAGCTGTCTGGGAAGAAAATGGTCAGATCACTATTACCAGTAAAAAAGATTTAAAAACCCTCTATCCAATTATCATGGATGGAGAAATTGATACTTTAGCCTTAAAATATACTCAGCATGATGAGAAATGGATTCATAATCAAATCAAAAGCCAAGGATACAAGTTTAAAGATATTTATTTAGCCTACTTAAGTGATAATGATCATTTAAAAATTTTTCCCTATGGTATCGACGATTAATTTATTGTTCTAATCTTATTCCAGTAAAAATAGGCAAACGAAAAGATATTCGTTTGCCTATTCTTTTTGAACTGAAAATAAAGCTGCCTCTAATGCTCTAATACGTAAACATTAACGGCTTGCGGGCCTTTGAAACCTTGAGCTACTTCAAATTTAACTTTTTGTCCCGCTGCTAAACTATGATAATTTTCATTTTGGATCGCAGAAAAATGAACAAAAATCGGTTCTGACATTTCGCTCGTTATTTCGCCGACACCTTTATTAACATCAAACCAAGAAACTATTCCCAGCATTAGTCTTACCTACTTTTCTAAGCCTTCACTTAAAGCTTCTGGATAATGATTACGGATAATTTGGGCACAACGTACACATAAATTAGGTAAATCTGCATCTTGACCGACGTCTTCTTTGGTCATCCAGCAGCGTTGACATACCTGACCCGGAGCAGCAGTTACTTGAACTTGAACATCATCATATTCATCCGCTGAAAGTAATTTTGTTTCACTAACTTTAAATTGCGAAACAATTAATAATTGACCAACATTAGCATTGAGACTATCTAAGAGCTGTTTTAACTGGGCCTGTGGATAAATTGTTACTGCCGCTTCTAAGGATTTCCCAATAACTTTTTGATCCCGTGCCTGTTCCAAAGATTTTAAAACTTCGTCACGAAAATGCATGAAACTCTGCCATTGCTGTAAAATTTTGTCTGCTTGCGGATAATTATGAACTTTTGGCATAAAAGTCAGCTGCACAAAATCCTCGGACTCTTTCAATTGCTGCCATACTTGCTCCATAGTATGCGGCAAGATTGGTGTCAATAATTTGGCAATTGCGACTGTAGCCGAATACATTACAGTCTGCATTTGCCGTCTACTTAAAGAATCCGGCGCATCAATATAAATAACATCTTTAGCAAAATCTAAATAAAAAGCTGACATATCATTAGCTAAGAAACTGACGACATTTTTATAAACTGTTGGAAAGTCAAAGTCTTCATAGGCTTTTTCGACAGTATCCGTCAATTGATCTAATTTAACCATTAAATATTGATCAACTGAACGCAAGTCGTCAAAAGCAACGCCATTAGTTTGTGGATCAAAATCAGTTGTATTCGCCAGCATAAAGCGTAAAGTATTACGAATCTTCCGATAAGTTTCTGAAACTTGTTTAAAAGTCTCGACAGATACCGGTACGTCGGAACTTGTATCTACTGAAGAAACCCAGAGACGAATAATTTCTGCTCCGAATTGACGTTCAATATCCCCCGGAACAATTACATTACCTAAAGATTTGCTCATTTTGTGGCCTTTGCCATCCAAAATAAAACCTTGAGATAAAATTTGCCGATAAGGAGCCACACCATTCACGGCTACAGAAGTAATCAAACTGGAATTAAACCAACCACGATACTGATCTGATCCTTCCAGATACATATCGGAAGGAAAACTTAAGTCATCACGGGTTCGTAAAGTATATTGGTGTGAAGATCCGGAATCAAACCATACATCGAGGATATCTGTTTCTTTGGTAAATTGACCATGCGGACTGCCCGGGTGACTGAAGCCTTCAGGCAATAACTCTTTGGCCGACTTTTCAAACCAAATATTAGAACCATATTGAGCAAATAAATCGGCCACATGTAAAATTGTTTCTTGAGTCATAATCGGGGTTCCGTCTTCAGCATAGAAAATAGGCATCGGCACACCCCAAACCCGTTGCCGGGAAATTACCCAATCTCCACGATCGCAAATCATATTATATAAACGGGTTTTGCCCCAAGCAGGTTTAAATTTAACTTCGTTAATCTGCTCTAAAATATCTTCACGAATTGGATCGATAGAAGCAAACCATTGCGGTGTCGAACGAAAGATAACCGGCTTTTTGGTACGCCAATCATGGGGATAACTATGAACAAAGAAATCCAGTTTCATCATTAAGCCCTTATCTTTCAAAGTCGCGGTTACTTTTTTATTGGCATCTTCGTAAAATAAACCGTCAAATCCAGGAGCTTCTTTAGTTAAATAGCCATGATCGTCCACTGGCGATAAAACTTCAAGTCCATACTTTTGACCGACATTAAAGTCATCATTTCCTAAACCAGGAGCTGTATGCACTAAGCCGGTACCATCATCCAGCGTTACATGATTTCCTAAAATCAATAAAGAATCTCGGTCATAAAAAGGATGCTTAGCTACCATATATTCCATTTCACGGCCTTTAAAGGTCTTTAAAACTTGCCAATTTTCCCAGCCAAAGACTTGGGCAAGATAATCTATCCGTTCACTGGCAACTACATACTTTTTATCATTAACTTGCAAAAGTGAATAATCAAAATTAGGGTTAACACAAATTGCCTCATTTGCTGGCAAGGTCCAAGGAGTAGTAGTCCAAATTACAAAATAAGCATCATTATCAATTAAACCTTTGCCGTCACGAACTGGAAAAGCCACATATAAGGAAGGTGACTTAATATCCTTATATTCTACTTCAGCCTCTGCCAAAGTAGATTCTGAAGATGGTGACCAATAGACCGGCTTTTTCCCACGATAAATCAATCCGCGATCTACCATTTTAGCAAAAATTTTAATTTCTTCTGCCTCATATTTAGGCAATAAAGTCAGATAAGGATGATCCCAATCTCCGGAAACGCCCAAACGTTTAAAATCTTTTTTTTGCTTCTCTACTTCATTCATTGCGTAATCGTAACATAATTTACGATAATCAACCGTACTCATTTCCTTACGCTTGATACCTTGCTTGGTCAATTCCTGTTCAATAGGTAACCCATGAGTGTCCCAACCGGGAACATACGGAGCACGATAACCCAGCATTGATTTAGACCGAATAATAATATCCTTAGTAACTTTATTAAGAGCATGCCCCATATGAATATTACCATTGGCATATGGTGGTCCATCATGCAGAATAAAAGTCGGTAAATCTTTATTTAAGGCTTGACGGCGTTGATAAATTTGCTGATCATCCCATTCCTGTTGCCATTCCGGTTCTTTTTTGGGCAAATTACCCCGCATGGGAAAAGCGGTTTTGCCAACATTCAAAGTATCTTTAATACGCATAACAACTACCCTCCTAAAAGATAAAAAAAACGCCCTAAATTAGGACGAATTACTCGCTATACCACCCAAAAACAGTAGACTAGTGTTTTAGAATGAATTAGAAACTGATAAATAATTTTTAGAGCCTTATCGAACTTTCACCGTACTTTCGACTCGCTAAAAGGTTAAAAATTACTCTTGTTTTTCTAATTTAGTGTGATTATCTTGATTATCATCATTTTCCTTGGAATTGTCAATACCTTTATCCGAAGAATTCTTAACTACTAGATCATCATCTTCTAATTTAACCTTATCCGCAAATTGATTTAAGCGAGCTAAATAATTTTGACATTCTGCTTGAATCTTCTGCATTATTTTTTCTTCGTCACCATTAATTAACTCTTGCCAAGGAACAGAGTCAACTAACTTTTGTTGAGATTGGATGACATTTTTTAGATTCTCATAATCACGCCGCACGCCTTGATTAATTTGATTGCTTTGCTCAATAATTGTCTGGGCTTGTTGTTCAGATTCCTGAACAATTTGACGCGCTTTTTTGATGGCTTCATTGACCATTCGTTCAGTATTTAACCGTGTCTGTGTCATTAAGGAGTTAGCCTGGACATCAGCCTGATTTTTGACTTGATCAGCAGCATTTTGCGCCACAATAATTGCTTCGTTAACCGTATTTTGCAATTCATTAAAATAAGAAATCTGGGTTTGGGCATCTTTGAGATCATGCTCCAGCTGCTTATTTTTATTAATTTCGGCATTATAGTCTTTGATAATTTGATTTAAAAATTGATCAACTTCATCTTTATCATAGCCGCGCAATTGTGAACTAAAATTCTTTTTCTGAATATCTTTTGGTGTCAATGTCATCCTTATAACCTCCATTAATGACGGTATATTCGTAAGTAGAGCTGATATTTATTAGTCCGTGTTTGTCCTAAAAAGTCCAAAATTGTCAGACGCCCCCAGCCACGACAACTAAGGGAATCGCCAATCGTCACTAAATAGTCACCGTGCTTTTGATGTTCCCAATTCACAAAAACTTGTCCCGATTGAATCAAATCTTTAACTTGTTTGCGTGAGCGGTGAAAAGCACCGGCAATTACAGCATCCATTCGCAAAGAAGAACTAATGATCGTTTCATTGCTGAAATCACTTTTAATAGCTACAAGTTGCTCCGTAGGCAGGGGCAACACTTTAACTTTATTATGACCTATTCTGGTAATTTCTTGAAGCAAAAACTCCTGAAATTGCTTCTCTGTCCAAAACTGCCAACGATAACCATCCGTAATAATATCACCAAAGCATTCACGATCTAATCCTAAATTAGCTAATGTTCCTAAGATTTGTGAATGTTTTAAATGGACAAACTTATGATTAAATTCAATCTCAAAAAGTTGAATTTCAAAATCAGCCTTGTCTACAGGAAGGAAACTAGGAGCTAAAAGTAATCGCTGTCGTTCTGCATGGGCGTAGCCACCAGAAAAATAGGCATTACAATCGCCAGCCTTGAACGCTAAAATTTGCTGAGCCTGAAAGCATTGGGCCGGATTTAAAAAAGGACTTAATTTGGGAGTATAGTATTTATGAACCTGATTGATCAGTGCTAAAATTTGCTGGTTAGTTTTATTCTTAATAATAGTTGACATACTAAAATATTGACCCGATCCAGCGCTCAATAATATCTAAAACAATAAAAGCAAAGATCGGCGATAAACTAATCCCAAAAATTGGCGGTATAAAACGATCAAAAAGATTCAAAAAAGGGTTAACTATTCGTCCAATCCACATTCCTAATTTCGAGGTTACTGCCCCGGGTAGCCAAGTCATAAAACAATAGATAATAATTATCCATTTATAAAGGCCAATTAAATCTATCAAAATAATTGGCAATCCATTGACAATATTGGTCACTTAAATCTTTCCTCACCTATTCCGTAAAATTGTCAGTACCGTTATCAATTTCAAAGTTAGTGGGTGTATATAAAAACACATGGTCATCTACGCGCCGAATATCACCATTAATTGCAAATACGGTTCCTGTTAAGAAATCGGTAATGCGACGCATTTGTTCTTCACTAACATTTTTCAAATTCACCAGTACTGCGCGATTATTTAATAAATCCTTCGCAATCTCTTTCGCATCAGCATAGCGACGTGGTTCAATAACTTTGATTTCACTACGCTGAGAAGTGCGTGGCTGCGGAGAATTTATTGAGACAACATTATTTTTGCGAACTTCCTTATTAGGATTTTCCGGCTGTTCTGCAGCAGTATAATCATCTTCTTCATCATTCATACCAAAAAAATTAGCCAATTTGTCAAAAGCCATTCTACTCCCTCCTATCTTTTAGGACGGTGCTTCAAAAATGGGGGCATTGAGTCCTCATCGTCATTATCGTCGTTTAAAGCATCTGATTGATTAAAAATATCAAAACCAGTAGTATTGCTGTCTTTATTATTACTATTAAAATCAGGTTGACTACCCACACCCCAAGGATCATCGATCTTATCGCGATTGCTGGCAGGAGTTGTTGTAGGTTGTGAGTTAACAGTTTTGTTCTTTTTGGTTACTGGTTTTTCATCATCAATTCCCGTCGCAATTACTGTAACTCGGACTTCATCACCCAGATTTTCATCCATAGAGGTCCCAAAAATAATATTAACATCTTCACTAGTCGCTTGCGAGACTACATTAGCCGATTCATTAGCTTCAAATAAAGATAAATCCGGGCCCCCCGTAATATTTAACAGCACCTGTTTTGCTCCATCAATTGAAACTTCTAAAAGTGGTGAGGAAATTGCTTTTTTAGTGGCTTCTACAATTCGATTTTCGCCATTGGCAGCCCCAATTCCCATCAAGGCTGAACCTTGATCAGACATGACCGTTTTGATGTCAGCAAAATCCAAATTGACAAATCCCGGAGACGTGATTAAATCTGATATTCCTTGAACTCCTTGTCGCAAGACATCATCTGCTACATGCAGTGCTTCTTTCATAGGTGTTTTTTTATCAACAATTTCTAAAAGTCGATTATTAGCAATAACTACTAAGGTATCCACATGTTGCTTTAAATCCTCAATGCCCTTGTCTGCATATTTGGCACGTTTCGGACCTTCAAACATAAAAGGCCGGGTCACTACTCCTACGGTTAAAGCGCCCGAATCCTTAGCCACACGGGCAATAACGGGAGCCGCACCCGTACCTGTGCCGCCGCCCATACCGGCAGTAATAAAAATCATATCTGATTCTTTCAACAAATCAGAAATCACATCTTCACTTTCTTCGGCAGCCTTTTGGCCAATATCCGGATTCGAACCAGCTCCCAGACCGCGAGTTAACTTCGGACCTAGTTGCAAACGGGTATCAGCTTGGGATAAATCAAGGGCCTGCATATCAGTATTAGCAGCGATAAATTCGACACCCTTAATATTTTCCTCAACCATTCGATTGACAGCATTACCTCCAGCACCACCAACGCCGATTACCTTGATTTTTGCTTTTGTATTTTCCGTTGAATTTTCCATGATAATTAAATCCTCCTGCTCTTACTGTTTACTTATTTAATTAGTCAAAGAACTTTTTCCAAAAATTCTTGAATTTTTCTCCCATCGGCGTTGACGTTGGATGAGCATTATTGTCGGAACTTTTTGGCATCTGCGATTCTTCAGATTGAAAAGATTGAAAATTATCCTTTCCATCAGTTAAATTATGTTGTTGGATGACAGCATAGGCCAAAAGATCCAAATCATTCAAACTTTGTGCATAAGATACTAAGCCAAGACTTTCAGTAAAAGCAGGATGACGCAGACCCATTTGCTGAGGAACAAAAGTTTTTACTTTTACACCAAAAATATTTCTTGCTAATTGATCGACTCCATCCATTTCTGCTAAACCACCAGTAATCACTACTCCGCCGGGCAAATCAAAAGCTTTAATTTTAGCCAAACGCTTTTGTAGACGTTCAAAAATTTGCTGAACGCGAGCAGTAATGATTTCTGATAAATATTTACTAGTTACTGCTTGCGGCTCATCTTGACCAACAACTTCCACCGGAAATTCTTCGGCCTCTGAAGCCGCTTTAATATTAACTGTTCCATAGTATCGTTGTAATTTAGCAGCATTTTGTAGAGTAGTATTCAAAACTACCGAAATATCATGTACTACAAGATTACCTCCCTCAGTATCCACTGTAGAGAATTTTAGTTTGCGATCGTGGATGACTGAGGCCGTACTTTGGCCGCCGCCCAGATCAATAAGAATCGTCCCCAAATTTTGTTCACCGTCAGTTAATGCTACTTGACTTAAAGCAGCTGGAGCTAAAACAGTGTGGACAATATTCAGTCCCGCTCTTTCTACTGCTTTTGCGACATTATGAACGATTGATTTAGGCAGAGAATACAAAATACCGCTAAATTCTAAGCGCGTCCCAATCATACCGCGTGGATCTTTAATATTTTTAAAACCATCAACACTAAAATTATTTGGTATTAGAGTCACATATTCTTGTTCAGCTGGTAAAGTTTGCATTAAAGCAGCAGTCATTACCTGTTGTACATCTTTATCGTCTATTTCTTTAGTTTGATCACTTAAAGCAATAGTCCCCTGGCATGAATAAATTTGTACACCATTAGTCGGTAATCCGACAACTACATCATGTATTTCTGTATTTGACTGCGAAGCAGCCTTTTTTACAGCCTCTTTTACTGCTGCAGAAGCTTTATCAATATCAACTATAACTCCCCGATTCATGCCCTGAGCATGCGCACTGCCAATGCCTATGACATTTAATTGTCCCTTGGAAACATTGGCAACGACTACTTTCATTGCAATCGTTCCAATATCTAAACTTACAATAATCATTGAATCATCCATCAAGCGATCCCCCTGAAATGCATTGGTACAACAAATCCAATCTTACATTAAATGATACCACAAAAACCATGGTTACAAAATTACACACACTTTATTTTTTCTTTGGAAAAGATTTTGAATAAGCCCCTAATTCTAAATTAACGATTCCTTTAGCCGGCATTTGTTTAGCTATCTCCGGATAATACTGTAATTTATCTTGAAGAGTTCGAATGTCGCCAATGACAATATTGCCATCATTCATGTATAAAGTAATACGATATTGATTTTTAACATTTTTATTCCCGTGAATTTCGGAAATATCATTTCGTAATTTGGCTGGTAAATGTAAATACAACTTTACAAACTTGGCTAACGAAGGCTTCGTACCAAAATCTTGATAAACCGGAAAATTACCAATAGGCTGGGCCAATTTTTCAGAGAGAATCCGACTGTTCTCTAAAATTCGATAATAGCCACCATTTTTGAGTAAAAAACCGACTGTTTGGTATTCATGAACATTAATTTTTAAATTATTAAAATCCTGATAATGATAATTGACCGTTTTGACTAACGGTACCTGTCGTTGAATGCGCCGATAAATCGATTTTTTATGAATTAGGGTATTAACTACTAAAGACTCATTCTTAATTTGTGACGCATCGATAATTTGTTGAGCCCCCAAGTAATTGGTTCCTGTTACAGAAATAGTGCGCACGTGTCCCAGCGGTGAAAACAAATAGCCGATAACAATTATTAGTATTCCTAAAAAAACAATAAAATAATTTTTGAAAGATATCCGCCTTAACTTTTGAATAAGATTAACTCCGTGATGTTGTTTCGACTGAGCTGGCTGATATTCATTATCTATAAAAATTAAGTTATTACGCTTACGTCTGGCCATGAGCCCCACTTCTTGTTTTTATTAAATTTTCTAATGCTGAAATTAAACGATCACTGGCATCAGGTACCCCTAATTTACGGGCATTTTGTGCTAATTGAGCCTGTAATTGCCGATCGGTCAAAACTTGATCAATCAGGGATAATAAGCGGTCGCCGGAAAGGTCTTGTTCAGCAATCATTAAAGCTGCCTGCTTATTGACTAAAGATTGAGCGTTTTTAGTTTGATGATCATGAGTTACATAAGGACTGGGAATAAAAATACTTGGTACTCCTAGAACTGTTAATTCAGCAATCGAGGTCGCTCCGCTACGTCCAACTACTAGGGCTAAATCCGGTAAAATTGCCGGCATATCATCTATATAAGGTACTATTTTGATGTTGTCTTTTAAATTAAGCTTAGCCACTTGCTGGCGCACATTATTATAGTGAACTTGACCAGTCACGAATAGGACTTGATAAGAACGCTGCGCTAGTTGCGGCAGCATTTGAATAGCAGTTTTATTAATAGGAGCGGCCCCGCGGCTGCCACCAAAGATCATAACTGTTGGAATTTGCGGTTGTAAATCAAATTCGGTTAATCTTGCATTAGCCCGAAAACTTGCTACTTCTTGAGCCCGCGGATTACCCGTAAAAACCAACTTATCTTTTTCCTTAAATTGTTGGGTTACATCATTAAAGGCATATGCAATTTTATCTACAAAATGACCCAAAAATTTATTCGTCAATCCGGCTACCGAATTTTGCTCATGAATTAACGTGGGGATTTTTAATAAATGAGCAGCAAAAACCACGGAACTAGACACATACCCCCCTGTGCCGACTACTACATCTGGTTGAAAATGACGAATAATTCGTTTAGCTTTGCCGATACTACTTAAAAAAAGATGCAGAGTTTGTAGATTATACCAACTTAGTTTCCTTTTAAAGCCTTGAATTTTGATAGTTTGAAAATTAATTTTTTCCTGGGTAATAATTTTTTCTTCTAATCCCGACTCGGTACCCACATATAAAACTGCATCTAATAATTGTCGTTGTTGCAACCGTTTAATTAAAGCCAAAGCCGGATAAATATGACCTCCAGTCCCCCCACCGGATACAATTATTCTCATAAATTATTCACCTAACTTTTTAATATCATTTAAGAAGCGATCGCCACGCTGTTCAAAGGTTTGAAATTGATCCCAACTAGCTGCTGCCGGTGATAACAATAAAACATCTCCTGGAGCTGTTAGTGACCAAGCTAAAGGCACGGCTTCATCTAAATTGTCTACCAGCTTTATTGTTGGTATTTGTGCCTTTTGAGCAGCGGCAGCCATTAAGTGCTTAGTTTGCCCATAAAGTATAATTGCTTTAACTTTTTTTAAGGGCTCCACTAATTTATCAAAAGTAAATCCTCGATCCAATCCGCCAGCGATTAAAACTATCGGCTGAGAAAAAGCCTCTAAAGCCACAATAGTTGCTTCTATATTAGTTGCCTTAGAATCATTATAAATGCTGCGACCAGCCAGTTTTTCAACAAATTGAATCCGATGTTTTACCCCTTGAAAAGTTTTTAATACCTGACAAATATCCGCCTTAGTTTTGCCATAAATTTTAGCTACGGCAATAGCCGCTAAATAGTTTTCAATATTATGCTTTCCCGGTAAGGGCAACTCACTTATAGAAATTATTTTTTCATCACGAAAATATAAATCATTTCCCTTTTGATAAGCGCCGGCTTGAGACTTATTTAACCGTGAAAAGGGAACAATTTGAGCCGCGCTTTGCTGGGCTAAGTCGCGCCATTCTTTTTGATCATAATTAACGACAAAATAATCCGCAGCAGTTTGATTTTTGGTGATATTCATTTTGGCCTTGATGTAATTAGCACGTGTTTTATGATAATCCAAATGCGCTTCATAAATATTAGTTAGAACGGCTATTTTAGGACGCAGCTGCGTTACTCCTAACAGTTGAAAGCTCGACATTTCTACTACAATATCATCTTCAGCGCTAGCCTTTTGAACCACTTGTGAAACTGGGATACCAATATTGCCGGCTTTATAAGCATGGCCCGCTGACCGATTTTGATCTAAAATAAGTTGAATTAAGGTAGTGGTAGTCGTTTTGCCGTTGGTCCCAGTAACACACACCATAGGAGCCGAACAAACTTCATAGGCTAACTCAGGTTCTGTTATAATCGGAATTTTCCGGGCCATCGCTGCTTTAATGAGGGGATTATCATAAGGTATCCCTGGATTTTTGACAATTAACGAAAAATCCTCATCCAACAGCTGTAGCGGATGTCCTCCCATAATGACTTGAATGCCTAATTGTTGCAGCTGAACTAAGCTTTTATCGTCGTTAGGTAAAGTTTGTTTATCATTTACTGTTACTTGCGCACCTAATTGCTGCAATAATTGGGCCGCATAAAAACCACTTTTAGCTAACCCCACAATAAGCACCTTTTTATTTTGATAATCTTGTATTAATTTCATTCCATACCACCTATCCTATAAAAATTAGTAAATAGCTTGCACTAGCTATCAGACTAACCAGCCAAAAAGTCAGTACTATTTTCCATTCCGACCAGCCGAGCATTTCAAAATGATGATGAATAGGTGACATCTTAAATACTCTTTTACCAGTTAATTTGAATACCAGAACTTGAATAATCACACTGGCGGTTTCAATTACAAAAACAATTCCAATCCACAATAAAGACCAAATATGCCCTAGTAAAATGGCAATAGCTGCTAAACCGGCACCTAAGGCTAAAGAACCGACATCACCCATAAAGATTCGAGCCGGTTTATGATTAAAGACTAAAAAGCTAAGCATAGCACCAAAAACACTTAAGCAAACCAGTAAAATATCCAGGTTTTGCTGACGATAAGCAATATAAGCGTAAGTAGCATAAGAAATAATACTTAAACCTGCCACTAAACCATCCAAACCATCAGTTAAATTGACCGCATTAGAAAACCCTACTAGCCAAAAAATCATCAACAAACCTAATACTACCTTTGAATGCCAAATAAAAGGTCCAACCTGTAAGTCAATAGGCAGTTTTTGGTAAAAATAAAAGCTAATAAAAACTATTGCAAAAAGCAATTGCAAAAGTGATTTTTGCCACGCATATAAACCTAAGTTTCGATTATTTTTTAATTTAATAAAATCGTCTAAAAACCCAATTAAACCAAATAACAGCAGAATTAAACTAATTAAAAATAAAGCAGTAGAATATACCTGTAAGTAAGAACCAGCCCAAATATTAGTGGCTACGATTGCCACCAAAAAGACTACCCCACCCATAGTGGGAGTTCCCGCTTTATAATTCTGCCACTTAGGTCCTTCTTCTCGGATTTGCTGTCCCTCTTTATGGACAACCATCATTTTAATAAAGAGTGGCATTAAAATGCTAACAATTACCAAACTGCTAATAAATGACCATAAAAAATTAAAATTCCAATTTTGCATTAGTAAAATTCCTCACCTATACACTTATCGTTTAAGATTTATTATGATTTGTTTGACATTATTTAGGATGGCACCCGAAGCCACATTTTGCTTAAAAGCATAACCGCGACCTTTTAAAATAATCTTTTTACCAGTAATTTCTGAAAATTTCAACAAATCACTTTTGGACCATCCGTTAACATCCGGCATGGTCATAGCTCCATTAGTTAATAAAATAATTCGTTGTTCTGGTAAAATTTTCGATTTTGCTGTGGGTAGTTGTTGAACCACAGTATTTCCGGTTCCGACAACTCCTACATTCAATTTTTGAGCTTGCAAAGAACTGCGTGCTTGCTCCAAATTTTTGCCGGTTACATCGGCTAAAGAAACCGTCAGGTCGTTAGTTTTCACATCTTCTATTTTACCGGTTCCTAGCAAGCGTTGCATTAATGGATTAAAAATTTCGGATAAAACTTTTTCAGCAGAAGTATCTAAATTCTGCGGCTGTTGCATGGTAATATAAACTAGAAACTGTGGATCAGTTGCTGGTGCTAGACCAGCTACGGAATAAATATAATCATTACCGCCCGTCAAATAGCCACCTTTAGCACTGGCAATTTGGGCAGTCCCAGTTTTTGCAGCAATATCTTGGCCTTCTACTTTATAAACAGTTCCCGTTCCATACTTTGTTTCTACAACCTCACGCATCGTTTTTAAAACTGCTTTAGCAGTAGCTGCAGAAACCGGTTGTCCGACTTTTTGTTTAGGCAGCCGTTTTACTTGACCAGTATTAGGATCTTCAATTTGTGAAACTAAGCGGGGTTTCATCATTATTCCATGATTGCCAATAGCCCCTAAAGCTTGAATCATTTGGACACCAGTTACATCTATACTTTGACCAAAAGCAGTAATTGCTTGATCAGACAAATGTTGAAAGCTAATACTTCCCGCGACTTCTCCCGGTAAAGTTACCCCCGTTTTTTGTCCCATATGAAATTTTTTTAAATAATTAAGCCAAGTATCTGCTCCCATTTGCTGTTCCAAAAAAACCATGCCAACATTACTGGAACGCACAAAAGCTTGCTCCAAGGGAATATCACCCCAGCCGGTCATATTCCAATCGCGCACTACACGACCACCAATATTTACTGCTCCCGAATGATAATATTGATTTGGATTATAATGATGTGATTCAATTGCGGCTGCTAAGGTCATAACTTTCATTACTGATCCCGGTTCATATTGATCTTGTACATTAATATTGCGCCAAAAATTGGCCAGCCCAGTTTTAGTTTGCGGATTAAAATTAGGCCGTTGGGTTAACGCAATAATATCACCATTCTTAGGATTAGTAACAAACGCCTGCATGGACACCGGATGATATTTTTCTACAACTTGGCTAACTAACTGTTCCAGATAGTACTGATAATTGGGATCTAAAGTCGTATAAATATTTTTTCCTTGTTGTGGGTTTTTAATTTCTCTATGAGTTTGCGGCAAAGTATAGCCTTGCGGATCTATCCAGCGAATATCAGAACCATTTTTCCCTTCTAATTGCCGGTTATAATATTGCTCCAAACCCATCTTTCCTTCCAACTGGGACTGTTTGTCGCCACTTGGTTGAGCCAAGCCGATAGTATTAGCGGCCATTTCACCATTAGGATAAGAACGTGACGGTGTGGCATAAAAATATATTCCTGGCAGATGATGACTGGCAATACTTTTTTTAACGCTTAAACTTAAGTTCTTCCCAGCACTTCCGAACTCTACTTGAAAAACATGAGTATCACGCGGACAAAGAATTTGATAAATTTCTTTTGAACTTAAAGAAATATATTTACTTAAAATTTGTGCAGTTTGTTTTTTATTGTTCACATATAAGGGCTTTTTATTGCTACCAACATAATTCTTATCTATAACTGCATACATACTATAAGTTTTATTACTGTAAGCTAATTTGGAACCATCATTGGCATAAATTGTCCCTCGTTGGGCCCATAGAGTTTTTTGATGACGATATTTTTTAGTAGTCCTTTGAGTTAAATCCACACTACCCACATGGCCACTAACAGCAATATAAGTAAAACGAATAGTAAAAAAAATAAAAAATAAGGCAATCACGCCGAGAAAGAATAAACCAATAATTCTTCGATCACGTCTTGCCTTTTTTATTATAAAATGTTTTTGATTTCTTGAATCTTTCATTTTGAAATATTCCTTATATTATCAGATCTTAAGGTTAAGTGATGCTCATTAGCAATCTGCAAGAGCCGACTAGAACTGTTTAATTCACTTATTTCTTGTCGTAATGTAGTATTTTTAGCCACCACTGCTTGGGTTTTAGTGGCCTCATCTTGAATTTGACGCTGCTGTTGCGCATTGCTAGTCCTGAGATTAACAAGCAACAGCATCATAAATAAAGAAATCAAGCCAATACCAATCACCAGGGCCTTCTCCAGTTTTGAAAAAGGCACCGCCTTATTGTTAACTTTTAAGGCTTGATGGACATTATTATCCCTTTCAGTTTCAATTTTTGGTGCGGTTTGTATTTTTTGCTCAACATTTCTAGCCGTATTCTGCAACATAATCTAATCCCCAATAATATTTACTTTAATTTTTGTGCCACCCGTAAATGAGCGCTGTGGGCACGATGATTGGCTGCTATCTCTTCTTCAGTTGGTAAAATCGGTTTTTTCGTAATAACTTTTAACTTAGGTTGCAACTCTTTAGGTACAACTGGCATATCTGCAGGTACTTTAGTTTGTGAATTTTCACGAAAAATTTGTTTCACAATCCGGTCTTCCAGCGATTGAAAAGTTATTACACTCATAATTCCCTGGGGAAACAGCAATTCAATCGCTTCTTCTAAAGACTGCTCTAAAGCTCCTAATTCATCATTGACTGTAATCCTTAAAGCTTGAAAGACCTTTTTGGCAGGATGCCCACCATGTCTTCTGGCTGCCGCTGGAATAGCTTCTTTAATAATATCAACTAATTGTCCGGTACTTTTAATTGGAGTCTTCTGTCTTTTCTTAATAATCAATTTTGCAATTCTTTTGGCAAATTTCTCATCACCATAACGATAAAAAATTTTAACCAATTGACCATATTGCCACTGATTAACAATATACTCAGCATCTAATTGCTGATTTTGATCCATCCGCATATCCAATCGGGAGTTATACCGATAACTAAACCCGCGTTGCGGATCATCAAACTGTGGCGAAGAGACTCCCAAGTCATAAATAATACCATCAATTCGTTTAATCTGAAGCTGCGCCAGAACTTCTTTTAAATCAGCAAAATTAGCCTTTACTAACTTTAAATGATTACTAGTCTGACTATTAGTTTCTTGTACTAATTTTTGACCAGCCGTAATTGCTTGCTGATCCCGATCCAAGGCTATTACTGATAAATTTTGGCCGCAATTTAATAAATATTGTGTATGACCGCCACGTCCAAAAGTAGCATCAACATAAATTCCGCCATCATGTACCTGTAATGCCGCAACTGCTGGTGCTAATAAAACTGTTTGATGCTGCAGCATTAGCAAATTCCTCTTACTATAAATTAAAATCTAATAAATCTTGTAGCTCTTCTGACGTTTGGGAAAAGTTCTTTGCAGTTTTCGTGTTTATTTGCTGCCATTTTTGTTCATCCCAAATCTCAATTCGTTCCAAAACACCAGCAATCACACAATTAGTAGATAAATGCGCGTAATCTCTCAAAGCTGCCGCAAGGCTTACTCGACCTTGTTTGTCAAATTCATATTCTGCAGCTGCAGAATAAAAAAAACGCACAAAACTTCGCGCACTACTTTTAGTTAAGGGTAGTTGCTGCAACTGTGATTCTAAATGTTGCCATTGTGCTAAAGGATAACCAAATAAGCAGCCATCCATTCCTCGTGTCAAAACAAAACGGCTCCCCAATTGCTGACGAAACTTGGCTGGAATAATTAAGCGTCCTTTTGCATCAATGTTTCGGTGAAATTCACCCATAAACATAGAATCACCCCTACCGTCTAACTGAATATTACCACAATCTTCCACCTATCACCACTATTTGCCTAAAATACGCTGAAACTTTTTCAAAAAATAATTCGCAAAATTTTTTTAGTTTTCTAAAATCACCAAGAGCTATAAATCAATCTTTGACAACCATTTATATTCAAAAATCGAGGGATTTTTTTTAGTAAAAAACGTAATTTCTGATCAAAACTCATGAAATTTTCTTAACTGAGATCTCCGCAGTCTCAGTTGCATTTTCTTGTGATTTCACGTAACATAGGTGCAAACCCAATTCGAACTTAAAGCAAGGTGATTGACATTGAAGAAAAAGAAAAGTACCACAACCAGAATTATCCAATCTGTTATCTGGTTAATGATTATTGTAACAATTGTGGGAGTAATTGCTCAGGCACTCATCTCGTTTATGTAGTTTCATGTTTCATTATGAAGTAATTGATTTAAATATTTTCTCTTAAAATCAAATAAAAGGAGCTGCGACTTGTAGAGCCACAACTCCTAAAATTTTTATTGGCTGATATCCTTACCAAACCAATGATAACTTAATTTTTTTAGTTGTCCCGATTTTTTTAAATAATGTAAAGCTTGATTGATTTGCTTTTGCATTTTTAAATCATTCTTTCGGCTACCAACGGCAAAACTTTCACTCCTATAAGGTGTAATCAAAATTTTAAATTGATCTTGCTGGCGGTCATGTTTCAGATAATATTCCGCAAAAACGCGATCTATCAAAAAGCCCTGAATCCGCCCGGCTTTTAAATCCATCATTCCATTTTGAATATTATCATATTGAAACGGGGTTTGATTTTGAATGATATTTTTTAAAACCCGCGGCTGTTGCATTAAATCTTCATAACCAGTGGAACTAGACTGAACCCCTACTGCTTTATTTTTCAATTGCTGTAAGCTGTTAATATGATCTGAATTTTTGACCACAACTACTTGTTGATTACGTAAATAAGGCTGAGAAAAATGGACTTTTTGCGCTCTTTCAGCAGTTTTGGTATAGCCATTCCAAATTAAATCAATGGTTCCATTACGTAGTTCGGTTTCTTTCATCGACCAGTCAATCGTCTGGAAAACCACTTTCCGATGTAAAACTTTGCCAGTTTCTTTGGCTAAATCAATATCAAAGCCGCTCAATTTGCCTGCTGGAGATTGAAATCCCATGGGAACAAATGAATCGTCTACGCCAACTATTAAAGTATTTTGACCAGTACCTACCCGCTTCATTTGTCCACAAGCACTGAGAAATAATATACAAATGCTGCTTAATATAAATGCCATTATTTTTTTCATGTCGGCTGCTCCAATTTAAATATTTGATCGGATACTCGTTCAGCAAACTCTAAATCGTGACTTACTACTATTTGGGTCATTTGTGCCAGTTTAAATTGTGTTAATAAATCGGCCACTTGCCACTTACTAGTAGCATCTAACGCACTTGTGGGTTCATCATAGCAAAGAATTTGCGGCTGCAAGATTAAGGCGCGCGCAATCGCTACCCGCTGTTTTTGACCTCCTGACAATTGATAAGGATAGACTTCTTTTTTATCTGCCAACCCTAAAGACTGTAGTAGTTTTTCCGCAGCTTGTACAGCTTCTTGTCGTGGCAATTTTTGAACTTGGACGGGAGCTAAAATAATATTTTCTAAAACTGATAAATTGGGAAATAAACGATAATCTTGAAAAACTACCCCAACACTATTTTGGCGATGATCCTGGGGATCAAATTTTTTCCCTGCCAGTAAAAATTGCCCTTTATCAACACTTTCTAAACCTAAAATTGTCCGTAAAAGGGTCGTTTTACCAATTCCACTAGGGCCAACAACCGATAGAATTGTATTGGGTTGGACTTGTAAATTGACATCTTTAAAAATCAGTTGTTCTCCAAAACGCTTCGTCACGTTAATTAATTCTAAAATAGGCTGTTTTTTATTCATAATAGGAATACCTCTGCTCGATTTTAGTTTGAATAAAAGTCAAAACTGCCGTCATAATTAGATAAATAATTCCCACCAATACCAATGGAATTAATGTAACATCACGGGCAGTCGCCACATTCCCTGCTCTCAACAAATCGCCGATACCTAAGACATACACTAAAGAAGAATCCTTAATTAAATTAATTACCTCATTTCCAATCGAAGGTAAAACAATCTTGATAACTTGCGGCCACACAATAAATCTAAAGGATTGCCATCTACTAAGTCCCAAAACTGCTGCCGCTTCTCTTTGATCTTGGCTCACAGCCTGTAGGCCACCACGAAAGATTTCTGCAAAATAAGCGGCATAATTAAGGGTAAAAGCCACAACTGCAGCTGTGAACCGCTCAAAAACAACACCAATGGTTGGTAATCCATAGAAAATGAAAATCAACTGTAATAATAACGGCGTGCCCCGCATTAACCATACATATCCGTGCAATAACCACTGGAGGGGCTTAAAATGACTACGTAAACCCCAACTTAGTATTACGCCCAATGGAATTGATAAAATTAAAGTAATGATGAAAAGCCATAAAGTAACTTTAGTTCCATTAAGTAATGATGGTAAAATCTTTCCAACATAAGTCATTTTAATTCTCCCTTTCTTCTAAATATTAAAAACAAAAAATCCTCTTGAGTATCATACTCAAGAGGACGAATTAATCGTGGTCCCACCCCAATTTATGACTGAACTCACGTTCAATCAACTCCGGTAGTTATTAACTACAGCTCAATAACGGCTGCTGCCGAATGGGATTAACCACCAACTTACAAGTGTGTTCTATGACTACAATATCTGTTCCCAGCGTTCACAGACTCTCTAAAATTGCTCCATCATATCTGTCTTGATCATTGTTATTAATTTTTTAATTTATTCTTAACGATGAAACATACGATACCAAAATCCAGGCTTCTTGTCAACTGTTGAATTATCATCAATTTCATTTAATGGTAAATTCTCCCCTAAAATTCGCCGAGCCAAGTTCGCATAGCCGATAGCCGCAGGATTCTGAGCTTGACTGGTAACCACAGATTTTCCTTGGTTGGATGTGGCAATCACTTCATCATCATCAATAATTACGCCAATTAAAGGCACCGATAATCGATCGACGATATTTTGAATATCCATGGATTTGCCATTTTTCAACATTTTCATACGGATCCGATTGATGACTAAATGCATTCCATACTTTAAATGCATCTCTTCAAGGATCCCAACTACGCGATCCGCATCACTAACGGCTGCAATTTCCGGTGTGGTGACAATAAGCGCGCTATCAGCAGCTGCAACAGCTGCTTGAAATCCAGCACCAATACCGGCAGGGCAATCCAGAATCACAAAATCAAAATTAGTTTTTAAATCATTAACAATTTCCTGCACCCGTTCAATGTTTAAATTGTGTTGGGTAACGCTTTGGGAGGCCGCCAAAAGATAAAGTCGATCATCATAGTCAGGATGAGGTATTAGTGCCTGAAAGACATCAATCCGATTTTCAATGACATCAATGACATCATAAATTACCCGATCACTTAAACCTAAGATGGCATCTAAATTGCGTAATCCCACATCCAAATCAACTACACAAACTCTTTTATCAGCTTGTACTAAGGCTAAGCTAAGGTTTGCAGCAGTTGTAGATTTGCCAACGCCACCTTTACCAGATGTCACCACAATTGATGTTCCCATGATTTTCTCCTTTAGTCCAAAGTAATTTTTCGCCGCGGCTTAATTTTATTTAAATTAATAATCTGGTCATGAGTAATTACATGTAAATCATTAATATAAAATAATGAGCTGTCTGTAAGTTGTTCTACCTCCAAGTCGGCTACAATCTGAATTAAATCGCTAATACGAATTTGGCTAGCATGATTGATATTACCCGTAATAATAGCATCATTAAAATCCGGAAAACCAGCATGAATTATACCTTCCACATTACAACCAATATAAATATCACCCGTAGCTCGAACAATCGCATTTTTATGCACATCACCTAATAACAATAAATTACCTTGATATTCAGCAATTTTCCCCGAACGAATTACTTTAGTCTCAATATTTAAAAAATTCTTTTCTACTAATTGTTTAACCTGCTTGCGGCTCCAAACATTAGACACAGTTTGCTGTAAGGTGAAAAGGGGAAACTGTGAGATGATGCTTTTAATTTGTCCCCACTGCTGTGTAGTTAATAAACGATTTTGTGAATCAATAATAATAGGAATTGGTTCTGATTGTAAAGGTGCATTTTTCTTTAATTTCTGTAATAATTCGTTGATTTCATTTAAAGATTGCGCAAAATCGCTATTGGAATTAATCTCTAAATAATACTGATTTCCCTTTCCTTTCAAATTGACACTTCTCATCATACCACCCCTATGACCAATTATTGCAGCCAACCAATAATTTTAGTTACAGGCCAATACAATATTATAAAAACTAGTGAATTAACTAATAAAGTGGGTCCTAACCAGTCAGTAATAAAGTGGGTGCCATTAACCATGGTTAAATGTAAAAATGATCCGATGATATACAAATAAATTAAAGAAGCCGTTAATGCTATAAAATAAGTACTCCACTCAAAGATCACAGATTCCGTAACATATTGGCGGACACTTCTGGTACATAAAACTGTTAAAGGAAATATGACCGTGTATAATCCAAAAATACGCGAATAATAGGAATCATATAAAATTCCTAAAAGAAGGCTAAACCAGAATAACTGATTATCATGATCAGAATTGTGTAATACCATTAGAATCAATAGCATCAATAAAATTTGGACTGAAACCTGAAAAAAAGACCTGTTTAATAATGGTAAAACACTCTTTAAAGAACCATCTAAAAAAAAGCCCACCAATAACAAAATCAGCTGTCCCCAATACTTTGCGGTTACACTTTTTATTTTACCCATGTCTAACATCTCGACTAATCACTGTTACAACTGTAAAATTATTTAGATCGGTTGCCGGTTTAATAAAAATCGAGGAAGCCAACCCATAATCATCTTTTTTTATGCTGACTACCTTACCGACATATAAACCACGTGGGGTCAAGCCGCCTAAACCAGAAGTAATTACCAGCTGCCCCGCTTTAATTTTATCAGGTGCAGCCACATTAGTCATAACTAAGAGATTATGTTCTTTATCATAACGACCAATAATGCCGCTCGTATTGGTTCCGTCTTCTTTAGTCACTTCCACTGCAAATTTATTACTTAAAGACTTATCAGTAGAAATGAGACTGACTTTCGAATTAGTTTGATTGACCTCTACTATGCGTCCAATTAAGCCAGACCCTGCCATTACCGGCATGTCCTTTTTAACACCGGCTAAAGCTCCCTTGTTAATAACTAGATAATTCTGCCAATTATTAGGCGAGCGTGATGTAACAGAAGCGGTCATTTGATGATAATCGGTTAATGTTTTATTTAATTTTACTAATTGCTTTAATTCTTTATTTTCTTTTTTTAAAGCATTAATTTGGGCCTTAGTTTGAGCTAAATCATCTATATTAGCCTTCAAACGACGATTTTCTTGATAAGTGGTAAATAAGCTATGAACATTATCACCAATATCACGCACCCCATTGATTGGTGCCGATACGACACTACCAATTAATCCTAAGCCATCATTAGCTGCTTGATGAATCAAAGCTGGTTGCGATTTTTTCTGCCCTAAAGTTAAAGAAGCGGTAATCATAGAAACTACTAAAATCACCACTACCATAATAATAATTAACTTTTTATTGGAAAAAAAGTTATGCATGAAACCCTCCATTAAAGTAAAAAAGCGGGGGCTCCCCCACTTCTTTAGCGGTGCTTTTTGATAACGTCAAGATTTTTTAAAGATTCACCAGTGCCGATAGCCACACAATCTAAAGGATCTTGGGCAACAAAAACTGGAACTTTAGTTGAATCGGAAATTACTTCTGCTAAATTCTTGAGTAAAGCTCCACCTCCAGTTAAGACAATTCCATGATCAATTACATCAGCAGCAATTTCCGGAGATGTCTCTTCCAAAGTTTCTTTAATAGCATTAACAATTTCTTCAATATCTTCATGAATTGATTTGGCTACATCTTCAGCTTTTAAATCAACTGTTTTAGGTAATCCGGATACTAAATCACGACCACGAATACTCATACTGGGTAATTCTGCAGCTTTTTCAATTGAGGCTGAACCAATTTCCATTTTGAGTTGTTCTACTGTTCTTTCACCAATCAATAGATTAAATTCTTGACGTATATAGGCAATAATAGACTCATCGAATTTATCGCCAGCCATTCTGATGGAGCGGCTAGAAACAATTCCCCCTAAAGAAATAGTTGCAACATCAGTCGTTCCACCACCAATATCAGCCACCATACTTCCAGTAGGATCCATTACCGGCAACCCCGCTCCAATAGCAGCCGCAAACGGCTCTTCAATTAAGTAAGCATCCCGAGCTCCTGCATGTTGGGCTGCTTCAATCACAGCTCTTTTTTCTACTTCTGTGACACCGCTGGGAACACAAACCATTACTGAAGGTTTCGCATTGCCGACGGCTTTCTTCAGAAAATATTGCATCATAGCAGCAGTAGTATCATAATCAGCAATTACTCCATCTTTCATGGGTCTAATAGCTTTAATACTACCGGGAGTACGGCCAATCATTGCCCGTGCTTGTTCTCCTACAGCGACAACTTCTCCTGTTGCCACTTTTTTTGCCACTACGGAGGGTTCTCTTAAAACAATCCCCTTACCATCAACATAAACAATTGTATTGGCTGTCCCCAGATCTATTCCTATATTTCGTGATCGCATTCCAAACAAGACACTATCTCCTTAAATTAAAAGCGTACTTAAACTATCTCTTTGATTATATCATAGAAAAATTTAATTAAAAATAATAATTACAGCAATCCGCGGTCCTGAAAACTCAAAAAATTATCTTGACCAATAATTAAATGATCTAACAAATTAAGATTAAACAATTGACAACAAGATTGTAACCGCTGAGTAAACATTAAATCAGCTTGAGAAGGTGCTAAATTGCCACTTGGATGATTATGCGCAATCACTAAACTAACGCATGGTAACATTAAGGCGGTTTTAATTATTTCCCGGGGATGAACTGTCGCCATCGTTAAGGTACCCCAAAATAAAATTTTTTCAGCTAAAAGGCTTTGATTCACATCTAAAAAGAAGCCCATTAATTCTTCCTGCTGATAACCGAAATATTTCGTTACTAAGTGTTGAATTATTGTATTTTTAGCAACTGGTTGTTGAAGTGGCAGCCACCGATAGGTCTTTAAACGCTGCATTAATTCCAATAAAGCCAAAATTCTTCCCTGATTGGCTTGGCCAATTCCCGGAATCTGTAAGAGAGTTTGCACATTTAAAGCAGCCAGATCTGTAAAATTCTTCGATCTATAGGCTAATTGTTGCACGATCTGTTCAACCGGATATTGCTTAGTTCCTGAACCAACAATCAGCATGAATAACTGTTCTGTTGTCATACTGGCCGGACCAAAATGATTAATTTTTCCCCGAATTTCCATAATTTCACCTCAAATATTTTCAAGGTAAATTACCCAGAAATTCACTGTTTTTTAGAGTTAATCATTTTGTTGCAGCAATTCTAAAATTGCACTGGCAAAATGTAAAGAACCACAAATTACTAAGATACTTTCATTATCTAAACTTGTAATTGCCTGCGCAAAAGCTACCGGCCAAGGTGCTATATAACGTTCCTTAGCAGTTAAAGCTGAATAATCACTATTTTTGGCTGCCCGTTTTTCATCTAAAGTGGTAATAATGATGTCATCAGCGTAGTTAGCCAATTCGTGTAAAATTGCTGTCCGGTCTTTATCAACCATGGCCGCATATAAAATGTGTAAGCGGCGTTTTTGTCGCAAAGGCACTATATTAGTCAGTAAAGCCTTAATGGCCGGCAAATTATGTGCTCCGTCCAATATAATTAAAGGATCGTGACTTATAATTTGGGTCCGTGCAGGTAAACTGGCAGCAGCTAAACTGGCTTTAATTTCCGCAGTACTTATCTTTTGGGGAAACAATAACCAATAGGCTTTAAGAGCAATAGCAGCATTGATAGCCTGGGTTGGAGCAAAGGAAGCAACTTTTAAATCTTGAAAATGTTGTTGTTGATCATGCCAATCAAAAGTCAGTGCTTCTTCTGAATTTAATTGTACATGTTCAATCTGAAAATCCTTCCCATATTGATAGATTGGAGCCTGCATAACCTGGGCCTTATGCTCTATAACATCTTGCACACTAGCAGGAATTTCCCCCAGGACTAGCGGGCGTTTACTTTTGATAATACCAGACTTTTCGTGGGCAATATCTTTTAGAGTAGGCCCAATTAATTGAGCATGATCCATACCTATATTTGTAATAATTGCTACTTCGGGAATAATCACATTGGTTTTATCATATTCTCCGCCAATTCCCACTTCTATCACACCAAAATCTACTTTTTCAGCAGCAAAGAATTGAAACATCATAACAGTTAAAAACTCAAATTCAGTTAGACAAAAAGTGGCATCATGAACTTGAATTTGTTGAACTAAGGCAACAATTTGCTGTGTGAGATCTAATAGGTCTGCATCACTAATTGGTTGTCCATTAATTTGGATTCTTTCATTAAAAGCTGTGACATAAGGTGATGCAAAAGTCCCCACCTTTAAGCCGGTGGTTACCAATAAATTAGTTAAATAATAACAAACACTGCCCTTACCATTTGTACCAGTTACATGAATGGTTTTTAGTTTTTGTTGGGGATTTCCCAATTTTTTTAAAGCGTGTTGAACATACTTTAAACTTTTATCTGGGTGTAAATGAGGCAAACTGTGAATATAGGCAATGGCTTGCGCCGCATTTTTTAAATCGTTCATTTTTCCTCTCTTATTTTCAGCCAATAAACGGACTGAATAAAATGAAGCTTTCAGTCCGTTTTCTTGATCTATTTTAATTTTGCTTTAATTCGCTAATTCGCGTCTTAATTTGATCACGGCGATTTTTATAAGAATCTAATTTGGTTCGCTGTTGCTCAACTAGCTTTTGCGGTGCGTTTTTTACAAAACCCGGGTTGTTTAATTTATTATTTACAAAGTCAATATCTTTTTGAAGCTTTGTTAATTCTTTTTCTTGACGTTGAATCTCGGCTGTAATATCAACTAATTCTGCAAGCGGCACAAAAATCTGAGCGCCATCAATTACCGCGGTCAAAGCCAACTTTGGTGCACTGACTGTCGGTGATATTTGTAAACTTTTCGGATGAGCCATTTGCTCTAGATATTCTTGATTGGCGGTTAAAATCTGCTGTACTGAAGAATTTTGAGTTTTAATCAAAATATCAATAGGATTTGACAACGGCGCATGGGCATCAGCTCGCATTTGTCTAATGCCTTTAATCGCCATAATTAAGATTCTCATCTGAGCTACAGCTTGAGCATTAGCCAGTTGTTCATGTACTTGCGGATATTCAGCAACTACCAGCGATTTGCCTTCGTGTGGCATAGTTAACCAGATTTTTTCAGTAACAAACGGCATGATAGGATGCAAAAGACGCAAAATTTGGTCTAAAACATAAGCTAAAACTTGTCGTTTATGTTTTTTAGCTGCTTCATCATCACCATTTAGAACGGCTTTACTGAACTCAATATACCAATCACAGAAATCATTCCAGATAAAGTTATATAAAGCCCGTCCGACTTCACCCAATTCATATTTTTCTGAAAGTCGTAAAACATCAGCCACCGTAGTATTTAATTGCGCCAAAATCCACTGATCTGCTAAATCTAAATCTGTTGGTATGGTAGTCGGTGCTGGTGTGTCAGCTAAATTCATAATTACAAAACGGCTGGCATTCCAAATTTTATTAATAAAATTCCAAGCTGCCCCGACTTTTTCATAACTAAAGCGGGCATCTTGTCCAGGAGCTGATCCCGTAACTAAAAACCACCGCAGAGCATCTACGCCGTATTTATCAATTACTTCCATGGGATCAATACCGTTGCCCAAAGATTTACTCATTTTTCGCCCTTGTTCATCGCGCATTAAACCATGTAATATGACACTTTTGAATGGTCTTTGATGGGTAAATTCAATACTTTGAAACATCATCCGCGCTACCCAAAAGAAAATTATGTCGTAGCCGGTAACTAACGCATTAGTAGGAAAGTAACGTTGAAAATCTTTAGAATTTTTATCAGGCCAGCCTAAAGTCGAAAATGGCCATAGAGCACTGGAAAACCAAGTATCCAAAACATCGGGATCTTGTTCCCAATTAGCAATATCTTGTGGTGCTTCTTCACCAACGTACATTTCACCAGTTTGTTTATTATACCAAGCAGGTATCCGATGTCCCCACCATAATTGGCGAGAAATAACCCAATCATGAACATTTTCCATCCATTGGTCAAAAGTATGTTTAAACCGTTCCGGAACAAAGTGGACTTTTTGATCTGTTTTTTGATTTTTCAAAGTCATTTCTGCCAACGGCTTCATCTTGACAAACCATTGCGTCGATAATCTCGGTTCTACCTGGACTCCAGAACGTTCAGAATGACCAACGCTATGAACGATAGCCTCTTCTTTTATTAAATATCCTTCAGCTTTTAAATTCCGGACAATAGCTTTACGTGCTGCAAAGCGATCCATTCCCTGGTACTTTCCGGCTTTGTCATTCATTGTACCGTCAGGATTCATAACATTAATTCGCTGCAGATTATGACGATTACCCACATTAAAATCATTAGGATCATGAGCCGGGGTAATTTTAACTAAACCTGTTCCAAATTTGGGATCTACATAATGGTCTTCAATAATCGGTAGTTTACGCCCAAATAATGGTAAAATTGCTTCTTTTCCTACGATATCTTGATAACGTTCATCACCTGGATAAACGGCAATCGCAACATCTCCGGGCATGGTTTCTGGTCGAGTAGTTGCAATTTCTACTGCTCCGGAACCATCAGCCAAAGGATATTTAATATGATAAAAAGCACCCTGATCATCTTGGTGTTCTACTTCAATGTCTGATAACGCCGTTTGTAATTCGGGATCCCAATTAATAATATATTCACCGCGATAAATAAGCCCTTGTTGATAAAGGTCAACAAATACTTTCCGAACTGCTTTGGATAAACCGGCGTCTAAAGTAAAACGTTCCCGCGAATAATCTAAGGATAAACCCATTTTAGCCCATTGTTGGTGAATAATTTTAGCATATTCATCTTTCCAGCGCCAAACTTCTTGAACAAAAGCTTCTCGTCCCAGATCAAACCGTGTTTTGCCTTCTTTTTGCAGTCTAGCCTCCACTTTGGCTTGGGTGGCAATCCCGGCATGATCCATACCTGGCAAATACAAAGTATCATAGCCTTGCATACGTTTTTGACGAATCAAAATATCCTGAATCGTAGTATCCCAAGCATGACCCAAATGTAATTTACCCGTAACATTGGGTGGTGGAATAACTATGGAATAAGGCTTAGCTTCAGGATTACCATTAGGCTTAAATAAATCTTGTTCCAGCCATTTTTGATAGCGGCCTGCTTCTACTGCTTGATGATCATATTTAGTCGACATTTCTGGTTGTGTGGTCATATAATCACTCCTTCACTCTTCTTCACGCTAATATAAAAAAACGCCCTAATTAAATTAGGACGAATGTGGATAACCGCGGTACCACCTAAATTAAAGCAATAAAATCTGGACTTTTATCACTTTATCTCCAACGATAACGGTCATCCCGGTCACAAAACGACAGCTCCCAAGCTACAAATTAACAAATCAGTTGAACCATCTCTCACCATGGTGGTTTTCTCTGTAGAATTAATCTGCTAATCCCTCTTGTTCAACACTTTATTACTAATATTAGTTAATATAATAAGAAATAAATCAAGCAACGTCAACTCTTTTTGATAATTTTATAGTAAAGAAGAAATCTCCTGATTTTTCTTTTCTAAATAATGATCAAAAGGAGTAATTGTAGTGACTTTAATCCCAGCTACAGCTCGTTGTATTAAACCTTCCAGATCTAATTGAGCCTCATATTCACGGGCCTTATCTAATTTAGGTTTTGTTTTGGGGTGCGTAGGTGCAAAAATAGTACAGCAGTCTTCAAACGGTTGAATTGAAAGCTCAAAAGTTCCAATTTTTTCAGCAATTTTAATTATTTCTGTTTTATCCATTGTCGCCACCGGGCGAATTATCGGAGTATTAGTGACATCATTAATAGCCACCATACTTTCTAAGGTTTGTGACGCGACTTGACCAACAGATTCACCATTAAAAATAGCTAATCCATGACGTTCTTTAGTAATTATATCTGCTAAACGCAACATTAATCGCCGTTGCACCGTCATTAAATAACCTTCCGGAACTTGTTTTTTTATTGTTTCTTGAATTTCAGTAAAAGGCACCTGAATAAACTGAATATTGCCTGCATATTGGGCTAATCGCACAGTCAAATCTTGGGCCTTCTGCAAGGCATGAACACTGGTATAAGGAGGACTATAAAAGTGAATCATCTCCACTTCTACTCCTCTTTTCATGGCTAAATAACCCGCAATAGGCGAATCAATCCCACCGGAAAGCATTAACGAAGCTTTGCCAGCAGTTCCTACTGGTAAGCCCCCTGCACCTGGATAGGTTTTACTTGAGAGATAAGCGCCATCAAATCGGACTTCGATTTTAATTTTAATATCCGGACGGCGCATTTCCGCTTTAATAGCGGGCAGATGATCACTAACATAATCTCCTACGGCGAGATTAATTTGATTAGTATCATAAGCAAATTCATGATCAGCGCGCTTCGTAGTGATTTTAAAGGTTTGCTTTCCATCATATTGTTCCTGCACCATTTGTAAGGCGGTCTGTTTAATAATTTCTAAATCTTTAACCACGCGAACGGCTGGAGAGTAATTTTGAATTCCAAAAACCACCTTTAAGCGATCCATTACTGCCTGTGCATCTGTGCCATTTAAATTAATATGCATGCGATCTCGTTTCGGGTGAATACGTAAATCGGAAAAATCTTGTAAAACCTTAGCCACATTGCCGTGCAAACGGTCAATAAAACTGCGCCGATTTTTGCCTTTTGTGGACAACTCCCCGTAACGAATCATGATTTCAGTATATTTCATTAATTAACCCCTTTAATTTAACCCTTGAAAGTGTTGATAAATCTTATCTAAAGTTTTAATAAATTCCTGCATTTCTTCAAGTGTATTGGTACTATCCAAACTAACACGCACCGCACTTGTAGCAATTTTATCCGGAACATGCATGGCTGCTAAAGTCACCGACTCGGCACTGCTGCGAGAAGAACAGGCACTGGTGGTGGAAAGATAAATTCCCTCCTGCTCAAATGCATGTACAATCGTTTCGCCACGAACACCTGGAATTGCAAAACATAGAATATGCGGCGCAAAATCAGTTCCTAGTTGGGAGAAAATAACAACATTATCTAATTTTTGTAAATGCTTATAAAGTAATTGTCGTATTTGATTTTGTTTTTGCGCTTTTTGGGATTCATCTGTTGTAGCTAACCTTAAAGCCCGCGCCATGGCTACAATGGCTGGTGTATTTTCAGTGCCACTGCGCCAATTGTTCTCCTGTCCACCACCGTTAATTAAAGCGGACAAGCGACGGCCTTTTTTTGCATAGATAAAGCCGGTGCCCCGAGGAGCATGAAATTTATGCCCCGAAAAAGTCATAAAATCAATCCGATCTTCTTGCAACAAAAAGCCCAAATTCTTTCCTACGGCTTGAACAGCATCCACATGAAAATGAACACTAGGATAGGCTTTTAGAATTTCGGCTACGTCTTTAAGGGGTTGAATTGCTCCCACTTCATTATTAACCGCCATAATTGTTACTAAAATAGTCTCGGGTCTTAAAGCAGCCCGCACATCGTCTGGGTTAATATGGCCAGTTCGGTCTACCGGTAAATAGGTCACTTCAAAACCTAATTTTTCTAATTGATGCAAGGAATTAGTAACGGCCGGATGTTCAATACTGGTAGCGATTATATGATTACCAAATTGTCTTTTTTCTAGAGCCGTTCCCTTAATTACCCAATTATCGCCTTCTGAACCACCGCTGGTAAAATAGATTTCACCTGACTGGAAATTTAAAATATCGGCGATTTGTTGACGTGCCATCTGCAAAATTTGCTGGGCCCGATCCCCCAAACTATGAAGACTGGAGGGATTCCCCAAAAAATCTTGGCTTACTTTTTCATAAGTTTTTAAAACTGATGGATCGATTAACGTTGTTGCACTATTATCAAAATAAATCATTACTTCACTCTCCAACATAACATCATAACGTTTATTTAGAAAAATGAAAATAAAAATGTTTATCTATCAAATAACAATTTGACAGATAAACTCTATATTTATCATTCACTCACAAATCTTAATTAAATGAGACTAGTCAATCTTTGTTTTCTGCATAATATAAATCACTAATTCTTTGAGCTGCCCCGGGTTCAACTTGTTCTAAAGCTTGAGAAATATTTAAACGTGCTTGATGATAATTAAACTGTTGATCGTACAGATCTTGAGACAGATTAGCCGCCTGTTGAATTTTAGGATGATTTTCCACATAGCGATTAGCATATTGCAGTAACCGTCCCGTTATTTGGGCGTCAGCCCAAAGATTTTGAGTTTGCTGTTCCAAATTATTTAAATCTTCCTGAACTACAAAAATTTGTTTCGTTACTTCTTCCACATTAACGGGCCGAGTTTGTAACAACTGTTGCAAACTTTGGGCTTCATCAGAAACCATTTGGTAATTATTGCGGTACTTTTCAGGTAGTCCCGGTAGTCGCATTACATCCAGCTTATGTTTTAATTGATGCAAATGCTGCGAAATCTGCTGAAGATTATCCCAACCGACACTTTCACCTTGATAAAGGCCATCAAAACTTTCAGCAATCCGTTTTTGCTCCTGTTCGATTTCTTTGAGTTGCTGGGAAGCCTGCTGAAAATCATGCCAAATTTTAGAATAAATAACTCCTTGCGGCTGCTTCATTGCTTTGACTAATTCTTGATAATGTTGAGATATTTGTTCAATTTTTTGCTGACTGGATAAAGCTAATTGTTGATCATCATCATTAATTACATAATGTTTTTTTAAACGACTGATATTTTGTGATAATAAACGATTTTGCCGGCGGGCATGTTGAATAAAATCAGCTAATACTAATTGCGACTTTTGCACTTTTTTCTGAGCGCTCCATTCTTGAAAAATCCGATCATAAAGATAATTCAAGCGTTCATTAATATTTTGTTCCAGTTGATCAAAGTCAGTAACTTTTAACTGGGCCAGTAAATCCTTGAGTTCTTTGATTCGTGCTTTAATATTATCCAGTTCCGTATTGATTTGGGGATCTTCTAAATTAATTCTTGCTATTTGCAGTTTTTGGGCGGCCTTTTCCAGCTCTTTGATCTCGGGTTTAAAATCCGTTTCTAAATTAATACCGCGCTCTAGTACTTGTTCAGATATAGTCTGAAATTTACTTAGATTAACCTGCTGCTGTTCTAGTAATTGATGAGCTTTTAAGGCATCACCGATAACAACTAATTCATTAATTTGGGGTAACTGCTGGGTAATCTGAGCTAATTGGTCTTGCAGCGGCGCATAAGCTTCTTGATAATGAACCATATTATTTTGTAGTTGTGTTTGTAATTTTTTAGCCTTTTGGTCAACTTTATTAAAGTCCGCTTGATTTTTTTGAATATGATCAAATAAATTACTTAATGAGTTTTTTAATTTTTTTAGTAGTTTTTCCTGCTGCAAGGACTTTTGATTTAAGGACTTTAATTCACGATGAACACTCCAGACCTGCAAGTTAGCATTTTTTTCGGCATAATCAAGGAGTTGAGCCTGCATTTGTGGCAGCTGTTTTTTTATTATTTGCAAATAATCGTTTTTATCTTTTTTAAAATCATTTAATGTTGCCCCGGCTAATTTTGTATCAGCAATTTGATCAATCATTTCTTCAATATTATCTTGTTGAAATAAATCTAAGCGCTTAGTTAACTGTTCAACCAAATCATTATTTTGCTTATGATAATAGAATAAACCGCTAATCACTGCCAGAATAATTATAATTAGCACAAGAACTATTATAATAGTCAAACTCAGCACCCCTTATTGTTACTTTTCTAAAGTTTAGTATAACAAAGAAAAGTACTGTTGACTTTTAAGAAAGAGTTAAAAGTTTCGCTACCTCCCAATTGACATTTTGTCATGAAAGAAGTAATGTGTTACTTGTGTAAAATAATTGCAGCAGTGAGTGACAAGCTCGTCAACAGTCGCTGGCTTAAAAAGTCCAATTGAGTAACCTGCGGCTGCAAAAGGTGAAAATGGCAACAGCGACTGCACGAATGTTGAACTCACAGGGTTAATTATTTTACTCCAACAACTAGATTATTGGAGGAATTTTATGTCACGTTATACAGGTCCAACTTGGAAAAAATCACGGCGTTTGGGTATTTCTCTTTCAGGAACTGGTAAAGAATTAGCCCGTCGTCCTTATGCTCCTGGCCAACATGGTCAAAATAACCGGAATAAGTTATCAGAATATGGTACGCAATTGCGGGAAAAGCAAAAATTACGTTTAATGTACGGTTTGAATGAACGCCAATTTAGAAATACTTTCTTACGCGCAGGTAAGATTCGTCAAGGTAAGCACGGTGAAAACTTTATGGCTCTTTTAGAGTCCAGATTAGACAGTGTTGTTTACCGTTTAGGCTGGGCAGTAACCCGAGCTCAAGCACGTCAGTTAGTCAATCATGGACATATTTTGGTAGATGGTCATCGAGTAGATATTCCTTCTTATGAAGTTAAACCTGGACAAGAAATTAGTCTGCGTCAACGTTCTAAAGACTTACAAATTGTTAAAGATGCTTTAGAAGCAAATGTTGGCCGACCACCATTTGTTGAATTCGACGAAAATACCATGACTGGTAAATTAATTCGATTACCTCAACGGGATGAATTAGAACCAGAAATTGATGAATCACTTGTTGTTGAATTCTACAATCAAATTCTTTAATAAAGAATTTTTTGAGTAAAGCAACCTTCGGGTTGCTTTTCTTTTATCATCATTAACAAATTTATTGTAATCTATGAATATAATAGATAATTAATTTTTAAAGGAAGTAGCATTATGCAAAGTCCACTTGCTTATCGGATGCGTCCCCAAAAGCTCACAGAAATTGTCGGGCAGCAGCATTTGGTTCAACCTGGCAAAATACTTTGGCGCATGGTACAGGCCCAAGCGCTATCATCAATGATTCTTTATGGGCCTCCGGGTACTGGAAAAACCAGCATTGCTAATGCCCTTGCACAAAGTACCAATACTGCTTTTCGGCAATTAAATGCTGCGACAGATTCCAAAAAGCAATTACAAATAGTAGCCGAAGAAGCCAAGATGAGTGGTCATCTAGTTTTATTGCTGGATGAAATTCACCGTCTGGATAAAACTAAACAAGATTTTTTATTACCCTTATTAGAGAGTGGCCAAATAATTTTAATTGGTGCTACTACAGAAAATCCTTATATTACTATTAACCCTGCTATTCGCAGCCGCACACAAATATTTGAGGTTTACCCTTTAAAACCGGCTGATATTAAAAAGGCATTACAACGGGCCCTCCAAGATAAACAACGTGGTTTGGGCAATTATCCAGTGCACTTAACCCCAGCTGCATTGGACCTGTTAGCTCAAGCTACTGCTGGTGATTTAAGAAGCGCACTTAATGGCTTAGAATTAGCGGTCAAATCCACTCCTGCTAATAGTGAAGGTATTATTTATCTAGATCCTAAAATTATTAAAGAATCCATTCAAAATAAAGCTATAACTGCTGATAAAAATGGTGATGAACATTATAATGTTATTTCTGCCTTGCAAAAATCAATTCGCGGCAGTGATACAAATGCTGCTTTGCATTATTTAGCCCGTTTACTGGAGGCCGGTGACTTACAGTCTATTATCCGCCGAGTGCTGGTCACCGCCTATGAGGATATTGGCCTGGCTAACCCTGCTGTCTGTCAGCGAACTGTTCTAGCCTGTCAAGTGGCGACACAAGTAGGTCTGCCAGAAGCCAGAATTCCCTTAGCCGATACTGTCATTGAACTATGTTTAAGTCCAAAATCTAATTCTGGTATCACCGCCATTGATGCTGCTCTCAAAGACCTGAAAAACGGCCACGGTGAATCTATTCCTAATAATCTCAAAGATACTCATTATAAAGGAGCCCACCAATTGAATCATGGACAAAACTATCTTTATCCGCATGACTACCCTAATGATTGGGTCGCCCAACAATATTTGCCAGAGACCTTAAAAAACAAAGAATACTATCAACCCAAAACTAATGGTAAATATGAACAAGGCCTGAAAAAAACTTACGATAAATTAACACAAATGCAAAGAAGGGAGCAAAACTTTGCTGATTAAATTATTGATAGTACTATTTTTAATTTTATTAATAACAATCGGAATTTTAATGCTGACACATCTAGACCAACCTTTTTTTATGTTTTCTCAGTCTAATCTTCCTTTTGTTCAAAAAACTATGAAAATCACTGCCTATTTATTGCTATTGACTAGTCTGATGGGCATTATTATTCTTATATGGGCACCTTTGTCTTGGAACTTATTAACTTTAGTCTTAGGCAGTGTCATAACCGGCGCTTTTGCGCTCTTAATTTCCCGCACCAGTTAGACAAAAAAGAGTGCTTTTTGCAGCAAAAAAGGTTAAACTAAGTTTAGAATAGTAAACTTTGGAGGTATAAGCGATGTTACAACAATATAATAACATCCTTGTTGCGATTGATGGTTCTTACGAAGCAGAAATGGCTTTTCATAAAGCAATTGAAGTAGCAAAAAGAAATCAAGCTACCCTACACGTTTTACACGTCATTGATACTCGAGCATTTCAAGATGTCTCCAGCTTTGATTCATCAATGGTTGAACAAGTTACAGAAACAGCTAAAAAGACCTTGGCTGAATACGAAAAAACAGCTCAAGAACAAGGAATTTCGCAGGTTATCAGTAAAATTGAATACGGTGCTCCGAAAACCACTATTGCCCGCAATTATCCTCAAGACCATCACATTGATCTCATAATGATTGGCGCCACTGGCTTAAACGCAGTTGAACGTTTACTGATAGGTTCAGTTACTGAATTTGTCACTCGTAACGCTCCCTGTGATGTCTTAGTGGTACGAACAGATATGGATGGTCAACCTCTAAAGACTCCAAAAAATAGACGTTAATTTTAATAAAAACCTCCAAGTACTGCTCAAACTTGGAGGTTTTTTAATTACATAGAATAAGATTTTCAAATCTTTAATTAATCAAACTGATCACTGCTAAACATATAACTTTTATAGTGATAACGCATAGACATAATGACACCCACGCCGATCATATTCGCAATCAGGGCTGATCCTCCTTGCGAAATAAAGGGTAACGGAATACCAGTCATTGGTAACAAACCAATACTCATCCCAACATTTTCAAATACATGGAACAAAATCATCACGACAATACCAGTTGAAACATATGCATAAAATTCATTTTTAGTATCAAAGGTAACTTTAACCATTTGTGAGATCAATAAAAAATACATCATAATTAGTAAACAAGAACCGATAAAACCAAAATTTTCTGCAATAACTGAAAAAATCATATCTGATTCTCGCACCGGCACATAAACATTAGAATGGTTGAACCCTTTACCAGTTAACTTGCCGGAACCTACAGCTTTTAAATTTTGCCATAATTGATAACTATTATTAGAAGTGTCATGTGATGGATCCAGCCATGAATCGATCCGCTCAAATTGATACGCATGAAAACCAATATGACTCAGCATTTCCCGCCCCGAATTGGTTGCAACTAAAGAAATAGCTGCAAACATCAGCGCCGATGCCATGATTACCAATCCGAGAATAATCCGCCAATCAATTCCGGAAACCAACATCGTTCCCGCTAAGATAGCTAAAAAAACTAACATGGTTCCAAAATCTTTTTGTAACAACATTAAAACAATAACTGGTAATGACCACAAAATCATCTTTCCAATTAAAATTTGGTCACTATGCAGTGTATGTTCATGATAATTGTGGTTATGCTCAGTTACAACTCGGCCTAACATCAAAATAAAAGCTGGTTTCATCAATTCGGACGGCTGAAAAGAAAACGGCCCCAGGGCAAACCAACTTTTGGCTCCCGTCTTGGCTGCATAATCACGGCTATAAAAGAAAAGTACTGCAACTAATAAAAAAATTCCGATACTATAAGCATAAGGAGCAATCATCCACAATTGCTGAGCATCAAAATGCATAATAATAACTACTCCGACCGCTCCTAAAAAATACCAAATTAGTTGCGACATTACCATCTGTGTCGGACTACCAGTAGTTCCATTATCATGACTAGCAGCTACATAAATGGACATTAAGCCGATCAAAGCTAACACCATTACTGAAAAAATAATACCATAATCAATTCGTGAATTCTCATCAGTATTTTTTGTTTGCTTCTTTTTCAAATCCATATTAGCTCCTAATGTAAATGCAAATTAAACTGCATTAATGCACTGTTTAAAGCCTCTTCCAAGCTTGAAGTGACAACTTTAGAGGTCACACTATTAGACAGCTGCTCTACTTCATAATGCTGTTGATCTAATTTAGTAATATGCGCCACCGTTTGGGATTTTTTTTTAAAAGAGACAATTACGCTCCAACTACTACTAGATTTTTCTTGTAACTCAACCTCAAAATTTCGTTCTTTTTTACTCATTAGTTTCCCTTCGTTTTTGCGGATGAAATCTTTGAGCAATAATTTCATCTTCATATTGTTCTGGATGCTGATTGCGCAATAAAGTAAAAGTCTCTGGGACGGGATCGAAACCGCTACGATTAAAAGGATTACACCGCAAAATACGGGCTAATCCCATAATGACTCCCAAAATCAGACCTTGTTTTTGAATAGCTTCAATCATATAGGCGGAACAGGTTGGGTAATAACGGCAAGAAGCCGGCAAACCTGGCGAAATATATTTTTGATAACCATGAATAAGTCGAATAATCAGCTGACTAAACATTCTCATCACCGTGAAAATTGTAAAATATGCGACCAAGTACTCGGCAAAAGCGGTGTTAAAATATTACCTCCACCGATTATGGCACCAATCATTGCTCCGACAATAAACAGAATCAGAAATACTAGCATAATTAATGCAATGGTTTTTAATAACTTATTACCATAAGATTTATTCATTTTTCGACCTTCATTAGTATTGCTCATTGTTTTCGATATGATCCAGCAAAATACCGGTCCCTAAAGCTACCGTATCCAGTGGATTTTCAGCAATAATAACTGGCACTTGTAATTCACGTGCAAATAACTTATCAATACCTCTTACTAAAGAGCCGCCGCCAGTTAACATAATTCCATGATCAATAATATCAGCAGATAATTCCGGTTGGGCCTGCTCCAAGACAGTTTTTGCTCCATCAATAATAGTATAAAAAATGTCATTTAAAGCCTGCTGAACATCAGTTTCAGAAATAGTGACACTGACAGGCAGACCAGTTTGAACGTCACGCCCTCTAATGGTTATTGTGTTTTCTGGATTGGGTTCAAAGGCCGTCCCAATTTGTTTTTTGACATCTTCCGCGGTTCTTTCACCAATCACAATATTATGATGAACTTTGACGTAACTTTGAATTGCCAGATTCATTTTATCGCCGGCAAGACGAATCGATTTACTAGCAGCAATATCTCCCATGGATAAAATTGCAATATCGCTCGTTCCGCCGCCAATATCAATCACCATATTTCCTTGAGGTTTAAAGATATCCATACCTGCACCCACTGCCGCCACTTTAGGTTCCAATTCTAAATAGACATCTTTACTTCCGGTCTGTTCGGCCGCTTCAATAATAGATTTTTGTTCAATCGATGTAATATTAGTCGGACAGCAAATCATAATTTTCGGGCGCGAAAACATAGTTTTCACATTAGTTTTTTCAATAAAGTACTTTAACATTTTTTCAGTAATATCAAAGTCAGCAATTACACCATCTTTAAGGGGCCTAATTGCCTTAATATTGCCCGGAGTCCGGCCCACCATTTTATAAGCCTCAGTCCCTACAGCTACTACTTCATTGGTTTGAGCATTAATTGCTACTACTGAAGGTTCATTGATCACAATACCCTCGCCTTTAACATTAATTAAAATATTGGCCGTTCCCAAATCAATTCCAATAGACTTTGCCATCATTCAGCCTCCAAATAACCTTACCTGCACAAAAATTATATCATAGTTTTTTATTATACTCTGTTTTATTAAGATCGCCATTGTATTTAAAACATAAAAATTAAATTTTGAAAGGCTTGTACTAAACTAATAAAAAAAGAGCTGACCGAGTAACCTAAAGTTATAGCCGTAAAAATTAACAGTAATTTACTTAAATTATTATTAACTTGGGGGCGCAAAAATTTATCCCAGTCTAATGTTTGAACAGCCAGAAAAGCAATCCAAATAAAAAAAATATGACTAAAAATTATTAATAAATTTTGAATACCAATTTGTTTCAAGATTAATCTCCCTTAAATAATCGTACCCTATAATTTTAACAAAAAATAGTCAAAATGTGTTAAAACCAATCCCCATCACGTGGGCTATGTATAATAAAAAAGGTTCCAGATTATGAAAAACATCTTCATAACCGCAGAACTTTTTTATAAATATAAAAGTCAGTTTAATGATGTTCAGAAACTCTGATACGATTAATTGCCCGGGCTAGTGCCACTTCCCCCCGACGTCGATCATCAACATCATGGGTTTGTTTGGCTTTTTCAATCCGCTTTTCAGCACGTTCTTTAGCGTAACGCGCCCGTCTTAAATCAATGTCGCGAGACAATTCAGCACTATCGGCAATAATAGTTGCAACATTATCCTTAAATTCTAAATAACCACCATTAACTGCAATTGCATCTTCACGATTCCCATTTTCGGCACATAAGGAACGTACTTCTGCAATTTGTAAAGTTGCAATAATGGGTAAATGATTGGCTAAAATACCCAAGTCTCCATCGGTAGCGCGCGCAACTAAACGTCGCGATTGCTGCGAATAAACTTGACCATCAGGAGTAACGATATTAACTTGAAAAACACCAGATTCGTCCATATCAATTCCTCCCACTAATTAGCTGCTGCAGCCTTATTGTCCGAACTATCAGACTCTTGTTCGTCTACAGAATTATAACCCATCTTTTTAGCCTTTTCTAGAACTTCTTCAATTGTACCGACACTACGAAAGGCATCTTCCGGCACATCATCATATTTACCTTCTAGAATTTCTTTAAAGCCTTTGACTGTATCTTTAATTGAAACATAAGATCCTGGAAGACCAGTAAATTGTTCAGCTACATGAAAATTCTGAGATAAGAAGAATTGCATCCGCCGAGCGCGGGCAACTATCTCTTTTTCTTCATCTGATAATTCATCCATACCTAAAATGGAAATAATATCCTGCAGTTCATGGTAGCGTTGCAAAACATGTTGTACTTCTGTCGCAACTTGATAATGCTCTTCTCCAACAATCGCCGGATCCAAAGCACTAGAAGTCGAAGCTAACGGATCCACCGCTGGGTAAATACCTTGTTGAGTTAAGCTCCGCTCCAAGTTTGTTGTCGCATCCAAATGGGCAAATTCGGTTGCTGGTGCTGGGTCAGTATAGTCATCGGCAGGAACATATACAGCTTGAATAGAAGTAATTGAACCCTTTTTGGTGGAAGTGATTCGTTCCTGCAATTGTCCCATTTCAGTAGCCAAAGTCGGCTGATAGCCAACGGCTGACGGCATTCTACCTAGTAACGCAGAAACCTCGGAACCAGCTTGAGTAAACCGGAAAATATTATCAATAAATAACAACACATCTTGTCCTTCAACGTCACGGAAATATTCAGCCATAGTAACTCCAGTTAAAGCCACTCGCATCCGCACACCAGGTGATTCATTCATTTGACCAAAGACCATGGCTGTTTTAGCCAAAACTCCAGAAGCCTTCATTTCAAAATACAAATCATTACCTTCACGGGTTCTTTCACCAACACCGGTAAATACAGAAATACCATTGTGCTCTTGAGCAATATTATGAATTAACTCTTGAATTAAAACGGTTTTCCCAACACCAGCACCACCGAACAGGCCAACTTTTCCACCACGAAGATATGGTTCCAGCAAATCAATAACCTTGATACCAGTTTCTAAAACTTCTGAAGTGGTATTTAAATCATCATATTTTGGTGCGTCTTTATGAATACTATCACGCTGAACGTCTTCTTTAATCGGATCGCCACCGTCAATAGGTTCTCCCAAAACATTAAAGACACGTCCTAAGGTAACATCGCCAACAGGAACGCTAATCGGTTTGCTGGTATCGAATACAGTAGTTCCACGTTGTAAACCATCTGTACCGGACATAGCAATGGTCCGCATGACACCATCACCTAACTCCAATGATACCTCTAAAGTAATTTTTCTACCCTGATTAGTTTCAACAGTTAAGGCGTTATTAATATCAGGTAAAGAACCGTCAAGTGGAAATTCCACGTCAACAACGGGGCCAATAACTTGTACTACTTTTCCTTGACTCATTTAAACAACCCCTTTCTTATTCTAGTGCTGAAGCACCACCGATAATTTCAGTGATTTCAGTTGTAATTTGTTCTTGACGAGCACGGTTATACTTTAATGATAAACTAGAAATTAAATCATCTGCATTATCAGTTGCTGTCCGCATAGCGGTCATGGAAGCAGCATGTTCGGCAGTTTTGGCATCCAAAATTGATCCAAAAACAACACTTTCAATATACTGCGGCACCAGTTTTTGTAAAACTACCTCAATCGAAGGATCAACTATATAACTAGAAGTATTACCAATTTTTTTAAAATCAACTTCATCAGCAATATCACGTGAAATCGGTAATAACTTATCAACTGTAAAAGTTGAAGTTAAAGAATTAACGTGATGATTATGACAAATATATAATTGATCAAACACCCCGGTATCAAACATTTCTACACAGGTTTTAACTAATTTTTGAATAGTTTTAAACTGGGGAACATCTTTTACACCCCGATATTCATAAGCAACATCGTAGTTCCGCTTCTTAAAAAAATCAGCACCCGTACCACCAACGGCAATAATCGAGAATTTTGATTTATCATTTTGATGATTTTTTCTCAATAAATCCATAGTTGCTTTAATAATAGTCGAATTATAGCTACCTACAAGCCCACGATCAGAAGTAACTACAATATAGGCGGTCTTTTTAATAGAGCGATTTTTTAAAAGATGGTCTAATGACATGGAATCTTTGGAAGATTCATTATTATTATCTCTATATTGACTGATAATTTTACTAGCAACTAAATGACCCATAGTTTCTTTTAGTTTTTGTTCATATAATTGATAAACATCAGACTGTTTTTCTATTTGTGTTAATTTAGCGCCAGAAACCATTTGCATAGCGTGAGTAATTTGACCTGTCTTCTTAGTTGAAGCAATGCGGCGTTTAATATCCATTAAGGATTCAGCCATTAGTCATACCTCCTCGCTACTTTTTTGCCTGTTGAGCATTTTTGGCTGAAGAATCAAATCCCTCAGCAAACTCTTTAACAGCTGCAGTCATTTTATCTTCATCAGGCAAATTACCAGTTTCTCTAATTTCTTTGAGCAAATCAGAATGATTTCCATCAAAAAAATCAAAAAGTCCTTGCTGGAAAGCCTGAGATTGATCAACTGGTATATTATCCAAAAATCCTTGAGTTAAAGCATAAAAAATTATAACTTGTTTTTCTACAGGAATAGGTGCATGCAAAGGTTGCTTTAAAATCTCCATGGTAATGCGTCCACGATTTAACTTAGCTTGAGTAGCAGCATCTAAATCAGAACCAAATTGCGCAAAAGACTCCAACTCATTATAGGAAGCAATATCCAAGCGCAGAGTACCAACAACTTTTTTCATGGCTTTAATCTGCGCATCCCCACCAACACGAGAAACCGAAGTACCAGCATCCACAGCTGGCCGATTACCTGCATAAAACATATCACTTTGCAGGAAAATCTGACCATCAGTAATGGAGATAACATTGGTAGGAATATAAGCGGAAATGTCACCCGCTTGGGTTTCAATAATCGGCAAAGCAGTCATAGAACCTCCGCCTAATTTATCGTTTAATTTAGCAGCCCGCTCCAATAAGCGTGAATGCAAATAGAAAACATCGCCCGGATAAGCTTCACGCCCAGGTGGCCTCCTTAACAGTAAGGATATTTCCCGATAAGCAGCAGCTTGTTTACTTAAATCATCATATATGATTAAGACATGCTTACCGTTATACATAAACTCTTCACCCATGGCTGCTCCAGCATAAGGAGCAATATATAACATTGGAGCCGGTTCACTTGGACCAGCTTCAATAACAATAGTATAGTCCATCGCGCCCATTTTTCGTAATGTTTCTACTTGCGATCTAATGGTTGATTCCTTTTGCCCAATTGCGACATAAATACAAATCATATTTTGATCTTTTTGATTCAAAATGGTATCAATCGCAATGGACGTCTTACCAGTTTTCCGGTCACCAATAATTAATTCCCGTTGGCCCCGACCGATTGGAACTAATGAATCAATCGCCTTTAAACCTGTTTGTAAAGGTTCAGAGACTGATTGTCGATCCATAACTCCCGGAGCAGTATTTTCAATCGGACGAGTTTTTTCAGTTTTAATAGCACCCAAACCATCAACCGCTTGTCCTAGAGGATTAACGACCCGACCAATTAATTGCTCTCCTACCGGAACTTCCATAATTCTTTTAGTTCTTTTAACACGATCTCCTTCACGGATATCATCATATTTACCTAAAATAATGATACCAACATCATTAGTTTCCAAGTTTTGGGCAATTCCAAACGAGCCGTTAGTAAATTCCAGCAGCTCGTTAGACATCACATTATCCAATCCATGAGCACGGGCAATTCCATCACCTACGTAAGTTACAGTTCCAATTTCTTCAACTGCTAAATCGTCGTGATAATTTTTCAGTTGCTCTTTAATCAATGAACTGATTTCCTCAGCTTTGATGCTCATTAAATTCACCTCTATATTTATTACTAATCATTCAGCAGCACGCGCTTTAACTTCTTAATGCGAGAAGCAATACTACCGTCAATAATTTGACCACCAACTTTAACAATCAGACCACCAATAATCGTTTTATCAACTTCTGTAGTCAGATTAATTTTTTGCGCATTTAATCTTTCCTTTAAGGCTTGTCTTAAACTATCAAGTTGTTCGGCATTTAATTCCACAGCCGCAATTATATGTGCATTGTAGGTTCCCGTGAATTTGTCATACAATTTTTCATAAGCAGTTACTATTTCCGGAAGCACATTTAACCGCCGGTATTCAAAAAGCAGTTGCAAAAAGTTTGTCATGATTTCACTAGCTGAATCGGTAATTTTCGTTAAAAGTTGCTTTTTTTCTACATTTTGTAAACGAGCATCAGTTAAAATCTCACCGAGATCAGGTATTTGCTTATATATTTCCATCAGAGCATATAATTCGTCCAGAATCGCATTTTCCTGCTTTTGCTCCAACGCAAACTCAAACAAAGCCTTCCCATAGCGCTGGCCAATTTCAATATTACTTAGTTTCATGGTTGGCATTCAACTCCTTAATATATGAGTCGATTAAATTCTCCTGATCACTAACTGATAATTCGCGGCCAATAATTTGGGAGGCAATATCAACTGACAGTTGAGCAACATCTTTTTGAACCGACTTCATTGCCTCTTGCTTAGCTTGTTGCACATTAACCTGCGCTTGAGATTGAATTTCCTGAGCCTCAGAATGAGCCTGATCGACAATACTCTGACGTTGATTTTCCCCTGATTTTTTTGCATTAGCAACGATTTGGACAGCCTCTATTTTAGAATTTTTGAGTGCTGTCTCCCGTTGTTGTTTTAAATTTTCCGCATCCTGCCGTTCTTTATCAGCATAATCTAAATCACCAGTAATTTTTTGATTCCGCTTTTCCAACATATTAGTAATTGGTGTCCAAGCATAGTGTTTAACTAATAAGGCTAAAAGGATAAACGCGATTAAAACAAACAACGTATCACCTAATGAGGAAGATTGCGCTGCTAATAATAAATTACTTTGCAATGATACGTCATCTCCTTTTTTAGTTCCAGTAAAATTAAAGGACCATTAAAAAGGCAATAACTATCGCAATAATGGGCACAGCTTCAATTAAACCAACACCAATAAACATCGTTGAACGTAATTGTCCAGACATCTCCGGCTGCCGAGCCATATTTTCAATAGTTTTAGAAATAACCTTTCCATTGCCATATGAAGCGGCCAAAGCGGCCAATCCTGCTGCGATACCTGCACCTAAAAATTTCATCTAAAAATACCTCCAAATTATTCTGTTACAATTTTATGTGATATATAAACAGTTGATAGCGTTACAAAAACATAGGCTTGAATTGCGCCAATAAATACTGAAAATCCTTGCCAGACCATAGAGACTAATAGCGAAGGAATCCACGTTACAATTCCATAAGAACCAGCCATTTTAACAATTAAATCTAATAGTACTTCACCAGCAAAAATATTACCGTAAAGCCGCAAAGATAGGGTTAAAAAATTAGTAAATTCTTCTAGAATATTAATCGGTGTCAATACCAACATAGGTTCAGCATAATGATGCAAATATCCCTTAATCCCACGCTTTTGTACACAGTAAAACTGAGATAGGACTAAAGAGATTGTACCCAAAGACATTGTCACAATTGGACTAGAAGTCGGTGATTTAATATAAGTTTGACCACCAATTGCTACTTCAAGGATTAATCCTAATTGATTAGCAACAAAGATAAACGCAAACATTACAAAAACATAAAACATAATAGGTTGCGCCTGACTCTTTTCCGGAATCATTGATTTAACGATTCCATTTGTAAAATCGACAATCCATTCCAAAACGTTTTGAGCTTTACCGGGACGCATTTCAATTTTTCGGGATAAAGCGAAAAACAATATGAAAACCAATAAGGCCGCAATGAAAGTCGACAAGCAATTTGCAATATTAAAAGTCAGCCCACCAATTGTAATTAGTGGAGAAGATCCATTCAATCGATATCACTTCCTCCCTTTTTATTTATTTAGATCTTAAACCTGATAATATTCAAGCATAAAAACAGATTACCACCAAAAAACAACAAATTCAAAGTAAATCTGTATATTTCTAAAGTGAAATTTATTTTGTACCGAACAATCGATCTCCCGCATCACCTAATCCTGGGAAAATATAACCATTTTCATTAATTTTTTCATCTAAAGCAGCCGCATAAATGTCAATATCCGGGTGACTTGTCTGCACAGCATGAACACCTTCGGGAGCAGCAACTAAAACTACTAAACGTATATGCTGAGCTCCACGTTTTTTCAAAGCATCAATAGCCATATTAGCAGAACCGCCAGTTGCCAGCATTGGATCGACAATAAAGAGTTCGCGTTGATCGATATCAGAAGGCAATTTAACAAAATATTCATGGGGTTGCAAAGTTTTTTCATCACGATACATGCCAATATGTCCCACTTTAGCAGCGGGGATTAGCTGCAAAACTCCGTCAACCATTCCTAAACCAGCCCGTAAAATTGGGATTACAGCTAATTTTTTACCTGCTAATTCTTTTTGCACGGTTTCTCCCATGGGCGTAGTTACTTTAACATCTTTTAAAGGTAAATCTCGTGTAATTTCATAAACCATCAATTCTGCAATTTCATTAACAATTTCACGAAATTCTTGCGTGCCGGTATCTTTATTTCGAATAAGTGTTAACTTATGTTGAATTAATGGATGATTTAAAACTGTAAATTTGGACACTATTAGGCCTCCTGTGAATTAAAATGTTTATTACCCGCTGACTTATTTAAACGGTTCATATAAGCAGCACCTAAACCGGATGCTGTAAAACCCTGCGCTAAAATATATTTAATCTGCGGGTCCAAATCAAATTTTCGTAAAGCTGCAAATAACAAATGACTCGCTGAATTCAAATTACTGCCTAACGAAAAAGTGGCTCTGGCAGCTGTCAAATTTATTTGATCTAAAACCGACTGTTCTGCCATAACTGCAAATGGTTGGTTTTGCTGTTTCACCCAAGATAAAGCGGGCTCAAAATCCTCAACCGTATCCACAATAACTACTTGAGCTTGAGGCGCGTAATGTTTATATTTCATTCCGGGAGCCTTAGGAATTTCTCCGGGCTGAACTTTATGATGATCACTTTGTACTGTGCCAATAACTGCCTGCAACTGTTGTTGAGAAACAGCCCCCGGACGTAAAATGGTTGGTATGCTGCTAGTTAAATCTAACACTGTAGATTCCAGCCCTACTCTTGTAGGTCCATCATCAAGAATGCCGCTAATTTTACCTTGCAGATCATGGTAAACATGCTGAGCTAAAGTTGGACTAGGTTTACCTGAAGTATTTGCCGACGGCCCAACAAGAGGACGGCCTAAAGTACTGATGAGATTTAAAGTAGCCTTATTATCCGGCATTCTAAAAGCCACCGTATCCAAGCCGCCGGTTACTGTTTTGGACAAAGTACCGGCTTTAACCGGCAGAATAATAGTTAACGGTCCTGGCCAAAAGTTGTCCATTAATTTTAAAGCTAGGGATTTATCTGCCACATCCGCATACTGCCACACCATTTGGGGTGAATCCACGTGCACAATTAAAGGATTATCACTTGGGCGTCCCTTAGCTTCATATACCGATTGCGCAGCTTGAGGGTTAGTCGCATCGGCACCTAAACCATAAACTGTTTCAGTTGGAAAAGCGACTAATTTGCCTTCTGCTAACCATTGAGCCGCTTGGGAAATTTGTTTTGGCGATAGAATTGTAGTTTTCATTTTTTCACCTCTTTTCGTTGTAAACGCAAAAACCGGGGATGATTAGCCACATCATGGAAAAAATCAATTTGCCAATTTGGTAATTGCCCTTGAAATATTCTACTAATTTTTTTTTGTTGTTGAAAGCCAAATTCCAAATAAATTTTGCCCTGCGGTTTTAAAAATTGATCTATCTGCGAAAAAACCCGCCGGTAAAAGACTAATCCGGACTCTGAAGCAAACAAAGCCTGATGGGGCTCAAATTTTACTACTGAAGAATCCATTAATTCAATTTCTGAAGTTGCTATATATGGTGGATTAAACACAATCAGATCAAATTGCCGTCCTTTAACCGGTTGAAATAGATCTCCTATTACAAATTTAATTGGCAAATGATACTGGTGACTATTTTGCCGTGCTATTTTGACAGCTGCCGGTGAAATATCCGTTGCTGTCAAGTTCTGATAATTCCCTTCTAATCCTAAAGTAATTACTAAAGCTCCTGATCCCGTGCCTAATTCCAGTAAATCAACCGCAGTCGGATTATCCTGCAAAATCTGAGCAATCATAGCTTCACTATCTTGCCGTGGAATTAAAGTATCAGAAGAAACCTTGAATTTCCGTCCGTAAAACCAAGCATAGCCTAAAACATATTGCGCTGGCCATCCTGCTGCTACTAGGTCAATATCTTGTTGATAAACTTTTTGTAAAGTTGTCGGCATTAAATCTTTTTGATGCAAAGAAAATTGGGTCCAGTTCCACCCCGTCAATTCCAATAGTAAATACCGGGCACTGTCTTGATCTTGATGTTGTTTTTCTAACATTAAAAAAGCCCGCTTAAGGGCATTAATATAGCTTAGTCTCTCCATTTTGGATACGCTCCAGCTTTTTAGTCTGATCAGACAAAATTAAAGCATCAATAATCTCATCCAATTGACCATTCATAATTTTATCTAATTTATTCAAAGATAAACCAATACGATGATCAGTTACCCGATTTTGCGGATAGTTATAGGTACGAATACGTTCGGATCGATCGCCCGTACCGACGGCAGATTTACGCTCAGCATCATACTCACTTTGGTTTTGGGATTCATAATAATCATAAACACGGGAAAGTAAAATCTGCATTGCCTTTTCGCGATTTTGCTGCTGAGAACGTTGATCCTGCATCGCAACAACAATCCCAGTCGGAATATGAGTCATTCTTACGGCAGAAGAAGTCTTGTTGATATGCTGGCCTCCGGCTCCTGAAGAACGATAGACATCAACACGGATATCTTTGGGATCAATTTCCAAATCTACTTCATCATATTCCGGCATTACTGCGACTGTGGCCGTTGATGTATGAACCCTACCGGCAGATTCCGTTGTTGGAATTCTTTGCACACGATGGGCTCCATTTTCAAATTTCAATTTGGAAAAAACCTTTTTACCGGAAATCATTATCGCAACTTCTTTATAGCCACCAACTTCGGTTTTATTTTCGTCAATAATTTCAAATTGCCAATTTTGCCGCTCTGCATAACGTTCATACATATTTAAGAGATCGCCCGCAAACAAACTGGCCTCATCGCCACCGGCAGCCCCACGAATTTCCATAATAATATTCTTATCATCATTAGGATCTTGCGGAATCATTAAAACTTTAATGTTTTCTTCTGTAGCGTCCAACTGCTCTTCTTGCTCAGCAATTTCTTCTTTAGCCAAATCTTCTAATTCAGGATCCTTACTTTCATTAAGAACCTCTTTACTTTGCTCAATATCAGATTTTAGTTGCTGGTACTTTTTATATTCAGTAACCACCTTTGCCATGTCAGCTGCTTCTTTAGAAATTTTCAAATAACGCGGAGTATCATTAATTACTTCAGGGTCACTCATCATTTCTTGTAGTTCATCATAGCGTTCAACTAAACCTTCCAATTGATCAAAAATTTTATCCACATTCAGCCCCACTTTCTAAATTTTATCTAACGGCGGATTCAAATAGTGCTTACGGCAAACCGGATAGTAACTTTCATTGCCGCCAATTTGGATTTGCTCGCCGCCATAATCCGCTTGTCCATTGGTAATTCTTAAATTCATAGTCGCCTTTTTTCGACAAAACCAGCAGATAGTTTTCATTTCTTCAATTTTATCAGCGTAAATCAATAAGGCCTCACTTCCAGCAAATAAATGATTTTGAGAATCATTTTTTAGACCAAATGCCATTACTGGAATTCCCAATTCGTCAACAACTGCAGCCGCCTGTTTGACTTGTTCAACAGTCAAAAACTGCGCTTCATCAATTAAAATGCAGGCAGCTTGCGGACATTGATTTTGAACCACAGTATAAATATTTGTATCAGCCTGTAGCGCCACCGCTTTTCTACTTAAGCCAATACGACTGGCAACCTGGCCCTGACCGTTACGCGTATCCAAACTACTAGTCATTAGTAATACTTGTTTGCCCTGCTCTTCATAATTATGGGCAACTTTGAGTACTTCAATGGATTTGCCGGCATTCATTGCGCCATAGCGAAAAAATAATTGCGCCAATTTTTAGGCCCCTTTCACATCATTACTGCTTTAATTATACTTAAATTTACATAAAGTTCCACAATTCTTCCATATAAAACTGTAAAGTAGTATAAAATATATGGTATTATTTCTCAGTAAAGAGAGGAAAGTTTTTATGAGCCTAAAATCAAAATTAGCTATCGGTTTGGGAAAGACTTCTTATCAAATCTTGCATAATGGCTTCCATCGCGGCAGCTCCTTACCGGGAAAACTGGCATATCGTTTAGATCCCAAAGTGTTACAAGATTTGAGCCAAGATTATAAAATCATTCTTGTAACCGGAACCAATGGTAAAACCTTAACCACAGCATTGATTACTAAAATTTTACAACAAAAGTATCACTATGTTTTAACTAATCCCACAGGCTCGAATATGATTCAAGGTATTACCTCAGCGTTTTTAGCACAATCTAGTCAACAGTCCCCGGCTAAAAAAATTGCAGTGCTGGAAGTTGACGAGGCTAATGTAGACCCTATTTGTGAAGCTATGACGCCGAGTGTTTTTGTTTTAACTAATATTTTTCGAGACCAAATGGATCGTTATGGCGAAATTTATACTACGTTTGAAAAAATTGTAGCGGGCATTAAAAAAGCTCCGCAAGCTAAACTCATTATCAACGCCGATGCTTCTATTTTTAATTCGATTGATCTGCCTAATCCAAAAATTTATTATGGTTTTAGTGATGATGGCCACCAAAATCAGGATCTCAGGGCCAAATTCAACGTTGATGGAATTTTATGCCCCCAGTGTCAGCATATTATGCACTATCATCTGATAACTTATGCAAATCTTGGCAGTTATTTCTGTCCTAATTGTCACTATGAACGGCCGCAGTTAGATTATCAAGTTACTGCAGTTAAGCAATTATTGCCTAATCGTTCTACTTTTACAATTGATGGCAATACATTCTCTATTAATATTGGCGGAATGTATAATATTTATAATGCGCTAGCTGCCTATACCACTGGTCGGACTTTAGGTGTTAGTGTGGCAGAAATTCACCAAGCTTTTCAAGATGATGAACAGGTTTTCGGGCGCCAAGAGGTTATTTCTTTAGGAGACAAACAATTAACCATTATTTTAGTCAAGAATCCAGTAGGTTTAAATCAAGTTCTTGCTACTTTAGAAACTGATCCTGACAGTTATTGTCTCGGCTTTTTGTTAAATGCCAATTATGCCGATGGAATTGATACCAGTTGGATTTGGGATGGGGATTTTGAAGATTTGCCTTTTGAAAAAATTAATCCCATTATTAATGGTGGCGAACGCTGGCAAGATATCAATCTGCGCTTTAAAATTGCTGGAGTGTCCGCTCAGCAGTTACAACACGCCACTGATTTAGACCAATTTATTAGTGCTTTAAAACAGCAACCACAAACAAAAATCTATGTGCTTGCTACCTATACTGCGATGCTGCAATTACGCCAGAAACTTATCAATAGTGGTGATATAAAACAATAAGCAAAAACAGACTATTTTAAAGCGGTGCATAGTAGCGCCGCTTTTTAATTTTAGGACGATTAAAAACCTGATTAACAAAGAAATAAAGTAATCCTCAAATCAAAAGCCTTCTATAAAAACTAGTCGCCGCATTAAAAGATAATCGTCACTTGGTAAAAATTTTGTTAACCTGTATCTATTATTGATATCCCACATTGGAAAAAATTCGCCCGATTGAAGGGTAAAATCGCATAAAGTTCCCCTTCTAACTACTCCAAAAAAGAAAACTTTATTCCTGATTGTAGATACTCAATAGACTATAATCATTATCAACCTAAAAATTCTCAGGATAAAAATTACCCTGAGAGACATTCTAATTAAAGTTTAGCTTTGCAAAAATAATTCCATAATTGCATTGCGAGCACTTAAAAAACGTTGATTATTATTAAAAGGATGCACTCGATTACTTAAAACAATCAACGCCCGCTGCCGTTGACGGTCAATCGCTAGAAAATTACCAGTATAACCCGTATGATATAAGACAGCTTCACCTAGGCAATTCCAGCGTAAATCCCAACCAAAAGAACGGCCCGGCAATACCGGTGTATAACTATGAAATAATTTTTTAATAGTAGCATCCTGAATCGGAGCTTGGGTGATTGTCAATTAGCCCAGCATAAATTGACTAAAAAGGATTAAATCATTTAAACTTGCAAATAACCCTGCTGAGCCACAATGACAACCAAGCTGCTGGGCTTTGGGATCTTGTACAACTCCCTGCAGATTTTCTCCCGTTTTACTACTGGTGATAACGCAATTTTTGGGCTGGGGCTGAAACGTGGCAGTTGTTAAACCTAAAGGTTGCAAAACCACTTGCTCAATTACTGATTGTACTGGTTGATGATAGATTTTTTCAATTATTAATCCTGCTAAAATAGGCCCCGTATCGGTATATTTAATTACTTCATTAAAATTCGAAGTTACCGGCAGTTTCAACAAGGCTTTTATTAATTCTCTGCCACTTAGACAATCACGTTGCGGTATATATCCTTGAATACCAGAAGTATGGGTCATTAAATGACGTAACGTTACCCGTTTGTCCGTAAACTCCGGTAAGTACTGACAAATGGCAGTTTCTGTACTCAAAACCTTTTGTTCAATCAGATGTAATAAAACCGTTGTCGTTCCGATAACTTTAGTTAAGGAAGCCAAATCATATAAAGGATTAGCTGATAAAGTTGTTTCTTGCGGTAACCAAGTATTAAGTCCCACTTGCTGACATTCAAGATGATCGGCAGCCAAATAGGCAAAGCTAATTCCCGGAACAATCTGCTGAGAAACTAAAGCGTTTATTTTATCTATAAGATACATCTTTTATTTAACCTAAATTTTTAATATTGCCACTAAATTGAGAATTATATAAATCAGCATAAAAACCCTGTTGCGCCAATAATTGCTGATGATTACCGGTTTCAATAATTGAACCATGATTCATTACAATAATCTTATCAGCATCTTGAATAGTAGACAAGCGATGGGCCACAACAAAGCTGGTACGACCTTGTAATAACCTCTGCATGGCGTGTTGAATTTGGAATTCAGTTCGGGTATCTACTGATGACGTCGCTTCATCTAAAATAAGAATCTCGGGGTTAGCCACAAACGCACGGGCAATAGTCAATAATTGTCTTTGCCCTTGAGATATATTAGAGGCCGCTTCATTGAGAATAGTTTCATAGCCCTGCGGCAATTGTCGAACAAATTCATCCACATGAGCGGCTTGAGCGGCCCGCAAAATATCCGCTTTTGTAGCATTTTCTCGGCCATATTTTAAGTTATCGTAAATCGAGCCTGTAAATAACCAAGTATCTTGGAGCACCATTGCTAAATGTTGGCGTAACTGGTCCCGACTGAAATTACGAATATCACGACCACATAGTTTAATAGATCCGCCTTTAATATCATAAAAACGTTCTAATAAGTTAATAATTGTCGTTTTACCCGCTCCAGTAGGGCCTACAATTGCTACCATTTCTCCCGGATCAACTGCTAAAGAATAGTCTTTAATTAAAATCTCTTGATTAGCATAACCAAATTGGACATGATCAAAAGTAATTAATTTATCAGTTGGTTGATCGGCTATGTTGACATGCGTAACCTCCATTGACGGTTCATCTAAAACAGCAAAAATTCTTTCGGCAGAGGCTATCGTCGCTTGAATGGTATTAGCTAAATTGGCTAATTGAGTAATCGGCTGGGCAAATTGTTGCATATATTGTAAAAACGCCTGAATATTACCAATAGGCAGACGATTATTTGCTACTTGAATACCGCCATAAATAGCAGCTACTACATAACCTAGATTATTAACCAACGCCATCAATGGCATCATAATTCCAGCCAACAGCTGAGCTTTAAAGCCAGACTGATATAAACGCTGATTTTCTTTTTCAAATTGCTGCAAGGCAATTTTTTCATGATTAAAAGCCTTAACTTCCAAATGCCCAGCATAATTTTCCTCAACCTGATTATTCAAAAGACCTAAAGATTTTTGTTGGGCGGCAAAGGCTTTTTGTGAATGAGGGGCAATAACCCCAGTTACAATTAAGCTTAAAGGTATCGTAATTAAGGCAATTAAAGTTAATTGCCAACTAATAGTAAACATCATCCATACGGTACCTATCAAGGTAACACAACTAGTAATCAACTGCGTTACACTTTGCTGTAATGTGGCTGCTATATTATCCATATCATTAATGGCACGCGACATAATATCACCGTTATTATGAGTATCATAATAACTAATTGGTAAATACCGCATTTTTTGTTTTAAGTCTTTACGTAACTTATATACTGTCTGTTGGGAGATTCGGGTCATCAAAATTTGCTGCAAAAAACTAAAGACAGCCGCTATGAGATAAAATGCCGCTACTAGTATTAAAATTTGCTCAATTCTACCAAAATTAATCGGATATCTGCTAACAGCTAATCCAGCCTTTTGGCGAGTAATACCTGTTACTACTCCATTATAGATTTCGGTAGTGGCTTGTCCTAATACCTTTGGGGTGACAATCTGAAAAATAGTTGAGGTGATGGCCAAAAGAACCACGATCACCAAAGATAAAATATAGCTGGACATGTAATGAATTAAACGTACCAAAGTACCCCAAAAATTCTTGGCTCTATTACTGTTCTGAAAATTGTGCGGTCGATGATTATTCATTAATTGCCGCCCCCTTAATTTGCGATTGCATAATTTCTTGATAAGTGGCATTAGAATCTTTTAACTGTTGGTGTGTCCCACAGCCCACCATTTGCCCATAATCTAAAACAACAATCACTTGAGAATCAGCAATGGTGGAAATTCGTTGACTCACAATTACTAAGACTTTCTGTTTTAAGCGCTCATCATTAAGCAAGGCCTTACGCAATAAAGCATCAGTTTTAAAATCTAAAGCAGAAAAGGAATCATCAAAAATATAAATTGAAGCATCCTTAACTAAGGCCCGGGCGATAGCTAATCTTTGTTTTTGCCCGCCAGAAAAATTGTCGCCTCTCTGCTCTACTTTAGTGTCTAATCCCTGCTCGTTTTTGATAAAATCAGCCGCCTGAGCAATTTCTAGAGCATGCCAAAGTTGCTCATCACTAGCCGTCAAATCTCCATATTTTAAATTATCTCGAATTGTTCCCTTAAATAACACTGCTTTTTGGGGAACCAATGCTACTTGATCATTAATTTCTTGCAGAAATAAATCCCGCACATCATGCCCATTTAGTCGCACTTTTCCCGACTGTACATCATAAATACGGGAGATTAAATTAACTAGCGTCGTTTTACCAGAACCGGTACCTCCAATAATTCCTACAGTTTCCCCCGCGTGCACTTGAAAACTTACATCCTTTAAAGCTGGACTTTCTGCTCCCTGATAGCTGAAACTAACCTGAGAAAATTCTAAAGCAGCTGCAAATTGGTCTAATTTTTTTTCTTGAGTATTTTCTTTTAATTCACTTTTCATCTTTAAAATAGTATTAATCCTAGTTGCCGAGGCTTGGGCTCGAGGTACAAATACGAAGATCATTGACAGCATCATGCAACTAATTAAGATTTGGATGGCATAGGTCATAAAGGCAATCAAATCACCTACTTCCATGCTTTTTTGTGCAATATATTTAGCTCCCAGCCAAGTAATACTAATATTCATGCCGCTCATAACTAAGATTATTAAAGGGTACATGGTCGCTATAATTGAAAAAGCTTTTTGTGCATTATGGGTATAGTCCTGATTAGCTATATCAAAGCGTTTTTGCTCCCAATCATCACGCCGAAAGGCACGAATCACCCGCACTCCCGTTAAGCCTTCCCGAAACACAAGGTTTAAGCGGTCAATTTTTTTTTGCATCACCTTAAACAAAGGAACTGCAAAATACATGACTATACCAACCACAAGAATTAAAACGGGCAAAATAAAAATAAATATTTCGGTCAGACGCTGATTTTTTTGATAGGCCATAAAACTAGCCCCAATCATCATAATGGGTGCCATAATCATCATTCGTAACATCATCAACGTGACATTCTGAATTTGCACAACATCATTAGTAGTTCGGGTGATGAGTGAAGAAGTCCCAATTTGATCAAATTCATTATTGGACATATAGAGAACTTTACGATAAATATCGTTACGCAAGTTTTGCCCCAATTGTTGAGAAGCTTGAGAAGCCAATAAAACATTAAAAAAAGAAATTACCACAATAAAGATAGAAGCCCCTAACATTCTTATTCCCGCGATTATGATATAATGGGTGTCACCGCGAGTAATGCCTTTATTAACAATATCTGAGGTAATATTGGGAAGTGCTAAAGTTCCTAAAACCTGAAGTCCCATAAAAACAATTGCGCCCAAAACACTCCATAGTGAAATTCTTTTTTTCATCACACTGATCATTTTTCCACTTCCAATCAATTATGCCGCGATTCTTTTGCAGATTCTTAATATTTCTTCTGGATATTGAAATCTTCTGATTATTAGTAAAAACTATATCAATTAATCCATTATTAAGTAATTCCCGGTGGTAAATGAGTTGCTAATTAAATATGGCGATGCGTGAAGCTTCAATAAATAGTTTGGTAAATCCACTTTCACTGGGATAAACAGTCATTATATGTAAGCTTCTGCTTTTGGTCTACACATGCCAAGCCACAAGGTTTTAAAACTTAATTATTAATTGGGGAACTGCTAATGGCACTAGGATGAATTTTCAGATTGTGCTAATATTTGCAAAAATTTATTATTTTGGAATGTTAATTTTTTGATCTGTAACTCATAATATTCTTCACTTAAATTGAGGGCAACTTGGTAATTAATTTTCATTCTTATCCCTCCTTTCTGCTAATAAGTATAATAGTCAAACCATATTTTACTGAAAAACACTTTAAATGGTTGAATAAATGTCATTAATAGTTATTAACTCTGGTTAAAACTTACTTTTTAAGCCCCAAAAATTGGAGTATCTCCAGCTACTAAAATATAATTGGAAAGAACAGCAATTTTATCAATTATTAAGACACCATTTAAAGAATAAAGATGAAGAACAACAATTGAAAATATCAAATTTATGATAATTATAAAAAACTATATTAATGCGCTTTATTTAGGTAGACAACAATGAATTCTAAATCTCAAAATAACAATCATTTTAACATAATCTTCAAATTTTTAGTATTATTAACTTTATATCTTTTACAGCAATTACCAGCTACCGTTTTAACTACTGCAGTAAGCACTCCAACAGTTTTTGCACAAATTAAACTTTCTGTACCTTTCATGTTTTTAATAACGGCCTGCATTTCTATTGCTATCATGTTTTATTTACACCAGCAAACTCAAAAATTCACAACCAAAAAACTTGATTGGCAAAGCGGAATCTGGATTGCCGGGGGTGCCATTTTTAATTACGGCATTAATATGCTTTTTTTGCCCCTAATGAAAACCAGCAATAACGCTAATGTGGCTGCGCAAAACCAACTCATGAAGTTGTTTCCTATCCTATTTTTAATTTATGCCATAATCATTGCCCCAATCAGTGAAGAAATCTTTTTTCGTGGTTATTTAATTAATTGGTTTTTTGCAGATAATCTGTATTTGGGAGCAGTTGTCAGTGCTGTTATTTTTGGTGCTTTACACATTTCTCAAGATCCTGCTTATTTTCTTTCTAAAGCTATTTTGGGTTTAACCATGGGGATTGTTTATTTAAAAACTAAAAACATTAAAGCCAATATTATTTTACATGTAATTAATAATATTTCTGCCTTTTTTATTGGTTAAATTGGCTATTTTTCCATCAAATTATTTTGGAAAAAGTATTTCAGCAAATAATTTTGCGAAAAGCCAAAGAAACTATTGACGATCGTGGCAAATTTCGGTATTATATTTGTTGTTCATTGCCCGTTGGTCAAATGGTTAAGACGCCACCCTCTCAAGGTGGAATTACGGGTTCAATTCCCGTACGGGCGATAATAATGGATAAATCAGTCTTTTAACAACAATTTGTATTGTGTATGTGTTGTGAGACGGTAAAAAAACAAGCTGCCAATCAATTATGATTGGCAGCTTGTTTTTATTTTTAATGTTATTCTATATAAATAGAATTTACTAAATTCTTTTAGGTTTAATATTCCCCAAATGGAAGCTAATGCTAATCGATTGGCTTTTAAATCACTCATATATAATCCTAGATAAAGGCGAACCAATTTTAAAGTAAAAAATACTAGATTATTTAATTTGCCTTATACAATGAAAAGATTTATGGAATCGCAATCAATAATGTGCTAAAGTAAATATAATAAAAACGCCTTGAATTTTAGATTCTGTTATCCTTTTGTTATTTATTAAGAAGGAGGATACCATGCGGAAATTTAATACGAGTAAGGATAATCAAGAATCATCACCTACTAATTACAACCAATACCAGCAAAATGATTATCAATATTTTAATTATCAGCGAAATCAAATTAATATTCCTCAAAATAAACAGCCAATAAATCAAAATTTACAAACTGATTATCTAGGATATTTTGAATCTGGTCAATTAAATGCCTTAAACCAAAACAGAACTATAAATTATAAAAGAATATGGATTACTTCTTTAGATTATTTAATTATTATAATTGGGCTAATTGGTATAGCAGCTTCTATTTGGCCACCAATAATTTGTATATGCTTATTAATATTAAGAAATTTAGGTATAGTTAATCCAATAACTATTCGTATAAACGATAAGAAAATAAAAATAACTAAAGATGATTACGCTAGATTAGAACATAGAAAACCAATGTTAGAGCAAAAGCCAAATACTACCAAATACTATAAGTAAGTTTGATGTTCAACTTAGTAAAGATCTCTCAATTTGTCAAAATTCTAGTTTTGTTAACGGTACAAAAATGCGGCAACTGTATGACAATAGAATTATTTTTGACAGAGATAACCCAATTTATTATTATCTGCAAGGTGTTTCTTTTGAACCACAATTTAAAGAAGAATATGTAACTTCTATCAATGGTCACACCAAAGATAATCGCAAAACTATTACAAAACGGAAAGGAAAAGCTGGTCGTGTTGCCACTGGTGGTATACTTGGAAAAATGGTCGGTGGCAATACTGGAGCCTTAGTAGGTACTGCTGCAGGTTTGAGTTCAGGCGGTAAAACTACTACTAAAAATAACGGTGGTGAACAGTATAACAAACAGACTGTAACCTCAACTAGACAAATAGAAGTAACCTCACATGCTTATATAACTCCTTATAACATAAATACTCAACAATTTGGTCAAATAGTTGTACTAGCTAAAACAGCTGATTTTTTAGTCCTTAAAAAATTCAAAATATATCATGTAGAAAATAACCAAGTTATTAGCAATAACCCAATATCGCAAGAAAATTTAGAAATTTTAAAACAGTTAGCACAATTACGTAATCAAGGTGTAATTTCTCCAGAAGAATTTGAAACTAAAAAGCAGCAATTATTATAATAAAAAGCCACCTCTTCCAACTTTGGCGAGCGAGAGATGTGACTTGTAAATTCATACAGAGAGTATGCCTTTTTGCATACTAAATTTCATACAAAATTGGAGTGATTATCAATGGCAGAGGTAATAAATTAGATCGTTATTTCGGCTTCTACTGATAATAATAATAGTAACTAGTAATAATAATAGTAACTAGCTCCCCTATTGTGCAAACAATTAAAACAAATAACTAAAATTAATTATCACGCTGAGAATATTAAAGCTACTGATGTTATTTCAAATCTTTAAACTTTATAGTATTTTGTGTAGTAAGTTAAGTTTATGTTTGTTCATGTATTTTGGCAAATGTTATATAGATAGACATTAAAAGCTTTTGAGAATCGCGTTATATTGTGTATTTTTATCATTTTATTTCCGTAAGAGCGACCAGAAAATTGGCATTCGATCTTGATTAATATATTTCTAGTTAAAAAAACTCACCCATTCAGGTGAGATTTTTTATAACTTCTCAATTTACAGTCAAAATTAATAATAATTATCTATAGTTAATAAAAATCCAACTTTAACAGTTGGATTTTTATTAACTTATTTTTGTTCACGATGTTCATAACGCCAATACAATACAAAAGCTACCAGCGTAAAGAAAATAGGTCCGGCGACTGTCCAAAAAGCATCAAAATATTGCCGTTCTAATACTGGTTGAATGAAAGTAAATAAAATTGCTAATGCTACTACTAAAAAGGCAATGCAACTGACCCAATTAGCAGTAGTTTGTTTTTTGTAAAATACATAAGGACGTTCCAAGTTGGTTTTTGCTTTAAAAAATGGAAACGCAGCAATTAAATATAAATAAGGAACCGAAGTAGAGACATTGCCCATCAATGTTAAAATATTGTAAAACTGTGCTGCACTAGAACCACCAAATGAAACTCCAATAATAATTATAGCTACTACAAGCGCTTGAATCCACATAGCACAAGCAGGAATATAATGACGATTTAACTTAGTTACCCGCTGCGGCCAAAAATCTCGAGGAGTACCTAAAATAAATGACTTCAAGGGAGAATAAACTAACACAAAATAGGAACCCAGATACATCACAAAATTATCAAAACCGACAAATCGGGCAAACCATTCACCAATTACTAACGAAATACTAGTACTTAAATGTAATGACTTACCCAAGGTATAACCTAAATTATCCATTAATACATAACCGACATTGCCTAAATTAACCCGGGAATTATTCAGTACATGTTGCCAATTAGCACTAATACCCCAAAATAAAATCGAAATAGCATACATAATAGCAATAGCTAAAGTCGCAATTAAAATTCCCTTGGGAAAGGTCCGTTGGGGATTTTTCAAGGAATCAGTTACACCACCTAAAGACTCTAATCCACCATAAGCAAAAATTGCGTAAACCACAAACGATAACATTCCTAAAACAGAAGCAAAACTAGCATTGGGCGATTGTATAAAAGAACGTACTCCAGCAATCGGCTGTTGTAACTGAAATTTATTCAAAATTAAAATAATTAAACTAACCGAAAAAAAGAACCCATTTAGTAAGACCATGATAAAACCACCTAACGTGGAAATCTTACTAATCCAACTCATTCCATGGCAGGCTAGCAGGGTTACCAAAAAAATAAACAAAACTCCTAAGAGACCAATCACTTGCGTAGAGGTCAGACTAGCTAAACGCCAGCTAGGAGTTTTGTCACTGCCTTGAAACAATACTGAAAGAGGAATCCAAACTCGTGAAGCTGTAGAAACAAGCCATAATTCCCAAGAAGTTAGCCAAATAAAAGTTCCATAAAAAGCAAACTTAGGTCCGACCGACCCTTCCAACCAAGAATAAATTCCACCTTCAGCACCGTGAAAAGTGGAACCATACTCAGCAAACATTAATCCTGACGGTAAAAAGAAAAAAATGGCGGCAAAAACATACCAGATGATACTGGCATACCCCATTTGTAAATAAGCGATAGTACCATTATTAAAACCATAAATGGTGGTAAAAATCATCATTACTAAACTCAAAATACCAATCGTGGTACGACTACTTTTTTCACTACTCAAATCTTAAATTGCTCCCTTTTACAAATTTAAATCTGTTTGAAAATTAAGCAACGAAAAATCAGTCGAAGCGGTGATTAAGCGTGCAATTAATTTTCGATATTCTTGTGCCGCATATTCGGCATTTTGACAAGAAGATTTTGTTAAAAATGTCTCTAATTTCTGAGCGGTAGAGTACTCTTGGGCTTGGCGATCAATCTGCTGCACTTGATGCGCCAAGTAAATGTTAATTTTCTTCTGGGTATCACTTAGTAACTGGCCAAATTCTGAATAATGGCCATCCACTAAAATACCTGCCAATTTATACAACCAATAAGCTGACTGGCTATCATAAGGTAAGCCGCCCTCTTGATAAAATTTGGGTGTTTGATTAATTCCCAAATAAAAAGGAACATAAACACTTTGTGCTGGCACTCCCATTGCCAACCAATGAATACAGGCAGCATCTCGTGGACCATCAGGTCTAATCTGCAATAAATGCGATTCCTGTGTTTTTGCTAAACTGATTGGACGATAAATATGCGCCTGAGGCGTTTTTGATAAGGGATCATACGGCGTTTTTTGATAATGAGAAGAAAGATACATTTTGGCATCATCAATACTTAATAAATGTTGCGGCTTTTTAACAAAAGCCAAATCTTCACCGGTCGGCAATTGTTCATTCGGACCAGAAAATTGTTGCTGGCCCCACCAGACCCGTGGAGTATTATAATGTTCATCCGCTTCACTTTTTGTGCCAAAAATCAAACGAAAATTGAAATGATCAAGTTCCGGATTTAAATGATGTTCTAAAACAAATTCTTTCAGATCATCCTTAAACATAAAATTATAATTATCTTCAAAATCCACTTCCTGTATAGCTACCTGATTAGCAACAAGCGCATAACAATCATCGGGAATTCTTTGAGCCAGCCATTGATGACCACAAACAATTTCCATGTACCAGGCTTCTTTTTGGTCCGCAAAGAGCACCCCATTAGATTCACAGGTACCAAACTTTTCTACCAGACTGCCTAATCTTTCAATACCTTCTCGAGCCGTTTTAATATAAGGCAAGATGCAGGTAACCATTGCTTCTTCTCCAATACCATCAACGACTAAAGGATCTGCTCCCAAAGCCAAGTTATTGGTGTAGATACTTTCAGTAGCACTCATCGCTACTCCATATTCGTTAAAACCAGCTTCCGCAAAAACACCTGACTGATCAGTCCATTCAGGCGTAGCAGTGTATTTGTATTGAACTCTAGGCAAAGTCAGCTGAAATTTATTGACCTTAGATTTAAAAATGGGCTCTTTTTGCCACTCTTGATGAGGATATACCATAAAATGTTTGGGTAATGATGCTCCCCCGTCCTCATTACGACCAATAATAATTGAGCCGTCAATTGTTGCTTGACGGCCAATTAAAATACTGGTGCACGAGTTTTTATCTGCTGGATGCATAATTTCACCTCATTAATAAAAATATTTAATTTACCATATTTATTGTAGTAGTGAACAATAAGCGTCGCAAGCAGTAAAATATTATTGATTTTCTAATTTATTCTTGACAGCTACTTGCCTTTTCAGTACAATATTAATTGTTCTTTTGATTGGGTATTCGCCAAACCGGTAAGGCAACGGACTCTGAATCCGTAATTTGTAGGTTCGAGCCCTACATACCCAATAAAGCTTGAATTTTATCAGCATCGACTTTAGGTCGGTGCTTTTTTTGTTGTCGATAATCTTTAAAAAAACGTTAGTTGGCATTTTTAATATTTTCTAAATTATTCTTTAACAGAGTTCGAAAACCACTTTCTGTTGGAATAGATTTATCGGCAAACCATCCTGTGCCCACATTAATGATATCGCCAATTAATAGATCTCGACCACAGCGACTAGCTAATATCTGCTTCTTACGATCGGTAAACTCGGTTGCAATGAGACAATCCAATAATGCCTTTAAGTTGGCAAAGGCCAATTTTACATCTGGATATTTATCAGTACGCGGCATTTTTAAAATAAATTGAGCCAACAAAAAATGATCTAGAGCCAGTTTGCGCAGTTCCATGGCAAAAGCAATAATGGCATCCATTTTGGTTTTACCAAATAATTTTTGCTGCAAATGTTGTGTAATTTGCTTAATCGTCCAAGCTACTATTGCATAATTGAGGTCAATTTGATTGGAAAAATAGTTATACAGTGCTTGGGATTGAGTACCTAAGTTACGGGCAATATTTGCAAAGCTATTGTCCTTGTTAGCTTCTATTAAATTAATACTTGTTTGAATAATTATTTCTTTAGATAAAATTTGACGAGGCATATTTAATCCTTTTAAAATTAATTTTATTGACATTTACATATTGTAACTTATAATTACAATATGTAAATAAAAACAATACTGTCAAAGAAGGAATAACCTATGCAAAGCATAATATTAGGAATGATTGGCTTATTTATAGGTACTTTAGTAATTCTTTTTGGTGGCGGTGGTGCAGCAATTTATTTAGGAATCTTGACAGGGTTATTTAACCTAAGTGCAGCCAGTGCTTCATCAACTTCTTTAGTAACAGCCTTACCTTCATTAATTATTGGTGCAGGGAGCTATTATCGTCAAGGCAAAATTAATACCCAAATTGGTAACCAAATGTTACTGGCCGCTATTCCAGCTGTGGTTTTGGGAGCCTTGACAGCGCCTGTTATTCCGACTAATTTTTATAAATGGCTAATTGGAATAATTTTAATTCTACTGGGAATTAATATGCTGATTCAAAAAAATAATCACTCCACCACAATATATCGCCAGCCCCACGCCAGATTACAAGCCAGTTTGTTTGGTATTTTGGGTGGATTAATGGTTGGCGTAGCAGGTATGAGTGGCGGCGCAGTGATTCTTGCAGGCTTATTTTTATTGGGCTTAAAAGATTTTCAAGCAACCGCCACTTCGACTTACGTTTTAACATTCATGACTATTACCGGTGCTTTATTTCATATAGCTGGTGGACAAGTAGATTGGGCTGCCGGATTACCATTAATGTTCGGAGCATTAGTAGGTGCCGTTATTGCCCCCAAATTAGCACAACTACTAACTAAAACCAAAGTTACTGCGTATATTAAGCCAGTTACAGGAATATTATTAATCCTTCTAGGTACGAAGTCTTTATTCTAAAATTTTTCTTATCACTAATTTTTACTTTGGTCGGTGAATAATTAAGTAATTTTAGCTTAGTTACAAAGGCAGATAGCTTAATTAATTAACTCTATCTGCCTTCATAATTATAAAAATGTGAAAATTAATAATGCTTGAACAATCACATCTGCACTATTTTAACCGGATTTCCTAAATTTTTGATTATTTTTAATAAATCAGCAGGTGCCAACCAGACAGTAGCCGTATTCGCGTTTGGATGCACTGCAATTAAAGGCTGCGCCAGAAAGTAGGAATCTAAATAAAAATTAACTTCATGTTCTTGATCATTTAAAAGACCTAGAGGCGTTACAGAACCCGGAGTTAAACCCAACTTTTCTGCTAAGTCCTGAGATGAAGCAAAACTTAGCCGGCGTGTGTTATTTTCTTGACGAATTTGCTTCAAATTTACCCTTTTATCGCCTTTAATTGCAAGTAGATAATAATTTCTTTTTTTATCATCCCTTAAAAATAAATTTTTAGCATCAGCCGCTGGATGCGGTAACTTAATCTGCTCTAATTCAGCCATATTATAGACTGCTTGATGTTCCCTTAATTCATAATTGACATGTAATTTATCCAGATACTGTAGCGTTTCTTTTTTATCCATCATTCACTTTTCACCTCTTCAGAAAAATTATCCCGTTTAAGTTGAACACAGCAACAACAAATGGCTCGCTAATTTGCCAAATTATTTTTCGACTCTCTACTTTTTTAAAGCCAGTATTAATTTAATCTCAGTAAACAAGGTTATACGATTGAAGTCTAGACTCCAATTCCGGTTTTAACTTATAATTATTCAATCAAAAGTCGGTAACGTTTGAAAACTTGGATATCAATAAGTAATTTTGGATCTTTTTATTTCAATCATGCTTATTTTTCTTGAATAAGCCGACTAAAGCTATATAAATTTTTAATGCAGAGCAGTTCAATTCTCTCATTTACTAATAATTGCGGCCCCAAATATCAAGGCTTCTCTGAACACCATCTAAAATTGCAATATTGGGTAGATGGCCCCATTGTTCAAATTTATTACACTTGAATAAATTGATACTGGCTAAATTATGACTAAAGATAAGCGCTACAACGTTTTTAATCGCACGTTGGGGAAGTTGCGTTTCTAGAAATTGCAACGCTTGCTGCCCGAACCCTTGATGTTGCATAGATTGATCGACATAAATACTAATTTCTGCGGTTGGAGCATAAGCGGCCCGCCCATAAAAGGGACGTAAACTGACCCAACCCCACATTTTTTGTTCATCCATAATTTTCCAAATGGAATAGCGTTCATTAAAACCCTCAAACCACTCCTGACGTTCTGCAACAGTCACAGGTTTTAAGTCCGCGGTAGCCAATCTGGTAGGAATACTTTGATTATAAATGTTTACTATTTGCGGTAAATCAGTTTTATTTGCTATCATAAACTGCATTTTCCTAGCTCCCTTTACAAATTTTTAACCATGTTATACCACTTTTCATCCGCATGTTGGGACGCCGACAATCCTTCATTAATATAACCATTCGCTTCATAAAAAGGAATTAAGGTTGCTAAACAAGTTAAAGTTATTGCCTGACGTTTTTGAGAGCGGGCTACTTTAGCTAATTGCGTAAGTAACTGCGTACCTATCTTATGACGCCGATAGGGCTGAGCAACCGCCAAACTCAAAACTGTTTGATAGGCATCACTTTTGTTATTAGATAAAGTATGCTGATATAATTCATCAGTCAAATAACGTTGTGAAAAAGTGGGGCCGACAATATAGCCCAGTATTTCTTCCTGTTTAGCAGCTACAATAAAGGTCTCTGGAATGTTCTCAATTCTTTCTTTCATGGCTGCATGACTGGCTGCTTCTGCGGGCGAAAATCCTTGATTTTCAATTTTCATTATTGCTTCCCAATCTTTTGGCTGTACTTGGCGAAAATGAATCTCCATAATGAATTGTAAACCTTTCTTTTATTACTAAAATAAGTGTCATAATCATGTTATATTGCTCAATACTGATTTATTTACTACTATTTAAATTTAAGTAACGACAGATGCTGCAGCATTATAAACTAATTATCCTAATTCCTACCAATCTTTATTATCTTAAAAAATTCTCTTATTATTAATTTAAAAAGTGCTACATCAACATGCGGCACTTTTTCTGTAAATTTTCTTCATTTCTCTGAAGCAAAGTATTAACTGATATACTGATCAGGTTTTTCCATTAATAACCACAATACCAGATAAATTATCACTCCGGGAAAAGCAGGCGTAATTGTCAATAATAACCACAGTACGCGTAGAACATTGGCGTTCCAATCAAAATGCTCGGCAATTCCGCCTAAAACTCCAGCAATTTTATAATTAGTTCCGGAACGTTTCCAAGAAATATGCATTAAAATCACCTCTTTATAATTAATTCTTATTTATTTTAAAACTTAACAATTATAGTATTATTATAATTCATTTAAAACAATTCCTCAGCTCTTTACTTAATATCGACCTTATTTTAACAATTTTAACTAGGGGTTGCTTTTTTTAATTAAATCCTTTATCATTATTTCTAAGATATTTATAAGGAGTTTTTAATAATGACTATTCAATTAAACTCACAGTTAAATATTGGTACTTATTACTTTGGGTATTTTCAGTCAAGCAATCTGAAATGCCTGAAGATTTTGTTGTAAAATTTTAAGGCCGCACAGATTGCTTTCAACTGTGCGGCGCATGTGTAGATTGACTCCTTCTCTTGCCCTCACAGTTTATTGTGAGGCTTTTTTATTAAATTAATGAGGTGAAAGATCTATGCAAATTTCTGGTAAAAAAATCATTATGAATACTTTAAATGGCCTTTCTACTGGAATCATCGTGGCCTTAGTTCCTGGAGCACTTTTAAATCAACTAATCAAAGCTTTGGTTCCTAGTTTTCCGGCATTATCCATTATTCTAACCATGACTAGTTTAGCTACAATTATGCTTCCTGTAGTCAGTGCCGCTTGTGTGGGCATGATTGGAAAGTTATCACCAATTCAAACTACTTCATTAGCTTTAGCAGCCGTTTGTGGAGCAGGTAATTTTCATTTCACTAAACAAGGCTTCTCAGCCATGGGTTCGGGGGATGTTATTAATATTGCAGTAACCATCATGGTTGGTTATCTTTTAATCGAATTATTAGGAGCAAAATTCAAGGCTTATACTGTTTTACTTTTGCCAACTCTCGTTTTAATCATTGGCGGCGGAATTGGTATGTTAACTTTCACACCGGTACAGACGATTACTACTTTCATTGGTATGATTATTGCACATCTAACTAATCTTCAACCTATACTGACAGGTGCCATAATGGGAGTTGCTTTTGCGCTGCTAATTGTTTCCCCGATTTCTTCTGTGGGGATTGCGACCGCTGTTGGTATTCATGGAATTGCTTCCGGATCCGCTAATTTGGGCATTACTGCTGCCAGCTTCGCGTTAGCTATTTATGGTTGGAAAGCTAATTCTTGGGGAACTTCTTTAGCTCATTTTCTCGGATCACCTAAAATGCAAATGGCTAATTTAATGACCAAACCCAAACTCTTATTACCGTTAATAATTAATGCGGCACTTATGGGTGGTATTGGCAGTATCTTTAACGTTGGTGGTTCTGCTACTAGTGCCGGCTTTGGATTTTCCGGTTTAATCGGCCCGATTGCAGCCTTGAATAGTTGGGGAAGTAATACAAGTGGTCAAATTATTCTAGTAACAATCCTGTTTTTGATTGCCCCGATTATTTTAGGTTTACTGAGCAATTATATTTTTAATAACAAATTACATTATTTTTCAGCACAAGATTTTGCTTTAAATTACGAGTAACCCTCGTTAAAACCAAATTTAGCAATTACTTTTTTAGATAACAGTATTATCCTCCAAATTAGAAGAAGTCTAAATTATGAACAGTTATACACGAAAACCCAGACAATTAATTTAGCTTTGAAAGCATTGAAATTTCTTGAAATAAATTCTCGTTAAGATCCTTTTTAAGAAAATTAAATCCTAGCACAGGGACTTTTTATAAACATTTTTACAATAAAAAATAATTTCTTCATTGCTGTCGATATCCCAATAAATTTATCAAGAGACCCTTTCCGCTTCTGCAAGTAAATTCTGATCCACAGACTGCCCTTTGAAAATTGGGTTGGCCTTTATTAAAAGCTATCCCAGATAAACTTATTTGATAAACCGTTTATTCATTAATCCTCGTATTAATAATATTTATCAGTAACCCAACAATTTAGAAAGTAAGTTGGAATTATATGATTTAACCCAAAAATTATTGCTAACTTAATACCTGAAGCTACTATGCGGTCCAGTTTTTTATCAAAATTTAATCATTTATTTAAGGTTACGGCTAGTTCAGTCAACCACTCCCGACTAAAGTCGGGAGCTTGTGAGAATTGTCCCTCAGGAGCAACGACCACAATTTGCTTAGATACAGCGATCGCCTGCTTGCAGGTCTTACGTACTAATTACCAAAGCCTTTATGGTCCGCAGGTTGCCAGACGGACCTACTACTTAGATACTCGCTAAGCCTTTGGCCAAAATGTTTTGCGCCGCATTCCAATCACGATCTCTGAGGGTCAGCTTCTCTGTCTTGCCAGTGCCCCTTATAAAACCACAATGACTACAGGTTTGGGTAGTATTGCGAGGATTAATGGTAATAAATTGACGCCCGTAAAGCTTAGCCTTATAGGCCAACATACCTAAAAAAGTCCGCCAACCCACATCGGCAATACTCAAAGCTAACGCGTGATTGCGCAGCAGGTTCTTACTCCGTAACTCTTCGGCCACAACCAAATCGTGGTTCTTGATTAGTGTTGTGGAGACCAGATGGAGGAAGTTCTGGCGCTGGTTAGCCACCTTGCGTTGGAGGTTAGCTACCACTACTCGTTGTTTCTGATAGTTGGCCGCCTTACGTAAAGGGCGCTGTTCTTTCTGAGCTCGCAGTGCCCGCCGAGAAAGCTTACGCTGGGCCTGAGCTAATTTGCCTTGGAGACGCCGGTAATAGCGCGGATTAGCGACCACATACCCATTGGAATCAGTCAAAAAGTTATCAGTATTGAGATCGATCCCAAGGGGTGATTTGACAACGGGGATCAGTTCCACAAAAGGTTGTTCCGAGGCTAATTGCAGCGAAACATAGTAACGACCGGTGGCGTCCATGGAGATGGTCACGGTTCCTATTCGAATTACTGCAGCTTTATGTAACAGTTTAGGCGGCAAACCCCGAAACCGTAAGCGGCCAATTTTTTAGGTAGTCGCAGATGCTTTTTATCTAATAACCTAACACTGCCAGTCAACATATTAGGTACTTGTACCTGCTGAGCATACTGACAGGAGGTTTGATACTTTTGCGCCATTTGCTTTTTATGAAAAACCGGTACACCAGTACGATGAACCTGACGAAAAAGCTGCCAAGCGGTGCGATAGTTTTTAATCGCGTTTGCCTTCATGAGGCTATCTAAGTCGCGGTTATTAAGCCAACCGTGAATATTGGAAATACCAGTTGCGGGCTTTTTTAAGCGCTCTTCCAGGGTTTGAATGCGTTGTTGAACAATTGCAATAGGTAATTTTACCTGTCGCAGTTGGTAAAGTTCGCGATTCATACCATTCATTTCATTGTAGATAAAACGACTAGCATCGCTGTTGCGTTTGATTAAGCGTTTTTGTTCCGAAGAAGGAAAGACCCGCAGCTTAACCCCATAATGATAGGGCAGTTGGGCCATCGTTTTACTCATGTAGCTTGCACCTCCTTACTGTTGGTTACATTAATAATAGCATGAGAGTTATCTGGAATTTAGATAGGTTTAATTTTTAGCAAGCTAAGGAGACAATCACTGAGTAATAGGCATTCATCTGCCTGATTAAAATCAGGAGATTTCTGCCTTTGTTTTTAATTAAAAATCAGGTCATTTTGCCAAAATAAAAATTTATTATAGGAAAACCTGCAACAATTTTAGAGAAAAATTAGTCGAGCCTCAATCAATTTTGATTATCTATTATCATCCTTACGTTAACAGTTTTAATAACATCGAATTAAAGGCTCTGGAATAAAATTTATAACAGTATAACAACTGTGTCATTTTTCTGACCTCTATCAGAATTATTTCATTAAGACCGAATCCATGATCTGCTCGGGGTATTATTTTTATTACTCCTATTTGGGGGAATGAAATTCCAGAAATGTTAAAAGATTGCATCAATAAAGTAAAAAAGAAGGAGATGGTTTCATCCACATTGTTACGCGCAAAAGCATTAAGAGTATATTAACTAATATCAAACGGGCATATGTCTTACCACCTCAACTTCACCTACCAGCTAATATTGTTTATGCCCAGGAAAGGACCACAAAAAAGTTTTTATGCACCAGACTTATTAACCCTTCTCATTGGCAAAATTTAGGGAATATTAGCCCTTCCATTCGCCAAAGGTATAACGTTATTTAGAATACTTATCCCCCAACAAGGATAAAGTTTTCAGCCGTTTAGGATAAATCAACAAGACAAGCTTCAATAAAAAACTTCGGTTTAATAAACCGAAGTTTTTTACTTAAGCTTTATTATTTGGGACTTGCACTAAATCATCGCGAACCAAACATTCTGCAATGGCTACCGTATTGCTAGCCGCACCTTTTAACAAATTATCGGCAACGACCCACATTTGAAAGGCACCATTATTTTCTTGATCAGGGCGGATGCGGCCGACAAAAGTTTCTCTTTTACCAGCAGCAGTCAAGGGCTGAGGGTAAAGCTGTTGTTGCGGATTATCTTGCAAAATTAAACCTGAGGTTTCGGCAATTTCTGCTTGAATTTCCGGAACAGATGCTCCCTTGTCTTCAACCACAAAGTAAACTGATTCTCCATGACCAATTTCAACAGGAACCCGGACACAGGTGGCAGTCACTTTAATTTTTGTAGAGTCTTGATCATTGCATAAGATTTTCTTAGTTTCATGAATCATTTTCCATTCTTCATGGGTATAGCCATCATCTTCAAAAACATCAATTTGGGGTAAAAGATTAAAGGCTAAGGGATAATGTTTTACATCCGCTGCCGTTGGTAAAATATTGGCAGTGGGTGCTTGCTTATTTAATATTGCCTGAGCCTGTTGCAACATTTCATTCCAAGCTGATTGGCCGGCACCAGAAACAGCCTGATAAGTTGATACGATAATCTGTTCAATTCCCCAGCGTTGATAGACAGGATATAAAGCGGCAACCATCTGAATCGTAGAACAATTTGGGTTAGCAATAATCCCATGGTGATACTGGAGTTGCTGCTCATTGACTCCAGGAATTACTAATGGTACATCTTCTTCCATACGAAAGGCACTAGTATTATCAACACAAACCGCTCCTCTTTTAACTGCTTCAGGCAAAAGTTTTTTAGAAACACTTCCACCAGCAGAAGAAAGAACCAAATCTACACCAGTAAAGGAATCTGGCTGTGCTTTTTCTACAGTTACTTCTTGATTATTAAAAGTTAGTTTTTTCCCAGCGGAACGCTTAGAAGCCAGTAATTTAATTTTTGCAACTGGTATTTGGGAATGCTCTAATTCACTGATTAGACGCTGCCCCACGGCGCCAGTAGCTCCTAATATCGCAACCACATATTTCTTCATTTAACTACAACCTCCGCTGATAAAAATTTCTGTATTCGAGACATGGCTTTTCGCAAATCGGCGTCACTAGCGGCATATGAGAAGCGAATATAGCCTTGTCCTCCCGGGCCAAAAGATTTTCCCGGTGTGCCGCCGACTTTAGCTTTATGAGCTAAGTCCAGAGCAAATGCTTCATCATCATTTTTGTATTGGGCAGGAATTTTAGCAAACACGTAAAACGCTCCCTCACCGGGCATTGTTTGCAATCCCATTTCATTAAGTGCTTGGACAATATAATCGCGCCGTTTTTGATAAATATGTCGACTATCTACCGGATCTTGATCACCGTTCTCCAAGGCTTCAGTAGCAGCAGCTTGAGCAGGATTAGAAGGCGCGGTAATCATAAAAGCATGCATTTTAGCAATCAGATTAATTAACGCCTCCGGACCAGCCAGATAACCAATCCGATAACCAGTCATTGCATGAGACTTGGAAACTCCATTGACTAAAAGAGTTCTTTCAGGCAAATAGCGGGCAATAGAAACATGTGGACAATCATAAGTTAATTCACTATAGATTTCATCAGTAATAACATATAGATGAGATTGTCGAATAATTGGTACCAATTGTTTTAAGACTTCTTCGGAGTATTCTCGACCTGTCGGATTAGTGGGATAATTGAGTAGGATTGCTTTTGCCTGCGGATGCTCTTGCAAAGTATTTTTTAAAGCCTGCGGTGTTAAGACAAAATCTGTACTTGCGGTATTAATTGCCACTAACTCAGCTTGCGTATATTGTATTAGTGGAAAATAAAGCGCATAAGAAGGTGTTGGTACAATAATCTGATCCCCTGGTTGAAATAAAGACAACGCAATTGCAGTTAAAGCTTCTGTCGCACCTATAGTGACAATAATTTCACTCTTGGGATCATAAGTAAGATTTTGTTTGCGTTGTAAATAATTACTAATTGCCTGACGCAATTGTAGAGTCCCTCTTTGATCAGAGTAATGGGAATCATTAGCTAAAATACTCTGCACAGCTGCCTGTTTAACATGTTCCGGTGTATTTAAATCGGGTTCTCCCAAAGTTAGTTTAATTAAATCAGGAATATCGTCAATTCTTTGCGCAAAGGCTCTAATTCCTGAAGAAGGAATTTTTTCTAATGGTGTATTAGTAATTTGAGTTAAATCAGCAGCTAATTGAGGCATTTTGGACACTCCTTACAATTATAATATTTTTTCTAAACCAAAAACTAATTCTTGTAAATCCATAACCTTTTCCAAGGCCACTTGAACTCCCTGCATAAAAGAAGAACGGTCAAAAGAATCTTGTCTAATTGTCAAAGCTTCCCCTGGGCCGCCAAAAAGCACCTGTTCATGAGCCACATAACCTGGTAAGCGCACGGAGTGGACAGGAATTCCGTCATAATCTGCACCCCGAGCTTCAGTAGCCATATTTGTTTTAGCAGGAGTTTTTTTACGATTGGCCGCAATTAATCGGGCTGTTGTAATCGCAGTGGCGGATGGAGCATCCAGTTTATCAGCATGATGCATTTCAATAACTTCAGCATCAGGAAAATAATGCGCTGCTTCTTGGGCAAATTTCATTAATAATACAGCTGATAAACCGAAATTAGGAGCAATAATCCCACCTAATTGCTGTTGTTGCGCGATTGCTTGTAATTGTTGTACTTGTTCAGCCGATAGGCCGCTGGTTCCGACAATCGGCCGCATCTGATGCTCTAATGCAAATTTAACATTAGCAAATACCGCTTGAGGTGTCGTAAAATCAATCCATACATCAGCAGCAAGATTAATGTCTGCTAAATTATCAAAACGACTAACAGCAGCCGGCAACTGAGTATCTGCTGTGGCGTTCGGTGCTAAAATTGCAACCAACTGGTACTCTGGCTGCTTTTCTATCAACTGGACCGCTTTTCCGCCCATTGAACCAGTGGCACCAGCAATCAAAACTTTTTTCATTAATCTACTCCTAAATCTAATGATAAATGCTGTAATAAAGCTGTTTCAGGCAGACCTAAATGTAAAGCCAGCTGCCTTTTTTCGGCTTCATTTAAATCAACTATCGGCAAACGACAGCCACCAGCAGCTAACCCTTGTGCATTCAAAACTGCCTTTACCGGTGAAGGTGAAGGATACATAAATAATGCCTGCATTTTAGGCATCAATTGACGCTGCAGTTTACCGGCAGCAGCCAAATGACCCTGTTCAAATTCATCATACATTGTCCGCATTGCTTGACCATAGACGTGAGAAGCAACTGAAATTACTCCTTTTGCTCCCAATGCCTTGGCTGTGAGCGCCTGTAAATCTTCTCCAGTATAAACCAAAAAATCAGGTGCGGCATGCTCCACAATGTATTCCAAATCTTCCAAATCTGCACATTGCTTAACACCAGCAATTTGGGGATTATGAGATAAATCTACTAAAGTTTCTTTACTAATTTTAATTCCGGTTCTTCCAGGAATATTATAAATCATTAAAGGAATTTGTGATTGCTCTGCTACAGCTTCCAAGTGTACCTTAATACCACGTTGATTAGGTTTATTATAATACGGAGCTACTACCAAGGCTAGATCAACACCGGGAATTTGGCTGACTTCTCTTGTAAATTCGACAGTTTGGGCAGTGTTATTGCTCCCAGTACCAGCAATAACTGGCACGCGACCGTTAACCATTTGGGCAAATTTAGTATATAACTCAATCTTTTCATCATGAGTCATTGTGGCCGCTTCTCCAGTAGTACCGCCAATAACAAAACCACGACTACCGGTTTTCATCAAGTGTTCAGTTAACTTTTCCAAACCAGGATAATCCACTTTACCTTCTTCATTGAAAGGTGTAATAATTGCCGTCATTAAATCAACTTGAGTAAAATCTATCATCATAATTCCTCCTTTATTGTTGCATATGTGCTTGTAAAAATCCTACTATAGCAGTAGCACCCGCTCTTAAGGCACTTTCTTGCGGATTAAAGGTGGCCGAGTGCAACTGCGAACTATCATCAACTCCTAACCAAAACATTGTTCCCGGAATCTGGGCCAATAAGTAACCAAAATCTTCGCCCGTCATAGCCGGTTGCGTATTTTTATAGTTAACTTGCGAATTTTCCTTCATATAATTAATAAATTCTGCAGTTAAATGGGGATTATTTTCTACAGGCCAATAACCACCCTGATTGAGTTGAATCTTGACTTCAGCATTAAAACTTTTTGCAATACCAGCCGTCACCTCCCGCAAGCGCTGGTCAATCCGTTCAATCATAGATTGGGATAAACCACGAATAGTTCCCTCTAAGTGAGCATGACCAGCAATCGCATTCCGAATTGTTCCTGCTTCTAATTTACCAATAGTGATCACACCACCGGCAATCGGATCAATACTGCGTGAAATAATGGTTTGAATTTGTTCAATTAAAGCTGCCGCTGCCACAATCATATCATTTGCTTGCTGCGGATAAGCTGCATGTCCATCTTGACCATATAAATCAATATTTACCTCGGTAGTGCCGGCAAATAAAGTTCCTAGCCGACAACCGATGGTTCCAGCAGGCAAATCTGGAGTAACATGCAGAGCAAAAAATTCATCCGGACGCCATTTACCTGTAAAAACGTTTTGCTCATAAGCTAATTTACCGCCATTTTTACTTTCTTCGGCCGGCTGAAAAAAGAATATCAAATTATCTTGAGGCTGATGCTCACTAAAATAACTTAAAATTCCTAAAGCCACCGTCATATGAAAGTCATGGCCACAAGCATGCATTTGTCCCGCATGCTGTGAAACAAAAGGCAAATCCGTTTTTTCCTCAATCGGCAAGCCATCCATATCAGCCCGATAACCAATAGTTTTTTGAGGATTACTGCCTTGGACTCTGACTAATAAAGCCGTCGGTAATTGGGGACAAGTCTTAATTTGCAGATATTGTTGCTTAAAATTTTGGATCATTTGTAACAAATATTGCTGTGTTTGATATTCTTCTAAAGCTAACTCCGGGATCTGATGAAGTTGGCGCCGAATTTGAATAAGTTGTTGGGATGTTAGCATGAGCTCACAGCTTTCTTAAATCTTTTTCGATTTTTGTTTTGGCAGTTGTTTGCTGATCTAATTGTTTGATAACTTTTGCTGGGACTCCAGCAACGACAGTTTTAGCTGGAACATCTTGCGTAACTACCGCCCCAGCAGCTACTACCGCCTGATCACCAACCTGTACTCCCTCTAAAACAACGGCATTGGCACCAATTAGAACATTTTCACCAATTCGAACAGGTTGTGCAGAAGCCGGTTCTACGACACCGGCAATTACAGCTCCAGCCCCAATATGACTATTAGCACCAATCACTGCCCGGCCGCCTAAAACAGCATTCATATCGATCATTGCTCCTGGTCCTATTTCTGCGCCAATATTGACAACTGCTCCCATCATAACAACCGCATTGGCACCAATACTAACTTGATCACGAATAATAGCACCCGGCTCAATTCTGGCAGAAATATTTTTTAGATCTAGTAACGGTACTGCAGAATTGCGACTAATATTTTCAATATAATAGTCAGTAATTTTTGTTGCATTCTCCTTTAAAAAGGGCTCGACAATTTGCCAATCGCCAATTACCACGCCACTATGATTTCCCACAAAGGTCTTAATTTCTGCTGGCCAATTTAAAGCCGTTAATTCTCCTTTTAAATAAACTTTAACTGGTGTTTTCTTGGGCGCTTGTGCAATGAAATCAATAATCTCTGTAGCCGAAATTTTCTTCATAAATTACTCCTCATTTTCTTGATAAAAGCAGTCATGACTAATTAAGTCATCATAAGTTTCTCGTTTAATTACTTCTTGCGCATGGCCGTTTTCCGCAAAAACCACCGCTGGACGAGGTACACGATTGTAATTAGAAGCCATACTATAGCCATAAGCTCCGGTAGAAAGAATAGCAACAATATCGCCGGGATAAACCTCTGGCAGAGAAGCTTTTTCAATCAAAATATCACCTGATTCACAATACCGACCCGCTAAATGCACCGTTTCTGTCGGCTGGGCTTGCGGGTCACGAGCCAGCAAAGCTTGATATTCCGCTTGATAAAGCGCTGGTCTAATATTATCCCCCATTCCACCATCTACTGCTATATAAGGCAAAAGCTCGGGAACTTTTTTGTAAGAACCCACGGTGTACAAACTATATCCCGCTGTTCCAACAATTGAACGCCCAGGTTCAATCCAAATTGCTGGTAGTTTCAGATTATACTGTTGGACACATTTTTGTACTTCTTGGACAATTTGTTCCATAAAAGTTTCTGGTTGTAATGCCCGATCATGGTCAGTATAACGAATACCAAAACCGCCACCTAAATTTAAGACTGATGCTTGGTACCGATATTTTTGATCCCATTGTTTTAACATTTGCATTAATTTTTGAACTTCTAATTTAAAGCCGGCGGTTTCCATAATTTGTGAACCAATATGAGCATGGATTCCAATTAATTTCATATTTTTATTAGCCAAAACTTGTTGTAAAGCTTCTTCAGCTTGTCCACAACGAACATCAAAGCCAAACTTACTATCTTCTTGACCAGTTTGGATATATTTATGAGTATGAGCACTCACTCCAGGAGTCACACGCAGCATTACATTAATCTGAGTGTGAGTGTCTTCTAAAACCCGGGCTAATAACTTGATCTCATGAAAATTGTCCAAAATAATTACGCCCACTTGATTTTGTACGGCTAATAGTAACTCTGATTTGGATTTATTATTACCGTGAAAACTAACTTTACTCATAGGAAAGCCGGCACGTAATGCAGTATATAATTCTCCGCCGGAAACTACATCAAGATGCCCGTCTAATTGATCAATTACTTGATAAATAGCAATCGAAGCAAAGGCTTTACTAGCATAGCTTATCGCATAGTCCACTTTTTGTTGGCTAAAGGCTTGCTTAAAGGATTGAAATTGTTCCCGGATATTGGCCACATCATAGACGATTAGCGGTGTCTGAAATCTAGCAGCCAAATCTAGGGCATCAACTCCACCAATTGTTAAGTGTCCTTGTTCGTTAACCTGATAAAAATCATTTTGGGACATTTATTAACCAACCTCCGTTGTTATTTATAAAAAGGGGCCCTTTTGTTTGCGCACACAAAAGAGTCCCTCTAATATAAACTATTAACTGGTATCAATTTTGTCGACAGCGCTCCGCAAATTTAAATTTGCGACAGTCCGTAATCTCTTCAACTACGTCCCAGCTAATTAACTACTGCAATAATTAACGCTTCGGCAACTTCCCCTTTCACTAGCTTCTTCATTCTTGCAGAAATTCCACTAATTACTTTTGTCGGTTGCGACCTCTTCGATTTATAAGAATCTTATTATTAATTAATCTTAATGTCAATACCTTTCAGAGTTTATTAATAAAAAAATTATCCTGTTGCTTCCAAACTGCTTTTTCTATTTTTAGGTTGCAGATTGAAATTAAAATGATAAAATTCAATACTAATTAAACTAAAATTTTCTTAATGATGAAAGGTTCTAACATGAAAGTTGTTAAATTTGGTGGTAGTTCCCTAGCCAACGGGGAACAGTTTCAAAAAGTTATTAATATTATTCGCAATGATCCTACACGCAAAGTAATAGTTACTTCAGCACCGGGTAAAAGGTTTAAAGATGATATCAAAGTTACCGATTTGCTAATTAAATATGCACAAAGTACTTTAAAACAAATAGATTGTACAGAAGTCATAGATCAGATTTGGTATCGTTACCAAATAATTGCCAATTATTTTCAAATTTCTCAAGATCTGCTACAGCCGTTATATCAAGAATTAATTAATCTTCCTAACCATTCTTATAAGGATTCTGATTTTCTACTGGCGGCTTTTAAAGCTCATGGTGAAAAGATTAATGCCCAATTATTAGCACTGATTTTACAACAGCAGCAAGTTCCTGCACAATTTCTTGATCCTGCCACAGCTGGATTAATGGTCAGTGACAACGCCAATGATGCTCGGGTTTTGTCAGAAACTTATCAGAATTTATCAAAATGGCGTCAAACTCCACAATTATTAATTGTTCCCGGATTTTACGGAATAACTAAAGCCGGTAATATTGCTACGTTTTCCCGCGGCGGCTCCGATATTAGCGGCGCTATTTGGGCACGGGGATTACAAGCTGAGTTATACGAAAATTTCACTGATGTCAATGCCATTTATGCTGCTGATCCGCGGATTGTTCCGCAACCACACCCTATTAAAATCATGACCTATCGGGAATTAAGAGAATTATCCTATGCTGGTTTTTCTGTGTTTCATGATGAAGCTTTACTGCCGGCTATTGAAGGACATATTCTTATTAATGTCAAAAATACTAATCATCCGGATCTTCCGGGTACGATGATTGTGCCCGAAAAAAATTTTCAGCCCCAAAGTATTGTTACTGGGGTTGCTAGTTCTAATCATTTTGCGGCCTTATATTTACATCGTTATCTGTTAAATAAAGAAGTTGGTTTTACCCTTAAACTTCTGCAAATATTTTATAAATTCAACATTTCCTATGAACATATGCCTTCAGGAATTGATGATCTTACGGTAATTTTTGATAAACGACAGTTTACAGAAAGCATTCGTCAACAAATGTGTCAAGAAATTCAAAAAGTCTTAGAACCTGATAAACTGGAATGGATTGATGATTATGCCATTATCATGGTAGTGGGTGAAGGGATGCGTAATAAAATTGGCGTCATGAAAAATATTACAGTCCCTCTAGCCAATAAACACATTGCAATTCATATGATTAATCAAGGTGCTTCTCGAATTTCAATCATGCTGGGAACTAAAAAAGCTGACGCCACAGAGGCTGTGGCACAAATTTATCAGCAATTTTTTGATAAATAGTTAAAGGAGTAATTTTTATGGTAAAGTTACAGAAAGTACATGGTTCACAAAATAAATTTTTTTTACTCGACCAAACACAATTACAACAACCGCTTTCTGAAAAAGAATTGGTTAACCTTGCTCAACAACTAACTAATCCGCAAATTGGACCTTTAGGAGGAGCTGATGGTTTATTAGTAGTTAGTACCTCACAGCACCCCCAAGTTTTAGGACAAATGCAGGTGCTTAACGCTGATGGTTCTTGGGCCTCAATGTGCGGTAACGGTCTGCGTACTGTAGGCCGCTATCTTGCCGATAAATACCAACAGAACACTTTTAAAGTGGAAACAGCACAAGCTGATCTGCAAGTCAGTTGTCAACCAGACTGGGCCCCCAATGTCAAAGCCATTAGTGTGGAAATTAGTCCAGTAAGTTTTGCGGCTCAAGATTTGCCCTTTGAAAATTTAGAAACAGAAAAATTGTTTAATCAAACCGTTCCTGTATTAGATTCTGATTTAAAATTTACGGCTGTAGCTGTGCCGAATCCTCATCTGATTAGTATAGTACCCCCTGCTATTTTAAAAAGTAAGCTTTTAGAACAATTGGGCACCAAGTTAAATCAGCCCAATCCTTATTTCCCGGATGGTGTCAATGTGAGCTTTGTTCAAATTATTGATTCCTCCCATCTTTTTGTTAAAACTTTTGAGCGGGGTGTCGGTTTTACTAATGCCTGTGGTACCGGCATGTCGGCAGCAAGTTTGGTTTTTGCTTTAACTCAACCGTCAGAACAAGTCCTGGAAAAATTAATTACAGTTTCTAACCCTGGCGGCTTTGTTCAAACTAGAGTCCATAAAGTGTCCCAAAGCTATTGGATTGAGCTTATAGGTAATGCCACCATAACTCACTATCTTCAAACAACAGAATTACAGTTACATCAAGCTCATCCAGATTTTTCAAAGTGGCAGGCAGTTGCAACCCCAGAAGATGCAGCTTATCAAGAATTTATCGCGCGGTAAACAGTAGCACTTATAAAATCAGTAAACCCACTTTATCCGGTAAACTAGTGAACTCATAGAAACAAAACCTAGTCAAAATATAAATAACTGCTACTTTCGCTGAAAAGTTTCTTTTCCTAAAAGCCTTGATTATCTTTTTTTTTAAGAATAATTAAGGTTTGCTTTCAGTCCTAAGCTTTTGATATTTAGGAGTTAGGTTATTATTAATGTTGGTGTCCCATAATATTTTTATTATAATAATTAATAACTAATTTTAAGGAGGCGGCAATGAAATTAAATCAGTTTGCAATTCAACCCACATCGTTTCAACAAGAATTTACTGAATTACAGCGCATTAACTTTATTCAGGCTGACTTTTTAAACCAAAAACCAGCGCCAGCTTTACAATGGCTTTTGCAAAAAAGTTTCCCTGAATTCACTACTTCTCAAAACCAACTACACCAGCTCTCCACCTTAATGGCTACTAGTAAACAAAATGCTTTAGAATACTTGCAACAAGGACAAGTAACAGCGACAGCATTTTATAATATCTTTTGGCAACTGCTCGGTTTTGAAGCGGGACAAGATTTTTCCTTGGATGATCCTTTAGCCTTATATTCTCAAGTACACTATCCTATCTTCTCGCAGTCAAATCTTGACACTAAAGATCTTATTCACGGCTGGTATCAATTGCTGATCACCCACACTGTTCACGGACAAACTTTTTTAGATGAATTAGCTAATCGTGGCTATTTTCAAGAAATGATCCATGATCCGCATACACCGCGGCCTCTAATTTTTAATGGTAAGGCTCAACCTGTTTATGATACTAGTAAATTAATCCATGAAGTAGTATATGTAGAATCCAGTTTGGATAGTGATCATGATGGTCAAAGAGATTTATTAAAAACTGAAATCATTCGTCCCCAGGAATCAAATCAACAACCAGTTCCGGCACTCTATACGGCCTCACCTTATAATCAAGGTACTAATGATAAATATGGGGAAGCACTGACACATAATGTCAATGTTTTATTACAAGCTAAAAGCCCTACTTCCAATACTGTTCACTCTGCACCAATAAAAGAAGCTCAGATTCCTCAGCCGCGAAGTATCAAGGGACATAGCTCAAAAGCTAGCGCCAGTATGGGTAATTATTTCAGCTATAGTTTAAATGATTATTTTTTAGCGCGCGGCTTTGCCGTTGTCTATGCCGCTGGAATCGGTACGAAAGATTCCCAAGGTTTTAGGACTTGTGGCGATAACCAAGAAACTGCCTCCACCACGGCTATTATTGAATGGTTAGCCGGTCAGCGGACAGCCTTCAGTGATCAGACACAGCAGCTTAGTATCACAGCGTCGTGGTGCAATCACCAGATTGCTATGACTGGCCGTTCTTATTTAGGAACCTTAGCGATTGCAGCTGCCACAACTGGTGTTGCCGGACTAAAAACGATCATTGCTGAAGCTGCCATTTCCAGCTGGTATGATTATTATCGTGAAAACGGTCTCGTAGTCGCTCCCCAGGGCTTTCCTGGAGAAGATGCGGATGTTTTAGCAATGGAAACTTTTTCTCGTAAAAAGCAAGCCGGTGATTATCACAAAATTGCGTCGACTTGGCAACAACATTTACAAAAGATAGCTCAGGACCAAGATCGTTCTACCGGCAATTATAATGATTTTTGGGAACAGCGAAATTATCGGCATCATTTACAAAAAATCAAGGCTGATATTTTCTTAGTTCATGGACTTAATGACTGGAATGTTAAACCGAAAAACGCTTATAAATTCTGGCAAGCCCTGCAGAAACTTCCGGTAACTTCCAAACTCATATTACATCAAGGCCCTCATATTTATATTAACAATTTCCGGTCGTTGGATTTTACCGATATTATTAATTTGTGGTTAACACACGAATTATATGACATAGATAATCAGGCTCAAAAAATTCTCCCTAAGGTTATTATTCAAGATAATGCCACTGTAGAAACTTGGAAAACGCAAAATACTTGGGGAGACGCTCATAATCAGTCACAGGTATTTTATTTCAACGAGAACTCCTTACAAAAAAAGCCGGCGCCGCAAGACTTGGCACCACAAAGCTACTGTGATTATTTACCTGCCGATAAATTTAACTATTATACGAAAAATTTAAACCAATGGCAGCAAGATTTAACTCAAAGTAATTCCGATTTAGCCACAACTCGTTTACTTTTTAAAGCTGCACCGCAACAAAAGCCTTTAATTATTGATGGTCGGCCAAAAGTTAAGTTGCGAATTGCCAGTGATCACTCTTACGGACTATTAAGTTGCCGTTTAATTGATTATGGGTTTTTCCGCCGCTTAGAAAAATTGCCGCAAGTGCTAGAAAATCAAGCATTTGATTTAAGCTGGCACTATCAAAAGGAAAATTTGCGCGAATACCAATTAGCTACAGATCCGACCAGCTTTCAGCTGATTTCTTTAGCGCATCTTAATTTTCAAAATCGAACTGGTTTAACTCAAGTAACAACCGTTATTCCGGGTAAATTCTATGATCTAACATTATTATTGCAGCCTACACACTATCAATTGTTGCCGGGTCATCAATTAGGATTAATTATTTATGCTACTGATATGGAAATGACCATTCGGGGCAACCAGAATATTCGTTACCAGTTAGATTGTGCTCATTCAAAATTTCTAGTTCCTATAATGAGTTAGATTATTTTGAGTCTAGTTTTATTAAAAAAGGATTGAGAAATAGTCTCAATCCTTTTTGAAATATTATAAAAATTTTTATCTTTTCACTTCATAAATGCTCAATATTCTTAGACCAGTAGGCAATAATTAAGCCTCATTATTCTTATTCAAATAAGAATGGCGTAAACCATAGAAAAAGTAAACTAATAAACCAAATAAGAACCAGCCACCCGCATATAATTTGGCAGCTTTACTTAAGCCATTAAAAACAATCAGAGAACCTAAAAAGCCCAAAAAAGGTAAAACCGGATATAAAGGCATCTTAAAGCCATTATTTACTATATCTTTACCTTCACGTCTTCGTAAGCCATAAATTCCTAAAGAAACAAACATAAAAGCAATTAAAGTTCCTGCAGAAATTAATTGTGACAATTCATCGAAAGGAAAAATTGATCCCACAATGATAGCAACAATGGTAATAACAACTAAAGCATGATTAGGTAAATTCTTATCATTAACTTGTCCCAACCATTTAGGTAAAAGGCCATCACGTCCAAAAGAATATATTAATCGAGAACCGGCTAACATCATTCCAATTAAGGCCGTAAACATCCCAATAACCGCAATGGCTTGAACAACCGAAGCAACAATGCCATGACCACTTTGTCTTAAGGCCCAGCCAACCGGTTCAGCATTATGAGCATATTCAGTATATTTAAACATTCCCACTAAAACTAAGGCAACAGCAACAAACAAGACCACCGCAATTAATAAGGAGCCTAAGATGCCTCGCGGCATAGTTTTTTGCGGTTCAATCGCTTCGGCTGAATTAGCAGCAATTGAATCAAAACCAATATAGGCTAGAAAAATCATAGAAACCCCAGCATAAATACCTTGCCAACCGCCAAAAGCACTGCCATCTGGGTTTAGATGATATTTAGGAATAAACGGAACATAATTTTGTAAGCGGATGGCCGTAGCACCAACGATAATAAAAAGAATGATCGCTAAAACCTTAGCTACAACCAAAATATTTTCTACTCGAGCAGCCTCAGTAACACCCCGTGAAAGCAAAAGCGCCACTAAAAGTGTAACAATTGCGGAGACTAAATCAATAATTCCACCATTATTACCCAGAGGATTAGCTAAAGAATTAGGTAATTTTAAGCCTAGGGGAGCAATTAAACCACGAAAATTAGCCGATAATCCTGATCCAACAAATGCTACCGCAATAAAATATTCAGCCAATAAAGCCCAGCCGGCCACCCAACCAAAAAATTCTCCAAAAATAACATTAATCCAAGAATAAGCAGAGCCCGCAAAGGGCATGGCTGAAGCCATTTCCGCATAGGCAAAGGCAACTAATCCAGCCACCACTGCCGCTCCAAGAAACGATAAAATAACTGCCGGGCCAGCATGTTCTGCCGCCACGGCTCCCGGTAAAGTAAAAATCGTTGTGGAAACAATGGTTCCTACCCCTAAAGATAAGAAATCTCTCACTCTTAAGGTGCGGACCAAATGAGCATCTTTAACTTCGTAAACGCTAGGATCTTCTTTTCGCAGCATCCGCTTTAATAATGTAGTCAAACTGCTGTACCCCCTGTTTCATAATGTCTAGATTAGAAATTGATTAATATTTTCTAACAAAAACTAGTATTTGTCAATCTTTTCTGAATACTTTATCAAAAGTTGCTGTATAAAACAATATCGTTACTAGAAATTACAAAATCCAGGCAATTATGCTTATTCTGAGGGAGCTTTTTAGTCACTATTTAGATCTTTTTTCATTACAATATCGGTCGGCACAAACCCTAGTTTTTGATAAACATGTTGTGCCCGATAATTTTGTCCAAAAACATGTAATCCCAAACTTTGATAGCCCAATTTTTGAGCCACTTGAAAAACCAACTCTAACCCTTTTTGACCGTAACCTTGATTTTGATAATCTGGCAAAATAGAATAATCATAAATAAATAAATATGGTTGTTGTGGACGATCACTATCAATGACCTCGGCCAACCAAACATAACCATATAAATCTTGGGCTGCAGAGCATAAAACATAAAAATAATTGTGATAAGTATTTAATCCGTCAGGCAATAATATCTGAAATTCTTCTGCTGCCTGTTGGTGAGCACTGGCAGCAGGCCAAGAATGGTTTGCAATTTTTTGGTGAGCATATTCATTAATCTGCGAATTCATGAATTGTGGAAACTGGGCTGCTGTCATTTTTTGCAGTTGTAATTGCATAAGCTTTCCTACTTTCTTCTGTATTTCGGAACTAGTAATTTATAATAAATAAGGTTATGATTATTTTATCAAATAAAGAGGTTAGAACATAATGAGTCAAAAAGTAAGTATTATTGTACCCTGTCATAATGAGGAAGAAACGGTTGAACTTTTTTATCAAGCAATTCAGAAGACCTTTGCCCAACTGCCTAACTATCAACCCTCTATCTTATTTATTAATGATGGTTCCAATGATCAAACTCTTAAAAAATTACGTCAACTCAATCAGCGCCCAGAAGTTGATAATCATTTTCTTTCTTTTTCGCGACAATTCGGCAAAGAAGCTGGCATCTACGCGGGCTTAAAAAATGTTGATGGTGATTTAGTCACGATTATGGATGCCGATTTACAAGATCCACCCCAAATGCTTGTCGAAATGATACATCTTTTAGAAACCACCGATTATGACTGTATTGGTACTGCACGCACGGATCGGAGCGGTGAACCTAAATTACGCTCATTTTTTTCTAACCTATTCTATAAAATTATTAACCGGATTTCCGACACTCAAATCGTCCCGGGCGCGCGTGATTTTCGGTTGATGCGGCGTGATATGGTTAATGCGATTTTAGAAATGAGCGAATACAACCGATTTTCCAAGGGTATTTTTTCTTGGGTAGGTTTTAAAACTAAATATTTACCTTATAAAAATGTGGAACGGGTGGCCGGTCAGACTAGTTGGAATTTTTGGAGTTTATTTAAATACTCGATTGAAGGAATCACTGATTTTTCCACAGTTCCTTTGATCATCGCTGTTTGGTTAGGCTTACTAGTTATGTTTATTGCTTTTGCCGGTCTAATTTTTATTGTGGTGCGGTCTTTAATCTATGGTAATCCTACTAAAGGCTGGTCATCGACCATTTCTATTATTTTATTTTTAGGTGGAATGCAGCTGTTCTTTTTAGGTATTATCGGCAACTATATTGGAAAAATTTTTCTTGAAGTTAAAAAGCGGCCCGTTTACATTATTAAAGAGCGAAAATAAAAATGAAGCTGAAATAAATTATCCAGCTTCATTTTTTATTTTAATCTAAATTTTATAATCTTTTGTTCAATTCTTGACCTAATTCTTCATAGCCTGGACGTCCTAATAAGGCAAACATATTCTTTTTATAGGCTTCAACACCGGGTTGATTAAAAGGATTGATTCCATTTAGATAGCCGGAAATAGCAACCGCAATTTCAAAAAAGTAAATTAAATATCCCAAAGAATAAGCGTCTTGTTGCGGAATACGTACTGTCATTACAGGAACACCCCCATCAGTATGGGCCAATACGACACCTTCATAAGCCCGCTTATTGACATAATCTAAAGATTTGCCTTCTAAATACTGTAAACCATCTAAATTATCAGCCGTTTTAGGAATTTGCAGGTCATGACGAGGATGATCAATCATAATCACCGTTTCTATCAGATTCCGACGACCTTCTTGAATATATTGGCCCAAAGAGTGTAAATCCGTGGAAAAATTAGCAGAAGCAGGGAAAATACCCTTTTGATCTTTTCCTTCAGACTCGCCCATCAACTGCTTCCACCATTCACCAAAGTACTGCAAATTAGGCTCATAATTCTCTAATAACTCTGTAGTATAACCCTTGCGATATAAAATGTTGCGTAAAGCTGCATATTGATAAGCCTCATTTTGTTCCAAGTCAGCTTTACTATAAGCACTGCGTGCATCGGCGGCCCCTTGCATTAATTGATCAATATCAATTCCGGCAACAGCAATTGGTAATAAACCAACCGCAGACAAAACTGAAAAACGACCGCCAATATCATCGGGAACAACAAATTCTTCATAACCTTCCGCATCAGCTTCTGTCTTTAAAGCCCCTTGAGCTCGATCAGTTGTAGCAAAAATTCGCTCTTTGGCTTGTTGTTCACCATACTTGGCAATCAATTTAGCCTTTAAAACTCGAAAAGCGATAGAAGGCTCAGTAGTTGTTCCTGATTTGGAAATAACATTAATACTGAAATCACGATCCCCAATAACTTCCAATAGATCAGCCAAATAATTAGGACTGATAGAATTACCGCAAAAATAAATTTCCGGTACTGAGCGCTCATTATGAATGTTATAAAAACTGCTGCTTAAAAAATCAATTGCAGCTCGAGCTCCGAGATAAGAGCCGCCAATACCAATTCCGACAAACACTTCTGAATTAGCTTGAATTGTTTGAGCCGCTTTTTTAATGCGGGCAAATTCCTTTTTATCATATGCAACTGGTAAATCAATAAATCCGCGAAAATCGCGACCAGCACCAGTTCCTTGCCGGAGTTCTTGATCCGCTGCCGTAACCAGCGGCTGCATTTCTTGCAATTCATTTTCATGAACAAACTTTCCCAGTTTTGATGCATCAAATTTAATGTGTGCCATAGTTGCCTCCTCAGATATTAATTCCACCATTTTATTTTATCCTACCCTTTTATAAATTGTTAGTCTTATTTCCGAAATTTCCAGAAGCAATCCTTTCATTAACAAACCTCTTTTCAGAAAATTTAAAATAATTTTAATAAAAGATAGCCCACGAAGGCACCGATGGTATTAAAGATCACATCATCAATATCACTAATTCCGGTAAATAAAACAAATTGTAGACTCTCAATCACTAAAGATAACAGCATTCCGGACAAGACAGTTTTGCTTAAACCGGGAGTCGGCTTTTTTACTAAAGGAAAGAAAATCCCCCACGGTATAAACCAAGCAATATTACCCCAAAAATTATAAAGAAAATCTAGAATAGACTTTCCCAAGGTTAGTTTTAAAGTTTGAACAAAGGGATGCCAATTGATTTCTGTCAACGGCCGGTGCCAATAAAAGCGAAATTCCCAGGGAAAATAACCATGACGAAATACCGTTAAAAAAAATAACAGCAGCAGATAAATTACAAAGCCGCTAAGAAGCAGTTCATGAGACCAATTAGTTTTAGAGCGGCGGATTCGCAAATATCCAAAACGCAGTAAACAAAATATTAGAAAATAAAAAATAGTTTTATCTAAACTATAAAAAAATAATCTAATTAGTGGAAAATGATTAATTCTGGTAGAATATAGGGCATAAATTTGCTGATAAATGGGATTTAAAAAAATCATTCAAAAACCTCTAGTGGCTATCTTGCCTCAGATAATGGTAGAATTAAATTTATATTAGCAGATATTTTATCTGGAGAGAAAATTATTTATCATGATGACAAAATTAACAAAGTTATTAAACCGGCGTTGGGGCTGGATTTTATTACTAGTTCTTTTTATTTGGATTAAAACAGTAATTGCTTATTATTGGGATTTCAATATGGGCGCCATGGACTTATTACAGCATTTTTTATTAATCATTAACCCATGGGCTTCCACACTCTTACTTCTAAGTCTTTCTTTATATTTTAAAAAACCTTCCTTTACTTATTGGTCAGCGGCAGTAATTTATTTGTTAGAAACCATTTTACTTTATAGTAATATTTTATATTACCGTGAATTTAACGATTTTATTAGTTTTAACACTATTATGAGTGTCGGTAAAGTTTCGAAAGGTTTAGGCAGTAGCGCTGTAGCAATGGCTCAAGGCCATGATTGGGTTTATTTTATTGATATTGTCATTATTATAATTTTGCTATTAAGTAAAAAAATCAAAATCGATCAGCATTCCTACAGCCATCTCCAAGCTTTTACAGTAACCAGCATTGCTATTTTAGGAATTATTTTCAATCTCTTTTTAGCAGAATTAAGTCGGCCACAATTATTAGTAAGAACTTTTGACCGGACTTATATCGTGAAATACTTGGGTTTAAATTCTTTTTTGACCTATGACGGTTTAAAAACTGCACAGAATAATTCTTTGCGCTCAGGTGCCCAAGGTACCAGCATGGATCCTGTTTTACAGTTTGTCAATCAGCATTATGCAGCTCCAAATCCTCAATATCAAGGTGTGGCTAAAGGCAAAAATGTAATTATCATTCATTTAGAGAGTTTTCAACAATTTTTAATTGATAGTAAAGTGAAAGATCAAGAAGTGACACCCTTTTTGAACAGCCTTTATCACGATAATAATACGCTGTCTTTTGCCAACTTCTTCCATGAAGTTGGTCAGGGTAAAACCAGTGATGCTGAAACTATGCTGGAAACCAGTCTTTTTGGTTTGCCTGAAGGATCCTTTTTTACCAGCTTAGGCACCAATAACACCTTCCAAGCCGCACCAGCTATCTTAGATCAGCAACAAGGTTATACTAGTGCCGTTTTTCATGGGAATATTGGATCTTTTTGGAGTCGGGACACTGTTTATAAAAATATGGGCTATCACTACTTTTTTGACCAAAAGTATTACCAGCAAACTGCTGATAGTAATACCTATTGGGGCAGTAAAGATAAACTTTTATTTTCGGAAAGTGTCAAATATTTGGAACAATTACAGCAACCTTTTTATGCTAAATTCTTAACGGTTACGAATCATAATCCTTATGAGCTGGCTGACGATGATACAGAAGGTTTTGAAAAACCGGATACGAATAATACTATGGTCAATAATTATTTTGCCACTGCGCATTATTTAGATGAAGCTGTCCACGAATTTTTCGATTATTTAAAAGCCAGTGGTCTTTATGACAATTCCATAATTATTTTATATGGCGATCATTTCGGCCTTAATGAAGGCGATGAAACAGCTTTAGCTCCTTTATTAAATCGTGATCCCGAAACTTGGACTACATTTGATCATTTACAACTGCAACGCGTGCCGTTTATGATTCATATGCCTGGTTTAAAAGGCGGATTACAGAAACAATACGGGGGCGAGATTGATGTTTTACCTACTTTAATGCATTTATTAGGTGTGGACACTAAAGATTATATTTTTATGGGTACTGATTTATTATCACCACAACACGATCAGAATGTGGTCTTTCGCAATCGTAACTTTATTACTCCTAAATATACTGTCATTAACGGTAACAATGATCAATTAAAAATTTATCAAAACAGTAACGGCGAATTTTTAACTAATCCTGATCCACTACTCCAAAAACGACTCCAAAAAATCGCCCAAGAAAAGGTTCAAGAATTAGAATTATCCGATAATATCAACAAAACTAATCTCTTACGTTTTTACACCCCACAAAATTTTATTCCAGTTAATCCTAAAAATTATAATTATCAAAATCAATATTATCAATTATTAAAAATCCGTAATAACTTAGGCGAACATTCAACTAGTCTTTTCTCGCGCAATGGTAATAAATCAACTACAAATCTTTATAAGACTGATGCTCCCGAATTACAAAATAACGATAGTCCTCTCTATGAAATTCCGCAATTGAGTTCTAACACTAATAACACCCGAAACAAAAAACCCTAGTCTAATTCCCGTAAGTAAAGACTAATCATCTGTTTTTAATGAGTAGTTTTGTGCTGCTGAATGACTTTTTTATCATAAAAAAGCAAGGTAAAAGTGGTCCCGACATTAAGTTTACTTTGAACACTAATTTGGCCATGATGCTGCTGCATTAATTGATGGACAATAGCCAGCCCGAGACCTGATTCACCATATTTGGTATTTTTTCGAGAAGGATCGGCTTTATAATATCTTTCCCAAATGTTTTGTACTTGATCTTGACTCATACCAATACCATTATCAGCGATACTAATCCGCGTGCCGGACACTTGATCATCATGTGCAGCTTTAATGGTAATCGTGCCATCTTTGGTAAATTGAATAGCATTTTGTGTAATATTAAAAATAATTTGAATAAACCGATCATAATCAGCATAAACCGTAGTTGTTTCACTAACATCTAATACTAATTGATCATGAACAGCAGCCGCTTTTTTAGTCAATTGTGAAACAATATTCTCTAATGGAGCCTTCAGAGCAAAAACTCGCTGATTTAAAGGAATTTGATTGGTACGGATTTTTTCGTAATCCAAATTTTCGTTAACTAAACGAATTAAACGTTTGGTTTCATTTCGCATCAATTGAATACTCTTGGATCTGGATTCTTTAGGAATTGCATCATAAGCCAGACCTTCCAATAAACCGTTAATGGTTGTCAAAGGCGTCCGCATTTCGTGGGCGGCGTCAGCCATAAATTCTTTACGTCTTTGCTCTTGTCGTTCAATTTCCTGATTAGATTTTTGCAAGGAAGTAGCCATTTCATTAAAATCGGAAGCCAAATCATCAATTTCATCGTGTCCTTTTTGCTCAATCTGTACGGCAAAATCTCCGGCCGCCACTTGTTTAGTCGCCCGCCGCAAGCGGTCAATACGCTTAACCTGCCAATTGGCCAAAAACCAACTCATAATAACGGCAATAATTATTGAAACTAAAAAAGCCAAAATCAAATTATTTTTGATCGCATTCATATTAGTTTCAATTGCAGATACTTCAGCCCCTACCCATAAAACTGCTACTAACTTATCGTCTTTATCAAACCAGGGTTTAATAATATAAGTCATTTGATGCTTGCGAAAAAGCGGCGCTTGCTGATTAAGATGACTATTTCGTTCCCGAATAACCGTACCGGACTGCAGTATTTTCCAAGTATGTTTATCAAAAGAAGGCTCATTTGTTACCGATGGATATAGTTCATGGCCGCGTTTATCAAACATCACAAACATCACCTTGTTATTCGCCATGACTCGCTGCAGAGAAGCAAAAGTTTCTGGAGTGATGTTTTGAATATTACCTGTCTGTGGGTTAATCTTTAACGCCATCGTCTGCAAATTATCAGAATAGCCTTCCAACTGCGTCCAGGTTTGTTGATAGGCTTGATTTTCACTATAATGATAAATTGCCAACGCAATAACACTTAAACAAGTAATAACAATTACTAAAAAACCCAGCATATATTGATAGATAAGTTTCATTTAGTCTGCACATCCGAATCATCAAATTTATAGCCAACACCCCAAACAGTCTGAATAATTTGCGGACCTACCTGTTCAATCTTATGCCGTAATTTCTTAATATGCGCATCTACTGTCCGTTCATCACCAAAATAATCATAGCCCCAAACCTGCTGTAATAATTGTTCTCTGGTAAATACTTGTTTCGGCTTACTAGAAAGCGCCTTTAATAAATCGAATTCTTTCGGAGTTAAATCGGGAATTTCCTTATCTAATAAATAAGCCTCCCGCGTAGCCGAACTTAATTGGAAATTAGGGGTATTAATGTCAAATTTTTTCGTTTCCGCTGGCTGTTTGGGCGCTGCAGTTTCTTCTTTTAATCCCGAACGGCGATACAAGGCTTTAATTCGGGCAATTAAAGTAATCGGACTAAAAGGCTTGGTGACATATTCATCAGCATATTCCAAACCCAATACTTGATCACTTTCAGAATCTCGCGCAGTTAACATAATAATTGGAACTGTTTTGGATTTTTCCCGGATTTCCTTAGCTACTTCCATTCCATCTTTACCGGGCAAATTCAAATCCAAAGTCACAATATCCCAGTCCTGCACTTGTTGATTAAACATTTCCAAGGCTTCATCTCCATCATAAGCAAAGGCTGCTTCCCACTGCTCTTTTTGAAAAAACATTGACATCATTTCTGAAACTGATCTATTATCTTCTACCATCAATAATTTCATTGCTGATCCTTCCCATCTTTTTAATTGTTGGTTAAAATAAATTTTTTAATAACTTCTGCCACCGCATTATGATTATAATCATTAGAAGTTACATAATTAGCGTTATCTTTGATTTCCGTTGCGGCATTTTGGACGGCTACACCTAATCCTGACATCCGAATCATACTCAGGTCATTGGCACTGTCGCCAATGGCAATGATTTCTGAAGGTTTAATATTTAAAAATTGACCCAATTTTAACAAACCTTGCCCCTTATTAACACCAGCCTGATTAAATTCCATATAGCGATTAGAAGAATAAGTTACAGCGGTTTTTTCTAAAATTGACGCCGGAATTTGTGAATATAGATCGTCTAAGTTAGCCCGTTCTTTATCCTTATATAAAATTTTAATTAATGGCTGATCTTTTAAAAACATGATTGAAGGTTGACTAAAATTACAATAGCCAAACCCCATTTTATCTAAGTATTCTTTTTCATCCTTATCCATATTATAAACATAGATATCTGTTAACGTGTAAATATGCATAACGGTTTGATTTTTAACACCAATTTGAAATAGGGTATTAATAGTTTGAAAGTCCATTAACTTTTTAGTCAAGACTTGCTCATCTTTATTTTCCGTAATCGCTGCTCCGTTAAAAGAAATAACATATTCTTGAGCAGCATCTTGCACATTCAATTCAGTTAGCGTTCGCCGAATCAAGGTAAAGCCCCGTCCTGTAACCGGAACAAAGTGCACACCTAATTGGCGGGCAGCCGCGATAGCCTGTAAGGTCTTTAAATCTACATGCTTGTTATCGTTCAGTAAGGTTTCATCTAAATCGCTCGCAATTAATTTGTATTTCATAATTTTCAAACTCCTGTGATCTTTATCTTGATTAACTGTAACATGAATAGTTTAAAATTTAAAATCTACCCTTTTTTCCGCGTATTATTGCGCCAAAATGGATCTATAGTTATAATAATAGTTAAAAATATTGGAGAGTTATTATGACTGTTAAAAATATTCTTTACTTAGCTTGTTCCTGGTTTTCTCCTGCAGAAACCGAATTTATGAAAAAAGGTCAAGATGCTTTAAGTCAAAATCCAACCGTCGATTGGAATAATACTTTTCGTCCTTTGGATAACCAATATCAAAATATTGATGTCACTAAGCATCCGGAAAAACTGAAAGATCCAGAGTGGCAAGTAGGTACTTTTCGAAATGATTTATTAGGTATTGATCGAGCTGATGTTGTCTGCGGAATGTTTCTTCCGCAAAAGCCTGATTCCGGTATGGCTTTTGAATACGGTTACGCCTATGCTAACCGTAAACCTATTGTTTCAGTCATTCCCGATGATGTGGTGGCTCCCGAGATTAATTTAATGCTTATTCCGAGTGTCACACATTATGTACATCTTAATGACTTAGCTACTTTTAATTTTAACAATTTAGAGTTTGATTTATTTCCCGCAACTGCTTATTAATCACATTTTAATAATTAACTTAATAAAAGGGCTTGGACATTTCGTCCCAGCCCTAATTTTGTCTAGTAGATGATTTATTATTTAGCGCGTTAAAATTACAATCCCAAAAATCAAGAGAAAAATACCACTAACTAAATTAATCCACGCCAACAAACGTATTAATTGCTTGATGTTCACATTATTTTCTTGAATACCATTTTTAAATTTATTAAAAGCGTAAATAATTTGTCCGCTACCAATTAAAAATAAAAAAATGCTGATAATTATTTGTAAATATAACTTCTAATCCTTATAACTAATTATTTAAACGTCTGCCAAAAGAAGGCGTAAACCAGTCTAAACGACCTATCTTAACATTTTGTCCGGGTTGAGGAGCATGAATATACTGACCGTTACCTAAATATAACGCAACATGTTCGGCAGTGCCGACTCCACCCCAAAACAACAAATCGCCGGGTTGAATTTGTGATAGAGGAATATAAGCACCGCAAGTACTTTGTTGTTGTGACGTTCTTGGTAAAATCACGCCGTTTTCACGAGCAACATACTGCACCAAACCTGAGCAGTCAAAACCTCTAGGAGTAGTCCCTCCCCAAACATAAGGCACACCTAAATACTTCTGCGCAGTCTGAGTTAAATCAGTCGCTGAAAAATCAGCAGTATAAATCTCTAAATCTATTTGGGGAAAAATAATAGTAGTTGTTGTTACAGTTTTTCCACCGTTATTATTCTCTGTAGTCGGAGCTGCAGGTGTGGGAGGTTGCAGCGCTGAAGAATCAACTAAAATGGGAACCGCGGTTTTAGGTGTTTGATCAAGTACAGGTATTCCCGGATTTTCTTGGTGACTAACAATTATTGGCTGGGCCTGAGCAACCTGGATTGTTCCCCCAAAGATAATTGTCCCCCAAATTAGTGCTAAGAGACTTAATAAATACTTTTTTAGCTTCATTGTAATTCTCCCCCACAATTAATACTCTACCTAATGCTCATCATATCATAAATTTTGCTCAAAGAAACATTCTTCTTTTAATTAATTCAACTAAAAATAAATATCATTTCATAATGGTTACGATAATCTTTTAAAATTCAACATTACTATCTACTACATTAATGTTCCCATAATAAAAACGCCTTACTGTTGTTCAGTAAGACGCTAAACTGTAAGATCATTATTTTATAACTGTTATACTGTCAGTGGGAACCCATTCGTTGGTAGAAATTCTATAATACTGTTCTCCCAGAAAAATTGATTGATCATATTTCCAAGCTGTCGAATTAGATAAGATCCGCTTCGGATTAGCGACGAATTTATTTTGACTTGAGTCCCAATTATAAATTTGGGAACCATTTTGTTTAGAAACTTTGACAACTCCTAAATGATGAGTCAGCTTAGGCTCATACGTTACCTGACTAACAAGAACATAGGCATCTTTGCCAACTCTATAATATGCTTGTCCTTAATTAACTTGTGTTAAGGCCGTTTCAAGAAGCTCTTAGATTTAATATCACAAATTCTATAATTAATCCGAACAACATTAATCTAAAAAGCCAAAGTAATTTCTTTACAATGATAGTTACGACAACAAACCCTGAAATCAGGTATTACTTTTATCACCACCATTTTAAAACAGTCGGATAGCGGAGCGATAGCTCTTTTATTCCAACAAGGTAAAGCGCAATAACAATCGCCAATCAGTTAAGGGTATTTCCAAGTCCACTATCTGTACAGAATTGCATCAAGTACGATTTTATGAGTCCTTATTGACCTAGCAAGATGTCGATCGTACCGCGCTCCTTGAACCAGACATTTGAAAGTTTTAGGCAGAATCTTGGTAACAAGGTGAAGAATATTACAGTATATTATGGTAAAGAATTTACCCAGCATTGCAGCTTAGAACAGCGCTACGGCTTAATAGATTATTTCTGTCATCACTATTTTCCTTGGGAACGATGCAGCAATGAGTATTTCAAGTGCAAGTGCACCGGTTCTTTTTGAAGAAAACGAATTTTGACCAAGTGAATACTGATCAATTGTTGGAAGATAACAAACTGATAAATAATTGGCCTTTAAGGTTGCACAATTATCGTACTTCTATTGAAATTTTTAGAACTTGTTCGAATTAAACTTGTAATCTGCCATATATTAAGGAAAATTCTTTCAACCATGTAAATACTTGCAAAAATGCACAACAAGTTAAATATATGAAGAAACAAAGATTTGCTAAAAAGAATTAGTGTGAGAAAAACTAATTATTATATTTTTTAAATACTATATATAAATTGGATAACAAAAAATCTATTCTTTAGCTTATACAGTTTTTACTTCAGCAAAAAATATTAACCATATAATCATAGCAAAATTAGTACAACTAGGACAGCTAGCAATTGTCACACGATTGGTTTCAACACTTAAACTATAAATGAGTTAAAAAGCTGGAAGGAAGAAAACAAGAAATTTTAGAAATTGATCTTGTTTCTAAAGATCAATGAATCTTTTTAATATTAAAATCATCCATTTACAATTACCAGACCGTACAATTAACTAGTGAAATCCAAACTAAATGTTTCAAATTTGATCAATTACACCACAAGCACACTTTTTAGCGGCTAATAATCCCAATTACTCTCAAAATCATTAAAACCCATCTTTTGTAATACAGATATTGAGACTACCTTAAATATTTATATCCATGTTACTAATGATTCAGATAATAAAACTGTTTCAGCCTTAAATAATTTTAAGAAAAATGAAGGAAGCAAACTATTATAATTTGATAAATCAAAAAGCTATGATTAATTATTCGCTTAATTTTGGCTATCCATAATGAAATAAATAAGGTCAAATAGAATAATTAAGTAAAAACAAAAAGTCTCAAACCATTACAGGCTCAAGACTTTAAATAAATTTGACAACCAATGACAATATTCAAAATGGAGATGAGGAGAATCGAACTCCTGTCCATACATACTGCCACACCAATATCTACATCCATATCTGCACTATTTAAATTTCATTATTAAGAACGCCGTACAACCAGGCTCACCTTAATAACTATCCTGTTGATCTCTTTTTAATTGTTCAGGTGGCGCAATTAAACGTAGCTCAATTTTTTAAGACCCAATTTAACCCTTGAGCAAAGCTAAAAGGATCACACTAATAACTGTTTTTAAGCAGCTAAAGCGTAAGAATTGTTATTATTTTTTGCAGTTATAATTTAACTGTAACGTTTTTACGTAGACGTAACCTACGAGATGCAATCAGTGCTCAACTATATATGTCGAATCCATAACATCCCCTTATTAAGTAGATATTAGTATAGAATAAAGCCTAATAAATTGCAAGTAATTATTCTTATACTAAAAAGGTCCGATTGATACTAACATCAATCAGACCTTCTTTAAACGGTCAACTATTTTACCAGTCTTTCAAATTCATGAACAATCATTAATTCTTCATCAGTAGGAACTACTAAAGCTGCAATTTTAGAATCAGCAGCAGAAATTTTTCGTATTCCTTTACCATTTTCGTTGCCATCTTGATCAACTTTCATTCCCAAAAAGCCAAAGTTTTCCATAATAGCCTGTCTAATTGCAGGATTATTTTCACCCATACCTGCAGTAAAAATCATTACATCAATGCCGTGCATTTCCGCAATATAAGCTCCTACATATTTCACAATTCGATTAATAAATACATCAATCGCCAGTTGCGCATTTGGATTAGTATCTTTAACAGCAATTAAATCCCGCATGTCTGGTGACACTCCTGATAAACCCTTAAGACCGGAATCATTATTTAAAATATCTAGCATTTCATGAATATCAGTAATTTGTAATTTTTCCATTAAAAAGGATACTAAAGAAATATCAATATCACCTGCTCTGGAGCTCATAGTTACACCGGCTACAGGGGTGAAGCCCATAGAAGTATCAAACGATTGTCCGTCTTTAATCGCTGTAACTGAAACTCCACTGCCCATATGCATACTAACCATCCGTAATTTATCATACGGCTTCTGCAAAAATTCAGCCGCTTTATGAGAAACATAGTCATGACTAGTACCGTGGGCACCATAACGATGAGCTCCAAATTTTTTATCATATTCTCGTGGAATGGAATATACTTGATTCATTAGGGGAATTTTTTTATGGAAAGTAGTATCGAATACAGCCACTTGCGGTACATTAGGCAACTTCTGAGCAAAAGCTTCAATTCCCTTACGTTCTGCTGGATTATGCAAAGGAGCATATTCATCAATTCGGGACAATTCCTTTAAACTTTTTTCGTCTAATAAAACTGAATTATCAAAATAAGGCCCTCCGGAAACTACTCGATGACCAACCCCAGAAATTTCCTGCACATCAGCGATTACTTTTAAATCCTGTAATTGTTGAATCAGAATCTTGACTGCTTCAACATGGTTTTGGATAGGTATTTCTTGGGAATGCTTTTTTCCTTGATAAGTAATTTCAAAAACTGAATGATCTAGTCCTAAACGGTCCACCAATCCTTTAACAATTACTTCTTCTTTTGGTAACGCAAACAACTTAAATTTTAAAGTTGAACTACCAGAATTTACTACTAAAATCTTTCGTTGCATATCATTTCTCCCATACAAATGTTTTTTTAGTCCAATCTTGCAATTGGTCCTTGAACTTAATTATAGCACTGGTATCTTTCAAATCTGGAATTTGTCCCATTAATACTTCTTTACTTTGTTGGGCCCCAGCTCCATGGCGTTGCAGTACTAATAAAGACTTAGCTGCTTGCGGACTAGCAAATAAAGACTGCGGCAAACTCAAAACAGCCTGTAAATAAACTGCAGTTACCATCCAGTGTGCCAAATTTTGCGCTTGTTTGGTTTCAAAAATCTGTGAAGGAACAATAAAAAGACCTATTCCGGCTGGGTGTACATTCTTCATTGCATGTTCCATGAGAAGATGATGTGCATAAGAATGTCCGGTCGCTGCTTTTGTTTGAAAATTTTGAGCATTTTCATCTAAAGGATAATAGCCGACGGGTAAATCAGATAAGATCAGATCATACCCATTATGGAGCCAATAGGCTACTGCATCTTGATGATAAAGATCAATCTTATTTTGTAAAACTTCTCCTAAAGCAGAAGCAATTTCTAAAGAATTGTAATCGTTATCGATTCCGTGCATAGCAAGGCGCAAATGAGTACTTTTTTGCAATTCTCGATTGGCTTCAATTAACAAATTGCCAGTACCAATAGCCGCATCCATTGTTTCTAGTTGCGGCCGGGGATAATGACGAAATATTTCCGCAATGACTAATGCACTTAAAGTCCCAATAATATCCGGCGTCATTAATAAGTTCACATCTACGTTATCAATTTTTTGTGCCTTAATAATTGTCAACTCGATTGCACGTTTAACATCCCATATAGGATAATCACACAACTCAAAATTCTGATATAATTTATCCAACTCCTGAGCCTGAGCGGCAGTAGGATAACCATCTTCTATATGGGTTTTTTGTTCTATTATATTAAATATATTTTCTGATAAGGCATCACGATAAGGAACATTCAAAAATTTCCGCAATTTTTCAGTCGTTTGATCAAGAAAAGCAAAAATTTTATCAATTTGTGTTTGCGCCATAGATCCATCTCCCAAAATAACAATTCTGCCTTTATATGTTAGCGGAAATAATTTTATTTATCAATGGATATAATCTTTTGGGTATAAATTTGCTCTAATTGGCGGTAATTTTGTAATTCCTGCTGATAAAAATTCAGATAAGTCAAAATGATTAAACATTCAATATTCAACAATAAAACGGCCCAAATAGTGGCAAAACCCCGATGTGTTCTATTGAAACTCAAGATAAAACTCCCACTTTCTCTACCAACGATCAATGGCAGTAATCTTTAAAACCGATGCCCTAACGTTAAAACTCAATTGGCGTTGAATGAGCAGCAGCGGTACATGGCCTTCGTGTTCACCGGTTATTCGGAGCATATGATGATAAATTTGCAATTGATATTTTTTATGAGGAAATTTATAAGTACCAGCGGTTTCAAATAATACTCTCTTATCATCTGCTTGGACTAATCGGGCTCCAGCAGTCATTTGCTCTAAGCGCAGCATCGCAATTTCCCAATTACTTTCGTTATAAAAAAGACGTTCTCTATTATTATGATAAGATGTCAACAAAAAATCGATCATCGATAGAATTAAAATCAAAATTAATAATGAAACTAAAATTTTATTCAGTAAAAAAGCGGAATGTTTTTTGAAGACGATCGTATTCCAAACGTTTCTTTTGCTGATAAACTTCAAGTTTTGCTCCTCGATCTTGGAAAGTATAGTGCTGATTTTTTAAGGTAAGTTCTTGAATATTAGGATGCTGAAGTTTTTGCCAGCAGGCTAATTTGAAAAAGGCTTTTTGCTGGACAGTACTTAGGTTTTGTTGAGTTGGAATAATACATAAGGGAATGATCGTGACTGCCTGTAAAACTAGAAAAAAAGCCAACATATCATCTAATAATAAAACTGCTCTATGTTTTTTCTTCAATTAATTCTCCCCATTGCATCTGCACCTTAAAACGATATTCTTGATTAGTAGCTGCAGAAACAAAAATAATGGTTTGCGGTGTTACTTCACCACTTTTAATGCGAATAAAATTTCTAGAAAGCCGACCATCCAGCTGACGGGGCAAATGTTGTTCATAAGAACGTGGTGGGTTATTGGGATCAATGAATTTTAAACAGTGAGTTTGCTGATGAACACTAATAATCCGAACTTAATGGTATAAAAAAAATCATTGATCCAATTATGCCAATTACTTTGAAACGCTAATAATGCCAATTTCTCCTGTTGCAATTCTAATTGTTGATGATAATTTATCGTAGGTAGTAAAAGCACAATGCAAACTATGGTTAAGGTAATGAGACTTTCGATCAAAGTAAAGGCGGGGCTAAGCTTATTTATGCGGAGGAACGACATTGCCTGCTTCAATTTCATAACCGCCATCTATTGCCTTTTTAGCTTGAGCATCAGATAAATAATGTTCTTTTCTTAAAATTTCCCATGTGGGATGCTGTCCTTCATACATATCAACTTGTGTCTGGAGGGTGGTTTTAAAAGCATGATTAGTTTTACTTTCCGCTGATTTTTTTGCTGATTAACATTGGGAATAATAATTAATAATAATAACGAAATAATGAACAGCACAATGACCATTTCAATTAATGTAAATGCTGAATGTTTCTTTTGAGCCATTTCTACATCCCTTTCATCATCGAATAAATTGGTAGTAGAATACTTAAATAAGTTCCTAAAATTAAACCGGCAACAACTAAAAAAAGTACTGGTTGAATTTGATTAATCGATTTCTGCAATTGTTGTTGTAAATTCTGATATTTTATTTCGGCAATAGTTTGTAATTCTAGGGCAATTTGTTGATTACTATGTCCTAAATTCAAAGCGATATCTATTTCTGGAGGCAAAAAAGGATTAGTTTAAATGATCAGTGACAATGGTTGGCCTGCCAAAATTTGTGCTTCTATCTCTTGTGCCAATTGTTGTTGAATAGAACCCACAGTAAGTTGTTTGCTGGTCGCCAGAATTTCATTTAACGACAAACCGCTTTTTAAAAAAGTAGCAATAGCAGATAAAATTAAGTAATGAAAATAATTACGATAAATCCTCCCCAGGAAAGGAATTTGCATTTGTTTTAAAGCCCGATTAATCTCAGAAGTGTGCCGCAAATAAATAATTGTACCTAATAATGCTAAAAAAAATAATTATTGCTAAAATCCGTAAACATAACCAGTAATATCTTGGTAAAGCTAATAAGGCAGTTGCTGGGCCATTTCTATTCGTAAAAACAGCAATAAAAGGCCTAAACTAATTAATAAAAAACACGGATACGCTAATAAATTCAGTATTTTTTGCAAATTCTTTTGTCTTATTAGTAAAGTAGCCGCATTTTCTCGTAAACATTTAATGAGATTACCATGGATTTCGGCGATCATAATTTGACTTAAGATAGTTTTAGTAGGTCCTGTATCAAATAAGGCTGCCGCTAAATTCTCTCCAATATTTAAACGTTGAATTATTCTCAATAGTAATTTATTTTCTTGTGGTAAAATCAGGCGCATGGATTCTAAAGAAGCTTCAATAGAAAATCCATTACTAAGTAATTTTGCTAAAGTTGCTAAAAAAATTGCTTGCCGTTTCGGATTTAATTTATCCAGCCTGGTATTGGCGATAGGTATTTTCATCCAGAAGCCCTTTTTCATAATCGCGATGCAACATTCTTTGCCAGTCAGTATAATTATTTTGGGGAATTGTAATTGCCTGATTCAAATTCTCCGCCAGCAAAACATCGCGATAAGGTTTAATGACTCCAGTAGTCTGTAATATTAACCGTTGATAGACTACACAATTTAAAACCGAGTATAATTCCCGCTGACTCACTCCTAACTCCATCATGCGCCCAATTACAGCAAATTTATTGCGCGCATGAACTGTTGAGATAACTAAGTGACCGCTTAAAGCGGCTCGGACCGCCATTTGACTGGTTTGCTCATCTCTTATTTCCCCTAAAATCAAAATATCGGGACGATGACGTAAGGATGTTTTAATAAGATTAGCATAACTCATCTGGGCACGTTCATTAACTTGAACCTGAAGAAATTGCGGTTCGATAATTTCTACAGGATCTTCAATGGCCAGTACAATTTTATTATTGATATATTTTTTAGTTAACTGATACATGGAGGTCGTTTTGCCAGAACCGGTCGGCCCGCTAAATAAAATTAATCCTCTTTGATTCATGATATCCTGCCATTGTTGTTCTTTTAGGTCATTTGTAACTAAATTGCGTAAGGGATAAATCAAACGAATTACTAAAGATTCCTGATTAGCATAATCTCCTAAAGAAGACAAACGTAAGTTAATTTGTTGTTTTTGAAAACTAAAATTACGGGCCCCCACTTGGGGCCGACGATGCTCACTAATATCCATATCTGAAGTAAATTTCAGATAATTTATAACTCCCGCAGCAAAATTTTTATCTAAAATTTGATAATCATGAATTCCATCTATTTCTCGCATTTTAATCATTACTTGCTGTAAATGAAGTAAAAAGAAAATATCAGAAACTTCTCTTTGACAGGCAAATTGTAAAATTTTTTGCGTATAAATTTCTGGTTGCATATTCTCACCTCCTTTTCACTATTAAAATACCCAGAAAACAAAAAAAGACCCCGAATTTTTCGGGATCTTTTTAATTGTTTTTATTCGTCTTCCTCAGCTGCCGCTGTATAAACTTCAGAAACATCATCGTCATCTTCTAATTGATCAATCATATGGTCAAATTGTTCTTTTTTATCTTCTGGAACAGGTACCGTATTTTTTGGAATCATTGTTAAAGAAGCATTGGCTAATTGATAACCCTTAGCTTCTAGGGCATCTCGAACAGCTGAAAACTCTTTAGGATCAGTATAAATTTCATAAGCATCATCAGAAGTCTGTAAATCATCTGCGCCTGCTTCCATTAAATCTTCTAACATTTGATCTTCGTCAGCATCTGTTGTGGAACGGTCAATCACAATATAGCCTTTACGATCAAACAAATAAGAAACCGATCCAGCAGAACCCATGCTGCCGCCATTACGGGTAATAGCTACCCGCACAGAAGTGGCTGTTCGATTCTTATTATCAGTTAAAGCATTAACCAAAACTGCTACTCCACCAGGAGCATAACCCTCATAAGTTATTTCCTCATAATTAGCCCCGCCAGCACCGGAAGCCTTGTCAATCGCACGTTTAATATTGTCTTTAGGCATATTGGCAGCACGTGCTTTATCCATCACCAAACGAAGAGCTGCGTTATTCGCTGGGTCAGGATCACCACTCTTTGCTGCCATATAAATCTCGCGGGAAAGTTTTTGAAAAATTTTTCCCCGCTTTGCGTCTTGGGCATTTTTACGTCCTTGGATATTATGCCACTTAGAATGTCCTGACATCCGCTAACTCCTTCTTTCTCTGTTTAGTGTAAAAAACATAAAACCGCTTATTATCATACCAGAATATTGCTTTTGCTTCAATCTTTTTTTCTTAATTTTTGATAAACCAGTAAGATCAAGACTGTTATAATTATTCCGCAACAAGCGCCGGCACTATCTAACATTACATCTTCCACCAATGGTGTTCGTCCAAAAGTCAGCATTTCATGAAATTCATCAAAACAAGCCCAGCCAGTAACCGTAAACCAGGCCACCCAAGGAGCGAGAAGTCGAGTGTGCATTTCATCTTTTAAAAACCAAAAAGTTGCAATGCCTAATAAGCCAAAAATACTAAAATGGGCCAATTTACGGATAAAAAATTCGACTAACTTAAAATAGCCAACAGCAGCAATGGACTCTTCTTTGCCTGCATAGATAAATTTGATGTTACTCAAAGTATCATATCCAGGTTGGCCAGCTAAATAATGTTTCAAAAATGGAATCAAAGTTTGTTGCTGATAACTCATGGAAGAACTGAGAAAAAGCCCGCCAATAATTAAAACAATGAGCAATAGTGCCAGCCACTGGAATCGTTTTTTCATTTATACTAACCTCATTAAATTCTTTACTAAGAGTAATTTTAATACTAAAAGTAAGCTTCCACCAAAAAAGATAGAATGAAAGATTGATCTTTCTTTATTCTATCTTTGAGGAAAAATGTCGATTATGAGGTAAATTTTTAATAAATAAACTAAACTTTTTTACCCCGATCTAATTTTTCAAAAATTTGTAGATATTTATCTAAAATAATAGAACCCATAAAAATGGTTACAGCTATCGGTTAAAAATAATTCCAATGAAAAAGATGAACTATAACTATACTCATAATAATAAGAGCTATACCTAATATTAAGGTATGGGAAGCTTTATTCGGTTGTAAAAACGCCGGGTACTTTTTTTTATTAACAATTATCTGACATAAAATAAAGTATAAACCTACTAAAACTGTCTCCACCATCTTAATCACAATCCTATCCCATTAATTATTAGTGGTTGTTTCTCTTTGTAACTGTTGATATTCGAAAACTTTAAAAAACGGATAGTAAATAACCAAATCTACCATAAAGTTAACCAGCGATAACACCAATGCCTGCCAACTCCAGTTAGTACTCATTAAAACCGCAATCGGAGCAGGAAAACTGAATGGTAAACGGGCCATCATCATCGGTACCAATCCGCTAATTGTTGCAAAATAGGCAATCACAGCAGTTACTATAGGCGCAATAATAAAAGGAATAGCTAAAATAGGATTGAGAACAATGGGCGCGCCAAGCATTACCGGCTCATTAATATTAAATAGACCAGGAAGCAGTGCCAAACGTCCTAATTCTTTTAAATAATTAAATTTAGAAAATAAAAACAAAATCACTAGTGCCAAGGTCCCACCAGCACCACCAATCCATACAAACCATTGTAAAAATTGTTCAGTAAAAATAGTTGATAAATGATGAACATTAGTTCCTGCTTGAAATTCTGTCATATTTTTGGCAATTGCCATTTCCCAAAAAGGACAAATAATCGGATCCATAATCGCTGTTCCGTGAATACGCAGCGTCCAAAAAATCGTAATGAAGAGAATTGTAAGAATACCACCGCCTAAGCTATTACCGGCTAAAACTCCTTTTAACGGCATCAATAGACTACTTAAAAAAGTGGCAATATTAAATCCCAGCAAATGACGTACTAACCAAAATAAAATTAATACTACTGCTGCTGGAAACAAGCCTGCAAAAGAATTAGCGACCTCTGGAGGAACTCCGGCCGGCATTTTAACAGTGATATTATGCTTTGTAAAATAATGAACTATTTCCACAGAAACTAATGCCGTAACAATGGCTGCAAATAAAGAAGAAGCACTTAAGTTGGCAATATTGAGATAGCGCCCAGCTTCTACAATCCCCTGAGGCTTCAAAACATGCAGTGGTTTAGCTGTGGCCACTAAAAAAGCCATAACTCCAATAGTTCCATTGGTCAATGGATCTAATTTATAATACTGCGCTAGTGAATAGGCTATCACAAAAGTGGCGTATAACGACAAAATACCAACAGTAAAACGAAAAGGTATATCTAATATTTTTTGATAAGGGGATAAAAAATGAGCCACAGCCGGAATGGGCATATTTGATAAGATTGTAAAAAAGGAACCTACAATTGTTAAAGGTAAAGTAGAAATAATCCCTTTCCTGATAGCAGCCATATGTCTTTGCTGTCCCAATTTATTAGCTACCGGTACAACTTTTTTCTCTAAAACATTGACAATGATCTTTCTCCTTTTAGATCAGTCATAAGACACATGATATTGGGAAATTTCAGGTCTAACTACTAAAAAACAATTTCATCATCTTAGGGAAATAACTATAAAAAGCTCACTTATATTCAATATCAAAAGTCTTATTTGTATAAAAGCAACATCAGCACAACTGCATGAATTATAGATTATAAAGACTACTTTTTCACTGTTAGCAAAACCAAATCTCACCTAAAAATCGGCCTCTATTAATTAATAAATTATTCTACTGTCACACTTTTGGCTAAATTTCGCGGCTGATCAACGTCATTCCCACGTTCAACCGCTGTATAATATGCAAATAATTGGGCAGGTACTATCGCAATCAAAGGCATCAAGCGTTCATCTAAATCAGCTACAACTAATTGATCTCCTTCTTGAGCCAAACTTTGTTTGCTGATAATTAAAGTATGTGCACCCCGACTTAATACTTCCTTAACATTACTTCTCGTATGTGCCGCCGTGCTTTGTTCTAAAATAAAGGCAACAACTGGTGTTTGTTCTTCAATTAAAGCAATGGTTCCGTGTTTTAATTCTCCTGCAGCAAAACCTTCAGCATGCACATATGAAACTTCTTTTAATTTCAAAGCTGCCTCAATGGCCACAGCATAACCGTTTCCCCGGCCAATAAAGAAAGCTGCGTTTTGCTGAGCAAAATAATCATGACTTAATTGTTCCAAATAATCTTTTTGATCAACAATAGTTTGAATGGCATTAGCCGCAAGGCCTAATTGTTGAGCAACATCTAACTCGCTGGCTGCTGCAATTTTCTTTTGTAAACCTAATTTTTGAGCCAGAATCGCCTGAACTGCAATTTGGGCAATATAAGCTTTAGTAGAAGCAACAGCAACCTCTGGGCCCGCACATAAAGGCAGACTGTATTCAGCTTCTCTTGCCAGAGTAGAATTAATAACATTAGTAATTGTTAACGTAGGATAATATAAATGCCGCACTTGATCTAACACCTGCCGACTATCAGCAGTTTCTCCACTTTGACTTAAGAAAATGAAAAACGGATGTGCAGAAAGTTTCGGCATATGATAACCAAACTCACTGGCTAATTGAACTTCCACAGGAATATCTGCTAATTCTTCAAATAATTGTCGCGCCACTAAACCGGCATGATAACTGGTACCTGCGGCTACAATATATAAACGGTCTGCCTTTTGTAAATCGTCTAACAACTGCGGAGCCAGCTTATCTTGCTCTGAAGAATAATAGTACTCACTGATTCGTCGTAAGACAGCTGGTTGTTCATCAATTTCTTTGAGCATATAACTGTCATAAGTTCCCTTAGAAAGATCATTAGCATCCATTTGTACTTGATAAGGCTGTCTTTGGATTGGCTGATTATCTAAAGTAGTTAGTTGCACATTATCCTTAGTAATTATTCCCATTTCGCCGTCATGAATCTCTAAAAAGGTATCAGTTTGATCCAAAAAGGCCAAAGCATCCGAACAAATCAAATTATAACCGGCTGCTAGACCTATTAATAAAGGGCTCTTATTTTTAGCAATAAAAATCTTATCCGGTTCTTGACGATCCATTAAGGCAAAAGCATAGGAACCTTCCAGTAACTGCAAAGTTTTGCGAAAAGCTGTTAAAGCATCAACTTGATCTGTTACTGCAAAATAATCAATCAGTTGCACTACTACTTCAGAATCAGTATCACTTTGAAATTCTACTCCTGTTAAATATTTGGCTTTCAGCTCTGCAAAATTATTAATTACTCCGTTATGCACTAGATAAAAACGCCGATCTTGAGAAAAATGCGGATGAGCATTACTTTGACTAGGTTTACCGTGAGTGGCCCAACGAGTATGCCCAATCCCGGTTATTCCACTATCCTCATTGGTGATTGCTTGTTGCAAATTAACAATTTTTCCTACACGTTTAATTAAATGGTCATTACCATGTTGATCATTAACATATATTCCCGCAGAATCATAGCCTCGATATTCTAGTCTTTTTAATCCTGATAACAATATTTCCGTGGCATTATTGTTGCCAACTACGCCTATAACTCCACACATAAATTTCTCTCCTAAAATTGGTATAGTCCTAATTAGTTGAATATAACATCACTCAACAATTGGTATCTTAGCAATATAGGATATAATTGTCAATAAATATCTATAATTGGTATACTTATTTTTCTTCTCTTTTTATCAAGATTTTTAAAGTAATCGTTCTTTAATTATAAATTTATTGTATTCTTAATAATACCAGTATGATATTATTAAATTTATAAAAGGAGTCCAATAAAAATGAAAACGATTTTAGCAACTATTCGCTTTCCTAGTGAACTCTATCAACAATTAAAGAGTGCCGCCCAAGCGCAAAATACTAGTATTGATCAACTTATTATTCAAAGTGTTCGACAAGCTCTACAAAATAACGAGATTCCGTCTATTGAAAATCAGCTAGTACTCAATCAAATAGTAAGTCCAGCGCAAATTTTTCCAGAAAGTGGTTTACTTAAAGTTAACGGGATTTTTTACCGTTATTTAACTGAAAATAATGCACCCATTCTGAATTCGGCGGCCTATTTAGTGATTGGCGTTACCGGTAATATACTTACCATTAGAGCAATTAAAAAGTGAGGTTAGAAAATGCCCTTAGGAATTAAAATAGTACCCCAAAACTGTCAAGGATTAGTAGAACTATTTGGTAAATATCAACATAGTATTGAATCAGGTCTGCATTTTTATATTCCGTTTGTCCAGAAAATCCGGATAGTCAGTTTAGCGATGCAACCGATTGAACTGCCGCACTATTCGATTATTACTAAGGATAATGCTGAAGTTTCTACTTCCATTACCCTTAATTACCATGTTACAGATGCTGTTAAATATGAATATAATAATACTGATTCCGTAGAATCAATGGCTCAGCTAGTCAGAGGACATTTGCGCGATATTATTGGCCGCATGGAATTAAATGACGCCTTAGGCTCCACGGCTAAAATTAATGCTAATTTATCTGTAGCAATTGGCGATTTAACCAATACATATGGTATTAATGTTGATCGGATCAATATTGATGAATTACTGCCTTCAGAAGAAATTCAACGGGCAATGGACAAGCAGTTAACCGCCGATCGGCAACGGATTGCTACTATTGCTCAAGCCGAAGGTGAAGCTGAATCGATTCGCCTTACTAATGAAGCCAAAAATAACGCTTTAATTGCAACTGCTAAAGCGCAGGCAGAAGCAACCCGGACTAAGGCTGATGCGGAGCGTTATCGGATCGATACCGTTCAAGCAGGCTTAACCCACGCTGATGAAAAATATTTTAAAAATCAATCGATTAATGCTTATAGTAAATTAGCTGCTTCACCAGCTAATATTGTGGTTGTGCCTAACAATGACAATAGTAATTACGGTCAGACGGCACTTTTAGCACAGGCTATTACTAATCACGATAAAAATTCAAAGCCTAGTAAAGACGGTCAAGCCCAAAAAGACGAACCAACAAGTCAGGAAGAACATAATTAAAATTTAGATTTTACATTAATTGGTTTATAATCAGGATGAATTCTATAATATAGGTTAAGCAAATATTATAAATAACCTCATAGTACAGTGTTTCAACCATTAAAATATATCCTCTTATTCATCAAATCGCACATTAACCAAAATTTTCCAGTTATTATTTTTCATGGTAACTCTTTGATTAAGAAAAATATTTTTTCAAAAGGGAAAAAGCTTATCGTCAAAAAACACGATAAGCTTTTTATTTTATCTAACTATTCTTAAAATCCCATTTCATTTTGAACTACACGGGCAATTTGTTGCGTGTATTGATTAGCCTGCTCTTCAGTAGCGGCCTCAACCATAATTCTGAGTAAAGGTTCCGTTCCACTCGGCCGAACTAAGACGCGACCGTCACCATTCATTTCTTTTTCAACTGTATCAATTTCAGCCTGAATAGCAGGATAGTTACGCCAATTTTTCTTATCAGCAACCTTAATATTAACTAATTTTTGCGGATAAGTTTGCACCGGTGCAGCTAACTCAGACAAACTTTTACCAGTTTGTTTAATAACATTTAACAATTGGATTCCGGTCAACATACCATCGCCAGTATTATGAACATCAAATATAATGATATGTCCGGACTGTTCACCGCCCAAGTTATAACCATTTTTCACAATTTCTGCTGCCACATGACGATCGCCTACAGCGGTTTGCACTGACTTCATTCCGTTAGCCGCCAAAGCTTTATATAATCCTAAATTACTCATCACCGTGGTCACGACGGTATCTTTTTTTAAACGGCCGTGATCTTTAAAATAGCTTCCCAAAATATACATAATTTTATCGCCATCAACAATATTGCCTTTTTCATCAACCGCTATACACCGATCACCATCACCATCAAAAGCCAGTCCTGCCTGAGCATTTTGGGCAACAACTTCTCGGGCCAGTTTTTCCGGATGAGTAGAACCAACACCGTCATTAATATTCGTACCGTCCGGATTAGTAGCTATAGTGGTAAAATCTACATTTAAGTCAGCATACAATTTTGTCAATAAATCACTGGTGGAACCATTAGCACCATCTAAAACTACTTTAATCCCTGATAGATCTTCAGAAATACTTTGCCGTAAAAATTCTAAATATTTGAGCGAACCTTCTTTATAACTTTCCAACGTTCCCAGCCCTTCAGCTGACGGCCGTGGCAAGCTATCAACTTCTTGGTCTAAGAAATGTTCAATTTCCTCTTCTGTAGAATCCTTCAATTTATAACCGTCAGGTCCAAAGAATTTAATCCCATTGTCACTGGCCGGATTATGGGAAGCAGAAATCATTATTCCCGCATCCGCATCTTGGACTTTAACCAAATAGGCTACGGCCGGAGTAGTAATAACGCCTAAGTCCAAAACCTCAATTCCAACTGATAATAGTCCTGAAATTAAGGCCATTTCCAACATTTGCCCAGATTTTCTTGTATCGCGAGCAACTAAAACTGTTGGTCTTTCATCATCTTTATCTTTTTGTTCTGATAAAACGTAACCTCCGCAACGACCTAATTTAAAAGCCAGTTCCGGAGATAGTTCTTTATTAGCAACTCCGCGAACTCCATCAGTACCAAAATATTTAACCATCTTTATTTTTACCTCTTACTTGCTTGTTTATTAATTCATTGATTGCTTCCATTAATTTCACCACTATTAGTAGTATTCGATTCAGAGTCATCTCCGCGGTGAACATATACTTTAATAGTGCGCGGGCTTGAGTCTATGATATCAGATTTCACCTGGTTAAGGGTTATTATTTCATAATTCTTCTTATCTAACTTAGTAACATCAATTGGAATTTCCAGTTCATCAATCTTATCTAAGACAGACTTACGAGCAAAAATTGTGACCGCCGATATCTCGGACGAGAAACTATAGGTCTTATCACTAGAGCCGGTTTGGGTAAATTTAACGGGAACTCTTTTTTTCGGCAAAGAAATCGGAATTTTAACATTAGCAGTTTGCGGAGACAAGAGAACTGATAAGGTATGACCTTGACTATCTAAGGCTTGTAACAGTACTTCACGATTAAAATCAGTCGTGGAATCCTTCGGCAAATTAGCACGTGCGACAATTTGACTTACTTTCTGCACTTCCGAGCGGGCTCCGACCACTTGTACTACTTGTGGACGAACAGAGATTTCACCCACCTGATAGCCTTTAGCTACTCCGGCACTATTATAGGCTGTTTGAATAGGGAAAGTTTTTTCCATGCGCGGTTCAATATCAATATCTACATATTCCGGTTTAATACTATACTTTAACTCACGATTTAAACCATTTTGACGAACACGAACTCGATGTTTGCCAATTCCTAATTGCCGTAAATCAATGTAAGTAGTAAAATTTTGCGTATTTTTGGTAGCTGTGACTAAAGCAGCGGGTCCCTGAATTTTAACTGCTACTTGTTTAGGATAACCAGTGACAAAAAAAGTATTAGAATCTACATCGACTTGTAAGCTCATATTAACCGTGGATGTTTTTTCAGCTACAGCTACATTATTAGAGTTAGTAGCATTACGGGTGCTGCCAATACTGGGAGCAGAAACACTAACATAAATCCAGATTGCTAAAGCCAAAGATAAGAGCATATAAAAATATTTAGAATTAGTAAACTGCCGCCATTTATTCATTTAGTATTTTCTCCTTTATGCCCGGTTAAAAGACTACTAAAAAAGGATTTAGTTTTTTCTTCCCGTGGCTCTAACTGGGCCCGCAAGTAATTGAGATAATCCTCACGACTTAAATCTTGCAGCATGTGATTTTTGTGAGTAATCATAACACTGCCGGTTTCTTCGGAAACTACAACCGTCAAAGCATCAGTCACTTCGCTAATACCTACAGCTGCTCGATGTCGGGTACCTAGCTTTTTAGGAATAGCATTGCTTTCAGATAAAGGTAAATAGGCCGCTGCTACTTCGACTTTATTCTTATTAATAATGACCGCTCCATCATGTAACGGAGTATTGGGAATAAAAATATTAATTAATAGTTCTCCCGTAACATCAGCATTGAGCTTAATTCCAGTTTCCACATATTCTTCTAAGCCGGTATCCATTTGAATTGTAATTAACGCCCCAATCCGTCTTTTTGACATATACTGAATGGATTTATCCAAAGCTTGAATTAAGTTATCTGCAATGTCTTTTTGTTCATTTTTAACAGGCAAAAAGATGGGGATGCGGCCCAATTTCTCTAATCCGCGGCGAATTTCCGGGGCAAAAATAATGATAATTGCAATTACAGCCCAATTAAAAACTTGATCAGTTAAATAAGCCACCGTGTGAAGATTTAAAAACCAGCTAATCAATTTTATAATAATAATAATTAATAAACCCTTTAATAACTGAATAGCTTTTGTACCGCGAATAAGCATCAATAGTTTATAAATCAAAAACCAAACAAATAAAACATCAATAATATTGGTTAAAGTATTGAGCGTAAATAAGTTACTGATAAAATTTTGCATAGGATCATCCTTAATTTCTAATCTTCCCCAATAATGCGGACTTCAGTTTCTAATTGTACCGCAAATTTTTCCTTGACTGTTTTTTGAATTAACTGAATTAGCTGTAAATAATCCGTGGCTGTGGCATTGCCCGTATTAATAATGAACCCTGCATGTTTGTTGGATACTTGAGCCCCGCCGATACTTTTGCCTTGTAATCCGGCTTTAATAATTAAGGGACCTGTAAAATAGCCTTGTGGCCGTTTAAAGACACTACCGCAAGAAGGATATTCTAAAGGCTGTTTTGAACGCCTTAAAGCATTTAACTCATCCATTTTATTTTGAATTTGCGGCTGCTGACCTGCCTCTAAATTAAAAGTGGCTGCTACTACAATACCATGATTTTCCTGGACAACACTATGGCGATAGCCAAAATGCAAGTCTGACCCGCTAATTTGTACTTCACGGCCATCGGGCAAAATTTCATCAATACTGCTGACTACATTAGCAATTTCTCCTCCATAAGCCCCCGCATTCATAAAAATAGCTCCGCCCACACTGCCAGGAATTCCGGCTGCAAATTCCAAACCGGTGAGACTAGCCTTACTGGCTGCCTTAGTAACTGCAATAATGGCCGCCCCTGCTTCTGCGGTAATTTGCTGTTGTTTAACTTCAATTTTGTTGAATTTCGGCAACATGATGACCAAGCCTCGGATACCGCCATCTTTAATAATTAAATTACTGGAATTGCCCAAAGTAGTTACAGGCATTTTTTGTTTTCGAGACCTTACTAATAGATCTTTTAATTCTTGACGAGTAGTAGGAAACGCTAGATAATCGGCCGGACCTCCTGTTTTAGTATACGTATACCGACTTAAAGGTTCATTAGTCTTAATTTTAATTGGTAACGTCAGTAAATCATTCGTCATTTAAATTAACCTCTTAACAGTATTAGAAATTAAAACTTCTCCCTGGCAATACTTATAGTATATAATGAAAGACCAGATAGTTACAAAAAAGGAAGTAAATTATGAATTTCGTTGCCATGGATTTTGAAACTGCTAATGGAAAAAGCTCTAGCGCTTGCTCACTAGCTTTGGCCTTAATCGAAAATAACCAAATCACAGATACATTTTATACATTAATTAATCCTTTACAAAATTTTAATTATCGTAACATCGCTATTCACCATATTCAACCAGCGGATGTCAAATCAGCTCCTACCTTTGATCAGGTTTGGCCTCATATTCAATCCCTTTTTACCCAAGACAATTTGATTGCTGCGCACAATGCTCCTTTTGACACCCGGGTTCTCCGGGAAACTTTAGCTATGTTTAATTTACCGGCGCCAACTTATCAAGCTATTGATACAGTGCGAACTTCACGAAAATTATATCCGCAAATGCCTAACCATAAACTCAATACTGTTGCTCAGCTTCTCAAAATCCCCTTAACCCACCATCATCACGCTCTTGATGATACCATTGCCTGTGCTGAAATTCTAATTAAAACTGCCCTTCAGTTTGGCGAAGAGCCAATTAAAAAGATGACCAAATTAATTCATTAGTCATCTTTTTAATACGGTTATAATTACTTATCAGCAATTGCTTGTTGGAACTGCTGCAGCAATTGTTGATAACGACAGCCCAAAGCCTGAAAATTTAATTCACGACTAGTCGGTTGTTGTTGCTTAAGAACGATACGCAAATAACTTGTAGGTAATACATCCTTAATAAATTGGGACCATTCAATGACCACAGCTCCATCCCCATTAAAGTATTCACTTAATCCTAATTCATCAGCCGAAGAGTTTTCTAAACGATACATATCCATATGATATAAAGGAATTCTCCCAGACTGATATTCGCGAATTAAAGTAAAGGTAGGGCTTTTAATCGGTCGTTTAATTCCTAGCCCTTGGGCAATACCTTGAGTTAGCGTGGTTTTACCAGCTCCCAAATCACCATCTAATAAGATCAGATCTTGGGGCTGTAATAATTGGCCTAATTGATACCCATAAGCAATGGTTGCTTGATAATTGGCAGTTACCAGGTGCATTGTCATATTAGAGTGCTTGGGCTGCAGTAATTAAGGATAATTTATAAACATCCTCTTCATTGCAACCGCGTGATAAATCTGAAACCGGCTTATTTAATCCCTGCAGCACTGGACCAATTGCTTCAAAACCACCAAAGCGCTGGGCAATCTTATAACCAATATTTCCCGATTGCAATTCTGGGAAAACAAATACTGTAGCATGACCAGCAACGGTAGAATTAGGTGCTTTTTGCTGAGCAACTTTCGGCACAAAAGCAGCATCAAATTGTAATTCTCCATCCAAAGCCAAATCAGGATCCATCTGTTGAGCCAATTTTGCGGCTTCTGCTACTTTGGTCACCTCATCGCTTTTAGCAGAACCTTTAGTCGAAAAGCTTAATAGGGCTACTTTGGGATCAATATCAAACAACTGAGCCGTTTTGGCGGAAGTAACTGCAATTTCGGCCAATTCTTGACTATTAGGATTTATATTGATGGCACAATCAGCAAATAAATAACGCTGATCATCTTTTTGCATAATAAAAGCCCCACTAGTCCGCGTTAATCCTGGCTTAACTTTAATAATTTGTAAAGCTGGACGTACCGTATCTCCAGTAGGATGAACCGCTCCAGAAACCATTCCGTCAACTTGTCCCAAGAAGACAAGCATAGTCCCGAAATAATTAGGATCACGGAGCATCTTTTGTGCTTGTTCTTTAGTATTCTTACCATGACGTCTTTCTACAAAGGCATCCACCATTTGTTCAAAATCAGAATAATTATTAGGATCTAAAATTTTAATCTGGGAAGTAGTAACTCCAGCAGCAAGTGCTGCTTTTTGAATTTCTTCAGCATCACCCAAAAAAACTGGTTCAACTAGATTTTCTTGTTGCAAGCGCACAGCCGCTTTTAAAATCCGTTCATCAGTTGCTTCTGGAAATACAATTCGTAAATTTTTTCCCTTAATTTTTTGCTTTAACGATTCAAATAATTCCATCATATTGCCTCCTAATTTTCTGTTTCTGGTTGTGCCGGTAATTGCCAATCTATTGGCGTTTCTCCATACTGGGTCAATGCTTGATTAGCCCGAGAAAAAGGATGCGAACCAAAAAAACCATAATTTGCGGAAAATGGACTGGGATGAGTTGAACTAATTATAGTATTTTGCCGGGTATCAATTAAACTTGACTTCGATTTGGCTGCTTTTCCCCATAAAATAAAGACTACATGACCTTTTTCAGAAAGTTTACTAATAGCCTGATCAGTCAATTTTTCCCAACCTTTGCCTTGATGAGAAAAAGCCTTCCCACGGCGCACCGTTAACACAGAATTTAATAATAAGACGCCTTGATCAGCCCAATGTTTTAAATAACCATGATTAACGGGAGTACAGCCGACATCTGCTTGCAATTCCTTATAAATATTTTGTAAGGAAGGTGGCACCTTATTGCCAGGCAAAACAGAAAAACTTAAGCCATGAGCTTGATGCGGTTCATGATAAGGATCCTGCCCTAAGATAACCACCTTAGTGGCTTGAAATGATGTCCACTCAAAGGCTTGGAAAATATGATACATATCAGGATAAATGGTCTGAGTTTGATATTCCTGCTTCAAAAATTGATGCAGTTGTCGATAATACTCTTTATCAAATTCGGCCCCTAAAACATCCTGCCAGTCATTTTTTATTAGTTGTTTCAACTCAATAATCACCCTGCTTATGGTAAAATTTTAGTATAACGTCAAAAGAAGTTTTCCACATGCCAAAATTTAATAACTGCCAATAAAAGGAACTTACTTTATTCAAGTAACTATTTTAAGCTGCTAATATCTTTTCTTGTTATTGTCATTACAGTTATTTCCCAACAAATTTCTGAGTTCAAAAACTAACTTCTAGGCTAATTTCAAAGATATTTAAAGCTTAAAAAAAACCAGCAAGTTTCTTGGTGCAGCCACTTTATTTTGACAAATGTTATTTTTTAAAAAACATCACCTCTATTATGAAATCGTAACCACCAGTGGTATCTATTCTACCAGTTAGAGGCCCAGAATTCAAAAAACAGTTTAGTTCTCAAAAAATCAATTTCTAGTTTTATTGTATAAAACGACAAGAGCTCCTGCAACAACTCATTGTAAATTAATCAATCCTACTTTTACTACCAGCTTGCTATTAACCAAAGTATACCGAGCTATAATTTACGATTACTAGCCAAGAGTTCCTTTTTTAACAACAGCTGCTCTTTGCTAAAATTCTAGAGAATTTTTAATAACCATATTTAAAAATAATTTGCTGCACAAACTCTTCTTATTATGAATCACACGTAGTAAACTTATTAAATAATTACTAATTAACCCTGCAAGACAAGACGATTGCAATAATCTTGATGTTACTAAGCTTTTGTTCAAACCTTAAGTTGAACGGATGAAGAAAGAGTGGTATCAAATAATGATATTTTATATGCAATTTAATGCTGCTAATATTGCCGGCATTATTCAAATTACCAACGTTAAACAAGAACCTCTGTACTACTTAATTCGGATTCCGCCACATTGGAAAACCAGTTATAATTTACTAGGCGTTAGTCAAGATATTATTGGTAGTATTGAACAAATATCTCATAGCAGCTGGCCTAATTATCAAATTAAAATTGGGTCTAATATAATCACAAAAGTGTATCACCTCAACAATTCCCGTCATCAACTTATGCTTGCTCCTACAGTGCATTGGTTAATTACTGGTAACCTAATCGAAAATAATTATGTGGTTCATGATTTTCATCACCAAGTAATTATGACTGTTGATAACATTTACTTTAAAAATGGACATGAAGGTTATCTTTTAAATATTAATGATAATGCAGAATATAAAGTTGGAATTTTACTAGCAGCTGTTTTAAATCAGACTAGTCGTAATACAAAAAATAAACGTTCCTTAGAACGTTTAAAAGGGCGGCAATTAAGAGTGCAATTGAAAAGAAATATTAATTTTCCCTCTGACAAAAACTAATTTGAATCAGCTTCTGCAGCATTAATCATTGGGAAAGATACTTTTTTGCATATGATGATACTGATGAGAACCAATTTTTGTCGTTCCCACAATTTGAAAGCCTAAGTGTTGATATAAGCGTAAAGCCCGTTGATTTTGAAAATCAACATTTAGACCCACCAAAGAAACATCAAAAAATTGCGGAAGTGCTGCAATTAATTTAGTAGCTAACCCCTGTCCCTGATAAGCCGGGGCAACGGCGATAGAGTCTAAATACCATTCATCAGACCAGCTTTCTTCTGCAAACAGCTCTAAATTACGTGGTAAACCATATTTAGGAGCCAACTTTTGATAATAACTATTAATTTCTTTTTCTAAAGCCGCTGGATAACCGATCAAGACTCCCACTACCTGCTGCTTTTTTTCGATTACAATTGTATTTTGATAAACCTTTGGTTCACGAAAAGTTTCCTCTAATAAATTATGAATTTGTTGAGGATATTTTTGCATTATTTCTAATTCCATATCCGTAAAAATTTGTTGTAAAAGTTCTAATATTACTTGCGCATCTTGGGCGTTGGCACGTCTAAGCATAAATCCATCCTTTGTCTATAATTAAATAACATAAATAGCAAAAAGTCCAGCCGGCCTTTTTTATGATCGTTTACTGATTTAAAAATTTGTTGCCAGCAGAATTGCTGACGTTTTCATAATAACAACATTTTCTTTGAAGATAAAGCTACATTTTAATAAATATGTCTCATTTTGAGAATATTTAATCACATTGATTTTGATAAACGTGAAATAAAATAACTGACCTCCGCTCAGCAATTGTTGAATAACTACTTCGGGCTTAGTTTTCAATTGTCCATCTAACCAAGCCAAAAGCTGAAATAACATGCCCGCCGCCAGAAAATCCAATTCATAAGGACGTTTTTGAACAAAATCCAGTAATTTATCGGCTTGCAGTTGTTGGGTAATATACGACAACAAAAACTTTCTAAAAATTTTTAACCAAAAACTTGGAGTTTGTTCAATAATAACTAATTTATAAAGATTAATAAAACGCCAGCGGTGTTGAGCAATGTAATTAACACTAACTTCAATTACACTCTGCCAGCTATTACATTCGTATTGTAACAGCTTATTAGCTTCTTCTTTTAAGATTGCCAAACAAAGATCTTGCAAACCAGCCGGAAAATGTCGATAAATAGTACTACGACTGACCGCACAACAAACAGTTAATTCTTTAATGGTTAAATTAGCCCCTTGGGGCTGCTCTAACAAATTACATAATTTTTTAAGCAGATAACCAGAAGTAACCGCAGCTGACATATCCTTCCTCACTTTTAGTTATAGTATTAAATCAACGTAAGACATTTTTTAAATGCCGCCGTATTTCTCGCTCTTGGTCACGGCGTTTTAAAGTTTCGCGTTTATCGTATAATTTTTTACCTTCGGCAACCCCCAGCAAAACTTTAGCAAAACCGTGTTTCAAGTAGACTTTTAAAGGCACAACGGTAACACCTTTTTTTTGAATTTGACCAGCTATTTTATTAATTTCTCTTTTATGCAAGAGTAATTTTCGATTGCGTAAAGGGTCATGATTAAATTGATTGCCTTGATCATAAGGACTGATATGCACATTAGACAGTAATAATTCTCCATTATGGATTTGTGCAAAACCATCTTTTATGTTCATACGTCCAGCACGAATTGACTTGATTTCTGTCCCGGTTAAAACGATTCCTGCCTCATAAGTTTCTAAAATATTATAGTTGTGACGGGCTTTTTTATTAGTCGCCATAACATTGGCTGCTTTTTGGGGATGTTTTTTCAAATCAAATCACCTTCTTAATCATAATTACAACTTACGCTCATATTTGTTTTTTCTAGAGTTGGTATTTTTGGTTTTAGCAGAATTATTTTTATTGTTAAAACGATGTCTGGATCTTCCTTGAGGTTTAGCAGCTAAGCGCCGTCTCTTTTCTTCATCGGCACGTTTTTGCTCCTCAGGTGTCAAAACCAGTTCAAAATCGACTTGGCGCTGCTGGGCATCAGCCCGGATTAAACGAACTCTAATGGCCTCACCCATTGTATAAGTCTTATGGGTTCTTTTTCCCACCAAGGATAATTCCTCTTCATGAAATTCATAATAATCATCTAACATATTAGAAATATGAATTAAACCTTCGACTGTATTTTCTAAAGAAACAAACATGCCAAAACTGGTAACTGAATTAATAACCCCATCAAATTCCTGACCAACTTTGTCCATCATATATTCGGCTTTCTTCAAGTCATCGACAGCTCTTTCGACATCAATCGACTTTCGTTCACAAGCAGAAGTGTGAACTGCAACTTCAGGCAAATGTTCGCTCCATTTTTCCTGAATTGGTAACGCTGTCCCTTCCTGAGCGTAGCTATGAATCATTCTGTGGACCATTAAATCAGGATAACGCCGAATAGGAGAAGTAAAATGAGTGTAATAGGTGGCCGCTAAACCAAAATGTCCGAGCGGATCAGGCGAGTATTTCGCTTGTTGCAAGCTACGTAATAACATTGTAGTAATTACTGCTTCTTGCGGGGTATCTGCCACCTTTTCTAAAACTGCTTGAAACATTTTTGGCGAAACATCTTGCGCATTACCAGGGACAGAAAGTCCAAAAGAACTTGCCATTTCAAAAAAGTTTTTTACTTTATCTGGATCTGGTTGTTCATGCACTCGATATAAAAAGGGAACATGCATTTTATTATAATGCTCGGCCACAGTTTCATTGGCTGCCAGCATAAAAGATTCAATCATCTTTTCCGCAGTTCCGCGTTCCCGCAATTTAATATCAATTGGTTTGCCATTTTCATCTACAATAATTTGAGCTTCAGTTTCTTCAAAATCAATAGCTCCACGTTGATGACGCATTTTAAATAATATTTCGTGTAGTTGCGCCATTTCTTCCAGCATTGGCACCAAATTATGATATTCCTGACGCAATAACGGATCACCATCTAAAATCTTATTCACATTATTATAAGTTAAGCGGGCTTGAGAGCGAATAACACTAGGATAAATTTCATGATGCAAAATTTGCCCAGTAGGGCTAATTTCCATGTCACAACTTAAAGTACAGCGGTCTTCTTGAGGATTTAAAGAACAAATACCATTGGATAGACGAAAGGGCAGCATCGGAATGACACGATCAACTAAATAAGTGCTCGTGCCCCGTTCATACGCTTCGCGATCCAACCAGCTTCCTACTTTGACATAATGGCTAACATCAGCAATATGAACCCCCAGATGGAAATTACCATTTTCTAATTTCCAAACAGTGACCGCATCATCAAAGTCCTTAGAATCATCCCCATCAATCGTAACCACTTGCTGTTTGGTATTGTCGCGTCGACCTTGCCAATCTACTGGCTGTAGCTGATCAGGAATGTTTTGAGCTTCCTGTAAAACTTCATTAGGAAACTCATCTTTAACCTCATTTTGATAAACAATGGTCATTTCGTCGACACCGGGAGTATCTTTATTACCAAGAGTTTTCAAGGCAATTCCCAACATACTGCGGGGAAATTCATCACTAGGATAAGAGATGATTTCCACCTGTACCATATCTCCCATTTGCGGACTAATACCAGCATTTTTAATAAAAACAGGATTATTAGCTAATTTTTTTTCATAACTATGAACATAACCAAGCAGACCAGTTTTACGAGCCTGAACCTCACTGTAAGGCATAAACTCACCCACTAGTTTTTTAACTCCATGATCCAAAATCTTGGTAACTTGACCCTCAGCTCCATTATCACCCCAAGGATTAGCCGGTTTAACAATCTTCACTTCCACTTCATCATCATTAATAGCATGCAAGGTGTTAGGCCGCGCAATAAAAATATCTGGTTCTTCTTCATCATAGCGAACAAACCCAAAGCCTCGATCATTAGCTCGAAAAGTACCAGTTACAGTTTGATTAATCGGTGCTAGTTTGAATTGATTATTATTATTAACCGTAATCTTATTTTCGCCTTCAAGGATCGCTAAAGCCTTTAGAATTCGGTTATAAGCAGTTTTTCCGTGCAAACGTAAAAGATCAGTAATTTGTTGTGCCGTATAGCGTCGATCAGGATAATGCCGAAAGATTTCTAAAACATCAGAAATCAACTTGTTTTTTTCAAATTCCATTCAGTTTGTTATACTCCTATTTTTAGATAAAAATTGTAATAAATCTTGTTCCAATTGCGGTCGTGCCTTATTAACTGTAATCACGTGGCCAGCATTAGGATAAAGATGGAAATCTACGATAGTCTGAACATGCTCGCGTAAAAGTTTGGAAGAAATATTATTAATGATTTCATCATTACTACCATGACCAATAAAAAGTGGCTGTTTAATTTGAGACAACTGCTGCCGTACTTCTAGTGTCGTTTGCGAAATTGAGTTCAAGGCCGGATTGAGTAATTGTTCAATCAACCGCTGTTGATGAGTTTTTTGTCCAAAGCCCAGATCCTGGTGTTGTTCAATTTTTTGAACATATTGGAAAAAGCCAGCGCGCACGTTGGTCATATCGGAAGCAAACATTGGGGATCCAAAAACCCCTCCCAGATCAATCTGGGGATAATTTTCTAGAGCTTTTAAGGCAAAAATTGAACCTAAGGATAAACCAAAAACTGCCAGCAAATGTTTATTATGCTGCTGAACAAAATTAATAGCTTGTTGGGTGTCCTGCCACCAAGCTTGCACATTACCCTTTGTTAAAACATCTGTGGGATTGTTCGTTCCGTGACCAGTAAAGAGGGGGGCATAAACACTATAGTCGGCCTGGGCCAACCCCCGCATTAAGGAACGAAAATCATTCGGTGAACCCGTATAAGAATGAAGCAGGATAATGGCCTGCGGCCCACGATCGGTAAATAAAGTTTGAGGTGGTACTATTTTCATTATTAAAACCTCACAATACAAAAAAATCCTACCGTCAAAAACAGGAGGATTTCATAATTATTTCGATGATAGGAAAGCTAACGCTAACGCACAAACAAAGAAAATAATTGCCAAGATTGCCGTTACCTTTTCCATAAAAGCTTCAAATCCACGCTTTTTCTGGGTACTAAATAAATCTCCGGCTCCTCCAGACAAAGCATTTAAAGCATCTTGCTGTTTTTGAGGCTGCATCATAACGGCAATAACGATTAAAATAGAGTCAATAATCAAAATATTCATGATTAGATTATACAAATTAAAAACCTCCGCTACTAGCACTCTCACTAGGATATCATAAAATTACCGGCTTTACCAGCAAGAGATGCTCTTTAGGCGAAAAATACTGACATTAATTTTATGAAAAATCGACAACAATTGAATCTGGAAAATTTTTGGAACTTTGATTGATATAATAAAAATTATAGACCATTAAACACCCAATAGAAATAATTTCACAATGAATTATGAACCAAATTATTAGGCAAGAAGAATCCAGATCTCATGTCAAAAGTCAAAATCCAAGTTATTTTAACTGTTTAATTATTAAAACAACACCAATTTCTACTCAGAATTATCAGCTCCAACATTTAGATTAATGATCTTAGTAGAGCGAACTAAAAGTAGTAATAACCATCCTAGCGCTAATAGACTTATCAACAGACTAACTTGAGCCAAAAAAGTATAGTGATAACTAATTTCGATCTGATTAACTCCGGGTTGTAGTCGCAGCTGAACCGTTCCCCGCGCTGAATTTTGAACTTTTTGCCTAATATTATTAACACTTGCCTCCACTCCTCGATAGTACAAAACCGGAATATCTAATTTTACGGGGTATTGACTATAGTATTTAACATTAAAAGTATTAGCAGTAGTATGGTAAAAAGTGTGTACTTTTTTCCCATTTACAAAAAATTGATGATGTTTAATTGTGGCATGTGCCGGCAGACTTTTTTGGGGATAATAGTCTTTCTGATCAAAACTGTAAATTTTAGATTGGATGTTTTGAGAAGTAACAATCGCTAGTGGTTTGGTGTTTTCAAACAGCTGCTGTGAACTAAGCACTACTTGGGTCAAACAACCGGCTAAAACGGCTGAAAAAGCCAATAATTGCATTATTCCGGTACTTTTTTGAAAAATTTTTCTGATAATGTGACTCAAATATACTGCCAAAAAGAAATTAGCCAGATTTAAAAAGCGCCACGGAAATTGAAGATAATTAAAGAAAGTATTTTGTAAATATTGCCAAGGAAACAGCTTCGTCGATAGAAAAATCGCCAGTAATGCGGCAACAGCTACTAAACGATAGGTGGTTGTATCTCGCCAGATAAACATAACAATAGTAATGACTGCTAAAATTGCTATAATTCCGAGCGAATAACTACGAACGTCTGTCTGTAAAGAATTCTTTAGTAAGAGTAGAGGATCTTGCGCTGTTTGCGCTAAATTAAGTAAGGCTGGACGATTAGTATTAATGGCCCTTTTTTGTTCCAACAGTGGAACAATAAAACCACAACTTAACAAAGCTAACAACAGCAAAGTTTTCCCCGCACTTAAAAAGAGGTTTCCCCAGTAACGCCAACTATGCGCTATTTTAGTAAACAGCATCAAGACCACTAAAACACCAATCATCATGATTACTAAAAAAGCGGTTAAGGGATGCGTTAAAATAATAAGTCCCAAACCCAAGGCCAACAAGGGCCATTTTTGAAAGTTTCCCTGCAAAATTTTCGCTAAAGCATAAAAAACCATTGGCATAAAAACATAAGATAAATATTCAGCTAAACCCACACGATAAAAAACACTGGCTAAACGGAAAAAAGAAAGTGAATACAGTACTGCAAATAAAAGAGCCTGTAGTGTGCTAGTGCTAAATTTATGCATAAAGTAATAGGAACTAATTAGGGTTAAAAAAGTAATAAGGGTTAAAAACATTAAAAAACCGGTAAAAGGTGAACCAGCCAACTGAAAAATCAGATATCCCGGTAAAATTGTTAACCAAGGATAAAAGATATTGGTGAAATTACCTATGTGATTCCAATAGTTAAAATTGACAGGTGAAGAAAAAATGTTGCCTAAACTACTGATCCGATTCCAATGAAATAACAAATCATAACTATCTAATAACCGAATATTACCAGGTTTAATAAATAAAAATGTATAAAAAAGACTAATAACTATAAACAGCAAACCAATAATTACGTTTTTAAGTGTTAGATAATTAAGATTTTTCATGATGACTCCTAAAATTTATTCCGTCTTATAAATAATCTATAATAAAAAGAATGAGATAGTTGATTATCTCATTCTTTTTATTATAGATTAAAATCATTTTTTAAAAAACTATTTCTTCAAGTTATAGAAACTTTGAGCACCCTTATATTCAGCAGCAGCTCCTAATTGTTCTTCGATCCGCATTAACTGGTTATATTTGGCAATACGATCAGTCCGACTCATTGAACCTGTCTTAATTTGTCCAGCATTAGTAGCTACAACTAAATCAGCAATGGTGGTATCTTCAGTTTCACCAGAACGGTGCGATACAATTGCTGTATAGCCAGCTTCTTTAGCCATTTCAATAGCTTCAAAAGTTTCTGTCAAAGTACCGATTTGGTTAACCTTAATCAAAATAGAGTTGGCTACACCCATATCAATACCCTTTTTCAGATAATCAGTGTTGGTTACAAATAAATCATCACCGACAATTTGTACCTTATTGCCCAATTTAGTAGTAAGTAACTGCCAATCTTCCCAATTATTTTCATCTAAAGGATCTTCAATGGAAATAATCGGATATTTATCTACTAAACCATCTAGCAAGTCAACAATTTCAGCAGCTGTATAAGATTTACCGTCGCCTTTCATATCGTACTTGCCGGTTTCTTTATTATAATATTCGGATGAAGCACAATCAAAAGCAATAGCAATATCAGTACCCGGCTTATAACCTGCACGTTCAATTGCTTCTACTAATACTTGGAAAGGCTCCTCATTATTTTGCATCTTGTTAGGTGCAAATCCACCTTCATCACCAACAGCAGTGGAGTCACCACGTTCTTTTAAAATAGCCTGTAAATTATGGAAGGTTTCTGCTCCCATGCGAATAGCTTCATGAATACTTTTAGCTCCAACCGGCATAATCATGAATTCTTGGAAGTCAACATTGTTATTTGCATGTTTACCACCATTGATAACATTCATCATTGGTGTTGGCATCACATGACTATTAGGTCCACCTAGATATTCATACAAAGGCATTCCTAATTCATCTGCTGCTGCATGAGCTGCTGCTAAGGAAACACCTAAAATAGCGTTGGCACCTAATTTACCTTTATTAGGAGTGCCGTCTAAATCGATCATTGCTTTATCAATTGCCCGCTGGTCAGTAACATCCATACCCACAATTTTTTTAGCAATTACATCATTAACATTTTTAACAGCTTTTAAGACGCCCTTTCCCACAAAGCGGGATTTGTCGCCATCACGTAATTCCACTGCTTCATGCTCACCAGTGGAAGCACCAGAAGGAACGCTGGCCCGGCCAAAGCCACCTAACTCAGTATAGACTTCGACTTCAACCGTCGGGTTGCCACGAGAATCTAAAATTTCACGCGCAAAAATATCAGTAATTACAGACATTTATAATTCTCCTTTTGTTTAAATACGTTCGCTTTTATTTTAACATTTACCTATTGACAAATAAATATATTAATCTTGATAATTGACAAGCTTTAAAAATGACTCTGGCTGTAGGCTAGCGCCACCCACTAAACCGCCATCGATATCAGGTTTACTCATTAATTCTTTGACATTCGCTGTTTTGACCGAGCCACCGTATTGAATACGAACTTGTTCAGCAGTTGTGTCATCATACAAACTTTTGACAGTTTCACGAATAACATGACAAATCTCCTGAGCTTGATCAGAAGTAGCAGTTTTACCAGTGCCAATAGCCCATATCGGTTCATAAGCAATCACCAATCGTGCTACTTGATCTGCAGACAAATCTTTTAAATCTGCTGTAACTTGATTTTGAACCCAAGTTTGGGCTTGATTAGCTTCTCTGGTGGCTAAAGTTTCCCCACAGCAAATAATAGGAACCATCTGATTATTAAAAATTGCATGTGCTTTTTTATTGATTTCTTCATCGGTTTCGTGAAAATAATCCCGCCGTTCAGAATGACCAATAATTACGTAATTAATGCCCATTTGGTGTAAAACTTGTGGACTAGTCTCACCCGTATAAGCACCAGAATTTTCAAAATAGCAGTTTTCAGCTGCGGTTTTTAAATTACTACCCTGAGCTGCCTCTAATAAAGCAGATAAATCAACCGCTGGTGCTGCAATCACTGATTCTACTTTTTCAGGGCTGGGCAAGTTAGCTTTAACAGCCGCCACAAATTCGGTTGTCGCAGACGGATCATTGTTCATTTTCCAATTACCCGCAATAATTGGTATACGCATATTTAGTCTCCTTTAGCTTATTTATCAGAAATAGCAGCAATTCCCGGCAATTCTTTACCTTCTAAATATTCAAGAGAAGCACCACCGCCAGTAGAAATATGAGTTAATTTATCAGCAATTCCTAATTGTTGAGCTGCAGCAGTAGAATCGCCGCCGCCGACAATCGTAGTTGCACCTTGGAGATCGCCTAAAGCTTTACCAACTTGTAAAGTTCCATTAGCAAAATTACTCATTTCAAAAGCACCCATTGGTCCGTTCCAAACTACAGTTTTAGCGCCTTTTAATGTGTCTTCAAACAACTTAATAGTTTGCGGTCCAATATCTAAAGCCATCATCCCATCAGGAATTTCAACTCCAGATGTAACTTCATGGTCAGCATCATTGGAAAATTCACTAGCAACAACATGATCTACTGGTAAGACAATCTTATCGCCTGCTTTTTGCAATAAATCTTTTGCCATAGATACACGATCTTCTTCAAATAAAGATTTACCAATTTTATGACCTTGTGCTGCTAGGAAAGTGTAGGCCATCCCACCGCCAATTAAAATATGATCAGATTTAGGAATCAAATTATCAATGACAGCAATTTTATCAGAAACCTTAGCGCCACCTAAAATCGTAACAAAAGGATGAACCGGATTTTCTACCGCATTACCTAAGAATTTAATTTCTTTTTCCATCAAAAAACCAGCAGCTACTGGCTTACCTGCAGCTTCCATTGCCTTAGCAATCCCAACGTTGGATGCATGAGAACGATGAGCTGTACCAAAGGCATCATTGACAAATACATCACCTAAAGAAGCCCAGTATTCGCCTAATTTTGGATCATTTTTACTTTCGCGCTTGCCAAAATCATTGTCAATATCTTGAAAACGCGTATTTTCCATCAGAATTACATCGCCATCATTCATGTTATTGATGGCTGTTTCTAATTCAGGGCCTTCATTTACAGAAATGAATTTTACATCTTGATTTAATAATTCAGATAGACGTTGAGCAACAGGCTTTAAAGTCAAACCTGCTTTATCCGCAGCACTTTTAACCCTGCCTAAATGTGATAAAAGAATTAACTTACCTTGATGTTCAATAATATACTTAATTGTAGGCAAAGCCGCTACAATCCGGTTATCATTAGTAATTTGATTATCCTTTACAGGCACATTAAAATCCGCCCGCATCAAAACTTTTTTATCTTGGACATCAACATCAGAAACGATTAGTTTTGCCATCTATTAAATGCCTCCATTGAAATAAAAAAGGCTGAAGGAGAATGCCTCCCTCCGCCTTCTTCAAGTAATTTTTATCTAACTTTAAGAGTCGTGGTTTACAACAAACTTGCAAATTTTTGCAAAGTACGGATCATTTGAGCTGTAAAGCCGGATTCATTGTCGTACCATGCAACAACCTTAACAACTTGGGCACCATTAGCACCTTCAACAACTTGAGTTTGAGTTGGGTCAAAAACAGAACCGTATTCAGTACCAATAATATCTGAGGAAACAATTTCATCAGCATTGTAACCAAAGGATTCACTACCATCAGTAACCTTTTTTACGGCTGCATTAACTTCATCAGCTGTAACTTTCTTATCCAAAACAGCAACTAATTCTGTCAAAGAACCGGTAATTACAGGAACACGTTGTGCATGACCATCTAATTTACCCTTCAATTCAGGAATTACCAAACCGATAGCTTTAGCAGCACCAGTTGAATGTGGAATAATATTTTGAGCAGCTGCACGAGCATTACGTCTGTTACCCTTACGGTCAGGACCATCTTGCAATTTTTGAGTTGCTGTATAAGCATGAATTGTAGTCATAGTACCAGTTTGAATACCAAAAGCATCATTAATTGCTTTAGCAGCAGGTGCTAAACAGTTAGTAGTACATGATGCAGCGGAGATAATTTGATCATCTTTAGTAATGGTATCATCATTAACGCCATAAACGACTGTCTTCAAATCACCAGCAGGTGCAGAAATCAAAACTTTCTTAGCACCAGCATCTAAGTGAGCTTGAGCTTTTTCTTTAGATGTGTAAAAACCAGTACTTTCCAAAACTAATTCTACACCATCATTTTTTACCCAAGGAATGTTGCGGGCATCAGATTCTGCATATACAGGGATCTTCTTGCCATCAACAACAATTGCATCATCAGTTGCAGATACTTCATGTTTGAAATTACCATGAGCTGTATCATATTTTAATAAGTGAGCCAACATATCTGGTGATGTTAAATCATTAATTGCAACAACTTCCAAATCATCATTTGCAACTTCATAAATACGACGCAATGCCAAACGACCAATACGTCCGAAACCATTAATACCTACTTTTGTAGCCATGTTAAGATTTCCTCCTTCAGGAAAAATAAGTTTTATTTTAAAGGTTTTTTACCCCTTAAAATCATTTCTGAGGCTGCCTCATCAGTAATTAAAGTTGTCTGGTGAGGAGCAACTTTCATATATGCCGCAATTGCTGCCGCTTTGCTGGGACCTCCAGCAATTGCAATCACATGTGAAATATCATGAAGATCCGAAATTTGTAACCCTATTTTCGGTACCTTATAAACAACATGTCCTTGAGCATCAAGAAAATCACCAAAAGCTTCTGCTACCGCCTGTTTTTTGGCCAAAAGGTCAATTTCCGTGCTCGTCATATTACGCCGATTAGCCATCGTTCGTGCCCGACCAATGCTATGAATTACGACATCAGCGTGATTAATCAAATCCAACACTGATTTAACCACTGGTTCTTGCAATAAGGGAGCCACGCTTTTAGCGGAAATATCTTCCGGAACATACAAATTACGATATAAACCGCCGCTGTGTTCCGCCATTTCTGCACAAATCGTATTTGCTTGAATAGCCATAGTCTCACCTAATCCACCACGGGCCGGAACAAATAACAAATTTCTTTCATTGGCTAAACTTGGTGATAATGACTTACTTACCGCTGCCATGGTTGTGCCACCCATTACGGCAATAATAGAACGACCACCAGGTAATAATAACTGTAACAGTTCATCTAGCTGCTGTCCCATTAAACTTAAAACACCTTGATGGCGTTCACTGTTACCTGGAACGATAATTACCTGGTCAATACCTAAGACTGCAACCAGTTGTTTTCTTAAAGCTGAAGTATCATGTAATTGATCCACCAAACCACTCAATTGCTGTACCAATTGCCGACCTTTGCCCGTCAAAGACATTCCTGATTTTGATGTTTCTAATAAGCCATTCTTACGAAACAGATCTGTCTCTCGACGCAAAGTTCGTTCTGATGTTCCTAAATCAGCTGCCAAAATCCGCCGCCCTACAGGTTGCATCCAACTAATTCTCTGCAATATTCGATATCGCCATTGAACTGTTTGTAAAAAGTCGGGCGCAATGGATTCAATGAGCTGTAAATCACTATCCATTTATACACGTCCTTTTTCACGGGACACTTATCGTCCCTGTGTGACTTATTAAGACCCATCACTTCCAAAATAAAGGTGAGTTGTTATTTCCTAACTCACAACTAAATTATAACAACTGCTATTTTCATTTGCAACTCTGAAGCCCAAAATATTTACATAAATAAAAAAGCTTAGACAAAATTTTTGTCTAAGCTTACTATGCGCCACCTGGGAGTCGAACCCAGATCCCAAGAACCGGAATCTTGTGTGCTATCCATTACACTAGCGGCGCAACACCTGTTATATTGTACCTTGAGTTTTGGGTTTTGGCAAGACTAAATTTTTTATTTTGAGGAGAATTTTGAGGAGAAAACAATTATTAGCAAGGTTCTCTTAAATTTGACAGTAAAATTTCAGAAAAAGGAAAATTAATAATTTTACCTAAGCTATTGCTAATTGGATTATAATTAGAACAGTTTTATACAAGAATAAAATACTGGAGTATTTAAAAAGCACTCTAGTTATATAGTCTTCAACACTTGTTATCCCAAACATATTTCTATGACAAATTTATCCAGAAATGACCCCAAAGAAGGCATCTACAAAATGGACATTCAACCTTTTACCAGCGTTTCAGCGGACCAATATGAATTATTGCTAATGGCGGATCCTAGCCGAACAATGATTGCCAGTTATGTAAACCGCGCTTTTAAATTTGCAGCAGAAATAGATAATCAATTAGTTGGCGTTATCCTTCTATTACCAACACACCCGCAAGCCTTAGAAATTGTCAATCTAGCTGTCAGCAAATGCCACCAAAATCATGGTATTGGTACCAAGTTATTACAATTTGCCGAAACTTGGGCGCAAGAAAAGCACTACCACACTCTCGAAATAGCTACTGGCAGTACCAGCTTGGATCCACTATATCTTTACCAAAAGCAGGGCTTTAGAATTACCAGCATTGAGCAAAACTTCTTTAGCCGCCATTATCCACAAACCATTTGGGAAAACAAACTCATTTTAAAAGATTTAATTCGGTTACAAAAGTCCTTGTAATAAGAATGTCAAAGAGATGATATTTATGAAACAAGAATCATTATTTGCTAAAGCAGAGCAAAGTGAACCTTTGGCTGCAAGAGTTCGACCACAGAGTTTGGATCAATTCGTGGGCCAACAACATTTGCTGGGTCCAGGAAAAATCCTGCGTGAAATAATTGCTAAAGATCAGGTATCTTCAATGATTTTCTGGGGGCCTCCAGGTGTGGGAAAAACAACCCTGGCTGAAATTATTGCAAGACAAACCCAGGCTCAATTTTGGAGTTTTAGTGCCGTCGACAGCAGCATTAGTAAAATCAAAAAAATTATGCAACAGGCCGAAACTGAACGTGAACTTGGCAGGCAGACAATTGTTTTTATAGATGAAATTCATCGATTTAATAAAGCTCAGCAAGACGCTTTTTTACCTTATGTAGAAAAAGGCAGCATTATCCTTATTGGTGCTACTACTGAAAATCCTTCCTTTGAAGTCAATTCTGCTTTATTGTCCCGGTGTAAGGTTTTTGTTCTCAAAACTCTCAAAGCTTCTGATATTATGCAGTTACTGCACAATGCCCTGCAAAATCCGCAGGCTTTTCCCCAGAAAAAAATTAATATTGACGAAAAGGCCCTGAAAGCTATCGCCGAATTTGCCAGTGGCGATGCACGCACAGCTTTAAACACCTTAGAAATGGCAGTTTTAAATGGTGAAAAACAAGGTAACATTATTACTATTACACACCAAAATCTGCAACAACTAGTTAGCAGAAAATTTATGAATTACGATAAAAAAGGCGAAGAGCATTATAATTTAATTTCAGCATTGCATAAATCAATGCGCAACAGTGATGTCGATGCTGCAATTTATTGGCTTACCCGGATGTTGGAAGGTGGCGAAGACCCTCTTTATATTGCCCGCAGATTAATTCGTTTTGCCAGTGAAGATATAGGTTTGGCCGACACTAATGCCTTAAATGTCGCCGTTAATGTTTTTTCTGCTTGTCAATTTCTCGGAATGCCTGAATGTGATGTTCATCTTGTAGAAGCAGTAACTTATTTAGCCTTAGCACCTAAGTCCAACGCTATTTATCAAGCCCACTTAGCTGCTCAAAAAGATGCCCAAAAAACGCTCAATGCCCCTGTACCTTTACAAATTCGCAATGCCCCGACAAAACTGATGAAAGATTTAGGCTATGGTCAAAACTATCAATTAGCCCATAACCATCCTGACAAGTTAACAACCATGAAGACCATGCCGCCACAATTACAAGGACACCAGTATTATTTACCAACTGAACAAGGACATGAAGGTCGTTTTAAAAAACGCCTTGAACAAATTAAAGCTTGGCATCAAAAATATGATCCTGATTAAATTTAATTAATCAGCACTTTTAACGCCAAACAAATTTTCACAATCTTATAATAATTTAGTTATACTAAAGATTGTGGAAATTAAAATTTTGAAACGAGGTCTTTTTAATGACTAAAACTATTGGAATTTTTCTTGGCAGTTTACGGAAGGGCTCTTATTCACGAATTATTGCCCAGGAACTGGCAAAGTTATTACCAGCTGGTTATGAGGCTAAATTTATAGAGATTGGTAATTTATCTTTATACAATCAAGATTTTGACGACTTAGGACCAGTGCCTGATGAATATACTAAATTTCGTGCTGAAGTTAAACAGCTTGATGCAGCACTCTTTGTAACCCCTGAATACAATCGTAGCGTTCCTGCGGTCTTAAAAAATGCTCTCGATGTTGCTTCCCGTCCTTACGGGGCCAATGTTTGGGATGGAAAACCCGCAGCTATTATTTCTGTTTCTCCAGGGGCAATGGGAGGATTTGGTGCTAACCACCATCTGCGGCAAGCACTTGTTTTTCTCAATATGCCTACCTTGCAACAGCCGGAAGCTTATCTTGGCCATGTGGATCAATTTATTGATGAAGACAAGGGAGAAGTTAACAATCAAGGTACGAAAGACTTTCTGCAATCAATTGCTGACGCTTTTGTTCAATTAATTGAGCGTTATTAAATAGTTCCCATCTTTTATCTTTCCAACGCCGGAACCTATTCTTCCTGCGTTTTTTCTTTGTCGTCTAAGTTTTAACATTTGACTTTTTCGTTAAATGTGATAAATTAGCAGAGTAACTACTAGAGTGCTAATTATTAAGAGGAGGCTACGTTATGTTAGTTCCAACAGTTATTGAACAAAGTCCCCGTGGCGAGCGGGCCTATGATATTTATTCCCGCCTTTTAAAAGATCGTATCATTATGTTATCAGGTGAAGTCAATGACCAAATGGCTAATACCGTGATTGCACAATTATTATTCTTAGATGCTCAAGATTCTAAAAAGGATATTTACATGTATATAAATTCTCCCGGTGGTTCTGTTACTGCTGGTTTAGCCATCATGGATACAATGAATTTTGTTAAAGCTGATGTTCAAACCATTGCTATGGGAATGGCAGCTTCGATGGCTAGTGTCTTGTTATCATCCGGTACGAAAGGTAAAAGATTTGCTTTGCCTAATTCTACAGTTTTAATCCATCAGCCTTCTGGTGGTGCTCAAGGTCAACAAACAGAAATTGAAATTGTAGCAGAAGAAATTTTAAAAACTCGTGATCGCTTGAACAAAATTTTGGCAGATAATTCTGGTCAAGATATTGAAACGATTAAAAAAGATACCGAACGGGATAATTATATGACTGCTCAAGAAGCCAAAGATTATGGACTTATTGATGATATTATGGTTAATAAATCATCAGAAAAATAAAATGTACCATTAAAAAGAACCGTCATGTAAAAAGAACCGTCATGATGACGGTTCTTTTTTTATTTGAACTACATTTAGATCTAGAAATACTGTGACTTTATTATTGATTTTAGCAACCAATGCCACTTTTAACTTCTTGATCAGCTGGGTGATGAACACAGACTCCACCTTGATAGACAGCCTTGTCCTTTTGGAGAATACTAATATCTGTGAGTGGATTATTAGCTGTGACAATAAAATCAGCTATCTTACCTACGGCAATTTCGCCAAAATCATTAGCTACATGTAGGGCGCGTGCGCAATTAATTGTGGCTGTGTCAATTGCTTGCGCAGGCGTCATACCTGCTTTGTCTACATACAGTTGCATTTCATAAGCACTTTCACTTTCAAAGCCATTATATGGAGTTCCCGCATCGGTGCCCATTGCAATAGGGATACCGGCAGCAGCAGCTTTTTTGATGCTGGCAAAGTGTTTTTTAATATTGATAATCACCTTATTACGCGCCCAATCTGGAACTGTTCCTTCACCATATTGATAAATAGCATACATGGCATTCATAGTAGGCACAATAAAAGTTCCCTGTTCTTTCATTATTGCAATAGTTTCATCATCAACATCAAAGGCGTGCTCTACTGTGTCTACACCAGTACGCGCTGCTTCTTTTACTCCAGCATTACCCTGAGCATGAGTCGCTACAGTTTTATTTTTATGATGGGCTTCGCGAACGGCAGCTCGAATTTCATCGGCATTAAATTGGATATCATCAGGAGTTTCCCCATTACGTAATACTCCTCCGGTAACCATCAATTTAATATTATCAACACCTTTTTTTAAAGCTTGGCGCACTCCTTTGGTCATTTCATCAACACCATCAACTTCAATCCCACTACTATCGCCATGACCTCCGGTAATAGTGAAAGCTCTACCAGAAGTCAGCACTCGCGGTCCTGCTATCATTTTTTGCTGTTGCATTATTTTAATTGGTATATCCAAATCATAAGCTGCTCCAACATTACGAATATAAGTTACTCCATTATTAATCAGATCTTGCATATTTTTAATGGCAAACATGGTTTGCATGGCTTTTGCATCAGCAGCTTTAATTGCTGCTTTCTTTTTTGTCCAATAAGTAGGAATATTGGCAATATGTGTATGAGCATTCATAATCCCAGGCAAAACATATTGATTCTGAAAGTCAATAACTCTATCCGAGCCCTGCTCAGTAAGTTGTCCTGACCCTATTGCAGTTATCCGCTGAGTTTGAGTATCAACGGTAAAATATTGCCCATTTTGAAAATCCTGTTGTTGATGTTGATAAATATTAGCATTAATAAAAGTTATCTTGGTCATCTTTATTATCCTCACTTATTTAATTTCATAAAATTATTTCCAGTATGCATATTGTAATTGTCCTGAATTACCGGACAGGACATCCCACTTTAAACCACCTACCTTTTTATTAACAAAGTGTGCTTGGGCAGCTTGATAAGTTGGAGCTACCCCTGCAATTTTCATCAACCGCTGATCAGCCTGTTTCTCAAATTCCCATCGTTGTTGAGGAGAATAAGTGGTTGTGTCTGAAACTTTATCCATAATTTCGTCATATTGAGCATCTTTAGTTTTCGCAAAGTTAATTTGATTATTGCTGCGCATTCCATCTAGAAAATTCTGAGCATCGGGATAATCTGGTCCCCAACCTACAGTACAGATATCAAAATCACAACTAAAATCCCGGGAAACGTGGCTAGCATGAGGTACTGAAACAATATCAATTTTTAAACCAGGTAGGTTTTTGTGAACCGCACCTTGAACATATTCGGCTAATTTCTTCTCGGTATCTACATCATCAACTAAGAAGTCTAAAGTTATTTTGGATTTTCCCAGTTCACCTTGAGCTTTTTGCCAATATTGCTTAGCCTGATTGATATCAGTTGGTGCTAAAACACCTACTTCATCAATAAAATCGCGTCTATTTTGAGGATTCTTAGCATAGTTTTTAGGAACAATATTAGTTGCTGGTTGAGATCCATCTTGTAAAACATGTTCAGCCAATTGCTTACGGTCAATTACTAAACTAATTGCATGCCGTAAATTTTCATTAGCGGTGATTTTACGTTTCGAGTTGAAATAAATATAGTTATTTCTTCCGGTTGGCGTTACTACCAGCTCTTTACTGCCGCGATTTTGTTTTACAAATTGACCACTGACACTGGTTAAGTCCACACTGCCTGATTTGAACATACTTTGAGCTGTATTATCGTCTTTAACAACGTTGACATCGACATGAGCAATTTGTACATTTTTGGCGTTCCAATAATATTTATTCTTAACATAATGCCAAGAATCATTGCTGCCATTCCAACCCTTAAGGACATAAGGACCATTGGCAACTGTGGTTTTTTCACTAGTACCGTATTTTTCACCATATTTTTTAATAGCTGCAGTTTGTAATGGTTTATATCCAGTAAATATATAATTCATAAAAGGAACCGGTTTTGTTAACTTGATAGAAAAGGTTCGCTTATTTAAGGCTTTGACCCCCAATTGCCGCGGATTCATTTTACCGGTGTTAATTGCTTTAAAATTCTGAATATATTGCACACCTGTCGTTGCTTGTGACTTGGTTTTAGGATCAGTTGTTCGAATCAAAGAATTAACAAAATCTTGCGCCGTTACCGGGGTTCCATCTTGCCAACGGGCATTTTTACGGATCTTAAAGGTATATTTAGTTCCATTTTCGGTCGGTTGAACAATCTTTTCTACCATCCCGGGAGCAATTTTATTATTACGATCCCGTCGATAAATTCCTTCACTAATTTGATCAATAATTGCACTACCATTAGTTTCAATAGATTTATTAGGATCAACTGTCATCGGTTCACCAGGGATTGTAATTTTTAAGGTTTGTTCACCCGCACCCGCTGCTTTAGTACCACAACCGGTTAATAAGACTATTCCCACCATTAAATACGTCAACAGCCGCTGCTTATTTTTTTCCATCATTACTTCCCCCTTGCTTTTAAAAATTAGTTGATAATTGCTAATAAAAAACGCCCTTTTAGATAAAATATCTAAAAGGACGCCAAAACGCGGTACCACCTTCGTTACGAAAATTAACTTTCGTCGCTCACGTACGCCTGAACTTAATCAGGATAACGTTAGCGCTATAGAGGGCGCACCCATATCATTCTGAACGAATGATCTGCTCTAATTTAACTTTTATTTTTAAGATGTTACACCCTCTCAGACAACGGTGCTCTCTTGAAACCTCTTAAAAACTACTCCTTAAATTATCTTAGCGATTTCTCATCAACATTTAATGATTATTACTATAACAGATTAAAAAAACTTGTCAAGACAAGAAATTAATTTTAATTATATAAACATATTGTATTTCGATTTTCTCAGCCTGAGAATCTTTAATTTACAAATCATCTTTTATCGTTAGGCTTATATCGATTATAAGGTCTTCATTGAAAGACATATTTTTTTAATATTTATATTTAATTGACATGATATGATAGACGCTGCTATCTAAAATTGCTTATTTAATATTCAATTTAAAAAGAAGTTCTAACTATTTCTCTAATAGTTAGAACCCTTAATGAGATTAATTTATAACTTTCATCCTTATTCCAAAAATTGCTTTTGTAATTTTTGAACTTTTTCTGGTCCAAAATTCAACTGTGTTTGAGCATAATGAAAAACATCCTGATAATTAGATTTAATTAAATGAAAAGAATTTTGTAAATATTCCGTCTTAACATATAAAGCAATGGCCAAGGCTTCTAAGGCCTCCGGTTTAGCCCCTTGCTGACGATAATGATCTATAATTTGATCGTTAGCCTGTTTACGATCTTGATTAGTTTTTAAATAATCTTGCATAATTTGTTCTTCACTGACATTTAACAAGGCTAAAATTAACGCTGCTCCAAAACCTGTACGATCTTTGCCTGCAAAGCAGTGAAACAAAGTGGCTCCGGTTTGATTATTTAACACTAAATCTAAAAACTGTGCATAACCTGCTTGGGCGTTAGGATCCATGACTAAATCATGATAAATATTCAGCATGTGCTGATCAACCTTGTCACTAGCACCAATAGTAATAAAGTCCTCTAAACTAGCATTATTCTGTGCCGACTTTAAGATATCAATATTGACAAATTGCACCCCGGGAATCTGATCATCAGGACGTTCTTGGATTTCAAAATCACGGCGAAAATCGATTACTAACGTCACATCATAATCTGTAGCCAGTTGCGTCTTAGTAGTTTCATCAAGTTGGACTAATTCCCCTGATCTTAAAATTTTTTTAGTTCTAACTTTTTGCCCGTTGGCTGACACTAATCCGCCTAAATCTCGAAAATTAGTTAATTTCATTTTTTGACTCCAATTTTTTAATATGTTTTTAGTGTACTACATTTTTATCTTGTTACTTACAAAGAAAACTCTTTTGCTAGAATCAAACCTAAAACTACATTAATCTCAATAAAAAAAACGCTTTGATAAATAATAAACTATATAACAAATTATAATAAAAGGAATTGTACAATACAGAGCCACTCGCTGCTTAGGATCAAACCAAATTAATAAGCAAGAAAGACCACTGGCAATTAAGGCAAAATAGGAAACCCACGGATACCCTGGAGTTTTAAATTTTAACTCGTTTAATGAATGACCAGCCGCTCGAAACTCCTTACGAAAATTAATTTCAGACAAAGCAATCGCCATCCACACGATCACTACTGCCAAACCAGAAATGGAAACTAATACTAAATAGACAGTATCAGCGGCAACCACACTAGAAATCAAAGCTAAAATTCCACCAAACATGCTAAAACATAAAGCAACCACGGGCGAATTATTTTGATTAGTATGAGCAAACCATTCGGGAATGGTGCCCTCATTTGCTAATGACCAGAGCATTCTTGTCGAGGCGTATAAACCAGAATTAGCTGCCGAAATAATCGCAGTTAAAACCACGAAATTCATAATATCGCCAGCAAAAGGAAGCTTCATCATTTTTAAAACATAGACGAAGGGACTTTGAGTAACTCCGGAAACTTGATAAGGAATTAAAGCAGCCATTACACAAATACTACCTACAAAAAAGATAATTAAACGCCACAAGGTTGTATTAATAGCCTTGGGAATTGTTTTATCAGGATTTTTAGCTTCACCAGCAGTAATACCAATCAACTCAGTTCCTGAAAAAGCAAAATTAACGGTTAACATTGTTGTGAAAACACCATGAAAGCCATTAGGAAACCAACCATTTTTATAGAAATTAGTGAATCCCGGTGCGTGATGATAATGGTTCAAAGGAATTATTCCGACGATTGCTAAAACGCCTAAAATAATAAATACCACAATAGCAACTACTTTAACCGCGGAAAACCAAAATTCACTTTCAGCAAAAACACGTACGGAAAAATAATTGGTCAAAAAAATCACGATCATAAATAAGAGGCTCCACACCCAAACGGGAATATTAGTAAACCACTGCCGCATAATTATTCCGGCAGCTGTAAATTCGGACCCCAAGGCAATTGTCCAAGTGAGCCAATATAAAATGGCAACAACAAAACCAGTTGCCGGTCCAATATACTTTTTAGCATAAACATGAAAGGCACCCGTATACGGCATAGCTACGGACAATTCACCTAAACAAAGCATAACAGCATACACTAAAATAGCACCAAATAAATAAGCGATAATTGTCCCTAAAGGACCAGCTTCATGAATTGTGTACCCAGAACTTAAAAACAGTCCGGTACCGATCACCCCGCCTAAAGAAATCATCCGAATATGGCGGGCTTCCATTTTTCTTGTTAAATGAGTTTTATGAACCATTAATGTCACTCCTTATTGCTGTTAACTCTTAAAAACAATATAATTAGAATATTATAACCAAATTATCATTTAAGCAAATGGAATTGGGAGGTCTACGGCAATATGGATTTAATTACAGCAGTTCACAATAAGGGGCTGGTAGTTGATGGAGCAATGTCTACTGCCTTAGAAAAATTAGGCGTTAATACTCAAAATAATCTTTGGACAGCCATTGCGCTAGTCAACGATTTAGAAAAAGTCTATCAAGTTCATTGGGACTATTTTCAAGCTGGTGCTCAATTGACCATTACTAACACTTATCAAGCCAACGTTCAAGGCTTTCTTAAAGCAGGTTATTCGCAGCAACAAGCGCAGCAGTTTATCGCTCAAGCTGTTCAGATTGCTAAACAAGCACGTTCAGATTATGAAAAAAAGACGGGCCGGTATAATTTTGTGGCAGGTACTATTGGTTCTTGCGGGGCTTATTTGGCAGATGGCAGTGAATACCGGGGTGATTATCATTTAACTACACAAGAATTATTGGATTTTCATTTACCGCGGTTACAAGTTATTTTAAAACAGGAGCCTGATTGTTTGGCAATTGAAACCCAACCCCAGCTTTTAGAAACCCAAACCCTCTTAAATTGGATGCAAAACAACAATTCAACTTTACCGATTTATGTCAGTTTTACCTTAAGAGATCCTCAAACTCTCAGCGATGGCACTAAATTAGCACAAGCGGTAGAAGTCATCAATCAATATCCGCAAGTTTTTGCTGTGGGGGTCAATTGTATTGCTCCAGCTTGGGTTTTACCGGCTGTGCAACAAATTCACTCACAAACTACTAAAGAGATAATTGTTTATCCTAATTCAGGCTCCAGTTACGATCCTCAAAGTAAAACCTGGCAGCCGCTCTCAGAAAAAATTGATTTTTATAGTTTAGCCAAAACCTGGTATCACGCAGGTGCTCATCTGATTGGCGGCTGCTGCACTACCGGCGTAAAAGAAATCCAAGCCATTGCTCAGGCTTTTGAGGAACTTTAAAAAGATTTCGAGTAATTTTACCGATAAAAAATTAATCAGAGAAAATGACAGAATTTTTGCTTGTTAAAAGCATTTCTTAATGACGTGAGTACTATTAATCCAACTGCTGACTACTTTTCGCTACGGCAAAATAATTTTCTACTAAAGTTCTATCTAAACAGGAAGGTGTAAGGCAAAAGTTGGAAAAAAGCTGATCTCAGATAACAACTCACTTTTGTCAAACTGGAAAACTTCATTAAGAAAGCTACAATCCAAGTTTTATTTGGCGCTTTTGCCATTTCAAAACTATACTGATATTTTTACGTGGGTGATCAGTATATTTTAGCAACTCTAATTTGCATAATATAATAAGAGCCGAAATTAGAAAATTTCAGCTCTTATTATTTTCAACTTTGTTTTATTATTGTAAATTTGCGAGCGCCTGCGCAATAGGTGTACTACCATTACTCAGATCAAAGCTCTGTTTAATTGTATTCGACTGCTTTAAACATTCTACAATCGTTTCGGCTACATCACTTCGAGTAATGGTGCGCACTTTTCCGGCAACTTCCAACTCTAAGTTAGGAGCTAAATCAATTTGGCCTTGGGGAGCATCATTTACCAACAATGCTGGGCGAATAATTGTATAATCCAAATTACTATTTTTCAGCCAGATATCCGCATAATATTTAGCTGCATAATAATAATTACCAGTACTTAAATTCCGTTGCCCGTAAGACCATAATTCCCGATTTTGACTGCCAATAGCACTAACAAGAAGAAAACGCGGTACTGACATAGTTTTCGCAGCTTCAATTGCTTTAACTGCACCATCCAAATCAACCATCATTGTTTTATCAGCTCCGGTTTTACCGCCTGAACCGACTGCGAATACTACAGCTTGAATATCCTGCATTGCCTTTTGCAATTGTGCCATATCTTTTTCTACATCAACTAAAACACTATTGTAACCTTGAGCCTGATAGTCCTCAACTTGTTTTGGCGAACGCAAGCCGCAGACTACGTCAAAAACACTTTGTTGTAATTTCTTAACTAATAGCTGACCAATTTGTCCGTGAGCACCCAATACTAAAACTTTCATATTAACCATCCTCCTTATCAGTTGAATTAACCGCAATTTGATAATGAGTTTGAATCAAATCATCTAATTTTCGCAAACGGTGATTAATTCCGGATTTAGAAATAGCCCCGCTGGGAACCAACTTCCCTAGTTCGGTTAAAGACATTTCCGGATGGGCCAAGCGTAATTCCGCAATTTCTTTTAATTTAGGAGGCAATTTCTCTAAACCATAATGATCACGTAAAAACTTAATATTAGATATTTGGCGGCTAGCGGCCTTAATAGTTTTATTAATATTTGCATTTTCGCAATTAACCAATCGATTCACCGAATTCCGCATATCACGCACAATGCGGACATCTTCAAACTTGAGCATGGAACTGGTAGCCCCAATAATTTGCAAAAATTCAGAAATTTTTTCTGCACCTTTTAAATAAGTAATATAGCCATTGCGTCGTTGTGTCGTCCGAGCTTTTAAATTAAATTGGTTCATTAAATACAAAATTCCTTGATTTTGATTCTCATAAAGAGAATAAATTTCCAAATGATAACGTGATGTTTCTGGACTATTAACGCTGCCACCAGCTAGAAAGGCGCCGCGCAAATAGGAACGTGCTCGCTGCTTAGACTCCAGAACATCTTCCGGGATGTCGGTCAGAATTTGAAAATTATTATCTTTTATAATGCGCAAATCAGCTAAAATCTCTGGAACATGTTGGCACAAACGTACAATATATTGATTATTCTTTTTCAATTTCATTTTCCGTCGGACCACTAAGTCAGAATCTACAGTATATAACTGATGCAACAAGGAATAAATCCGACGGGCAATCGCAGGATTTTCGGTAGGAATATTTAAAATAAAGTGATGCTGGATCAAAGACAAGCTGCCACTCATGCGAATGATGGCCGACAATTCTGCGCGAGCATGTTCAGGATGAACTTCCAATCCGGTTAATTCTTTTTTAACTTCACTTGCATAAGATGCCACATTTACCGCTCCTCATTCTTTCGGTTACCGGCTTGAAATGCTAAATTAACAATTTCTTGAGCTACCTTATGCCCATCATGAAAGGCTCCGCCATCATGCAAAGACAGAAAATCATCAGTAATTACCCGACAGCCCATTTGCCGCAAACCAGCAAAATCATTGCCTACTTGGCGTAAATACTCATTATAGCGGACATAGTCCATATAATCGCTTGGAACCGGCGTACTATTTACCAAAACAGTATCAATGTAATGTCCACCTAAGTGCCGATTTAATACACGCACATGATCAGCATCCGTAAAATTAACAGTTTCGCCTTTTTGCGTCATAATATTACAAATATATACCACTTCCGCTGCGGTTTCCCGAATCGCTTCGCCTAAATTTTTAATCATTAAATTAGGTAAAATACTCGTAAATAAACTTCCTGGGCCCAAAACAATCACATCTGCTTGCATAATCGAAGCTAACACCGGCAAGACTGCTTCAGGTTCTTCACTGGGATCATTAGTATCCGTAACCCAAACTCGTTCAATAGTTTTATCGGCATAAGTGATTTCATGTTCACCCGCCAAAGTCGTTCCATCAGTAAACTTAGCATTTAAAGTTAATGGTTCGTTGGAAGCTGGAAAAACATGCCCTTCTACTTTCATCATCTGGGATAATTCCTGCACAGCATCAAAAATATTATTACCATCCATTTCCGATAAAGCGGCAATGATTAAATTACCGATAGCATGTCCCGCCAAAAAAGAATCATCACTTGCAAAGCGATATTGAAAAACATCCAATGACAACCGATCCAGATTGGAAAGTGCTACGAGGACGTTACGAATATCCCCCGGTGGCACCACATTAATATAATTACGAATAGCTCCTGACGATCCGCCATTATCGGCTACCGTAACCACAGCAGTGATATCAGCATTTAAATCACGTAAACTATTTAAAATAACCGGTAAGCCTGTACCGCCACCAATGACAGTAATCTTAGGTCTTCTCCCTTTAATAACTTTAATAGTCTTTGCCGCATTTGAACTCATGAGCGATGCACCGTTTCCTTATGTCGATTTATATCCCGATGAACAATCTTAACAGGATATCCTGCTTCTTGCAGATCCTGACCTAATCGCTGAGCAATCGCAACCGAGCGATGCTGGCCGCCAGTACAACCAATCGCAATCGTGAGGCTGGTCTTACCTTCTTGCTGGTAACCGGGAATAATACTTTTTAAAAGTTTTAAATATTGATGAAAAAAGTTTTGTGTGACTTCTTGTTGAAAAACATAGGCTGCTACTGCCGACTGTAAACCGGTCTGTGGCCGCAATTCTGCTTGATAATAAGGATTCGGTAAGAAACGAACATCCATCACATCATCAGCATCAATGGGAAGACCATATTTAAACCCAAAAGACATCATAACAATATGAAAAATATTGTCTTTTTTTTCTTCAAATTTTTTAAAAACTTGTTCCCTTAATTGCCGTGGTGATAAATCAGAAGTATCAATTACCATTTCTGCTCTTTTCTGAATAGGTGTTAACAGCTTTCGCTCTTTATTAATACCATCAATCAACCTACCTTCCATGGCCAAAGGATGCGAACGGCGTGTTTCTTTATAGCGGGCCACTAATTCTGAGTCAGTGGCATCCAAAAATAAAATTCGGGTGCGGACTGATTTAATATCTTCAAAATCAGCAAATGCACTTAAGGCCTGATCATAAAATTCCCGCGAGCGAATATCAATCACTAAGGCCACGCGTTCAATTTTTTCTGAGTTTTTTAACAATTCACCAAATTTTTCCAATAAAGACGGTGGCATATTGTCGATACAAAAATATCCCATATCTTCAAACGCCTGCACTGCCACAGTTTTACCGGCACCGCTCATTCCCGAAATAATTACTAAATCTTTGATAGTAGTTTCAGCCACAGTATTCACTCCTATATTGCCACTAACTTTATTATATAATAACTTGTCTTCATCTTTGCAGTTCTAATCTAATATTTAATTATCACTTTCTAGAATATGCAATAAGAGCATTTATAATTTCCACCAAATTTAAGATAATTTTTCAAATTTTTCTAATACAGGTTTCAGATATTGACCCGTATAAGATTCTGCCACTTGGACAATATCTTCCGGTGTACCGGTAGCTACAATTTGGCCTCCTAAATCGCCGCCTTCCGGTCCTAAATCAATGACCCAGTCAGCAGACTTAATCACATCCAAATTATGCTCAATAACTACTATGGTATTGCCTTGATCGACTAACCGCTGTAAGACCATTAATAACCGTTTAATGTCGTCAACATGCAGCCCGGTAGTCGGTTCATCTAAAATATAGAAATTATGGCCATCAGACTTTTTATATAGCTCCGAAGCCAATTTCATCCGTTGTGCTTCCCCGCCAGATAAGGTAGTAGCCGCTTGGCCTAATTGCACATAACCTAAACCTACATCAGCAATTGTTTGTAATTTGCGCTTGATTTTAGGCAGATGTTCAAAAAATTTTAAGGCTTCAGCAACTGTCATTTGCAAGACCTCAGAAATATTCTTTCCTTTATAAGTGACTTGTAAAGTTTCGGAATTATAGCGGGTACCATGACATACTTCACACGGAACGTAGACGTCAGGCAAAAAATTCATTTCAATTTTTATAATTCCATCCCCCTTACAAGCTTCGCACCGGCCACCTTTAACATTAAAAGAAAAGCGCCCTTTAGTATAACCGCGCACCTTAGCCTCGTTAGTTTTCGCAAATAAATCCCGAATATTATCAAAAACTCCGGTATAAGTTGCCGGATTACTACGAGGTGTGCGGCCGATAGGGCTTTGATCAATACTAATAAGAGATTTGAGATTTTCATAACCCAAGATTTGTTGAAACTTACCAGGTCGCTGACTACTATGGTTTAATTTTTGAGCAAGTGCGCGCTGGAGAATTTGATTAACTAAAGAAGATTTACCTGATCCCGAAACACCTGTCACTACAATAAATTTTCCTAAAGGAAAATCCACATTAATGTTTTTCAGATTATTTTCCGCAGCCCCTAAAACACTTATTTTTTGACCATTACCAGCACGTCTTTTTGCCGGTAAAGGTATAAACTTTTTACCTGCTAAATACTGTCCTGTTAAAGAATGCTGATTACGAGCTACTTCTTGAGGAGTACCCGCAGCTACAATTTGACCGCCCTGAGCTCCAGCTCCTGGTCCGACATCAATTAAATAATCGGCTTGCCGCATAGTATCTTCATCATGTTCAACAACAATTAGGGTATTGCCCAAATCGCGCATTGCCTTCAAAGAATTAATCAAACGGTCATTATCATGTTGATGCAGACCGATAGAAGGTTCATCTAAAATATATAAAACTCCGGATAAATTGGAACCAATTTGTGTTGCTAAACGAATCCGCTGAGCTTCACCGCCGGAAAGCGTTCCTGCCGAACGAGATAAAGTTAAATAATCTAAACCGACATTTTGGAGAAAGGTTAAACGATCGATTACTTCTTTAAGAATGGGTTGAGCAATAACTGTATTTTGCGGTGATAATTTGATTGATTGAAAAAAGGGTAAGGCCTGTTTGATTGTAAAGTCCGAAACTTGAGCAATATTTTTGTGCGCAATTTGGACACTTAAAGCTTTGGGGTTCAAACGTGCCCCCTGACAAGTCTGACAGACAGATTCTGTCAGATATTTTCGCATAATTTCACGCATAAAGGCACTGGAAGGTTTCCGATAACGATGAGCAATATTGGGAACTACTCCTTCAAAAGTGGTGTCAACATCGCGCACATTGCCAAAATCATTATCAAAATGAAAATGAAATTGCCGCTCCTGTGAACCATAGAGCAAAAAGTTTTGTTGCTTGGATGACAATTTTTGAAAAGGAGTATCCATGTCAATTCCAAATTGTTCTGCTGCCTGTCGCAATAAGTTGGGATAGTACTGGGAATGTTCCTCATTCCAAGGGACAATGGCTCCTTCATTAAGAGTTAAAGAACGATCTGGAATTACAAGATCAAGATCGACTTCCAGATTCATTCCTAAGCCATCACAGTCGGGACAAGCCCCAAAAGGAGCATTAAAAGAAAATAAACGCGGTTCTAACTCTCCTACTGTAAAGCCGCAGAGCGGACAAGCATAGTGCTCAGAAAAGACCAACGGCTCTTTGCCAATAATATCGGCTATCAAATAACCGCCTGATAAGCGTAGTGCAGATTCAACAGAATCAAAAAGGCGCGAACGAATACCATCTTTAATGATAATGCGATCGACAACCACTTGCAGATCGTGTTTTTGGTTCTTATTTAGTTCAATCTGATCACTGATATCATGTAATTGACCATCAACAAGCACCCGCACATAGCCTTGTTTAGCAATTTGTGCCAATACTTTCTTATGCTGGCCTTTTTTGCTTCGGACCACCGGAGATAAAAGCTGCAAGCGCGTCCTTTCTGGCAACTTTAATAACCTCTCTACCATCTGTTGGGCCGATTGGCGGCTAATGACTGTGCCATCATTAGGACAAATAGGAGTTCCTACCCGGGCCCACAATAAACGTAAATAGTCGTTAATCTCGGTAGCAGTTCCGACAGTCGAACGCGGATTTCTAGAGGTGGTTTTTTGATCAATGGAAATAGCAGGACTCAATCCGTCAATAGAATCAACATCGGGTTTATCCATTTGTCCCAAAAATTGACGCGCATAAGAGGACAAACTTTCGACATAACGACGCTGGCCTTCAGCATATAAAGTATCAAAGGCTAAGGAACTTTTCCCCGATCCCGATAAGCCGGTCATAACTACTAACTTATTTCGCGGAATAGTTACATCAATATTTTTTAAATTGTGTGAACGTGCACCATGAATCACAATATTATCATTTGCCATTAACTAATCTCAGCCTTCAATTCTAAAATTGTATCTCGCAAAGTGGCAGCTTGCTCAAAATCTAACTCTTTAGCAGCTCTTTGCATTTGTGCGGTTAATTGTTGTAGTAATTCTTGCTGTTCTTGATCCGACATGCTATCAAAATCCAGTTCTTGGGCCGCAATTTGTTCATTTTCGCCGGTATGATCAATTGTTTTGACAGCGGTAATAGCATCTCGGATTGGTTTTTGAATAGTCTGAGGAGTAATCTGATGCTCTTCGTTATACTGCTCTTGAATTTGCCGCCGGCGTTTAGTTTCACCGATAGCCACTTTCATTGAATCAGTTTGATGGTCAGCATACATAATTACATGTCCATCTTTATTACGGGCTGCTCGACCAATAGTTTGAATTAACGGTCTTTCCGACCGTAAAAAGCCTTCTTTATCGGCATCTAAAATTGCAACTAAAGATACTTCCGGCACATCAATACCTTCCCGGAGTAAATTGATTCCTACTAAAACATCATATTTACCTAAACGTAAATTGCGGATAATCTCTGTCCGTTCCAGCGTTTTAATATCACTATGCAGATAGGCTACTTTAATTCCCAAATCCTTTAAATAATCACTCAAATCTTCGGCCATTTTTTTCGTTAAAGTAGTTACCAAAGTACGTTCGTTATGCTCAATACGTTGATTAATCTCAGCTACTAAATTATCAATTTGACCCATAATTGGACGAATTTCTACATCCGGATCCAATAAACCAGTGGGCCGAAGCACTTGTTCAACTACCTCTGAAGTGCGTTCTAATTCATAGGGCCCAGGAGTTGCAGATACATACAAAATTTGATTTACATGCTTTTCAAATTCACTTAAAGTTAACGGTCGATTATCTAAAGCACTGGGTAAACGAAAGCCGTAATCTACCAGCATTTGTTTCCGGGCCCGATCACCGTTATACATTCCTCTGATCTGAGGCATAGTCACATGAGATTCATCAATCATAATATTAAAATCATCAGGGAAGAAATCTAGTAAAGTAAAAGGTGGCTCGCCCTGAGCTCGACCTTCCATATGCCGCGAATAGTTTTCAATGCCGGAAGTATAACCCATTTCCCGCATCATTTCAATATCATAGTTGGTCCGCTGTTCTAAGCGCTGGGCTTCCAAGAGCTTGCCTTGGCTTTTCAGTTCTGCCAGTCTTTGATCTAATTCATGACTGATCCGTTTTAAGGCAGCTGTCATTTGTTCTTCGTTAGTCATAAAATGGGTAGCCGGAAAAATCGAAATCTGATCTCTTTCACCCAAAATTTCTCCAGTTAAGGGATTCATCTCTAAAATGCGGTCAATTTCATCACCAAAAAATTCAATCCGTAAAGAATTATCGTCACGTGATGCTGGAAAGATATCAATTATGTCGCCGCGCACACGAAAACGACCTCTTTGAAAATCAATATCATTGCGTTCAAATTGATTATCCACTAAATCCTTTAATAATCGCTGGCGATTAACTTCTTGTCCTTGTCTTAAAGAGATTACATTGGCTTGATATTCACGCGGATCACCTAAACCAAAAATACAAGACACCGAAGCCACAACAATAACATCGTTACGTTCTAATAAAGCTGAGGTAGCAGCATGCCGTAATTTATCAATTTCATCATTAATACTGGAATCTTTTTCTATATACGTATCACTAGAAGGCACATAAGCTTCTGGTTGGTAATAATCATAATAGCTGACAAAATATTCTACTGCATTGTGCGGAAAAAATTCTTTAAATTCCCCATATAATTGACCCGCTAAAGTTTTATTATGAGAAATAACTAAAGTTGGCTTATTTAAATTCTTAATAACATTAGCCATGGTAAAAGTTTTGCCCGTACCGGTTGCACCCTTTAAAATTTGCTCGCGATTACCTTTTTTAAAATCCGCGGTAATTTGATCAATTGCCTGTTGCTGATCTCCCGCTGGTTTAAATTTAGAAACTAACTCAAATTTATTATCAGTTGTCCGTTCTAGCACGTATTTACCTCCTAACACTAAAAAAGTTGGAGTAATTTCCAACTTTAAATTCTAAAGCTATAATAGCATAGCGAACATATTTTCGCCATCTATAAGATTAATTTTCTGCCAGAATCTGCTGGCTAATGGCGGCTAATTTTTCTCTGGAAGCAAAATCTTCATTCAGCAAATCCGGCAAAACCTCTTGTAAAAAATACCGGCCGCAAGCCATATTTTGAAACTGTTTAATAGTGGTCAAACTTTCACTAAAAATTTCAATAAACACATTATCCGGATTGCCCTTTTCAATTTCACCAAAAGACTCATACAATAAATCAACCTTATCTGCAATAGCCAAAATATGGCCCTCAATAGTATCGTCTTTGTCGTCACCTAGACGGCGGCGAAATCGATCCTGCAGATTATGGGGAATTTCTTTTTGAATAAAATTTTCCGTCATATCATTATCTACCTGGGCTAACATTTGCCGCAATAATTTGGTCGCATATTTAACTGGAGTTTTAATGTCACCGATAAAGCGTTCCGTGTAATCATGATTTAAAGCTTTTTCATATAAGGATTGCCAATTAATCTGCTGTCCGGCCAACTCTTCAATATCACCTAAAATTTGGGCGATTTCAGCTACTTTAAAAGAATGAGCGGCCACACTATGTTGTTGATATTGAAAATGTCCTGGGGCGCGATCTAAATTTTCTAAATTAGTTAGTCCTTGAATAAATTGATGAATGCCCATATTAAAAAACGCCTCCCTAATTGCCTAAAATTTCTAATATGTTAATCCAAATTAGAAATAATTGCAATTAGAGAACCGCTTCAGACTAATACCAGCTATTAATAGCTTCTACATAAGCCGCCAATTTTTCATCAGCAGCAGCTTGATTAGCAGCTGTTACTCCCACATAATTCTTGATCTTAGGTTCCGTTCCTGAAGGCCGCACTGCAATCCAAGTTTCATCGGCTAACAAGAATTTCAAAACATTAGCCTGCGGTAATCCTAAAGAACTACTAGTTCCATCAACATTTTTTTGAATACCACTTTGAAAATCTTGGACACTTTGAACGGGAGTGCCGTTAATTTCCTGAGGTTCACTCTTCCGAAATTGCGCCATCAACTGGGTCATCTTTTGGGCCCCATTGACTCCGCTAAAAGTTTTCGAAATGGTTTGCTCTTTAAAATATCCATATTTTTGATAAAGATCTTGGATTCCATCATATAAAGTTTTCCCTTGGCTTTTATAATAAGCTGCCACCTCAGCTAATAGTAAGCTGGCCTGAATGGCATCTTTATCGCGAACAAAAGGTTGAATTAAATAGCCGTAACTTTCTTCAAAGCCAAACAAGAATTGATAATTGCCTTGATCTTGAAATTGCTGAATCTTTTCGGCAATAAATTTAAATCCGGTCAATACGTTAATCATTTTCATACCATAAGCAGCAGCAATTTTGGCAGCCAATTCCGTCGAAACAATCGATTTGACGACCGCACCGTTAGCTGGCAGCGACTGGTTTCTTTTTTTCGCACTTAAAATATATTCTAATAAGACGCTGGCAATTTGATTACCCGTCATTAACTGATATTCCCCACTAGGCTGGCGCACAGCAGCTCCTAAACGATCGGCGTCAGGATCAGTAGCAATCAAGACATCGGCTGCAGTTTTGTTTCCATCACGAATAGCCAGATTAAAAGTTTCGGCAAATTCCGGATTGGGAAATTGAACCGTAGCAAATTCCGGATCTAAAATAGCCTGTTCTTTAACTAACTGCATTTGTGTAAAACCTGCTTGACTAAAGGCGCGACCGGCCAACATTTTTCCGGTTCCATGTAAAGGGGTATAAACAAATTTTAAATCAGAATACTTTTGTAACAGATTTTGATCGATCGTAACCGATTGTAATTGTTGTAAATATGCTTGATCAATATCTTCGCCCAGCAACTGCAACAATTTGTTTTGGCGCATCTCATGAATATCAGCTGCCTTAATAGCAAATAGGTCAGAGGCTTGGCGCACATATTGAGTGATTTGATCCGATTCTTGTGGTGGCATTTGGCCGCCGTCAGGACCATAGATTTTAAAACCATTGTACTGAGCCGGATTATGACTGGCCGTGATCATAATACCTGCATAGGTCTGCAAATAACGTACCGTAAAAGATAGCTCAGGAGTAGGCCGTAAACTATCAAATAAATACACTGGTATTTGATGATAACCTAAAACCCGCGCGGCTTCTGTCGCAAATAATGATGAATTATAGCGGGAATCAAAGCTGATAGCTACCCCCCGTTGTTTTTGCTCGGCTGTTAAGGTATCCATAAAGCGAGCTAACCCTTCTGCAGCTTGGCGGACAGTGTAAATATTCATGCAGTTAATGCCCGGGCCAATCAACCCCCGCATTCCAGCAGTTCCAAATTCTAACGGTGCATAAAAAGCATCTTTCAGTCGTTGTGCATCATTTTTTAATGCCTTTAATTGGGCTTTTAGGGTTAAATCCATTGCTGGACAATCAACCCACGTTTGATAATTATCTTGCCAGTTCATAATTAACCTCCAAAGATTACTCACTGCTTTAAATTATAACGTTTCTTATAAAAAAAGACTAACACAATTGTTAGTCAGCAGTAGTTAAACCTTGTAAGAAATTAAAGACTCCTTGGCCCGCGATTCCTCCTTCGCCGACGGCTGTAGTGATCTGGCGTAAATCTTTTTTACGAACATCACCAACCGCAAAAATCCCGGGAATCTTGGTTCGCATATGGTCATCCGTTTCAATCCATTGGTCGTCATTAGTAATCCCTAAATCTAGAAAAGATTCAGTATTCGGCTTAATGCCCACATAAATGAACACACCGGCAGCATTTAAGATTTTTTGTTCTCCCGTCTTCTTATCACGATACTTAACCCCGGTTACATGTTTGTCATCACCTTGAATTTCTTCAACGGCCGCATTCCAGATAAAATTAATTTTTTCATTACTAAAGGCCCGTTTTTGTAAAATTTGTTGGGCTCTTAATTGATCCCGCCGATGAATAATGGTGACTGATTTGGCTAACTGTGTTAAATAGACTCCTTCTTCAACGGCCGAATCACCGCCGCCAATGACTGCTACGTCTTCTCCTTTAAAGAAGGCTCCATCACACACAGCACAATAAGAGACGCCCCTTCCAGAGTATTCATTTTCTCCGGGAATACCGATTTTTTTATACTCAGAACCTGTAGCAATTATTAAAGCGGGTGCCCGATATAATTCATCTGTAGTTTTTACTAATTTATCGTGACCTCCCAGCTGCACACTTTCTACGGAACCATATTGATAATCCACTCCAAATTGAATAGCAGATTGATACATTTCTTCACCCAATTTGGGACCCATAATGGATTTAAAACCAGGATAATTTTCTACTTCTGCTGTATTATTCATTTGGCCGCCATAAATGCCGCGATCTAACATCAAAACTTTTAAATTAGCTCGAGAAGCATATAAAGCAGCTGTCATTCCTGCAGGTCCAGCTCCGATAATAATAACTTCATAATTCTTTTCTGCCATCAATTTATCCTCCTATCTAACTCATTCATATCATAGATGGACCCTCACATAATTACCAATAATTTGCCTTTACCTTAACGATGATAAGGATATTTCAATCCGCTGCCAGATAAATAATCCGGCACTTGACCGCGTTTTCTACGATAAATAAAGATAATCGCTGCCGTCACAAATAAAATGACCGACAACATTTGGGAAACACGCCACGGACCCCAGTACAAACTATCTGTGCGCAAGCCTTCCACAAAAAAGCGTCCACACGAATACCATAAGATATAACTTAAGAAAATTTCTCCCTGTTTAAATAAATGCGGATGATGTCGCAAAAATAATAACAATATCAAGCCAAGCAAATTCCAAGCTGATTCATATAAAAAAGTCGGCTGGCGAAAATGACCATTAATATACATTTGTTGAATAACAAAGTTAGGAAGCTGCAAACTCTGTAAAAAGTGAGCTGAGGTAATGCCGCCATAAGCTTCTTGATTCATAAAATTACCCCACCGTCCCACTATTTGTCCGATTAACAAACTAGGAGCCGCAATATCTAAAATAAGCCAGAGGGGTAAATGACGTTTATAAGTAAAAACAATCGTTACAACAAAGGCCGCCAAAAGTCCTCCGTAAATAGCAATACCGCCATGCCAAATTTTAATAATTTCACCGGGATATTGGGCATAAAAGGGCCATTGAAAAATTACATAATAAATTCGTGCTCCCAATAAGGCAAACGGGACTCCCCATAGGACTAAGTCAATAATATCATCAGCCATAATCTGGCGCTTCGGTGCTTCTTTAAGAGCCATCCAAACACCAATAGCTGCTCCAGCAGCAATTAAAATGCCATACCAGCGAATAGTTACAGAGCCCAGTTTTAAAAAAATAGGATTTAATACTAGCAGACTCATTTTTCCAAATCACTTTCTGAATTTTGTTGGATTAAACCGGTCAGCTTATCTTCAAAACGGGCTGCTGCATCGTAACCCATTTTTTTCGAACGATAATCCATAGCTGCGACTTCAATAATATTAGCAATATTTCGTCCAACTTTTACCGGAATAGTTATTGCTGGTACTGAAACATCAAAAATTTGTTCTGTTTGGGTATCTGAGCCGATACGTTCATAATTTACCTTTTCGGACCAACTTTTTAGGTTAATAATCAAGGATATTTCCATTGATGTCCGCACGGCTCCTGCTCCGAAAAGATTCATAACATCAATAATGCCGATACCGCGCACTTCCATCATATTTTTAAGAATTTCAGGTGCTTCACCCACGAGAGTATGTTCATTTTGCTGATAAACATCGACCCGATCATCAGCTACCAAACGATGCCCGCTTTTTACCAACTCTAACGCAGTTTCACTTTTTCCAATACCTGAATCCCCCTTAATTAAAATTCCCAAACCGTAAACATCCACTAATACTCCATGAATGCTTTGGCGAGGGGAAAGAACCTTTTCAAAATATTGGGTAATAATATTTGATACTCTTGTAGTCGTTAACGGTGATCCTAAGATAGGAATACGATGCTCATTAGCAGCCCGTCTCATTTCCATGGAAGGTTGAATTCCCCGGGAAAAAACAAAGGCCGGCGTTTGAGCAGTACACATTTTGGATAATATCCGATAACGGTTTCCCGGCGTCATTGTCTGGGCATAAGAAGTTTCCGTTTGCCCAAACAATTGAACTCGTGTGGAAGGATAATAATCAAAATAACCCGCTAATTCTAGACCAGGACGAGAAATTTCAGTTTCTACTACTCTTCTTTCCGACATATATTCTTTACCATAATAAGGTCGAATATTAGTATTATCCACTAAATCGTGAATCGTAACTTTCGTTTCTTCCATAATTTCTTTCCTCCAAATTCAGATTATCTGCGCTTTTGAAAAGCATGGTAGCCGACAAAGGAATTGGCAATCGACATGATTAAAGCAATAATTATTGCAGCACTGAAACTGCGTAATACAAAACCATTGATTAACCAAGCCACAATTTCTAAGGTCAAGCCGTTAATAATTAAAGAAAATAACCCAAAAGTTATGAGTGTGATGGGAAAAGAAATTATATGCAAAAGTGGCTTAATAGTCATATTCAATAATACCAAAACAAAACCAGCAATAATGGCAGTTATAAAATTATCAATAAAAAAAAGGCTCGGTAAAACTCGGGCAAGTGCCATAAATAAAAGAGTATTAATAATTGTTTGATAAATAATTTTCACAACTGCAACTCTCTTTCTTTTTCGAACTAAAAAATAACCTTAAATTAAGCTAGGCTGAAATATTTAAAAGCGGCTAACCAATATTTTTACTATTTAAATCCGACAGCTTACCTTGTTTCAAATAAACAACCCATTCACATAAATTAGTTACATAATCACCCGTTCGTTCCAAATAATTAGCTACCAACATATAAGTAGTGCCATTTTCAACTGCCTGCGGGTTAGTTTTCATGTTTTGAATACAGGTTTGATTAACTGTACGTACTAATTTATCAATATCATTATCTTCTAGAGCAATTTCAATAGCCTGCTGGTCATCTTGCTGCAAATAGGCTTCAATGGCCTGATTAAACATGCTTTCAACCAAATGCGAAATTTTACTAATCAATTGCTCAACTTCAGGCAAGATTGCATTCTTTTGCAGACGAGATGTTGCACGGGCAATACTGACAGCATGATCACCCATTCGCTCTAAATCGGAACTAGCTTTTAAAATAGTTACAATCATTCTCAGATCGCTTGTTACCGGTTGTTGCAAAGCAATCATTTCAAAAGATCGTTTCTCCAGATCAATCTCACGATTATTAATATTTTGATCATTTTGAATGACTTTCTTAGCCAACTCTTGATCATGGGTAATAAAGGCAGTTACCGATTTTTGGATCGCTTCATTAACCATCATTGCCATTTCAGAAAAACGGATATGCAAGTTCTTTAGCTCCGTTTCAAATTCATTTCTCACAATAAACCACCTCAATAACTTATTTTCATTAGCAACGATTTTCAACCAAAGCGTCCGCTAATATAATCTTCTGTTTTTTGTTCGCGCGGATTTAAAAAAATCTGCTTGGTTTTATCCATTTCAATTAATTCACCCTGATAAAAGAAAGCCGTTTGGTCCGAAATTCGTGAAGCCTGATGCATACTATGGGTGACAATAACGATTGTATATTGTTCTCGTAATTCTAATAACATATTTTCTATTTGCGTCGCTGAGATCGGATCCAGTGCTGAGGTTGGTTCATCCAGCAAAATCACCTCCGGCTTGACGGCCAAAACCCGCGCAATACAAACCCGCTGCTGCTGGCCCCCCGATAAAGCCAAAGCACTCTGATCTAATTTATCTTTAACATCATCCCAAATGGCAGCCTGACGCAAACTAGTCTCTACTGCTTCATCTAAAATAGCACGTTGATGAATGCCCGCAATTCTTAAACCAAAAACCACATTATCATAAATAGAAAAAGGAAAAGGATTGGGTTGTTGAAAAACCATTCCAATACGTTTACGTAATTGGACAGTATCCATTGTAGGAGCATAGATATTTTGCCCTTCTAAAGCAATATTACCGGTAATTTTCACGTTGTCAATCAAATCATTCATCCGGTTTAAACTACGTAAAAAAGTTGATTTACCACAACCGGAAGGACCAATCATCGCCGTAATCTCCCCCCGGTTAATCTTGAGGGTAATACCCTTTAAAGCCTCTTTTTGACCATAAAACAAATGAACATCCTGTGCTGTTATAATTGCATCTGTCATTAATACTACTCCTAACCAAAATGTCCAGAAACGTAATCTTCTGTCAACTGCACTTGCGGCCGTGTAAAAATGCGCCGAGTTTGATCATATTCAATTAATTTTCCTTGATGAAAAAAGGCTGTATAATCACTTACACGTGCTGCCTGCTGCATATTATGAGTCACAATAATAATTGTATAACGATCTTTTAAGTCCTGCATCGTTTGTTCAATATTAGCAGTGGAAATGGGATCTAAGGCACTGGCCGGTTCATCCATTAATAAAATATCCGGTTCTAAAGCTAAAGCCCGGGCAATACAGAGGCGTTGTTGCTGTCCTCCTGAAAGTGCTAAGGCACTTTTATTTAAATCATCTTTCACTTGCTCCCATAATGAAGCCTGTTTTAAAGTAGTTTCGACAATTTGCGCCAACTTCTGCTGGTCATGCTGACCGCGTCTTTCTAAAGCAAAGGTAATATTTTCTTTAATTGATTTAGAAAAAGGATTAGGTCGCTGGAAAACCATCCCAATGTGTTTTCGTACTTCATAAACGTCAACTTGATCAGAATTGATATCTACTCCCCGATACATAATATTGCCGGTAACTTGAGCTCCAGCTACCGTATCATTCATTCGATTCAAACTGCGTAAATACGTCGATTTGCCGGAACCGGAAGCTCCAATTAAAGAAGTAATTTTAAAACGTTCAAATTGAAGACTGACACCATGTAAAGCCTCATGTCCGGCATAACTGACTCGTAGATCCTTAGTTGACAAAGCTATTTCATGTTGCTGCTCATCTAAAATACGTGTAAAACTAGTTTTTTGTGCCATCGATTACTCACCTGTTAGATGTTTGTACAATTTACCGCCTAAATAACGCGCCGCTAAATTAAACAGTAAAACTACGATTACCAAAACCAAGGATGAACCTGCTGAAACTGCGCTGGCATCCGGAATTAAACCTTCAGAGTTAACTTTCCAAATATGCACCGCCAAAGTTTCTGCGGGGCGCATAAAATTCAGGGGTGACGATAAACTTAGAACATTCCAGTTAGTGAAGTCCAACGGTGGTGCACTTTGACCAGCAGTATAAATCAAAGCTGCCGCTTCCCCAAAAACACGCCCCGCAGCCAAGATAATCCCGGTAATGATTGCTGGCAAACATTCTGGAATAATTACATGAATAACTGTTTCCCAACGTGATAAACCTAAAGCTAAACCGGCTTCTCGTTGATTTAAAGAGACTGTCTGCAAGGCATCAGTAATACTTCTAACTAATAAAGGCAAATTAAAAATGGTTAAGGTCAAAGCACCTGACAGAATGGAAAAACTGAAATGAAAATGTACTACAAAAATTAAAAAACCAAACAATCCAACTACAATGGAAGGCAGAGAGCTTAAAACTTCAATCGCTGAACTAATTAGATTGGTCAATTTTTGATTAACCGTATACTCGGACAAATAAATAGCAATTCCAATTGCCAAAGGAATAGAGACCAGCATCGATAAGATGAGTAAATATAACGAGTTAAACAATTGCGTACCAATGCCGCCTCCAGCTCGAAAACTTTGAGCTGCTCCCGTTAAAAAGTGCCAATTAATATGGGGCAATCCAGCTCCAAAAATATAAATCAATAGGGCAATCAAAATGGCCACAATAATCGCCGACATTAAATAAATAACTCCTGTCATTAAGCGGTCAATTTTTTTAGCTTTCAATGTAGTTCACCTCGTTTAGCTAAATATTTAATAACGATATTAAATATCAAAGACATGAGTAATAGTAATAATGCCAACGACCACAAGGCGTTATTGGCAGTAGTACCCATAACAGTGTTGCCCATATTCATTGTTAAAACACTAGTCAAAGTAGTGGCTGGTGACACTAAATTGCTGGGCATTAAAGTCGCATTGCCAATGACCATCTGCACCGCTAAGGCTTCTCCAAAAGCTCGAGACATTCCAAAAATAATCGCCGTCATTAGCCCCGGTGCTGCCGCGCGCAAAACTACTCGATAAATAGTCTGCCAACGTGTAGCTCCTAAGGCTAGTGAAGCTTCACGATAATATCGCGGCACTGCTTTTAAAGCATCAACGGCCATCGAGGTAATCGTTGGTAAAATCATTACCAGTAACACTAAAGTACCGGCTAGAATTCCAAAACCGCTGCCCCCCAATACTTTTTGCACAGCCGGGACAATTACAGCTAAACCAATAAAGCCATAAACTACAGAGGGAATTCCCACTAACAATTCAATCACCGGTTGTAAAATTTTATTGCCTTGCCGAGGTGAAATCTCACTCATAAAAATAGCCGCCGCTAAAGCAAAGGGTGTTGCTAACAACACTGCCAATAATGTCACTGCAAAAGATCCAAAGATCATTGGTAAAGCACCAATGAGAGGGCGATGATGAATATCAGTTTGTTCTGGTGACCACGAAGTTTTAGTAAAAAAATCCACTAAACTGCCATGATCTTGAATAAATATGGCTACTCCCTTGGTAGCAACAAAACCAAAAATAGCTAAAACCAATAAGATAATAACTAAAGTACATAATTGAGTAATTAAGCGCCCTCGCGTTTCAATTTTAGCCGATAGTGATCTTTCTTTGAGGCTTTTAGCAATCGGATCCATTTTATTCACCTGCCTTAATTTTGGTAACTTTACCATGAGAATCCTGTTGATAGTGCATTGCTTTTATAGGAATATATCGCATTTGTCGAACCTCATGTTTTTGAAATTGATCGCTCAACACATAATTAACCAAATTTTTCGTAGCAGCCGTGGGCTGACGCTTAGTATACATATGTTCATACGACCAAATAGGCCAACGATTATTAGCCACATTATTAATCGATACCTGCACACCGTTAATTTTTAAAGCAGGGGTTTCTTTAGTTAAATAAGGCCAGGCTAGATAGCTAATTGCTCCGGGAGTATTTTTGACTATTTGTCGAACCATACCACTGGAATCTTGTTCAGAAGATTTTTTAGTAGGGCGCCCATGCATTACTTGCTGTTCAAAGATAGTGCGCGTCCCACTGCCTTGAGCACGATTAACAATCGTGATTGGTAAATTAGGACCACCTAATTCCTGCCAATTAGAGATTTTACCCATAAATATTGCCTGCAATTGAGTTAAAGTTAAATTCCTTATTGGAACTTTATGGTTGACAATGGGCACGACAGCTACTACACAAACTCTGTTATCACTAATTTCTTGAGTCCGAATTCCTTTTTTCTGCTCAGCAAATACATCAGAATTACCAATTTGGACTGCTCCTTGTTGAACTTGAGATAACCCGGTTCCACTACCACCGCCTTGAACATTGATATAAGCCTGAGGATTTTGTTCAGTGAATTTTTCTCCGGCGGCTTCAACCAGTGGCTGAAGCGCTGAAGATCCCACCGCAGTTACAGTTTGTTGATGTGTCTGCGAGCAGGCAGTTAAGCTCCAGAAAAATATTACCACTAATAATATTTTGAAATATCTTTTCATATTTTCCTCCATTAATTAACTTAACAGAATTTTTCTTAATAATTAAGACTTGTAATTTTTTCTGTCATTATAGTGGTAAATGAACCTTGACCTTGGTCCCTTCATGTAACTTGCTCGTTAATTTAACTGTTCCGTTTAAAGTTTGAGCCGCTTCTTCAACAATGGCCAAACCTAAGCCCGTACCTTGATTTTGTTTAGGATCCACTTGGTAAAAGCGTTCAAAAATCCGTTTTTGTTCCGTTGCGGCAATACCGATTCCACTGTCTTCCACAGTGATATTTAAATAATTTTCTACTTCGTTATGCTCTAGAGTAATAGCTACAGTCCCACGCGGGCGGTTATATTTAACTGCATTGCTGATTAGATTTTGAATAATTTGTTCTAACTCACGTTGATAAGAACTAACCCACTTGTTACCCTTAATCTGTTGTTTAACCTGCAAATCCAGCTTTTTAATTCCCGGTTGCTGTTTAGTCAAGGCCGCCTGGATTAAATCTGCAGTATTCACATGATCTGGCAACAAATTCTCCTCTTGATCTAATTTATTCAATGCGATTGTATCTTCCAACAATTCCTCTAAATTATGCGCCTGATTTTTAATATTTTCTAAAGATGAAACATTCTGAAACTGTTTTTCCTGTAAAAGTTCTTCAGCTTCTTCCGCAATTTCTATAACTGATGGCTGTAATTTTTCACTAATATTATTAATAAAACTTAAGCGTTGCTGCTCTAATTGATAAATATTAGTTAAATCATACAAAATTACAATTACTTGTTGTTTTAAATCCTCTTCACTATGAGCAATTCGAATTACATTTGCATCCACATACCGATCCGAATCACCGTATAATTGGATATTACGGCGATGATTACGATTTTCTCTTAGTGTTCCTTCAATCATTTGGCTTAAGGCGTAGGTTTGAATATCATCTACAAAGGGATGTTTTTCTTCGGAGATTTGTCGACCCAACATAATAGCTAACATTTGATTATGCAATAAAACATTGCCGTCTTCATCCAAAAGCATTACTCCCACAGGTAAATGCCCCATTAAGCTTTGAAAGCGCCGTTTTAGCACAGAATTAGCAACTAACTGATGGCGATGATCTTGATCTAACTCATTTACCAGCTTAATCAGGGTGGTGTAAGGAGTATTATCTTTAGCAATCAAGGAATCTGTTTGTTCATTATCCTTGATTTGCTGCAGCTTTTGAATAATGGCTGCTAAGTATCGACGTTGCTGCCGATAGGTCAAATATTGAATAGTTAAAACTACTAACCATAAAACTAAATAAACTGCTGAAAAAATGCCGCACAAATTGGAGTGCTGCCAAACAGATTGATAATGCTTCACCATGACCCGCTGTTGATTAGCGCTAGTTGAATCCAGTAAATACAATAAATATCGTTTGCCCCGAAAATATTGTAAATGATAAGGGTTGGCATTATCTAATTGATTTTGATGCAAGGCGTCATGGACTTGCTGCTGGCGAATGGTGCGGGGATGATTAGAGTCGGTCACAATCGTCAATTGATGATCATCAGCCCAAGAAGCCAACGAACGAGAATGACTATCCTTTTTCAAAACTTGGTAATCATTTTTTAAAGCCGCTAAATGACTAATCTGATCTTGCTTAACAAACTGACTGAGAATGAACAAACAAAAGCTGTAAATTAAGATACCTACTATGGCAGTTATCATCATCGTTCGGCGTTGTCGGCGCATACTAACTCCTCTTTTCTAGTTAATTAGACTCGTTTTGTTGCAATTTCCATTGTAAATAAGCATAGATAAAATCATCCAAATCCCCATCCATTACAGCTTGACCATTACTAGTTTCATAATTAGTTCGATGGTCTTTGACCATCGTATAGGGATGAAAAACATAGGAACGAATTTGCGAACCCCAACCAATCGCGGACTGTCCACCCTTAATTTGGGCTTCACGTTGTTTTTGAGCAGCTAATTGCTTTTGGTAAAGTTTAGCCTTAAGCATATTCATCGCAGTTTGACGATTTTGTAATTGTGAGCGCTGAGCTTGTGAACTGACTACAATTCCTGTCGGCAAATGTGTTATTCTTACCGCCGAAGAAGTTTTATTAATATGCTGTCCGCCTGCACCACTGGAGCGAAAGACGTCCACGCGCAAATCGTCGGGATTAATCTCTACTGTAATCGTATCATCTAATTCCGGCATTACTTCTACAGAAGCAAAAGAGGTATGTCGCCGCCCGGCAGCATCAAAAGGAGAAATTCTTACCAAGCGATGGACGCCATGTTCAGAACGCAACAAGCCATAGGCATTATGGCCTTTAACCATAAAGGTAACACTTTTAATTCCCGCTTCTTCTCCTGTTTGATAGTCTTCTATTTCAACCTGAAAATGATGTTGCTCTGACCACCGCTCATACATCCGGAGCAGCATCGCCCCCCAATCTTGGGATTCTGTTCCTCCAGCTCCAGGATGAATTTCCACGATAGCATTATTGGCATCGTAAGTTCCACTTAATAATAGAGCTAATTCATACTGATGCAAATCATTTTCTAAAGTATACAAATTCTGGCTCAACTCCGTGGCTAATTGCTGATCGGAGGAATCCTCCTGTAAAAGTTCTAAAGCCACAGCAGCATTTTCTTGTTCCTCTTGTAAATGCATAAAATTATCATATTTTTCTTTATCTTGATTCGTCTGTTTAATTAATTTTTGGGCCTTTTCTGGCTGTTGCCAAAAATTAGGCTGAGCCATTTTTTGCTCATTAATTGCAATTTCTTCTTTTAGATTATCTAAGTCAAAGAGACCCCCTGAATTGTTTAATTTTAGCAGCCATGTCTGCTACTTTATTTTTCATTTCGGCTAATTCCATTTATCTTCTCCTCAAACAAATAAATCTTTTTAAAATTAAAACTGTGACAATATAATCATCACAGTTCCTATTTTATAATTATATAAATATATCTGCATTATCTTTGCACGTTTTGTCGAATTTCGGCTTTCATAAAGAGGCGTGTAACGTCATATTCAATATCAGCAATCATTTGTTCAAACATTTTGAAACCTTCTTCTTGATACTCAACCAACGGATTCATTTGCCCATATCCCCGTAAACCAATAGATTGGCGCAACTGATCCATTTCATCAATATGATTGGTCCAATGTTCGTCGACAACCCGCAAGATAACGACTTTTTCAAATTCCAACATTTGCCCGTCATTTTGCAATTGTTGCCGTTTTTGTTGATAGTTATCCAACACAAAATTTTCCAGCATTTGATAAATTTCTGTTTGTGATTTTTTGTTGAGATCACTACGCCGCATTTGCGAAGGACTAATTAAAGTCGAAATAGCAAAATCATAAATTCCATCTAAATCCCAGTTCTTGGCATCACCATTAATTCTAGAATCAACTTGACTTTTGATAGTTCTTTTAATCATATCCAGCAAAATAGTCTTCAGGCTCTTCGTTTCTGTAATTACCTGCATTCTTTGCTTATAAATAACTTCCCGCTGCTCACGCATAACATCATCATATTGTAAGGTATTTTTTCTTGTATCATAGTTGTTACCTTCAACACGCTTTTGGGCCGCTTCTACCTGCCGGCTTAACATCCGACTTTGAATGACTACATCATCAGCACCACTGCTATTTTGCACCCATCTGCGAGCTTTTTCCGAAGCAAAACGTTTCATTAGGTCGTCTTCAAAAGACATATAAAAGACTGTTTCCCCAGGATCGCCTTGTCTACCGGAACGTCCCCGCAACTGGTTATCAATTCGCCGCGATTCATGACGTTCAGTGCCTATAACACATAAACCGCCCAGTTCTTTAACACCTGGTCCTAATTTAATATCAGTACCACGTCCAGCCATATTAGTAGCAATAGTTACCGCTCCTCTTTGGCCGGCTTTAGCAATAATTTCCGCTTCTTTAGCATGGTTTTTAGCATTTAAAACTGCATGAGGAATATGCTCTTTATCTAGACGCTGTGACAAATATTCTGAAGTTTCTACAGCCACAGTTCCTACCAAAATCGGTTGCCCTTTAGCGTGTCTTTTCTTAATATCGTCCACAACTGCATTAAACTTACTTTTTAAATTTATATATAACTTATCGGGATGATCCACCCGCGCAACAGGTTTATTGGTAGGAATGACAATAACTGCCATATTATAAATTTCACGAAATTCTTCCTCTTCTGTTTTCGCAGTACCGGTCATGCCGGCTAACTTATCATACATTCTAAAAAAGTTCTGATAAGTAATATTAGCCATAGTCTTAGTTTCATCTTGAATTGGTACACCTTCTTTGGCCTCAATAGCCTGGTGCAGCCCATCTGAAAACCGACGACCTTCCATAACCCGTCCAGTAAAGGAATCAACAATCATAACCTTTTTATTAGTGACCACATAATCTTTATCTTTATCCATAATAAAATTGGCCCGCAAAGCCTGATCAATATGATGATTTAATAAAGTATTATCAATATCATACAGATTTTTTAAACCAAAAGTTTTTTCACCTTTTCGAATACCGCTTTCAGTTAAACCAATAGTTTTGGTTGGCCAATCAATCTTATAATCATCGGGTACTAAACTTTTCGCAAAACGGTCGGCGCGCAAATATAGCGCTGTTGACTGTTCGGCTTGACCGGAAATAATTAACGGCGTCCGCGCTTCATCAATTAAAATCGAGTCTACCTCATCAACGATAGCATAATTTAATGGACGTTGAACCATTTGCTCCTGATAAACCACCATGTTATCCCGTAAATAATCAAATCCCAATTCGCTATTAGTGGAATAAGTGATATCACAGTTATAAGCCTCCCGTTTCTCATCAGGAGATTTAGAATTTAAATTCAAACCAACAGAAAGTCCTAACCAATTATACAAACGTCCCATTTCTGTAGCGTCACGTTGTGATAGATACTCATTAACAGTAACAACATGGACCCCTTTACCTGTCAGAGCATTGAGATAAACCGGCAAAGTAGCTGTCAAAGTCTTCCCTTCACCAGTTTTCATTTCAGCAATATTACCTTCATGCAAAGTAATACCACCAATTATTTGGACATAAAAGGGATATAATCCTAAAACTCGTTTAGCGCCTTCACGCGCCGTCGCAAAGGCTTCAGGTAAAATATCATCAAGAGTTTCTCCTTGTTGCAGGCGTGCTTTGAATTCAGGCGTCTTAGCCTGCAGATCAGCGTCGGAAAGTTTGGCGTATTCGTCAGCGTAAGCGGCCACTTTATCAGCTGTTTTACTCATACGCTTAACTTCGCGCTTATCACTTTCTACCCATTTTTTAATTGGATTTACCATTTATTTAAATCTCTCCTGTACTTTTACATATCTACAATATCTTATCATTTTAACACTAATAATCAAACTAATATTAATTAAGACAGTCAAAAAAGTGGTTGGAATCCAAATAATTCCAACCACTAATCGCATGAATCTTATTCACCGGTTTCAATCAAACCATAGCGACCGTCATTTCTTTTATAAACGATACTAGTTCCATTAGTCTCAGCATCCTCAAATACAAAGAAGTTATGACCTAACATATCCATTTGTAAAACTGCCTCTTGAGCATCCATTGGTTTTAGGGATACATGTTTTGTCCTTACAATTGACAAATCATCAGATTTCTCAGCTTCTTCGTCACTAGGGCCAATTAAATCAAAATCTTTAATTCCCTTTTCTCGCGATTTGCGATTAATTCTGGTTTTGAATTTACGAATCTGACGTTCTAATTTTTCGAAAACAATATCAATTCCCCGATACATATCCGGGTCTGTTTTTTCTGCTCGTAAAATTAGATACGGAAGCGGAATTGTTACCTCTACTTTGGTACTTTTATTACCATAAACTTTTAAATTAACATGAGCAATCGGATTTTCCGTATCCTTAAAGTATTTATTTAAATTGTTGAGACGCTTGTTAATATAACTTTTAATAGCATCGGTTACTTCAATATTTTCTCCTCGAACATTAATCTTTAACATCAGAAACGCTCCTTTAAGGTTATTAGGAATTGAGTAAAGAAAAATAGAGCCTTAGCCTTAATAGTAAGTTTGCTGTTAATTTTTAAATAACTAACCAGAACAGAAACTTTATCATCTCAAATCCTTCACTTCTATTATAATTTTTTTTAGAAGGAACAACAACATAAATAATTATTATCGCGCCAAAGAAAGCGAAACCAGCTTTCCCGTATAACCTTGTTGACGTAAGCAATCATGCACATAAAAAATGGTTCTTCCAGTAGTATAAATATCATCTAAAATAGTAATTTGTTGAGCCTGTAGTACCGAAGTATATTGCAGATTAAATTGCAAAAATTGTGGTGCTTGTATTCTTTCCTGGCGACTCTTTTGTGCTTGAGCTTTTGTTGTAGGCAATTTAATCAAAGCCGGTGTTAACTTTACTATTTCGCTAAATAAGCCCCATACCGGTCAAATTGACGACTTTGACAATGTTGAAAATCACTGGGAACATAAATAAAAGGCGGAGAAAAATGACGCAAGGCTTGTAATAAATAAGGCTGAAAAACTAAACGTAAATGATAATCCCCATAACGCTTATAACGTTTAAAATAATCATGCATCGCTGTATTATACTTAAAGAGTGCTCGATGCTGAAAGTTTGGGTAACCCTGCTGTTGCCACATTTGACAATCCTGACATTGTTTATCACTGCCACTTCTGCCACATGTAGGACAGCAAGGTTTTCTAATCAACTGAAATTCGGCCCGACAGCGTTGGCAAAGATATTCCGGAATTAACCTTTTCCCTGCTAAAATTTCCTGAGGGCGCAGTTCATGAATTATCGTACTTTGACATAAAAGACACTTACTAGTCATGATTAAGCTTCCTGATTTGGCAAATAGCTTGGTTAATGGCTTGTGTATATTTCTCAGCAAAAAATATTACTTGATTATCACTATGTTGCGCACTTCGCCCCGCCAGGCCGGCAATCTGTATTAAGGTTTGGGTATTAAAGCGAGGCGAATCAGCCTGCCAAACTATTACATCGATATCAAAAAACGTGACCCCGCGTTCCAATACTGTAGTAGTTACTAAAGCCTGCCATTTTCCTTCACGAAAGGCTTGTATTTTAGAACCCCGCAAGGAATCTTTTGCATGAACAAAAGTTTGTTTTAACTGGGGTAGCTGCTTTTTGATTAATTGGGACAACAATTCTGCCTGACGAATACTTGAGACAAATAATAAAAAGCGCTGCTGAATTTGGGTCAAATTGTTTAAGCAGCGGCGTAATTGCCGGTTAGGTTTACCTACTTGTTGACTATAAATTAACCGAAATTGCGGTTCCAGTAAATCCTGTCCATGAAAACGCCGATTCAATAAACTATAATTTAACTGCTGGTGAGCAATTCGTTGTTGATATTCCCAACTCGGAGTCGTTGATAAATAAATAAGGGTATGTCGAAGTTTCAATACTTGTCGTACTGCTTGATGGAGCATTAAGTTATTAACATAGGGATAGGAATCACATTCATCCAAAACTAATAAATCAAAGGCTTGACGAAATTTTAATAATTGATGAACCGTACAGATTAATATTTGTTGTATTGTGTATAATGATAAATTTCCGCTCCTTGACCATGAAGTAAACAGATGCTTACTGCTTTAAAGGCTGCTTTAATCTGCGGATATAATTCATTACAAACATCAACACGGGGTGCAACTAAAGCAATCCTGTCGCCTTGAACTACGGCTTGGGTAATCATTGCAAATAGCATTTCTGTTTTGCCGCTACCAGTAACCGCCCAGACTAAATGTTCCTGTTTTTGTTGATGAACCTGACATAATTTTTGCGAAATCTGTTGCTGCTTGTGAGTTAAAGTTCCTGTCCAAGTTAGCGGCGATGGCAGTATTGAAAAATTATTTTGTTCAGGATAAGCTAAAAGATAATCTTGATTAGTTAATCTGCCCAAACCCAAACAGGCCGGACAATAAAATAATCCCGGATAAATGGTATAGACACTTTGATCATTAATCATTTGACAACGCTGGCAACAAAATTGATTATTAGCTAAACGAGTAAGTGCCGGAAATTTGTGATCATGCTGATCTGCAGCGGTCGTAACTATTAAACGTCCCGACAAATTTTCTTGCTGACTCAAAATATCACCCAGTATTTGATTACAATAACAAAGGAGAATCATTCTTATCAAAACTTATATTACAATAAAAAAAAATTATCAACATGAGTTGATAATCAAGAAATCCCGCTTTATTACGCATTTAGAGCGAGTAGATACAGTTTTAAAAGCAGAAAATTTCATTCAACAAATTAAAAAACAAGAAGCTACTGCTACTCACAATTGCAGTGCTTATTTAATTGGTGAACGCAACCAGTATCAACACGCTAATGACAATGGTGAACCATCCGGCACCGCTGGAGTTCCTATGCTTCAATCCTTGCAACAAATGCAAGTACAAAATGTGGTAGCGGTAGTTACCCGTTATTTTGGCGGCATTAAACTGGGCAGTGGTGGTTTAATTAGAGCCTATCGTAATAGTGTCTCTCAAGCTATTAATGCGGTGGGACGTGTCCGCGGAATTCCAAAACAAGAATTAATTATTACAATTAATTATAAACAGCTAGATATTCTCCAATACTGGCTGCAACAAGAACAACTGCCGCTCCAAAATATCGCATATACTGAGCACGTCACTGTGACTACCTTGGTTTCCCCAAATCAAGTTTCTACAGTTAAAACAGCCTTAAATAATTTGTTTCACGCTCAGTTGCCCATTAAATTAGGAACAACTAATTTTCAGGAAGTACCATTGGCAGACGATTAATGTTTTTCTAAACGTTTCACTAAATGCTGAATAGCGTGTAATAAAGGTTGGCGATTTTTTCCTACTAAACCGATTGATTCTACAAATAATTCTAAACCAATCACCACCGCGATTGTTAAAAGAATTCCGCCCCAAAAAGAGGATACCGGATATAACAAAGCTATAAATGCAAACACTAACGATAAACCATAGATAACTAAAACCGTTTGTCGATGAGATAATCCTAACTGCATTAAGCGATGATGCAAGTGATGGCGGTCGGCCTGTGAAATCGGCCTATTGTTCAAAAAGCGGCGCAACATGGCATAAACTGTATCCGTGATAGGAACTCCTAAAATTACAATCGGAATAATTAAAGAGACAAAAGTAACATTTTTTAGTCCCTTTAAAGAAAAGACAGCAATCATAAAGCCGATGAACAAAGCACCGGTATCTCCCAAGAATATCTTGGCTGGATGAAAATTATGCGGCAAAAATCCTAATAATGAAGCTACCATAGCAAAAATCCAGATGGAAACATAAGTATCGGTCGTCGTTAAAAAGAAATAACCAATTACGCCCATGGTAAACAAAGCAATAATCGAAACTCCCGTTGCTAAACCATCTAAGCCATCAATTAAATTAACTGCATTAGTAATCGCTAAAATCCAAAAAATTGTGACCGGTAAACTAAGCCAGCCAAGTTGAAAACTCCCAAAAAATGGTAAAACCACATAAGTCATCTTAACCCCGGCCAAAAAATAAACCACCAAAGATGCAATAAAAATTCCCAACATTTTTTGTGCCGGTTTCAGTTCACGAATATCATCAATTAAACCAGTCAAAATTATAATGCATTCTGCTAAAAAAACACTAAATAATTCATGAGTAGGAAATTGGGGGCGCAGCAGTACAAAAGTCGAAAAAGTAAATGATAAAAAGATCGCCAATCCTCCGACTGTGGGCATGGGCTTTTTGTTAACTCGGCGCGCATTCGGATTATCAACTGCTCCTAGTACAAAAGCTAATTTGCGCACGAAAGGAGTGATTATTGCTGCAATAATCATTGTAAGAAATAATTTGACGATAATATTAAACATGTGTAGCAAACTCCTTTCACATAATATGAATTATAATAGTTAGCACAAATTTATACAACTTTTCTCAAATTATTTACACTAAAAATGCTTATGCCTTATTTGGCATAAGCAATTTTTCTAATTTCTCTAATTACTGTTACTTTGATATGTCCTGGATACTCTAACTCTTTTTCAATTTGGTTTTTAATCTTCCGAGATAAAATGGTAGCCTGATTATCTGTTATTTTCTCAGGTTTGACCATCACTCTAATTTCCCGTCCAGCTTGAATTGCATAGCAATGATCAACGCCATCATAGCTATTAGCAATTGTTTCCAATTTTTCCAGACGATGGATATAATTCTCCATTGATTCAGAACGAGCCCCTGGGCGAGCAGCAGAGATCGCATCTGCTGCTGCCACCAGAGTTGCGATCATCGAAGTCGGCTCAACATCTCCATGACTAGAGGCAATAGTATTAATTACTACTTTGGGTTCTTTATACTTAGTAGTAATATCAACACCGATTTCCACGTGTGAGCCTTCAATTTCGTGATCTAGAGCCTTCCCTATATCGTGTAACAATCCTGCGCGTTTCGCTAAAGTCTCATCTTCTCCTAATTCAGCAGCCATTGTACCAGCTATTTTGGCAACTTCAATTGAATGACTTAAGATATTTTGGCCATAACTAGTCCGAAAATTAAGACGACCGACAATCTTGATTAAATCAGGATTCATATTATGAATTCCTAAATCATATACCGTCTGTTCTCCTAATTCTCTAATTCTGGTATCCATTTCTTTTCTAGCTTTATCAACTGTTTCTTCGATCCTGCCCGGATGAATCCGCCCATCGGCAATTAATTTCTCCAAAGTTAATCGTGCTATTTCCCGACGAATTGGATCAAAACCGCTTAAAGCTACCGCCAAAGGAGTATCATCAATAATAATATCAATACCTGTTAATGATTCAATTGTTCGAATATTACGGCCTTCGCGGCCAATTATCCGTCCTTTCATTTCTTCGTTAGGTAAAGCTACAGTTGTTACAGTAGATTCAGAAACTGTATCGGCAGCCGATTGTTGAATGGCCTCGACGATTAGTTGTTTCGCCTGCTTTTGGGCATCCTGTTGCGCTGCTTGTTCACTGGCCCGAATCATCTGCGCTTTTTCTTGAGTTAATTCATTATCCAATTGATTTAATAAATAATTGCTGGCCTGTTCATGCGTCATTCCCGCAATTTCTTCCAGCTTTTGCTGCTGTTTTTCTAAGGTAGAAGTGACTTCTTTTTGTTGATTCTCTAACTTTTGCTCTGTACTATCAATTTTTTCTTCGCGCTTTTCTAAAGAATGTTCACGTTGATCCAACGAGTTATCCTTACGATCTAGGGTATCTTCTCGTTGTAACATTCTGTTTTCTTGCCGTTGAAGTTCTTTGCGTCGTTCACGCAAATCATCTTCTTGTTGCTGACGATACTTATGGCCTTCTTCACGAGCCTCAATCAGGATTTCTTTTTTAGCTGAAGCAGCTTCTTTTTTTGCTGTTTCAAGGATATTTTCAGCTGATTGTCCTGCTTGTTTTAGGCTCTTTTCATAAGCACCCTTCCGCACAAAAAAACCGATTACAGCACCAATTATTAGCATCAAAACTGCGACCGCGAGGATAGCGAGACTAAATGACATTTGCTTACCTCCAAGTCACATTGTACTATTTTGGTTTAAAAAATTTTATGGTACACAATAATATTATGGTTTCTTGGACTAACTGTCAACGATGTTTACCTAATAAAAAAGAAGAATCATCTAAGATTCTTCTGGAGTTGCAGTTTTATTTGTAACAGGGGATGATTCTTTTTTCTTTTTAATCGTAGAAGCACTTTCCTTCTGGTTTTCACTGGCTTCATCCATGCCATAAGCAGCTCGAACCTTCTGCCTAATTTCTGATTTTATGTTGGGATGTTCATCCAGATATTTCTTGGCATTTTCACGACCTTGACCAATACGTTCATTATTATAGGAATACCAAGAACCACTTTTATTAACAATATCTTTGTCGACACCCATATCAATAATCTCGCCTGTTTGGGAAATTCCCTTTCCATACATCATATCGACCTGAGCTACTTTAAAAGGTGGAGCTACTTTATTTTTCACTACTTTAATTTTCACACGATTGCCAATAGCTTCAGAACCATCCTTAATTTGTTCCGCCCGTCTTACTTCCAAACGAATAGTAGAATAGAATTTTAATGCCCGTCCGCCAGGCGTAGTCTCCGGATTACCAAATACTATTCCCACTTTTTCACGGATCTGATTAATAAATAAAGCAATAGTCCGTGTCTTGTTTAAAGTACCCGATAACTTACGCAAAGCTTGAGACATCAAACGAGCCTGCAAGCCGACATGAGCGTCGCCCATTTCACCATCAATTTCTGCACGGGGAACTAAAGCTGCTACTGAATCAATAACCAAAATATCAACAGCACCACTGGATACTAAGGCATCAGCAATTTGCAAGCCCTGTTCGCCGGTATCAGGTTGAGATAATAATAAGTTATCAATATCAACTCCTAAAGCTGTGGCATAGGCGGGATCCATCGCATTTTCAGCATCAATATAGGCCGCTGTCCCTCCATTTTTTTGAACTTCAGCGACTGCATGTAAAGCTACTGTGGTTTTTCCCGAGCTTTCCGGACCATAGATTTCGATAATCCTTCCCCGCGGAAATCCCCCTACGCCTAAAGCATTATCAAGCGCTAAAGATCCGCTAGAAACTGTCGAAATTTGTGTCTGAGCACTCTCACCCAAGCGCATAACAGCGCCTTTACCAAAATCTTTTTCGATCTTTTTTAAAGCAATATCTAAAGCCGCCTGCCGTTCATCTTTTGCCAAAAAAATACCTCCCTTTCGAACGTACGTTCTCACAAAGAATATTATAACTCATCTGTAATCATAATGAAAGCAGCGACTACACTTTTCTGCCGAACGTCATTGCGGGAACCGGAAAAATGAAATCGCTGAGCTTTTAAACTATTAGGGCCTTTAACTGCAATCCACACGGTGCCTGCTTGTTGTCCTTCTAAGGAGTCAGGTCCGGCAACTCCGGTTAACCCCACTCCCCATTCACTATGGATAAGGTGTGCACTTTGTTGTGCCATTTGTTCAGCCGTCCAACGGCTCACTACTCCATAATGTTGTAATTTAGCAATCGGTAAGTTTAAAAGTTGAGCTTTCATTTCTAACGAATAGGTAACAAAGCCGCCCTTTAAAACTGCTGAAGCCCCCGAAATTGCTGCTAAAGTAGCTTGAAATAAACCCGCAGTTAAGCTTTCGGCTGCTGTAATAGTCTGGTGTCGCTGGGTTAAAGAATGTACCGTCTGTTGGAAAAGTGATTGATAAGCTGTTAACTTAAAGGGTTCTTTACTTGCTATTGCTGTAGTAAACTGTTGAATTAATTCGTGCATAAATTTCACCTTCATTTTTAATTACAACTAATTATAAAATTTTTACAACTATTTTAAACAAAAAACGAGTCTTTTCATCTTTACAGATTCAAGATCTCGTTTCCAATAAATTATTTAAAATCTGAGTAGTACTGTTTATTTTGCACCAGATAGTCATAAGCAGAATAAACAGTGAATATCAAACAGATATACAGCATAATTGTTCCAAAAGGCAGATGCCAATAACTGAAGATCGGGTCATTTAACAATAAAAAGACAATTGCTAACATTTGAGTAGTAGTTTTTATCTTTCCCGGCATTTGAGCGGCCATAACCTGCCCGCCTTGTTCTACGATTAGTAATCGCAAGGTAGTAATCAACAGTTCACGACAAGCAATAATTGCAATTACCCAAGCAGGTGCCTGCTGATAAGCAGCCAAATAAATAAAAGCTGTCAGCACCAGCATCTTATCAGCCAAAGGATCCATAAATTTCCCAAAATTAGTAACCAAATGCCGGCTACGGGCAATTTTACCATCGGCCAAATCTGTCAGTGCCGCAACTACAAAAATAACAGCCGCAATCAAATATTCCCAAGCTATCGTAGTTCCCAAAAATTGCACTTGTCCCAAATGAAAATTAATAGACATAAAAATCATAAATATTGGGATTAAAATAATACGAACAAGAGTTAACTTGTTAGGTAAATTCATCAATACTACTCCTTAATTGTTAGCGTATAAGTGTGCACAGTCCCAGTTTGATGTTCGGACACAGGTAATTGCTCATCATTAATATAAACCTGAGTTGCCGGTGCGTTACCAGTTTTAATTTGCACTTCATTAATATCATTCGGTAAATCTATGCTCTGACTACTTTGGGCATTAATCACACCTTGCCATAAAGCTTGACTTTGATTATTGGTGCTAACGGTTATCCAAGCATTGGCGGTTGTTGCATTTAATTTTAAAACATGATTGTTGACACTTTGCCAATTATGGGCAATAAATCTATCACTTTGTGTCGAATCAGCTTTGAGAGACAATTTTTTCTGAACCGCAGCAGTATTTTTCTTCTTGGAAGGAGTTTGCGGTTTTGCTTTTGTCTGGGCCTTCTTTTTGGCCTTATCAGTCTTAGCTGGTGCTTGTTTAACTTGCGTTGTTCTCGGGATTTGCTGGCTATTTTGTTGATGAGCTCTAACCATTACAAATCCCACTAAACAAACAATAATAATAGCTGCCGCTAAAATTCCTATCTGTGGCAAATGATTACGAATACTATTCCACAAAGTTTCCTTTTTGGGTTTTGGCGGTGTGACAGGTACTTCTTCCGGCTGCACCCGTGGAATTTCATTACTATACTCTTCTAGCAAAGCCGTACTATCTAAGCCAACACTATCAGCATATTGCTTTACAAAAGCCCTAACATAAAAATCTCCTGGCAATTGGTCAAACTTGCCCTCTTCAATCGCCGCTAAATAACGTTTTTGAATTTTAGTTTTCTTTTGTAAATCATCAATCGTATATCCTCGCTCAATTCGAGCACTCCGTAATTTTTCTCCTATTTCACTCATTATCAAACCACCGTCATTTATTTAATTTGAGTATAACATAATCTTTCAAATTTATTCTAGCCAACCGCCAGTAATATATAAGGTTTGGCCTGTTAAATACTGAGATTTCTTATTCAACAAAATTTGGACCCAATAGCTAATATCTTGACCCTGTGCTAGTCGACCAGTAGGAATTTGCGTTCGTAAATCTTCTAAATTAGCTGGTGAAAATTGATCCAACATTGCTGTAGCAACCGCACCAGGAGCTAGAACATTAATGGTAATACCTAAACTGGCAATTTCCTGGGCATAAGCTTTGGCAAAAGCTGATAAGGCACCTTTAGTCATGCTATAAGCAACTTCCATTGCACTACCGTGTTTGCCATAGACAGACCCAATTAAAATAATTCTTCCAGCTGTCGCATGAGCTAATTTTGCCTGCAAACGCTGAATTATCAATAGCGGAATTCGAACATTAATATTTAACAATTGGGTTAACTTCTCACTGGGTAATTGGGAAAACAACCCATAAGTTGTTGCTCCTTGAGCAGCAATAAGAGCATCCAAACTAAAAATACTCTCTACGACCTTGTCTACAGAATTCTCCTGTCGAAAATCAGCCGAAATAATCAAAAAATCCTGTTGAGGATATTTTTGCTGCCATATTTTTACTTTTTGCTTTAATCTTTCTAAATGCTGATTACCTTGTAAATACAAAGACCAGCCCTTTTTTGCCAAATCCGCACTGATTTGCTGACCAATCCCACCACTAGCTCCTAAAATTAAAGCCCATTTCATTCATTTACTCCGAATATAAAATTGTTTTGGTTAAATTGGCTGGCTGTAAAACCTCCAGCGCTAAACTCTGTAAATCGCTCACTTGAATTTGCCCTAAAAGTCGCGGGACTTGATTAATGGCTACCCCATAAAAATCTAACTCGCAAGCTTCAGTAGTCAAATTTTCCAAATAATCTTGGGCAAACAAATAAGCCCCAATACTATCACGACGAATAAGTTCTAAATTATCAACGGTTAGCTCTGAGCAATATTGCTGCTGCAACAAATACAACTCTATTTGAGCTAGCAAAGCTTGGGGATGTTGACTTTCACCGCTAATAAGAATAAAAGCATATTGTCTTTCAACTACTACATTATACCCAAAAGAATCATCAATCAAACCCTCTTTAGTTAAATTTTGATGAAATTTTGACATATCACCTAAAATGAGCTCTAACAAAAGGTCCAGCTGGTTTTGCAATAAGATCATTGCTGATAAATTTGCAGCTTTTGGAGTCACTCTAATACCTACCATAAAATGGGGCCTTTGGGCTTTAAAAGAAAGTACTGCTTGAGATTGAACGACCGCTTTTCGCGGTGCCAATCGCAACGGAACAGTTTCTTGGCGCTGGGTCAATTGTTGAAGTGCAATATTTTTATCTAAAGCTTGATTAATCGCTGCTTTAACTTCAGAAACATTGACTTGACCGGCAAGATATAGCCGTAAATTACTGGGAACATAATACTTTTGATACGTTTGATGCAGCAGCTGGGGGGTAATTTTTTTAATAGACTGAGTACTGCCCGCAATATCTTTGGCAATAGGATCATGGGGAAACAGATTATTTAAAGTAGTCTGCTCAATCATCCAATCCGGCATATCAGCATACATTTGAATTTCCTGATTAATAATAGCTTGCTCTCGGGCTACATTTTCTTTGGTAAAATACGTCTGACTAATCAAGTCCAAAAGTGTAGCTACATTTTCTGCAACATGACCGACACATTTAAACTGAAAAGCTGTCTTCGTATAGCTGGTAAAAGCATTCGTCTCGGCTCCAAATTGTGCAAAACGCTGATCGCTATTATAGGTGGGCTTTGCAAACAACTTATGTTCCAAAAAATGAGCAATACCAGCAGGAAAATCAGCTAAAGTATCAACTGAACCAAAATCTACCATGACAAGGGCATAAGTTTGATTAAATTGTTGATTTATTAAAGCGCGGACTGGGAAATTTAATTGACTATCAATATCTTTAATTTCTAAATTATTCATGAAAATACTTTTACCCCTTATCTTGTCCGATTAAATAATAACCAGCTATTTTGTGTAGCTGTTGAGCAGCAGCTTGCACGTCAGCCAGTTGAACTCGCTTGATTTCTTGAATATATTGTTGATCATCGATAATGGCCTGCGGATTCAAGGCTTTCAGTAAAAGCCGATTAGCAGAGACGGCAATAGTATCTGCCAATTCCAAGCGTTGATTAATGAGGGCCAATTGAGCATGGTGCAATAATTCGGTCAAATTTTCCTGAGTTAGGCGCGCAATTTGTTGTTTTATTAAAGTTTCTGCCAAAGATACTTGGTAACCGTCAACACCGGCTTGAACATAAATAAGTTGTTGATAGGTATTAACATTACTATAAATAGAATAAGCCAGTCCATGATGTTCACGAACCTGTTGAAATAATAAAGATTGATCATCCCCGCCGAACATCATATTTAAAACTTGCAAAACGGACCAGCGGCCAGAGGTTTGATAGGATAGAGCCAGTTGGCTTTGCTGTAGCGGTTCGATTTTAGTTTGCTGCAAAGGCTTTGGCGAATTACTCTTCAAATCTTTAATTTGAAAAGCAACTTTTTGTTGCCGCGGACTAAAATTCTGTAAGGCAGTTAAAACTTTTTGCACGGTTTTTGTAGGCACTGCCCCTACGAGCGTAACAATAATTCGATTATTTTTTAATAAGTTATCATATTGCTGTCGTACTTGAATAGGCGTTAACTGTTGCAATTGTTCCAGAGTCCCAAAAGCAGGAATTGCCAAGTCTCTAACATTTTGATAAACAAGCTGTCTTAAAGCCAAAGAAGCTTGTAAAGGGTAATCATCAGCGATGCTTTCATAAGCATGTTTTAAATTAACTTGTTCCATTTTAAAAGCATTCGAAGCAAACTGCTGTTGTTGTTCATCAAGGTTGGGCCGCCACAAACAATTCCATAACAGTTGTTGGGCACTTTCAAAAATCTCCTGTTGTTGATATTCCAAAGCTGAACTGATAGCTACTGACAAGATATTAAGGTTTTGTAAAATCGTTGTTCTGGCGACTAATTCCGCACCATATAATCCGGCTAATTGGCGAGATAATAAAGCTTCAGTGGGCCAATCAGCACTGGAACGTTGTAGTAAATTAGCTAACATTTTTCGAGCGGTGGTTTCTGGTAAATGTTGTGGCGTCAAAAAAATGACTTCTAAACGGGCAATATGGAATTTAGTCGTTGGCAACCACCATAATTCCACTCCCGGAGCTACAGTAAAAGTATGGATTTCACTCATCTTGATTGTCTTTTTCACCTGGCTTTTTAATTAAAACTTTTCGCGGTTTAGCCCCCCGCGCTGGGCCAACAATACCGCGTTGCTCCATATAGTCTACTAAACGGGCCGCTCTATTATAACCGATCTGAAAATGACGCTGCAACATTGAAACACTTGCTTTTTGTTCCTGAGCAACTAAAGCAATAGCTGAACGCCAATATTCATCATCAGGTTCCTTCTTTGAATTTTCCGCAGCTTCATTATCACTATCTGTCGGGATCATATCTTGATCGTATTTTACAGTTTGCTGAGCACTGACAAACTTGACTATTTTTTCAACATCGGCTGAGGAAATATAAGCTCCTTGAATACGTTGCGGTTTAGATTGACCCATCGGTTCAAACAGCATATCTCCGCGACCTAACAATTTTTCAGCACCCGGAGCATCCAAAATAGTTCGCGAATCAACATTGCTGGAAACTGCAAAAGCCATTCGCGAAGGAATATTAGCTTTAATTAAACCAGTAATAACATCCACAGACGGCCGTTGCGTCGCAATAATTAAATGCATACCTGCAGCTCGCGCCTTTTGCGCCAAACGCACAATCGAAACTTCAACTTCATGCCCCGCCGCCATCATTAAATCTGATAATTCATCAATAATAATGACAATATAAGGCAATTTTTCCAGAGGTGAATTATTTTTGTTACTATTATTTTTTTCCACGGCTTGATTATATTCTTCAATTTTACGATGACCGGTTTTTTCAAAGAGCCGATACCGCCGCTCCATTTCACTAACAGCTTTTTGCAGCGCAGAATTGGCCCGTTTAGCTTCAGTTACTACAGGAATTAACAGATGAGGAATTCCATTATAGACACTCAGCTCCACCATTTTAGGATCAATTAAAATTAATTTAACTTCACTAGGATGAGCCTGCATTAAAATGCCCGTAATAATTGTATTAATGGCCACCGATTTACCACTGCCCGTAGATCCCGCAATTAACAAATGCGGCAAGTGGGTTAAGTCACACATCGCAATTTGGCCATAAACATCTTTTCCCAACGGTACAGCCAGAATTTGGCCAGGATGGGGCGGTTCATGCTCTACCATATCTCTAAAAGAAACAATAGAAGGCCTCTTATTAGGCACTTCAATTCCAACATAGGGTTTGCCCGGAATTGGTGCTTCAATTCGAATATCTTTAGCCGCTAAGGCTAAAGCTAAATCATCTGCCAAATTGACAATCTTACTAACTTTAACCCCTACAGCAGGCTGGACTTCATATTTCGTAACTGTGGGGCCTAAAGTAGCTTTTTTGACTTCAACTTGAACTCCAAAACTATCTAATGTTTGTTTTAATTTTTGGCGATTAGTAGCAATTAAATGGTATTCATCAGTTTGATCAGTTTCCGGAATAGCAGTTAATAAATCTATTGTGGGTAATTGATAATCGTCATCATTCTGATTGCCAGCTGCTGTTGTCCAAGAGTCTTCTTTAGCATTAGTTACCTGGGATGAAGCTACGGGCTGAGATTGCGGCAATTCAATTTGAAAATCATCAGTTGGCTCAGCAGTCGTAGTTTCTATATACGGCATTGTAGGCTGAGTAAAATCATGCTTTGACTTTTGCTCTTGTACTTTTGAGTCCGGATTACTTTCTCTAACAGTATGGTCACGATGATTTTGTTTAACTGCACCTATGAAGTGGTATAAATTATGTCCCAATTTTCGGCAGCTATTAATTACCTGTGCTAATCTAACCTTACAGATCAACAACAAACCAATGATAGCGAACAACGAACTTATTAAAAAAGTCCCTAATAGCGAAAATAAAGGTTTAAAGATGCTGAATAATAAGGCTCCTAACATGCCGCCACCCACATCGGTTGCCACTTGATTATTATGCAGATCACTTAAAAGCAAACGCCAAGAAACCCCAAGAATATCATTATTTAAAGCTAATTTTTGAAACAGTAAAGCCTGCATAATGGTTAGGATACTAATTGCTAAAAGTAAAAAGCCCAAATAAAATTTAAATCCTAAAGCGGGCATTTTCCCTAATAAAAACAGCAAAATTCCAAAAATAAATAAGATTATAGCCAAAACCTGAAATCCATTACCGGCCACAATTCGATAACAATTGGCCAAAAAGCGTCCTACCAAGCCGCATTTTAAACCTGCCAGAATTGAAACAAAAACTAAGAATAAGCCCAAGATGTTAAGCGTATAATTAGTAGAATTTGTTTTTTTGCGTTGGGAATTTTTTCCCTTTCTTTTTCGCTTAGTTGCCATTTCCGTCTCCTACTTTAATAGTCCAATTTATATTATTACATAAGATTGTTGTTTACTATAATTTGGAAACTCTTTTTAAAACTTTTTTAAGACGTGTTAGAATTTTACTGAATCTAAAAAAGCCGCACAAATGCGACTTTTATTTTCTAATTGTCAGATTTATCTGTTAACCAATTCAAAGAACTTAGCGTTTATTTTGCTAATAATATTTTCAGTTTTTGTAGGATTGACGCTTTGAACATCAACAATCCTGCCGCATAAAGTACTATTCCTACTAACACCTCTATAAAGAAAGTCAAAAGGGTAAATTTCCAGTGTAAGTGTAAATAAAAAACAATTACAAACATTATCAGACCGGCAAAGAGATATTTCCAAAGTTCATTAAACAAAAAGCGTAACGGTAACTCTTGACGAATAGCGTACAACTGATAAAAGGCTACCGCAAATTCACAGACCACAGAGGTTATCATTGCTCCTTGGGTTTGAAACAAAAGAATTAAGGGAACATTCAGAACAACGCTGACCAGAGCTCCCAAAAGTACAGAATTAGTATAAGTCCGATTTCTACCTAGCGGAATCAAATATTGATTTCCAATGACGCTGGTCCAAGTCACCGGTAGAATTAATAAAGTTTCTATTATCATCAAATAAGCTACTGGACTATAACCTGCTCCCAAAAAGCTGGGTACAAATTTTAAAGAAACCGCCGCAATGCCAAACATCAATGGTACCGCTAAGGCACTAGCAAAATCAAAAGATAATTGAGTATACTTATTAACTTGTTTTATGTCGCCATGAATAAAAGTGTTAGCTACACGTGGCATCATCACTGTTGCTAAAGAAGTCCCTAAAGTTAGCACGGCACGAATAGTATTATCAGAATAAGTATAAAAACCTGTAGCTTTCACCGAAACTAACCAGCCAACCATTGTTTTATTTAAAATTAAGTAAATTTGCATAGCCACTTGCGGCAAAAATAAAGCCAAAGAAGGTCGTAAATGCTGCCAAATTTGTAGTTGACGCCATTGGGGCAAGTTAATATAGTGCCGTAAATACGGAAATAAGGCTAAATTACCTAGCAATTGCGATAAAGATAAAATAAAAATATAAATGATTACATCGTTTTTCGTCTTAACTAAGGTAAAAATGAATAAAATAGAGAAAATTTTAACAATCACATTACGTGAAACGGTAACCTTAAAATTCTCTACGCCCATAAAAAACCAAGATATATCTAACGCAGTTGCTATAATTAAAATTGACTGCATCAAATAAGCCCATTGATATGTATGATTAAAATAAACAAAAATGTAAAAACTAATTAATGCAACTAAGGTCGTTAAACACCGTAGTAAAAATATTTCCCAAAAAGCTTGGGAAACTCGTTGTTTATTATCTCGTAAATAAGCAATCTGCCGATTACCATAAAGTGTTATGCCTAGACTTCCTAACAAAATAAAATATTGTGTATTAGCACTGGTCAAATAATTAATCCCGCTACCGGTAGGACCTAATACGCGTGAGATATAGGGCATGGTAATTAGCGGCACAATGAGAATAAACAGTTGGTAAAACACGTTATAAAGATAATTTTTAATTAGTTGCAAATTAATTACCTACGAATTATTTTTTCAATTCAGACATTTTTTTAAGGCTGCTGGCCACTGAGGCAGTGAAAAGCCAGCAGCTAAAACCTTATCGAGGCTTAACAAAGATCGACGGGGGCGATATGCTGTTTGTCGATATTGCTGTGATGTAACCGGCACAACTTGGACTGACTGGTTTTTTAAAATCTCTTGGGCAAATTCATACCACGAACAGCTGCCGGCATTAGCCAAGTGATAAGTACCGAATTGCAAAGCATGTTCCCAAGCAAAAACCATAAATTCAGCCAACGTTCTGGTCCAAGTAGGTCGCCCAAATTGATCATTAACCACCGTAATTTCAGGTTGCGACTTAGCTAAATGCAACATTGTTTGAACAAAATTATGACCATATTGACCAAAAAGCCATGATGTGCGAATTATATAATACTTGTTTAATATCTGTCTAATATGTTGTTCACCAGCTAATTTGGCTTTTCCATATTCATTTTGGGGATTAGGTTGATCCTCAATTTGATAAGGCGTTGGTTGCAATCCGTCAAAAACATAATCAGTACTTAAATAAAATAAAGTGGCATTCAGATTTTGAGCTGCTTGAGCCAAGTATAATGTTCCTAAATCATTAATTTGCCAGTTTAAATTTTTCCCCGGATCTTGCTCGGCTGCATCAACGTTAGTATAAGCGGCACAATCAAAAATAATTTGTGGCCGCCATTTTGATAAATAATTCCTGATGGAATTTTTGCTGATGAGATCCAATTGTTGTGAATCAGGAGACAAAAACTGTAAATTTTTACTTTGTAATAGAATCTGTAATTCTGTCCCTAATTGTCCACTGGCGCCAATAATTAAAACTCTGCTATTGTCCATTTTTTTGATACGCACTTTCTACGGCTTTTTTCTCGGCTCGCCACCATGCTTGATGACTACTATACCAATCAATTGTTTGCTGCAACCCGCTTGCAAAATTAGTAAATTGCGGCTGCCAACCGAGCTCTTGTTGTATTTTAGTAGCATCAATCGCATAGCGTAGGTCATGTCCGGGTCGATCTTTTACCCAGTCAAAAGCATTTTGAGATTGATGCATTAATTTTAAAATCAATTGCAAAACTTCCAGGTTACTTTTTTCACCATTAGCACCAATTAAATAAGTTGCTCCGATTTGTCCGTGATTTAAAATAGTCCACACAGCCCGGGAGTGATCTTGGGTATGAATCCAATCACGAACATTTTGCCCATTGCCATATAATTTAGGACGCAAGCCGCAAAGAATATTGGTAATTTGGCGGGGAATGAATTTTTCAATATGCTGATAAGGACCATAATTATTAGAACAATTGGAAATAGTTGCCTGTAAACCAAAAGAACGTACCCAAGCCCGCACTAACAAATCTGAGCTAGCCTTAGAGGCAGAATAAGGACTACTGGGATTATAACAGCTTTTAGTAGTAAATTTCTCCTTGAGACCTCCCCCATAGTGAGGCAGATTTTTACGTAATGGTAAATCTCCATAAACTTCATCAGTGGAAATATGATGGTAACGAATTTTATATTTACAGCAAGCTTGAATTAAAGTATAGGTGCCCACAATATTAGTTTGAATAAAAGGATCCGGATTTCTTAAAGAATTATCATTATGAGTTTCAGCAGCATAATGAACTACAGCATCTACTCTGGAGACTAAATTTTCAACTAAAGATTTATCGCAGACATCGCCTACTATTAAATGTACTTTATTTGATGGTAAACCAGCCAGATTAGCACGATTACCCGCGTAAGTCAATTTATCCAAAACCATTATTTGTTGTACTTGCGGCTGGTTTTGAATTAAGTAATGTACAAAATTAGAACCAATAAATCCAGCCCCGCCAGTTATTAAAATTTTTCGATACATTAAATTTCTCCATAAACAAAGGGATTATTTTCTAAAAATTCACTTAAGCTGGGCTGATGGGCATCTTTAGTCGAGACTATCACTTGTTTTAAGTCAACCGGCCATTCAATATTGAGCTGCTCATCACGATAGGAAATTCCGGCATCGGCTTGATCATCATAATAATTGTCACATTTATATAAAAAATTAACATTATCCGTTAAAGTGACAAAACCATGGGCAAATCCTTTGGGAATTAATAATTGGCGATGATTAATTTCTGACAAAAGATAGCCCTGCCATTTCAAATAGGTAGGTGAACCATCACGTATATCGACAATGACATCCCAGATCATTCCACTCACTACTCGAACTAATTTGGTTTGGGCTGCTTGACCATTTTGAAAGTGTAAACCTCGTAAAATACCCTTTTTACTGGACCAAGAATGATTGTCTTGAACAAAATTATAATTAATTCCACCAGCTTGAAAATCGCGTTGCGAATACGCCTCCGTAAAGAAGCCTCTTTGATCACCAAAAACTTGAGGTGTCAGTAATTTAACATCTTGTAAATCAGTTGTTTCTATTTTTAATTGACCCATTATTATTTTTCACCAACCTTAATAAATATTGACCATAATCAGTTTGTTTTAATGGTTGTGCCAATTTATCTACTTGTTCTGAAGTAATATATCCCATTCGATAAGCGATTTCTTCTAAACAAGCCACTTTTAAATTTTGATTATGTTGAATAGTTGCAATAAAATTACTAGCTTCTTGAAGCGAATCAGGCGTTCCCGTATCTAACCACGCATATCCGCGGCGCAGAATCTCAACCGATAATTGCCCCTGAGCCAAGTAATATTGGTTTATGCTAGTTATTTCCAATTCACCGCGGTCAGAAGGCTGGATTTGAGAAGCAATATCAACTACTTGATTATCATAAAAATATAATCCAGTAATCGCATAATCGCTAGCAGAATACTGTGGCTTTTCCACAATCGATTGCACCTGATTTTTATCATCAAATTCTAAGACCCCAAAACGTTCCGGATCTTTGACATGATAGCCGAAAACTGTAGCTCCATGGTTTTTTAGGGTACATTGCTGTAGTAATTTAGATAATTCACTCCCATAAAAAATATTATCCCCTAAAATTAAACAAACAGTATCTTTGTCGATAAAATTCTTACCAATAATAAAAGCTTCTGCTAATCCGCGCGGTATTGTTTGCACCGCATAGCTGAGGTTTATTCCCAAATGCTGACCGTCAGCCAACAATTCTTCAAAGCGCGGTAAATCTTCTGGAGTAGAAATGATTAAAATATCTCTAATACCTGCCAACATTAAAACTGATAAGGGATAATAAATCATCGGCTTATCATAAATGGGAAGTAATTGTTTAGAAATTACTTTAGTCATCGGATAAAGCCGTGTCCCCGAACCACCAGCTAAAACAATACCCTTCATTTTTCAATCACACTTTCAACATCAAAATTATTATTAATAAGATATCACTATCAATGAGTATACTTTATAAAGTTTTAACGTATCATTTTATATAGTCAAATGGGAATAGTTTAAACTGATTTTTACAAGCCCTTTTAATTATCATAATTTCAAAACTGAAGATTCTAAATCACTAAACAGCTTTTTTTAAGTTTTTAAAATACCAAAAAAGATTGTGGCTTAGCAAAAAATATTTACCAACATTCCAAAACAAAATCACCAAATTGCCTAATTACTTTTTCAAAGGTAGCTAGTTAACTGAATATTATTAGATAAAGTTCCTATAATCTTTTGAAGTGATTTATTTAGCGTAAAGACAAAAACCGTCAAATTTCATAGGAAAACCTTTAAATATAAATAAGAAATTTCATAATTTAAATTTAATAAATAATAAACTTCTTTAACAAGTAGTTCCCACGAAACATAAATAATTATTTATTCAAGTATCTTATAATACGATTTATTAAACAGCACCCAATAAAACCATATAATACGGAACCGACTATTTTATAACCTGATTTCCAACAACTATTGTCTGTATTAGGAGTATGATTACTAGCAAAACCATTAAAAATTTAAAATTTCAAGAGTAAGGATCAAATAAATATTAATATTTTTTCTTTACCCTGTTCTTATAAATAAATATTTTCATAAAATTTATTTTGAGTTTTTTAGCACCCCAATAATCTGACCTTAAATTATTAATTATTACCGATATAAATAATTTTAACAGAATTTATGCCTAAACTTTTAAAAGAATGCCTAGAGAAAATAAATTTATCACATGTTAATACTTATATTCTTAGTTTTTATAAGTGTTGTTCCAATAATAAAAAAATTATTTTTATAGTCGACATGTACCCAGATAGTCTAACAATTAAAAATATTTTAAAAAATAAGCTAATGTGATATTATAAGGTTCTTATTTCTAAAATGAAGTTAAAAGCAGGGATAATTCATTTAGGCATACTTCTATTTTAAACTGTTGATAGTTAGATATATTTTCCTTATATCCTAAAACATTAAAAAAAAATCAACAGATAGAGTTTTATTAACGTATTAAAAATATATTCCTCTATTAAATAAATCTTAATAACTATTTATTAAGCTAATATCATATAAAGCTAATTTTATTAACTACTTGGGCATTGCTTAAATCTCGATTATGGAATATATTAAATCTTTTATATTAAGTCTAATTTATTACTGAAGTAAATAGATTAGTAGCACTCCTAATAATAAGTTGAAATTCTGTATTATTATTTAATCTATAAGAATTAAATCAAAACCATTTCTCCTAAAATTCTAATTAAACCAGATTTTAAATAACCCTTTTTTAGAATTATAAATATTCTATCAATTTTGCGCCGGTGCATTATTATATCTATATAATCATTAATAATTTTAGTACTTTCAGAATTTAAATTATAATTTTTCTTTAAAAATTGAGCTTGAATAAAAGTATTATTCAATGATTGTTTAACTTTTTTTAAATTCATTAACTTATACATTGCATCTACTAATACATTTTTTGCACCAATTAAATTATCTTTATGTTGACGATAAAGAATAGTCGATTTTGGTATAAAAATAATTTTACCAAAGCAATATGCGATAAGGGCAATAAACCAATCATGCATAACGGACCCAGTAAAATCAGGTTGAATAATTTTCATTAAAGCTTTATTCCAAGCCATAGTACATCCAACAACATTATTTTGAATTAATAGCCTTTTTAAATTATGATTAGCACCATTAATTTTACTCATTTTTACAAAAGAACGATTAATCAATTTTAAGTTTTGATCTACGACCGTTAAATCAGTATGTACCAATGTAGGCATATGCTGATAGATTAATGATCGTATACTAACTGCTATTTTATTACTTTTCCAAAAATCATCTTGATCACTAAACATAAAATAATCAAAATTATTTAAACAATTAGTTTGGACATATCTAATAAGGTTCGCAAAATTAGATTTAACTCCCCTAATATTATTATCATTCTTAATTAAAAATATTTTTTGCGGATAGATTTTTTCATAATGACGGATAATATTAAGAGTATTATCAGAAGAGTGATCATCACTAATAAATAAAACAAAGTTTTGATAAGTTTGTTTCAAAATAGAATTAAGCTGTTGATTAAGGTTTTTTTCACCATTATAAGTAGCCATCAAAATAGCTATTTTCCCTTGATTTTGCATATTTTATCTCTTTATCAAATTTTTTAATAAATCCAGAATATAAGAATTTCTACTTCACTAAATAATTCTCATTTTGCAAATATAAAGTTTCAATCTTTATAAATAAACATTTATAATAAATTATCTCTCATATTCACAACAATATTGGCTAACCATTTGTTGAAGCGTGTAATTAGCTAAAATATCATTTGCAGCATTATTAGAAATATTACTAATTTGGCCATTCGAAACCTTAATCGCCTCGGTTAGCTGCTTAAAATCATTAATAATAATACCATTATCTTTGCTTTTAATAATATCACGATTACCAATAACATTAGTCACAATACAACAATTTTTACAATACATGGCTTCTAACAACGATATTGGCAACCCTTCCCATTGAGAAAGAAGTAAAAATAGATGTGTATGCAGAAGAATGGCCAAAACACGTTTGTGTGGCAACCAACCTAAAACCTTAATATTAGGTGCAGTAAGTTCTGATTTTAATGGACCATCTCCAATCCATACAAATTGTCGTTGTGGATAAGCAAAAGCCAAACGATTAAATATTTGTGGATTCTTTTGAACATCAATTCTGCCAACTGTGACTAAACAATTTGAATCTACATCATTTACAGCTGATAGTTCATCAATTAGTTTAGTATTAACGCCATTATTAATATACGTTGAATTCTTAGTAACCCTTAAACTCTGCTCGTATTCTCCTTTTCCAACGGCAATCGTTTTAGCATCATAAAAGCCTAATATCTTCTCCAAACATAAATAAAACAAAGATTTTATTGAATATCGACTATGCATCAAAAAACTATATCCATGAGGAGTATAAAAAACTTTTTGGCCTTTTTGGTACCGCATTAAGCGCCCCAAAGCTCCAGCTTTTGAAGAATTTAAATGAATAATATTAGGTTTGATGATTCTTAAGTATTTTTTTATTTCCAAATAGGCCCGTAAATCTTTATAGGGATTTAATTCTCTGGTAAAATATTTAATCTCATATAAATGAACTTGTGCGCCAAAATAAGCAGTTAAATCTTTTGGTGTTTGTGGCCTTTGACCATATAAAATACTAATATCATAATCATTCATCAATCCCTCAGCTAACTCACTGAGATAAGCTAAAACTCCTCCACCGAAAGCTTCTACTATATAAACTATTTTTTTCATCATTTCACCTTAAGATAATTAATTTTAGTAAGCAGTATTAGGCATAATCATGATCTTTATAGTTCGTAACAATATTTTCAAGTCCAGGCAAAGATTACAATTGGCGATATAAATTAGATCAAGTCGCAGCATGTCATGAAAACCGACATTACTACGAACACTAACTTGCCATAATCCGGTACATCCTGGTTTCACATTTAATCTTTGTAGATCATAATCCGTATAGCTAACAACTTCTCGTTCTAAAGGTGGGCGTGGACCTACTAAGGACATATCTCCCTTTAAAACATTAAACAACTGCGGAATCTCATCTAAACTATGAGATCTAATTTTTTCGCCAATTTTAGTTACACGAGGATCGTGTTCCATTTTAAACATGGGGCCTTCCGCCTCATTTTTAGTTAATAAACTACTTAACTGTTGATCAGCACCTTCTTTCATTGACCTAAATTTATACATCTTAAAGGGTTTTCTATTTTTGCCAATCCGGATCTGTGTATAAAAAATCCTGCCTTTGGGTTCTTCAGCCTTAATTAAATAAGCAATAATTAATCCAGGCAGAATAAACAATAATAAGCCTAATAAACTGAAAATAATATCAAAAATTCGTTTGAAAGTTCGATACACATAGCGCTTTTGTTGAAAAGAAAAATCCAAATTATGATTAGCTGTAGGTTTATTAACTCTTACTAACTCTTTTTTCACTTTTCTTATCCCCAATTAGAATATTAACCTACTTATGGTCGGGTTTTTATTTCTTACCTGTTGTAGGCTGAAAATCTAATTGATAACCATGATCCAAAGTCATTGCAGTTAATTGATAAGTAATAATTTGAATTTGTTCTACTAGTGGTTGTGATAATTCTTGCATCTGCTCGGCATTTAATTGTAAGGGCTCATCCGGCTTCCAATCAGAAAATTGAATAACTTGCCCAATCAAACCGGAAATAGCAAAAGGAGCCTTTTCTGGATGAATACCAAACGGTGTCATAATTTGAATCATTTTTCCTTCTGACTGCTGCTCGGAATCTTCATAATCTTGGACTTGAGCTTGTAAGTTGGTTCTTATTTCACTATCAGGATCTACTAAATCGTAATGATAGGACTGAACCACAATTGGACCCTTTGCTACTTTCATATTCATTTCCCCCTAAATAAATAAAAATTAATGCAATTTATCATGTGCATAACGATGAGTTAATTCCATTCCCACAAAATATTGTTGACGAACAGCTTCATAGATCACCAACGCACATGAATTGGATAAATTCAAAGCTCGAATGTTAGCAGTCATGGGAATACGTAAACATTTTTCCGGATTTTCCCGCATAAATTTTTCAGGTAAACCAGTTGTTTCCTTACCAAACAAAAAATAATGATCTTGCGTAATATCAGAATAATCAACATCTGTATAAATTTTATCAGAAAATTTAGAAATTAAATACAAATATCTTTGATCAGGGATTGTTGCTAAAAAATCTGCCAAATCATCATGCACAATTAATTTCACTTTATCCCAATAATCCAAACCTGCTCTTTTCATATGTTTATCATCCAAACTAAACCCTAAAGGTCGAATTAAATGTAAAACAGTATTAGTACCTGCACAAGTCCGAGCAATATTACCGGTATTTGCTGGCATTAATGGTTCAAACAAAGCAATATGATTAGTCATTTCAACACTTCTTTCAATCTTTTTAATTTTAACATAAATAAACGAAAAAAACGCATTCTCTCGGCTCTCGCAGCAAGAAAATACGTTAGTACGCAGGTATCGAATCCTTTTATCAAACCAGCATCTGATAAAAGGCCCCGAATTGGCGCTTAAAATAATATATCTCAATTAATTGCTAAATGCAAGTATAAATTAAGGCTTGACTTATTTATAAAATATATTTAAATATTAAGTGGCGAACAATTATAAAATAATTTTTTAAATAGTTCGCAAATAAGTTTAAGGTGGTTTCTTTTTAATGGAGAATAATCCTTTTAGTATTTTTGATTACGAAGATATCCAATTAATTCCCCAAAAATGCATCCTGGAACACCGCTCACAAGCAGATACTTCTGCTCAGTTAGGCTCGCATACCTTTAAAATACCCGTTGTTCCAGCGAATATGTCCAGTATTATTGACGAAAAATTAGCACAATGGCTGGCAAAAAATAACTATTTTTATGTTATGCATCGTTTTGAACCTGACAAACGTTTGGCCTTCGTGCAAAAAATGCAGGAGCAACATCTGATTGCTTCCATCAGTGTGGGAGTTCAACCTCATGACTATCAATTAATTGATCAATTAGCGCAACAACAGTTAATTCCGGAATATATCACGATTGATATTGCTCATGGCTACGCTAAAACTGTTGCTGATATGATTCAGTATATTAAAAGTAAATTGCCGACTACGTTTGTAATTGCAGGTAATATTGCTACTGCTGATGCCGTTCACTTCTTAGAAGAAGCGGGAGCGGACGCTACTAAAGTCGGTATCGGCCCTGGAAGAGCCTGTATTACTAAAATTAAAACTGGTTTTGGCACTGCGGGCTGGCAATTAGCTGCCATCCGGCTCTGCGCCAAAGCTGCCCGTAAGCCAATTATTGCCGATGGCGGCATTCGAACCAACGGTGATATTGCCAAATCTCTCAGATTTGGAGCGAGTTTTGTTATGATCGGTTCTCTATTAGCTGGTCATGATGAAAATCCGGGTGAAATTTTAGAACGTAATGGTCAAAAATTTAAGGTCTATTATGGTTCAGCTTCTGCCCTACAAAAAAAAGAAGTTAAAAACATCGAAGGTAAAAAGGTGATTGTGCCTTATAAAGGCTCTTTACAGGCTACTTTAAAAGAAATGCAGGAAGACTTGCAATCAGCTATTTCTTATGCTGGTGGTACCCAATTATCTGATTTACGCCATGTTAATTATGTAGTAATTAAAAATTCTATTTATAACGGTGATGCAGCTGTAATTAATCATGATTTAGGTAACTTTAACAGTTAATAAATTTTATTATTTTTCAACTAAAGAAGAGGACAAGATAGATATCTATCTTATCCTCTTCATTTTTAATAAGCAATTATAATTTTAATTATTTATTTTCTTCCGTGGAAGTATCCTTTTCATACCAAGAAGAATTTTGTCGAATCCAAGCAAATATTTTACTTACTAAAATTTTTAAAATCGCATAGAGGGGAATTCCACCAATGACGCCCAATAAACCAAACATTCCTCCAGCAATTAACAAAACAAAAATAGTAGTTACCGGATGCATGTTCATTTTATTACCTACGACCAACGGTGACACTACCCGAGTTTCAATTGTTTGTTCGATAGCAAAAATGATAATAACATATAACAGCATATTATGACCATTAATTAAAGCCAAGATAATTGCTGGTATTAAACCAACTGCAGAACCAATATAGGGAATCAAGTTACAAACTCCCGCAAAAATTCCTAAGATAATTCCATAAGGCATGCCCGCAATTAAATAACCCACAGCAAACATTACCGCTACCCAAAATGCTACGGTCAATTGACCCCGCACATAAGAACTTAAAGCTTGATTAATCTCTGTCAAAGTTGCTGAAAGTGAACTCTGAAGACGTTGGGGTACATATTTTAAAATGCTCGGTTTAATTTTTTGATCATCTTTTAGCATAAAAAACAATACAAACGGCGCAGTCAAAATAATCATAACTACATTACTTACTATGCCTACAGCCGAAGTAATATTGCCCACTGCATTATTAAAAACTCCATTCAGACTACTAGAAAGAGATTTGGTTAATTTTAAGGGGGAAAATTTATTGGCGAGATGCAGGCTCTGTAAATGAGGTTCCGCACTGAGTTTCATGAGCATCTCTTGTAAAGTTCGCCAATAATTGGGAATATTATGAATTAAAGAAGTGGCTTGATTTTGAATAATAGGAATTAGCGAAACAATAATCCAAACCAGTATGGCAAAAATAATAATAAAAATCATACTAATTGACCAAACCCGATTAATATGAAAGCGCCGTTCCAACAAATCAATTAAGGGATTAATCAAATAATACAAAATACCTGCTACAATCAAAGGCGGTAAGATGATTCCTAATATCTGTTGGATCGGACGAAAAATATAACTAACTTTTATAAAAGCAGAAATAATTAAGAAAATTAATAAAACATTTAGTAAGACAATTGTTACTTTATTATTTAAAAACCACTTGGTAAACCACGTTTGGTGATTAGAATTCATACTTGTTCCTCCGTTATCATATAAACCAGTTATTCTAAAAGATCAATAATATATTATTTAAAAAGTGCAACAATAGAATCCCGATCACTTAATTTTTATTCACTATTTTACATTATAATAACAATTGTTCAGTGAATATACTTAAGATAATAATGCCGTCAATCCCCTGAGTATCGACCAGCAGTCACCTTTACTTATAATCTTACAGTAATTCTACCAGCATTTTGCAAAGGTTTGTTATAAAATGTTGTTCAAAGGAGTGATTTCTAACATGCAAGAAAATCTACTAATTGGAGGCTACACACGGCAAACCAGTAAAGGCATTTATCAGTTACAGTTTAATACTGAAAATGCTCAACTTTCAACTGCTGACTTGGCAATTAAATTAGCTGGCCCCACTTATTTTGCAATTTCTAATGAAAATATACTTTATTCTGTTATCAAAGATGGTGATCAAGGTGGCGTAGCTGCTTATGATATCAAGCACAACTTTAAGTGCTTGGGCAGCGCTATGCAACCTAAAAATTCTCCTGCTTATGTGGAAGTTTCCGATCGTAAACAACTGGTCTTTTCTGCTAATTTTCATACTGGCATTGTAACTGTGCATAAAATTAATTCAGATAAAACTCTAACTATTACTGATAAAATTCAATTAACTGGTCATAGTGTGCGTCCTGAACAGGATGCTTCGCATCCGCATTTAGCGCATCTTACCCCTGATGATAATTTGGTTATTTGTGATTATGGTAGTGATAAGATTCTTACCTACAGTATAGATGCAAATGGAAAAGCTTCTTTTGTGAGTGAATTTCAAGCTCCGGCTGGATCTGCACCGCGACATTTGGTTTTTAATCCCCAACATCCTGACTGGGCTTACTGCATTTGTGAGCTAGCATCAATAATTTTAGTCTTGCATTATCATCAGGGCAAATTTACCCAACTATGTACCTATCCTTTAATGCCCGCTGGCTATCAAGGGGATAATATTGCTGCTGCTATTAAAATTAGTGCTGATGGACAATTTTTATATACTTCCAATCGAGGCCACAATTCTTTGGTTACTTTTAAAGTTAGTGCGGACGGGCAAACTCTGGAACACCTGCAAACTATTAAAACGCAAGGAGACTTTCCCCGTGATTTTGCTTTTGATTTAACTGGAAAATATATTTTAGTTCCACATCAAAAATCTAATAACGTTTCGATTTTTCAACGCAATTTAACAACTGGTTATTTAACCTTTATCAATAATGATACCCAAGTACCGGAAGGAACTTGCATTGTTTTCTATTAAATTATCTGGAGTGTAGTCTTTTATGTTAAATATTATTAAGGCAGTTATTCTTGGCATTATTGAAGGAATTACCGAATTTTTGCCTATCAGTTCAACGGGACACCTTTATTTAGCCAATGAATTTGTTAAATTACAAGAATCACAAGCTTTTATCAATATGTTCATGGTAGTTATTCAATTGGGCGCTATTTTAGCAGTCGTCGTCATTTATTTTCATAAATTAAATCCGTTCTCTCCTCAGAAAAATCCTTCTGAAAAAAAGGCGACTTGGATTCTTTGGCTAAAAGTCCTCGTGGCGTGTCTTCCCTCCGTTATTATCGGTTTACCCCTTAATGACTTCATGGATGCTCATTTTAATAACTGGCAAGTAATTTCAGCAACCTTACTAATTTATGGTATTTTGTTTATAGTCGTGGAAAATTATAATCATCATCGGCACCCGCATTTGACTGATCTTAACACTTTACCGTATTCTATTGCTTTAGCCATTGGTGCTTTTCAAGTTTTATCCTTGGTACCGGGAACTTCACGTTCTGGTGCTACCATCTTAGGGGCGATGTTAATTGGCAGTTCACGATTTGTTGCTACTGAGTTTTCCTTTTTCTTAGCTATTCCTACAATGTTTGGAGCTAGTGGTTTAAAACTATTTAAATACTTTATTAATGGTCATAGTTTTACCGGCGCTCAAAGCATTGTCTTAATCGTAGGTACTTTAGTATCTTTTATTGTAGCCTATGCTACTATTAAATTTTTACTGGATTATATTAAGAAAAATGACTTTAAAGCTTTCGGTTGGTATCGAATTATTCTAGCAATTATTGTTATTGGTTATTTTGGATTTCTCAAATAATTATTAAAATTATAAATAAAATTTCTCGAAAAAAAGATGCAAACCCTCAAGGCTGCATCTTTTTTTAAATAATTTTTGCTTTTATAAACCCGTGAAAAAGCCCATAAATAAACTAGCAATATTAAAATAAATCAATACACTGGTTAAATCACTTAAAGTACTAATAAAGGGTCCACTAGCTACAGCGGGATCAAAGCCGATTTTAGCCATCAACATGGGAATTAAACTACCCGCTAAATTAGCAACAGTAATAGCGACCATCATAGCAAGTCCAATAACGGCGCCCAAAACAAAATTTTTCTTCCACAAACCGACTACTACTAAAATCGTCAGCCCGGTAACTAAACCAATAATTAAGCCTGTAATTAATTCTTTTAGTAATAACATTAATAAATGACGCGGTTTATTATTGGTCAAAGACAAACGCCTGACTGCAACAGCTAAACTTTGGGTCCCGGCATTACCAGCAGTTCCCGTAATTAAAGAAATAAAAACCGCTAAAATGCTGGCTCGACTAAGTAAATTTTCAAAATGTGAAATCAAAGTTGCAGTAATCATTCCTAAAAACAGCAAAGTAATTAACCACGGCAACCGACTGCTCGCCGCTTTCACCGGAGTACTTTTAGATTCATCAACATCAACACCGGCTAATTTGGAATAGTCATCTTGTGCTTCATCGTCAATGACTTCGATCACATCATCGACAGTAACAATGCCCATCAGTTTATGTGCATGATCAACTACCGGCAAAGCTACAAATTCGTAGTCCCGAAATACTTGCGCTACGGCCTCTTGATCATCATCCACAAAAACTGAAATCACATTTCTGGTCATAATAGTACTTAAAATTGCCTTTTGGTTATGAACAAATAATTCTCGTAAAGACAATGTGCCCACTAAATCATTATCAGCATCAATGACGTATAAATAATAAATGGTTTCTGCAGTACGTGCATATTTACGTAGTAAATCTAAAGCTTCTTTGACGTTTAAATCCTGATACATAACTACATAATCGGTGGTCATTAACCCACCGGCAGTTTGGGTATCATAATGTAATAGGCCTCGCAATTGATTAGCATCTGCTTGCGGCATTAACGATAAATAACGATCGACTTCACTTTTATCTAAATGTTCCAAAAAATCGGCCGCATTATCATCATACATACTGTTAAGCACTTGTGAAGCATATTTAAGATCCATTTCTGCCAAAATTTGGGACATGTCTAATTGATCATCTTCCAAAGTATCAAACATATCACCCATTTCATCAGGGTCCATAATTTGATACAGCAACTGACGTTGATCATGATTCAGAGTTAAAAAAAATTGTCCCTGCTCATAAAAATGCATATCTAAGAAACGTTTGCGAAATTGCTTGGTATGTCGTTTATCTAATAATTCTCTTAACTGCCGAAATTGTAATTTAATATCTTTTTCTAAAATTTGCACAGTCTTCACCTCACATTCAGAAAACAAAATAATCATTTTTCTAGTTTCTCATAAATTTGAGTAATTTTCCAAAATCTAATCTTCAGAATGCAATAACTCTCTTAAATCTAACGGCAGTGGTGCCACTACCGTCACCCTTTTTTGTACAGGCTGGTTCAAAAAACTAATTCTACAACAATGTAAGGCTTGACGTGAAAGCAAATCGTGCCGCCCGCCATATGCCTTATCTCCTACTAAAGGATGTCCTAAATAAGCAAAATGTACCCTAATTTGGTGAGTTCGACCAGTTACTAACTGAACTTTAACCCAGGTAAAATTAGAATATTGACGTATTACACGATATTTGGTTACAGCCCATTTGCCTTGGTCAGTAACACAGCGTAAGTTATGATTATGACAATCTACGCCAATGGGAGCGCAAATTTCTCCTTGTAACTGGTCTTGGGAAAATTTTCCTTGGACAAAGGCATCATATTCTTTAGTAATAGCTGTAGTTTGAAATTCACTCGCTAACAAGCTATGGGTATATGCATTTTTAGCAAATGTTACAATCCCGGAAGTATCACGATCTAAACGGGACACCAAATGAACGACATCATTATTGGCTTGGCTGGTTTGCAGATAAGATTTTACATAATTAGCCAAAGTAGCACTATTAATATTCATAACCGGTAAAGAAGCCAGGCCAGCCGGTTTATTAACCAATAAATAATTATCGTCTTCATATAAAACTGCCACCGGTCCTGTCAGAGGCTGAATTTTAGTAGAAGTTTTTTCTTGGGGTAACACCACATGAATTTCATCATTTTGCTGTAATAAATAATTAAAATAGCGTCGATGATGATTTACATAAACTTGACCCTGATGAAATCTTAGTTTTTTTAACTGAGTTTTGGAGAAACCTTGTTGCCCTAGGAAATTCCCTAATTTCTGCGAACAAGCATCTTGTTTTTGCCACCGATAAATCATTGCTTATCATCCACCAAAAAAGCATTACGTACGCGCAGCCAAAATCTTTTAGGACGATAAGAGGCAATTTTAATTGTTTCCTGAGAAATTTGGTACTCTACCTTTTGCACGGAACAATGATCATAGGACAAGTTATCAATGGTAATAATATAATCCCTTTGCGGCTCCGGCATTACTGTTAAGACTTGTTTTTGTGGCAAAATTAATGATGAATTAACAGTCCGATAAACGCGATTATTAATCGGGGCAATCTCATTAAATTGCATCACCGCCAACGAGGGATCAACAAGCGCCCCTCCTAAAGATTTGGAATAAGCAGTAGAACCGGTTGGCGTGGATAAAGCTACCCCATCGCCACGAAAACGTTCAAAGCGCCGACCATCAATCAAAATATCAGCACGCATAGTTTGCGAAACGCGTTTTAAAATGGACTCATTTAAAGAAAGAAAATGACTCACTACACCACTTTTAAAAGTGACCCTGACCTTTAATAAAGGAAAACTGATTACGCTTCTTTTCCCGTTAACAATCCGTCGGGCAAGTTCTTCAACTTCGCTATCTTGCCAATCAGTATAAAATCCTAAGTGTCCCGTATGAATTCCCACGAATTCAACATGTTCTAACTGATTATTAAAACGATGAAAGGCACTCAAAAAAGTTCCATCACCGCCAACTGTAACTACCAAATCGGGATTATCCTTACTAAATTGAACTCCATAAGCTAAAAGTCGATTTGTTAACTTATGGGCAACATTTTGCGAGATATCTTTAGTGTTATTTTGAATCCAAACTTTCATGTTCTGACTCCTTGGAAAGTGTCGGCTCTGGGCCCTTTTGATGCGAAAAATACTGTTGTGCTTCTTGAATCTCACCCCGAATTTTAGACATTTCTTCATCTAACATAAAAGAAGCCTCGGCGGCTCTTTTTAAGCGGGCATTAATGTCCTTCGGAAAATCACCCTGATATTTATAATTTAATGAGTGCTCAATGGTAGACCAAAAATTCATCGCCAGAGTCCGAATTTGAATTTCTGCTAAAATATCTTTGACACCAGTAGCTTGTTGAATTGGATACTTAATTACCATATGATAAGAGCGATAACCGCTGGGCTTACTATTAGCAATATAATCACGTTCTTCAACTACTGATAAATCGGTGCGATCATGCAGCAAATCCACTACCTGATAAATATCTTCCACAAACTGACATTGAATACGAATCCCAGCTATATCCTGCATATCTTGCTCCAAGAGTTCTGCTTTGATGTAGCGGCGCTGCATTTTTTCTTTAATACTGTCGACGGATTTAACGCGCCCAATGACGTATTCAATCGGTGAATGTTCACCTTTTTCAATATATTCTTTACGTAAACTACGTAACTTGATTTTTAATTCGTTAACTGCTTGTTCATAAGGCAATAAAAAAACTTTCCAATTTCTTTTTGTCATTGTGACCACCTCAACGTGTCTACTATACCATATTATGTTAGAGATTCTAGAAATATATTTTTACCCGTAAAAAGCGCAAAAGAATTGCAACTTTGCCAAAATTTGGTAATGTAGTATGTGACTTTAGCCAAACTTCATTATTAAGGAGGGTTTTTCATGTGGGAAATTTTCATCTTTGTTAACCCCATTGGAAATCGCTGTTTAAAAACTGAAAAAACCATTATCCAATTTACTCAACAACATAAAATTAATGCTCACTTTAAATTTGTTGCGCTCAATAATGTTTATGCAGTTGATGATTATATTTTGCGCAATCATTTAGATATACATAATATTGCATTGCGCAACCAAATTACTCGAAGTATTCACCAAGCCACTTTGTATTATACGGCGGCTACTTTTCAAGGAAACCGTAAGGGTCGAAATTTTCTCATGTTATTACAAGATGAGATCAACCTGAAACACTATAAATTCAGCACGGAATTAGTTCGTTTCGTTGCCAGAAAAGTAGGCCTGGACTGGCCAACGCTTGTGCGAGATAAGAATAGTCAACTCATCTGCAGCCAATGTCAACTAGATCGAAATAAAGCGGCGCAGTTTGAAATTAATGCCACTCCAGCCATAGTTATTTATGACTATTCCAACCATTTATACGAACAAGGTGTTCTGATTAAATCTTGTTCTCCGCCGCAACTGTTAAGTTATTTAAATAAATTGGTCAAACAAGATTATCAAATTTCGCGTAATCAGCAGCTGCACATGCTTGAATAGCCGCAGTTGTTACTAATAGCAAAAAAGCCGTGACTGAGTAATGAAGTTGCCACAGAAAAGGCAAATAACAAGATCGATAAATATATACCGGAAACATCGTCTGCGACGGTGTTTTTTTAATGACTTTTATTAAGGATAAGCGATGCGAGTAATACCAATTCTGTAAGATAATAAGTTGACGATTAGGATGTTGTTGCTGTTGTACCATTTTTGCCAGTTAATTGGTTGTAAAGAATAAAATGGCTTTGTGATTCTTAACCGTAATAATTGTTGCCAGTGTCTAATTTTTCTTTGTTGCCAATGTAAAATTGTGGTATGAGGTTCTATTTGGCAATGACAATTTAACCATAAAAAGTTGTCCTGCAGCAACTTAAAGAGCACATAAAAGCGCCAATGCGAATTGCGAGCAAAGAGATCTAAACGCTGTTCTGCATACTAAACATATTCGAGATCTACTTTAAAAAAGGGCCGGAAAAAATTAGCCAGCCATTTTTTACCTGCTAAATGCACAGCCGATTCAGCCTGCAGATTCGACTTTTCACCGATATGACGAAAATACGGGCGTTTGCTTCCATTAATTAATTGGACTATTCGATGACATTTTGGACACATAAAAGGTCACTGCAAATCTAATTGTCCGGCATAAACCAGCTTGCCTTTGCGATCATAAACAGCAAAAATAAGATCACCCTTATTTTAATTACCGCAAAAAAATATAAAAACTCTCACTTATTATTGTGATAGATGTTAATAGATCATACTTCATATCAGTTCTTTGGCTCTGCAATTTTTATACTGTAAATATCACTAATTTTGATTAACTGTTCCCCGATTATAATATAGTCTTGAAAACAACCCATAATTTTGCCTTGAATGCAGTAATTGGCTATTAAATCAGAATTAACAATTGCTGGCTCCACTTTGACGGTCAAATGTTTCATTACAACTTGATTAATGATCTGTGTAATTTGGGCTTCAGACATTTGTGCAGAAGCTAAATGTTGATGTTGCAATCGTGCTTTTGCTTGTTCTTGGTCTTGATTAAGTTTAGCAGTATGATCACTTAAATAAAATCCTTGCCATTTTAACATACCGCGATCCTGATATTCACTGAGAGAACGCTGCACTAAACTAGGATCATAGTCATAATTATTACTACTCATAAGCATTACCGCCAGCATGACCCCCGACCAATCCATCACGACTAATGGCAGTTGCTCCTGGTACTAGACTGGATAATTTAACAATAGACTTGAAACCATACTTACGTCGAATTTGATCAATGGTTTGATCAAGAAAATGTTGTTTGAGAAGGGCTTTATGAGTATCAAAAAGCTCCAGTTGAATTTGACTGTCAGGTACTAATTGGGAACAGCTTACGGCTAAATTACGCACACTTTCCCCTTGCCATGTTTGTTCAAAAAGCTGAATAACCGTTTGAGCTAAGATTTGGTTATTATTAGTTGCAGTAATCTTAGTTGAACGGCCAAAGCCGGTGCGGTTGTATTGTTTCACGGCTGCAAGAGAAAAACCAACGTGCAGGCTAATTACAGTAGTGGCTATATGATGCGCTCGAATCCTTGCTCCTACTTGTTCGGCAATTTCGCGCAAAATAATTTCAATTTCTTGTTTATTAACATAATCTCGGGGCAAAACTTGCGAATTCCCATAAGATTTATCAACAGGTTGATACTTTTGGCGAATTATCGCCCGGTCAATGCCCCACGAAAAGGCAAATAATTGGCTGCCCATAACCCCCATCATATCCTTTAATTGATAGGGATTATAGTGAGCTAAATCATAAATACTAGCAATACCAATTCTATTTAATTTAATAGCAGTTCGCCTTCCAATTGACCACACGCTGGTTAAATCGGTTAGCGGCCATAATTTATCGGGCAGGTTCTCATAATGCCATTCGCCAAGCAAACTATGGGCATGTTTAGCCTCTAAATCCAGCGCTAATTTAGCCAGCAAAGGATTGTCACCAATTCCTACTGTAACATATAAGCCTAACTCTGATTTAATTTGAAGTTGGATCTTACGGGCCACTTCATAGGGACTATTACCAAATAATTTCCAGCTCTCATTCATATCAATAAGAGATTCATCAATGGAATAAGGATGGATATCTTCTTCGGCAGCAAATTGCTGAAAAATTTTATTAATGGCCAAATTATATTTAATATAGAGATTCATGCGTGGCGGCACAATGATTAGCCGTGGATCATTAGGTAAATCACGCCGCCGAGTAACGTTATTAATACCAAAAATTTTTTTAGCCCTGGGGCTGCTGGCTAAAACCAAACCTCCATTAGTATTGGCAGTTTCGGACATCACTACCAAAATTGCTTTTAAAGGATTCAGTCCTCGCTGTACGGCCTCTACACTAGCGTAAAAAGACTTGTTATCAATCATAAAAATTACCCGACGGGGTTCATTACTGTAATCGTACATCAGATTTCACCTTGAACTAATCGAAATTATATTCTTATTATACGAACATATGTTTGCATTTTCAAGATGCACTTGCTATCATACAATTATAAACAGCACTTTTTCATAATTTTAAGGTTAATCAAATATCAAAAAAGGACTAACACCGAAATACCGGAAGCTAGTCCTTTTTTTAAATCTAATAATCTGTCCTTTTTAGATGACTCATATCAGTTTTGGTTCATTGAGTAACAGCAATAATTACTTAAAATAATAACGCGCCAATTCTAAAGCAGAATGCTCCATCACAACTTGACCAAATTCAGCTAAAATCTCTGGCGATTCTTGCACCAATTGGCCATACTCCTGAATTAAAGCTACTAAATTGCCCATCGTAATACTATGCAGTTCATCTACATAAACAGTCAATTCCAAGTAATAGGTGCCTTGATACTTAAAAAGTGTGCTCAAAATGCTTTCAGCCGTCAGCACTTTACTTAAAGAAACAAAATCTTCAAAATCTGTAAATTTAAAAACCAGCACCTTAGTAACTGAAGAATTATCAGTATTTTCAACTGTATCAGCCACATCATCTGTCGTATCTACAAGGCCTAAGGTTTGTAATAATTGATTTTCATCTTGTGAAGACTTATCTTGGCCATTTTTAGGTGCTTTAGAAATTAGTAATTCTAAACCATTATTTTTGGGCACAACTTGAAAAGTAACTGTCTGATCTTGAGTAAAGGTATGGTCAGTATCTACTTCTTCTAAAATACTATAAAAAAAGGCCTCTATTTGCTTGCGATTTCCCAGCAGATCCAGCATTGTTACTCCACGCTCTTCCAGATCATGACTGCCTAAGACTACACGAATCATATTTTCACTTACGTGCTCTACTTCCATGGCTGTCAACCACCAATCTTTTCTTACTTATTTAACTATTTTAACAGTCGCGTGATGAATGTAAAGTGATTACCCCCGAGATACAAGCTCAGAAAGGCAGATGATCCAAAAATTATGTTTAAAAGTCAAAAAATCTCACAAAAAAAGTGAAACAAAAATGTTTCACTCATTAACCAGCTCTGAAATTCTATTAAATAGATTGAGCTTGCTGTAATTGCTTTAATTCCATGACGCGAACTTTACGTGGCAAAAATCGACGAATTTCATCTTCGTTATATCCTACTTGTAAACTCTTATCATCCATCATAATCGGACGGCGCAAGAGTCCTGGATTTTTTTCAATCAGACTAATCAACTGATCAATCGTCAAATCGTTAACATCCATTTTTAAGGCTTGATAAGCCTTAGAACGAGTGGAGATAATTTCTTCGGTACCATCTTCAGTCATTTGGAGGATTTTCTTAATCTCATCTTTCGAAAGTGGCTGAGCAAAGATATTACGTTCTTTAAAAGGAATATTATGTTCCTTAAACCATTTCTTTGCCTTTCGACAAGATGTACAGCTTGGAGATGTATATAAAGTTACCATTAATGAATCTCCCCTTTCATCATAATGTAGTAACTATTATGTTACAAAGTCTATTATAATATTTTTTTATAGCAATGTCCATATATTTCGGAAAAAACACGAAAATTTGTTCTGCTTTCACAAGCCTATTTATTTTAATTAACTAATATATTAGCTCTTCTTTAAAAAGTAAATTCTTATTGTTCAGTATTTTCACTAATATTTTTAATAACTTAATATTTATACTAAAAAACAATTTTCAAACCTGTATGAGCCCGTAAAGTCTTGACTTTGCCTGCAGCTTGTTGAGCTTCGGTTAATAATTTATCCAAAAAATATTCCTGAGGTAAGTGTGAAATAATTAGTGTTTGTACCTGAGCTTGCCGCGCTAAATAACCCGATTGTTGTGAGGTCATATGCCATATTTGCCCAGATTTGTCCGCTGGAAAATTAGTATCCGTAATGAGTACATCCGCTCCTTGAGCAAAAGTGATTAATTCATTAAAATAAGCAGTATCAGCCGTAAAAACTAAAGTTTTGTGATCTCTTTGTGAAGTAATCCGGACACCATAAGCTGGCACTGGATGGATTGTTCTTAAAAAGGTCAATACAAATGGTCCTAAATTTAAGGACTGCAGATCAGAATACGGATAGCCTTGACTAACTTGCGGTAAAGTTAAGGCCGCAAAATGAAGAGGATCTTGCGTATGCCCGTAAATGGGCAAAAACTGTTGCTTTTTGGCACCGGATTTCAATTGCCAATAATATTGCAACACACCTAAATCAGCCGTATGATCATGATGATAATGTGTTATTAATACTGCATCTAGTTGGAGCGGATCCAAAAATGACTCTAAAACATTTAAAACTCCACTACCACAATCGAGTAACAAATTAAAATTTTGTTCTTGAATCAAATAACCGCTGGTTGCTTGTCCACGATAAGGATAACCACCATAATAACCGAGTACTGTTAATTTCATTATCACACCTCATAGGAGAAAATTATGTTTGACTTAATCATTAATTTAGGGACTAAAAAAATTTTAGCTCCCTACATTACTAAAAATAGTATTTTTGCTTATAACATCCAATATACTGAAGATTATATTTTAATCAATTTTCACCAGTCACCACAATTAGACATGACTAGCTGTTGGCAAGCACAAAGCCTGCAATTAAATCCTTTTTTAAGTAAAGACTTTTTCTTAATCTATCTCAATTTAAATTTTGATAATCAAAAATTACTTTTTAATCAAGCAATAAAAACGCAATTAGATTGTAATTTATACCAACGTGCAGATCAAAGGGAATTATTAGTCTTTACCAAAAATCCTCGGATTTTATCTACAATTGCGGTATTACTGCACTTACAAACTAATCAACTACCAGCTGCTATAGCACATTATTGTCGAGTTTCTAAAGACAGCTAAATTTTTAAAAATAAAGCATTAATGGCAACTACCACAGTAGATAAGGACATCAAAATTGCTCCGGCTGCTGGGCTCAAGACTATCCCGGCAAAAGCAAATAAACCACTAGCTAAGGGTAACGCAATAATATTATAACCTGCGCCCAACCATAAATTTTGAATAGTTTTACGATGCGTATTTTGCGCTAAATTTAAAAACTTTAAGATATCCAACGGATTGCTATTAACTAAGACCACATCAGCGGAGTCAATGGCTACATCTGTTCCAGCCCCGATTGCCACTCCAATATTAGCTTGCGCTAAACTAGGGGCATCATTAATACCATCACCAACCATCATTACTTGATGTCCTGCTGCTTGTAATTTTAAAATTTCGGTTTGTTTATCTTTCGGCAATAAATCAGCTTTAAATTCAGTGATTTTTAATTGCTGCGCCAGTTTAGCAGCAACCGCTTGATTATCACCAGTAAGCATCATTGGTGTAGTAATATTGTGTTGCTTTAGTTGAGCAATTAACTCAGCCGCCCCGTTCTTTACTTGATCTCCAATACTTAAATAGCCTTGTACCTGTGCATCAGTTATTAAATAGCTGGTAGTTAAAGTTGAATCTTGGATTTTGGGTAATTTTAAGCCCTGTTCTTGAACAGCTTTAGCATTTAACAATTGGTACTCTTTTCCGGCAATCTGTCCCTTTAAACCCTGTCCGGCAATCGTAGTTACTTTTTCCGCAGTCAAAGGAGACAAATCACGTTTTTGCCAATACTCTTGTACACTTTTAGCAATTGGATGATTGGAATGGGCTTCTAAAGCGGCAATAATCTGTAAGATTTTTTGATCAGATAATTGTGAATTCACAGAACGACATTCACGTACTTGGAATTTACCTTCAGTCAAGGTTCCCGTTTTATCTAATAGTACATAATCAATTTTTGAACTGGTATCAATTACTTGCCGATGACGGATGAGAAGTCCATTTTGTGAACTCAAAGTCGTACTACGGGCGTTAACTAAAGGAATGGCTAAGCCTAAAGCATGCGGACAAGCAATCACCAAAACTGTGACCATTCTTTGAAGACCAGTAGCAAAATCAATAAGACTCGCCCACACAATTAATGCAATCACACCAATAATGAGTGCGGCATAAAACAGCCACCCTGCGACTTTATCTGCCAATGATTGTAACTGTGATTTGTTATTTTGTGACTCTTGCACTAAATGCTCTACATTAGCCAGAAAACCGGTTTTTACAGTTTGGGTAGCTTCTACAATCAGCGTTTGCTCACCATTAATAGAGCCGCCAATTACTTGATCGCCGCTTTTTTTACTGACAGCTTGGCTTTCACCAGTGACCAAAGATTCATTAACCGAACTCTGCCCAGTTATTACTTTTCCGTCTAAAGGAATTGCTTCGCCCGAGCGGACTTCAAAATGGGCTCCTGTCGCCACTTGATTTAAAGCAACGTCTTTAATTTTGCCGTCTTGTTGTAAATGTACTTTATCTGGCAATAAAGAAGCGAGGTCACTGACTGAACTTTGAGCCTGCATCAAAGTTTTCATTTCCAACCAATGTCCTAATAACATAATTAGAATTAAGGTGGCTAACTCCCAAAAGAAATCCATGACCATTGTTTCACTATGGAAAATATTATTTACCACAAAAGCATAAAGACTGTAAACGTAAGAAACAGTAATTCCTAAAGAAATTAAAGTCATCATTTCCGGACGACGCTGTTTAAGTTCTGCTTGGGCCCCCTTTAAAAAGGGTGCTCCACCATAAAAAAACAGGGCCGTTGCAAAAATGACAACTACAAAATCAGAACCTGGAAATTGAAACTGAAAAGGCAAATGAATTCCCATGGCTGGCGATAAAAACAAGATTGGAACCGCCAATATGAGAGAGAGCCAAAATTTTTGCCGCAAATTGCCCATATGCATCATAGAACCCCCATGCATCATATTACCATGCGAATTATTACCCATCTTCATCTTCATATTATTCATGCTCTAATCTCCCCCTTTAAACAATCACAAGCAACTTCTTGAGGTGCGGTCAGCGCCTTTTGCTTTAAAAGTGTTTGTAACTTTACAATATCACTTTGCGATAAAGTAGTGGCGTTTATTAAAGTCAATAAGGTATAGCCTTTTTTCATATTGCAGAGATGTGAAAAGAGATTTGTGGCTGCTTGATCCATTGCCTCATTTTCGGCAACTAAAGGATAATAGACGTAAGGACGTTTTTGCCGCCGAACAGCTAGACAACCCTTCTTAACTAAACGGCCAATTAAAGTTTTAATAGTGGCTGGCTGCCAGTTATACTGGTTTAAATTTGTAATAACTTCTTGTGAAGTAGCCTGTTTTAAAGTCCAAATCACACGCATTACTTCCCATTCGGCATTGGTAATTTCTTCCATAAATAAAGCTCCTTACTCAGATTATCTTAAATTTACAATTGTAAACACAGATTGTCAATTATTTACTATTAACTACCCCAATTTGAAAACTAATCAGTAGCTAAAGGTCTCCATAACATGGAAACAATCTAGAAATGATCACCACTCCCGACTAAAGTCGGGAGCTTGTGAGAATTGCCCCTAAGGGGGCAACGACCACAATTTGCTTAGATACAGCCCTTGCCTACTTATAGGTCTTACGTGCTAATTACCAAAGCCTTTATGGTCCGCAGGTTGCCAGACGGACCTACTAATTAGATACTCGCTAAGCCTTTGGCCAAAATGTTTTGTGCTGCATTCCAATCACGAAGGTGATGTACACGTCCATTCACGATCTCTCAGTGTCAGCTTCTCTGTCTTGCCAGTGCCCATTATAAAACCACAATGACTACAGGTCTGGATAGTATTGCGGGAATTAATGGTAATAAATTGACGCTCATAAAGCTTAGCCTTAGGCCAACATGCCTAAAAAGTCCGCCAACCAACATCGGCAATGCTCAAAGCTAACGCTTGATTGCGCAGCAGGTTCTTACTCCGTAACTCTTCTGCCACAACCAAATCGTGGTTCTTGATTAGTGTTGTGGAGACCAGGTGGAGGAAGTTCTGGCGCTGGTTAGCCACCTGGCGTTGAAGGTTAGCTACCACTACTCGTTGTTTTTGATAGTTGGCCGCATTACGTAAAGGGCACTGTTCTTTCTGAGCTCGCAGTGCCCGCCGCGAAAGCTTATGCTGGGCCTGAGCTAATTTGCCTTGGAGACGACGATAATAGCGCGGATTAGCGACCACATGTCCATTGGAATCAGTCAAAAAGTTAGCAGTATTGAGATCAATCCCAAGGGGTGATTTGACAACGGGAGTTAGCTCCACAAAAGGTTGTTCCGAGGCTAATTGCAGCGAAACATAGTAGCGACCAGTGGCATCCATTGCAATAGTAGTCGTACCGATACGAATAGTACTACGATGGGAAAAGATCTTTTGCGGCAGACCTTTAAAACGAATCTTACCTAATTTAGGTAAGTGTAAATGTTTTTTATCAAGCAAACACACACTACCATTGACCATAGTCGGTGTACCTTTATTGGCTGCATAGTGATTAGAGGTCTGATATTTTTGTTCTGTCCGTTTTTTGTGAAAAACCGGTACGCTGGCACGATGAACTTTACGGAAAAGGTCCCAAGCGGCACGGTAATTCTTAATGGCATTAGCTTTCATATCACTATCAAGGCCAGAATTATTCAACCAACCGTGAATATTAGAAATTCCAGTAGCCGGTTTTTTAGTCGCTGCTCCAGGGTTTGAATGCGTTGTTGAACACTTGCAATAGGTAATTTTACCTGTCGCAGTTGGTAAAGTTCCCGATTCATCCCATTCATTTCATTGTAGATAAAACGACTAGCGTCACTGTTACGCTTGATTAAGCGTTCTTGTTCTGATAAAGGAAAAACCCGCAACTTAAACCCATAATGATAGAACAGTTGAGCCATCGTTTTACTCATGTAGCTTGCACCTTCTTACTGTTGGTTACATTAATAATAGCATGAGAGTTTCTAGAATTAAGATAAGTTTAATTTTTAGCAAGCTAAGCGAAAAATCATTGAATAATAGGCATTCATCCGCCTGATTAAAATCAGGAGATTTCTGCTTTTGTTTTTGATTAAAGACAGTAAGCTATCGCTAGAAACATAAGTAAGCACTAGTGTCTAATATTCAATTATGCAGATTACTAAATAGGTAGTTTTTCATATTAGAAGATTGGGATGATACCGGTTTTACTTTTTATATTAAAAAAGACCTAACCCCAGAAAAACTGAGTTAAGTCCTTATTTACAATAATTAATGACGATGCTCTTCGACAAATTTAGTTACCAACTGCTTATTTTCCTCATTAGTCAGTGAAACGTTAATGGCCTGCTCTACTAATTCTTGCAGTTCATTCGTATCTAAATGTTTCATCAAAGAACGCACCCGTAAAATGGAAGTAGCACTCATTGAATATTCATCCAGACCCATACCCATTAGTAAGGGAGTCATAATAGAATCGCCCGCTGCTTCACCACACATACCAACCCATTTACCTTCTTGATGAGCTGCATCAACTATCCGCTTAATGAGCCGTAAAATTGAAGGATTATATGGCTGATAGAGATAGGAAACCTGATCGTTTCCCCGATCTGCCGCCATCGTGTACTGAATAAGATCATTAGTTCCAATACTAAAGAAATCAACTTCTTTAGCAAATTGATCTGCTAAGACAGCGGCTGCAGGAATTTCTACCATAATTCCAACTTGTAAATCTTTTTCATCATAGGCAATTCCATCGGCTTTAAGTTTTTGCATTTCCTCTTGCAAAATAGCCTTAGCCTGTCTAAATTCTTGCAAAGTAGCAATCATTGGAAACATGATGCATAATTTTCCAAAGGCAGAAGCCCGTAATAAAGCCCGCAATTGGGTCCGAAAAATATCTTGCCGATCTAGACTAATTCGAATAGCCCGATAACCCAGAAAAGGATTCATTTCTTCCGGTAATGGCAGGTAAGGCAAATGTTTGTCGCCGCCAATATCCATGGTTCGTACCACGACAGGCTTATTATTCATACCCTCTAGAACTGTTTTATAAGCCTGAAATTGATCTTCTTCACTAGGTAACTCCGCAGAATCCATATATAAAAACTCGGTACGATAAAGACCGATAGCCTCGGCCCCATTAGCATTAGCCCCGGCCAAGTCTTTGGGAGTTCCAATGTTAGCAGCAATATCAAAATGCTTTCCATCAGCAGTTATGGTAGCACTATTTTTTAATTTGGACCATTCTGCTTTTTTCGAAGCATATTCAGCAACCACTTTTTGATAGTGATCACTATCAGCTGCACTTGGTTGAATGACGACATCACCATTAACTCCATCTACAATGAGCTCATCACCATTGACAACATCTTTAGTAATAGTATTAGTCCCGACCACAGCCGGAATTTCCAAAGATCGAGCCATAATGGCAGAATGTGCTGTCCGCCCACCAATGTCAGTGACAAAAGCCTTAACATATTTTTTATTTAATTGTGCTGTATCACTAGGAGCCAAATCATGAGCAATAACAATAACTTCATGATCAATTAAAGCTGGATTGGGCAATCGTACCCCTACTAAATGACTCATAATTCGTTTAGTTACATCACGCACATCAGCGGCCCGTTCTTGCATGTACTTATTATCAGTCATTGCTTCAAAAGTTGTAATAAAATTATCCGCCACATTTCTAAGAACTTGTTCCGCATTCAGCTTTTGGTCCTTAATCTGACTTTCAATTGCTCCAACAAATTCCGGATCAGCCAGAATCATTTTGTGCGCATCAAAAACCTGGGCTTCTTCTTCGCCCAAGGTTTTCTGAGCTGTATCATGAATTTTGGTTAATTCTGCATCGGATTCTTGAACCGCTGCTCGAAGGCGTTGCACTTCCGCTTGAACGTCTTTTATCTTTGTTTTCTTAAAGGAAAGATCAGGTTCAACCAATAAGTACGCTGGAGCCGTTGCAAAGCCATCACTAGCAGCAATTCCCTTTAAGGTTTTAGTCATTATTCTGAAAGACCTTCCTTTGTCATGGTCTCCGAAATTGCAGTCATGGCATCGCTCGCATCATCCCCCTCAGCTGTAATGGTAACGTCAGCATTTTGACCAACTCCAAGAGACATTACACCCATAATTGATTTTAAATTAACAGTTTTACCAGAATATTCCAAGTTAATGTCAGAACTGAACTTACTTGCAGTTTGAACTAACATTGTAGCTGGACGAGCGTGAATACCTGTTTCTGCAATTATATGAAAATCTTTCTTCTCCATTTTAAAAAACCTCACTTCAACTAGTAATAATTCCCAACTTTAATGTAAAGAAATAACTTAACATCAAAATTAACATTACCATTATTCAAAATACATGGCAAGTCTTTAGCCATTAAACTTCAAACCCCAGTCTCATTAGGCATTGCCGTCTTTTACAAAATGATAATCAACTTTGCCATCTCGCTGAGCTGTACCAATGATCTGTTTATGCTGTGGACATGCTAACCAAGCCTGATTGAAAGCAAAAAAATCCCCTTCGTTAACCTCAATTTCCTGAATTTTGCCAGCGATCAGATCTTGCAGCAAGCTAGAAAAATCCATTTATGCACCTCCTTTAACTATCCCTACTACTATAGTATAACTAATAAATTGCCCTTTAACTAAGCAAACAAGAATTTTCTATTTCTAAGACTTAGCACTTGCATGTTTCGAGTGCTAATCGTATAATAATAATCGTACTAAATGATTAGTACAGATTTATAGTTATACAAATGATTAATAAAACAGATGGACCTCAAAATTATTAAGTTTTACTCGGCATTACTTTTATTAGTTTACTAATTTAACTTAAGAAAGGTGGAATCGGGTTAATGCTTTGTCAAAATTGTCATAACAATGAAGCAACTATCCATCTCTATACGAGTGTTAATGGTCGCAGAGCAGAAGTTAATCTCTGCCAAAACTGTTATCAAAAATTAAGAGAACAACAGGCCCAAGGAGGTAGTTCAATGATTTATAACGATCCTTTTGGCTTTGGTGATTTAAGCGAGTTATTTGGATCAATCGATCCGCAACAAGCGGCCCAAAGAGGCCAGGAAATTCCGCGGCAGGCTCAACGTGGCGGTAATAACCGTCGCGGTGGTGGCAACGGCATTTTAGATCAATATGGTGTTGATTTAACTGCTCAAGCTAAAGCTGGTAAAATTGATCCGGTCATCGGTCGTGACCAAGAAATTGCCCGCGTTATTGAAATTTTAAATCGACGTACTAAAAATAATCCTGTTTTAATTGGTGAAGCCGGAGTCGGCAAGACTGCCGTAGTCGAAGGTTTGGCTCAAAAGATTGTTGATAGTCAAGTTCCTGAAAAATTGCAAAATAAGCGTGTTATTCGTCTAGATGTAGTTTCTTTAGTTCAAGGTACCGGTGTTCGGGGACAGTTTGAACAAAGAATGCAGCAATTAATTAAAGAGCTGGAACAAAACAAGAACATTATTCTGTTTATTGACGAAATCCATGAAATTGTCGGCGCGGGCAACGCTGAAGGTGGAATGGATGCCGGCAATGTTTTAAAACCGGCACTGGCACGTGGCGAGTTGCAGTTAGTCGGAGCCACAACTTTTAATGAATATCGTCAAATTGAAAAAGATTCCGCACTGGCTAGAAGACTGCAGCCAGTAGAAGTTAATGAACCGTCTGTAGAACAGACTTTACAAATTCTAAAAGGTATTCAGCCGAAATATGAAAGCTATCATCACGTTAAATATACCGATGAGGCTATTGAAGCAGCCGCAACTTTATCTAATCGCTATATACAGGATCGTTTCTTGCCTGATAAAGCCATCGACTTGCTGGATGAATCCGGATCACGGAAGAATTTAACTCTGGATGCTATCGATCCTAAAGATGTTCAACAAAAAATTGATTCAGCGGAACAGCAAAAACAAAATGCTCTCAAGCAAGAAGACTATGAAAAAGCGGCTTTTTATCGCGATCAAGTGAAAAAATTTGAAGCTATGCGTGATAATAAGGTTAATACCGAAAAAGAACCTACTGTGAATGAAAAAGACATTGAAAAAATTATCGAAGAAATGACTAATATTCCAGTCGGTGAACTAAAATCGCAAGAACAAGAGCAATTACGCAATTTAACTCCTGATTTAGAAGCTCATGTAATTGGGCAAAACAACGCTGTAGAACAAGTTAGCCGGGCTATCCGCCGGAATCGTGTCGGTTTCAATAAGACCGGTCGCCCAATTGGTTCTTTTCTCTTTGTCGGACCTACAGGAGTAGGTAAAACTGAATTAGCTAAGCAATTAGCCCGCCAGCTATTCGGCAGCAAAGATGCAATGATTCGTTTTGATATGTCGGAATATATGGAAAAACACAGCGTTTCTAAATTAATTGGTTCGCCTCCGGGGTATGTAGGCTACGAAGAAGCTGGTCAATTAACCGAACAAGTTCGGCGTCATCCCTATAGTTTAATCTTATTAGATGAAATTGAAAAAGCTCATCCAGATGTTATGCATATGTTCTTACAAATCATGGATGACGGTCGTCTGACCGATTCTCAAGGGCGGACAGTCAGTTTCAAAGATACTATCTTAATTATGACATCTAATGCTGGTCAGGGAACTACTGAAGCCAGCGTCGGTTTTGGTGCGGAAGCGAACGGAACCACTAATTCTATGATTGATAAATTAGGCAATTATTTCAAACCGGAATTTTTAAACCGTTTTGATGGTATTATTGAATTCAAGCCGTTAACTAAGGAAAGTCTGTTAAAGATTGTCGATTTAATGATTGCTGATACTAATCAAATGATTGCCGATCAAAACTTAAATATTACCGTTACGGATGCCGCTAAAGAAAAAATCGTGCAGTTAGGATATAATCCTAGCATGGGAGCACGTCCTTTAAGGAGAGTCATTCAAGACCAAATTGAAGACAAGGTGGCCGATTATTATCTGGATCATCCTGATGTACAGCATTTACAAGCTGACGTTCAAGACGATAAAATTCAAATTAATGCTGCGCCAACCACTGCATCATCCGAAAATGCTTAAAACTAAAAGCCAAAATCTAACGATTTTGGCTTTTTTTACATATGTTACACAAGCTGCTCTTGAACCAAAATCAATACCTGGTTAGTTCATTGAGGAGAGTTAATCTAAAAATATTTTCAAATATTAATTTCCTAGGCTAAGTTTTCTAATTATACTTTTTAGCTGCTGAAAAATCTCAATTCCGTTATTGCAGTATTCACGTATCCTATTTTGGCGTTTTGAGCTGAACTATCAATCCTTTATTTTAATAAAACCTTGATCGCCGCCAATTTTTAAAGTATTGGTGGTACTTTTTTGCCGTCTTAAAGATCCAGCATATTGCTTTTGATGATAATAAATTGTCGTATCACCATTAATCATTAAACTTAAATCGGGATTATCAGAGTAACAGTTTAAATCTAATTTCGTAGCTTGAATTCTATTTTTTCCTTTTATTTCTGTAGCTAAGATTTGTCCTTGGAGTTTATCGGCTTGCAGCTGCATTGTTTGTAATTGTGACTGCTTAATAGTTAGGCGGCTGCTATGAGCTGTACTGATCAGATTATGAACTTGACAATTATTTAAGTAGATACTATTTGCAGCCGCTTTGAAAGTTGCCTGCTGCTGAATTTTAGTTTGTTGTAAAAACAAAGCTGACTTTTCTCCTGACACATGCAACTGCTGTATTATCAAATCACTAATAGTTACAGGAGCTTGGGCAGTTATATTTAAACTTTTTAAGGCCGCTTTAGAAGGTAGTGTAATTAATAATCGTGGCCGCGATTTGACTAGATTTTTTTTATAATTATTAATTTGGAAGGTTTGAGGAAAATTATTCTCCAGTTGTTGTATTCGCAGTTTACCCTTTTTTACTGTGAATGTTAATAACTGCTGCGACTGGACTTGAACTTGATACTGAGATCCTAAACGTATTTCTACTTCTATATCTTGAACATCAATATCTGCTCGACTAAAGCTTTTCTTTATCGAATAATTGTGCGGATTATCCGATAAAACCATTAACGGACTTGTAGAGCTGGTACTGGCAATCGCTTTAAACCCATGATAATAATAGCCCAGCAGACACAGTAAAGCTCCCATCAGCAAAACACTACCACTTATCAAATAATATTTCTTCATTTGTTTTCTCCTTAAAATCGCTTCTTTTTAAAAATTAAGTAACCTAAAATCAAGAAGAAAAAAATATATGCTAACGATCCGATTAATAATTGCAGGTTATTTAAATGGCTCGTTGGATGATAAGCGGGGTAATTATAATATTGGGTTACTAAATTAGTCATATTGAGAGGATTCCATTTAATTAATTCCAACCAATGACTTCCACTTCTTAACAAATCAGCCGACAAGCCGCCACCCATAAAAAAGATACATAAATTAGCGGTAATAACTACCGCATTATTATTAATTAAACAAGAAATAAGAAAAATCAGGCTAATAATTAAAGTCGAAGCAATTAAATCCAAAAAAGAAGTATGCAGCATGTTTAACCACAAGGGTTGCTGATATTGATAAGTCGCTGTCCAATCGACCGGACCTCCAAGGGCAAAAGCTTTGAGCAGCAACGTAAATATAATGGCTAAAACATGTAAAGCCAAATTATAAACAAATATCACAATTATTTTGGCTAAGTAAACCTCGCTTTTATGTGGTGCTTTATAAAGCAGTGTTAAAATGGCATTATTTTGAAATTCCATTGAAAAAATTGTAGAAGCCGTAATAATCAATAACAACATAATCCAGTTATCAGAAAAATAAGTGTCCATCGCTAACAAACGATTTTCCTGAGCACTCAGACTAAAAGCAGCAAAAATCATTAACAATAATAAAATGATTGGGATAATCCAGATCATTTTTTTATGAAGTAGTTTATAAAATTCCTGTTTTAAACACGTTTTCACTTTGCGACCTCCTTAAACGCCTAAAGGACTTACACTTTGTGGTTTTGAAAAAGTTGATAACCCAATCCTAAAAAGATAAGAGTATAAATTAAGGTTGCCAGCAGCAATTGGGAATTCTCTAAAGTTGAATGCTCTGCATAATTAACCTGAGGCAACTGATTAATAATATTGATCATATTTAAAGGGTTCCATTTTAAAAGATTTTGATAGTGGGGAAAAGAATCCATCAGAAACTGCGAAAAACTGGCGCCTAAAAACCCCAAAGCGATCCCGATACCAATTACAGCTACATTTACTTTAATTAAAGTAAATAAGAAAAAACAGAGTGCTATGATAAAGAGCAAATATACAACACTTCCCCCAATATTAAGTAATAAAGTCGTGATTAGATCTTCCGTATTTTCATAAATGATCGTCCAAGAATATTTGTCCCCGACAAAAAGGCCTTTCAATCCTAAGGCAAAGATAAAGCCTCCTACATTCAACAATAGTCCATAACTAAAAGTTAATAAGAATTTAGCGCAATATATATTTTTTTTATTAGAGTTCTTATAAAAAAGAGTAATAATCGTGTTATTTTTATATTCCAGAGCCAAAAATGTGGGACTGATCGTTATCATAATTAAGATCACCCACTGTCCCAAACCAAAACCTTGAGCAATAATGCGCGGTTTAATTGGACCAGAAACGGCAGTTTCCAGCATGAATAACGCTAACGCGGCCATACCGTAAAGGGGAAAATGTTGATGCCAAAATTTAAAATTCTCTTGTTTTAAACAACTAATCATACGTGCATCTTCCTTTTCTGTTGTAACATATCTACAATAAGTTCTTCAAAATTTGCTTTTACGGGTGTCAATTCTAATAAATGTAAGTTATGAGTATAAAATACGGTTTGCGCCGACAAAATATCAGCGTAGGAAATTAACAAATAAGGTTCGCTGGAGCTGACCTTAATTTGTTTTTTTTGTAGGAACTCTTGGGCTTGACTTTGGTTATCAGTTAATACTTGATATTTCTGTTGAGGTGTTTGCGTAAACTCTTTTACAGTTTTATCCATGACAACTTGACCTGCATTGAGCAAAACAATTCCGGTCATAACTTTTTGTAGTTCACCGAGAACATGACTGGAGATTAAAAAGGCAGTTCCTTGCTGAGCGTATTGCTTAATAACTTTTCTAATAGTAATCGTGGCCTCAATATCTAAACCGTTCATTGGCTCATCTAAAATAACCAGCCGTGGTTTATTCAATAAAGCCAGCGCAATGCCCAATTTTTGTTTCATGCCTAAGGAATAATTTTTGGCTCTTTGGTTCAGATAGCTCTCCATTTGCACGAGCGAAACTACTTCTTGCAGATCCTGATGATCCTGACTATATAATTCTAGATTTTGTAAACCGGTTAAAAACGGATAAACAGCTGGATGTTCAATTAAGGCACCCACCTGTTGTAAAGCTTGGTGATTATTTTCTGTTACCTCTTGATTATCAACCTGGATGCTGCCGCTAAATTTGGTTAAACCTAAAATAGTTTTCATAATGGTGGTTTTGCCAGCACCATTAGGTCCTACCAAACCTATAACTGCTCCGGCGGGCACTTTAAAAGAGGCCTGGTGAATAATTTCTTTTTGATTAATAAACACATCTACATTTTGTACTGACAACATTATTAATTAGCCTCCTTGCAGTTTCAGTTGACCATCATCGCTATGAATATCTAAAAAATTAATTGAAGAATTATTTTGCTGCAGCTGGCGCCGCTTAGGCTGATGATTATGAATAATATCTAAATGGCCACTGGTGTTAATGCTTAAATCCGGATTGAGATCTTCTAAAGTTAGTTGTAAATCATTGGCCTTAATTAAATTATCTTGCCCCAAAGCTGTCGCTAATATTTTCAAGTTTATAGTATTGGCATTTAGATTCAAATTAGTTAATTGTGAATGTTGAATTTGCAAGTGGGCATCATTGAGGTCCAATTTAGGAGCCGCCAAACGGCAATTATCTAATTGATAACGGCAATCACTATCGTTAATTTGAGCTTGACGGATAATGCTTACTTGATGCCAGTCAGCCTGGGAATTAGTATTATCTAAAACTAACTTGTTAACAGCTACATTTTGAAAAGATAACCGACAATTATCCGCTTTTATTTTCAAAGCCGCTAATGTTTGCTTAGGAGGAATAGTAATAACTAAGCGGGAGTATTGAACTGGCGAACGATCTTGAGGAGCTCGAAGATGAACTTCATTAACTTGGTTAGGATATTGTTTTTGGATAATTTGTAGTTGGTGATCTCTTACTACCACTTGGACATACTGCTTACTGGTAAATTCTGCTTTCAACTGAGGACCGGGTTTAACAACCAGTTGCGTATTTTTAATAGTAATATCTGCTGTTGTAAATTTTTTAGTTGTCGTCAAGGTTCGCCGAATTCTGCGCGGGTTATTTTTCAAAACTACCAGTGGTCCTTGGCCATTATTAGTACCAATAGTTTGGAAACCCCGATTGAAATAGCCGATACCAAAAATTAAAAGTCCGAGAAAAAACAGGCCGCCGATTATTTGATAATATTTTTTCATTTAGCAGCGCCTCCAGGATAATATTTACCAATTAGAACTTTACGCCCTAACCACCTTGCTATCCGAGCTACTAAAGAAACGACTCCGCGAACTATTCGCCAACATACAGGCCCCACGAGAAAAATCACTGCGAATACCATAATGCCAGCACCAATATAAAAACATCCCACCGCCCAATTACTAGTCAACAATAAAGGGAAAGACTTATACATAATCCAGCCGGTGGGAATCAAAAGACCAGCCAACACTCCCACAAGAAGCACAATTAAAACGATAAAAAAGAGGATAACCGCAACTAAAATTAAAAATAACGGCAAGCCTAAAGGAACAGCACATAATCCCAACAAAATCCATTTAATAGCCTGCAAATTATGCTGCGGTTGCTCTACATTAGCAGTGGCTGGGTCTGTCTTTAAAGTGGTTAAAGAATAATCGGCCATAATTTTATGTGCCAATTTTTTGGGCGTGCCTAGTTCTTTTTCAATGTCATAACGACTAAATAAATGAGCATCCAAGAGAAATTCCCGATAAAATTCTTCTAATTCCGCACGTTCAGTGGGATCTAACTGTTCTAAATTCCTATCCAATTGCTTGATATAAATTTCAATTTCCTGATTCATCTTGATCTCCCAATACTTGATTTACTTTCTTATTAAAATCTTGCCAATCACACTTGATACTAGCTAGTCGCTGTTGACCCAAGTCGGTTATTTGATAATAACGACGGTTGCGTCCTTGATAAGGTTGATCGTAAGTCGTTAAATATTGCTCTTTTTTCAGGCGACGTAATACGGGATAAATTGTTGATTCCGAAATATCAAAGATAGATTGCACTTGTTGCGTTAAAGCATAACCATATAAATCAGCCTGCTGTAAAGCTGCCAATACAATTCCTTCTAGAATCTCGGAAGAAATTTGAATTGCCATGTAGTTGCTTCCTTTCATACAAATGAAGCTAGTTTTTAGTTTATATCCAATACTTGCTGTTATCGTAACTGTTTTTGATTAAATCTGGTTTTAATTGCAGCTGATACGAAAAAATTTTAATAGCTATACTATATTTCATATAATATTGTACTGTAATTAATATCAAAAGACAATAAAAAAAGCAAATCACCGAGTTTGATTTGCTTTTAAACAATTAATCTTCTTTTTTGATTACAATTTAGCAGTCAACTTAACTTGCGGATATTTATCTTTAAACCAGTTTTCAGCAAAACGATTCTCAAATAAGAACAACGGTTGTTCGGACATATCCTTTACTAATAAATTACGAGCTGAAGACATAGTAGGATCAAGTTGCTGGGAATCAATCCAGCGCGCAATTCTCGAACCAATTGGTTTCATTACTACTTCTGTATTATATTCATTTTGCATCCGAAATTTAAAAACTTCAAATTGTAATTGTCCAACAGCACCTAAAATATAATCCCCCGTTTGGTAATTACGATATAGCTGGACCGCTCCTTCTTGGACTAACTGCTGCATCCCTTTATGGAAGGATTTTTGCTTCATCACATTTTTAGCGGTAACTTCCATAAAAATTTCGGGTGTAAATTGTGGTAAAGCTGGATATTTCCGTTCAGGTTTGCCACTATAAAGTGTATCGCCAATTTGGAAATTTCCTGTATCATACAAACCGACAATATCACCAGCTACTGCTGTCTTTACTTGTTCACGTTGTGCTGACATAAATTCCGTTGCATTATTTAAGCGCAAAGTTTTAGCGGTTCTTTGCAAGGTGACATCCATTCCCTTATCAAATTCTCCTGAACCGATTCTTACAAAAGCAATCCGATCACGATGTTTAGGATTCATATTAGCCTGAATTTTAAAAACAAACCCTGAAAACTGTGGATCACTAGCTGGCAAATTGGAACCATCCTGCATTTCATGAGCACTAGGTGCAGGAGCCAATTTTAAAAATTCATCCAAAAAAGTTTGCACGCCAAAATTAGTCAGCGCCGAGCCGAAGAAAATCGGAGTTTGCTCTCCGCGGGCAATTTTATCCGGGTCAAAAGTATTCCCCGCCCCTTTAATTAATTCAATTTCATCTAAGGTCTGTTGATAAATACTGTCTTGTGTTAATTCTTCTGTAGCTGCCAACTTTCCGGTGGCATCTAAGGGTAAAAACTGGGATTCATTAGCTTGGGGCCGATATAGTTCAATTCGGTTATGATAAATATCATATAAGCCTTTCAGCGTTTTCCCACTGCCCATAGGCCAGTTCATCGCGCAGCCTTCAATTTTTAAGAGATCTTCTAATTCGCCAATCAGGTCTAACGGTTCGCGCCCATCACGATCTAATTTATTCATAAAAGTAAAAATAGGAATATCACGTTTTTTAACAACCTTAAATAACTTCTTAGTTTGAGCCTCAATTCCTTTTGCCGAATCAATAACCATTACTGCTGCATCAACTGCCATCAGTGTTCGATAAGTATCTTCTGAAAAATCCTCGTGTCCAGGAGTATCCAAGATATTAACGTGTTTACCTTGATAATCAAATTCCATCACCGAACTGGTAACGGAAATACCCCGCTTTTTTTCAATTTCCATCCAATCAGAAGTGGCGTAGTTTCCTGTTTTTTTACCTTTAACAGTGCCGGCGGAGCGAATAACTCCCCCAAACAATAACATTTGTTCAGTAATTGTAGTTTTTCCCGCGTCCGGGTGTGAGATAATTGCAAACGTCCGCCGCTTAGCTACTTCTTGTTGTAATTCTTGCTGATTCATTTTTTCGCCCCATTTAACATACTGATTAAAATTATAGCAAAAAACTGCTTCTGTGCATGTTTTTACTCAACTAATATTGCTCGATAAGTTATAATAATGACGAAAGGAAATCATTATGTCAAATAAAAAAATCTTCATCATTTATACTTTTCTCTTTATTATTCCCTATTTCTTATGCCTCTCCTTAATTGGAACAGGTTATAATGCCCTAATTAATCACTACAATAGCTGGTGGCGGCTGGGTATTTGCGCCTTAATAGGTGCAATTTTAATGGTTGCAGTTAAATCTATTGCCCACCGTCCGATTAGTATTATTGCCAAACAGACCAGTAATCCTTATCTGCGTCGATTAATTAATTTTTTTAACATTTTAGACTATAATTCTAGTAATTTTTATTGGAATTTTGCGATTGATTTTGTCTTAACTATTATTTTTGCCAAATTAATTCATCAACTTTTTGCTCCTTATCAGATTATGGGAACTTTAGCAGGATGGATTATTGCTCTTTTAATTATTTCGTTAATTTTAGCCTCTAATTTAGAATATAGTACTTTAAGCATCGATCCGGAACAAAAATAGGGAAAATTATCATGAAAAAATTATTTAATGCCACTATTACTTCACCTTTAGGACCGCTTTTAATCGTCGCTACTGCTCAACAATTGTTGGCAGTTTGGATGCAGGATCAAAAATATTTTGGCCATAAAATAGATTTAAAGAGCTTATCAGGACAACAAAATCATCTCACTGACGCTGCCAGTCGATGGTTGCAACAATATTTTGCCGGTCAAAAACCTCAGGCAACTGCCTTGCCCCTTAATCCTCAAGGAACGGAATTTCAACGCCAAGTATGGCAAGCAATTAGTCAAATTCCTTATGGTCAAGTTCGAACTTATCAACAACTGGCAGAGGATCTGCAACGTCCTCATTCAGCCCGGGCTATTGGTCAAGCAGTAGGACATAATCCCATCTCAATTATTATTCCCTGTCATCGCGTAGTAGGAAGCCAAGGCCAATTAACCGGATATGCAGGAGGTCTTTACCGTAAGCAGTGGTTACTTAACCATGAGCAAAAATAGAGCATGCTATAATTTTATTATTAAAAAGCATTTTTAATTTCCCGCCGCAGTGCAATTTAAGGCGGGCTTTTTATTTTTCTAACTCATTGTTCTTCAAAATTGCTTTTATTTTCTATAATTAATAAAAGTATTTGTGATATTTTTTACTATGATGGTTAAAATTTTAGTTCGTCATACTGCTTAGCTGTTGTCAAAGATGCGCAATTTGTACACTTTGACTGAAGTTGTTTTAAACTGATTGGCGCTGATTATTTTTCTCAATCAAACAAGCAAAACAAAAGGGCGGGGATTGATCCCGCCTTTTTCATAGCTAATTCATTAAGCATGATGTAATAATTCTTGATAACGTCGCTGCCACAGTTCCACATATCCGGGGGAAAAGGGGCCCTTTTGCTTTTTAATCCAACTAATCAAGACTTCCGTACTATACTTTAAAATATTATCGATGGTATCTGAATAATGCCATAAATGACGATGAGCTGCATACTCATCAACATCCAAAAGCCGAATTTCACCATCGGGAAAAACTTTAATATCCAGATCATAATCAATGTACTTTAAGGCTTCGGAATCTAAAACAAAAGGGGTTGCTAAATTACAATAATATGATGGTCCATTATCGCGCAACATAGTAACAATATTAAACCAATAATACCGATGAAAATAAACTAAGGCTGTTTCGTGTGTATACCAACGTCGTCGATCTGATTCGGTTACTAAAGTATGATCATTACAACCAATAATTTCATTTTCGCTGGTTTTTAAAACCATCGTATCACGCCAAGTGCGATGCAAGTGGCCATCATGTTTATAACTCTGAATTGCTATGTAATCTCCTTCTTTAGGAACTTGCATAGTTTGACCCAGCTTTCCAATTTCTCTTGCACTTTGATTATAACAAAGCTATCCACATGTGCCACCCTTAATTTAATTCTTGCAAAAAATTACTAATTTCCCCACTTTTAAATCCGCGCCGTGCCAAGGCTGCATATAATTTTTGCCGACCATTAGTCTGCTTTTGATAACGACGCCATAACTTCTGCCCCGTTTGAGCCAGTAATTGCTGCTCGTGTTTTAAATTCGGCTGCAAATCTAATTGAGCCAATGCTTGTGTAACAATTATTGAGGGATAACCAGCGGTCTGCAGCCGCTTTTTTATTTTTTGTAAAACGGCTTGGTAAGATTGGTTACGGGCCTGCTTTTGAACTTTTTGTGCCAATTTGACAGCGTTTTGTTCCATTAAAGCGGGAGTAAATAATGTCAAAGATTGCTGGATTTGCACAGCCGCTACTTTTTTACGTTGTAATTTTCGGGTAATTTTACCAGGTCCATCCAGAGAAATCTTTATAGCAGTCCGTACAAAACTATCGGCATACTGTTGATCATTTAAATATTGCTGTTGACTTAACTGGGCTATTACTTGTTGAATGAGTGCATTATTATATTCTAAAGTTTGTAAATGTTCTCTTACTTCAGCGACACTGCGTAATTGATAACTCAAATAATTGAGCGCCTGATTATAGGCTTGAAAATACTGCTCCGTTTCTTGAATTTGTTGGATTATCGCTGGATCCAATTCTTGACCCTTAGCCAAATGATATTTAATTAAAACGTCCTCAGTTACTGACCAGGCATAATGACCGTCTAAAAAAATATTATAGCGGCCCTTGTGTTTTTGAGTACTAATCTTGGTAATCTTCGCCATACAGACCTCCACATGCTATACTGGATAATATCATAGCAGAAATAAGGAAGATTTTTTTGAAAAAAACTCAAAATAAACTCAAAATTGGTATGCGCATGAAACTAACCATTAAAAGAATGGGAATTAATGGTGAAGGTATTGCCTATTATCAAAATACTCTTATTTTTATTCCTCAAGCTTTACCCGGAGAGATTATTCTGGGCGAAATCACCGCCATTACACATAATTTTTGCCGCGCCTGCCTGTTACAAATTATTCGCTCCAGTAAGCTGCGCAATCCCAACCCGCCTCAACTTTTTGGTCAAGTAGGCGGCTTAGAATTAGCTCATTTAAGTTATCCCCAACAATTAAAATACAAAAGATTAATGGTAACTGAAGCTTTGCGCCACTTTCGTCCCCAAGGTTACCGTTCTTATTTGGTAAAATCTACCATCAAAGCTGATAACCCCTGGCACTATCGTAATAAAGCACAGTTTCAATTACGTCAAAAAAAGGGCAAGTTAATTTGTGGGCTTTATCAAACTGGAACACATCAGGTAGTTGATTCTTTAGATATTCCCACACAAAGACTACTAACACTCCAAATTCTTAAATCACTCTTGCCCATCATTGAAGAATTACAAATTCCGATTTATGACCCACACAGTCATTCCGGAATTATTAAAACACTGATAGTGCGTGAATCGGTAGCTTATCAGCAAGCACAGCTAACTTTTATTACTAATTCGCGCAAATTACCACACAAATCACAGTTAATTGCACAAATTAAACAAAAAATTCCTGCCGTAATTTCCGTTGCCCAAAATTTCAATCCACAAACTACCGGTCCTTTATGGGGAGCAGAAACCACTATTTTATGGGGCGATAATTATCTACGGGAAAAAATTGGCGATTATGATTTCTTTTTATCACCAGCAGCTTTTTTCCAACTCAATCCGGAACAAACTGCTAAATTATATCAAATAGCCACAGCTGCTTTGAATCCGCAACCTACTGATATTGTGATAGATGCTTACGCGGGGGTAGGTACTATTGGTATTAGTTTAGCCCAGCAGGTCCAGCAAGTTCTAGGTGCAGAAATTATTCCGGCCGCAGTTAAAGATGCGCAATTGAATCTGCGGCAAAATCACATTACTAATGCTTCTTATCAAGTAGGAGCCGTCGAAAAGCTTTATCTACAATGGCTGCAGCAAGGTATTCAGCCCACCGCCTTAATAGTTGATCCACCTCGCAGCGGATTAACGCCGGAATTTATAAAATTTATTCAGCAGTCACAACCCACTAAGTTCGTTTATATATCTTGCAATCCAGCTACTCTGGCCCGCGATTTGAAATATTTAACCAGTTTTTATCATGTAGATTGGCTTCAGCCTTTGGACATGTTTCCGCAAACTCCACAAGTTGAAGTTATAACCAAATTAAGCCGAGAGTTTTCTTAAAACTTAATCTTACTAAAAAGGCTCTGAGAGTAGATATCTGCTCTCAGAGTCTTTTTTGGCGCTTAGAGATTAGTTTATTAATTAAATTTTCACTATGTAAACTATTCTTTTAGATCACTTAACTAAAAATAAAAGACCGTGAATTGAATCACGGCCTTAACGTGGCTTAGATGATGGCAACTGCTTCTTATCCGAACAGTAACTCTACACCTTTTTACATCTAGATGAAAACATCTCAATGACGCCATGTTTACTTAAGAAATTTTGATGACTGATTTTCAGGATCATCCTTGTATTCAAATTATTGTCATTTTAATGTATCCATCTTTTCTTCTACAACAATCTGTCTTTTCAGACGATCATCTCCATCAATAATATTTCTTTATATCCAGTTTGAATCAATAACCTTTAATTAAATATCGCTGATATTTAAACCATGCAGTTGCAGGTAGGCTAATCATCTTTCCACAACCTCATCATAGCATGCTTTTAAAATTCATGCAAGCGTTTTATTTATAAAAGCGTTCATGATTTTCCACTTTGAAGAGACGATGGCCTGTTTCTCTTTTAGAAGGAATGAGCTGGCTAGAACCATCAGTCACTAGATGCTGTTGGAATATCTGCTCATACTCCTTAATAGTCAGTTTTTTCCTTTGTGCCAGTAAATCGTGATGCTTTTGCGGATTTAGACTATTCTGATATCCTGACTGCAACCGCCCAAAAAATAATTCGGCTACGGCACCTGAGCCATAACTAAAAAGACCAATGCGATCATCCGGCTTTAAAGTATCATCATTTTCTAAAAGTGATAATAAACTCAAATATAGTGATCCAGTGTAAATATTACCCACATTTTTGCCATAAATAATACTCTTATCAAAGCGTTGTTCCAGCCTTTGATAATCATTATCCGTCAGTTGCGTTGTCAAAGTTTGTAAAGCTTTTCGTCCCATTTTAGAAAATGGAATATGAAACAAAAGTGCAGCTAAACTTTTTTCACTAATTAATTCGGCTGCCTGCTGATAAACTTGGGTAAACATCTGTAAATAAAGTTCTTCTGAGTATTTACCTCGCGCAAACGCTTTTTGGGAATAATTAGGCCGCCAGAAATCATTGGCATTTTGACTCCTATAAGCTGACTGCTTTTCTAAGGATAAAATACGCGGCTTTTGACTAACGAGTAAAGCCACCGCCCCAGCTCCTTGCGTTACTTCCCCCGCAGTTTGTAAGCCATAACGGGCAATATCACTGGCAATCACCAAAGCTTTTTGCTCTGGATGTAAACTAACAAAATCATAGGCCCATCCAATAGCCGCCGTAGCTCCGTAGCAAGCTTCTTTAATCTCAACAGCCCGCAAATTATGATGCAATTGCAATAATTCTTGAACAAATAAAGCAGCTGCTTTAGATTGATCGACCCCACTTTCAGTAGCGACAATTAACAGGCCAATTTTTTGTCGATCTTCAGCATCTAAAATTTCTTCAGCGGCATTGGCAGCCATAGCTACTATATCTTGATCCATATCTGCTACAGCCATTTTACTTTGGCCAATTCCAATTAAATACTTATTCGGATCGACCTGACGAGCTTGGGCTAAATCTTTTAAATCTAAGTATTGCTGAGGAGTATAAAAACCTATTTTATCAATTCCAACCATGATTCTTATTTTTCCTTTCGTAATTGCTGTAACTTTAATTTAACAGCAGCTAAATTGGACTTTTGCGGATATTTCTTTAAATAAGAAACTAGCGGCGTAATTTCCTCTGCTTGAGCTCCCGCCATGAGTGCCAAACTTTGCCATTGCAGATTCATATGACCTGCCTGAATGCCTGTGGTCACTAAGGCCCTTAAAGCGGATAAATTCGATGCCAATCCCACAGACGCAATTATACCCATTAACTGTTCAGCATTGGGTCGACGTAAAATGCGCAGAGCTAATTGTGCACTCGGTAAAGTGGAAATGGCTCCGCCGACACTTCCCAGCGGCAAAGGTACCTTAATGGTTCCGATTAAATTTTGTCCTTGCAGCTGCCACTTAGTTAATAGCGGATGCTGCTCATTTAAAAATGAATAAATTGCAGCACTCAGATTTCTCGTATCATTACCAGTAGCTAAAGCTACAGCAATAATGCCATTCATGATACCTTTATTATGAGTTGCAGCTCGTGTTCTTGATATTTGTGCAAAACGGCTGGCAGCTACCATTCTTTGGGCTACCTGCAAACCATCCCACTGCTCAGTTGCCAATTCACTAACCTTAACTTTTACTTGGGCTTGCGCTAATTGTTGTGGATTATAATTAGATAAAATCGCCATTAATAATTGTAATTGCGGCAATTGCTGCTGCAAATAATGAGCTTCTGCTTCTAAAATCGTATTAACAATATTAGCTCCCATGGCTTCAGCTGAATCAATTAATAAATCAAATTCAACAAAATCCTCATATTTTTGGATAGTAATATTTTTTAACCCGCCGCCATGCTGGCGCAAAGTAGGATGAGCTTGATCCGCAATTTCTTTTAATCGGGGATATTGTTGTTGCAAAAATTGTTCGCCATTAAAAGACAATTGTCCTTGAAAGACAATTTGTCCCTGAATCCCCACGCGCTGAACTTGAGTATAAAAGCCGCCACAATGACTGATCCGCTGAGCAGCATTACAGGCTGCGGCAATCACTGAAGGTTCTTCTGTGACCATTGGAATTAAATAATTCTGCTGATCAATCACAAAATGATTGGCCAGTCCTAAAGGTAAAGAAAAATTTCCAATATAGTTTTCTACTAAATGACTACCTGTTTGAGTAGTTAAAATGTTGCCAGTCTTTAAAAAATCACAGTCTGATTGGCTCAGATAACCTTGCTGATATAATTGTTTAATTCTTTGAGCAGTTGTTAATTTATAAAATTTGGTCATTGCAAATTTTCCACCTCTAAAGCAATCGCTTGGCCGCCGCCAATACATAAGGCAGCAATTCCGTATTGTTGACGAGTCCGGATTAAATTATGAACTAACGTAGTTACAATTCGGCTGCCGGATGATCCTAAAGCATGGCCTAATGCTAGAGCACCACCGCTCACATTATAGCGTTCCGGAGCAATTTGTAATTCTTGTTGCACAACCAATGCTTGGACCGCAAAGGCCTCATTAACCTCAAATAAATCAATATCGCTTGCTTGCTGATGTTGCTTTGCCAAAAGTTTTTGGATAGCAATTACAGGAGCATATCCCATCAATTCCGGATAATAACCGACCTCTTGATAAGCTGTAATCCGGGCTAACGGCAACATTCCTGCAGCTTGTACAGTTTCAGCTTTCATTAATAACAATGCTGAAGCTCCATCACTTAATGGTGAAGAGTTACCTGCAGTCACACTGCCTTGTTTTTGATACACTGTTGGTAACTTCCCCAAAGTCTGCAAGTCAGTATGAGGACGTATAGGTTCATCATAACTCAACGGGGATATTTTTAAAATTTCCTGATCAAAGTTCCCGGCTCGCGACGCTTTTGCGGCCCGTTTTTGAGATTGAAGAGCATACTGATCTTGCTGCTTGCGGGATATTTGAAATTTTTGTGCAAGTGTTTCTGCCGTCACTCCCATTGCATAATGGCCAAAATCATCCTGTAAGCCATCTTCTTGTAAACTATCATGAATAGATTGTTGTAAAAATTCATTTTTCCCGCTTCGGGATACAAAACCAGGTGCATTCGACATACTCTCGACTCCCCCCGCAATAACGGCACGGGCATCATTCATTACTAAGGCTTCTTGAGCTAACCGAATAGCTTTTAACCCGGATCCACAGACCTGATTAACAGTCATAGCACTTCCTGTGGGCTCTAGACCGGCGTTGAGTTGGACTTGGCGCGCCAAATTTTGGCCTGTTCCACTACTTAAGACATTCCCCAAAATCACCTGATCGATAATGTTTTTCTCAACATTGGTTACGGCCAACATTTTTGTCACTAATTGACTAGCCAATTGGGCTGAACTAAAAGGTTGCAATTGTCCCCAAAATTTTCCTGTTGGAGTTCGATAGGCCGCAGCAATAACAACTTGTTGATCTATCAACTTCTTACACCTCATTTTAATTATTACGAAAGGAATTTACGGTGAACGTAAAAACTTTAATTCAATTACTTGCCGATGTTAAAAATAATAGTCCTGTCTTTTTTGAAGATGAACAACATCGGCACTACAGAATCTCCAGTATATCATCAGAAGTTATTGGTGAAAACTATTATCTATTGCTCAATGTGAATCCTCATTCTTCAAAAACTTTAAAAATCTGGGAACTGCTGGTACTATTACAACAACAAGAGCAAACAGCTTTAATTTTGGTTCACAAACAAAAAAATCGCCAGCAAATCTTTGGTCTTAGATTTGCTGACGGTCAAGTTTATTTAAAATAATTCAATTTATTTTTTTGCCGCTAGTTTTTGTCCCAAAGCAATGATGTATTGTCTCAATTCATCTTTAATTTCCGGATGCGTTAGGCCGTATTCAATGCTGGTTTTCATATAACCAAACTTATTTCCGACATCAAACCGCTCACCGGTAAATTCATGCGCAAAAACCCGCTGGGTAGTGTTTAAGCGATCAATCGCGTCAGTTAATTGAATCTCATTGCCAGCGCCCGGCTTTTGAGTCTCTAACATTTCAAAAATATCGGGAGTTAATAAATAACGACCAATAATAGCTAAATTGCTGGGAGCCTGATCAACTGCCGGCTTCTCTACAAAAGTTTTTACACGATAAAGACCTTTTTTGGCTTCACCATCAGGTGCAATTACTCCATATTTGGGAACATCTTTTTTAGGGACCTGCATCACTGCCAGAGTTGAAGCATGCGTCTCATTATAATCATTAATTAATTGTTGAGTTAGGGGAACTTTATCCCGCATTAAGTCATCCCCCAACATGACCACAAAAGGTTCATCACCAATAAAAGACTTAGCTAAACGAACAGCATCACCTAAACCCTTCGGGTAAGCCTGCCGGATAAAATACATATGCACGCCAATATTAGTTGTATCCTGCACTAATTTTAATAAGTTATCTTTATGCTTTTCTTTGAGATTTTGCTCTAATTCCGGAGCGGAATCAAAATGATCTTCAATCGGCCGCTTACCTTTGCCAGTAATAATTAGTATATCTTCAATTCCCGATTCTTTAGCCTCTTCCACAATAAACTGGATAGTCGGCTTATCAACAATAGGCAGCATTTCTTTTGCCATTGCCTTAGTTATGGGCAAAAAGCGCGTTCCTAGTCCTGCTGCCGGGATCACAGCTTTTCTCACCTTTTGCATAATTAATCTCCTCACAATCAGATTAAATATTTTCACCAGAAAAATAAATTATATTTCTGCTCACAATAATTAGTTGCTCAACTTGATACTAGAATCAATCCTTTCCAATGGATGATTCGCTACACAGTTTATACATAAATTGATCTGATGATGATCATTATTTCTCAGTTTTAAATTACAGACATCATTATTATATCACAGCTTCACTGGCTGTAATTAAAGATGTGGCGACTGCCTTTTAGTCAAAAACTTAAGCCGACTTTGCTGTTGTAAAGTACCTACCCAGCCTTCTGTAAAAGCCGCATTCAAGGAAGCTCCAATCATAAAAATATAACCAATAAAATTAAGCCATAAAATTAAAATAAAGAAAGTTCCAATCGTACCGTAAGAATTCCAGCGCCGCCCAAAATAATGCAAATAAAGTGAAAAAAATTGGACCAACACAATAAAACCGACAGCAGAAAAAATTGCTCCTGGCCACACATAGCGTAATTTCACATGGGTATTAGGTAGTAAAAAATAGGCTGCTAACATGATTAACATTAAAATAACGACTGTTACCGGCCATTTCCAACGGGCAAAAATATTTAAAAAAGCTGGTACCCACACAAAGAAAGGTTGAATCCAATTTAACAACTGCTGCCCAATAACCAAAGTAATCAGCAGAGCAATTAAGGCAATAATAAATAGGGCCGTCAATAAAATTGACACTAATCTTAATATAATATAATTAATAAAAGATTGGTCAGTTTGTGTGTACATTTTCTCATTATCAAAGCCATAAACATCATTAACACTGCGGCGTAAAATATTAACCACACCTGAACTAGTCCACAGAGTACCGATAATCCCAAAAGACAATAAACCTCCACTAGATTTAGTCAATAATTGTACAACTAGCGGTTCAATCAGTTGTTGCAGCTTTTGCGGGGTTAAAAGCTGTAAATAGCCCAAAATGGTCTGCACATTCAAATGAAACCAGGGAATAATACTCCCCAACAGCGAAATCAGGGGAAAAAAGGATAAAAGGCCATAGTAAACGATGGCTTTGGAAGACAATCCTACATTCCCATTTTTAAATTTTTGAGCTACGAGCTGCCAGAATCCGCTCATTTTAGCGAAAATTGATTGATCAGTTTTAAATAAAGGGCTTTGTGAGTGTGTTTTCATAATCATCAGTTTTTATAAATATTTTTTGTCAAATTCCGGATCTTGCGAAGTGAGAATTTTCGGACCATTTTTGGTAATTGCTAAAGTATGCTCATACTGAGCTGAGATGGATCCGTCTGCAGATACGAAATACTCCCAATCTTCATCTGTAAATTTACTTTTAATTTTCCAAGTACCAAGATTAACCATTGGTTCAATAGTAATAGTCATTCCTTCACGTAAACGCAAACCTTTTCCCGGTTCACCATAGTGCGGTACGTTAGGGGCTTCATGCATTGATGGCTGAATTCCGTGTCCAATTAAATCACGAACATCACCCATATGTTCCTCGTCTTCCACGTAATGTTGAATTGCCCAGCCAATATCACCGAGACGATTGCCGATCACGGCTTGATCAATTCCCAGATATAAGGCTTTTTTGGTCACATCCATAAGATGTTTTTTCTCAGCAGAAATTTCACCCACGGCATAGGTCCAACAAGAATCACTTTGATAGCCATCAAGGGCTACGGTCATATCTACTTTGACAATATCGCCATTTTTCAAAATTAATTTCTCACGCGGCTCGGCATGCGCTACTTCATCATTTACACAAACACAGGTGGCAAATTGATAGCCTTCAAATCCCTTTTCGGAAGGAATACCACCATTTTTCGTAATAAAATTATCCGCAAAATTTTCAATTTCCATGCTGGAAATTCCCGGTTTAATAATGTTGCGTAAGCCGATATGCGTTTGTGCAAGTAAGGCTCCTGAACGACGCATACCTTCTATTTCACGTTCTGATTTTAATGTAATCAAACTATTATTACCTCCACTTTCTAACTGTACACATTATAGCGCATATCAGCTATTAATTTATTAATTACCAAACATTTTTAATTCTCAGATCCGCAAATTTGTTATAATATAATTTATGAATTTATATAATGAGGATGGAGATTGTGACTAAAATTAAAATTGTTTACGCCAGCATGACTGGCAATGATGAAGACATCGCCGATATTCTGAGTGAAGATTTTGAAGAGGCCGGTATGCAAGTTGATCTCTCGGAAATCTCTCAAACTGACGTGGCTGACTATTTACAAGCAGATGTCTGCATCATGGTTAGTTACACTTATTCTGATGGCTTAGAAGGAAATATTCCTGACGAAGGTTTAGACTTTTATCATGATTTACTGGAAAGTGATCTCAGTAATAAAATTTTTGGTGTCTGCGGCTCTGGTGATACTTTTTATCCCGAATTTTGTGTGGCTGTTGATCAGTTTGAAAAAGCCTTTCTACAGGCTCACGCCCGCCAGGGAGCTAAGAGTGTTAAAATTGAATTAGCACCCAATAATGACGATATTGTAAAATTAGATCATTTTGCTCAAACAATTATTGAGAATTGCCAATAACAAAGAAGACAACCCCATGAAAGTTTATAAAAGATACCGCAATTTTATAATCTATAGCATTTTTGGCTTTTTAGCTTCACTTTTAAATATTATCGTTTTTAACTGGCTGCACAATCATGCGCAAATAACACTGCTTATTGCTAATACTATTGCTTGGTTTGTAGCCAATTTATTTTCATTTATTGCTAATAAAAAAATTGTTTTTCAATCACGTTATCAAACACCAAAAACTTTGTTGAAAGAGATGGTACTTTTTTTATCTCAAAGGATTTTAGCTCTGATTTTAGATAATATCCTAATGTGGCTGGGTATTAATTGGCTGCATTGGCATAATTTAATTGTCAAAGTAATTGACCAAATTATTGTTGGTTTAGTCAATTACTTTTCCACACAAGCTATTTTTACTCATGAAAATAAAATATTACAAAAACGCTTGGAGAACTTGCGGCAACGCCAAAAAAATCTCCACTAAAAAATGCTTTCTCTAGAAATGGAGAAAGCATTTTTTACTTAATTATTTTACTTAAAATCCAAGGGGCGTTTTTTAGTTTGCTGAAAGTAATAACGTAAAGCCGCACAAATTCTTTGACTGGCCTGACCATCACCATAAGGATTTTTGGCCTGGGCCATCGACTGATATTCTTTGGGGTCATTTAAGAGTTGTTCCATTTCTTTTTTGACTCTGTCATAGTGCGTTCCCACTAATTTTAAAGTTCCTGCCTGGACTCCTTCCGGGCGTTCAGTAGTATCACGTAAAACCAAAACCGGCTTCTTTAAGGCCGGCGCCTCCTCTTGGACACCCCCGGAATCACTCATTATGAAATAAGAACGATCAATCAAATTATGAAAATCTAAAACATCCAGTGGTTCAATTAAGTGAATGCGTTTTTGTTTACCTAAAATTTCTTGGGCAGTTTTTTGAACTACCGGATTTAGATGCACGGGATAAATAACTTCTACATCGAAATAAGCCTGAACCACATCTCTAATTGCTCGGAAAACCTGCCGCATAGGTTCACCTTGGTTTTCTCGGCGATGCATGGTAACTAATATCATTCTTTTTTGCGGGTCAATTAAATCTAGAACTTGATGATGATAATCAGCTTGAACAGTTTGAGCTAGTGCATCAATGGCTGTATTACCTGTAACAAAAATGTTTTGTTGTGGATGATTTTCTTTTAGTAAATTGCCCTGGCTTTGAGCAGTAGGGGCAAAATATAAGTCGGCTAAATTATCAGTCATTTGCCGGTTCATTTCTTCAGGCCATGGTGAATACTTCTTCCAAGTTCTTAAGCCGGCTTCAACATGTCCGACCGCAATTTGATGATAAAAAGCCGATAATGCTGCTGCAAAAGTTGTGGTGGTATCACCATGAACCAAAACTATTTGCGGTTGTTCTTTTTCTAAAACCGCATCTAAATCCAGAATCACCGAACTGGTAATACCACTGAGAGTCTGCTTTCTTTTCATAATATTTAGATCATAATCCGGTGTAATTTGAAAAATGTCCAAGACTGAATCCAGCATTTCTCGATGCTGTGCTGTAACCACAATAACGGTCTCAAAATAAGCATTTTGTTTTTTTAATTCTAAAACTAACGGTGCCATCTTAATTGCTTCCGGCCGGGTGCCAAAAATAGCCATTACCTTGATTTTTTGCATTTTTTACTTCCTAATAAACTTATTAAATTATAAAAAAAGAACTGGCTCCAAAAATAATTTCCAGCTCTCCTGGTTAATATCCTAATTTTCCACTAACCTTGAGCAATCTAATTCACAGAACAAAATCTCAACTGTGGAGTTAATACTATAAATTTGCTTAGTTAATCAATATTTCCTAATTTATTCGCAGATCAATGATCTCGATCGGATTCGAACCGATGACCTACTGCTTAGGAGGCAGTTGCTCTATCCAGCTGAGCCACGAGACCGAGATAATAAACTTATTATCAAGCAACAAATTTATCTTGCCACGAAATCAGCTTTCTGTAAAGTACTTAATTGGGTTTCCGATGATTTTTTGAGGAACATTTCTTTTTCCCGGCCCGCTTTTTCGCGGTTTTAGAAACAGAATTGTCAGTTTTGGTTTTGGCTATGGGAGCTTTTAAAAGTGTACTCTTTTCCAATTTAATTCCCGCTTCTTGCAATAAAGCCTGTAATTGGCGGCGATCATGCTGGTTACCTAAAGTAATAATTTCTCCTTGGCGACCCATACGCCCCGCTCGACCACTACGGTGAATATATTCAGTCACAGTATTGGGGTTTTCCCAATTAATAACCGTCGTTAGATCAGTAATATCCATTCCCCGCGCCGCTACATCTGTTGTTAACAATAACGAGGTTTTTTGATTGCGAAAATCTGCCAAAGCATCCGCCCGCCGCTTTTTGGGATCACTGGTATCTAAAACTGTAAAATAAACTTTGCGATAACGTAAAGTTGCCGCTAAACGATGCAATTGTTTACTCGATTGGCAAAAAACCAAGTTTTTTTTATTTTTTCGATGGGCTAATCTTTGTAAGATATCCGGCTTATGTTGATTATCAACCTTTAGAAAATAATGGCGTAAACCTGACCGAAAGAAAGAATCATTTGTCAGATCCACCGTTTCAAAATCTGAGGCAAACCAAGTATGCAAATCCTTAAATAAAGGAATTTTAGTTGCTGAAAAAAAGGCTAATTGTAAAGAACTGTTTAACCGATTGATTAAAGAACGAATATTATCCAAATGATCTGTCAATAATTCATCGGCTTCATCTACCAGCAAGGTATCTATGTGTTGTAATTTGATTTTTTTTCTGACAATAAGATCTTGCAAACGGCCTAACGTTGCTACTACTACTTCCGGTTTTTGTTTTAAACTCTCAATTTGGCGTTTTAAATTAGCCCCTCCGATGAGGCCATAAATTTGTATATCAGGGTTTAAAGTCCGCAAAACATCACGGGTTTGAATTGCTAATTCCTGGGAAGGTTCCAAGATTAGTTTTTGAATGCCACCACCAGGTTGAACTTGTTGTAATAATGGCATCCCAAAAGCTAGTGTTTTCCCTGATCCTGTCGGAGCTAAGGCTAAAACATTCTGCCGTTTCAATAACAATGGATATACTTGTTCTTGAATAGGAGTTAAATGTAAAAAATGATGTGCTTGAAAGTAGTCCTGGTAGACTATAGGAATCTGCATTTATACCTCATTTCTATCGGCAGCAAAATTGATTTTTGCTGTTAAACGAATTTGTGTTAATAATTGATTTACTTGATCGGCCAATTTCCAGAGAGTCTGAAATTGGTGTTGATCATGTTCAGTAAGAATTTGGGCAAAAGTTTGCGCTTCTGCTAACATTGGATTATGTGACGGTGCGTTCAACTGCCAGGTAGTATAATTATTCCAAATTTTTCTAATAGTTCCTCCATCACTGAAAGATAAAGTTTGCTTTCCGCTATAAATTTCCGAAGACAAATTAGAACTACTGATTTTACCGACTAACAAAGTGGCGTTAAAATGCGGATATTGCAAAATTATCGTACCCTGTTCATCCACGCCCGTTGCTAACATTTGAGGAAAATAATCGGCAGTTTGAGGAAAGCCGAATAAACACAGCACATCATATAATAAATAAACTCCTAAATCATACAAAGCGCCTCCGGAAAATTTAGGTGAAAAAATATTGGGCTCTTCTCCTGCCAGCACTAAATCATAGCGGCTGGAATATTTTTGATAGACCAGTGTTGCCCCATATATCTGCGGCAAACTGCGCACTTGCTTTTGTAATAACTTAAATTCATTTTCATGAATATGACGTGCAGCCTCCAACACAAATACATCTGGATATTGTGTCAGTAGTTCTTGGACCTTTAAAAATTCCCTGCGCGTCGATACCAGCGGCTTTTCGACAATTACCTGCTTATGTGCTCTAATTGCTTGGCAAATATAATGATAATGCAAACTATTCGGTGAGGCAATATAAACTACATCTAAGATCGGATTATTAAAAAAATCCGTTAAGTCAGTTGTTATTTCCACTTGGGGTTTTGCCAGCTGATTAGCTAAATTTTGGGCATGCTCGACAGTTCGAGAATAAATTGTTAATAAGTTAAAAGTGTGCGTAGTTTGGACAGCTTCAATAAATTGTCGTGTAATCCAATTAGTTCCAATAACACCCAATTGTAACATTTAATCACCTCCTGTTTGCAGAAAATGCTGCCAATGATTTTGATCTCCGACAAAAACTGACATATGAAATAAATTCGTTGATGCTAAACTGGGTATTTTCCCCTGATTGTCATATTCCCAAAAAACTAGACGTGATTTTTGTCGCGGCTGCCTAGCACTTTGTATCCAAATTGCGGCATTCGGAAATAAATCAGCAAACGCAGGCGCGGTTTGAATAATGACTTTTCTTTGATACGTTGTTACCAAGAGCGTCTGTAACTCCAAAACAGATTTCTTGATTTTGGATCGGGCAGGGCGCGGTTTTTGATAATCATTTACCTGAATAACAATCGGTAAAGTGCCAATTTGCGCGCCGACACTATCACGAAAATTCTGCATTTGTTCCTGTGGTGAAGAGGTAAAACTAAAATAGTGGTACACTCCTACAGGTAATTGTGCTCCTTGAATGCGCCAATAGTTATCTAAAAATTTATCATCAAAGTAATCGGCTCCCTGTGTAGCTTTTAAATAAACAAAATCTACACCATGATTTTTTAAAAGATGAAAATCTTGATAACCATCTTCTTGACTTAAGCTAATTCCCAGCACCGGATAAGTGTTTTTATCAGGCCGTCCGGAATTTTGCCAATGACGCAAAAGCCCGAAACCAATAAAAAAACTGATTAAAAGCGCCGAAACTATCAATAAAAACCATCTTTGATGCCAAAGTAAAGTTTTTTGAACGTGCCGAGCATGATACATTGTCATATTAAAAGCTCCACAATTCTTATTAAGTTTATCTTAGCACGACTTGCTCACTAATGGTTAGGCAATAAAAAAAGGCGGTCACAGCCTGAACTAACTGGACCAGCTTTAATCTTAAATTAATCATTTTTTATATGAACTAAAGTATAATTCTTTTTACCTTTACGAAAAATCATATATTTACCATCAAAGTGTTCATCCGGTTGCACAAGCAACTGTTCATCTGTGACTAGATTGCCATTGAGAGAAATTGCTCCATTTTGAACATCTTCTCGGGCCTGGCGTTTGGAGGGTTCCAATTTTAAATCTACAAGCCAATTAATAATATTCTGCGGCTGAGCACTGGCTTGTACAGAAGGTATTTTGGCAAAGGCTTGTTCAATTTGGGCGACAGAAAGGTCTTTAATATCACCGCTAAAGAGAATTTGCGATATCTTTTCTGCTTCCTGCATTGCGGCTTTACCGTGGACAAAAGTCGTTACTTCCTGCGCCAAGCGTCTTTGTGCTGTCCGTTTTTCCGGATGATGCGCTACTTCGACTGCCAACTGATCAATTTCTTCATGACTCAAAAAGGTAAAGAATTTTAGATATTTAATCACATCTCGATCATCTTGATTAAGCCAAAATTGATAGAATTCAAACGGTGATGTCTTTTTCGGATCTAACCAAACCGCACCGCTGGCAGTTTTCCCGAACTTGGTACCATCAGCCTTTAACATTAAGGGAATTGTCAAAGCAAAAACTTCTGCTTGCGGTTGTTTTTTATGGATTAGATCCATTCCTGCTGTTAAATTGCCCCATTGATCGGCACCACCAATTTGTACTTGTACTTGTTCGTGTTTAAATAAATGCCAAAAATCTACTGATTGGAGAATTTGGTAAGTAAATTCGGTAAAGGAAATTCCGGCTTCCAAACGCCGAGCCACTATCTCTTTATTAAGCATGGTATTTACATTAAATAATTTCCCGTAATCTCGTAAAAAATCCAGTAAAGATATTTTACTGAGCCAATCATAATTATCCACAATCGTAAAATTATCTTGTCCAAATATTCGCCGCATCTGTTGGGTTAAAGCCGCCTTATTGCGATTAACTTGGTCCATAGTTTGTAATTGCCGCTCAGTTTTGCGGCCACTGGGATCACCAATGGAGCCGGTACCTCCGCCAATGACAATATACGGGTGATGACCAGCTTGTTGAAATCTTTTTAACATAATAAAAGGAATTAAATGTCCAATATGCAAACTGTCACCAGTGGGATCAACTCCACAATATAAAGAAATCTTTTTGCCAGAGGCTAATAATCGTTTTAAATTACTCTCATCACTAATTTGCTGAATTGCTTGACGCCATTGTAAATCTTCTAAAATATCCATAATTTCTCCTTTATCTAATAAACAAAAAATCCCAGAACTAAATTAATAGTTCTGGGACGAAATAGCCGTGGTACCACCCATTTTCGTGCTAAATGCACCTCAATATAATTATAACGTTATTAACTCTTAGACAATTAAAAGCGAGAAGTGTAATTGAGAAAGTTGCTTTGCATAGTTCACAGCCACCACTATGTTTCTGAGCCAGGGAACACTTTCCTACTGGAATTCTCTTGCCAAAAATATTAAATTTTACATTTCTAATGACAAATATTTTTAAATCTTTAATTAGTTATCATGAAGCTATTTTATACAGAAGTTAACTTGCTGCTACTGAACTTTGACAACCCATCCTTCAGGGCCTTTTACATCGCCAAATTGAATTCCGGTTAACAAATCATAAAGCTTCCGTGTTACCGGTCCGACTTCCGTTTCACTATAAAAGACATGCAATTTACCATTATGCTCTAAGCCGCCGATTGGAGAAATAACAGCTGCTGTTCCACAAGCTCCTGCTTCTTTGAAACGATCCAAATCATCAATATAGACATCCCCTTGTTCTGTTTCCATGCCTAATTCATGTTCGGCTAAGTATAAAAGCGAATATTTGGTGATACTTGGTAAAATAGATGGTGATTTAGGGGTCACAAATTTATCATCTTTGGTAATACCAAAGAAATTAGCGGATCCAACTTCTTCAATCTTTTGATGGTTAATTGGATCTAAGTAAACGCAGTCAGAGAATCCATGTTGATGGGCTTGCTCTCCGGGCATTAAACTAGCAGCATAATTACCACCGACTTTGCTTTGACCTGTACCTTTATGGGCTGCACGATCATATTCTGAAGTTGTAAAATTAGTTGGAGTTAAGCCACCCTTAAAGTAATTGCCAACCGGCATGACAAAAATTCTAAACAAATATTCATCTGCGGGATGAACTCCAATTACTCCACCTACACCCCACATAACCGGGCGAATATATAAAGTAGCGCCGTTACCATAAGGGGGAACAAAATCTGCGTTAGCTTTAACAACCTGCTTTACTGCATCAACAAACATATCCGTAGGTACTTGAGGCATTAATAAGCGTTCACAGCTGTGCTGCATTCGGGCTGCATTTTGATCGGGACGAAATAATTGGATTGTACCATCTTTAGTTCGATAAGCTTTTAAACCTTCAAAATCAGACTGGCCATAGTGTAAAGCAGTAGAAGCTTCACTAATGCAAATTTCGCCCTCTTCTACTAAACCAGCATCTTGCCATTTACCATCTTTCCAGTGTGCCTGATAACGATAAGGCAAGTCCATATAATCAAAACTTAAATTATTAAAATCAACATCTGATGCCTTAACTTTAGCCATGATTAATGCCTCCATTTTTAATTCTGTTTTAATAAACACAATACCATTAAATCAAATAAAGTCAATGATTATTAGATAAAAAATTATTAAAAATGAGAAATTGCTAAACATTTGATAATAATATCCGGCAGAATCAGTCCTTATAAAAATCTTCTTTGAGAAAAAATTATTATAGAAAAAAGCAGCAGATCATACCCTAAATTATTTTTTTTGCACTAAAAAACCATGCTGTTGCAAAAACTGATGCGCTACCTGCGCAGCTTTTTTATGTTGAACAGTAACTTGATAATTCATGGTCTGCATTTGCTTAGTAGTAATCTGGCCTTGTAATTTATTGAGACTTTTTATTATTTGGGGATGACTCCGGGCAAAATCAGTTCTCACTAATGGTGCTCCTTGATACGGTGGGAAAAAGGAACGGGAATCATTTAAGACAACTAACTTATACTTTGTAATTTGCGGATCAGTAGTATAACCATCAGTAACTGCTACTTTGCCCTTAGCTAAAGCTTCATAGCGTAAAGCTGGTTCCATCGTTTTGACATTTTGAAAATGTAAATGATAGAACTTTTTTAAACCCGGATAGCCATCACTTTGTTGATAAAAATCAGGATCAAAAGCTGCCTTTAAACCTGGAAATTGGGCTAAATCTGCAATGGTGTGTAAATGATACTTTGCGGCAGTAGAACGACAAACTACTACTGCATAGCCATTTTGATACTGCATGGGTGATAAATAAGTCATTTTATACTGGGATTGCAATAACTTCTGGGCCTGTTGGTAGGCCAAACGCGGCTGATGTGGAATTGCTTTATCGTTTTTAACTAGCGACTGCAAAACCGTCCCCGTAAATTCAGGATAAACATCAATTTTTTGACTCTGTAACCCCTTAAATAAAAAACTAGTCCCTCCAAAATTCGGTTTTAATTTGACCTTGATTTGCGGATGATCGTTTTCAATAATATCCTTATATATATTAATTAAAATTTCTGGTTCACCACCCATTTTACCGGCAATGGTTATTGTCTCTTGCTGCTGCAGCGCCAACGGCTTTACACCCAAGCCAATCCCTGCCAGGGCAAAAATTCCTATTATCGCAAAAGTCAAATATTTTAGCGGTACTTTAGCTAGTAATCTAATTAATCCACTGGCTACTAAAGCTAATGCTGCTGCCAAAACGGCACCCACAATTAAAGCATTATTATTATTAGTTTGAATTCCCAGTAAAATATAAGTTCCTAATCCCCCACCGCCAATCAATGCTGCCAAAGTAGCAGTCCCAATAATCATAACTACAGCTTGGCGAATACCGGTTAGAATCATCGGTAGGGCTAAAGGAATTTGAATTTTAAATAATTTAAAGCGCCACGAAACTCCAAAAGCATCCGCAGCTTCTATTAAGAGCGGGTCAATATTCGTCAATCCGGCATAAGTATTCGCAAAGACCGGCATCAAAGCATATAATACGAGCGCAATAATTGCGGGAATAGTCCCGATTCCTACCAGCGGAATCAATAAGCCCAAAATAGCCAGGCTGGGAATAGTCTGAATAACACTGGTAATTTGTAAAACTAATTCGCCAGTTTTGCGATGATTAATTAAAATAATAGCTAAAGGCACAGCAATTAAAATGGCAATTATTGCCGCAATAAAAGAAATCGTCAAATGCTGTCCTAAAGAATTAATAATTTCACCACTGTTTGTTTTTAGATAATTAATTACTGGCTGCATTTATTTTCTACCTGGCTTTAAATGGGCCACATATTGTAGTAAATCCTGTGGCTTCAAAATCAAATTATTAACTTTAATATTTTGGTGGGGATGCTCTGCTAATAATTGAGCCCAATCAGCCACAGTTTTTGTCGGTGCAAACTCCAGTGCCGTCCCAGTTTCTGTGAGTGTACCCCAACCTGCCGCCAATACTTGCTGCAAATATAATTGTTTTCGTTCCAAGCTTTGGAAAAAATCATGGACAAATGAATTTACCGGTTGGGCCAAAATTTCATCCGGGGTGCCCACTTGCTGCAATTCACCTTGATAAATAACCGCCAAACGATCAGCTAATTTGACCGCTTCTTCCATATCATGAGTAACAAAGATAATCGTCATTTGTAATTGCTGATGCAGTTGTAAGACTAACGCTTGTAATTGTTCACGTGATAAAGGATCTAAGGCACTAAAAGGCTCATCCATCAAAATAATATCCGGCTTAGCCGCCAAGGCGCGGACAATACCGATGCGTTGAGCTTCACCGCCGGACAATTCATGCGGATAACGTTGCATAAAAGCTTTTGGATCCAGTCCGACTTGTTGCAATAATTCTGCAATGCGCTGGTGCTGTTTTTGCGGAGGCCAATGCAAGGCTTCTAGTTGAATTGCCGCATTTTCTGCGACATTTAAATTAGGAAATAAAGCCCCTGCTTGCAGAACATAACCAATATGACGCCGAAATTGCTGAACATCATCAATTTGTGAAACGCGTTGGCCGTTCACTATGATTTCACCGCTAGTCGGAGTATTCAGCCGATTAACCATCTTTAATAACGTGGTTTTACCACTGCCACTGGGTCCAACTAAAACAAATAATTCGTGCTTAGCAATAGTTAAACTTAAATTATTTAAAACTTTGTGCTGGTCATAGATTTTAGTCACGTGCTTAAAGTCGATCATTGAGCTGTACTCCTTAACAAATTAACCTCATCTCAGTTCTGGATTTAATATAAACCTTAGCGATTATTCGGGCAAATAATAACCGCTCACCAATTAGTTACAAAAAATTCTGTTATCGACAACCGGGCATAGTTTCCCTTTCGGAGCAGGAATAATTTATTATTTTTGCGTGTTATATATTTTCATTAAGTACAATTTTTCCTCCAGCTTTTCCCATTTGCTTAAATTAGTTATACAATACATCTATGGACTAGAAGGGAGTTTTTCATTTTTATGACCTCATCAACAAATAATGCTTTATATCTCAATTTAAAACGTAAGGTGGCGGTTCTGAACTACAATTATAAATATCCGGCAGATGTTTTTACTTTGTTAAATAGCACAGAACTCTTAAATGTCATCCAACTTTTTTTGCAACAACGTCACCACAGTAATCGCAGTAATTCTTTTGAAGATTTGACTGCTGCTGATTATATAGAAACGATCAAAAATGTGATTTTGGATCAGCCGCAGGCTTTCGAACGCTTTGATCGCAACGAAATTCTTCAGAGTATTGAAGATTTATACTCATTTTATCGTTCCTTTTTGCGGATTTCCGTTTTAAATCTGCACCATTCTAATGTCATGGCCAATAACTTCATGAATATTGACAATCAATTTAATGATTTGGTGCTCTATCTTTACCGGCTAGTTGAAGAAAAGCTGCAAGCAGCTACTAACAAAACTTATCGTCAAGTTAGTGCCGGCTCCTCTGCCTGCATCCTAACCCAGTCTCATAATTGGCCGCTGCCTCAAGGATATGAGGCTTTAAAATCAATCCGCTTTTTAGATACAATTATGCTGAGACCGCCAATGATGATTACTACCCCAAGTAATAAACGTGAAGGTACCTTTAGTGCTGTTAGTGAAAACCCCATAGCCAAATTTCACGGTCAGCAAGACGAATGGTATTGTTTTCCTGCGAAAATTGGTGAAAGTTTGGCTTATATTTATTTTCACCGTGATTATTTTGCGAGTGGTATTTCCTTGGCCAACCTCTTTGAAGTGGCAGCGGCTCAAGAAGTAGAGGGACACAAACCGGATTTAATTTTACTATTTGGTTTGGACCAAACTGAAGGAAATGTATGTCATTATTATCACGATACCACTAATAATATTTGGGTAGGTGAAGTTCCTTACAATGACAAAACTACTTATTTTGGATATATGAAAAAAATGTGTTTAACCTTGCACAATCTTCATTCTATCTATCAGGGCAGACTCCCGATTCATGGTTCCATGGTTCATATTAATTTTGCTAACGGACAGCAAAAAAACGTGGTCTTTTTTGGAGATTCCGGAGCGGGAAAATCGGAATCTATTGAAGCTCTTCAAGAAATTGCAGATGATCAGATTATTAATATTGAAACCATTTTTGATGATATGGGCAGTTTTGCCGTTACTAATGATGGTCAAGTCTATGCGCAAGGAACCGAAATTGGTGCCTTCGTACGTTTAGATGATCTCAGTTCGGCGGTAGCCTTCAATAATATGGACCGCGGTATTTATTTGAATCCCGACCAAAAGAATGCCCGGGTCATTATTCCGGCTGATTCTTATAACCGAGTTATTACACATCATCCCATTGATATGTGGGTATATGCTAATAATTATTCACAACAAATTGGAATTCATCGTTTTGAAACCCAAGAAGAAGCTAAGAAAAGCTTCATTGCTGGTAAACGCAAAGCCTTGGGCACAACAGATGAAGTAGGTATGAGCACTACCTTTTTTGCCAACCCCTTTGGTCCGGTACAGGAACAAGAACGTACCCAACCTCTTATTGATCAAGTCTTTGAGCGCTTATTTGCCAAAGATATCTATGTCGGCGAGATTTATACCCATTTAGGAAATGATAAATCTAAATCCAGTCTGCAACAATCAGCGCAAGAATTACTGGAGATTTTAATGAATTCTTAGTAGTTGGGACCAATCTAATTAAAGCTCAACTAGATATTCGATTCTCTGATTAAATAAAATAAAACCAGTGAGCAAGCTGATGTTCACTGGTTTTTATTTTTTTAGATTAACAGCTAATTCAATACCCTTGTGCTTTAAATTAATTAGACAAATTTGTAAATAATCTTGGTCATGCTCGGGATAAAGGGGATTGGTCCAAGAACAGATATTTAATTGCAAATACGGAGAACAATATTGACCCCGATAATAAGGATCATACCACATCTCATTAGAATGATAGTGCCGGTGCTGCATTTCTGCTAGAACCAGTAAGTGAAATTGATAAAGTTTATAAGGTGAATATTGAAAAACATAATTTACTGTTGCGTGTGCTTTCCCCCAACCATGGCCACGTAAGGCGGCAAGTTCTCGATGCTGTCCGAGTAATTGCTGGCGCGGCAACCAAGGAATTAAATCCTGATGCCATAATCTCATTTTTGTACTCCTATTTCTTGAATTAGCCGAGAATTTAGTAAATAACTTACTTGATATTTAAACGCCAATTGCTGTAAAAAAAGGCCTAGTTGGTCATTTTCAGGAGTTAAACTTTGCAATAATTGTAAATAAGTTTGCTTCTCTTCTTTAGAACAAATTTTTTTAAAATATCCCCAAACATGTTGATAAGTGTTCGTTAAAGTAGAAACTGTAGGCTGTTGGCCAGCTGCCTTTTTTAAGAGCTGTTGAAATTGGGCCTCCTTTTGTTGGGACCAGACGTTATCCTTAGCCAAAAGCCGAATTTGATCATAGCATTGCTGACAATGCGCCATCACCCAATATTTATTATAAGCCCATTCTTGTTGCCAAGTCTCCATAGACAATAACCTCTTTATCTTATCCCACAAGTAAAGCCATTAAAAAACATTTTAGGAAAAAAGGCAATTGTTTTGTTTCAAGTTCATTCAAGATATGACAGAAGTAGCAGGTTAGCACTACAATTTTTTAAATGGAGGATCTTATTTGATTTTCATTATAATTTTTTGACAATTTTCTTACCAAATCATGATCCAATTTTATAGTTTCCCATTACTTTACTGTGTAAGAAACTTGATCTGTGATGTCACAAATTTCAGAAATTTTTGCAATAATAGCTAAAATAACTGTTGCAGAGAAATTAGTTTCAATATTAACACCATTTTCAAGCTTAACAGGATGGCGCAAATTATTCCTAAAAAGCATTCGCCCTAATTGTTTATTTCCTTTAATAAGATCATAATTATGGCTATCCTTATTCCAAATATAATTAAGAAATGTAACTAACATCTGCCGCCAAAATTTTACTGGATATTCATTTTCACTAATAGTTATTAGAATAGGCTTTGTCCCGGTTACATTTACTGTTTGATCAATTGTATACTCACCCGTTATTTCTCTTTCGCTTACTTCTTTTATATTTGGCATTGGAAATATTTGGATCAATTCTTGAGCAAGCTTTGTAGTACGGTCTATAATAGCTTCTCTGCCCCAATGATCGTAGTTCTTAGCTATCTCTCGAGTAAGAGAAACATTTGAATTTCTATAGAAGTCTTTTTTTTCATTATAAGTGTTATTACTCATTTCCTGATTATATTTAGTAAGAGTTAGATTACCAATCGTGTTCCCATACTGTTCTTTAACTTTATCAGCATTATTTATTTGTAATCGCCATTCGGCATTTAATCTTTGAGGCAAAATATGCTCCACTTGTGCATTATTAAAGTCAATTGTCTCCTTTGTGCGATGTTCTTCCAAAATCACTAACACTAACTTTGCCAAATGATTCCTTTGATGATAAATATCCCCTTCAATTAAACTATCTGCTAATTTATGGTCATCTGGAAAGTTGGCTTTTAACACGCGTAGCAATCTAAGCCTTAAATTACCGTGAGCCTTTGACAAATCACAAAGCCCAACAACGATATTGTTCAATCCATTTGACGGTAATTGACACACTTTCAATCGAAACAAGTAGCTTTCTAAAATACTAGCTAACGTATTGGCCTCTTCACGTTGGATCTGACCAGAATTAACCAAATCCATCAATAACATTAAGTAAGGGAAAACAACCTTACTATCCATGACATTGATATGCTCTAAGACTTTATTAAATTCAGTCTCTTTCGTCTTATGGTTCAATATTTGATCGTAATAGTTAGCAAACTTAAATAGATCGGCTAAAGACTCTTCAGAGTTTAATCCCTCAGAAATAAAGTAGTCCTTATAACTGCCATATACATCATTCTTCCTAACTGATACGTGAGTTTTTACAATAAGATAATGACGAATAAATTCGACAAAAGTCTTGGTTGCAAACATTTGTTCAATCTTTACCCAATATTTTTTATAAAGTTCAGATTGTTGCTGAGAATTAAGTTTCATTAAAAGAAAATTGCGTACTAAATCAGAGGATGAAAGCGATACTCCTGTAGAATTTAAGCTTTCAAAAATAACCTGAGGATTTTCCTCATTTGGGTTATTATTCAACTCAATATAGACCATATTAAAATGATTCATAGCTTCGTACAGTTTAGAACTCTTAATCGCTGAATTCTTAATCAATTTTTGAAAAAGATGGTAATTATCAATTACTTTAGAGGGTCTATCGACATTGACCATCCCATTCATAACTGAACTAAATGCTTCATAATCATGATCTACTGGTTTTAACTTTAAATGGTTATTATCATGCAGATATTTATTGGTTAAATATTCTTCTTCTACTTCATCTTGATCCTGATCATCAGCAACTGATAACGCTTTCAGCAGTAGAGTCAGACTTGTTAATCTCTGCTGACCGTCAATAATATGATAGATATGGCTCATTTTATTACCAGTCTCTGTAACATAAACAATGGCCCCTATAAAATGGTCGGTATCATTTTGAGCCGCAATTGTTAGATCATTAAAAAGCTGTTCACACTGACTTTTATCCCATTCATAGTTTCGTTGAAAAACTGGAATTTCAAAAATTGTTTTTCCACTACCTAAAAAATCAAATAGATGTATACTATCTGCTTTCAAAATACTGCTCCTCCCCACAAATCGTATTACTTTTTTTGCTTATCTTTTTTAGCATATTTAATTCGATTATGATATATTTCATTAAAGCCTTCAAATAAAGTTCTGATAGGTCTTTTATGCGGAATATAGTTAAAAATATCTTCGCTACCATTATTTAAAAAATACTAAGTTAGTTCTTTCTCTAGTAATTACTGAATTGAATCATTAAAAACAAATTCATCAAATGTTTCTTTTCGTGATAATGAGCATCAGCATAATCTCTGCAATTACAAACGAAATGAAATTTAAGTTCCGTAATCCTTGTTAGTTATTGGATAATATCATTCATACCGTAATTAGTAATCAACCCAAACATTTTTAACTGTTTTTGTTTTTGGTTTTGATGTCATATCTCAGTTATGAGTATCAAGTACAGTGAACCCATTAAATAATAATGCAGATATTACTTCAATAAATATCTTTGCTTATCATTCAACATCCTCTTATGGCGGTAATTGATTTTAAAAAATATGCATACCGACTAGTGAAAGCCTTTTATGATTTTGATTATAGCAAACATAAATAAAAGTGGACAAAAAATATTTATATTTCTCAAATTAACAGAGCACATGTGCTGCTTTATAAACAAACTGTTTTGCAGAAAGCATCAAGTAAAGTTAACTACAAAAAAATAAAGAACATAATAGCTATGTTGCTAATTTCTGCATCAACCATTCTTAATGAAATAATAATTTTGCCATTTACGTTGGATACACAATGTGCTGTCAACCGCATTAACAGGGTTCTGCAATAAATAAAAATGTACTTCTTCTTTTTTAGTCTTTAAAAAGAAGAAGTACACTTTTGTTATTTATCAATACTATAACAACAATATCCAGCGTCTATTCAAGGGTTGTAACAGATTCAACATTCAGGTGGCTGGTTTTAGCCAATTACAGATCAGATATAAACCGCTGCATTAGGCAATTTTCATTGTTTACAAATGACTAGTACAATTTGTTTTATCCAGCTATAAAACACTATATTTTGATGGATTTCAGGGCAGAATATTAGTGCTAAGTTCTATTACTTTACTTGATTATCTAACCCCCGTTTTAATAGAGTTCTTCACTACTCAGAGATAGAAAAAATTCAAATCATTTCCTGATCAGCTCAAAACTGAACAAGAAACAATGTAATTGAATTACATGAACAGATAAATCTGACGTGGTTAAATGAAGCAATTGATCCTGTTCTGATTTCAAATCTTCTAGGTGATTAAAGAAAACAATATCGCTGATTAGGCCGCACCAAATGATATCATGTAATAATAACGCCGTTATAGAAACTAAAAAAATCCCCCAAATATGAAGGATTTACTACTTATAATATTTCTTTGAACTATTTTTATTTAGAAAACAGGCGATCATGCGAACCAACTCGAACACCAACTGCAACCAATTCATGACGCTCAATGTACCAAATTACTAATACATCATTATTATCACTAGGCTGTTTGCCATGAGGAGTATCCCGGACATGAAACTCGCGATAACCAGATAAGCGCCGTTTAAGTGGATGATCACCGTATTCACCAGATAAAGAGCCATTTTCAAGTAATTCGTCAATTGCTGATCGTACATCATCAATAATAGCTGGATCGATGCGACCGAGTCTTTTCAAATCAGCATTAAAAGTTGCACGTGGCCTAAATTGTAATCTAACCATATTATTTAAATTGTTCCCAGTAATCATCGTTAGACTTAATAATAGGGTCATCAGGTAAAACGTCTCGTTGAATCAATTGATCCCGAGCAATTGCGTAATCCAGAGAATCTTCCTTAGCCTTTATTGCTTTTTCCATCCAATAGAGTTTTTCTTGGGTAAGAACGGCAACTGAACGACTATTAGATCTGGCAATGTAAACCACTTCATCATCATCATTTACTTGATCTAAGTACTTTTTAATGTGATTTCTAAAATCACTTTGTGTCAATACTAAAGTCATAGCCAGCACCTCCTTGTACATAATATTGTACTTGATTTTGTCAATTAATCAACAAATAAACTTTAAAGATAAAGAGAAGCACTGACGATATTTATTAAAAAGAAAATTAAAGACCTAATTTCTGCTGATTACAAGTACACGAAAAGACCAAGAGCAAAAAGATCTTAATTATAAAAATGCTAGATCTTTTGATAAAAATATTCGGTTACATTGATCTCTTTATTTGGAATCACTAGACCGGTCATGTTGTTGGCAGCCATGAGTGCTTAAAGATTATGCAAATTAAAGGTAATAAAGAGAAAGCACCTTAATATTGCTCTGAATAAAATCATTAATGATTTGGATAAAACTGCTCATGACTAACATTTAAGCACTTCAGCTATTTTTTTATTCTTTAATAGTTTGTATTGTTTTAAATTCATATACCTTAAATTATCTCCGATAGTTAAATAATATGTCGTTTATACTAATTTCTGTTAATTTCTATCTTTTTGAGATAAACGCGCTGATTTATCGCCTTACATTCGTTAACTTCCAACACTAAATTGCCCACACTAATGAACATGACTAAAAATAATATAACAACAATATCCAGCGTCTATTTTTCTCTATATTCAAGGGCCGTGACAGATTCAACATGCTTGGTCATCGGAAACATATCCACTGGAGTTGTTTGTTGAGCCTGATAATATTGACTTAATAATTGAATATCTCGTGCTAAAGTAGCAGGATTACAACTAATATAAACTATTCGTTGGGGTTTTAAAGCAAAAATACTACTAATTAAGCTGTGATCCAATCCCTTTCTGGGAGGGTCAACAATTAAAACATCGAAGTGGCGTTGCTGCCGTGCCCATTTATTGAGCACTTCTTCTGTTTTTCCTTGTATAAACTGAGCGTTATGAATATTATTTACAGCTGCGTTAGCTTGTGCATCTTTAACTGCGCTGGCAACACTTTCGATACCAATAACTTTTTGGGCTTGATCAGCCAAACTTAAGCCAATAGTTCCAATTCCACAATAAGCATCAATCACCGTCTGCTCGCCTGTTAAATGAGCCGCTTGAATAGCTAATTGATACAATTTTTGCGTTTGCTGAGGGTTAATTTGATAAAAGGATTGCGGAGAAATACGGAAAGTCTTGCCTAAAATTTTATCTTGAATATAAGCTTTGCCACTCACTAATTCCAAATGAGATCCTAAAATAACGTTAGTTTTTTTAGCATTGATATTAATGTATAAAGAAGTTACCTTTTCATTAGCAGCAATTGCTTCTAGTAAAGAATCCAGATTCTTTATTTTGGAGGAAGTAAGAACCAGAACTACCATCATTTCTCCGGTAAAATAAGCTCGACGTATTACAATATTACGCACATCACCTTGATTATTAACTTCATCGTATCCTTGAATATGAAATTGCCGCATTAAGTCCCGAATTCGATTAATTTCCTTATCAATTAACGGATCTTGAATCAAGTAGTCATCTAAGGGTATTAAATCATGAGATCGTTGTCGGAAAAATCCGGTTGTGGCTTGATTATCAACATTGCGTACAGGAATTTGAGCCTTATTGCGATAAGCTAAAGGCGATTGCGCACCGACAGTCTGTGCAACTGGTATTTCCAAATTTAATTTATGAAAATCATTGATTACTTGCTGACGTTTAAATTCTAACTGCCGCGGATATTTTAGATGGATTAAAGGGGCAATGCCGGTTTGAACATATTTTTTATCATACTGTTCCACACGATCAGGAGATTTCTGGAGGATTTTTAAAGTTTTAGCAAAGCCATATTTACGCCCGACCTTCGTAATCAAGGCCAAGACCCGTTCATTTGGCAAAGCATTTTCAACAAATACAGAATAACCGTCAATTTTGGCAACGCCCAAGCCTTCATAGGACAGATCGATAATATCTACAGTTATTTGTTGATTTTTAGTTAAATTAATAGTTTTCATTGTGCTCCTTTAAAAAAGAGGACTGAAACAAAGTTATTCCAGCCCCGTTACTTTTTATAATGATGATCAGTTTTTTCAACTTAATCATGTTTATCTTGTAAAGAGCTCACGCCCTGTACAAAATTCTTTTCTGCTTGTCTTTCCGCTAAAGTTTCAGTATTAATCGACTTATCGGGAATTGCATCTAAATCGGCGAACATCTCAATATGTCGCGGTAAAACAGTTAGAGTAATAGGGGCATCGCCACCATACTCGCCATCTAAATTAATCATAATTCGCTGATTATCGTTAGGTTTGACAAATAATTTTCGGGTTTTCGTATAAATAATATTGGGATCATTAATATGTTTTCCCCCGTTTAAGGCTTTAGCAATTAGAATCAACATTTCAGCAATATTAGTGCCTTTCACAATGAGCAATGATAACTTACCATCACCCAATTCTGAATCTGGAGCTACTTGTTCAAAACCGCCCACAGAATTAGTTAACCCTGATAAAAACAGGGTCACTGCACCATCATAAGTGCCTTCATCATATTCTAAATGCATATTCATCGGCCGTAAACGCGGCAGCATTTCAGCTCCCTTAACTAGGTAGGCCAAATATCCCAAAATTGATTTATATTCAGAAGGTACTTCATAAGTCAATTCCGACATCGAACCGCCGCCGGCTATATTCATAAAATAGTGCTCGCCAGCTTGACCAATATCCATCGGTAAAGTCTGATTTTTCAAAATAATACGTGCCGCTGCTACAGGATCATTACGGGGAATTTTTAAGGCTCGCGCATAATCATTAGTGGTTCCTCCCGGAATAATGGCCATTCGCGGACGTTTTGCTAGTGGAGCAATCCCATTGACTACTTCATTTAAAGTACCATCGCCACCAGCAGCCACAATTAATTCAAAACCCGCTTGAGCGGCTCGGCATGCTTCTTTAGCTGCTGATAAAGGTTGCGGCGTTGTTCGAAAGGCACTGGCTTCATAACCAGCCTGCTCCAAAACGTCCAAGATATCAGCAACGTTCTTTAAAATACTTTCATTTCCCGAAGTCGGATTATATATCAAACGAGCTTTCATTGGATTTCCTCTTAACGTTTCTTAATTTCAGCGGTTAAGATCTGATTGACGGCTTTTGGATTGGCTTGGCCATGTGTTTGTTTCATAATTTGTCCTACTAAAAATCCAAAAGCACGGTCTTTACCATTTTTAAAGTCAACAACTGATTGTTGATTATCATCTAATACTTGCGTAATAATTGGTGTTAAAACCTGCGGATCCGATTGCTGTATCAGGCCTTTAGATTGCACCCAAGCTTTCGGCTCACTACCATGAGCGATCGTTTCTGCAAAAACCTTTTTGGCAATTTTCGAAGAAATTGTTCCGTCTTTAACCAAACCTATCATGGTAGCTAAATGTTCCGGCGTTAATTTAGTTTGCTGTAATTCTAAATTATTTTCATTCAGATAAGCATTCACATTTACCATTAACCAATTAGAGACTTGTTTAGGATCAGCACCTAAAGCTACCGTTTGATCAAAGAAATCAGACATTTCTTTAGTATCAGTTAAAACACTGGCATCGTATTCCGGAATCTGTAAGTCTTCAATATAACGTTTGCGCCGCTTATCAGGCATTTCCGGAATTTCCTGGCGGATTTGTTCAATCCACTCACTATCAATATGATAATCAGGTAAATCAGGTTCTGGAAAATAGCGATAATCGTCAGCACCCTCTTTAACCCGCATCAAAATTGTTGAATCACTAGGTTCATCATAACGCCGCGTTTCCGGTTGAATGCTGCCGCCTGCCAATAAGATTCCAATTTGCCGTTTTTCTTCAAAGGCCAGGCCATTTTTAACATGCTTGAAAGAATTCAGATTTTTTAATTCGACCTTTTGGCCTAACTTATCAGAGCCAATTGGACTTACGGAAATATTAGTATCAACCCGCATGGATCCTTCTTCCATTTTAACATCTGAAGCGCCTGTAAATTGAATAATTTGACGTAATTTCTCTAAATAGGCATAAGCTTCATCAGGTGATTTGATATCAGGCTTCGACACAATTTCTACTAACGGAGTTCCCTGTCGGTTCAAATCAACATAAGAATAGCCGGAGTCATCATGGGTATTCTTACCCGCATCTTCTTCAATATGCAATTCTTCAATACCGATTTTTTTCTTTTGTCCGTGAACTTCAATTTCGACCCAACCTTCACGACCCAAAGGTTCTTCTTTTTGAGTAATTTGATAGGCTTTGGGATTATCCGGATAAAAGTAATTTTTCCGATCAAAATGCGTATCTTGGGTAATTTTAGCATTCAAGGCTAAAGCGGTCATAATGCCTAATCTATAAGCATTTTTATTGACTGTCGGCAAAGTCCCGGGAAAACCAAAATCAATAACATTAGCATTCGTATTCGGATCTGCTCCGTAAGATACCGGTGCCGGACTGAAAATTTTAGTTTTGGTCTTTAACTCTACGTGAACTTCTAAACCAATTGTTGTTTCAAAATTCATTAATTTTGGCCTCCCATCCGTGGCCGCTGTTGAAAAAAGTTGGTTTCATTTTCCACAAGCTGAGCCGCATTAAAAATTGTCTGCTCTTTAAATGCCGGAGCAATCATTTGTAACCCTACTGGCATTCCATCAGCAAAACCTACCGGTACAGAAGCTGCTGGTAATCCAGCCAAATTAGCGGGAATAGTTAAAATATCGTTCATATACATTACCACTGGATCATCAATACGTGATCCAATGTCAAAGGCTGTTGTCGGAGAGGTCGGACCGACAATCAAATCAAAATCTTGAAATACTTTCTCAAAGTCATCATTGATTAAAGTTCTAACTTGGGCAGCTTTATTGAAGTAAGCATCAAAGTAACCCGTTGATAAAGCAAAAGTTCCTAACATAATCCGCCGTTTAACTTCATCGCCGAAACCTTCACTGCGCGAACGAACATAAACATCTTCCAAATTATGAACATCCTGAGCCCGATAACCATAACGGATACCGTCATATCGTTGTAAATTAGATGAAGCTTCACTGGAAGCAATAATGTAATAAACCTGAACTGCATATTGAGCATGCGGTAATTTTACTGTTTCCACTAGAGCGCCATTTTGGTCTAATAATTTGATTCCCTTTTGAACTTGTTCTCTAACACCGGCATCAACTCCCGCGCCCATAAATTCTTCCGGAACGGCCACTTTTAATCCGCGAACATCAGCCTTAATTTGAGAGAAGTCAGGTACAGCTTGTTGAGAACTGGTATTATCCCGCTGATCAAAACCGCTAATAGTCCGCAAAACTTGCGCAGAATCAGCCACATGACGTGACAAAACTCCAACTTGATCCAAGCTGGAACTAAAAGCAATTACGCCCCACCGTGAAACCCGGCCATAAGTAGGTTTAATTCCAAAAATACCGTTAAAAGAAGCCGGTTGACGAATCGAGCCACCTGTATCAGTTCCTAAGGCAGCCAAAACTTGTCCGGAAGCTACCGCTGCTGCCGAGCCGCCAGAAGAGCCGCCCGGAACTTTTTTTAAATTCCAAGGGTTTTTAGTAACTCCAAAATAAGAAGTCTCGGTCGAAGAACCCATTGCAAATTCATCCATATTGGTTTTACCAATATTGACTACTCCAGCCTGTAAAAGTTTTTCCATGACTGTTGCCGGATATACTGATTGAAAATTAGCCAACATTTTACTGCCGGCAGTTGTTTTTAAATCAGTGGTTAAAATATTATCTTTAATAGCTAACGGAATCGCCTGTAAAACCTGATCTTGAGACACTGTTTGAGGTGCAGAAACATGATCATTAATAGCAATAAAAGCATTTAAATCAGGATTTAACTGCTTAATATTAGCTAAAGTCGCTTGGACAAGCTCAGTAGGACTAATCTTTTTCTCCACAAGCTGTTGATGTACTGAAGCAATTGTTTCATCAAAATAATCCACTATTATTCCTCCTCATTATCTAAAATTGCTGGTACTTTAATTAGTCCATCTTTTTGTTCTGGAACATTCTTTAATAACTCATCACGACTAGTAGTTACTTGATTGTCATCAGCTCTAAAGGTCGTTTTTTGACGCGAGATATGGGTAGTCGGCTTCACATTTGTAGTATCTACTTGAGCCAATTCATCTTCCATTTGAATAATCTCGGCTAACTGTTTTGTAAATTTTTCCAAATCAGCCTCGTTAAATTCTAATTTTGCCAAATGGGCAACGTGCTGCACTAAATTTTTATCAATCATCAAAGCATCCCTCCGTCATTTTAATAAGAAACTAAAACATGGCTCGTAAACTGCTTACTATTATAGTCCTTGGTAATTAAAGCTTGCATATCTTGAACAGTTTGAATCCGAATCTCTAAAGCCGACTGCTGTGGTAGATAGCGGTTCGCCGATTCTTGAACAAATTGCGTAAAACTCCTAATTTGGGCTACACCATAGAATTGTGTGGTAATCGTGATCGCAATGCCACTTAAAGAACCATCTTGATAATGTACCTGCGCTGTCACTCCACTTAAATTAGGAAAATAATTTTCAATGTGGTTTTTAAAATTGGAAAAATCATTCGCATCATTGCTGTTAATAGGATTTTCGTTATTTACCACGGGCAACACTTGGCTCTGTTCTTTGATAGCCTTCCAATCATTAATTTTATCACCAAATTTATGACTAACGCCATAACTAAAGAAACTTCCCCCGACTAAGGAATCATTAATATTTTGGCGATACAGTCCGACCACGATCGGAATATCTCGTAAATTCTTGTTTTTACGCAGGCGTTTAATAATTGTATTGGCCATTTTCTGACCCATTTGTTGGCGTTGACTATCAGAAATTTTTGTTTCAAAAGTGGCTCCATAACGCTCTTTGGTATAGTAGTCCACTGCATTTAATGACAAACCGATTGTCATACCAGCTAGATTATATTCTTTGTCGTTTTGCGTATAAAAGTCCTGTTCTAACAGTTGTTGTAAATAAATGGGATTGCGCTTGTCCGCATCTTTTGAACCATTATCAACTGGATTCAAACCTAGAGGATTCGTGTTGGATTTACGATTCAGCCATTTTTGAGCAAGCGGTGCAGAAATCATCTGTCCTTCTTGAAAATAATACTTATCAGGTGAAAATTCTTTTTGAGAAACAGCCAATAAGCCCGCTTCAAAGGCCTGTAAATTGTGATTATTGCTACTATTACTATCAGCACTTAAACCGCTGATCGCACTAACTTGATAATGACCATTTTGTAAAAGCGTACTATATTGGCCTGATTTGGAAGCTTGCGTAGTGGTAGTGACCTTCTTCCCGTTTTGGGAGTGCGAAGAAAGCGAAGAATTTCCTAAATTGCCACAACCTGCCAATAAAAATATAGTCATTAAGGTCATAATTAATTTTGACAATTTCTTCATTTCTGAAACTCCTACTTTTCTTCTTGAAGCATCTGTTGCAATTGGTCTTCGTTGACCACTCTGACACCTAACTTCTGAGCCTTGGCCAATTTACTGCCGGCGTGTTCTCCGACAATTAAAAGATCCGTTTTTTGGGAAACTGAATTCGTCACGTGTGCTCCTAAACTTTCTAATAGATCGCTTAATTCTTGGCGTTTATAATGCGCCAAAGTTCCGGTAATGACAATAGTCTGCCGGCTTAAACTACTGGTAGTATTAGCCGCCGTTTGGGATTGCTTAAATTCCATATTAACATGTAAATTAGTTAATTCTGTAATTAATTGTTGCACCTTTGGATTTGCAAAATAAACTTGCAGACTATCAGCGATAGTTTCTCCCATGGAATCAATTGCTAAGATCTCATCTTTTTGAGCCTGCATTAAATTCGACATTTTTAAAAACTTTTGTGCTAATAATTTAGCCGCTTTGGCCCCAACATGCCGAATCCCTAAACCAAATAATAATTTTTCTAAAGAATTTTGCCGGGAACGATCAATTGCCTGTAACAAATTATTAATTGATTTCTCTTGAAAACCTTCAATTTTTTCCAAATCTTGATAAGTTAAGCGATATAAATCAGCTACATCGTTGACTAAATGCAACTGCCAAAGTTGCTCCACAATTTTGGGACCTAAACCATTGATATCCATGGCATTACGAGAAGCAAAATGCGTTAATCCTTCTTTAACTTGTGCAGGACACATTGGATTAATACAACGCAAAGCTACTTCATCTTCTAAATGCACTAATTTAGAACCACAAGAAGGACAGTTTTCCGGTGCTGTATACGGCTGTGTATTATGCGGGCGCTGAGACAACATCACTTGAGAAACTTCCGGAATAATATCGCCGGCTTTATGCAGCAAGACAGTATCACCTAAGCGGATATCTTTTTGCTTAATCATATCCATATTGTGCAAGGTGGCCCGATTAACTGTAGTTCCTGCCAACTGGACTGGATCCATCACTGCTGTGGGGGTTACCGTGCCAGTACGCCCGACAGTCCATTCAATTTTATGAATCACTGTTTGCGCTTCTTCAGGAGGAAACTTATAGGCAATTTCCCAACGGGGTACTTTAACAGTATTACCTAATTGCTCTTGTAAAGCAAAATCATTAACCTTTAAAACCACCCCATCAATTCCATAAGGTAACTGATCCCGCAGGTTTTGATATTTTGCAATATATTCTTTAACCCCCTGCAAATCATGACTCACTATCCGCTCAGTATTCACGTTATAACCTAATTGAGCCATTTTTTGCAAGGCTTGATTTTGAGTTGTTAAAGCAGCTGTCTCCGGATTAACTACCGTATAAATAAAGGTACTTAACTGTCGATGTGCCGTTACCTGCGCATCCAATTGGCGCAAACTGCCTGCAGCTGCATTACGGGGATTGGCAAAAGTAGTTTCCCCATTTTGTTCTCGGTGATTGTTTAAGCGGGCAAAAGCTGCTTTGGGCATAAAACATTCTCCACGGACTTCCAGATCTAGCGGCTGTGCTAAAGTTTGCGGAATATTTTGAATGGTTAAGACATTATTCGTGACATCTTCTCCAATAGTGCCATCTCCGCGCGTTGATCCTTGGACTAATCGACCCTGCTGATAAATTAAAGATAGAGCTAAACCATCAATCTTTAATTCTACACTATAATCAACTGGATGACCAACTGCACTTTTGACCCGTTCATTAAATTCTTCCAGTTCCGCAAAAGAAAAAACATCGCCCATCGACAGCATGGGTACTTCATGTGTTACCTTTGATAAATTGGACGAAGGAATATCCCCTACTAATTGACTGGGAGAATCAGCGGTAACTAAATCAGGAAACTGCTTTTCTAATTGCAATAATTGTTGATATTTTTGATCATAAACACTATCTTCAACTAAAGGAGCATCCTCAGTATAATATGCCCTACGATATTTATTTAACTCTGTTCTTAATTGCTGCAGTTGTGCTTGTGCTGCCTGCCGTTGCATGTGCTCGCCTCTTTAAACTTTTTTAATCGGAGCAAATTCAGCTAATAAACGTTTAATTCCTTCTTGTTTAAAAGCCACATCTAATTCAGCATCTTCTCCTTGGCCATTGACTTTGACTACAGTACCTTGACCCCATTTTTTATGTTGTACCCGATCACCAATTTGCCAAGCAACATTACCAGCCGTAGTTTTTCCCGCAATTTTTGGTGCCGCTGCAGGTCTAGTTCCAGTTGGTGAAGTCAGGTGCGACTGGGCAAAGGGATAATTAATTTTAGCATACTGACAGTGGCCGGTCTCTTCTGGAGGTGTCTCTTTCCCTAATAAATCCGGACTAATTTCTTCTATAAAACGAGAAGGTAAATTAGACTGGCTTTTACCATATAAGGTCCGATTAAAAGTATTAGTCAAATATAATTTAGTTTGAGCCCGAGTAATACCAACATAAGCTAGTCGCCGCTCTTCTTCCAATTCGTCGGGATCATTCAGCGAACGCGCTAAAGGAAAAATTCCTTCTTCCATTCCTACCAGAAAAACTACCGGAAATTCTAAACCTTTCGCGGCGTGTAAAGTCATTAAAGTAACTTGATCATAATCGTCATTGTCTGTATCTTCACTACTGATTAGAGCAATATCAGCCAAAAAGTCATTTAAAGGATCAGCTTCTTCATCTTCTGGCAAATATTCTTGGTCAAATTGCTGAGTAACCGTTAATAATTCTTGAATATTCTCCAGGCGAGTTTGAGCTTCTAAAGTATTTTGTTTTTCTAATTCCGACTGATAATGACTCTGCTCTAAAGTAGCCGTCATTAATTCTGTCAGTGTTTGACCCCCACGATGATTAATCAACAGATCCATCATCTGGGCAAACTCCTCTAGTTTATGGCCTATCCTTGTAGTTAAAGGAGCAGCGCTAGCCTGACGAGCCGCTTGCAACAAGCTTAAATTATGTTGGGCTGCAAATTGGGATAACTTAGTTAAAGAAGTTGCCCCGATCCCTCTTTTGGGAGCATTGACAATTCGTTCAAAACTTAAAGAATCCTGCGGATTGGCTATTAATTGTAAATAAGCTAAAATATCCCGTACTTCTTTGCGTTCATAAAATTTATGTCCGCCAACTATTTTATAAGGTATGTTGGCTTTAAGTAAACGATCTTCTAAAATTCGTGATTGCGCATTCGTCCGATATAAAATGGCAAAATCTGTATAGTGGAACTCCTTTTGCTGACAGTTCTTTTTAATCTGATCAACTACATACAAAGCCTCACTTTGTTCATTACTGGCTTGATAATAGGTGATTTTGGCTCCCGAATCATTATCAGTCCATAATTTTTTCGGCTTGCGATAGTTGTTATGACCAATAACATCATTAGCCGCTTGTAGAATATTTTTCGTAGAGCGGTAATTTTGCTCCAATAAAATGGTCTGGGCTTGGGGATAATCTTTTTCAAAATTCATTATGTTTTCCATATTAGCGCCACGCCAGCCATAGATACTCTGATCTCCATCGCCGACAACACAAAGATTATGATATTGGCGCGCCAGCAAATAAATCAAACGATATTGGGCATCATTAGTATCCTGATATTCATCAACATGTATATAACGAAATTTGTCTTGATAATAGCCCAAAATGTCAGTATTCTTTTCAAACAACTCAATAGTTTTCATGATTAAATCATCAAAATCCATACTTTGATTATTGAATAAGGATTTTTGATATTGCTCATAAACTTGAGCTACAACTTGTTCAAATGGAGTTTGCGCAGCCTGACTATAGTCTGCAGGTGTTTGTAATTCATTTTTAGCCTGACTAATTGCCCCTAAAATGGCCCGCGGATTATTCCTTTTAGGATCCAGATTGAGGCGCTTGAGGATTTGCTTAACTAAAGTTAATTGCTCCGAAGTGCCTGTAATTGTAAATGTTTTACTGTAACCAATTGCTTCAGCTTCCCGCCGCAAAATTCGTGCACACATCGAATGAAAAGTTGCTACCCAAATTCCGGCTGCTTGGTCCTCTAATAAACGATCTACACGTGCTTGCATTTCCCGTGCAGCTTTATTAGTAAAGGTGATCGCCAAAATATGCCATGGCATAACTTGCTTTTCTTCAATTAAATAGGCGATACGATGCGTTAAGACCCGGGTTTTGCCACTGCCAGCACCTGCTAAAACTAATAAGGGGCCTTCGGTAGTAATAGTGGCTTTTTTTTGCTGGTCATTTAATCCCTTCAGAATTGCAATTTCTGCCATGAAATTCTTCCTTTTCTACTTTCAATTAATACTAAAACCTCATTATTACAGTCATCATTATAGCAAACTCAACGCCACAATACAGAACTAATCACCCATAATTAAAAAGAAAAAGGGATCCCAACAATTATCACCGTTTATCCCTCTAATATTTTCAAAAATTAAAAATTATTGAATTTGTTAAAGTAAATGAATTAACAGTCTGATTCTAAGAAGACAAACCTACGCGCTGAAAAATCTCATCTACATGGCGCAAATGCCAATGATAGTCAAAGGCATCATCTAAATCAGCTTTTGACAAATGTTGTTGAATCTGCGGATCAGCTTCTAGTAATTGGCGAAAATCACATTTTTGTTCCCAAACTTGGGCGGTCAAGGGCTGCACAATATCATAGGCAGTTTCGCGACTTAAACCAGTTTTGATTAATTTTAACATGACTCTCTGCGAATAAATCAATCCATGCGTAATCTGCAAATCTGCTTCCATTTTTTGCGGAAAAACAGTTAAATTTTGAACAATTTTAGTAAAACGATGCAACATATAATCAAGAATTTCAGTTGTATCCGGTAAAATAATCCGTTCTGCCGAACTATGTGAAATATCACGTTCATGCCAGAGTTCAATGTTTTCTAAAGCTGTAAATACGTGACCTTTAATCACCCGCGCTAAGCCGGTAACATTTTCAGAGCCGATAGGGTTACGCTTGTGCGGCATAGCTGAAGAACCCTTTTGTCCCGGAGCAAAAAATTCTTCCACTTCGCGAACCTCGGTTCTTTGTAGATGACGAATTTCTAAAGCAAAGCGTTCAACACTGGCAGCAATTAAAGCTAGTGTCATAATATATTCTGCGTGCAAATCACGCGGTAAAACCTGTGTCGAAATTTCTTGCGGCCGCAATTGTAACTTTTCGCAGACCAAAGCCTCTGCTTGAGGTGAAATATTAGCAAAGGTGCCGACAGCGCCACTAATTTTGCCTGCTTCAACGCCCGCAGCCGCATGCTCAAAGCGCTCCTGATCACGCTTGATTTCTGAATACCAATTAGCTAATACCAAGCCAAAAGTCGTAGGTTCAGCATGAACCCCGTGAGTGCGGCCAATCATGACGGTGTCTTTATATTGGCGCGCTTTGCTAGCAACAGTAGCAGCTAATTCCTTTAAATCTTGACGTAAGATGGCATTAGCTTGTTTCAACAAATAACCATAGGCTGTATCAACGACATCAGTCGAAGTTACTCCATAATGAATCCACTTCTTCTCGGGTCCCAAACTTTTGGAAACTGTCCTCGTAAAGGCAACCACATCATGTTTAGTGATTTTTTCCATAGCTAAAATATCTGCCACTTCAAAATGGGCGTTCGCTTCGATTTTTTGCAAATCAGCATCAGGAATTACCCCCAACTTGTTCCAGGCCTGATCGACCGCAATTTCTACATCTAACCATGCCTGGTATTTATTTTGATCACTCCAAATGCGGGCCATATCCGGTCGCTGGTAGCGTTTAATGACCATTAAGTTACACCTTCCATATTTTTGATGAATTAATATAATGTTGCAATTTCTGATAGTTAGTTCCTAAAACAGTTACGACTCCTAAGTAAGGGTTCAAATAATCATCCTCTAATTGTTCCGGAAGCAAATTTAATTGCCACTGCGGATGCTGTTTTAATTCAGTAACAGCTAAAGCTAAATTATCTTTCGTTACTACTAGATTACACCCACTAGTGAGCGGAGTTACTTTTGGTAAAGGCCAATCACATAAACTGCGCAAAAAAAGTTCTTCTTGAGAATATGCAGTTACGGCTTGATAAATATTGGCCGCAAAGATAGTTCCGGCGTAAATTCGCTCGACATACAAAACCTCAGAATTGGTAGTACACAATTTTACTGCAATTAATCCCTGAAAATTAATATTAGTAGCAATAGTTTGCGCAATCTCTTGAACCTCGGTTTGCAAAATACTATTAGGCTGTTGTTCCACTAAAGCAGTATATAACCAGCGATCCTGCGATGTCATCTGAATTAACGGATAAACATTAATTTGGCCATAAGCATCTTTACTGGCCAAAACAATCATTTCTTTTTTGATATCTAATAAAGATTCCAGAATAAAAGAACCACGCGGCAGATGATAGGAATCTACTTGTGTTTGATTTTTAAAAATAACTCCATCTAAAAAATCAATATCTTTTTGAATTGGTTTTAAAATACAAGGAAAACCAATTTCTTCTACGGTTTTACGTAAGTCCTGATCGTTAACAACCGCAGCAAAAGGGACCACGTTCAAATTATGATTATTTAAAAAACTTTTTTCCAGATAGCGATCTTGCACCAAATCTAATAATTCTGTTCCTTGGATTAATTTTTCATGACCTGAAATTTGCTCTAGTGAATCTAAATGCAAATTCTCATTATCATAAATAACTAAATCCACTTGTGAAAATAATGCCTGCAAATCCTGCATATTTTGGCTGGAACCATTTATTAGTTGAACATTTTTTTGAGCAGTTAATGCTGAATGTTCTGCTAAAATCACAACATGAAATCCCATTTTTAAAGCCTGTTGTGCTAGCAAAAAGGTTGATCTGCCATCACCAATAATCCCAATCGTACTTACGGGACCCATAAAACTCATTACCATTTCTCCTATTCTTCGGCAAAGACGACCTGACCATTTTTAAATGCCTTAATCCTAGCTAAAGATAAGATGGGAATATTTTGCTGATCAATCAATTGCCGTCCTTTTTGAAAAGTTTTCTCAATAACAATGCCAATACCTTCTAGGGTAGCATTAGCCTGTTTAATAATACTGGTTAACCCCGAAACCGCCTGACCGTTAGCTAGAAAATCATCAATAATTAAAACATGATCCTCTTCATTTAAAAAATGTTTTGCAATACTAATTTTATTAGTAGTTTTTTTAGTAAAAGAATAGACATCAGCAATATAAGTATCATTATTCATTGTAATTGATTTATGCTTACGTGCAAAAATTACCGGTTTTTTAAATTCTAGGCCGGTCATTACTGCAGGGGCAATTCCTGAAGATTCTACTGTTAAAATCTTAGTAATAGGTTTATTGTGAAAATAATTATAAAATTCCTGCCCCATTTTTTGCATTAAGACCGGATCGACTTGATGATTCAAAAAACTATCAACTTTTAAAACATCGTTCCCTAAAATACGACCATCTTTTTGAATGCGTTCTTCTAATTCTTTCACAGTTTTTCTCCCTTAAAAATTTAGTTTATTCCATTTTAACAGGACTCGGCCTTTGACAAAAGTCGATCCTACCAAATGCAACCTTCAACTTTACTGCCCATAACAATAACTACTTTTTTTATTAATTAGATTAATCCTAATGATCATAGCGATCCAAATGATATTTTTGAATAATTTGAATAATTTTTTGTGTATAATCGGGGTCAGTCGCATAACCATCACGCTGTAAATTATGAGCAGCCTCCAAATAATTAGTCGAAGCTAAAACATGTTGATACTGCTGCTTATTCCAAGTCGTACCGTTAGCTAATAGGGCGGAATGATCTTGTATTGACTCTTCAAAACTGGCATAAACCCGAAAACGAGCAGAAATAGTTATCCACTGCCCATTTTGATACTCTTGCGTTTCCAATAATTGGGAATTATTGGGATCATCGCTTTTGATCCCGAACAAATTATGATAATTACTGGCTAATTGACTTTGGCCCCAGTCACTTTCCAAGATTGCTTGGGCAATAGTAATACTAGGCAAAATTCCGTAATTATGGCTAGAATTAACGGCCGCGGGGGCAATACTTTGAATAAATTCTTCATGCTGTTGTCGGATACTTTTTACCTGAATCGGCGTCTGAGCTAAGGAAGAATTTTGTCGAATAAAATTTCTTACCAGCAAAAAAGCCAAAATCAAGGCGATCAGTGCAATCATACTGGCCAAAATAGTTGCTAAAGTCCGCCGCTGTTTTTTAGTCATCAATTTTCTTTTTGCCAATTTTCAGTTCTCCCAAGAAATTACCCTTATCATAACATTGAATACTGACTTGGGGTATAAAAAAACCAGCCTTGCGGCTGGTTTAAAACTTCCAATCATACTTATTAGTCTTTATCAACATTAACAGCTTGTGGGCCACGGTCGCTTTCTTCGATATCAAAAGTTACGGATTGACCTTCTTCTAAAGTCTTATAGCCTTCGCCGTTGATAGCAGAAAAGTGAACAAAAACATCACTGCCATCTTCACGAGTAATAAAACCATAACCTTTTTCAGCGTTAAACCATTTTACTGTTCCATGTTCCATGTGAACAATCCTCCTAAAACTACTTTTTGCATTTCTTTGTGGCACTGGAAGTTAGTTACACATGAACCATCGAACCATGACCATTCAAAAATACAAGTTAATAATAACATGCAAACCCAAATATGGCAAATCCTTTATAAAAAGAATAAGAAAAACCGACATCAATAATTATTGATGTCGGTTAATTACTTGCGCCTAGATGCGGGCAAGAAGACTCGAACTTCCACGGAGATTACCTCTCCACAAGATCCTTAGTCTTGCGCGTCTGCCAATTCCGCCATACCCGCAGTGAACACTTAAATATTGTAGTATTAATTGTCACATTTTGCAAGTTCTTATTGACTTAATTGGCCCATTTTCATCAAATATTTGCTAATTTTATCTAAATACAGATCTTGAGCTTCTTCGGCAGTTTGAAAAGCGGACTCATCAACCGTCCGATCATCTTTCATACTTTCAATCATGTTTTGACAAGCCTGGGTATAATTTTGTAAAGCCTGAACTAAAGATAAATGAATTCCCATCAATTTTGCAGGTGCTTTGACAGAATGTAATTTTTCTGCTAATTTGCAATAATCATCAGTTCCCCGCTGAAAATCTCCTTGGATTTTTAAATATTCTGAAGATTTCATCGCAGTTAAATTACCGTTTGCCAGCGCTGTTTTAATCTTTTCAAATTTCGGGTTTAAATCATCTTGTATGGACTGCATTTTTTCAATAACATCATTCAAAACGCGAGCATAATTAGCAGCCCGTTGCTGCATATGATTCATCAGCCATTCTCCTTTTTTAAATGATCAAATACTGTATAAGGCAAGCGCCTTTTATGAGCCGTTTTTTGATACCAGGTTTCAATCTGCTGGGCCGCCTGTGCGGAAATGTCCTGACCTTCTAAATAATTGTCAATGTCCTCATAGCTGACACCCAAAGCTGCTTCATCCGATAAGCCCGGTCGTTGATCTTCTAAATCAGCTGTCGGAACTTTAGTATAAAGCTGAGCTGGTGCCCCTAAGACTGCCAATAACTGCCGTCCTTGGCGCTTGTTTAAGCGAAATAAGGGCGTTAAATCTGCAGCACCATCGCCGTATTTAGTATAAAAGCCAGTAACATTTTCAGCGGCGTGGTCTGTACCGACTACACAACCCTTTAAGTCACCAGCAATGGCATACTGAACAATCATACGCTGACGGGCTTTGATATTTCCCTTGTTAAAATCGGAAATTTCTAATTTATTATTTTCAATATTTGCTACGGTCGCATCTACCGCTGGCTTAATATCAACCCGCATTACTTGATCAGGTTTCATCCAAGATAACGCCGCAAGTGCATCACTTTCATCGGCTTGTTTACCATAGGGTAAACGCACTGCTACAAATTGATATTGTTGTTGGCCAGTTTTTCGCCGCAACTGCTCAACTGCCAGTTGGCATAAACGTCCGGCCAAAGTAGAATCTTGACCGCCAGAAATACCTAAAACTAAAGTTTGCAAATGATTTTGCAGTAAAAAATCTTGTAAAAAATTCACAGAACGTTTGATTTCTGCCTCGGGATCAATCTGAGGTTTGACTTTTTCATAGTCTATAATTTGTTTTTGTAGTGGCCGCATCTTTAACTTCTCCCTTTAATCGACAGTACCCATATTTTTAACCCGTTGATGAACATATTCAATATAATGCTTTTTATGATCATACAATCTTTGTGATAGATCTACAGGATAATTTTGCGGATTCAGATCACGCTTATATTCATCCCACAAAGAGTCCAAATTTTGCCGACAGTAAGTTCGGATTTCCTCTAGGAATGGTAAATCATAAACCAACTGTCCATTTTCAAAAATTTTTTGTAAAATCGGCCGCGCTTTAAAATCAGTAATAGTCTTACTGATGTAAGTATATTGTGGATGGAACATATGCAATTGTGACAATTTATTCGGTTGCTCATCCTTTAATGTTATATAGTCACCTTCAGATTTATTATCCTTTTTACTGTTTGTGATGCGCCAAACTTGCTTTTGTCCCGGCGTACTAATTTTTTCTACATTACTAGACAATTTTAAAGTATCAAGCATATTACCATAATTATCTTCAATAGCGACCATTTTATAAACAGCACCTAAAGCCGGTTGATTATAACCGGTAATTAAGCGAGTCCCTACACCCCAGGTATCAATCTTGGCTCCCTGCATTTTTAAATTTTGAATGGTAGTTTCGTCCAAATCATTCGAGGCCACAATCTTAGTATCGGTATATCCCGCATCATCCAGTTTTTCCCGAACTCTTTTGGAGATATAGGCCATATCCCCCGAATCAATACGAACTCCTTTAAAACTAATCTTATCTCCCATTTCCTTAGCAACCTTAATTGCACTCGGAACACCACTTTTTAAAGTATCATAGGTATCAACTAAAAAAGTGCAGTCATGATGGGTTTGTGCATAGGCTTTAAAAGCATCATAATCATTTTGATAAAACTGTACTAAAGCGTGAGCATGAGTTCCGGCTACCGGGATCTTGAACAATTTTCCGGCCCGAACATTACTTGTAGCATCAAATCCTGCAATATAGGCAGCTCTGGCTCCCCAGAGACCAGCTTCCAATTCCTGGGCCCGGCGAGATCCAAATTCTAATAAAGTGTCAGTGCCAGCAGCCGATTTAATTCGAGCAGCTTTGGTCGCAATTAAAATTTGATAATTCAAAATACTCAAAACAGCAGTTTCAACTAACGAGCACTGATCTAAGGGTCCTTCAACTTGAAAAATCGGCTCGTTGGCAAAAACTAAATCGCCTTCTACCACTGAACGAACATCACAACTAAAGGTCATATTTTTTAAATATCGCAAAAAACCTTCATCAAATTCACCATTTGCTCGTAAATAGTCAATATCACTATCACTAAAATGTAAATGCTGTAAATAAGAAACTATCTGTTGCAAACCGGCAAAAACCGCATAACCGTTTTTAAAAGGATTATGGCGAAAGTAACATTCAAAAACTGCCCTTTGCTTATTAATACCCTTCTTCCAATAAGTGTACATCATATTTAAAATATAATAATCCGTATGCAAAGCCAAACCGTCATCTAAATTATTAATTTTCATTTTCATTTCGCTACCTTTTCAATTAAAGGCTTTGATAAACATCCATCAAAGCTTGAGATAAACGTTGACTAGAAAAATTCTGAGAGCAATATTGGTAAAATTTTTGTCCCATTGGTCGTAATTGATCTTCCTGCCATTTTTTATAAGCAGCAATCAAGGCCTCTTTTAATTTACCCGAATCGGCAGGGGGAATTAACCAACCATTTCCGTCAGAAATTATCTGATCACAAGATCCGACATCTGTAGCAATTGCAGGTATTCCAAAATTAGCGGCTTCCAACAAGACTAAAGGAAAACTCTCTGAATTAGAAGTTAAAATAAACAAATCTGATTTATGATAGTAAGGAGAGGTATCATCATGGAATCCGGTAAATTCTACTTTTGTTTCTAAGCCCAAGTTCCTGGACAAATCTTGAAGTTGCTTACGAAGTTCTCCGTCACCAACAATCTTAAGACGAAAATCAAAATCTACTTGAGCTAAAGTTTTTAAGAGCAATGCCTGATTCTTAACCGGCGTTAGTCGCGCCACATTAACTAAAGAAAACACATCATGGTGGACAGTTTGCGGCAATTCCTCGGAAAAATCCATTGCATTAAAAATCGACCCCATTCTATTTTTATCAATACCTATTTCTTCTAACACCGGTTGAAATTTGGGTGTTATTAAAATGAAGTGCTCAGCTTTCTTAAGAGCTCGTATATTCATTTGAGTTAACAGCTTACCTTTAATATTATCAGAAAAATCCAATAACGGATTACTATGAATAGTAACAACCCATTTGGTTTTTACTTTTTTAGAGACTAAACTCATAATAAAATTAGCCCGAGGTCCATGTGTATTCACAACATCAATTTTATTATCAACAATAAATTTACGCAAACGATGAACAACTCTTAAATCAAGTCTTCCTTCTTGATTCATAACGGTTGTGGGAATTTTATATTTAGCCGCCCAATCTGCTACAGGACCCTTTTCAAAAACTAATAATTGAACGTCAATATTATTTTTTCTTAACGCTCTGATTAAGTTTATGATAATTGTTCGACCACCGCCATTTTCAGTACCTGCATTAACCTGTAAAATCTTCATAGGCTTTATTCCTCTCAATCGATTGTTTAAACATCTTATCTATCGTAAACTAAGTATATCAGATAAGGAGTCGAAATTAAATTTGAGTAAAACAGTTACCATCCTCAACCTACCATTTATTAATACTACTAATCAACAATTTCTGCTGGCTTTAACTCAACGTATTCAGCAAAAACAAAATACCTTTATTGTTACTGCTAATCCGGAAATTGCAGTTTATGCATATGATCATCCACAATTTCGTCAGCTGATTGCAGCCGCCGACTATATTACTCCGGACGGAATTGGCATCATTAAAGCTAGTCAGATCATCAAACAGCCTTTGCAAGAAAGAATCACCGGCTTTGATACCCTGGTTAGTTTGTTGGAGCTTGCCAATCAGCACCAGCTTAAAATTTATTTATTAGGGGCCAAAAAGGCAGTACTTCAAAAAACTGTTGTCAACATTCAAAAAAAATATCCCCACTTAGAAATTGTTGGTGCTCATGACGGGTACTTTACTGACGAAAAAGCCATTAGTGCTGAAATTAAAGCATCCCAGCCGGATATTGTAGCAGTTGCTTTGGGATATCCCAAACAAGAGAAATTTATTGCCCGCAACCAGCAATTAGCCCCAGCTGTTTGGATTGGTGTTGGCGGCAGCTTTGATGTTTTATCCGGATCAGTTAAACGGGCTCCCCAGATTTTTCAAAAGCTCAATTTGGAATGGCTTTATCGTTTTCTTAGTCATCCTTCTCGCCTGAGCCGTTTTAAAAATTTACCACGTTTTATTTATCTAGTTAAACATAACCATGATAAATAATAATGTTCATGTTTATATTACCAAAATAAAGGGAAAAAAGATAAGTAACTTCCAAATAATTAAAACGATTAATAACTCATAAGAGATTATTAATCGTTTTATTATTTACGTTGAATAAACGCCGATTAATAGCAGGCTGCTTGACCAAATAAGCCACAATCATACTAAAGTAGATACTTACAGCCGGGGCATTCAACACGTGTCCCGCCAAAAGTGACATAAAAATTCCAATAGCAACTGCCACATAAAAAAGCAAGTTATCTTGCACCATATCACTGGTAAAATAGCGGAAAAATTCAAACACTAAATACAATATTGCTACTAGCAAGGGCAAAATAATGATAACAAAACCAATAATTCCAAACTGGAAAAAGAGATCAAACCAATCCATTTCCACCGTTCGCGGATGTTTACGGTAATTACTGCCATAACCCATGCCAAATAGTTTTTGCAATAAGGGGGCTTTCTTAAAATTCTGACTATTAAATACAAAATAGTTGGTACGGCCGCTTAACAACTTGGCTAATAAGGGATTGCCTAATTCTTGATTCTTTAATAAAAATTTTTCATAATGATCCAATTTTTTATGATGCTTTTTTCGGTGTAATAATCTTAACTTATTGATTTGATTTTCTTTAATGATTTTCGCCTGAATCACACCATTGTTACGTACCGGCGATAATGGATAAGTTCCAGCTATTCCTAAAGTAATTAAACACAACAACATAAAATTAATCAGCAAATTACGCTTAATTTTATGTGTGTTTGCCTTGCGCTTATAAAAAATAAATTGGTAAATAAAAGCAAAGACCAAACCAATAATCATCCCGTAGAAACAACTTTTAGTTCCCACCATAATTACCGAGACTGCTGCTAAAGCAACTCCCAGCCAACTCCAATAACGGCCTGTTTGCTGACTGCTCTGAAAAGCGTACAAAATAACTAAGGGAAAAGTAATAGCTAAAATAGCTCCTAGTTCGTTACCAGCATTAAACCAACCAGTTTGGCCTAATTTACCCTGCGGATAAGTGGAAAAACCAGTCCGGGTAACAGCCGCCAAAAGCATGACTGCATTAATAATCATCTCTGCCCAATAAACTATGCGCGGCAGCAATTGCTGAATCTGATTTTTAGTCAAATTACAAAAAACATAATAAAAACCTATTAAAATAACAAGGTAATGAACACTTTTAAACAGCGCTGATACTTCTGTAAAAGTAGCAAATACAGGTTTATTTAATTTGTTAACAATTAAATTAATAAGCAACACGACTGCTAGTAAAATAAAATAAATCTGGACATAACGATCGATGGGGCGACTACGTTGTTTAATTGATAAATAAATAAAATAGAGAATAACGACTAACATTATTGCCCGCACAACAACGCCTACTGTTAGGCCAAAATGGGGCATCAACCGCGTTTGCCAACCAGTCAAAACATCAAGCACCGGTTGCATAAGAATATAAATTAGTAACATCACACTAAATTTAGCTGTATCAATTGTTTTCAAAATATAAAACTCCAGTTATCTTTCTAAATAAAATTCAAAACGTTCACCGGCATATTGAGCCCGAACATATTCAAAGGGGCGACCATTATCCAACATTGTAACTTGTCGTAAGCGCAAGATGGAAGCACCCCTTTTAATTCTTAATAAATCTGAAACTTTTTCTGAAGCCAGCATGGCAGAAACTGTCTGAAAAGCATGGCCTAAATGGTAGCCATTTTTTTCCAATGCATGATATAAAGAGCGAACAATCTCTGGGCGACCAATAGGAGCAATAATATCAGCAGGAATAGAAGTAATATCAAAGCAAATAGGAACTCCATCAGCTAAACGAATTCTTTCCATACGCAAAATCTTAATTGTCGAATCTAACTGTAACTGCTCTTTTTCACTAGAAGTGGGATCAGTCAGATAATAAGAAACCAGCTTACTTGATGGCTTTTTGCCCTGCGACAACATAATATCAGTAAAGCTAGTCGTTCCTGACATCTTTTCTTGAACTTTGCGACTAGCAATATACGTGCCTGAACCCAGTTTTCGGTGCAAAATACCCTCATCTACCAACGTTTGAATAGCTTGACGAATCGTCATTCTGCTGACCTGAAATTGTTGAGCCAAATCCCGCTCAGAAGGAATCCGTTGACCGATATGCCACTTATTAGCAGCAATATCCTGCCGAATTTGATTATGAATACGGACGTAAATAGGCTCTTTCAACACGCAGTCTCCTTTAATACCTCTCAAACATTAACTTGCCGTAGATATCACTATTTTAATTGAATTATTAAAATAAGTCGACCTTTTAGTAATAAAAAAGCTGAAACTTCCGTTTCAGCTAAATATTGGGTTAGCTGGATTCGAACCAGCGCATAATGGAGTCAAAGTCCATTGCCTTACCACTTGGCTATAACCCAGTAATAAAGGGCGGTATATGAGACTCGAACTCATGTATGCCGGTGCCACAAACCGGTGTGTTAACCAGCTTCACCAATACCGCCACAAAGACAAGAATTATATATCTGTTCATAACTGTTTAAAAGGTATTGAAAAGTTATCCTTGCCCAATTCTCAATGGAAGGGAGTGGATTCGAACCACCGAACCCGAAGGAGCGGATTTACAGTCCGCCGCGTTTAGCCAGACTTCGCTACCCTTCCTGAATACTAACTTAAGAACAATAAATATAATAATAAATTTATGACCATTTTGCAAGCCCTAATTTAAAATTCTTAAGTAGTATTTTGATTTAATTAACTCCAGCCATCAATTTTTCAATTCTTGGAGTAATTAATAACAGAATAATCGCAAACACAATAGCAGCAATTCCCACTACACCAAAATATGCCATTTGATGCCCCGGATAAAATTGAACCACCTTCGCATTGATTGCTTGTCCGGCAGCATCGGCTAAGAACCACATACTCATCATTTCTGAAGAAAATGCTTTAGGTGCTAATTTTGTTGTGACAGAAAGTCCAATAGGAGAAATCAACATTTCCCCAATTTCAATAATTCCCCATGTTAAAACTAACCACCAAGGATTAATCTTATTCCCATGACTGGTCATGATCGGAATTAAAAGTACTAAATAAGAAAAACCTGTAACCATTAAGCCTAACCAGAATTTAGCCGGTGAAGATGGCTGTTTTTTACCTAATTTTGTCCACAACCAGGCAAAAATTGGAGTATACAAAACAATAAACAACGGATTCAACGATTGGAACCAGCTAGGAACTAACTTATCTAAATGAAAACCTAGAAAATTAATATTTACATTTAATTGAGTATTATTGGCTACAAATAAACCTAAAACTGTTGATCCCTGCTCTTCAATTGCCCAAAAAATAACTGCGGCAATAAATAAAGTAATATAAGCCCGCACTCTAGACTTTTCAATTTTAGTAACTTTTTTACTCGATAAAATAATCACGAAATAGGCAATTGGTAAAGCAATCCCTAAAAATGTGAATAAAGAAATAATATTTTTAATATTCACTGCATGCATCGCCAACAAAATTACAAAAATAACGACAATACCAACTATACACCAAATAACCCGCTTAATGAAAGTTCTTAATTCCGCTGCTGATAGCGGATCAGGTGCTTGCAAACTATCATTGGGCAAATATTTTTTACCTTGAAAATAATAAGTAACTAAACCGAAGAACATTCCAACTGCAGCTAAAGAAAATCCTACATGAAAATTAAAAGATTTCCAAGCCTGACCTACAATAATAGGAGCTAATAAGGAACCAAAATTTATTCCCATTACAAAAATACTGAAACCAGCATCACGCCGAGGATCATTTTCACTATACAAGCCGCCGACCATTTCGGATACATTGGGTTTTAATAAGCCGGTCCCAATGGTAATAAATAAAATGGAAAGATATAAAGTCGGCTGTCCCATCGGCAAAGATAAGAAAATATGACCAAACATAATTAAGACGCCGCCCCAAAAAACAGTACGGCGACTTCCTAGGATACGATCACTAATAAATCCTCCTAAAACACTAGTCATATAAACTAAAGAACCATAAATGGACATAATAGAAACTGCGGTTACTTGGTCAAATCCTAGTCCTCCTTGATTAACCGCATAATACATATAGTATAGCAAAATTGCACGCATACCATAGTAACTGAATCTTTCCCAAAATTCAGTCATAAATAAGGTAGACAAACCATAAGGTTGGCCGAAGAATTTTTTTTCTTTTCCTTTAGTAGACATTCGCACTTCTCCTAAAATTAAATAATATCTCTTGATTTTAATATTTATTAGAATAAAAGTCAAAAATCATTCTACATTTAATTAAGCCACCCCCAAGTTGATAACTCCCAGCTTCTCTTAGCAGTACCTGATACATAAGGATTTCCGGCAACATAAAAACGCAAAGGACGATTTTGCCAAGCACCGGCACTGACATTAACCCGTGGTGCAGCAATAATACGACGGGGCTCTTTTTTACGATGAGGTGAGACACTTAACGGCGATTGTGACAATAATTGTTGATTCAATGCAAATGAATTGATACCCAAAGCGGCCATTAATTTACCCGGGCCATTAGTCAGATTATAGCCATTTAAACGGCGATTCTGTTCCATAATTTTTTCCCCTTGTGTAGGTTGTAGCGCACGAATCAGAATTCCCTGCGGTTCTCCGGCTGCTTGAGTTGCAATATCAAACATATAATGTCCATAAATTGAATAAATATAAATCGTTCCTGCAGAGCCATACAAGGCCTCATTACTGGGACTGCGGCGACCTTGAAAGGAGTGAGCCGCTGAATCTTTGATACCCATATACGACTCGGCTTCAACAATTAAGCCGCCGACCACTCCTTGCGGAGATTGGTATAATAATTCATGTCCCAACAAATTTTGCGTAATTATATCGGTAGTTGCGTTAGCAAAAAAATTTTCAATAGTCATGTTATCTTCCTTTAATGATGATAAAATTAAGAATAGTGATGAAATTATGGGATTAAAATTAGAACGTATCTATCAACAACCGCAAAATACGGCTAGCTATAGGATTTTAGTTGATCGCCTTTGGCCGCGGGGAATTTCCAAAGTGAATTCTCATTTAGATTATTGGTTTAAAGATATTGCTCCCAGTAACGAATTGCGTAGTTGGTTTAATCATGAACCCCAAAAATTTCCCATATTTGCTAAAAAATATAACTTTGAGTTACAAGCAAACCCCAAAACTTCCTAATTTATCAGTTAGTACAACAACATTTAAAAATTGAAGATGTACTTTTACTTTATGGTGCCAAAGATCAACAACATAATCAAGCTGTAGTTCTTTATAATTTCGTTAAAAAACAATTAAAGTAGGTGCTTCGATGAAAATTATTACTACTAGATCCCTTAATTCAGCTATTTATCAAGATAGTTTAAAAATTCGGCAAAAAGTTTTCGTCCAAGAACAACATGTTCCTAATGATCTGGAGATCGATGAACACGAAAGTGACTGCTGTTATTACGTACTCTATAATGAAAATCTTCCTCTAGCCACTGCACGCACTTATGTCACGAGTGACGGGGGCTGGCATATACAAAGAGTAGCCGTTTTACAGCCTTATCGTCAACAAGGATATGCCCGAAAAATGTTGAATTATATTGAACAACAAGCTTTAAAACAGAAGATACCATATCTAGTTTTAGGTGCTCAAGATCAAGCTCAAGGATTTTATCTTAAATTAGGTTTTAAAGTCAATGGACCTCAATATTTAGATGCTGGGATTAAACACCACGAAATGATTAAATCTTTCCCAAAATAGTAATAAATAAAAAGTAAAAGCTGGAATATCATAGATAATCCGGCTTTTACTTTTTATTTATTACTAGACCCATAAAAACAGATAAATAATCATAATTCTTTTTTAAGACTAATAAAAATAAAGTCACATTTTCCTAAAAAATAGGAAAATGTGACTGTGAAATCCCAATAAAGAGTGGGGAGATGTACATAAAAATGTACACTGCAATTCTACAAAAAAACAGAGAAGTAAGCAAAAGAACTGCAACAAAAATCTGAAATAAATAAATTATGCCAGCTGCAGGGCTCGAACCTGTGACCCCCGGATTACGACACCGATGCTCTACCAACTGAGCTAAGCTGGCTCAAACTAAAATTACAAAAAAAGCCGGAAACCCGACCTTTCCAACTCCGGTTGTCAGACTCGAACTGACGACACCCTGATTAACAGTCAGATGCTCTACCAACTGAGCTAAACCGGATTAATCGCGTGGCAGCGTCCTAGCCTCGCAGGTAGTTTCCCACCAACTACTCTCGGCGCTGAAAAGCTTAACTTCTGTGTTCGGCATGTCTACAGGTGTATCCTTCTCGCTGTCGCCACCACACTCTTGCCTGTGAAAGAACCTTCGTCCTCTCAAAACTGAATATTAAAAGCTCCCTTTACTACGCTCGGTTAAGCCCTCGACCGATTAGTATTGCTCCGCTCCAATTATCACTAACCTTCCACGCGCAACCTATCTACCTCATCTTCTTTGAGGGGTCTTACTTCTTACGAATGGGAAATCTCATCTGGAGGTGGGTTTCACACTTAGATGCTTTCAGCGTTTATCCCTTCCATACTTAGCTACCCAGCTTTGCCCTTGGCAGAACAACTGGTACACCAGCGGTATGTCCATCCCGGTCCTCTCGTACTAAGGACAGATCCTCGCAAATTTCCTCCGCCCGCGACGGATAGGGACCGAACTGTCTCACGACGTTCTGAACCCAGCTCGCGTACCGCTTTAATGGGCGAACAGCCCAACCCTTGGGACCGACTACAGCCCCAGGATGCGATGAGCCGACATCGAGGTGCCAAACCTCCCCGTCGATGTGAACTCTTGGGGGAGATAAGCCTGTTATCCCCAGGGTAGCTTTTATCCGTTGAGCGATGGCCCTTCCATTCGGTGCCACCGGATCATTAAGCCCGACTTTCGTCCCTGCTCGACTTGTCTGTCTCGCAGTCAAGCTCCCTTCTGCCTTTACACTCTACGAATGATTTCCAACCATTCTGAGGGAACCTTTGGGCGCCTCCGTTACTGTTTGGGAGGCGACCGCCCCAGTCAAACTGCCCACCTGACACTGTCTCCCGCCATGCTTCAATGGCGCGGGTTAGAACCTTCATCTAACAAGGGTAGTATCCCACCAGCGCCTCCTTCGATACTAGCGTACCGAACTCTTCGGCTCCTACCTATCCTGTACATGTTACACAAAAATTCAATATCAAGCTACAGTAAAGCTCCATGGGGTCTTTCCGTCCTGTCGCGGGTAACCCGCATCTTCACGGGTATTATAATTTCACCGAGTCTATCGTTGAGACAGTGCCCAAATCATTACGCCTTTCGTGCAGGTCGGAACTTACCCGACAAGGAATTTCGCTACCTTAGGACCGTTATAGTTACGGCCGCCGTTTACTGGGGCTTCAATTCAAACCTTCGCTTACGCTAAGCTCTCCTCTTAACCTTCCAGCACCGGGCAGGCGTCAGCCCCTATACGTCATCTTTCGATTTGGCAGAGACCTGTGTTTTTGATAAACAGTTGTTTGGGCCTTTTCACTGCGACTGGCTCTGACACCAGCACCCCTTCTCCCGAAGTTACGGGGCCATTTTGCCGAGTTCCTTAACGATAGTTCTCTCGCTCACCTGAGAATTCTCTTCTTGACTACCTGTGTCGGTTTGCGGTACGGGTAACCAATACCTCACTAGAAGCTTTTCTTGGCAGTGTGACGCTCGTGCTTCGCTACTTGTATTTCGCTCCCCATCACAGCTCATCCTTAGCTATAAGCATTTGACTCATAACCAGACTCGCTGCTTGGACATGCTTTTCCAGCTGCATGCTCACGTTAATCTACTGCGTCCCTCCTTCGTTCATACGGCATTGATCAGTACAGGAATCTCAACCTGTTTTCCATCGGCTACGCCTTTCGGCCTCGTCTTAGGTCCCGACTTACCCTGGGCGGACGAGCCTTCCCCAGGAATCCTTAGTCTTTCGGTGGACCAGATTCTCACTGGTCTTTCGCTACTCATACCGGCATTCTCACTTCTAAGCGCTCCACCAGTCCTCACGATCTGGCTTCTTCGCCCTTACAACGCTCTCCTATCGCATATCTTTCGATACACCCACAGTTTCGGTACCATACTTAGCCCCGGTACATTTTCGGCGCAGAGTCACTCGACTAGTGAGCTATTACGCACTCTTTCAATGCATTGCTGCTTCTAAGCCAACATCCTAGTTGTCTAAGCAACTCCACTTCCTTTTCCACTTAGTATGGATTTAGGGACCTTAACTGGTGATCTGGGCTGTTCCCCTTTCGACTACGGATCTTATCACTCATAGTCTGACTCCCGGGTATAGATACATGGCATTCGGAGTTTATCTGAATTCAGTAACCCATGACGGGCCCCTAGTCCAAACAGTGCTCTACCTCCATTATCCTCGCCCCGAGGCTAGCCCTAAAGCTATTTCGGAGAGAACCAGCTATCTCCAAGTTCGTTTGGAATTTCACCGCTACCCACACCTCATCCCCGCAATTTTCAACTTACGTGGGTTCGGTCCTCCAGTGCGTTTTACCGCACCTTCAACCTGGACATGGGTAGGTCACTTGGTTTCGGGTCTACGTCAATCTACTATTCCGCCCTCTTCAGACTCGCTTTCGCTACGGCTCCATCTTCTCAACTTAACCTCGCAAATTAACGTAACTCGCCGGTTCATTCTACAAAAGGCACGCCATTACTCGTTAACGAGCTTTGACTACTTGTAGGCACACGGTTTCAGGATCTCTTTCACTCCCCTCCCGGGGTGCTTTTCACCTTTCCCTCACGGTACTAGTTCACTATCGGTCACTAGGGAGTATTTAGCCTTGGGAGATGGTCCTCCCGGATTCCGACGGGGTTCCACGTGCCCCGCCGTACTCAGGATCCTGGTTGAGTGCCGGCGATTTCGTCTACAAGACTATCACTTTCTCTGGTGCAGCTTCCCAACTGCTTCAACTATCTTCGGCCTTTTTTCTCTTCTACCAGTCCTACTACCCCAACAAGCATGCTCGTTGGTTTGGGCTCTTTCCTGTTCGCTCGCCGCTACTAAGAAAATCGATTTTTCTTTCTCTTCCTGTGGCTACTGAGATGTTTCAGTTCACCACGTCTTCCTCAACAGGACTACTTAGTTCATCCTCTTGTGACTGAGCTTGACCTCAGCCGGGTTGCCCCATTCGGAGATCTCCGGTTCTTCGCTTACTTACAGCTCCCCGAAGCATTTCGGTGTTCGTTCCGTCCTTCATCGGCTCCTAGTGCCTAGGCATCCACCGTGCGCCCTTATTATCTTAACCTATTTCTTTTTCTTGAATCTCTCGATTCGCGCAGTTTCTCGGTGATATACTTTCTATATCTTTGCTTTTAATATTCAGTTTTCAAAGTCCGAATTTTCTTTTGAGAGTTGACCTCTCAAAACTGAACAAAGTTCCTACAAAAGTGCTTCCGTTTTTCTTTTCCTTAGAAAGGAGGTGATCCAGCCGCAGGTTCTCCTACGGCTACCTTGTTACGACTTCACCCTAATCATTTGTCCCACCTTAGACGGCTAGCTCCCCGAAGGGTTACCCCACCGGCTTTGGGTGTTACAAACTCTCATGGTGTGACGGGCGGTGTGTACAAGGCCCGGGAACGTATTCACCGCGGCATGCTGATCCGCGATTACTAGCGATTCCAGCTTCATGCAGGCGAGTTGCAGCCTGCAATCCGAACTGAGAATGGTTTTCAGAGATCAGCTTCCCCTCGCGAGTTCGCTTCTCATTGTACCATCCATTGTAGCACGTGTGTAGCCCAGGTCATAAGGGGCATGATGATTTGACGTCGTCCCCACCTTCCTCCGGTTTGTCACCGGCAGTCTCACTAGAGTGCCCAACTCAATGCTGGCAACTAGTAACAAGGGTTGCGCTCGTTGCGGGACTTAACCCAACATCTCACGACACGAGCTGACGACAACCATGCACCACCTGTCTTCCTGTCCCCGAAGGGAACCCCTAATCTCTTAGGCTTGCAGGAGATGTCAAGACCTGGTAAGGTTCTTCGCGTTGCTTCGAATTAAACCACATGCTCCACCGCTTGTGCGGGCCCCCGTCAATTCCTTTGAGTTTCAACCTTGCGGTCGTACTCCCCAGGCGGAGTGCTTAATGCGTTAGCTGCAGCACTGAGAGGCGGAAACCTCCCAACACTTAGCACTCATCGTTTACGGCATGGACTACCAGGGTATCTAATCCTGTTCGCTACCCATGCTTTCGAGCCTCAGCGTCAGTAACAGACCAGAGAGCCGCCTTCGCCACTGGTGTTCTTCCATATATCTACGCATTTCACCGCTACACATGGAGTTCCACTCTCCTCTTCTGCACTCAAGTCTCTCAGTTTCCGATGCTCTTCCTCAGTTAAGCTGAGGGCTTTCACATTCAGACTTAAAAGACCGCCTGCGCTCCCTTTACGCCCAATAAATCCGGACAACGCTTGCCACCTACGTATTACCGCGGCTGCTGGCACGTAGTTAGCCGTGACTTTCTGGTTGATTACCGTCACGCTATGAGCAGTTACTCTCACAACCGTTCTTCTTCAACAACAGGATTTTACGATCCGAAGACCTTCTTCATCCACGCGGCGTTGCTCCATCAGACTTGCGTCCATTGTGGAAGATTCCCTACTGCTGCCTCCCGTAGGAGTTTGGGCCGTGTCTCAGTCCCAATGTGGCCGATTACCCTCTCAGGTCGGCTACGTATCGTTGCCTTGGTGAACCGTTACTCCACCAACTAGCTAATACGCCGCAGGTCCATCCTAAAGTGACAGCCGAAGCCGTCTTTCAACCAGCACTCATGTGACTGCTGGGATTATGCGGTATTAGCACCTGTTTCCAGATGGTATCCCCCGCTTTAGGGCAGGTTACCTACGTGTTACTCACCCATCCGCCGCTCGTTCCACCAGTTCCACCCGAAGGCTTCCCTGACTTCCCGCGCTCGACTTGCATGTATTAGGCACGCCGCCAGCGTTCGTCCTGAGCCAGGATCAAACTCTCAATTTTTGTTCGTTCTTTTCTTGCTCATGACTTGAACTCGCGTTCTTGTCGCTTGATTTATTTCTTTTTTGACAGGTTCTTACAAACCCTGCACTTTTGCGTTTAGAAACTTTATTCAGTTTTCAAAGATCAACCGGCTGTCCATAACAGCTGTTTTATTTTATCAGTTGTCCAAAAGCTTGTCAAGAACTTTTTTTTAAGTCCTGAAGTTGTTTTTGTCTTGCTCCGTGACAACAGAAAATATCTTATCAACTTTTAGACTGCTTGTCAACCAAAAAATTGATCTTTTTTTATTTTTAACGTGAATTTTCAACCGTTAGCTTTGAAACACCATTAAGATAAGGAACTAATACCTCAGGAATATCCACTGAACCGTCCTCATTTTGATAATTTTCTAAAATTGCGGCCACTGTCCGGCCCACGGCTAAACCAGAACCATTTAAAGTATGAACTAAATGAAGTTTTCCGTTTTGATCCCGATAGCGAATATGGGCGCGACGCGCTTGAAAATCGGTACAGTTAGAACAACTGGAAATCTCACGATAAGTGTTTTGCTGAGGCATCCAAACTTCCAAATCATAAGTTTTAGCTGAACTAAAACTCGCATCACCAGTGGATAGCGTAACTACATGATAAGGCAAGTTTAGTTTTTGTAAGATACTCTCCGCATTCGCAGTTAAAGACTCTAATTCTTTCCAAGAGTCTTCTGGCTTACAATATTTAACCATTTCTACTTTATTAAACTGATGCATCCGAATTAATCCCCGAGTATCACGGCCAGCTGAACCCGCCTCTGAACGAAAACAAGGAGTTAAAGCTGTTAAATAAGCAGGCAACTGTTCTTCAGTTAAAATTTCATCACGATAGTAATTAGTTAGGGGAACTTCTGCCGTCGGAATTAAGGTTAAAGGACGTTCTTCATCAATAACTGTGTAAACATCTTCTTTAAATTTGGGAAATTGACTCGTACCAAACATAGAATCCGCATTCACCATATAAGGTGGAATTACTTCAGTATAGCCATCTTTAGTATGCTCATCTAACATAAAGTTATAAATAGCACGTTCTAATTTAGCGCCCATACCCATATAGTAAACAAAACGACTGCCGGAAACTTTAGATGCCCGTTCAAAATCGAGAATACCCAAGTTCTCTCCGATTTCCCAATGGGCCTTGGGAGTAAAAGTAAATTCTCGAGGCTGCTGCCATTTACGAACCTCAACATTATAAGATTCATCGGGACCTATCGGCACAGAATCATCAGGAAAATTAGGCAAACGTACCAGAATATATTCGGTAGATTTTTCAATTTTGTCTAACTGCTCATCAAGTCCCTTAATTTGCTCGCCAACTTGTTTCATTGCTGCAACTTGTTCGCTAGCATCTCCTTGTTCGCGCCTGATTTGTGCAATTTGTTGAGAAACCTTATTCCGCTGAGCTTTTAGTTCTTCGCTTTGGGTTAAAAGCTGACGCCGTTTTTCATCTAATTCTAATAAATCATCCACTTGTTCCGGACCAATGTTACGAGCGGCCAGCTTTTTTTTAGCCCATTCAGGGTCTTTTCTAATTAACTTAATATCTAACATATTAACCTCCTTAAATAAAAAGCCGATCCATCCCCAGAAGGGACGAATCGACTTAATTCGCGGTACCACCCAAATTCAGTGTTGGTCACTGCACTTTACACCGATAACGGTGGCAACCGTATAACTTCAATTATTATCCGCTTGAAAATACTGGAAGATGAGTTATTCAGGCTTTCAGCAATTGCCTGATTCTCTGGACATAAACTCTAAAGGTAATTCATGCGTTATCTAATGATGATAATAAGCTATTTGATTAAAAAAAGCAAATAGAAATAAAAAAGACTTAGAAAAAATGTTTCTAAGTCTGTTAATAATTTCAACTTATTAATTAAGCCACAGGGATTGTACTTAAAGTCCAGGTTAATTTGGCAACATAATCTCCAGTTATTTGTGACTCTCTACTTAAAGTATCTAACTCGACATCCTTCTCATCATTAAACGCTAATCCCCAGATACTTTTGCCTTGAATAGGATTACTTTCAGCGCTCCAAATTGTTGTGACAGAATTTTTTCGACCAGGAATAATTGAAATATTTTGATCATTATTTGAATCTGTTCTTGCTATGTTATTAGTCGGTGCCCCAGAATAACCATTAGTTACAGCCTCTAAATCAAATTGCTTGTTTTTAATAGCATCTTCAGTAATAGGTCCTTTAAAATTACCGTGTAATAAGCGAGCACTATTAAACCTCATATAATCGATAGGCTGATGAATGGGCTCGTCAGGATCACCATCATAAGGATGATCTGGAGTTTTGAGTCTAAAGTCAGACACCTGAACTGTTAGAGTCCAGCCGTTTTTGACATTATTGAGTTCACCATTACTATCTTTGGGACTGCGAAAATCGCCCACAACAATACTATCATTTTTATAATCATCTTGTTTATTTGAACCGTCTGATGATTCAGATTTATTAGGAACCAAATTCCATACTTTATAAACCTGTATAATACGGGTACCAAAATTCAAATTAGGCGCACTTATTAACCACAAATTACCATCTTCAAAACCAATACCAGCTTGTGATTTTCCAGTAGCTAAACCACTATTATTCTGATTCTGAGAAACAGCAGCAGAGTTAATAATAGTACTAGAGTCAACCCCACTTAAAGCAGCACTGGGAGCGGCAGCCATAACTGATGTCGATAAGCTAAATGTTGAACAAGCCAGTGCCCCTAAAGCCACAACCTGGGTTAATTTTTGTTTTGACAAAATATCTCCTCCAGTCTTCTCTTACTACTGCTTATTTTGTATCTGATTTTGTCCTCGTTTATAGAACCAATAGAACAAGAGGCCAATCAATAATAAGATTATTAACACAATTATTAGAATAAGAGGCCAATAATTCTTATGATAGTTAGGATTTTGCCGATTCAAACGGTTGGCATCTTCCGGAGAAATGGTGAAATTTTTTACAAAATACCAACTACGTTCCGGAGTACGTACCCGCACCCGGGCTTGATAATTACCTGCCTGCATCCGCTTAGTCCCCCAACTAACAGGAAAATCAAAATTGGAATTAGGGGCAAAGCTCATTTGTTTTTGCTTGTTCTGCACTACGAGCTCATTATTATGGCGCCGATAAATACGCGCATGAACCCGCATCTTTCCATCATTAATGTATTTAGGCTGAAAATTCTGTAAATTCAAAAAAACCGCAGGATCGACTTTAAACAAACCTAACCTAATATTGTGCAAACGCAAATTCGGCTGTGCCTGAGAAATATCGCCAACATTCATTAAAATACCCACAGAATAAGAATACAAATTAGTAATCATTACTTTACGATTCTTTTTAGCATTGTCTTTTTTTAAATTTTTATTAACTGTAGGTGAACAAACATAAAAACTCCCCAACATGACTCCATTGAATTTTCCCTGAGGAATCTGCAAGTTTTGATTGACGACCTGACTTTGCTTGGGCTGTAATTTTACAGTTTGCTTAGTAGGTCCCATCTTAGTCCAATCATATTTTAAACTGGAATCTCTTTTTTTAGTCACATTAGCGTAATTAATTTGACCTGAGTTATCGGTTCCAGCAACTGTCGGTATTATAACAATTTTTATGGCTTTATTATAATTATTAGTTAATTTTAATTTCAAAGGGTGACTTTGACCCGGTTGAAGATTCAAACTAAAATAATCTGTTTGATTGCCAATTTCATTATCAACTGGCTCAACAGAAAAACCGGCCGCGCCACTGATTGCGGCTTGTGCCGGTCTTATAAATGTAAACCAAGCAAAAATACTAGCCATTATTAGAATAAAATATTGCCATCTCTTCTGCACAAGCTTATCTCCTCTATTTAGTATTAATTACCAAGTACTAATGAAGAGGACTAGCTGTTAAGGTCCAAGTTATATCAGAATTATACTGTTTTCCGGGCACAATATCGGAAATTCCATCAGCCGTTACCACAAATTCAGCACTATACTTATTTGAAAAATTAAGACCAGTAGCACCAGGTCTAGCGCTATTAGTTACACTTGCAACTTCTGCTGGGGCGGAATTCAAAATATTTACACCTTTGTTAAGAGTTACGGAACCATCAGTAATTGAAGTACCAACCTCATAAACCAATTTAGGATTACCTTTTTGATTTTGACTAGCTGGAATCGTTGGTTGGACTTCAGCATCAGTTCCTTTATCTCCACCTGCATCATTAAGAAGCAAGCTAAAATGACCACTAGCTAGAGGACGATTACCCCCAACATAGTTAAAGTTAGCAGCCTGAGCAGATAAAGTCCAGTTAAACTTATTGTTTTCAGCTTTCTTAGCTGTATAACGGTTATCTACAATAACAGCCATCCTACTACCACTAGTAGATGCTGTCGTCAGGCCATACGTATCATCAGCAATTTTATTATTCATACTAAAATCAAAGTTAGGAACTTGATAAAGAATTAAATCACCAGATTCAAAACCAATTCCAGCATAAGAAGTACCACTAGCTGTACCGCTCCCACCAGCAGACTGTGCTGCATGATCAAGAACTTCCGAACCAGAAGGATCCGAAACACCAGCAACACCTGATAAAGCTGATGTTGGTTCATCAGCAGCGCCAACACTCTGCACTAGAAATGGTGCTACAACACCCACCAATGCCAAAGCACCAGCAGCTTTACTTAAATTTTTAATAAACATATTGAAATCCCCCTCTTTATATTTTCCAAGATTTCAGCTTAATTATAGAACAATATAAAAAATAAAGAAAGTTAAATATTACTTTTTCTTAATAATTTTCTGGGAGCCCTGATTTTTAGCATACCAAAAAATTCCCCAGAGAAATAATCCTAAGGTTATAAGAGCAATACAAATGATAAAAATAATCAAGGGCCAACGATTAGGTCGCAAATCGCGATTTTGGCGATTTAATTGCAGAGCTTGGCGGTTACTAATAGTCAAATGTCTTCGAAAATGCCAGAGTTGGTCACTAATTTTGACTTGGGCTTTAAATAGATAACTACCAGCTTGGACAGGATGATCCCCCCATGCAATAGTTAAAGGCACAATTGCATTGGCTGCCAAAGCTGCCTGAGGTAAATGCACGCTGGCTACTTTTTTACCATGGCTATCCTGCAGATGAGCTGAATAACTCACCGCTCCGTTACCATAATAAATAGGTGCTTGATTATGGATTTCACCAATAATGGTTGCTTGGCCTCCTTGTGCTTGTAAATAAACCTTGCCTAAACGTAAATGTGATTTTACATCCTCATAATTTCCGACGTTTAATAAAACCCCATAAGCCTGCTGAATTTGATTAGGAAAACGAGTATGCCGCTGAAGCTTTAAAACTGGTTGAACAATGATCGAACCGGAAATTGAACCCTGATAATTCGGTGCCTGCAGAGTGACCGGAATTTTTTTGATTTTTTGAGCTGGGATACTAACTGTTCGAGATGAAAAACCCAAATTACGCAAATGATACCGCCAAGAAGAATCCATTCGCTGTTTAGTATTATCACCTAAAACAATCTGCCCGCCAGCATCATTTTTAGCGACTCCGGGGCCTACTTTAATACTCACTTTTTTATTACTTATATTATGTAGCCAAATTACAAAGTGAATCTTCTGTTGGGGTTGAACATCCATATTAACTAAACCATTAGATTTGTTAGCAGCCGGCAATTGCAACTGAACAGTCACAGGCATCTCAGCAGCATGAATAATCCAACAATTAAAAAAAATACACCAACCACCAACTATGATTAGTGTAATTAAAAAACGTGACTTTTTCATAAAAAACCTCGTTTATCATTAATTAGTAACATTTAAAGTCCAAGTAATAGGTGCTACATATTTATCGGCCGTATAAGGTTGATTGTCCAGATCTAAATCTAATTTGGCAGAATTCGTAGGACCAAAGGAGGTCATCACAGCTAAACTATCTTTCTTATTGTTTGAATTATTCAAATTACGTTGCAATATTACTTTTGACATTCTTGTACTAATGTTTGCCTCTTGGTCAAACATCTGTAAACCATCTATAGTAGTACTTTCAGCAGTAACGAAATCAGGATTTTTAGTTGGAGCAGCCGTTTTCAAAAATGCTCTATCCGTAAAACCATCAGAATTTTTATAAAAGCTAATTGAAACATTATCAGATTGAATTTGTGAATTGTTAACATTATTTGTCCCTAATGAAGCAGTAACAGTCCAATTTAAATGACCGTTTTTATCTTCAACAATTAGCACACGCTTATCTGCAGTCGAATCTATTAATGGAAAATTACTTTTTCCTTCAGTTCTTTTATGATACCCAAAATCAAAATTGGGCACTTTAGATAGAGTTATTGGGTCAGTCAATAACTGATCGCCATAACCAATTCCAGCATAGGATGTACCAGCTGAGCTACTACTACCAGCAGACTGATAGCCATCCTCCATGCCTGGGGTAACCCCCTGAATATTAGTTAAAGCATGATCATCATCGGCTGCTACAGCTGGTTTGGATAAACACGGGGCTATAATCAAAATTGATGAACCAGCTAGTAATGATAATTTATTTCGTAAACGCACACATATCACTCCCCCTGATACTCTCGCTTTCATTTTAAGACATAAGCTCTTAAAAGTAAATCCTAATCCTTCCTTTTTTGCCGCAAGCCATAATGATAAACTAAAAAAGTCAGTAATATTAAAAAACATACCATAATGATTGCTATCACAATAAAAATTACTTGATAATTTCGTTGTTTTTCAGGTAAATAACGATTCAATTCTTGAACCTGCTTATCGGATAAAATAAGGGTTCGTTTAAATTCATAGTGCATCCGCGGATTGGTAAAAGTATATTTTAAATAATATTTTCCTGCCAAAAGCGGACCCTTCTGCCAAGGAAATAACCAATCAACTTGAGAATTAGCCGCCAAATCAATATTATCCATCGTCTTAGTAAAATTCAATGCGTGATTTTTCGGATTAATAACTTGTAATTTTAAGCGTCCTTTAGAAAAAGGGTAAGCTGTTAAATTCTTGACTGGAGTAATTAAAAACGGTTGTTGATTTTGTAGACGTAATCGGGGTGCTCCAACATTCAAATGAACTTTTAATTTAGTCATAGATTGCTGTAAATATAGTCCATAACTGATTGCTGCTGTTGATAAAAAAGCTGATTGATTTTTGTCCTGATTTTGTAAACTGTCCTTTTGCTTTTGTAAATCAGTCTGAGAGCGAAACAACAACCCGCCCATCAAAATTCCTCGAATCCCGGCGGCAGGAACATGAAGATTTATCTTTTCCGTGACCCGCTGTTGTGGCTGTAAAGTAAGAGTTTTACCAGTAGTCAGCTTGCGAAAATCATATTGAGCATGCGGACCCGGTTGAGCGTTGGGCTCATCCAAACTTAGTTGTAGTTGAGAATTAGTTTGGACAATAACTGGTACAACTTCAATTACATTAGTTGAAGACAAAAAATTGGCTATTTGAAAAGTTATTTGATAATCATGATCGGGCTGAACTTTCAAATACCAGCCCTGATTTATAGAACCCATCTGTTCGGGAGATGCCTGTGGAATAACTGTAAAAGTGCTGCCAGCGGCCTTGATTGAAAGTGTAAATATTCCCAAGCAAAAACAGAAATCTAAACAAATTGCAACAAGCTTTTCCAAAAATTTCATAGACTACTCCATTATCAAAAATCAAACTATATAAAATAAGAGTAGCACTACCACCTACCCTTTAATTTATTATTAAAATGCAAAGTAAATATTAAGAACTAGTCTCAGGTGTTATTGCAACAGTCCATTGGAGCGGAAAAATCAAACTTAGATGCTGATGCTTAGTTGTTGATACTGGATCAGAAGGACTAGTAGAAAAATAATTTTTTAATTTATCTAAATTATCCGAGTTCATCTGAAACGAAGCACTATCAGTAGCATTAAAATTTACACCTGATTCTCCCTTATAACCGTCTGTTACTGAAAAAACATTAGTCCCACTACTAGAACCAGGAGAACCAGGAGAACCAATATATAACGATATTTCCCCTCCTACAGATGAACCCGAGTACGAAGTCCAATTAATAGGAGTATCTTTATCATTATTGCTAGAAATCTTTCCAGCTTTTAGATTATTGTTAACCTTTAATGTCCCTATTGATGTACCTATTTCTTCTGATGTTGAAGTTAATCCAGAATTATTTACATTACTCTTACTATCTGAATCATATAAATAACCGTCACCACATTTAACATTTACGGAAAAACCGACGGCCGCATCTGGTGAATTAACAATTAAACTACGTTGATTAGCATTATCAACATGTTTTAGGTTAACACCACTACTATTTGCAGCAGAAATTAAAGAATTATTCTTACCAAAATCAAAATTAGGCATTCTATCAATAAAAAGACCAGCCTCCGTAAATGTCACGGTAACATTAGTAGAAGCACTCGTTGTTCCTGAAAGAGCCCCACTATCAGATATAGTATCATCAGCCCAAACGGTCTGAACACTTTGTGTCGCAAATAGTGCTGAGCATAAAGTTGCACCTAAACAATATGAAAGTTTCTTACCCAAATTTTTCACAACCCACACCTCAATATCATTTTAACAATTAATCTCCCAAACGTCTAATTAATTGTTAATAAACTAGTTACGTTTATTTCCCTGCAGATACACCCACAGTAAATATCCAATAACCAGTACAATTCCTAAAACAACAATCAACAAAATCCACGTTAAAATTGGCCAATTACGACTTGTCTTTTCTTTTGAAAGAGTATTTTCTTGACTTTTAGTAATTGTAAATTTTCGAGTAAAGTTCTGCTTCCATCCAGGCTTTTCTTTTACATTAAGATGCAAAACATAAGTGCCTGCAGTTAGCTTTTTGTAAGGTACAAAAACCTGCCACGTAGAATTAGGCGCCATTTGCATATTATTGAACCGCCGAATAGGCATATTTTTAGTTTTCGGAGTAATACGTATGCGTAATTTCATCTTACTTAAGTTAATAGGTTGGGCATTACGTAACTCAAAATTGAGCCCCGATTGCATATTTCGCGATTGAGACCGAACATGGGGTCCTAAAGTCAGATGAGGATTAACTTTATGAGGTTGCGAACGTAAAACGACTCCCGTTACATAACGAATACGATTTTGAATAGTTAAATTTTTCTTTTTCGAATTACCTACTGCTGCCGAAGCCGTAATACCCCCTAAAATGATACCCCGAAAACTAGTCTTAGGGGCTTGATAAGTAAACTTAACGGTCCGTGATTGTTGCGGATCTATCATTATACTTTTATGTCGTTTTCCCTGTACTAAATCACTGAGAGCTGGTTGCTGAGCTTTATAAAGATGGACGTAAGATTTATCGTAACTAATGATTCCATTCTGCGAAGTATAGGCATTATTAATATTCAGGTCAACTTTTAATTTTTTGGTACCTAAGTTGGTTACAACCATTTTCAAAGTTTGTTTTTGTTGAGGATAAACTTGTAAATCATAATAGGTTAATTTTTTATCTATTTGATTATGTGGAATAACTGCCTTGACTGTAAAAGAACGTGCTGGTTGATTATTGTTAGCTTTATTAGCTGCCGCAGTTGGTAGACACCAAGTAGTTAAGAAAAACCAGCCAGTAATTACTACAACCAAAACATGCACAAATTTAATTCTTTTCATCAATAAACCTCCTAAGATTAACGTCGAGTATGTGAGGAATATCTTGAATCCCGGGGAACATCAGGAGGTTGCTGACGAGTAACATTTAATTTTTTACTCTGACGGCTTTGCGACCATAATCCCCAGATGACGAACATAATTAGTACTAATAAAGCAGCCGCTATCATAAGATATAAAACCGTTTTGTCAGACTGTAAGTTATGACAATTTTTATTCACAGCATCAGCCTGCTTTTGGTTAATATGATAACTACCGGAAAACTTCCATTTAGTTTTACCACTGCGTGCTGTACCTTGAGCCTGATAAATTCCGGGTTTAATTGGCAGAGATTGTTGATCAAAGGCTACAGGAACATTGGAATTGGGAGCTATTTTTTTATAAACTTGATCAGCATTAACAGGTTTAAAACCTAAATTAAATAACTCCAGTAATCCCTTACGTCTTAAAGTCATATGAACAGTAACATTTTTCATTAATCCAGGCTGATTATTATTCAGATTAACATTAATAATCGGGTTATGATTAACTGCTTGAGGCTTAATTCCATCTAAGATTAAGACACCACCCACTGCCTTGTTAGTTTCAGTAATCCAGACGGGCACTTTTAAACCACCATCATGCGGATGATCCAGATCGTAAATGTAAAACCCAGCCATTATAAATCCCGGCAAACTTTCTGGCGGAGTCTTAATATTAAAAGTAATTTCCTTAGTTTGGTTAGTATTTAAATTAACAACTTGAGAAGATGTCATATCCCGAAATGCAACTTTTAAACCATAGGTCCCGGATTTTACAATTTCAGAATAAATAATTTGTCCAGTCGGGCTCGTAGAAGCATTGGTAGGACGAATACATAAACGAGTATTACCGGGTCCAAAATTAGAAATTGACATTTTGACTGTATAAACATGATTGGGTTGTGCAATAATTTGGAATTTGTCAGTTACATTAGAATTATTCACAATTGGAGTCACTGTAATATCTTGGACATCAGCCTGGATATCCATCAGACAAAACTGACCACTAATAAAAGTTATCACAAAAGCAACTAATAACATGAAGAATTTCTTTTTCATAATTGATCTCAATTCTCCTTAAGTATCACTATTGATGATAACATAATATCACAAAAAAGGCAGACACTTTTTCCTGTGTCTGCGATATTTAACATAATTTAATATTGATTATTCATTGGAGGCTGATTTTTTTGTTGATTTTTTCGGCCAAAGTAAATTCCCAAACCTAAAACTAGAATTAAAGCTAAAATAGCGATCAAAATCCATAACCACATGTAATTAGGTTTAAGACCTGATAATTTATTATATTTCGCAGCATCCGCATTAGAGATAGAAAAATCTTTATTAATAACCCATGATTTAGTCTTATCAGTGGTCGTATACTTCATCCGCAAATGATAATTACCAGCCTGTAATGGTTTTTTACCCCAATCAATTGTAAAATTATAATTAGAATTAGGTGCTACCGATTGTGATGTACTAGTAGTTTTAATATTAAATTTATGATCATTAGGCCGCCGAGTTACTAATGCATCAACATTCAAGTTACCTATATAACCATCAACATAATTTTGAATATTTGCTTGGACACCGCGAGACTTTAAAGTTGGATTTGCAGTAAGTACAATATGACGTATTCTAAATTTAGGATCTTTTTTGTTATTTCGGTCTTGCCGAATCTTTACTGGTATTCCTTGTGAATATTTATTTTTGATAAGAGTACCCTTAGCAGTCAACGAAGTTTGGGCTTTCTGTTTATAAGGAGAAACAGCAATACCACCCATTAAATAACCTGTGAATTTTTTTGAAGGAATAATAATGTTAAAATTAACAGTTTGAACAGAATTAGCCTTAACCAAAACAATTTGTCGTAAAGGTTTAACATAATTCTTAAGATTAATTTTTCTACTAGAATCTTTTTTTACTTTATTATCAAATTCATAAGCTCCACCATCAGAAGTTCCAGCAGTATAGAATTCGACCTTATACTTTAAATCAGAATTAGTCGTATTAGCTATATCTACTCCAGTTTGAATATTCTGACCAGGCTCACCAAAAAGATCAATCTGACCATTTTGTTCAACTTGACTGCTGCCATAATGAGGTTTTAGGGCATATCCAGTATCAGTAGCTTTTACATTAATAGTAATCAGACTAAAGAGAGGTACAATAACTCCCATTAAAAATACTAAACGAAGCTTTTTTTTCATAGCTGAACAATCCATCAATATTGAACTCCTTACTTTATTATTCACATTTCACATAAGTACTAGCACTAACCAGAAACACATTTACATCAAAAAAAGTAAAACCAACTAAAATTGTAATGGTTTTACTTTTTTAAGTCAATCTTAAATTTTAAAATTTAGATATCAAAATTTAATGTGCTACAGGAGCTAATTTCCAAGTAATAGATGCAGAATACTCATCAGAAGGTACCCCATCAGGAACCTTTAATGTTGCATCGGGACTCGCATTCCTATATTGGAAAGTATGCGTTCCACGACTCGATTTAGCAGCTTGTAAAATTAGCGAATCTTGATCATTGGGGTTTAATGTCCGTGTAATGGTACTTTCACCACCAAAGTTAGAGTTTGCATTAGCAGAAACACCAATCGACTTTAAAGTAAGGGCAAAATTACCATTTGTTGAAGCAGAAGGTGTGTAAACTTCATTCTTAGAATTTGCAAATTCACCAATACTTGCGTTGACAGTAAATCCATTGTCTTTTGTTGCTGTACGGGAATCTATAACTTCTAACTTTCCCTGATCATTACCATCATCACGACGCATGCTGTTTCCATCATGAAGGTTAACAGTACTCCCAGCAATAGCAGCACCAAAACCAAAATCAGGAACACTATTTAAAACTAAAAATCCATCAATAACTTTAACATTAGCATCCGATTTAGCAGTTGCCACCTGTCCAGAATCTTGGCTATCTTTGTCTGCAGAAGTAGCCATTGGTAAACTCCCATTGCTTTCACTTTCAGCTACACCATTACCTGCAACATTTGTTGAATGACCAGTCGCAGCATTAGCAACTGCTACTGGTGCTAATGTAGTCAATACCATTGTTGCCGTGGCAATTGAACTAAATAATTTACCCATTTTCATAAATAATACCTCCCCAAAATAATATCTAGATAAATAAATATCCGTCTTCATGATACCACTGATAATAAAAACGTCAACTTAATTATCACCGATTAAACTTAAAAAGTGACATTAACTTCTTGCGATAAACAACAATCAAGCCTAGCAACAAACCCCAACCTAACACTACAGCACCATAACTGTTTGTGTCACCCGTATTTGGATAATTAGTATTCTCCACTACAGTAACCGCTCCGGGTGTACTCATTTTAACTGGAGCATTACCCTTGTTATCATTAGTGGACTTAACATTATCAGTTACTAAGACATTAGCATCCGATTTAGCAGTTGCCTGGCCTACATTACTGTTTTCTCCCTTATTAGCCGCAACGGGAAGAGCCTTACTAATCTCATTACCACTGTAATCATAACCAGTACCCGCCCAAGTTAAAGTGGTATGAATACCGATTACAACGCCAATTACAACAAGCAGAGCAATAACCAATCCTGCTACTTTACCAAAAGTGAGTCGCTTGAAATTATTATTTGTCTTATATTTCATTAAACGACCCCTCCCACTAAGTTAGAATTGAAGTAATGCACTATCTATAATATAGCACAACTTCATAAAAAAAACACAATTTTTCAAATAAAATTCATAATTAAATAATATTTTGCCATAATTGCCAAATATGTTGCGCATCAAACCGCACTGCAGTTTGATATGATCCTTGGCAAAGACGGTCTTGTAAAGAAGAATCGCTCATAATTTTAATAATTTTTTGAGCTGCTTCTTCAAGAGCATCTTGTTGAATCAGATAACCGTTAATACCGTCTTGAATAATGTCACGCGGGCCGTAGCGGCAATCATAGGCAATTAAAGGCACTCCGTGGCTTACAGCTTCTAAAAAGGTCAGGGGGAAACCCTCACTAATTGAAGTTAATAGTAAAAGACCTGCTCTGTCATATTCGGCATTTAAATCTGATTTAATTCCGCATAACTTTACCACATGGCGTAAATTATTCACAGCAATTAGGCCTTTAATCCGATCGTATTCCTTGTTTTCCGTAATCCCACCAAAAATATCCAAATGCGCTTGCGGAATGGCCTTAAGTACTAATTGTAAAATTTGAATAGCTTGACTAAGCTGTTTTTCTCCTGAGATTCTTGCTACCATCATAATTCGATAGCGATCACGCTGAGTCAACGGCACCTGGAAAATTTCAGTTTGTGCAAAACCACCGGGAATAGCTCTGACTTTATCTCCCAAGTGAAAGCGCTGATTAATCTCGCTTTTTTCCGTTCGAGAAGGACAAATCAGAAAATCAAAAAGATCAGCATGCTCTAAAGCAAAACTATAGTTATAATTTAAACCGCCAGTTAGCGGATTGCCACGTGGATCTGAGCCAAATTGATTATGAATATAGACTCCCTTTCGCGCTGCTGTCTGCATTCGGCAGAGAGCTTCATTACATTCATAGCGATCAGAAATAAATAGATTGTTTTCTCCATAGTCTTGATTTAAATGATCAAAAAAGAAAGCCTGAAAATTTCGCAAATCTTGAAAATTATATTTATGACCTCGAAAATTTAATTTATACAAGGCTACATGTTTCTCATCTTTAAAAACCTGGGTACAGAAATTTTTCCCATGTGTATTTATAACCTCCTGTTTTTTTACATGTCCATTCTGATCATAATAATATTTAGCTGATAAAAAGCCACGGGTATCATAGGCTTCTCCATAATTAGGAATTTTACTGCCCAATGGTGCAAAAGCCACAGACAGAACCTGCTTAGTGTCTGCCGAAGCTCTGACTAAAGCTTGACGTCCATCTGAAGTTGTGACTAAATACCCCAGCTCATCTTTCTCTTTTCCTAAAAAACGTGTTTGCAAATAATGATTTGTTTGACAATATTCGACAATCGTATTTTTTTGATAAAAATCACTCTCATTTTCGCCTAAGTAATCAAAAATATTAATAACATCTTGGACGTCGACACCAAACTTTCCCGGGCCAGCTGTCCAATTATTTCGATAAAAGGTAGTAACAATTTTGGCAGGTTGGTGATATTTTTGAAAAAGTCGTAAGCGCTTAATCTCAGAATGCTCAATACCTGAACTAGGATTAGATAAATCCACATTAACAAAAAAATTCATCATAATAGCTCCTTTATCTCAAATTATAGCAAATATTGCAATGACTACAAGCAACGCACCATACTTTCTTTAAAGAATCCAGTATAATGAAATTGAGGTGATAAAAATGAAAATTACGCGACTAGGAAAGGAATTTGCAACTTTAACGGCTGTTCCCGAAGTGGGAGATCAATTCCCAGAATTTACTGTTAAAAATAGCAACGGTCAAACAGTGCAATTGTCTGATCTCTTGACTAAGACTTTACTTATTAGCGTGGTACCTGATATTAATACTAGCGTCTGCAGTTTACAAACAAAAAAGTTTAACGAAGAAGTTGATCAATATGGGGATATTAATTTTGTAACTATTTCCACTAATACCCCTAGCCAACAGTCTCAGTGGTGTGCAGCCCAAAATGTTAAAAAAATGCAGCTGTTATCAGATCAGGAACAAAACTTTGGTAAAGCAACTCATTTACTGATGGGTGATTCTGGACTCTTGGCACGTTCTGTCTGGGTAATTAATAGCCAAGGACAAATTATCTATCGAGAAATTGCTGGCGAAATGACTAATGAACCTAATTATAATCAAGTTCTCGATCAACTTAATCAGAATTAAAATATCCCTATAGGAACCAATAAAAAAAGCTGTGACTAAAAAAGAAGTCACGGCTTTTTTAACGCCGGCGGTGTTTGACAAAAGTCACAAAATGTAACAAACAGGCCAATAAAACAAAGAAAATAATCGTAAAACTTAAATAATTCCACCAAAAATTAGTCAAAGGTAGAAATTTTTCCAAAAATAATTGCAAAGTCATAGTCACTAAAGCCATCAAAGCAATCATTAAAAATAACTGCACATAGCGCTTCATTGTTGCATCATCCTTTCTCACATAGGTAGAAAGCTTAGTACCATAACGAGCACATAATTGCTGCTTGGCCCGCGGCAATCGTGATAAGTTCAAAGTATTAGGGCAAACAATCTCTCCTACTTTAATTACCCCGGTTGCACTCATTACTCGATCCAGAGTTTTGAAAGTCTCGTCAGTCACTCCTGTTAACCAGTTTTCCAACGTGCTGGCGTAACAATCAGTAATTGTCAAATAATGCTTATTTTTAAAGGGACCAGGAATAGTATCACCATTCTTTTTAAAATATACTAATTCGGGCCGCAAACAATCGAGAAATTTTTTCATAATACCAGATAATTCCCGCCAATAAGTCGGAGCCGCTAAAATCCAGACATCACTGGCAGCTAATTTATTGACCAATAATTGTAAATCATTGTTTTTATGGACATCACGCGGATGAATTTCATAATCTTCTAAAAAAATAGTTTCTGTTTCGATCGTGGCATCCACATGGTCTAAAACCTGTTGGAGCATTTGTGCAGTTAAACCTTGTCGACTTTGAGAGCCGAGAATTCCTAAAATTTTCATAATGACTGTACTTTCTTATAATGTAAATTATTTAAATAATTTAAAATTGTTACTATTAACATCGCAATCCCAGCTATAATAAACAATACTCGAAAAGAAGAATGGTCAATAATAAAACCTCCAAATAAAGGGCCCAAAGCGCGTCCTATCGATGAAAAACCACTGACTAATCCTTGATTGCGACCCTTAATTCGAGGCCCAGACCAATTATCAATAATTACCGGCACACTAGGTACATAAATTGCTTCCCCAATCGTTAATAAAATCATCCCAAAATAAATATAAATAACTTGATGGCTGGCAACCGTTATAAAATAAGAAATAGCCAAAAAACTCAAGCCAACATTTACCCGATCAAATAAATTAGCGATCATCTTGGGAAAACGAGTTAACAAACTCTGCACAATAATAATCACCGCTCCGTTTAAGGCCCATAAAATACTATAAACCCGCAACTCAAAGCCCATATCTAACAGATAAACTGAGAAATTGCTCTCCCATTGGGAATACATCATCCAGACAACAACCAAGGTCAAAAAAGATACGGTAAATAACGAAGGAGCGGGACCTTTTTGCTGGCGCCGATCAATTTTAGCCCGCGAAACCGGTCTGTCCGGATATTTTACTCGCTGGCGGGGAAAAAAGCATAAGAGCATTATCAGCGAAAACGCATAAATACCAGTTGCAAAAATAAAAATTGGTGCAATTGATTTTTGAAAAATTTCACTAATTATCATTGTTCCCACTACCAAGCCGACATTTAAAACCAAATAAATCTTATTAAAAACTTGGGTAGTAGATTGTCCCGAAATCAGCGTCCCATAAACGTTAATTGCAGTTGTCAGCCAGCCGGAAGTAAAACCGAAAATAGTCAAAATAATCGGATAAGCTGGCCAGCCATCTAGCCAAATTCCTACCAAACAAATCAATACACATGAAATCATGCCCGTTATAGTTAACAGAAATTGATTATACTGATCGTATAATTTTCCCATTAAGACGGAACCTACAACATTAGCTACTGAAAAGCAAAATAAAGCAGTTCCCGTCAAGGTTAAAGATTTATGTAAGATAGTATTCAAATAAATGGTAGCTAGTGGCCACATCATGCTATAGGCAGTTTCGTTCAAAAAGGCGACGATCATTAACGGCCGTAAGCGCACTCGCTTCATACTTTCCTCCATAAAAAATTTTTACTATAATTAGTTAATAATATCATAACGCAAACTCTGAAAGGAGGGCAAAACATGAGCAACCAATATCGACCTCGCAACACTAAGGACGCTCTTCGTTATTTGGAAAAATTGGCCAATCGCTATCTGAAAGCTCCCCTAACGCCAGCTCTTTTAGCTTATAATCAAAAACAAATTAATTATTTACGAAAGCAGGTAGTGCCGATCGCCCAATATCAAGAGCATAATCAGAAACGTGCTCAACAAGCAGAACAAATGGCCAAACAATTAGAATTATGGCAGACACGCCGTTTAGCCGGACTGCAGGTGCCCGACAAAATGCATCATTTTCAATTAGTCTCAACACCGGCAATTAAATATCATCATCAAAAAAACAAAACACAACAACCCAGCAGTTATCGGACCCAAAAACGTTAATCACCACATTGGAAAAGTAAAAGTATCGCTGATTTTTATTATCCGTCTTTTGGAGATGATTAAGCATCGCTTCTAATTGTGGTAAACTACTGGTAAATAAAGCTGGGAGGCAAAACAATGTTAGAAACAATTATGGTTGCCGGTGGAGCTGGCTATATCGGTTCACATATGGTCCATCAATTACTAACAACCGGTTATGATGTGGTCATTGTCGATAATTTATCAACAGGCCATCTTCAAGCAGTTAATCCGCAGGCGCGTTTTTATGAGGGGGATACGCGGGATATACAATTTTTAAAACAAGTTTTTGCTCAAGAACCAATCCAAGCCATAATTCATATGGATGCGTTCTCTATCGTACCTGAATCCGTTGGTGATCCTTTAAAATATTTTGATAACAATATCATTGGGATGATTAAATTACTGGAAATCATGCAGCAATATGACGTTAAATATTTAATTTTCTCTTCTACTGCTGCTACATTTGGTAAACCACAAAAAAGCCCTATTACTGAACAAACTACCCAACAACCTATTAATCCTTATGGTGTAAGTAAACTTATGATGGAGCAAATGATGCACTGGGTGGACCAAGCTTACGGTATTAAATCAGTAGCACTTAGATATTTTAATGCTGCTGGAGCTTTGGCTGACGGTTCCATTGGCGAAGACCATAATCCGGAAACCCATTTGATTCCTATTATTCTTAAAACGGCCATGGGTCAACAGAATACTTTAAAGATCTATGGTAATGACTATCAAACTCCGGACGGAACCAATGTGCGTGATTACGTCCACGTTACTGATTTAGCCCAAGCCCACATTCTGGGTTTAAAATACTTACAGGCTGGTAATCCCAGTACCGCCTTTAACTTAGGATCTAACCAAGGTTTTTCCGTACAAGAAATTATCCAAGCTGCCCGCGAAGTAACTCAAAAACCAATTCCTGTAGAAATTGCTCCACGCCGCGGAGGCGATCCGGACATTTTGATTGCTGATAGCAGTCGTGCTAAAAGCATTTTGGGTTGGCAACCCAAGTATACCGATATTAAAGCGATTATTAAAACGGCTTGGACTTGGAAACAAAAGCATCCGCAGGGCTATCAATCGTCAACCACTCCCGACTAAAGTCAGGAGCTTGCGAGAATTGCCCCTCAGGAGCAACGACCACAATTTGCTTAGATACAGCCCTTGCCTGCTTGCAGGTCTTACGTGCTATTTACCAAAGCCTTTATGGTCCGCAGGTTGCCAGACGGACCTACTACTTAGATACTCGCTAAGCCTTTGGCCAAAATGTTTTGCGCCGCATTCCAATCACGATCTCTGAGGGTCAGCTTCTCTGTCTTGCCAGTGCCCATTATAAAACCACAATGACTACAGATCTGGGTAGTATTGCGGGGATTAATGGTAATAAATTGACGCTCATAAAGCTTAGCCTTATAGGCCAACATGCCTAAAAAGGTCCGCCAGCCCACATCGGCAATGCTCAAAGCTAACGCGTGATTGCGCAGCAGGTTCTTACTCCGTAACTCTTCGGCCACAACCAAATCGTGGTTTTTGATTAGTGTTGTGGAGACCAGGTGGAGGAAGTTCTGGCGTTGGTTAGCCACCTGGCGTTGGAGGTTAGCTACCACTACTCGTTGTTTTTGATAGTTGGCTGCCTGACGTAAAGGACGCTGTTCTTTCTGAGCTCGCAGTGCCCGCCGAGAAAGCTTACGCTGGGCTTGAGCTAATTTACCTTGGAGACGCCGGTAATAGCGCGGATTAGCGACCACGTGGCCATTGGAAGTAGTCAAAAAGTTATCAGTATTAAGATCGATCCCAAGGGGTGATTTGACAACGGAGGTCAGCTCCACAAAAGGTTGTTCCGAGGCTAATTGCAGCGAAACATAGTAACGACCGGTGGCGTCCATGGAGATGGTCACGGTTCCTATCCGAATTACTGCAGCTTTATGTAACAGTTTAGGCGGCAGGCCCCGAAACCGTAAGCGGCCAATTTTAGGTAGTCGCAGATGCTTTTTATCTAATAACCTAACACTGCCAGTCAACATATTAGGTACTTGTACCTGCTGAGCATACTGACAGGAGGTTTGATACTTTTGCGCCATTTGCTTTTTATGAAAAACCGGTACACCAGTACGATGAACCTGACGAAAAAGCTGCCAAGCGGTGCGATAGTTTTTAATCGCGTTTGCCTTCATGAGGCTATCTAAGTCGCGGTTATTCAGCCAACCGTGAATATTGGAAATACCAGTTGCGGGCTTTTTTAAGCGCTCTTCCAGGGTTTGAATGCGTTGTTGAACAATGGCAATAGGTAATTTTACCTGTCGCAGTTGATAAAGTTCGCGATTCATACCATTCATTTCATTGTAGATAAAACGACTAGCATCGCTGTTGCGTTTGATTAAGCGTTTTTGTTCCGTAGAAGGAAAGACCTGCAGCTTAACCCCCATAATGATAAGGCAGTTGGGCCATCGTTTTACTCATGCAGCTTGCACCTCCTTACTGTTATAATAGCATAGGAGTTATGTTAGTTATAAGCGTAATATTGTGCTTCCTTTGAAAGGCCGTTTTAACCCACTATTCTTCGAAAAAAGTCCTAAATATAGGCCCTCATTAAAATCAGGAGATTTATGCCTTTGTTTTTCATTAAAAATAAAATTTCACACTTTCTTCACAGTTTAACAATCACTAATTCATAACTGCATTTTATAATAGAGTCTGTAAGTTGATAAGAGATGAATATTTCTTATCACCTCCCCAATATAATATTTAAATATTGAATCCCCCCCTCAATAATTTAAATAACAAAAACACCGCTGTGGCGGTGTTTTTTCTTTTGCTAAAATTTTTTAATGTGGTGCTACTTGTTCATGAATTTTGTTAATTAAATCCTGTAAATTAGCAATTTGATATTTATCCATCACTGCTGGCAGGTCCTGTACAATCTTTAAACAGGCATCAGCTTGATGATAAGTAGCACTACCTACCTGCACGGCATTAGCTCCGGCAATCAACATCTCTAAAACATCGGCAGCAGAAGCAATTCCCCCCACACCAATAATTGGTAGCGAAGTGGCTGTGCGAACTTGCCGTATCATCCGTACCGCTAACGGATGCAAAGCACTACCGGATAATCCGCCAGTACCATGAGCCAAAAGCGGTTGCTGAGTCTTAAGATCAAAGCCTAAACCTGTTAGAGTATTGATCATAGTTACGCCATCAGCACCACCCTTTTGGGCAGCTAAAGCTATTTTCACAATATCAGCTACATTAGGCGTTAATTTCATAAATACTGGTTTAGTTACCACCTGCTTAATTTGTCGAGTTAATTTTGTAACTATTTGGGGATCTGTTCCAAAAACCAACCCGCCCTGTTCAACATTTGGACAAGAAATATTTATTTCTAGCAATTTAATATTAGGAGCACTGGCTAATTTTTGGGCCACAGTTACATATTCGGCCAGTGTAGAGCCGGCCACACTGCCAACGATTGGTAAATCTGGATAATGCTGTGCTAACCACGGCAATTTGGTGGTCAATACGTCTTGAAGACCAGGGTTTTTTAAACCGATGGCATTCAACCACCCTCCTGTCATCTGCGCAGTTGTTGGTCGGGCGTTTCCTTGACGAGCGGTAAGCGTGGTCGACTTAATTACAAAGGCTCCTAACGCGTTTAAATCAAAATCTTGGGCCATTTTTTGTCCATAAACGGCCGTTCCACTAGCCGGCATAACGGGATTTTTTAAAGTAATATTAGGTAACTTTACATTTAAACGTTTCATTTATCCTCCTATAAAGCCTGCGCTACAAATGACTGAGCTTCCAACACTTGTAAAATCGCTGCGACAGTATCTAACGACGTAAATAACGGTACGTCATGGGCAATCGCCGTTTGGCGAATCAAAACTCCATCTGCCGCACTGTCTTGGGCATGAGAAATTGTATTAATAACTAACTGAACTTGATGCTGGGTAATCAAATCTAACAGGTTCGAATTTTGCGCCAGTTTATCTACTGATTTAACTTTTAAACCAGCCGTATGCAAAATTTGAGCTGTGCCCATAGTCGCTATTAACTGAAAACCTAGTTCATGAAAGCGCTGAGCTAACTGAATTGCTTCTTTTTTGTCCTCATCTTTTACCGTTATTAAAATGGTCCCATGATGGGGCAAATGAATTTTAGTAGCTTCAAAGGCTTTATACAAAGCTTTGGGGAGAGTATAGTCACTTCCCATGACTTCACCAGTAGATTTCATTTCCGGTCCTAATAAACTATCCACTTGTGTCAATTTCGAAAAAGAAAATACGGGAGCTTTTACATGAATCATTTTTCCAACAGGCTGTAAACCGGCAGAATAGCCTTGGCCTTTGAGACTGCTGCCAAGCATAGCTTTCGTTGCTACTTGAGCCATAGGAATAACGGTTACTTTACTTAAAAAAGGCACTGTCCTGCTAGCACGGGGGTTAACTTCAATGACATAAGTTTGCTCATTATGAATAATAAATTGAATATTCATCATCCCTATACAATTTAAACTTTGAGCTAATTCTTGAGTATATTGAACAATCTGTTTTTGCACGGCTTGCGATAAATTTTGGCAAGGATAAATAGCCATTGAATCGCCCGAATGGACGCCGGCACGCTCAATATGTTCAATAATTCCGGGAATTAAAACATCTTTGCCATCCGAAATTGCATCGACTTCACATTCTTTGCCTACTAAATATTGATCAATTAGAACCGGATGACGATGAGATACTTGAACAGCATTATGCATGTAGTGTTTGAGATCCTTTTGATTATGGACAATTTCCATAGCTCTGCCGCCCAAAACATAGCTGGGACGAACCAAAACTGGGTAACCAATGCGATCAGCAATTTTTAAAGCATCATCGGCATTAGTAGCTGTATCTCCAAGCGGTTGGGGAATTTGTAATTTTTTAATGACTTGATCAAATTCATTACGATCTTCAGCCCGGTTAATATCGGCAACGGTTGTCCCAATAATTTTTACTCCCGCTTCGACTAGAGGAGCGGCTAGATTAATAGCCGTTTGTCCCCCAAATTGAACAATTACTCCTTGAGGCTGTTCTAAATCGATAACATTGAGGACATCTTCAAGACTTAGGGGCTCAAAATATAATTTATCAGAAATAGAAAAGTCGGTAGACACTGTTTCGGGATTGTTATTAATAATAATGGCCTTATATCCCAAAGATTGAATGGCCTGAATACAATGGACTGTCGCATAGTCAAACTCCACTCCCTGCCCAATTCGAATCGGGCCAGAACCTAATACTACAATGGCAGGTTTTTTATCAACTAAGCTTTCATTTTCTTGCTCATAAGTACTATAAAAATAAGGCGTTACTGAAGCAAATTCTCCCGCACAAGTATCTACCATTTTGTAAACCGGCACAATATGTTGCTCTAAACGCAATTGGCGAATCTGCTGCGGTGCTTGTTGCCAACAATGGGCAATGGTTGTGTCCGCCAGCCCATATTGTTTGGCTTGCCGCAAAAGTGACAAGTCCTGCGGATGTTCTTGTAGCTGCTGTTCTAATTCTTGAATATGGGCTAATTTGTCTAAAAAGAAAATATTAATTTTTGTAAGATCATGAATCTTTTCTAAGGAATATCCGCGCTGCAACGCTTCTGCTATATAAAAGAGCCGATCATCCTGTACTTGTATTAGACCTTTTTCTAAAGAATCATTACTTAGTTTTTGCAGACCGGTTTTGTGTAAATCATTCAGACCAATTTCCAATGAGCGGACAGCTTTAAGTGTAGCTTCTTCCAGATTACGGCCGATAGCCATAACCTCACCGGTGGATTTCATTTGCGTTCCCAAAGTGCGGTCGGCTTGGGTAAATTTATCAAACGGCCACCGAGGAATCTTACAGACCACATAATCTAAAGCCGGTTCAAATTGCGCATAAGTTGTTTGGGTAATAGGATTTTTAATTTCATCCAGTGTCAAACCTACCGCGATTTTAGCGGCCATTTTAGCAATCGGATAACCTGTAGCTTTGGAAGCTAAGGCACTAGAACGACTGACACGAGGATTAACTTCAATGACATAATAATTATAACTATCTGGATCCAATGCTAATTGCACATTACAGCCACCTTCAATTTTTAAGGCGCGAATGATTTTTAAAGAAACATCACGTAACATTTGCACTTCGCGATCCGATAAAGTTTGCACCGGCGCATACACTATCGAATCTCCGGTATGAATACCTACCGGATCAAAATTTTCCATATTGCAGACAACCAGGGCATTATCTTGATGATCACGCATTACTTCAAATTCTATTTCTTTAAAACCCGCAATACTTTGTTCTACCAAAATTTGAGTTGCAGGTGACAGATCTAAGCCATTAGCTGCAATTTGCCGTAATTCCTGATCATTATGAGCAATTCCGCCGCCACTGCCTCCCATGGTAAAGGCAGGCCGCACAATGACCGGGTACCCTGTTTGATCAGCAAAATTTAAGGCCGCTTTGACATTATGTGCAATTGCAGAATCCGGAACGGGTTCATTTAGTTCTTTCATAAGTGCACGAAATTGCTCACGATCTTCTGCTTGCTCGATAGCTGCCAGCTTAGTTCCCAAAAGCTCAATCTGCAATTCATCTAAGATTCCCAAATTTGACAAGGCTACCGCCATATTTAATCCCTGCTGTCCCCCTAAAGTCGGCAATATTGCCTCCGGTAATTCCTTACGTAAAATTTGGGACACAAATTGGACAGTCAACGGTTCTAAATAAACTTTATCAGCAATTTGCTTATCAGTCATGATCGTAGCTGGATTAGAATTTACCAAAACTACTTGATAGCCCAATTCCTTTAAGGCCAAGCAAGCTTGAGTTCCTGAATAATCAAACTCAGCTGCTTGACCAATGATAATCGGTCCAGAACCAATGACCAAAATTTTATGGATATCTGTTCTTTGTGGCATTTTAAACCTCCTAGCGTGCGTATTGATCCATTAACTTAATAAAATGATCAAATAATGCAACATTATCATGCGGTCCCGGAGCTGCGTCGGGATGAAACTGCACCGAAAAGGCCGGATATTGCTTATGACGCAACCCTTCAACAGTATGATCATTAATTTCTTCATGGGTAATGACTAAATCTGTTTGAACAAGAGAAGCCCGATCCACAGCATAACCATGGTTTTGTGCAGTAAAACCAATTTTTTGTGTTGCTAAATTGCGAACAGGATGATTAAAGCCGCGATGACCAAACTTCAATTTATAAGTATCCGCTCCATTAGCCAAAGCAAATAGTTGATGACCTAAACAAATTCCAAACAGGGGTACTTTTTTTTCAATAATTTGAATCATTGTTAACGCTTGGGGCAAGTCTTTGGGATCCCCGGGACCGTTACTTAACAATACGCCATCCGAATCTAAAGCTAAAATTTGTGCAGCCTTGCTCGTAGCCGGCATAACGATAAAATCACAATTACGTTGTGCTAATTGTCGCAGGATAGAATTTTTTAATCCGAAATCAACTACCACCACCTTGTGTCCGGTAGCTGGGCCAGGATAAGGATTATTTGTAGTACTTTGTAAAACCTGATTATGGGGTAGTGGTTGCTGTTTTAAGTTAGTCACAGTATCAGTTTGGATTTCATCAACTATCGCAGCTTTTAAAGATCCACGCTGTCGGATATGCCGCGTCACAGCCCGCGTATCAATAGCAGTAATTCCGGGGATTTTATGCATTTTTAAATATTCATCTAAATTTAATTTTTGACGCCAATTACCCGGATGTCTGGCATATTCATGCACAACCACTGCACGACAGGTAGGATGTAAAGACTCATCATCATCGCGATTCAGTCCATAATTACCAATCAAAGGATAAGTAAATAATAAAATTTCTCCGTTATAAGATTGATCAGTGATCGACTCCTGATAACCAGACATGCCAGTATTAAAAACAATCTCGCCAAAGGCTTCGTGCATATCGCCAAAACCTTGGCCTTCATAAATACTCCCATCTTCTAAAACTAAATAGCGTTTCATTTTTTACTCCCTTCTTGATACACCCATTTGCCTGCCACCATGGTAGCTTGGATAGTGGCGGTAACTTTTTCTCCAATAAAGGGGGAATTGTGACCTAAAGAATACATTTTCTGTGCTTGGACTTCAGCTGTCTCTGCAGTATTTAAAATAGTTAAATCGGCTCTTTGGCCAACGGCAATCCGGCCAGCTTGGGGCAAATGAAAAATTTGGGCCGGCTTACAACTGAGCCACTGAATTAATTGTTCCAAAGAACAAATACGAGGGGCTACTAAATGTGTATAGAGCAGAGCAAAACTAGTTTCTAAACCGGTAATACCAAAAGCGGCCGTTTTCATCGAGCCGGACTTATCAGACGCCGTATGGGGCGCATGATCAGTAGCGATGAAATCAATCGTCCCGTCAAACAAACCAGCTAATAAGGCTTGTCGATCAGCTAAAGTCCGTAAGGGTGGGTTCATTTTAAACATCGGATTATCTGTCGTAATATCCGATTGATCTAATAATAAATGATGCGGTGTTACTTCAGCACTCACCGCTAAACCGCGCGCTTTAGCACTGCGAATTAAGCGAACACCGGCAGCAGTAGAAACATGACACGCATGATAATGAACACCTGTCAGCTCTGCCAGTTCTAAATCACGGGCTAGTTGTGCAGTTTCAGCTGCTGGAGTGATAGCCGGCAAGCCCAATTTTTGTGCAGAACTGCCTGCTGTGATCACCCCTTTATTCGTTAAGCCGTCATCTTCAATATGTGCCATTAAGGGTAAATTTACTTGTTTAATTTCCTGCATAGCCGCGTACATGGTCGCCGCCTTTTGCACACCATTGCCATCATTACTAAAGCCAAAGGCTCCAGCAGCTTTGAGACCGGCAAAATCCACCAACTGATCGGTCGTTCGTGCTTTAGTAATACTAGCGTACTGTAAAACGTGGACTTGAGCTTGCTGCTGATTTAACTCCAGCATTGCCCGCAAGCGGGCGGGCGTGTCAGGAACAGGACTGACATTAGGCATTGCCGCCACGGTCGTGTAACCTCCATGAGCAGCGGCCAAAGTGCCGGTTTTAATGGTCTCTTTTGCTGTAAATCCCGGCTCACGCAAATGAACATGCAAATCCACAAATCCAGGAGCAATCACCTGACTGGGATGCAAATGAATGACTTGCGCATCGGAACACTGAATCGCAGGTGCAATTTGTCTGATTTTTTGTTCACTAACCAACACATCTTGTTGGACTAAGCGCCCCTCTAGAAATACGCGGCCGCCAGTTAATAAAGTTTTCATTGGATCAGCTCCTACAATTCTTGTTCTTTGACAATTCCCTGGCTGGCCAGAAGTGCAGCTACAATCGCCATCCGCGCGTAAACCCCGTTTTGCATTTGGGTAAAAATCCGTGATTGGGGACATTCTACCAACTGATCAGCAATTTCCACATCACGATTAACGGGAGCAGGATGCATAATTATCGCTTGCTGGGGTAACATTGTTAAGCGCGCTGGTGTCAAGCCATATTGCTCATAATAACTTTGTGTCTCAAAGGCATTTTCTTCTGCTGCTTGAAAGCGCTCATGTTGAACACGCAAAACCATTAGAACATCTACTTGAGGCAGCAACTCTTTTAGGGGGAGAAATTTTCCCCATTGGCGAAAATCAGCAGTCAGCCATGGCTGAGGCCCGCTAAAATAAACTTGTGAGCCCAAACTTTGCAGAATTTGGGCATTCGAACGTGCTACTCGAGAATGGGCCAGATCGCCCACAATCCCAATTTTTAAATCATTTAATCTGTTAAATTCTTCAAAAATAGTCATTAAATCCAGTAATGATTGTGAAGGATGTTGGCCACTGCCATCCCCGGCATTAGCCAAACTTAATGTCAAGTGTGCTTGCAGCAAAGGCTGGTAATAGGCATTTTGACTGTGACGAATTACCGCTAAATTGATACCAATGGCTTGAAGCGTTTTTAAAGTATCTAATAAAGTTTCACCTTTACTTACGGAACTGGCACTGGGAACGAATTGGAGTACTTGAACTCCCAGACGGCGTTCAGCCATTTCAAAACTGGTATGTGTGCGTGTACTATTTTCAAAAAACATATTCAGTGCATAAGCTGGACGCTGTAAAGTAATACTGGCACCCTGTTTAAAGGCTTCTGCTAAAATAATGAACCGTTTTACATCAGTCAGTGATATTTGGTTGATATTAACAAAATCATGTATCATTTCTAGGCCCCTTTTTTTGAATTCATCAAAAAACACCTAACATCTTCGCCAATTATTGCCTGCAAAGATGCTAGGTGCACTTCCGCCTTTAAACCTATCTGTTCCTCACGGGAAACAATTAATTGGTTCCAGTATTCAAATGTTTTTAAATTACAATTAGTCTAATATAAACCAATTTGACTGTCAAGAAACAATTTATTTAAGATGCAGCCAGCGCCGCCAGCGCTGAGCATCCAGTCCTAAATTCTGATCCAACCAGCGAAATTTTAAAGTTAGATAGCCATAAATACCTGCACCAATAACTACTTCAAGCAGTAAATAAACCGCACTTAAAATCCGGCCGATTTTGGCTGTTACGGTGTACAGGAAAATGTCTACTCCCCAAACAACCATTGCCATTATGACCGCTGCTAAAAGAATTTTACTTAAATTCTGGCTGATAAGCTGTTTTAAATTAAAAGGATACAGGCAATAAATTCGATGCAGCATCAAATAACAAATCAGAATTAAAGCCAAAATGGTGGCAGTTAGCGGACCATATTCGTGTAACCAATAAACTAAAGGCCACTGAATAATAACCTTAAAGCCAAAGCCAATCAGTAAATACTTGATGGCAAGATTATTGCGGTACAGGGCCTGTAAAATAGCTGCCAGTACCATAAACAAGCCAATTAATAACGCCACTAAACAAGAAAAACGCAGCATTTTGATACCCAATTGGTCAAAGCCGTAAAACGCTCCCCACAAAGGTCGGGATACAGCCCACATGCCTAAAGTAGCCGGCAACATAAAGAACCCAAACAAACGTAAAATATTAATAATTTGTTGGGTAACTTTGCCAGTATCTTTACTGGTATATAAAGAAGCTACCAACGGAATTGCTGAAGAAACAATTCCCGTGGCTAAAGAAACAGTGACCATCATTAACTTATTAGCCTGAAACCCAAAAAGCGAATAATAATAGTCCAGCTGCTGTTGCGAAATTTTTAAGAAACTTTGCATCATGGGATTAAAGGTGGCTTGATCAAACAAATTAAAGATGGTTACGGCTGAATCAATAATAATAAAAGGAATCGCCTGCAGAAAAATTTCTTTGGTAAAGTCTTGAGCAGTAAAATGAATTTTATGGCTGCCGGTATGAGCCAGCTCGGCCAGGTGTTGATGTTGCCGGGCAAAGCAAGTTAATAAATACAAAACCGAGATGGCCGCACCAATAAATGAAGCAAAAGTAGACTTAGTAACCGCATCAACGTAATTTCCACGTTGAATCTGCATAATAATATAGGTAATTGCCAGCATATAAGCTACGCGTGCTAATTGTTCCAACATCATTGAAATAGCTGATGGCCCCATTTGCCCGTAACCTTGAAAATAACCCCGCATAATACTTAAAGTCGGTAAAATCAAAACGGCAATAGCTAAAGCTCTAATCGCAGGAATACTCCGCGGATCACTATTAGTAAAAAGTGCTGCTACCATGTCCGCTCCAAAATACATAAAGGCTCCAAATAAGACACCAATTATGGCAGTAACACGAATGGCCTGTTTAAATAATTGATTTCCAGCTTCATATTCTCCTAAAGCATTATAATGCGAAATTTGTTTAGAAATAGCGCTGGGCAAACCCGCAGTCGAAACTAATAAAAAGAAATCATAAATATGATAAACCTTGCCATATAAGGCATTGGCCGAAGCTACTACTGCTGCTGAACCCATCCAAATATTCCAGGGAATTACATATAAAGCCGACAAAGCCCGAGACACAATCCCACTAACTGTAATCCAAGCTGATCCAGTCAATAAATTATCTTTGCGTAACTTTTGGGAGCTATCTTTGGTTGCCATCTCAATCTTCCTTTAATTTTGATATACATTAAACTCATATTATACAAAAAAGACCGAGAAAAAACTATCAATTCTCAGTCTCAACTGTTAATTTGCCAACTGTTTTAAAGCTGCTAGTACGTGGTTTGCAATTTGGGAAGTAGCAGCGGCATCAGGATGCAAACCATCGGTATAAGTTAAATTCCAAGTTGCCGTTTCTAAAACTTGAGTTTGCGGATATTCCCGAGATTCTTCAAGAATTACCTGGGCATGTTGTTGTGAAAAAGGAATCATTACCAATTTGGGGGTTTGTGGATATAATAATTGAATTTTTTCTAATAATAACTCAAAAGCAGCTCTAAAGATAATTTCATTAGCTTTACGATCCGTTGTCCCTAAATTAATTACTAAATATTGCGAAGGCTGAGCTTGCCAGGAGTGATCCGCATCAACTTGTTCCAAAAATTGCGCCGCCGCCGGAACAGAACCACTACCGGGTTTGAGCACTCCAGCTCCCGGATAAGCTATCCGAATATCTTCCAAATTTAACTGATTAGCAACTAAAGCCGCATAATTACCTTCTGCACAGTAATCGCGGCCAGCAGTGGTCCCGTGCAGCCATGAACCAGCAGTAATCGAATCGCCGATAAAAGTGATAGGCCGACCAACAGGTTTAACCGGAGTCAGGATTGCTTCTTGATTGCAGTGAATTTTTTGTAAACATAAACCGCCTTGATGCTTCCAAACATTGTCCCGAGGTGTATTACCACTATAAACTATTCTCAGAGTATGCTGTTTTTCATCAGGCAAGACAATTTTCAAAGGCATATGGGCTAAATTAACACGCTGATAGGGTTTCTGGTCCACTTGATACGCTAGCCAAACTCCTGCTGCAGCAGCTGTCGTTGTAAAAAATAACTCGATTTGGGTAGCTTTTTCAACTTTAAAATAGATTTGTGCTCCTAAATTACTGGTATATACTCCCTGATTATCTGCTAATTGTGCCCAGCGTCCTGAAAAATAAACACCGGGTATGGCAAAATTAGCTTGGGTAGTTTGCACTTGCATTAAAATAAGTTCCTCCTTATTGCTCAGTTCTCTTTTATCATACTATAATAACGATATGAAAATTCGTTAGGGGTCAAAAAAATGTATAAAAATGTAATTTTCGATATTGATGGTACTTTATTAGACACACATGATGCTGCACTCTTAGCTTTACAAAAAACTCTATGGGAAGAGTATCAGATAAAACAGTCTTTAAAAGATTTAGAGTTTAGTTTTTCAGGAACGGCACAAGACGTTTTTGAAAAATATCATATTCGCCCAGAACAACAACTACACTGTGCCGAAAGTGTGGTCAAAAACGCATTTACCTTTACTGATGAAATTAAACCTTTTGACGGAATAACCGCAACTTTAGAGCAACTTAGAAACTGGAAAATTCCCTTAGTTGTTGTAACTTCCGAAGATCAACGTGAAGTAGATTCGATTTTAATGAAAACTCCCATTGGTCAATATTTCCAGCATTTTATTACCGCTGATCAAGTCCAAGCACCTAAACCAGATGCAGAACCAACCTTAGCAGCCCTACAGCAAATACAGTCCAAAGCCAGTGATACTTTATACATTGGTGATTCCAAAAATGACGTCGGTAGTGCTCATAACGCCCAGGTAGACTTCGGACTAGCTCAATGGGGAGCTAATCCGGAACTGGAATTTCCTGAAGCAGAACACATTTTTTCTAAACCAGAAGAGATTTTAGCATTTATCGCTCACTAAAATACTTTTTCTTTGAAAGCTAGCGTCACTAGCGATTGTTAGCAGGGGGAAAAACTATGGCTCATCAAAGAGATTCAAAAATTGAGTTCTTGCGGATTATAGCGATGTTTCTAATTATTTTAGGACATATCATTTATTACACAAATTGGCACTATACTGCTATGACATTGTCTCATCAAGTTTCTATTCAGAGTCTTTGGATCGGGGCCAAATTAGGAGTCAATCTCTTTTTTATTATTACGGGCTATTTTCTCATTCGGCAAACTGCACTTAAATCCTTTAAAATAGCACATTTATGGATTACTACTTTATTTTATTCATGGACGATATTAATGCTGACCCTAATTTTTTATCCCCATTTACTCAAATTAGAGCCATTGATTAAAAGCATCTTTCCTATTTTTGGTGGTTATTATTGGTTTATTAGCGCTTATATTTTCTTGATTTTATTGGCACCTATTCTCTCAATAAGATGTTAGCTGCGCTTTCTCAAAAAGAATATTTGAGCCTTTTAGTCGTGGGTTTTGGGTACTTATTTATTCTGGCAACTTTTTTTAAAAATCAAACTACTGGCTCTAATAATACCTTAATTACTGCGATCTATCTTTATTTTTGCGGCGGCTACATAAGATTGTATCGTCACAATTCCCATTATCTACAAGCCCACTATTTAATTCATCTTATTGTCCTTTTGATCATGCTGATCTTTTTGATTGGTTCTATTTACGCCGTAGATCTTCTCATCAAAAATGGTTTTATCAAAGCCAACAATCACCGCTTCTTTTATTTTGCGGACGGCAACAGTCCCTTTGAACTAATTGGGGCTTTGGAGCTATTTCTAGTATTTCTCCAGTTGCCATCTTTTCATAATCACTGGATTAATAAGATTGCTACCACCACTTTACCCATGTATCTTTTGCACGATAATTATTTATCTCATTATTTAATTATCAATCAGTGGATTCATGCTACCAAGTACCAATACACTAATAAAGTGCAATTGTATTGCTTATTTTGGGCCATTGTCCTTGTTTTTATTTTGGCTGCTATTGACCTCATCGTTCAGTTTCTCTTTAGAAAATGTATCAATAGATTAGCACAAGTTAGCAGTCAACAAGTGCGCCGTTTAGTACATTATTTTTACAATTTAATTAATAAGTTAATTTCTTCATAAGCAAGGCGGCTTAATTTTACTTGCCAATATTTAAACAAAAATCAGTCCTCATAAGAGAACTGATTTTTAGAATACCTTTCTTTGAGAGCTATTAATAATAAACCCCCACAATCGTCGCCGTAATGACTGAAGCTAAAGTAGCTCCCAATAATAATTTCATAGTAAAGTTGGCAACATAAGTACCCTGTTTGGCACTGATAGATTTCATCGAGCCCGTGATAATTCCTATCGAACCAAAGTTAGCAAAAGAAACTAAATAAGAAGAAATTATCGCCAGTGATTTAGCTGATAAACCCTTCATCGCCTGTAAATCAGCCATTGCCACAAATTCATTAGTTAAGAGTTTAGTAGCCATTAAACTGCCGACTTTCACAATATCAGCTGTGGGAACTCCCATAATAAAAGCAATCGGTGAAAAAATATATCCTAAAATCTGCGTAAAAGAAATATGAATCGCAGCTTTTAAAGTATTGTTTAAAAAAGCAATCAGTGCGACAAATCCTAAAACCATAGCTCCGACCGTGATAGCTACATTAAAACCATCCATAATGTAGTTGCCAAGCATTTGAAAAAATGGTTCCGCCTGCGGATCTGTAGCTGGTTTAATTTCCTGTTCATCGGCTTTAACATCATAAGGATTAATGATACAAGACACAATTAACGCCGATAAAATATTTAAAAAAACAGCCACTACCACAAATTTGCCCGGAATCATCTTCATATATGAAGCTAATAAGGAGGCTGAAACTGCACTCATAGCTGAAGCACAGATTGTGTATAAACGTTTGGGACTGAGTTGGGCAATCTGATCTTTAATAGTAATAAAGACTTCCGGCATACCTAAAATAGCTGTCGAAATGGCAAAATAACTTTCCATTTCTCCCATTCCTACTACTTTATTTAATGACCAGCCTACCCATTTAATAATAAAGGGTAATACTTTGATGTAATTAAGAATCCCAATCAATGCGGCAATAAACACAATCGGCATCAACACATTCAAGAAAAAGACCGTCTGTCTCGGTTTAATCATAATATTACCGAACACAAAGTTAACTCCGGCTCCGGCCTGATCCATTAACCAATTAAAAAAGGCCGAAATCTGTTCTAACACGCTAATACCGCCAGAAGTATGCAAACATAAAAATGAAATTACAAATTGCAACAACAACAAGATACCAATCTGGCGATATTTAATATGCTGGCGATCATAGCTTACTAACCATCCCAGGAAAAATACTAAAGCTAGACCTGCTATCAAAAAAATAAACCGCATCGAACCACTCCTTTAACTATTAATAAGTCATCTCCGCTTGAATAATTTAATTTATTCTTGAGATAATGTCAAAGTTAATGTCATAGTAATTGATACGGTTTATAAAATTATTTGAAATAATATCAGCAACGATGCTTAAATCACATGCCGCTCAAAAGGTTGATCACTAATACCTTCATCTAAAATCTTTTTACACCATTCTTTAGCTGAAAACAAGGAATGGTCACGATAATTACCACAACTTTCAATTGTGGTGCCTTGAACATCTTGCCATTGAATCTGATCTCTAATTTCCTCTAAAGATGATTTTAAAGCTTGTGCTACTTCAGTAGTAGAATGTTCTCCCCAAGTAATTAAATGAAAACCGGTGCGGCAACCAAAAGGTGAACAATCAATAACACCGTCTAGTCGATCCCGCAATAATCCTGCTAGTAAGTGTTCAATCGTATGCAAGCCGGCTGTAGGGATTGCATTTTCATTAGGTTGTACTAATCTTAAATCATAATTAGAAATCTTATCACCCTGAGGACCGGTTTCTACTGTAATTAAACGTACATAAGGTGCTTTTACTTTAGTATGATCCAAAGTAAAACTTTCTACTTTTGCCATTATTATCTACTCCTTTAACTTACTTACTGGTTCTTTCACCAAAACTTTAGTATGGTGAAAACTATTTCTAATATAACGCTTAACGGCGGGTTGATGATATACTTTGACTAATTTTTTTATTTCCGGGCGCCGACTATTTTTAGGACTGGCGGCAATAATATTGATATTTTTTTGAGTGGAACGATCCAGTTTCTCATGGAGAATACTATCATGCCAAACATTCAAGCCACTTTCTTGAGCTATTGTATTAGTAATTAGTCCTGCCGCTACATCATTGAGCACTCGGGCTACTGTAGAACTATTTACCTGATAAAAACGGAAATGATGCGGATTGGCCTTTAGATCATTGACGGAAGCTGTTTGATCACGAGTTTTATTCAATTTAATTAAACCGGCAGTTTGTAATAATTGTAAGCTGCGGGTTTGATTAGCCGGATCATCCGCAATGGCAATCTTCGCATGATCGGGTAACTGCTTTAAACTTTTATATTTTTTGGAATAAAGACCTAAAGGTTCTAGATAGGTAGTACCGAGAATTGTTAATTTACCATTCGGATTGTCCTTGTTATAAGATTGCAAATAACTAGCCGATTGAAAAGCATTCGCATCGACGCTACCTTCCGAAGTAGCCCGATTGAGCTGAATACCATCGTTAATTTCTTTAACGCGAATTTTTAAATGTGCTTTTTTAGCAGCGGTGGAGCGGGAAATATAGCGCCAAATTTGCGCATCTGAGCCTTGACTGCCAACCACTACTGTTTGACTGCGGGCCTGTGCTGTTGAAACATTAACACTCAAAATTAAGATTAAGGTAAGAATGATAGCAAAACCCCAGTTTTTTTTAAACTTCATGACCCCAAACCTCCTGTGCCACTTCCTCTAAAAGTTTGATTTTCGCCCATTGTTGTTCAACTGTTAATACATTGCCTTCTTCCGTAGAAGCAAAGCCGCATTGCGGACTAATAGCTAATCGATCGAGATCAATAAACTGACTGGCTTCTTGCAGACGTTGAATTAATGCTGCTTTATTCTCTAGGGTTCCAGATTTACTGGTAACTAAGCCTAAAACTACATATTTATCACCACTAACCTGTTTTAAAGGTTGAAAATCGCCCGCTCTCTGCGAATCATACTCTAAATAATAAGCCTGAACATTTTCTTGAGAAAATAATGGCTCTGCAACACTTTGATAACCGCCGGAATAAGACCAAGTGGAATGATAATTTCCCCGACAAATATGGGTATTGACTACTAAATCTGCAGGCAAATTTTGAATTGCTGCATTGTTTAACTGGACATAAGTATCTTTTAACTGTTCTAAATCCAACGGCTCGCTTAAATGTTCAGGATGAGCCTGCCAATCAGCTATCGCTCCCCAGGTGCAATCATCTAGCTGCAAGGTTCGACAACCGGCATCATATAAATCTTGAATCACTTGTTGATAAGCTTGTGCAGTATCAGCTAACAAATCATCTTGATCAGGGTAAAATTCCGCAATTCGAGTTTGTTCGGGCCGACGTTTTAATTCTGCTAAAAATTGACTGGGTGCAGGAATTGTTTGTTTAACCTGAACACCAGCGGGGGCATGCTCTTGGGTAAATTTAAAATGCTCAATAAAAGGATGATTATGGCCGCTAATTTTAGCAGTTAATTGTACCGTTTCCGCACGTGTCACTTCATCATGAAATTGATATCCTGTCGCGGCCGCCACTTTTTGAACACCTTCTAGTCCCCAAAAGAAGTCCAAGTGCCACCAACTGCGACGAAACTCACCATCAGTTACTGCATGTAAACCTACTTGTGCTTCTTGTTGAAGCAAATCAATAATTGCTTCATCCTCAATTTCCGTTAACTGTTGAGGCGTTATTTGCCCAGCACTTAACTGATGACGGGCTTGCTTCAGCTTAGCTGGTCGTAAAAAACTGCCAACAATATCAAATCTAAATGGTGATTGTGTTCGTTTACTAAAATGTTGTGCCATAATACATCCTCCTTGAGCTGAAAAACAAGAACAAAAAAGCGTCCTTTATTACAAATCTAAATCTGTAATAAGGGACGCTTTTCGCGTGTTACCACCCCAAATTTAATAGTACTTCACAATACTATCCTCGACAAGTACACAAACAAAGCTATACTTGGACCGCGCTATCAGGTGTCAACCGCGAATGATTAAGATTAATTCATCACTCGATTTGCTCCCAGACCATCTTCAACATTGTTGGCACTCCACTTCTCATCACCAGTGGTTCTCTGTAAATGTAACTAATATTTACTCATCTGTTCTCAGCATTTTTTAATTGTCGTTATCGTAAACCTAATTTAAAAAGCTGTCAAGGCTAATTTTAAGATTCTACATCCGTTCCAATCTTTGGATACGGTCTGCCAATGGTGGATGCGTATCAAACAATTGTTGTAAAGAATGTTTGCCTTTTTGCGGATCAGTAATATATAAAGCTGCACTAGCATCGTCAACATGCTGCATAGGCTGAGTTACTTGTTCTAATTTTTTTAGCGCGTTAATTAATCCCTGCGGATTACGAGTCAATTCCACGCCAGAAGCATCAGCTAAATACTCCCGATTACGTGAAATGGCCAAACGCACGATCGTTGCAATTATAGGACCAATAATCGCAAATAATAAACCTACAATATATAAAACAATTTGCAGGATATTCCCATTTCGAGAATTATCACGGTCATTGTCACCACCGCCACCAAATAACCAGCCCCAGCGATACATATTGCCTAACATTGAGGAAATAAAAATAATTGCTGAAGATAAAGCTACCGAAATGGTTGATACTCGAATATCATAATTGCGAATATGGGAAATCTCGTGCCCTAAAACCCCTTCTAATTCTTCACGATCCATTAATTGATATAAACCGGAAGTTACCGCTACGGCGGCATGTTGGGGATCACGGCCGGTGGCAAAAGCATTGGGACTGGGATCGTCAATAATATAAATATCCGGCTGCGGCACATGCGCTACCAGAGATAAATCTTCCACAATATGCCAGAGATCAGGGGCTTGTTCCACATTTTTAATAGGTTGGGCCTGATTCATCTGCATAACTACACTAGTCGATTGAAAGTAAATCGTAAAAGCATAAAAGAACGTTATTGCTAAAGCAATAACAATACCACTCAGCGCATTATTAAAAAACAATTTACCAACAATCCAACCGATCAATCCCAACAATGCAAAAAAAATGGCAAAAACTACATAAGTTTTGCGCTTATTACGCGCAATTTGTTGATATAACATAGATTTTTACCTCTTAAAACTTCACTTGTGGTGCTTGCTTTTCCTCTTCAGGGATAGATAAGAATTCCATAGGTTTAAAGCTATGAATACTAGCTATTAAATTACGCGGGAAAGTTTGCGTAGCGGTATTATAGTATTGAACTGCACTATTATAAGCCTGACGTGAATAAGCTACTTTATTTTCTGTATTGGTCAATTCTTCCATTAATTTCCCAAATTCTTGATTAGCTTTCAGATCAGGATAATTTTCTGCTAAGGCAAAAACTTGACGTAAAGCCCCCGTCAGCATGTTGTCAGCATCCACTTTATCCTGTAAGTTATCAGCACTTACGACGGAATTACGTAAACGGACAACTTCTTCTAAAGTTGTTTTTTCATGCGCAGCATAACCCTTAACTGTTTCTACTAAATTGGGAATTAAATCAGTCCGCCGTTTTAATTGAACATCAATTTGGCTTTGAAATTCTTGCGCCTGATTGCGAGCTCGAACCAGACCATTATATAAGACTGCATAGAGAATAATAAGAACTATTATTACAAGAATAATAATTAAAGTTGTTGACATTGATAATCTCCTTTAATCTATTTGGCAATATCTTACCACAAAATAAGTGCACAACAAAACCTAATTACAAGCTCTGCCAACTATAACTTATTCAGCAGTAGTAATATCGGCTCCAATATTATCATGTGAGAAATCATGCTGCATAAAATCATGATTAGCAATCGGTAAATGTTGTTCGAAAGTATCAAAGATTTGGACTTGTACCTGCCCTTTAGTTAGTACAAAATCCAAAACATGCCCTCCCATAGAATGATCAGCTGCCAAAAAATGACTATGAAAACCGGCTACTGTGGCTCCATGAAAGAGTTGAGGTGAATAATAACTTAATAAAGTCCCCGTTATGTTATGGGCTGTAAATTCCTGCTGTTGTTGGGCCGTTGCCATTAAAGTTTTATAAGGTGGGGTTGATTTAACGGCGGCGCGCGTATGCATCATCTGAAAACTGCCGTTAATTTTTACAGAATAAAAAGTATTCGGCGCTTTGATTAATTGCTCCAAGCGCTGGTAAGTCTGCGTCTGAGAAAGTTGTGCCACTGTAGTTACATCCTGATAAGCAGCCTGATGGACATCCGCAAAAGGGACTGTAAAATCTGCAGGTACTTGCCGGACTTGACCTTGACCACTAATCTGATAGGCATTTCCTTCTAAAATAATTAATTCACCATCTAATCCGGATCCCGTACCGATACCGGTATCACCATGCTGTAATAACTCACCAATAGACATTGTACCGGCTAACAAACCGGGCACCAACAAGGCCAAAGTACCATGCTGAAATAAAACTTGCTTCATTAATATTCCTCCTTCATTTTATGATCCGCATTGGACACTAAATTAACAAGCAGGATCTTGCGATAGTTAAGCACATCTTCAGCGCCAATTAGTAGCCCAAAGTTGGATGGATTTTAAAAGTAAAACAACCAGTGCGTTTTTAGCTATGGACTATACATATTAATAGTCCTAAATTTTTGATGCCATTCAGAATGGCATCGATTACTGAAAGTTTATTGAATTACTAAGCTAATTCTTGCCGCCATGTAAAAAGTTTTACATATCTCATTTCAAAATCCGGCAAATTCTGAAAACCACTAATTATTTTAGATTGTCTAGTTTAGCCCTTTATTCTGATTTCTATTTACAGTACAATAATAAATGGTGTTTTGCTCTTTTTCAGATCCTTAAGCAAGAAGGTTAAAAAATGGCCGTAATTAGGAACATCTTCAATGATAAAATGCTCTGGATTGCTGCAATTGCTGCGTTATTGTCCAACTTTATCAGTAAACCAGAAGTGGATGATATCAATTTTCATACTATCTTTTCATTATTATCAATGATGGTATTAATCCAAATATTTGAAAACATTGGCTTATTGCAATATTTATCCACTACTTTTACTTCGCAAGTAAAAAATACCCGCCAATTAATGATTATTCTCATTTTAATAACTTTTTTAGGAGCAATGTTGGTGACCAACGATGTTGCTATTTTAATCATTGTACCTTTATTTTTTAAAATAGCTAAAAAAGTTCCCGTTAATCATATTTTAACAGTCACTATGATTGCCGCTGCCGCTAACATTGGCAGTGCTTTCACACCCTTTGGCAATACCCATAATTTGTTTTTGTTGTCACATTATAATCTGAATATTACTAATTTTTTTAAAGTTTCTACTCCGTATGCTCTTATTGGTTTAATAATTTTAATTGCAATGGCAGCACTTCTAACTAAACCCCAACCTATTCATGTCGATATTGGCCACTTCAGTGTTCATTTTCCAGCATTGTTAGTGGCTTTAGTCTTGACTGTTTTAGTATTTTTGGGAATTTTTAAAGTCTTGCCCATTGCTTGGATGGCAGTTATAACTATTATTATTGCTTTTTTAATGAATCGGAAAATTTTATTACATGTTGATTACGCTACTATTTTAGTATTTATTTGCTTTTTTATTGCTATCGGGAACTTAAGCCGCTCCCAGCAAATTGCTTCTTTAATTAGTTTATTGGTGTCCAACAAATACGCCACTTATTTATCGGCTATTGGTCTCAGCCAATTTATCAGTAATGTTCCGGCGACTATTTTGGTAGCTAAATTTACTGTTAATATCGGCGCTGTTTTCCTGGGTTCTAATATCGGTGGTATCGGATCTCCCATTGCTTCAATGGCTAACTTGTTAGCTTATAAACAATTTTCCTTTTTTACGAGTAAAACCGAATCAACGCAATATTTAAAAAAATCCTTTGCGCTCAATTTAATTCTTTTAGCTATTTTAGGTACTATCGGCTGGTTTTTAGTTTGAAACTGGATTTTTTTAATACCAGCTTGGCCGCTCTCCCGCAGTATGGGGCTTATTAACTCCTAAAGATTGTTGAATGTATTGTTGGGGTTGAGTAATAATTTTTGTTACTAAACTAGCGACACTTTTGCGTGAGACTTCTGTTCCTTTAAAAGGTTCATTTTTAGTAGTAATTTCATAATCAACTTCATCCAGATCTTGTAACCAAGCTGGCCGAATGATCGTATAGTCTAAATTGCTGGCTTCGATAGTTGCAGCCGCTTTTTTATAGTTAGGGAGATAACTTTCACCTAACATTTTATTATTCCATTTGCCAAAATTGCCCGGTACTTCATTGTAAATACCCAAAGTCGAAATCCAAACCAAACGGCGCACTTGCTGTTGTTGCATTGCTGTCACTACATTTTGTGCCTGCTGGAAAATATTTTCTCCGGCTAAGTTGGCATAAACTAGATCTTGGTGTTCCATAGCCTGTGTTAACAGTTTAGTGTTCATTACATCTCCCAGAATAACTTGACCCCAAGCTTGATTTTTATCAGGCAGTTTGGAAAGATGACGTACATAAAGAGTCAGATGGATATCTGTTCTTGAGTGCAGCATTTCTTCAACTAAGAGAGCAATTTTACCACTGGCTCCTAAAATTAAAACGTTTCTCATTTGATAACCTCCTGGGTAGTTAACTACTACTGTAGTAGTTTCCGGCTGTTTTGGCAAAGAAAAGCACTTTCTGAGATGTTTCTCCGTTGCAAAAGTGCTTCTTTGCACTTCTATCGGGAATAGTTAACAACTGGCCAACGGTTTTCAACTCACCGTTGGCCATTTCATTTCCAAAACGCTAAATACTAGTGGTCTATTAGTCAACCACTCCCGACTAAAGTCGGGAGATTGTGAGAATTGCCCCTAAGGGGCAACGACCACAATTTGCTTAGATACAGCCCTTGCCTACTTATAGGTCTTACGTGCTATTTACCAAAGCCTTTATGGTCCGCAGGTTGCCAGACGGACCTACTAATTAGATACTCGCTAAGCCTTTGGCCAAAATGTTCTGTGCTTCATTCTCATCGCGAAGGTGATGTTTACCACATTGCGGACACGTCCATTCACGATCTCTCAGTGTCAGCTTCTCTGTCTTGCCAGTGTCCCTTAAAAAACCACAATGACTACAGGTTTGGGTAGTGTTGCGGGGATTAATGGTAATAAATTGACGCCCATAAAGCTTAGCCTTATAGGCTAACATGTCTAACAAAGTCCGCCAACCAACATCGGCAATGCTCAAAGCTAACGCGTGATTGCGCAGCAGGTTCTTACTCCGTAACTCTTCTGCCACAACCAAATCGTGGTTCTTGATTAGTGTTGTGGAGACCAGGTGGAGGAAGTTCTGGCGCTGGTTAGCCACCTGGCGTTGGAGGTTAGCTACCACTACTCGTTGTTTCTGATAGTTGGCTGCCTGACGTAAGGGGCGCTGTTCTTTCTGAGCTCGCAATGCCCGTCGAGAAAGCTTACGCTGGGCCTGAGCTAATTTACCTTGGAGGCGCCGGTAATAGCGCGGATTAGCAACAACGGCGCCATTAGAAGTAGTCAAAAAATTAGCAGTATTGAGATCAATCCCAAGGGGTGATTTGACAACGGGGATCAGCTCCACAAAAGGTTGTTCCGAGGCTAATTGCAGCGAAACATAGTAGCGACCAGTGGCATCCATTGCAATAGTAGTCGTACCGATACGAATAGTACTACGATGGGAAAAGATCTTTTGCGGCAGACCTTTAAAACGAATCTTACCTAATTTAGGTAAGTGTAAATGTTTTTTATCAAGCAAACGCACACTACCGTTGACCATAGTCGGTGTACTTTTATTGGCTGCATAGTGATTAGAGGTCTGATATTTTTGTTCAGTCCGTTTCTTGTGAAAAACCGGTACGCCAGCACGATGAACTTTACGGAAAAGGTTCCAAGCGGCACGGTAATTCTTAATGGCATTAGCTTTCATATCACTATCAAGGCCAGAATTATTCAACCACCCGTGAATATTGGAAATACCAGTTGCGGGCTTTTTTAAGCGCTCTTCCAGAGTCGCAATACGTTTCCGAACCATAGAAATAGGTATCTGCACTTGTTTTAACAGGTAAAGTTCGCGATTCATCCCGTTCATTTCATTGTAGATAAAACGACTAGCGTCGCTGTTGCGTTTGATTAAGCGTTTTTGTTCCGCAGAAGGAAAGACCCGCAGTTTAACCCCATAATGATAAGGCAGTTGGGCCATCGTTTTACTCATGTAGCTTGCACCTCCTTACTGTGAATTAAATTAATAATAGCACAAGAGTTATAAGATAGTTTTAATCTTTTAGTAACTTAAGGGAACAACTGATGAATAAGAAAAAACAACATTTAGCTGATACCATTTATGAACGTCACTATGTTTATAATTTCCATTTTCATTTAATCTGGGTGACTAAATACCGTAATCAGGTATTTATCACACCGCAGTTAGTAGACGAAATGAAAGTTATTCTCCAACATATCGCTACCCTGAATGAAGTAACTATAGAACGCATGGAAGTAATGCCCAACCACGTCCACCTGCTTATTAGTTTTAAACCAAAATATGCGCCTATGAACATCGTGAAAGCATTTAAGGGCACATCTACTCGAATGCTTTTCGAGAAGCATCCGGAAATTAAGCAGCAGAAATTTTGGGGCGGACACCTTTGGTCGCACAGTTACTACATGAGTACACTGGAAAACATGAGTAAAGAGGTGGTAGACCGGTATATCAGTAATCAAAGAAAAAACGTCTTACACTTTTAAACACCAGGCATTCCCCTCCTGATTAAAATCAGGAGATTCCTGCCTTAGTTTTTCATTGAAAACATTCCAAGCAGTTAATTTTACCTGCCCAACGCTACATAATTATTATAACTATTTAATTACTATAAATTTGCACTAAACGCTCCGGTAATTGAAACTGGCGTTTTTGCCGTGCAAAATCATCCATAAACTCCAAGTAATAGGCCTGCAAAGCCTGATGTTTAAACCCTAGATCCATAGGGCCGCCATATAAATGATCACCAATTAAGGGATGTCCCAAATAAGCAAAGTGCACTCTAATCTGATGAGTGCGGCCGGTATGCAGTTGGACTTTAACCAAAGTTGCCTGCGAAAAATGTTGCAAAACCCAAAATTCCGTTTTAGCCACTTGCCCTGTTGGTAAAACTTGATGCGCAATCTGCTGTGGTAAACGACCTATAGGCTGCTTAATTAAGCCATGTTTTTCTTTGATATCACCAGCTACCAAAGCATAGTAAAATTTTTTCAAAGAACGCTGCGTTAACTGTTGATTGGCCCAGCTATTAGCTAAACGATGTTTAGCAATCAACATTAAGCCTTGCGTATCACGATCTAAGCGAGTAATAATATGAGGAACTAAATTAGCCGAATGTTCTTGTTTTAAATGACCTTTCACACGATTAACCACAGTATCAGTAGGATTATTAGGACCTGGAACAGAAGCTAAGTAAGCGGGCTTATCAAGCACCAGCCAATTCTGATCTTCAAATAAAGTAGTCAAGGGTTGATTGCTAGTTGCCACTTGAGGATCATCTGCTTCCACAGGAAGAGTAATCTTCACCTGATCTTGGGGTTGCACTAATTGTTCTGCTGACACCAATTTATCATTAACAACAAAATTTTGCGGCAATTGCTTCAACTGATTATACAAGCGATGACTAATTCCTTGTCCGCTTAAAAAACGCTTGATTGGTAGAGCCGACTGTGAATGGTTCACAAAAGTAAATTGCATGATTCACCTGCTATTTTTTCATTTATTGTGCCAGTTTTTAATTAATTTCGCAAATTAACCATTATTTGATTGGTATTACTACTTTTTTTGTTAGAATAAAATAAGATAGAACTAGGGAGTTGATCAATTGCAAAAACATATCTATTTAGCTGGAGGCTTCTTTAACCCCAAACAAAATCAATTATTGGATCAAATCGAAGCGGCACTGCAACAAAATCCCACGGTAGGATATTGGCACAGTCCGCGGGATCATCAATACAAAAATGCCAGTATTGATCATGATCCAGAGGGTGTTTTTGGTAGTTATGAATGGGCTACAGAAACTTATAATAATGATCTAGCTGCTATGCAGTTAGCCGATATTGGGGTTATTGCTTGGGATAATCTGCAAGTTGATACCGGTACCGCTTGGGAAATGGGATATCTTAATGCTATTAATAAACCCTTAATTATGGTTTGTAGTGATGATGTTCAAACTACAGGTATTAATCTCATGTTAGTTAAAAGTATCAAGGCTTATTTACAAAAACCGGCAGCTGTAGCGGATTTTGATTTTAATTTAATTCCCACACAGCTCTATCAGGGAAAAATTATTTAGTAAGGAGATAATATAATGACAGTTCCGACAATTACTTTAAACAATAACGTTCAAATTCCCCAACTGGGTATTGGCGTTTTTAAAATGAAGGATCACGAACAATTTCTCAAAGCCTTCCAATGGGCTTTAGACATTGGCTATCGTCATTTTGATACAGCGGCCATTTATGGTAATGAAAAATGGCTGGGTGAAGCTATTAAAAAGTCTGGTATTGATCGCCGTGAACTTTTCATTACTTCTAAATTATGGCCTGCAGAATTTGATGATCCAAAACAGGCGTTTGAAAACTCGCTCAACCGTTTAGGCTTAGATTATTTAGATTTGTATTTAATCCATTGGCCTGCTCCTGGTTATCAACAAGCTTGGCAAGCAATGGAAAAACTTTACCAAGCCAAAAAAATTCGGGCTATCGGGGTCTCTAATTTTATGATTAAGCATTTAGAGCAATTACAGCAAGTCTCACAAGTAACCCCTGCTGTAGATCAAATCGAATTACATCCTTATTTACAACGACCAAAGCTACTCCAATATTTGCAGCAGCATAACATTGCCGTTGAAGCTTGGGGACCATTAGGTCAAGGAAGAAACGGCGTATTTGATGAACCGGTATTACAAGATTTAGCAGCTAAATATCATAAAAGTGTGGCGCAAGTCATTTTACGCTGGCACTTGCAACGGCAAGCCATTATTTTCCCTAAATCTGTTCATCAACAGCGGCTGCAACAAAATTTTGACATCTTTGATTTTGAATTAAGTAGTGCCGATATGCAGGCTATTGCCCGTTTAGATAAAAATCATCCTAATGGTTCAGATCCTAATAGTGATGAATTTCTGGCACAAACTAAATTACGACCAGTGATTAATTAGAATTAATCTGCTAAACAAATTTTAAGGTAAGGTTTGCCCTCTCAAAAAGGTTGCACAACTAGCCCGCTTAGATAAAAATTAATTTCTCATACTACTTTGGCCGGCCCAATTAGACAGTGTCCCAGAATTAAAATGAGCGGTCTCAACAAGTAATTAAAATAATATCGTCTCATCAAGAGTGAAAATATTCTTGGTGGGTCGATTTTTTATCTCTTCTACATGAGTGACACCCCAGCCATTATTTTTAAAATTGCATAATTTTTTTCAAGACCATTCTGAGCATAATAAAGGGTTGGAAATTAATTTAACTTATATACACTGATCACACTTTAATTAAAAATCCAATTTTCAGTTATTGTTAAAATCACCATTTACAGATCAGCAAATTTGCCATTATTTGTCATTTTACTAATAACTGAAGATCTCATTTTTAAAAATGTTATTTATGTGTGACAACTACTAAATCAACAAACTACTTTGAACAAGGAGGAATTCCAATGACCAAAACTGGTCAAGATGTACTCAATGATCCGTTCTTAAATCATGGTACAGGCTTTACTTCAACTGAAAGAAAAATGCTGCATTTACAAGGCTTATTGCCACCGCAGGTCCAAACCATTGACCAACAAGCCCAAATAGCCTATGAACAAGTTCAAGGCAAAAATTCTAATTTAGAAAAAAGACTTTTTTTAATGACGCTCTTTAACACTAATCGTACTTTATTTTTTTATTTATTTAGGCAACACCTTCCCGAATTTATGCCCCTGGTTTATGATCCTACCATTGCCGAGTCCATTGAAAATTATAGCCATCTTTTTATTAATCCCCAACAGGCGGCTTTTTTATCTATTAAGCACCAAAATGAAATGGCGGAAACCTTAAAAACCGCCGCCACGGGAAGATCCATTAAACTAATTGTTGTCACAGATGGCGAAGCCATTTTAGGTATCGGTGATTGGGGCACTCAAGGTGTGGATATTGCTATCGGCAAACTTATGGTTTACACAGCTGCTGCCGGACTTGATCCGGCCCAAGTTCTTCCTGTAGTTTTAGATGCCGGCACCAATAATTCTGACTTACTCCAGGATCCTTTTTATTTAGGATTACATCAACAACGTATTCAAGGAGAACCATATTATCAATTCGTCGATAATTTTGTTCAAACTGCTGAACGGCTCTTTCCCAACATGTATTTGCACTTTGAAGATTTTGGCCGGGCTAATGCAGCCGCCATTTTGAATCATTATCAAGATCAGCTTTTAACTTTTAATGATGATATTCAGGGAACGGGAATTATTGTTCTCTCCGCTATTTTAGGTGCCCTGAAGATTAGTCAACAAAAGCTAACAGAACAAAAGTATTTATGCTTTGGAGCCGGCACAGCCGGAATGGGGATCGTCAAACAAATATACCACGAAATGATTCAAGAAGGCCTCTCTCCAACAGCCGCCCAAAAACGCTTTTATTTAGTAGACAAACAAGGACTTTTATTTGATGATACGGTTGCTTTAACTCCGGAACAAAAGCCGTTTACCAGAAGCCGCAAAGAGTTCGCTCATTCGGATTCTTTAACCACTTTAAAAGCAGCTGTATCTGCAATTCAACCCACTATTTTAGTCGGAACTTCAACTCAAGCCGGAGCTTTTGATGAAGATATTGTTCAAGCAATGTCTCGTTATACGCCGCGGCCCATTATTTTCCCTTTATCTAACCCAACTAAATTAGCTGAAGCTACGGCCGCTGATTTAATCAAATGGTCCCACGGCCGCGCCTTAGTCGCCACCGGCATCCCTTCTGCACCCGTAGACTACCAGGGTATTTCTTATAAAATCGGTCAGGCCAATAACGCCTTGGTGTATCCCGGACTAGGAATGGGAGCTATTGCTGCCCAAGCGAAACTTCTCAGTGCTGATATGATTAGTGCTGCCGCGCATTCGCTTGGCGAGATGGTGGACTTTCGTCAGCCCGGATCAGCAGTTTTGCCGCCTATTTCTCAATTGGAGCTTTTTTCCCAAACTATTGCCGAAAATGTTTGTAATCAGGCAATTAAAAATGGATTAAGTCAAAATAATTGTCAAAATGGCGCTGAAGCCGTAGCGGCTATCAAATGGTCCGCCCACTATTAAAACCAAAATTCCCGTAAATCGGGTTGCTGGCAACTGTTAATCAGTCATATATTTCGTGGTTGTACTTCACTTTTAATTATTACTTTTTTATGCTCAAGGCTAGTTAAGCCGTAAACTTTTTTAATTAGTAAAAATTTTTTTCAATTTTATGGCATAACCCCCATTTTTGTGGCAAAATCAGACTTATGAAAGATATTCTTAGTAATTTGACTTTTTAAATTGTAATTAACCACTTCCACTAGTATGCTTAATTAATTAATGGTCTGTTAGTTGCATCCAAAACATCTTTCCTAAAATCAATATAGGAGGAAATATTATGTGTGGTATTATTGCATTTAGTGATCCAACAATTACCGACAAAGAAACAACAATTCAATCTATGATGAAAATGATTCAGCATCGTGGTCCTAATGTTAAGGGTAGTGGTTTTTATACCAATGATCAAGTTGCCCTCGGCTTTCGACGTTTAAGTGTCATTGATCTAAAAGGTGGACAACAACCTATTTATAATGAAGATCACTCTCTTCTGATTACTTATAATGGTGAAATCTATAATTACCAAGCCTTAAGAGAAGAGCTTATTACCGCGGGTCATACTTTTACTACCCATACTGATACTGAAGTGCTGCTGCACGGTTATGAGGAATGGGGCATGGAAGGTACCTTGCAGCGCATTCGTGGAATGTTTGCCTATTTAATTTGGGATGATAATCAAAAAACTCTTTACGGAGCTCGGGATTTCTTCGGTATCAAGCCACTCTACTACTATCAGCAGGGATCGACTTTCATTGCTGGTTCGGAAATTAAAGCTTTTTTGAAGCATCCGCATTTTCAAAAGGAATTAAATAAAAAAGCTTTGAAGCCTTTTTTAATGAATCAATATAATGATTTAGATGAAACTTTCTTTAAAAATGTTTATAAATTTCCTGCCGGACATTGGTTTGAATTGCATGGACAAGACCTGCAAATTCATCAATATTGGGATGCTGAATATAAAATCAATTATCAACGTTCGTTTTCACAAACCGTCAATGAAATTGATCAAACTGTCAAAGAGTCTGTAAAAATGCATCATATCGCAGATGTTCCCGTAGGCAGTTTCCTATCCGAAGGTGTAGATTCTAGTTATGTAACTTCTGTCTTACATCCCCAAGAAGTTTTTAGTGTCAATTTTGACAATGGTCCTTACGATGAAGCGAGTGTGGCGCAAGAATTATCCCAACGAGAAGGGTTGAATTTTAATGAAGTCACCGTTGACGGTGACGAAGCTTTTAATGATTTCTCTGAAATGCAATATCATTTAGATGAACCGGATAGTAATCCTTCAGTAATTCCGTTATGGTATTTATGCCGGTTAGCACGTAAGAAAGTGACGGTAGCCCTATCCGGTGAAGGTGCTGATGAATTATTTGCCGGTTACGTTAACTATGGTATGCATACTAAAAATACAGTAGTTAAAGTTTTTGCGAATGGATTGCATAAATTACCCCGCCATTTACGTTATAACTTAGCCCGGGGTCTTCAAAAAATGCCGAATTTCCCTGGGAAAGTGCATCTATATAGTCAAACGGCTCAGCCTTCAGATTATTATGTAGGAGAATCTCTCATTTATGATCCGAAGCAACCGACAATTTTTACTTCTCAACAAGCCAATGCTGTTTTGCAACCCCAATATCAAAATGACTTAACTGTTCAAAGCATCTATCGAAAAGACTTCGCTAAAGTAAAAGATGCCGAGGAAGTTAAGCAAATGCAGTATATTGATTTACATCATTTTATGTTTAATGATATTCTGCAAAAAGCTGATAAAATTTCTATGGCCCATTCATTAGAATTACGTGTTCCTTTCCTAGATCGAAAAGTGGCTCAATTAGCCAATTCTATTCCGTCCAAAATGTTAATCAATCAACACGATACTAAATATGCCTTTAGAAAAGCTGCTAATCGGCATTTGCCGGAAGACTGGGCTAAACGTCCTAAACTAGGTTTCCCGGTTCCAGTAAAAACTTGGTTGCAAGAAGACAAATATTATCAAAAAGTGAAGGCACTGTTTAGTGAAGATTGGGTCAATGATATTTTTGACCAAGCTAAAATTTTACAACTGCTTCAAGATAATTATGAAGATAAAATTGATGGTCGCCGTCAAGTCTGGAATATTTTTACTTTCCTTACTTGGTATAAGTTATATTTTATTGATTTTGACAATACCCTTAAAAAATATGAACATCTTCAACCCGATGTGCAAGAATTTACGGAAAATGGTACCTTAATCTAAAATTCGATAATTAAAAAAATCCAAGGCCTAAAGCCTTGGATTTTTAATTTATCTTGTATTTTTATTATTAACTACCACTTTAAATAAAATGACCCATTCAATCAATGCTAACACTAATAAAATTAACAATGCGTTATGACTGCCGTTAGCCGTATTGGCAGCATTACTTAATTGGCCTTGTTTTTGGCTTTGGGCAATAATAGCAGCTACCACTGAAGTTCCCATCGCACCTGCAAACTGTTGCAATGTTGTTAAAATAGCATTACCATCCGCCTGCTGCTGCACGGTTAAATTTTGCAATCCACTAGTCATGATATTGCCAAAAGCAAAACCACAACCTGCCATATATAACAAATAGATGGCTACAATCATTCCACCAGATAAATGACGACTAAAAATAGTAAAAAGTAAAAGTGCCAATACAGCAAAGCCGGTTCCCCATAAAATTGGTTTTCTAGCGCCCCAATGATCCAAAAACTGTCCACTAAAAGGAGCCAAAACAGCTCCCAGTGTCGCTCCTGGCAATACGAGAAGTCCCGCGACAGTAGCACTTTGATGATTAACTAATTGGATATAATTAGGTAAGATAAAAGAAATCCCTAAACTGCATAATTGAAAAAAGAAAAAGCTAATGACATGTCCGCTAAAACGTCTATTGGTCAAAACCTGTAAGTTGACAATCGGCGAAGTTACAACCCGACTGCGATAAATTAATAAAATGAGCCCTAAGATCCCTAATAACCATGCCCCTAATACGGACCAGCTGAACCAGTTTTGAACACCTAAATTGCTAAAACCATAAATTAAACCACTAAATAACAAAATAATACTTAAAACACTGAGAACATCCACGGGAGTTTTTTGCAGAGCACTCACCTGCTCAATAGCAGAACACCCCAGAAATAAAGAAATTACTAAAATAGGTAATAGTAAGATAAAAATATAACGCCAACCTAAACTATTAACAACTAATCCGCCGTAAGTGGGGCCAATTGCCGGTGCAATCGCAGTAATTAAAGAACCAATTCCCATCATTAAACCAATCTTGGACGTCGGCACCTGTTCTAAAATAATATTAAACATCAAAGGTAAAGCCAGCCCCGTACTTATTCCTTGGATCATCCGACCTCCTAGTAAAATCATAAATGACGGCGCCCAAGCATCCATTACGGCTCCTATAATAAATAGTAAATTAGCTGCTAAAAAAATACCCTTAGTTGGAAAATTTTTCTTTAAAATTGCCGATAACGGGACCACTATGGCGATCACCAGTAAACAACCTGTGGTCATCCATTGAACTGTTGTTGTATTGACCTGAAATTCTTTCATCAAAGTCGGAAAAGTAATATTCATGGCTGTTTCTACTATTACCCCACAAAAAGACATCAAACCAGCGGCCACTACCGCGGCTAAAACTTTTCCGAAAATTCTCTTCTCTGTTGCCATAATAAACTACACTTCCATATAATAATGTAATATTTTTTCAAACAGAGCAATTTCTGTGTTTGAAAATTGTTGTTGTAATTGCATTTGTTGTAATTGCATATAATCACTGACGGATCCTACTAATTGTTTGCCTTTATAAGTTAAAACAACCGCTCTTTGCCGGGCATCAATTTGCGCAGGGGTCCGTTTAATCAAGTCTTTTTTTTCCATACGTTGCAAAATTAAAGTAGCTGTCGAACGGCGAATATTGAATTCCTGCTCCAAATCCCGCTGTAACACCTCTTCTTGCTTTCGTCCCAGATGATCAATAATCGACATTTGCGTAGCCGTTAAACCATACTGCCGTGCAAAATCATCAAAATTCTTAGTCAACTGCCGCGCGGCAATCTTTAATAAGCGTCCCGTATCATGAACCATTTCATCACTCCTCCAAAATCGCTAGTCAGCTAACGATACATTTTAATGTAATTCTTTTTTTCGTACTTGTCAATAACTAAGTTAGCAGCCAAACGCTTTTTTCATGCTAAAATGGTAGTAAAGGGGGATCAAATATGCCAATTAATCTCTTATTTTCAATTGATAATCACTATTTACAGCAGTTAAAGACTACCCTCTGGTCTATTTATCTGAATACTAATTCTCAACAACATTACCGAGTTTTTGTCTTACAGCAGCCCCGTTTGTTATATGACCAAGAGTTGGCCGCCTTCTGTCAACAATTACAAATGGATTATTATCCTCTGGTGATTGAGGATTCGGACTTTTGGGTGCAAGCCCCTGTATCTAAGCGTTATCCTTTAACTATTTATTATCGCTTATTGGCTCAACGTTATTTACCGGCCGATTTACAGCGTATTCTTTATTTAGATGCTGATATTTTATGTATTAATGATTTCAACAAATTATATAACTTGAACTTTCAGGATAATTTATATGCAGCGGCTATTCATTCCGGACTAACCGATATTACAACTGTCTTTAATAAAGTACGACTAGATACTTATGAAAGTGATGGTTACTATAATTCGGGTATTTTACTGATGAATTTGCCTTTGATTAGAGAACAGGTCAAGGCGCAAGATATTTTTCAAACTATTAAAAAAAATGGCAAGTTTTTTCTATTGCCAGATCAAGACATCTTAAATGCTCTTTATGGCAAGCATATTCTCACTATTCCGGATGAAATTTATAATTATGATACCCGCAAAAAAATAATCTATGAAACTACCAGCGGTGGTCAGTTTAATCTGCCTTGGGTGATTAAAAATACTGCTTTTTTGCATTTTTGCGGCAAAGATAAACCTTGGCAGGCAAGCTATAAAGGAAACTTTCGTGAATTATACTTGCATTATCAACATCAAATGCATAACTTAATGAAGTCAGTACTTGCATAACAAATCGCAGTTTTATTGCTACAAAAAAAGCGGAACTAAAGTTCCGCTTTTATTTATAGCAGTTTACATTCCAAACAAGTAACTTTGATTGCACTTATGGCATAGTTAAAAATACAGGTTTATTTTGCTAATTCGACAATCCAATTATCTTGATGATCATGACTATTAATTTTTTCGGGATTATCTGCTAAATCTAAATTAGCTTTAATAACCTTACCGTTAATAGGAGCTTCCAATTCGGTTACTGCCTTTGATCCTTCTACTGACACTAAAGGATCTCCCACTTGGACATCTTGAATATCGTCATAAAAATCAATAAAAGATACTGTGCCTACTTCTTTTTGGCCTTCATGACTTAAACCTAAAAGAATGTGATCATCATCTAAGTCTTCTTGCCAAAAATATTTTTCTTCCATTTTATTGGCCATTTGTACTGCAACTCCTTTATGAACAAGATTCAAATTCTGCCTATTAATCTATAAAGGCTATTTAACAATAAATCGTTAAATTTCTAAAAGCAATCCATTATTACCAATCATTATAGCACTTTTAGTAACGTTTTATCTTTATTTAAGTTGATTTCTTTCTATCCCAATAATAACAAAGAGCACTATATTGTGATTATTGGGTTTGAGATAGTTAATTAACATCATATGATCCTCAGTTTATTATTATTATAGAAGTTATTTTATTGCTGAAAAAAAGAGTTGTACAGCTTCCAGTGAACAACTCTTTATTTTCAAATATCAATTAGAATAAAAGTAATCTTTTATTCGCCCAAGTATGCAAAGGCTTGTTTTTCATCATAAAGATGCAACATTTTATCGTAAACCAGCCGACAAGCAACTGCTGCAATTATAGGAATAATAAACCAAACTAGGGCCGCAGTTACCAAATTAATACTCATTTTACCAACATCCAATGAAGCCAAAGGACCTACTAAGCCAACCAAGCCAAAGCCAGCCGATGCTGGAGTTCCTGCTACTTGAAATAAGGCCACTGGAATTGCTGATATGATTGCCGTTGTCATTACAGGTAATAAAATAATAGGATAACGGAACAAATTAGGAATCATCATTTTCATAGCACCCAAAGCCACGGCCAAAGTAACACCGGATTTATTAGTTTTCCAAGAATGTAACACTAAAACAATAGTTGTTGCTGCAACTCCCATTGCAGCAGCACCAGCCGAAATACCGTTCAATTTAATCGCCATACCGATTGCCACAGTTGAAATAGGTGTAATAATTAATAAGGCAAACATACAAGAAATTAAAATACACATAACAATAGGCTGTAAGTTAGTAAAAGAATTAATTAAATCACCAAGCCAAGTGGTAATTTTAGCAATAAAAGGTAAAATTAAATAACCAATCCAACCAACACCGCCTCCAATTAGAATCGGCCCTAAAACGATCTTCACCGATCCTAAATGATCTCCAATTAAAAGTGTGACCCAAACGGCTAAAGCAGCTGTAATCATTGTATTAATCAAATCTCCCGTCCCAGCTGAAACATAAATTCCGGGTGTTTTAGTTGCCGGATTAATTATTGCCGGGTTAAATTGGGTTACTCCTGAACCAACATAAGCGACTGCCGCAATTGTAGCGATATCCACAGGTGTCAACTTGAATTGATAAGCAATTAAAGCTCCAATTAATAACGGTGTCGCACATTGAAAAACTATTAAAACATGATTTAAAGTTAGTGCCCAGGGACTGTTCCCAAATAATTTCAAGATTGCAGCAACAACCGCATTGGGGATAAGCCCTACAATAATTCCGGTAGCTGTTCCTGCTAATACATTATTAAAGAAAGTTTTCGCCGAATTCTGAGATGATGCAGTGGTTGTACTCATTATTTATTCTCCTTTACACGCCCAACAATTCCTCCTTAGCATGAATTAATTGGGTAATCAAGGTACAATAGGGAGTGGCTAAGCCATACTCTTTCCCCCTTTGCCAAACCGCGCCATTAATAAAGTCAATTTCTGTTTTTCGATGATTTTTGAGTAAATCTTGATACATAGAAGGATAATGATCAGCAATATCACCATGGAAAGTTTCATCGACATGTTGATATACTTCTGCTTGGTCTAAGTTCACGCCTTCTTGAGCTGCTACTGCTGCAAATTCAGCGATAATGATTTTTAAAAAGTCCGCAGCTTCCTGAGTTTGACCTAGTTCGCCAATATTACAATCTAAAATCGAACATAAGGTATTTAATGTACCATTTACACAAGCTTTGCGCCAAATTGCATATTTAGGATCGTCAATGTACTTTGGACATAAACCGGCATCATTAAAGATATCAATTACCTTTAAAGCAAAATCCTTACCTTCGCTGCCAAAGTTTTTTAATTCTACATTACCATTGCCAAATAAAGTAGCATGACCTGGTCCCGCTAAACCAGCTGTCCACATAGTAATACCTAAAAGCAAATGGTTGTCATCCACATATTTCTTTAAAATACTTTCATGTCCCATTCCATTTAAAAGACATAAAACATAAGTTTGTGGGGTAATAAGAGCTTTAATTTTAGCAAAAGCTGAATCCAATTGATAAGATTTAGTAAAAGCGATAATTAATTCAGGCTGATATCCCTGTAATTGATCTACTTCCTCTAGAGAATATACAGGAATATTGGCGTTAACTGCTTTTCCATTAAAATCCGCCTGCAATCCTTGTTGTCGAATTGCTTGGACATTGGGCTGCCAACCATCAATTAAAATTAGATCGTTACCACTCTTATGTAACATCAAAGCAAAGCGGCTGCCCATGGCGCCAACACCAACAATTGCAATCTTCATTTATTTTCCTCCTTAATACCATTTAAGTAATTAGTGCTGGTAATTACCTTTTATTAATTAAACTTAATCATTTTTAATTAAATTTAAATAATATTTTAACATGCGAACTATAATTGTCAACCATATTTAAAAAAGGCTTCACCAAGTGAATATCACTTGGTGAAGCCTTTAATAGTAATATAATTATTGAATCGAGTTAACTAAATCATAATCAATAGTTGTTGTATAAGTTTTTGTACCAGAAGAACCATCATTTTTAATTTTATCTAAATTACCAACATTCAACACGGATCGTAAGTCCCATTTCAGAGGGATGTCTGCTGAAGTACGTATTAAAGTAGGTTGTTGATTCAAATCATACTTCCGTTGTTCTGAACCCTCCTCATCTTTCAAGCTCAGACTAAGGGTATCAATGCTTAGTACAGTATTACTACTAGGATCATTATTTTTAAATTTAGTCATCATTGCATACAGTTGCCACTGAGCATTACTGCTGTCAGATACAGTATAGCTAAGTGTTTTTTTATTATCAACCGAAAACTTATTTTTATTATTACCTAAAATAATATCAAATCTGGCATTTGGACTGACAGTTAAAACTAAACTTCCCTTAGTAGTTTGACTAAAAGCAGGCTGCCAAATAAAGAGCTTATAATTATTAAACTGGGAATCTTTTATTAATTCATCGTTAGTATATATATCATCATTAGGTTGCCACCAATAATCATCTCCCTCTTTTTTTATGACTTTCTGCCATTTTCCGTTTTGAGATGTTTTGTACTTAGGATTCTTAGGATTCTCAGATTCCTTAGGAAATTCAGAAGGAAAATACGTATCTTTAGGAGCCTCAGGCAAACCACAATCATTTTTTAATTCCGTAGCTTTTCCTATCTTCAAGTACCAGAGATTGGTATCTTCTGAAAACAAATTATCTTGAGTAGCATTTTTGGTTGTGGTATCAAAGCCACTAAGATCAAGCTTTTGTAGAGATTTATCATAAGCAAACATAGAAGACATATCAGTAGCAGATTTAGTATTCCAGTTATTTAAGCCAGCGATAGATGCTAGTTTTGCGCAACCTGCAAACATCGCCTTAAAAGTTGTCACCTGAGATGTATCAAATTTTGAAAGATCCAAACTATTAAGATTGTCATCATAAGTAAACATAGAAGACATATCAGTAGCAGATTTAGTATTCCAGTTATTTAAGCCAGCGATAGATACTAGTTTTGCGCAACCTGCAAACATCGCCTTAAAAGTTGTCACCTGAGATGTATCAAATTTTGAAAGATCCAAACTATTAAGATTGTCATCATAAGTAAACATGTAAGACATATCAGTAGCAGATTTAGTATTCCAGTTATCTAAACCCTTGATAGATCTCATAGCTTTGCAATCGTAAAACATATACGAAAAATCTTCCACTTTAGCTGTCCCAAAGTTTGAAAAATCCAAATTGCCAAGATTTTCAGAAGCAGATGTGTAAGACACATTAGTAGAAGGGTTCTCTCCCGGGTTTGAACTAGCAATAGATGTTAGATTTGTGCAATCGTAAAACATGTAAGACATATTAGTAGCAGCTGTAGTGTTCCAGTTATCTAAACCCTTGATAGATTGCAGAGCTGAGCATTCTTTAAACATAGCAAAAAAATTCTGAACATTTCCCACATCCCATTTAGAAACATCTACGTTTGTAAGTGCACTGCAATTAAAAAACATTGCAGACATTGTTGTAGTATTCTGAAATGAAGAAGTAGAAAATTCACCTTTAATTGTTGTTAGAGAACGACAGCCAGAAAATAAATAGTAACATTCTTTTACTTGGGTTAAATCCCAATTGCTTACATCCACATCAGTTAACGTCCAATCACCATCAAACATAGCATTCATATACTTAATACTATCAAGTTTGTTTAATCCATTAACGGTTGATAATTGAGGCATATTAGCAAACATGCTCGAAGCAGTGTTTATTTTAACTTCATTCTTAATATCAACTTTTGTAACCTGGGAGCGTAAGTAATCCCATGGCCATATGGTTTTACCGGTCCCATTATCTTTCTTTGGTTCCTGTAAAATACCATCTACTTTATCGCCCAAAGTTAAAGTACCATTTTCAAAATGCCATCCTTCTCCATGCATTAGTTGATCTGTCTCTGTTTTTTCATAATCAGAACTTGAACGTAATAGAGGGGAAACGGTGATTACTTGAAGGATCGGGCTTATATTTGGTTGTTGCAACTGGGAAGCAGCTGATACTTGTATCTCTGAAGTTGTATTTACTTGTTTTACTGGCAACTCAACTTGTACTGATCCCGTACCATTATTAATATCTAAAAATGAAGGGTTAATCACTTCTTCTAAATTGCTAGTAGTGGAAGCCTTAATATTTAGGCAAGCAGAATAATTTGCATTTATTACCAATAAACCCAGAAAAATACCTAACTGTACACTTAATACTTTATAATTTAATAATAAAGATATAAATTTTTGTCCAGTCGATAATGATCGTATTAAGTAATGATAAATTTTCACAAATTTCTTCATTATACTCAGCTCTTTGAAATTATTATCACAATTTAATAAATTTATTATCCCAAAATGTAATTGCCTTATAATAATTAACCAAAATTAGAATTACTTTATATTAATTTAAAATATTATTCTAAATAGATCTCTAATATTCATCCATATTATAATATCAAATTGTAATAATATATACAAATTTAAATATAAACAAATTTATAACTCAGACAATCATTAAATTATAATATTTATGAAAACCTCTGCAAAAGTTTTCTGCAAAAGTCCGATAAAACTGACAACCTCCTAAATACTTATCAATACTTACAAATCCATTAGGTTGATGATCACTAACACCGTCCGCAGGTCCTAATATTATAATAAGAAGATTCGGAACATGATAATATTCAGAGGCATCAGTTACACCTGTTCCTACGGTCAATTGACTGTTTAAATTAAATTGCTGTTGCAAAACTTGAAGTACCAATTGTGCCAAAGCAGTATTAGCTTGTGTCGGCAAAGGAGGTTCCGGATAACTATAAGTCAAAGATAACTGTGCCCCTTGCTGATTCAGCTGTGCAACAATCTCATTTGACCATTTCGTTAGGGTAAGCCGGAATCGTGCGGATATTACCCGTCAGCCGAGCATGCGCAGGAACCGTATTAATTTGCGAACCGCCTTGAATTTGGCTAATAACATGAGTTAAAGCTCCTAAAGTCGGATCTATCTGATCATCTTGAGCTAAAACTGTCTGTGCCTTTTGAATAAAATCTATTAAAGGCAGGATCGCTTTTTTCCTAGTTCTGGTTGTGAAGAATGAACACTTTTTCCATTGGACTCTACCTTATAGTCAATAACTCCTTTATGACTAATATGAACCTGCAAATCTGTCGGCTCACCAATTACCAAGCCTTGTAAATCATCTGCATAACCAGCTTGAGCAAGCTGGGCAGCACCATACTCCCCGGTTTCTTCACCAACTGAAGCTAAAAGTCGCAGGCTACCTGCTAAGGGCTTGCCACTTTCCAACATATCCAGCATGGTCACAACCATTGCCACCAAGCCGGATTTCATATCACTTGCCCCCGACCATAAAGACAGCCGTTTAGCACCGTAGCTTGAAAAGGCGGATAATCCCAATCGGCTATTGCTCCTGCATCTACCACATCTTCATGTCCTGAAAATCCTAATAACGGTACGTGATTACCGATAGTTACTACTAAATTATCCCTTTTTGGGAGCATAATTTACTCGTTCAATTTGCACAGGATACTTATTGAATAAAGTAGTTAAACAGTCTGCTACTAGTGCTTCTTGCCCATTAACAGAGGGAATAGCAATTCAATCGGATAGAATTTTTAAAGCATCTTCTTTTTCCATTTATGTCTCCTATGCTTCCAAAATTTTTGATAAAAAGTCTTGAGCCCGAGCAGTTTTAGGGTGAGCAAAAAATTCTTGCGGCGTATTGCTTTCTTGAATATAACCATCAGCCATAAACCAGACCTGATCTGCCACATTTTTGGCGAAGCCCATTTCATGGGTTACCACTACCATTGTCATTCCGGCGGTAGCCAAATCCTGCATAACTTTAAGCACTTCTCCGACCATTTCTGGATCCAGAGCAGAAGTTGGTTCATCAAAAAGCATCACTTTCGGATTCATAGCCAAAGCCCGCGCAATTGCCACTCTTTGTTGTTGACCACCAGAAAGATTATCCGGAAAGGCTTCTGCTTTATCTGCTAATCCTACTTGCTTTAATAATTTATTGGCTAACTGCATTGCTTCTTGTTCAGAAATTCCTTTAACTTTCATAGGTGCCAATTTTAAATTTTCCAGCACATTTTTATGAGGAAAGAGATTAAAGCCTTGAAATACCATTCCCATCTGTTGACGTAATTGATCCAAATGCTGATCATCCAGTGCTGTCAATTCGTCACCTTCAAAAAACACTTGACCAGCACTCGGCTTGTCCAATAAGTTTAAACACCGTAAAAAGGTACTTTTCCCCTCACCGGATGGCCCAATTAAACAAATCACCTGTCCATCATAGACTTTTTCATTAATATCTTTTAAAACTTCGTTCTCACCAAAAATTTTTTTCAAATGCTTAACAGCAATAACTGGTTGTTGTGCTCCTGTTTCCTTATTCATGTGACATCTTCCCTTCAAAATGTTTCATTAACCGTGAAATTCCAAAAGTAATAATGAAATATAAAACCATAGTAACGACTAGTGGCATAACTCCCCGATAAGTATCAGACTGTACAATCTTAGATTGATAAATTAAATCTTTAACACCGATCACAGAGACAATTGAACTCTCCTTAATTAGTGACACAAACTCGTTTCCAAGAGCCGGCCAGATATTTTTCATCGCTTGCGGTAAAATAATATATTTCATTGTCATTGAACGTGACATTCCTAATGAACGCGATGCTTCAGTTTGCCCAGCAGGGATAGAATTAATACCGGAACGAATAACTTCAGCAACATAGGCAGCGGAATTTAAGGAGACTGCAATTATTCCTGAAAGTAATGAAGGAATATTAACAATTAAACCTAAACCAAAATAAACAAACAACAATTGAACCATCAAAGGCGTGCCCCGCACAAACTCGATATAACTGGTAGCAACTACTTGGGCAAACTTATTATGACTTAACCGCATTAAAGATAAAATAACTCCCAGTAAAAATCCAAAAACAACCGAAATTGCAGAAATAAAGATTGTATAACCTAAACCAGCGGCAAAGAAATCTTTATAAGCCCACATAGAGTTATTAGCCTTAGACTTTTTTTGTGTCTGCTTTCCTTTTTGAGCTTTAAAACTGCCGCTGACCATATATTTGCCGGCCTCAGGTAGATATTTTTTATTAATAAGATCTTTCGACTTAATGTCAGCAATAGATGTATTAGCTGCATTAACTAAAGACTGAGCTCCTTTAGGAAAAGCAATAGCCGTTCCGGGAACTTTGACATTAAAACCAGCATCAATCGCCATTAAACCCTTGGTATTATTTGCATAAGCTTCTGCAGAGGCTTGATCCAAAACTACTGCAGCTACTTTATGGGTTTGTAAAGCTAACATTAAATCAGTAATTTTATCCATACCTTTGAGCTGAACTTTTTTGACATCTTTTTTAACCCAATTATATTGAATGTTTCCTGTTTGCGCCCCTACGGCTTGTCCTGTTAGGGATTTATAACTAGTAAATTTGTTCTTATCGGCTTTATTAATAACTAAATCCATGCCACCATGAAAATAGATATCACTAAAATCAACACTTTTAGCTCTTTTGGCTGTTTTACTCATTCCGGCCATGACCATATCCACTTTACCGGTTTGTAAAGCTACCAATAAAGAATCAAAGTCCATTGATTTGATTACCAATTTAACGCCCATATCTTTAGCAATTTTTTGTGCAATTGCGACATCCATTCCAACAATTTTAGATTTTCCATGAGCAATAAATTCATAAGGGGGAAAATCCGGACTGGTACCCATAACCAAGGTCCCCTTATTTTTTACCTTTTGTAAATATTCATCATTTGTTGACGTATTGTTATCCGCTGCCTGAACTCCCAAAGTACCAATATTACCAATAAATAAAATAGTTATTAAGATTGCTGTTAGCCAGTGCCAAAATTTTTTCATTTGTTCTACTCCTCTTTCTCTAATTACAATCTACAAATCCATTTGTCATACAGTAGTTTTTTCATAAAATACCTCATCTTTCCAGAAAATAAAAAGAGGACCCCCATAATGAGGCTCCTCAATTGAACAAAGAAAAAGCCTGCATCTGAGAGAACCCATGCAGACTTAGTTATTGCTGGAGTTAGAAGTCGGCATGGACACGATCTGACGTCTCAGGTCGCATCCATACGGGTCAACCCGAGTATTACCGGCTTCGCAGGCGAATATTTAATTGTAATAAATATGAATTACTCATTGCCTTTCTCCTTAACCTTGTCTAATTAGTTTCTAATTTTAAAGTATTGATAACTGTATGTCAACCATTTTTTAATAATATTAATTTGATTTTTTTAAAGAAATGAGAATAATTTTACATTATACCTTGCAAAGAGGAATAATATTATCTTATAATGCGCATTAATAAATAGGCAGGAGGAATAATCATGGAAAAAGAAAAAGTTGTATTAGCATATTCTGGCGGTTTAGATACGTCAGTTGAAATTGCCTGGTTAAAAAATAAGGGTTATGATGTTATTGCCTGTTGTATCGATGTAGGTGAGGGTAAGGATTTAGAGTTTGTTAAGCAAAAGGGATTACGGATAGGCGCGGTTGATTCAATTGTAATCGATGCCAAAGAAGAGTTTGCACGTGACTATTGTCTTCCGGCCTTACAAAGCAATGCTTACTATGAGAATGAATATCCTTTAGTTTCGGCATTATCACGTCCCTTAATCGTTAAAACTTTAGTCAATGTTGCCCATAAATATAATGCCATAGCTATTGCTCACGGCTGCACCGGCAAGGAATGATCAAGTACGTTTTGATGTCAGTATTCGGGCTTTAGCGCCACAACTAAAAATTGAAGATCCCATTCGTGAAAATCATTGGTCTAGAGAAGAAGAAATTGACTATGCTAAAAAAATGGTATTGAAATTCCCATTAATAAAGAAAGTCCTTATTCCATTGACGAAAACTTATGGGGACGGGCTAATGAATGCGGAATTTTAGAAAATCCATGGGTTAGTGCTCCAGTTGATGCGTATGATCGTACGGTAGCTATTTCAGACGCACCAGAAAAGCCGGAAATAATTACTTTAACTTTTTTAAAGGGTGTTCCTACACAACTAAATGGTGAAAACTTATCGCTTGCAAATTTAATTATGAAATTAGATAAAATTGCCGGTAAGCATGGTATTGGTCGTATCGACCATGTAGAAAACCGTCTCATTGGAATTAAATCAAGAGAAATTTATGAATGCCCGGCCGCCACCGTTTTATTAAAAGCTCATAAAGATTTGGAAGATATTACTTTAGACAAAACCTTAGATCATTTTAAACCAATCATCGAAAAAGAAATTGCCAAATTAATTTATAACGGACTTTGGTTCTCTCCTTTGATGAAAAGTCTCTTTGCCTTTCTAAAAGTAAGCCAAAAAGATGTGAACGGTACTGTACGTGTTCGCCTTTTGAAAGAAAATGTTATTTGTGAAGGTCGTAAATCATCCAATTCACTTTATGACAAAAATTTGGCTACTTATACAGATGCAGATGCGTTTGATCAGGAAGCTGCTACGGGATTTATCGAATTATACGGATTGCCAAGTAAGGTTTATGCCCAAGTTCATCAAAAATTAGCGGAGACTAAAAATGGCAACTAATAAACCTTGGGGTGGACGTTTCCAAGAAAATTCTTCTTTGGCAGCTGACGAATTTGGTGCTTCTATTGGCTTTGACCAATTAATGGCCAATGAAGATCTAGAAGGATCCCTAGCTCATGTTGAAATGCTGCGGGATACTAAAATTATTTCAGCACCAGACGCCGCCACAATTATCACAGGCCTCAAAAATTTACAAACGAAACTACAAAATGGCCAATTACAGTTTACAATTGCCAATGAAGATATTCATATGAACATTGAAGCCTTGCTAGCTAAAGAAATTGGACCGGTAGCTGGAAAATTGCACACTGCTCGTAGCAGAAACGATCAAGTAGCGACCGATTTTCATTTGTATCTGAAAAAGCGCTTACCAAAAGTCATTCACGAAATTAAGCACTTACAAAATGTTCTTGTAACCAAAGCCCAAAAACACATAGAAACTATCATACCTGACTATACACATCTTCAGCATGCCCAGCCTATCTCTTATGGACATTATTTAATGGCTTACTTTTTCATGTTTCAACGAGACGTGGAACGGTTTAATTTTAACAAAAAGCACACTGATATTTCTCCCTTAGGAGCAGCAGCTTTGGCGGGTACAACTTTTCCAATTGATCGTCATCAAACAGCCAAAAGGCTCGGTTTTAAAAAACTTTATTCTAATTCGATAGATGCTGTATCTGATCGTGATTTTGTTTTAGAATTTCTTAGTAATGCTGCTATTTTAATGTTGCATTTATCACGTTTAAGTGAAGAAATTATTCTTTGGTCGTCTTATGAATTTAATTATTTAGAATTATCAGACCAATACACCACTGGAAGCTATATTATGCCGCAAAAAAAGAATCCCGATATGGCAGAATTAATCAGAGGAAAATCGGGAAGAGTTTTCGGTCACTTGATGAGCTTGCTAACAGTTATAAAAGCCTTATCGCTAGCCTATGATAAAGATCTACAGGAAGATAAGGAAGGCACATTTGATACTTTAAAAACAATTATACCCTGCATAAAAATTATGTCTGAAATGATAGCTACTGCTAAAGTAAAAACACAAACTATGCAATAAGCAACAACTGATGATTTTTCCAATGCCACTGAACTAGCTGATTACCTAACAGCTAAGGGAATTCCCTTTCGGCAAGCCCACGCCATAGTGAGAAAACTAGTAGTTAAAGGGCTCAAAACGAGCGTGAATTTACAGACCTTCCTTTAGAAGAATACCAAAAAAATATGCTTGATGTTGGCACCGAAATTTATCACGACCTGCAAGCCCGCATAGCGGTCCAAAGAAGACAATCATTAGGTGGAACTAGTTTTCAACAAGTACGCCAACAGATAGCTGAAGCCCAGCAAATCTTAAAAAATTCTTAATTAATAACTAATATAAGCTGTTAAAATTGTTTTCTGAACAGTTTAGCGCATAGTAAAGGTAGGTGATAATAAATTCATTAATTTTTAATGTTAGGAGGAAATTATGAAAAACATTAATAAAATTGCTGTTTTAGTTTGTCTATCAGCTGGGCTTGCTGGCTGTAATAAGCAAGCCGATAAACCAGCCAAAGACACATCGTCAATTAAAACTACTAAAGTACAAAAAAACCATCAGAATCATAAACCTCAGGCTAAGGAAAAGAATGTCGCTAAAACAGCCCAACAACAGCCACAAACTGAAGCTCAGCCAAAAGTTTCCGATACTACTGCCGAGCAAGCAAATAATCAAAACCGTCAGCAAAATCAAGATGAAACTGCAAACCAGGCTCCAACTAAAAGCGAGCAGGTGCAGGCAACAGCAAATAATTCTGTTACCAAATAAGCGCCAACCAGCGCAGTTGTTAATGATGCCTCACAAGCTACTGGTGTACTAGCTAATTATTTTGGCAATAAATATGGTAACGGTGCCACTTATGTGCCCGTAGGATCGCAAATCTATAATGGTCAAAAAGCATATATAATTAATCTCTACTTACCTAACGACATTCATCCCGCTGCAGCTTATTTTGTTTTAAGTAACGGCACCATTATTAGAAAATGGTAAACATTAACAAAAAAGGCAAAGTAAAATTTACTTTGCCTTTTTTATTTAATTTAAGAAGTCAATTAATCAAATTCCAGTGATTAACTGCCTATGGTTCTAAGACTAGATGATAATTAATAAATGATTCAATCCCCAGAGCACTTAGTTCACGTCCATAGCCGGAATTCTTTACTCCGCCAAAAGGCATATCCGGTGTAGAAGACCAGCCCGCATTAATAAAGGACATTCCGGTTTCTACTTGTGCAGCAACTTTTTTAGCATGCTCCAGATCACTGGAAAAGACAGTCCCACCTAATCCATAACTGGAATCATTAGCTAAAGCGATAGCTTCTGCTTCATCATGAACACGGTAAACGGATGCTACCGGCCCGAATAATTCCTGATCAAAAATAGGATTATCATGAGCAATATCAGTCAAAATAGTCGGTTGGAAGAATTGGCCTGGCAAATCAACAGGTTGATTGCCATAATAAACTTGAGCTCCGCCAGCAATGGCTGCATCAACTTGTGACTGTAATTTTTCTTTGGCTCCTTTAGAAGATAAAGGTGCCAAAGTAGTAGCCTCATCCATGGGATCTCCCATCTTCACTTGACTAAAGGCAGTCTGCAGAATTTCCAAAAATTGGTCATACATACTATCCATTACAATAAAACGCTTTGAAGAAGTGCAAACTTGACCAGCGTTATACAAACGTGCTTGAGGAACAACTTGTTTTAATTCATCCCAATCAGCATCAGCCAAAATAATAAAGGCGTCATTTCCCCCTAATTCTAAAGTTGATTTCTTGAGGGCTTTACCTGCGCTCTGGGCAACAGAAGCTCCAGCGCGTTCGGATCCTGTTAAACAAACTCCGGCTACTCTAGGGTCTTCAATAGCAAGAGCCACCTGATCATAATCAATAAATAAATTAGTAAAGGCACCTTTAGGCGCACCGGCATCTTGCACTAAATCTGCAAACATTTGCACTGATGTTGGGCAAATAGAAGCTGATTTAAGAATAATAGGATTTCCAACCATATAATTAGGTGCGAAAACCCGCATAACTTGATATAACGGAAAATTCCACGGCTCTACTGCTACTAAAACTCCGGTAGCTTGCTTTAAATAATAACCATGTCCTTTTTTAGTATCCAAAGGTTCCGGCTGTAATAAATAGGAACCATGTTCTGCATAATATTCGGCAATCCAAATACATAAATCTACCTCACCCAAAGACTCAGTCAATAGCTTACCCATATCGTAAGTCATAGCCTTAGCCAAATCTGTCCGCTTTTGTTTCATTAAATCAGCAACTTTTTGAAGAACAACTCCACGGCTACGGGGATTTTCTGTCCGCCATTGTTGATAAACTTGATGACCGGAACTTAATGCTTGTTCTAAATCTTCATCCGAAGCGTTCTCATATTCTTTGAGAACTTTGTTGTTGTAAGGATAAATTGTTTTATATGCCATAATTATTCTCCTTTTAAATGCTTACATTACTACTGGTACCGCCATTATCAAAATCGCATCGTACCATTAATACTTTCATTATAAATTGCAAGCGCTTAAAAGCCAATATTCCAGCTTGTTAACTATTCCACTATTTGGCAACTAAATAGTCATATAGTTTTTCGGCTGTTAATTGTTTTCTGGCATTTTCCGTCATGTCAACTTGAATCTGACCTTGATTAAGAACTAAGATCCGATTACCGTATTTTAAAGCATCTTCTAATTGATGAGTGATCATTAATGCTGTTAAATGTTCTTTTTGGATGTATTGATTGGTGGTTTGCATTAAGGCCATACTAGTATGAGGATCTAACGCCGCCGTATGTTCATCCAACAGAATAATATCCGGCCGTTTCAAAACTGCCATCAAAAAGCTTAAAGCTTGTCTTTGACCCCCGGATAATGCTCCGGCGGGCGTGTTTAAATGCTGGTCTAAGCCATTATGCATTGTGGCGGCCAACTGCTGAAAATGAGCTTTGTGTGCTTTTAAATTTCGAGGATAAAAATGCCTTCTTTCACCACGTTTAGCTGCTAACAGCAAATTCTCTGCCACAGTCATACGTGGGGCGGTTCCCATTTTGGGATCTTGAAAAACTCGACTTAAAAACCGCGTATGTTCTTCTTCGGAAAGCTTAGTTACATCTTTGCCATTATGAAATATCTGACCCGAATTAACAGGCAAGAGTCCACTAATAACATTAAATAAGGTCGACTTTCCTGCACCATTAGTGCCGACAATAGTAATAAAATCGCCCGAATTAATTTGCAAATTAATCTTTTTTAAAATAGTTGCGGCTTGGCTGGTTCCCTGATTCACGATGGTTTGAACATCTTTTAATTCCAGAATTGGTTTATTCATAATGATGCACTCCCTTCAAAAAAGTATTCTTTAGACGCAAATGCTTCTCTAATTGAGGTAGCATCATACATGCTGCCAAGATTAAAGATGATAACAAGTTCAAATCATTAGCATTGAATCCTAATTGTAAAACGGCTAATAATAATAACCGATAAATAATACTGCCCAAAGTAACAGCAGCTAAACGCTGATTCAAAGTTAATTCTCCAAAAACCACTTCCCCGATAATAATCGAGGCCAAAGCAATTACAATGGTTCCAATTCCCATATTAATATCCGCATAACCATTACTTTGAGCTACCAGAGCGCCACAAACTCCTACTAAACCGTTGGAAATGGCTAATCCCATAATTATCATATTATCCGTATGAATTCCTAAAGCTTTAGCCATTTGCGGATTATCACCGGTGGCAATGAAAGCCTGCCCCCATTCAGTATCTAAACCGAAAATTAAGATTACAGTTACGATAATAATAACCACTATGCCAATCAGCACACTGTCAAAATATTGCGGTAGTGACTGTAAAAACTGATTATTAAATAAAGTAGTTTTACCTAAAAGTGAAATATTTGATTTTCCCATAATTCTCAGATTAATAGAATAAGCTGCTGTCATCACCAAAATTCCGGCTAAGAGGCTGGGAATCTTACCTTTGGTATAAAGTAAGCCCGTTATTACGCCAGCCAGCACTCCAGCCCCAAAGGCTAAAAATGTAGCCATTAAAGGTGAGACTCCATGGGTAATAGCAGTAACTGCTGTGGCGGCTCCTAAAGGAAAGGTTCCTTCCACTGTCATATCAGCAAAATTTAAAATACGAAAGGTTAAATATAAACCTAATCCCAGTAATGCCCATAATAATCCTTGTCCGATTGCAGAAACCATTAAATTCATTATTTAATTACCTCCCCTTTAGTTTGTGCGTCCTTTAAAAAGTGCGGTGGTATTTTGAGTCCCAATTTTTGGGCTTGCTTGACATTTACTATTGGATCTCCATGGCGAACATATTGGATTGGAGTAGTTGCAGGACGCTTTTTCCCTTGTAAAATGGCTGCCGTTAAACGACCCCCAATTAAGCCTAATTTGTACTGGTTAATACCATAGGTAGCAACTCCGCCTTGTTTCACCATCGTATCTACTGCCGGAAACACAGGTTTGTTTACGGCGTCGGAATTTTTAATTAAAGTTTGCATAGCTCCGGCAATCACATTATCAGCCGGTACCATAACTGCATCTACTTGTTGCAGCATTTCTTGAGAGACCTGATTCAAATCATTACTATTAGAAATAGAATAGGATTTTATCGGAATTTTCATTTGGCGGGCTTTTTGTACAATTACTTTATGTTCGGCTAAAGCCGAACTATCGCTGGAAGTATAAATCACTCCGAGAGTTTTTAAATGTGGCAAAAACTCTTTAATTAATTGTAGTTGAGCAGCTATTGGTGATAGATTCGAAACTCCGGTAATATTTCCTCCCGGACGTTGAAAATTCTGAACTAAACCCGCTGCTTTAGGATCAGTCACAGCGCCTAAAACTACCGGAATCTTTTTAGTAGAATTAGCCAGCGCTTGAGACGCTGGTGTCGTAATACCGACCACCACATTGGAATGTTCATTGACTAATTTATTGGCCATAGTCTTTAAATTGCTCTGATCTCCTTGGGCATTTTGATAATCAATTTGAATATTTTGGCCATTATGATATCCCTTTTCAGCTAAACCGGCAGTTACACCTTTTTGAATTTGATCTAAAGCTGGATGGTGCATCAAAGTTAGCACTCCAACACGCGGCTTGGATTGGGCAGACAAGGGACCATTTTCCTGAAAAAAAGCCACTGCCAAAAAAGCAATTAAGATTCCCACAAATGTCATCATTCTCTTCATTTCCTTAACTCCTCTCCAAAAAATAAAAAGAGGAGCCTCAATATTTCAGGCTCCTCTTTAGAAAAGAAAAAAGCCGGCATGCTCACAAGATCATGCAGACTTTTAATTATTAAGATTAGCCAGCATGAATACGAACTGAAACCTCAGGTCGCATCCATAACGGAATTAACCCAAGTTACCGGCTTTGCCAACGAATATTAAAGCGTAAACTTGAATTAATCATTACTAATCTCCTCTTTTCATTTAAGTTAGGTTGATTATACTGATAAAAATCTTCACTGTCAATAATTAATTTATTATCTTTAACCGCTCCATTTTGAAAATTTATTATTCAATGATTGTAATATTAGTATTTGATTATCTAAGTTAAAAACAACCACAAGAAATAATAAAGAGCTAGTAAACGTAAGCTATATATGCATAATGCAAAACACTTAAACAAGTAAAATAGATGAGTTACAAGTGCAAAAGAACTAGTTTTATAAAAAAGAAATGAAAGATTTTTTATCCATTTTGTATTAAATATTTTTATCATAATTCTAATAATTCAATCAGTTAAAACATCTACAAATCTGACAATTACAAAAACAGCTGTAGCAAATAAGTTAAAAACAATATTATTAATAAAAAAAGCAATTAACTAGATAAACGTGCACATAGTCAATCAAACGTAAACTTTCTGACTAAGCTAAAGCCAATGTTTTACTAAGACCAATGTTGCCAATATGTTTTATATTTTTCTAATCTTACTAGTTCAAAATGAGGCTTTACTTTGATTACCATGTTTGGAAATATACTGTTTACGTAAAGTTAATTCTATTTCTTCCAGCGAGCGATTTCGTGTTTCAAATACATATTTATTAACAAACCAAATTGAAGCAAAACACAAAATTCCATATATAATAAACAAACTGCCAGTACCAAAAAAATCTAATAAACTAGGAAAAGTTAAAGAAACAACCATATTAGCAGTCCAATTGATAACACTAGAAAAAGAATTACCTAAACCTCTTATATTAAGAGGGAAAACTTCACCAATCATAACCCACATGACAGGGCCCCATGTTGCAGAAAAAAACGCAATATATATTGTTAAAGCAATGACACAGATAATAGCAGCAATACTGGATTGCCCAGAGAATTTCATTGTGAAACTCATGATAAACAAAGACACTCCCATGCCAATCGAACCGGTTATTAACATCTTGGTTCTATCAATTTTATCCATCATAGCAATAGAGATAGCGGTTACAATAACGTTAAATATGCCTATTCCTATGTGGGCTAATAAAGCCGCTGCCACACCAAATCCTACATCTGTAAAAATAGTAGGAGCATAGTATAATACCGTATTACATCCCATCACTTGTTGAAATATAGCTAAACCAATTCCAATAATCAATGATGGACGAACAAAGGGACTAAATAATTCCTTCCACCCTCCATTTTTTTCATTCGCTTGTTCAATCATTTGTGTTAATTCTGTATCTACAATTTTATTATTATTATTATTCATGTTTAATAATACATTTTTAGCAGCATTGATATCATTTTCTTTAACTAAAAACCGTGGACTTTCTGGCAATAATATTCCCCCACAGAATAGAAGAATAGCCGGTACAGCAGCAAATCCCAGCATCCAACGCCAGCCAGTGTATAGCCCAGAAAAAATATAATTAGTAATATAAGCAAGCAAAATACCGGCCATCACCATCAGTTGAAATAAGCCAGATATCCCCCCTCTTTTATCCGCAGGAGCTAGCTCTGCTAAATATGTAGGTATTAAGGCAGATGCAGCACCTACAGCCATTCCTAAAATAACTCTGAAAATAATAAGAGTCCAAAATTCTGGTGCAAACGCGGATCCAACAGCGCCAACAAAAAATATAATTGATGATAACAGTAATAATCTTTTTCGCCCGTATTTATCAGATGAAGGTCCTATAATTGCTGAACCCAAAATAGCCCCCAATAAAACAGCGCTCACTACCCAACCTTGTTGCCACGAACCTAATCTCAATTGTTTTTGAATAAACAAAATAGCTCCAGAAATTACACCTGTATCATAACCAAATAATAATCCACCTAAAGCACCAAAAAAATAAATAAATTTAGTAGAAATTTTTTTCATTTTTCTTCTTCCCTTGTTTAAAATAATTCAAATTGGTTGGTTTATAATAACAACTAATATAATTATAATATCATAAATCAAATAATTATTTAATTTCTAATTTTTAAATACTAGAATTTGTTTGATTTTTTATTATTTGTGTATATAATTTAGATAGGTTGGTTAAATAAACAAACTAATATAAAAACAAAAGAAGAGGTAATTTCCATGGCATATTGGCAAGTAAACAAAATCAAATATATCGGACCGCACCAAAGTCTAAAATCGGATTTAGGTTTTCAATATTATAATCCGGAAGAAATTATTGGTGGCAAAAAAATGAAAGATTGGTTACGCTTTTCAGTAGCGTACTGGCATACTTTTGATCAACGCCTGGTGGATCCTTTTGGCGATGGTACAGCAATTCGCCCTTATGATAAATATTCTGATCCTATGGATCAAGCACTGGCGAAAGTGGATGCAGCCTTTGAGTTTTACGACAAATTGGGAGTTAATTACTTTGCCTTTCATGATCGTGATTTGGCTCCTGAAGGTGATACTTTACGAGAAACTAATCAAAATCTTGATAAAATCGTAGACAAAATTGTGGAATACCAAAAAACTACAGGAATGAAAGTTTTATGGAATACCTCCAATCTCTTTAATAATCCCCGTTTTGTAGCAGGAGCAGCAACTTCGCCCTATGCAGATATCTTCGCTTATAGTGCTGCACAATTAAAACACAGTTTGGAAATCGGCAAACGTGTGGGAGCAGAAAATTACGTTTTTTGGGGTGGTCGTGAAGGCTATGAATCTTTGTGGAACACTGATATGAAACGTGAACAAGAGCATGCTGCCCGATTTTTCCAGATGGCTAAAGACTACGCTAAGGAAATTGGTTTTCAAGCACAAATGCTATTGGAGCCCAAACCTAAAGAGCCGACGACTCATCAATATGACTTTGATGCTGCGACTACGATTGCGTTTATGAAAGAATACAATTTAGATCAAGATTTTAAACTTAACCTAGAAGGAAATCACGCTAATTTAGCTGGTCATAGTTACCAACATGAAATTCGTGTTGCCCGTACTGCCGGACTATTAGGATCTTTAGATGCTAATCAAGGAGATAAACTTATTGGCTGGGATATTGATGAGTATCCTTCTAATTTGTACGAGACAGTTGCGGCTATGTATGAAGTCGTACAAGAAGGCCAGATTGGTCCTCATGGTGGTTTAAACTTTGATGCCAAGCCGCGGCGGTCATCCTTTGAACCTAATGACTTATTTTACGGTCATATAGTGGGAATGGATAGTTTTGCTGCAGGTTTAAGAGTAGCTTTAAAAATGAAGGCCGACCATGTACTTGAGGATATTATAAATGAGCGTTACAATTCCTATAATTCTGGAATCGGTGCTCAAATCGAAGCTGGTACGGTTAATTTTACGGACTTAGAAAAATATAGTTTAGATAAAACTCAATCCCAACTGCGAGCTGCAACCCATTCTGATCATTTAGAGCAAATTAAAGATACAATTAACCACTATATTATCGAAACATTAAGTTAATTATTAATTATAGGTAAAATTATGAAAAAATATGTTTTAGGGATTGATATAGGCACTGGCTCTGTAAAAGTAACCGGAGTAGATTATTACGGAAAAATTGTAGCTCAAGAAAGTGCTTCTTATCCATTACTACATCCGCAGGTCGGATTTAGCGAACAAAACCCCGACGACTGGGTAAAAGCAACAACCAAAGCGATTCATAATTTATTAACATTGGATAAAATTTCTGCCGCTGAAATTGCCGGTATTAGTTACTCAGGACAAATGCACGGTTTAGTTCTTCTTAATAAGAATAATGAAGTTTTACGACCAGCAATTCTCTGGGATGATACTCGTACTACTAAACAATGCCAGCTGATTGAACAGCAAATGGCGCAACATTTTATTCAAATTACCCACAATCGTCCCTTAGAAGGATTTACTCTTCCCAAAATACTCTGGGTCCAAGAAAATGAACCAGAAATTTGGCAACAGGTCAAAATTTTTCTCTTACCCAAAGATTATGTGCGCTACCAAATGACTGGCCAATTAGCAACTGATTATTCCGACGCTACCGGAAGTGTTATGCTCGATATTAATACACAACAATGGAGTTCTACCATTTGTGATCAGTTCCATATCCCGTTGAGCATTTGCCCATCACTGTTACATTCCAGTGAGATAGCCGGTACTATTTCTTCTGAATATGCACAAATCTCTGGTCTGCAAAGTGGAACTCCCGTTTATGCTGGTGCAGCCGATAATGCTGCTAGTGCGGTTGGTGCCGGCTTGCTGCAGCCGCAATCTGTACTTTCCAGTATTGGTACCTCGGGTGTAGTTCTCAAATATGAACCAGATGCACAAACTAACTACCAAGGGGTGCTTCAGTTTGAGGATCATGCTTTGAATGATGCTTATTATTCTATGGGAGTCACCTTAGCTGCCGGCGATTCTCTCAATTGGTTTCAAAGAACCTTTTGTCGCCACCAAAGTTTTGCCTCTCTGCTCAAAGAAGCAGAACAATCCCCTGTAGGAGCCAACGGTTTAGTTTTTACCCCTTATTTAGTTGGTGAAAGAGCCCCATACGCCGATGCATTTATTCGTGGAAGTTTTATTGGACTCGACAGTAGTCACAAACGAGCAGATTTTATACGATCAATTCTAGAAGGAATTGTTTTTAGTTTCGAAGATCTTATGCAGATTTATCAACATAATCAGCATAATTTTGACACTGTTATTTCTATCGGCGGTGGGGCTCAAAGCCCTCTTTGGTTGCAAGTTCAGGCGGATATTTTTAACAAAAAGGTGGCCAGCCTAATGAATGAACAGACTGCTAGTTTGGGGGCTACTATCATCGCAGCCGTAGGAGCTGGTTGGTACGCTAACTTTCAAGATTGTACTGATGTCTTTGTCAAAACTAAAAAATTCTATTATCCTATTGCGGATAATGTTTCTAAATATCAGAAACTATACCCAATCTACCATCAAATCTATCAACACACCCGTGATTTAAGTTTTAATTTAATTCAATTTCGACAACAAAATAATTAGCTTAATCTTAATGGCTTTAAACTTAAAAAATGGTTTGAGCCTAGGACTTATTGAGCAATTTCCAGAATATTGGCAGCAAAAGAGCACTCCGCAGTCATTTTACGACTTAAGCGGAGTGCTTAATTTTTACTCAGAGTAGAGTTTTATCTCCGTCCTTTTTTATTGATCCTGAAAAATTAATATTCTTTTTAGAATATTCAAAAGGAAAAAATATGCTATTCTATATTTAGTCACAAGCACAAACGAAAGTGAGATGGAGCATCATACTAAGTTCTTGGTTTAAGCAATCTAAAAATATTAAATTGGTTGGGGGATTACTTTTATCATTAATTTCCTGCATTTTTTTCATAATACCACCCTTTCCCGGATTAACACGTCCAGCAATGAATTATCTGGGAGTTTTTCTACTTATTATTATTTTAATGATGGTCCATTTTGTAGCCGATTACATTATTATTATTCTGGGATTAATGTTAATGGTAGTTGTCGGGGTTGGCAAATTTCAGGAAGTTTTTAGTTTATTTGGCGATACTTTCTTTTGGAATTTAATTGGGATTTTTGGCTTTTCGGCGGGAGTTACTAATTCCGGTCTTTTAAAGCGCTTAACTAATAAAACTTTTTCCATCTTTCCCAATACTATCAACGGTCAGGTGACAGCAATCTTCATTACCGGGCTTATTTTGAGTCCCCTAATTCCCAGTGTTACTGCAAAAATGACTTTATTAGCCTCTTTTGCTGTTGTTATTGCTCAAGAATATGGTTATCATAAATCTTCCCGTGAAGCAATCGCTTTATATCTAGCAATGTATCTCTCAGGGTATGTTTTTGGCTTGGCTTTTAGTACCGGGGGAACCTCGGCAGCTATCATTATCGGGATGCTAGAAAAACAAAATCTTAATTTTGGCAGTTATTTAGCCAATACTATCTTATGGCTTATTTTAATTGCGGGTTTATTCTATATTATTTTATTGAGTATGTTTCACAATTCTCAAAATTCGCAAGTTTTAACGACGGTCAATTCTCACAAAGACTTGGGTCCTATGAGCAGTAATGAAAAATTCACCGTCTGGGTTCTCATCATTGCCCTCTCTTTTTGGATTTTTGGACCTCTCTTTCATATTCCCTCGTACTTAGTAGGAATCGTTGCCTTATGTGCCTTTTTAATTCAAGGTACTTTATCTACTAAAGATTTTCGGGGAAAAATTAGCTGGGATATGGTAATTCTAATTACTGGTTTTATGTCGACGGCTAAATTACTAACTGATTTAAATATCGATACGTGGCTGGCTCAAAGTATGGCTCCAGTATTAGAACCGGTTGTTAATAATATTTTTCTATTTATTCCTATTCTGAGCTTACTAGTAGTTATTGTGCGCACTTTTGTAGTTTCAGAAGTAGCTTGTATGAGTATTTTTTATGCCCTTTTTGCCAAACCCTGTTCTCAAGTAGGGATTAGTCCGTTTATCATTCTCTTTATAACTTTAATTATTTCCCAGACTTGGCACATGTCTTATAATCAAATGGGGATTGATGCTGCAGCGGCAGCCACTGATGACTCTTTAGTTACATATCATGATATTCGTAAATATTCTTTTGTTTACATTGGACTCTGTATTTTAATCTTTGAACTCTGCATTCCACTCTGGCATTTAACAGGCATGTTAAAACTATAAAGAAGGAGAAAAGCCTTATGAAATATGACATTATTTTATTTGATATTGATGATACCTTGTTAACTTTAGAAAGTGATGGTACTTGGCAACGAATGTTTACCAGCTTATTGGCTGAACAAAATCTTAAAGCTACTAAACAAGAATATGAAGCCTTTTTGGCCCGTAATCATTTACTTTGGCAACAAGCTGAAAATAAGCAAATCAGTGTTGAGACCGTATTTAATGAGCGGTTTGATTTGCCTTTTTTACAGGATTGTCCGCAAACACCAGAGGTGTTTGATAGGAAGTTCCAAAATATGCAAAAAAAGCAAATGACTCCTACTGCAGGTGCAGTATCTTGTTGTCAAAAATTAAGTTCTCAGATGAAACTTTATACGGCCTCCAACGGAAAACAAGAAACTCAAAGCCCGAGAATCAAAAATTCAAGTCTGGGTCCCTTTTTTCAGGGAATTTATACTTCTGAAAATTTAGGTGCGGTTAAACCACAACCAGAATTTTTTACAAAAATTCTCCAACAGATCGGTTGTTCTGATAAAAGCAGAGTCCTCATGGTGGGCGATACTTACGATGAAGATATTGTTGGGGCTCATAATTATGGGTTGGACAGTTGCTGGCTTAATCTTCATCAATCTCCCGTACCTCAAGATAACTTATGTACCTATCAAGTTAGCAATTTGGGGCAACTACCGGCTTTAATTGAGGAATAATTTCAAAGACTTATATTTTTTAAAATAAAATCCTGAAATAAGATTTATTTCAGGATTTTTGATTGTTTTAAAAGCTATTGATAGTGAAATTTCAAATTATAATTATCCAATTGTAAAACATGATGAATAATTAAAGAACTCGCTCCCAAAAGAGTAGCATAATTGGAATTTCCAATTAAATAAAGCCGAGGAATCAGACCCAATTTTTCAGTACAAGCCTTAATTTTTGCAAATAAAGCAGGCAATTCTTCCAATAAGGGTGAACTCAAATAAATTTCTTCCGGTGCTAAAGAAACCGAAACGTTGACAAGTATTTTAGCTATTCCACGAATAAATTCTTGTAAAATCGTTTGGACATCTGAGTCGCCCTGAGCTGCCAATTTGACTAAATCTGATCTTTCTAAATTATTATTATTTTTTAAAGATTTTAACCGTTCGACTACTGCATCTTCTGAACAAATATCTTCTATCTTGGTCTGATTGGAAGAAGAGATCAACATTCGACCAATTTCCCCGGCAGCTCCTCGATAACCGCGATAAATCTGTTGATTTAAAATTATACCCGCACCAATGCCTTTGTGAATGCTGACGCAAAGAAGATTAGCTTTATTTTCTTGATTATTAAAATCATGTTCGAAAATGGCTGCTAAATTGGCCTCGTTTTCTAATAATACCGGTACCTGGTATTTTTCAAAATAACGTTTTTGTAAATCAATATTTTTCATATCCAAAAACGGAGAATTAACAATTTGCGTTTGATCAACGATTCCATGAATCGAAAAAGCAATGCCTAATAGACCATGCTGAGTTTTTTCTTTTTGGGCTATTAAATTAATCTGGCTATCGACGGTTTTTAAAATATCATGAATATTAGAATTATGATTTTTAATCCGTTGATAATAAAAATCATGTCCGTTAAGATAATTTGCCATAATATGCAAATGTTTATATCCTAAGTCAACACTAATTGTATAACCATACTTTTCATTAAAGGCCACCAGGATTGGTTTGCGTCCTCCAACTTTAGAGGCCTTACCAATTCCAATTTCCTTTAAATAACCTTTTTGTTCGATTTCGTTATATAAAGCAGTAATAGAAGACTTATTCATCTTCAGATTACGCGAAATATCAATCCGAGAAATAGGGGCGTAATTAATAATTTGTTGTAAAACTAACTTTAAATTGCGATGGTGAAATGATTGTTTCTTAGATATTTCTGCCATTATTTACCTCACTTGTGTCATATTAGGTTAGTTTAATTATACAACTTATTGACAATTCTTAAATTTAAATTATAAAAGAAATTAAATTAATTTTATTTTCCCATAATAGTTTCCCAAGCTTCAATACGAATGACTCTTTGCTAACCCTAAGTTACACCACTTTCGAGGATGATAAGCCAAATCAGTCCTGTTAGTAATTTTAATTAACAACAAACTTAATCAGCTTATAAAAGGCAATTTTATGTATATAAAAATCTGATTAAGCTTTAGAGTCTATAAGTCCCAATCAGGTTAAATTTTTACTAACTAATATTCTCAGGCTACCCATTCCATTAAAAGTCAATTAGATTTAAACTTCATCAAAATTAATCTCTAAATTTTTTTCTTCTGCTTTTCGTTCTTCTTCTAAGTATTGTTTATCTAATATTTTAATAAAAGGATAATAAACAAACACTCCAATCACAATCTCAATAATTTGTAAAACTGACCCTTTCCAACTACCAGTAGCCAGCCACCCGGAAATAATCGGTGGTGTCGTCCAAGATAACTGCACTCCATTGGTATAAGGCAATAACTTTAAGGTAAAGGCCATTCCGGACAAAAAAGTATTGAGTGTAGGCATGATAATGAAGGGTATCGCAATTATCGGATTTAATACCACCGGCAGGCCAAAAATAATTGGTTCATTAATACCAAAGATTCCCGGCATAATTGCTAATTTCCCTAGTTCCCGAATTCTTTTAGATTTACAAACAGCAAACATTACAATTAGTAACGATAATGTACTTCCCCCACCACCATAAGTAGTAAACATATCAATAAATGGCTGTGTATAAATGTGAGGCAAAGGTAAATGATGCTGAAAAGCATGTAAATTATCTTGAGTCAAAACAAAGAAAATAGGCGACCAAACTGAATTCGTAATGGTTGGTCCGTTAATACCCAAACACCACAAAAGACTGGCTAAAAAGTTATACAGCAAAACTGAAGGCAAAGTATTACCTACATTTTTCAACGGTGCTTGCAGTAAAGTATAAATAAAACTATAGGCAGTATTAAAACTGGTTAAACTAAAAATAATTCTAATCAGGAAAAATACTAAAATAACTAAGGCTATAGGAATTAAAGCATCAAAAGATTCACTCACTGCAGGCGGAACTCCGGCAGGCATCTTAATCGTCCAATGCCGCTTAAAAGCAAAACGATAAATTTCCACACTCAAAATAGCAATCAAAATTCCTAAAAAGACCCCATTAGCTCCTAAATACATCGTCTGCACGGCTTCGATTTTCTTTTTACCGACTGTGATGGCAGTGGGTGTTAAAATTAAAAAAGAAACCAGGGAAACTACAGCTAGATAAATTCCTTGCAATCCGCGATTCTTACCATAGGCATAGCCAATACCCATACAGGATAAAATACCGCTAAAACTAAAGACTGACGTTGAAACGGCACTAAACCATTCATTCCAATTACTACCTAAAACACTAGTCCAAAATTCATTCCATCCTGGAATGGGGAAGTTACCTATTAATAAGAAAAACGAGGTTACCATAATTAAAGGCATCACGATCATAAAACCGTCGCGTAAGGAACGTAAAACCACATTGTTGCCCAATTTAACTGCTACGGGCATTAAAATTTTTTCCAGTTGTTTCTGCATTTCTCAGGCCCCCTTAGGATTTATCAATAACAATAATTACTTTTGAACGTTGTTAAGTCTCCTTTTTGAACTACTTGTAAACATCCGGCCACTAAATGATCAATGGCCGCAGCTAAGCCGCTGCCGCCTTTGGGGGGCATTTTTACGATTAGCAAACGTTGGCGATACTTCGCCAGCAAATCGGCGTTTTTCTCTTGGGCCAGCATAATTAACACAGGCAATGAGGTATTTTGTTGGATATAATCTCCAATTTCACAAGCCATCTGGGCAAAATCATGATAATCATATGCTGGACCTAAAACTACCACATCAGCCTTCATTTTTTCTGCCATTTTGGCAAATTTTTGCTGGACTAAAGCCTGATTATTCTGATAATACTGCGTCCCGCAATAAAAAGTTCCTATAATGGTACTGTCAGATTGAGCTAAAGCTTTTTCAATAGTGGCCGCACTTCCCATGGCGATTTTTTTACCACCGAGAGGTGTATCTGCATGTTCTTTACCTCCCAGACCGGATTGAATTTGATCTAAAATGACAATAACTTTCATCCCACTTCTCCTTTTTCAAAATAATTATTCCAGGGAAGCTTTGATCCGTTTTTCATAAGCATCCAGCCAGTCTTGAGTAACAGATTCAATCTTAGTAGTTTGCTGCTGGGCGGGATGGGCTATTAAAATCTGGGGGTTTTGCTGTTCACTAGCAATGCTAAAAGTAAATTCCACATTGGTTGCAACTCCCCATTCTCCTTTATTGTTTAAAGCAATTAAGGAAAATTCGCCCGCTTTACCATAGCGTTTTTTTAATTTATGAACAAAAGAATAAACCGCTTGATCACAGGCTTGTTGTGGAGATTGACCAGCGCCCATTTTCTGAACAATTTCATAAGACAGACAGCCCTTCATAATATCTTCACCGAGCCCGGTAGCAGCAGCTCCGCCAATTTCACTGTCAACATAAAAGCCCGATCCAGATAAGGGAGAATCGCCTATACGCCCGGCTTTTTTCATAAAGAGTCCCGAAGTAGAAGTCGCCACTGACATGGAATTATTATTATCTAAAGTAATAGCGCCCACTGTATCATGGCCATTATAAGCTGGGAGATTGCGGCTTTGTTGTTCTTGCAACTGCTTTTGCCAACGTGCTTTGGCGCGCTTAGTTAACATATTTGTCATTTCAAAACCATGGAGTAAAGCATATTTGGTCGCACCTGCACCCACACGAAAACTATTATAATGTTGTTTGCTTAAAGAACGTGCTACGGAAACAGCGTGTTTAACATTCTGAATGCCACCTACAGCTCCCTGCGCTAAGGTATCACCGTCCATAAACGCTGCATCCATTTCCACAACTCCTTCTTCATTAGGCAAACCACCGTAACCTACCGATTTATAATACGGATAAGCTTCAACTTGATTAATTAATTTTTCTACAGCATCTCCGGAACTTTTGCCTTCTTGTAACATTTTGCTGGCTGTTTGTACTCCTTCATAGGACATGCACCAGGTAGCAATGGTTACCCAAGTCATTGGTTTATTCCTCTCTTTTGCATAATTTTAAAATTGCCTGAAGATAAATTTTAATATTTAATTGTAAATCTTGAATACTCATCCACTCATCTTGCTTGTGTGCTATTCCCTTTTGCCCAGGAAAAGAAGGACCAAAAGCAATAATATTAGGCATAAAACGTGCATAAGTGGCGCCAGTAGTGGTCACGGGAGTTGCATCCAATCCTGTAACCTCTTGATAAGCTTGTGAAAGAGCTATCACATTAGGGTCATGAGGATCATGCCTGACACTTTTTAAACTACGAATAATTTGCAGTTGACTATGAGGCAAAAGGGCTTTTTTTAAACCAGCAGTAACCTCCTCTTCTTGATAAGAAACCGGATAACGAATTGCAATTTCTAAGCGCAAATTTGTTTTGGTCTTTTGTAATAAATAAGGAGCAACAATTAATTTGCCACTAGCGGCATCTGCAAAATTAATTCCTAATCCTTCTCCATAATGTTGTTCATGAAAACTATCAGCTAACCAAGAAAAATAGCTTGCTAACTCACCTTGAACTAAATGTTGCTGACAAATTTTTTCAGCCAATAAAGTTAAAGCATTTTCTCCCAATTCAGGAGCATTAGTAGGGGTTCTTCGACCGCTAATGTGAAGTGGCTGTCCATTTACTAGAACCTTTATATCATCCGGAACATGATCCAACGCTTGCTCACCTTCTAGAGAACTTAATTGTTTTAAACTGCCATCATCAATAGTAGTGGTAATAGCATAGTTGACAATTCCGCGTTCACCATATACCGCAGGATATTTACAATCTGGCGTAAAACCAAAGACTGGGGCAGGTTGTTGTTGTAAATACATTTTGATATCCTGACTGCCACTTTCTTCATCAGAACCCAAAATTAATCTGACCGTTTTTTGAGGTCGTAGGTATGTCTCATGAAGTATTTTTAAAGCATATAAACAAGCCAGACTGGGACCTTTATTATCTAAAACTCCCCGCCCGTAAAGACGACCATTACGTTGCGTTAAAGTAAAAGGATCACTGGTCCAACCACTATCAGCCGAAACCACATCCAAATGGCCCACAACTCCCAAATAGTTAGACGAATCTTCACCCCACTGAACGTAAGCCATAGCATCATTAACAATTCCCGTCTGAAATCCATAGCTTTTTGCTATTGCGACTATTTGCTCTAAAGCACGGCGCGGCTGCTCACCAAAAGGAGCATGAAACTGACTCGGCCCACGTGTGCTGGGAATAGCAATAAGTTTGGCTAAATCTTCTGTAAATAATGGCCACTGTTTCGCAATAATAGCATCAATATCCTGCAGCGTTTTCATCCCCTTTCTTTCAAGTAAAGTTAGATACTTTATTAATAATTTAACTAAATTCTACTCTCTGGTCTTTGTTGGTGCAATCTTCTTTTATCAGAAGTTATAAAATATTTTTAATGATGAAAAATTAGACAATTTATAACTTCAAGAAAAATAAAAAAAGATATATTATTTCCATGAGAAATAATATATCTTTTTGATTTTACGGCATGTGCGTCGCGGCCGTTATAATTCTAATAATTTGCTAAACTTAAATTAAAGTCAATAATTGCTCTACCGCCTCAGCTTGAGTAGCCCATGAGGTTACAAAACGGAGAATTGTCTGTGTATCATCATATTTTCCCCAACGGGTGAATAATACTTGCTGACTTAAGTCCTGTACTTTTTGATTATCCATGATAAAAAATTGCTGATTAGTAGGTGAATCTATATATAAGTGATAGCCTTTATCCAAAAATCCCTGTTTTAACTGGAGAGCTAATTGCACCGCATGACGACTAATCTCAAAATATAAATTATCAGTAAATAATTCTAAAAATTGCAAACTGTTCAGCCGTCCCTTAGCTAATAAGGCTCCATGCTGCTTGACAAAAGAATAAAAATGGTCAGGCTGATTATCTTTTGTAAAAACTACTGCTTCCCCACACAAGGCACCAATTTTGGTGCCCCCAATATATAATACATCCGCTGATTGAACTAGTTCTTGAATAGTTAAATCCGCTTCCGGACTCACTAAACCATAACCTAAACGAGCACCATCAATGTATAAAGGTAAATGATATTCTCGGCAAACTGCTGCTAAAGCAGTCAATTCCTGTTTTGAATATAAAGTACCATATTCACTCGGATAAGAAATATAAACCATTCCCGGAAAAACCATCTGTTGGCGACTATCATCATCGTAAAAATCCTTAAGATAGTTGGCCAGTGTTGGAGCAGCTATTTTCCCATCTTGACCAGGAACAGTTAAAACCTTGTGTCCTGTTAATTCAATCGCACCAGATTCATGCAAACTAATATGACCACTATCAGCTGCAATAACTCCTTGATAACCTTTGAGCAGAGATCCGATGACAATTTGATTTGTTTGCGTACCACCAGTTAAAAAACAAATTTTGGCTTGAGGGCAGTCCAGAGCTTCTTTAATTTTGGAAGTTGCTTCAGTCGTAAAAGTATCCGTACCATAACCAGTTTCCTGCTGCATATTAGTATCTATCAAGCGCTGTAAAACTCGCGGATGAGCACCTTCAGAATAATCATTTAAAAAAGAAATCATTTTTTCACTCCTTACTTTTGTGAAATAATTCAAAATATAATAAAAAGTCTGATACCAATCAGGCTTCATTTTCTTAAGAATAGTCTACACTTATATCAATGTTTGAACTTTCTTTTTATTACTTTGGCAAACAAATAATTTTATTACCACTAATATTCAGATTTTCATTCAACTCAAATTTGGATTTTTTGGCTGGTATAATTTTCATGATATTTTCTATTTTTTAAACAATAGTTTCCTTGGGTGAACCTATTGCTACAAAATTGCTACAAACTTTATATATATCTTACACATCAACTTTATATTTATGTAAAAAACTTCTTTTCATAAATATGAATAACTGATATTTTCAAGATTAACATTTAAATAAAGCTTTCTACATCTTTCTGCTTATGGATAAACCGATTTTATAGAAGTAAAGGTACCCTTAAAGCAACACATTCCTCTTTCTTAAATTTCTGTCTTCCATTTATATCTAGACCCAGAAAAATACTTTAAACACTTCCATTATTATATTGATAAACATTTGCGTATCTTGTTTTAAGTATTGAAATGTTTTTACCTTCTTACTTTTAAGAAAATTAAATAACTTTACAAACAACACTTAAAGAAACTAGGAATACGCACTTTTCATTATAAAACCTATATCCTTGCTTTTCCAGATCTTCTTTATTATTTCTAATAATTATCCTAACCTGATTTGGTGGATAACTTATTTTCAACAGAAATCTATAGTCAATTATTTTTCACTATAATTGTCGTACTTAACGTAAAACTATGTTGTCACATCAATAAAAATCCCTAATTCTATTTTTATATATTTAAATGATAAATATTCTTGAATACATAAACGAACTCTCTAATAAACTAACTTTAGGAATTCACTAAAATTACTATCAAAAAATTTTCATACCTTCCAAAAGAGCTATTAACTACCCACAATGATATAATTTTGTAAATACTTAAAATTCCTGATTTTCTAATCAAAAATTTCAAACAGAATTCTTACGATATTTAAAAATGGATAATATCTATCCTCAGTTTAATGAATCACAATTCATATTTTCACCTTCAATCTACATCATAAAGTAATTACTTTCCAAATACATAAAAGAAAAATGATAAACAAAAAGTAGTGTAATCAAAACTACACTACTCTTTTTCTATTCATCTACTTCAAAATGTGGTAATTCATTAATTAAATCAACTGTTTTAACTGACACGTTGATAATCCGCAAAAGCAAATTAAAAATATATTTTGGGTCATCACTAAAATCATTAGGATCATCAGTAATACCTGATCCCTTATCAGTTTTAATTTGATATTGATCCATAATCCATTCAATTGCTGGACGACCATTAACTATATATTTGTATGCTTTATCTGGAATATTGGAGATTGTAATATTATCGTTAAAAATAATTGTTGATCTATCATCACTTTCATCATCGCTTCTTTTGGAAAACATCATTTTCTTAACTTTATAATTATGTTCGCCGTTATAAATAATTTTTGCCTGGTTATAAACTGGTACTTCTTCATAATTAAGATGAAGTTCCATTAATTTCTTGCCAATTTCAATGTATTTTTCTTTATTCTTAACAATAGGGATACGCGCTAAATCTTTCCTTAAATCATTGGCATATTTTTCTTGATATTCCTTTGAATTTAATAAACCATAAACATAAGCAAAAGTGTCATCAAGTGAAATCCCAATGTTATTAGCAAAAGTTTTATTTACATTATCATAATTAGGAATTAATTCGTTACTTTTATCTGAATTATCATAGCGCATAAAGACTTTATCATTCATCATTAATTGAATATCTGGGATCACATTAGTTACAATTGCAGCAAATGGCTTATTAGAACTAGTTCCAGTTGTTGCAATAGCAAAATTATTAGATCCCCATTTCTTATAAAATTGACCTGGGCTTTCAACTATATCTTTATTATAATAAATCCACTTTTTTACATAAGGTCTATGCATTTCTAAAACAACTTGTTTATTTTTAATTTCAATTATCTTTTTATTTTTGAATTTCCTTTTAAGCGATCTTGTTCATTTTATTTTATCATCAATAGTAAAGTTGTTCTGTTTTATTTGCAAATTTCTTTTAAGTAATTCATTATAGTAATTCACCATACGGTTAGTATTATATATAACCTGTTCTTTTGAAAATCCGCTGACCCAAATATCCCTATTAGTAGCTATTCCAACTGCATTAGATAAAAATGGTGAATCCTGCTTACCGGAAATTACAGCATATTTTTGATAATTGGGGACTCTGTGATTAATCCAATCATCATTATAATCCGGTAAGATTTCAGTCCAGTCCATATTTTCATTTAAAATAGTACTAAAATTCCTAATTCGATTGAGTTTCTCTTCTCTACTTAAATAATCGCCTATGTCATGATAAAAAATTTGATGATTTTTGGATCCATCTTTTATTAAAATACTAATTGCAATTGGAGCTGTACTGCTTGAGCCAAATATTTTACCTCCTTCTTTACGAGATTTTTTACCTTGTGTTCGCTGATTTCCTCTTAAATTAAAAATATAAAGATAGTTAAATTCCTTATATATCGAAGCCCGAAAGCCATCAGTACTATTGCTATCAATAAAACTACCATTGGTTACAAAGCCAATGATTCCCTTATCATTAATTCGATCACTTGCCCACCTAAAGGCTTTGATATAACTATCATATGCCCCTTTACTTAACACAGATTTACCATTTTTAACATACGTATTCTGAATATTTTTTTCTAAATTTGGATATCTAACATTTTGATTATCATCGTTTGCATTTTTTTGTCCTACAGAATATGGAGGGTTAGACATTATTACTGTAATTGGCTGCTTCATTTGTTCTTTTAAGCAATAATCATTGTCATCAAACATATCATCATCTAATACACGTTCACGTTCAGTACTTTCAAAAGTATCAGTCAAAACAATTCCATCAAACGGTATATAACCATGATCTGGACCATTTATTTCATCAAATACAGCTTCAATATTAACTGCTGCAATATAATAGCTTAACAGAACAATTTCATTAGCATGAAGTTCATGCATATATTTGCGCAAAATATCATCATAACTAATTTTTCCTTGATCCATTTGATCTTTGAAATATTGTAAATTATTGATAAAAAAAGATTCATTAAAGTTATTCAAATCTATATCCTACCTTTAAAGCAAAAACTCCTAGTACACTAATTATACTAAGAGTTTCTTTCATTTGGCATACAACCTTATCTTTTTTGGTTAATTTGTAATAGGATTGATTCTCAAAAACACTATAAAATCAAGGTTTACCCCTTCAAGTTATATTGTCCTCTTATTCCCATTCGATCGTTGCAGGCGGCTTGGAAGTAATATCATAGACTACTCGGTTAACGTGATCGACTTCATTGGTAATCCGCGTAGAAATTTTAGCCAATACTTGCCATGGTATTTGGGCAAAGTCCGCGGTCATTCCATCAATAGACGTTACTGCCCGAATTCCAACAGTATAATCATAGGTTCGTCCATCACCCATAACGCCCACACTGCGCATTCCAGGCAAAACGGTAAAGTATTGCCAAATGGATTTTTCTAAACCGGCCTTTTTTATTTCTTCACGTAAAATGTAATCACTATCCCGTACCATTTTTAATTTTTCGGGAGTAACTTCACCAATCACCCGAATACCTAAGCCCGGGCCTGGAAAAGGCTGTCGCCAAACTAAGTCATGCGGCATGTCTAATTTTTCACCCAGTTCACGCACTTCATCTTTAAATAAAGTCCGTAAAGGCTCAATTAATTGAAAATGCATATCCTCAGGCAGGCCGCCCACATTATGATGTGATTTAATTGTTTGGGCAGTATTAGTACCACTTTCAATTACATCAGTATATAAAGTGCCCTGCGCTAAAAAGTCAATCCCATCTAATTTTTGGGCTTCATCATTAAAAACTTGAATAAATTCATTCCCAATAATCTTACGTTTTTGTTCCGGATCGCTGACACCTTGTAATTTCTTTAAAAAGCGTTCTTGGGCATTGACCTTAATAATATTCAAGCCAAATTTGCCCTCTAAACTCGCCATTACCTGTTCAGCTTCACCTTTACGCAAAAGCCCATGATCAACAAAAATACTAGTCAATTGTTTGCCGATTGCTTTATGCAGCAAGACACCGACTACTGAAGAATCAACACCGCCAGACAAACCTAACAAAACTTTTCGGTTACCAACAGTTTGACGAATATTCTCGATTTGTTGGTCAATAAAATCATTCATACTCCAATTAGCCTGAGCATGGCAAATTTTAAAAGCAAAGTTTTTCAAAATATCTAAACCGTATTCGGTATTACGCACTTCAGCATGAAATTGAATACCGTATAATTTCTTTGCGGCATTTTCTACAACTGCATAAGAGGTATTGGCACTTCCAGCAACAGCCTTAAAGTCATCCGGAATAGCAGTGACACGATCTCCATGACTCATCCAAACATATTGTTGAGCAGGCAAACCAGCAAATAATAAAGATTGCGGCTCATTGACTGTGATGTCGGCATGACCATATTCAGGGGCCCCTGCTGCTTTAACTTTACCACCCAGATCATACATCATTAACTGCATACCATAACAAATTCCTAAAATTGGAATCCCTAATTGCCAAATATCCGGATCAATTTTTAAAGCATCTGCGTCATAAACACTATTAGGCCCTCCAGAAAGAATAATACCCTTAGGAGCTAGTTCTCGAATTTTGGCAGCAGTAATGGTATGGGGCAGTAACTCAGAATAAATACCCAGATCACGAATTCTGCGGGTAATTAACTGATTATACTGACTGCCATAATCTAAGACAATAATGCTGTCGGCCTTGACTTGCATTTTCACTGTTCACACTCCTCTATTAGACTTAATAATATTGTACAAAAAAAAGTTACTACTGTATAGCGCCGCTAGTGTAAAACAAATTCATTCAAGGCTTGGGCCACTCCGTCATGAGCATTATCGGCAGTAATATAATCTGCCATGTCTTTCATTTCATTATTGCCGTTTCCCATCAATACCGCGGTTTTGGCGGTTTGAAACATTGTATAATCATTTTGCTCATCACCAATCGCCATTACTTCATCTAATGACAAATTCAACTCACCTGATAAATCCCGTAAAGCACGTCCCTTAGTGGCCAAAGAATGGGCCACTTCTAACATTACAGGCAAAGAACGTGTAATAGCATAATTATGGCCAAAATTTTGTCTTAATAAAGGTTCAATGGTGTCCAACTGCTCTTTTGTACCTGTTAAAACTCCCTTTACCAGGGTAAAATTAATAGGCAAATCTTGCTCTGTCAATACGGTTAGACCGCTTTTAATTTCTGCAGCCTGCAAAAGTGTATAATAATTAATCTGATGATCCAGAGTATAGATGTTACTCTGATCGTCTAAAACATTAAAATGTACCTGTTCTTGTTGACAAAAATGAGCCAATCGCTCAAAGTCCGACGAAGATAAAGTATGCTGTTGTAAAATGTCTCCAGCAGCATTTTGAATAATACTACCGTTATAAGTGATAATATACTGCTGCCGACCACTAATTCCCAGTTCTTGAATATACGGTTCAACTCCAGCTAATGGCCGGCCAGAGCAAAGCACAATTTTAACTCCCTGATCTAAAGCTGCAGTAATTGCTTTTTTGGTTAATGCTGTTATTTGTTGGTGCGGATCTAATAAAGTATCATCAATATCAATAGCTACTAATTTGATCGTCAATGCTTTTCATCCCTTTTAAAAATTTTAGCACTCCCTATCTTAACAGCTTTTAATAAATTTAAAACAAATATGATTACTCACATCCGCACCCAGCATTGTTAATACTTTTTCAGTAATACTTTATTAATTACGTGACCCTTAGTTTTATGCAAAATAACATCCGCACGATTGATTGTCGGTGCAATATATTCGACAAGATTTTTATAGTTAACATCATGCCAAACCTGATGTGCATACTTCATAACTTGTGCACGGGGTTGTTGGGTAAACTGATAGTAATAATTATTAGGATCAGGATGATCAATTTCTGCTTGTAAAAAGCCCTCAAACCGATGAATATACCATTGCTCAATCAATTTAGGATTAGCATCAACATAAATCGAAAAGTCAAAGTAATCGCTCACATAAATGTTCTGATTATCCGGTAGTTGTAAAACATTGATACCTTCAATAATTAAAATATCCGGATCTGCAACTACGTTGGTTTTTTGAGGCACAATATCATAAATTTCATGAGAATAACTCGGATATTCTACTGGCGCGCGATTAGACTTGACCTGCTCCAGAAATAATAACAAGCGCTCATTATCATAACTCCAAGGAAATCCCTTATCATTTAGGATGCCCCGCTTTTTTAATTCCGCATTGGAATACAAAAAGCCGTCCGTAGTAATTTGCTCAATCTTATAATGCGGATAAGCTCTTTGCAGCATGACTTTTAATAAGCGGGCAGTTGTACTCTTTCCAACGGCCACACTGCCGCTAATGCCAATAATAAAAGGCACCTTATGCGGTTTGACACCCAAAAAATCAGCTTTGGCGCGGGTTAAATGTTGATAATCATGTAGATATAAATGAAGTAAATGCCGCAAAGGAACATAGATTTCGCGGACATCAGCCAAAGAAACCTGATCATCAACTGATTTAATTTTCTCTAAATCATGATCATCAATTTCGTTGAAATATTCTCCATGAAATTGGGACCATTCTTGGCGTGAATATTCATTATAATTCATAAAATTTTGCATAATTATTCCTCACAAATGATATGATAAAATAGTTGAAAAGGAGTTTCCCATGAAAAAAATAGTTCTGTTTGGCGATGCCATTTTAGCAGGTGTGCAACATGAACGAGTTACTGATTATTTTACCCAACGAATTCAAACAGCTTTTCCCCAAACACAAGTAGTGAATTGTTCGATCCCCGGCCATAAAACCAGCGATGCTCTGACCCACGTTCAACGTGATGTCATTGCCTTACATCCAGATATTGTGGTTTTATTTTTTGGTGCCAATGATATTTTAACCGTTCATGAAATGAAACCGGGATATTTCACCAATAATCTAGCTCACCTGATTACTGAAATTGGTGCCAATAAAGTAGTATTAGTTTCTCCACCTTATGTAGATTACCATAAACACCCGGAAAGAAGTTGGCCACGGCAAATACAATTCGGTCTGGCAGCCGAACAAATGGCTAAAAACTATCACCTGCCCTTTATTAACCTTTTAGAAGCCATGCAAGCGCAGCAGCAGCCGGAAAAATATTTACAAGCTGATGGCTTACATTTTAATGAAGCCGGTTATGATCTGCTAGAGCACCTACTAGTTCCTGCGATTAAACAAATTTTATGATATTATTTTTTGTTAAAAATCTCAACTAAACTTATTTTCCTATACAATAATCTACTTATAACAATATAAAAGAGCTGAACTTCATCGAGGTCCAGCTCTTTAATTCTTATTTTTCAGACTCCTGTAAACTTCGCGGCCTAAATGCAAAATAACAAATGATTAACAATACTTCAAAAATTACTCCTACAATAATGGAAGCTTGAGTTTCAGGATTAATAAACATAAATAACAGAATAATTACTAAACCAATTAAAGCAATCCAATTAGTCCAAGGAGCCCCCGGCATTTTAAAGGGATGATTAACTAGTTCCTCTTGATGAAGTTTACGAAAACGCAAATGACTAATCAAAATAACAAACCACGGAACCATTCCCGGTAAAACACTCGAACTATAAACTAAAACAAAAATATTAGCTGCTGAATGTGTAAATAAAGGCAAAACATAATTTAAAATCGTACCAACTAAAATACCGGCAGAAATGGCAATGACAGGCAAATAAGGTACTTTTCTGCGTGAAACTTTAGTAAAAGCTTTAGGCAAATCACCATTTTGTGCCAATGTATACAACATCCGACTGGCGCTAAAAATACCAGAATTACAACCGGAGAGGGCTGCTGTCAAAACAACAAAATTAATAATTTCAGCAGCAAAGGTTATCCCAACTTTTGCAAAAGTTTTAACAAAAGGAGAGCCAATGCTTCCTAATTGATTCCAAGGATAGATAGCTACAATTACAAAAATAGCCCCAATATAAAAAATCAAGATCCGCATTACCAATGACTTGATTGATTTCACAATGCTTTCTTGAGCATTGGCAGCTTCGCCAGCTGTAATTCCTACTACTTCAATTCCCTGATAGGAAGCTGCTACAATGGACAATGAAAACATAAAGCCCTTAAAGCCACCGGTAAAAAAGCCTCCATGCTTCCATAAATTACTGATACCTACAGGATGACCGTGATTTCCCAATCCAAAGATAATGACCAACAAACCTAAGATAATCATGAATATAATCGTGATAACTTTGATAATCGAAAACCAGGATTCCAAATCACCATAGGCTTTAACCGTTGCTAAATTGGCCAAACATAAAGTTACTACCACTACTATTCCAGCCACCCAGCCGGGAAAATGAGGCCACCAAAATTGGAGATATTGTCCAACAGCAATAACTTCACTAATTCCCACTAAAGCCCACTGAAAAACATTACTCCAGGCGGTTACAAATCCAGCCGCTGGATGTACGTATTCGGAAGCAAAATCAGCAAAAGATCCCGTAATGGGATGCAAATAGAGCATTTCGCCTAAAGCACGCATAACTAAATATAAAATAACTCCAGCTAAGGCGTATGCTAACAAGACTGAAGGACCGGTCCATTTGATAGTTGAAGCTGACCCCATAAATAACCCGACGCCAATTGTTCCACCTAAAGCAATCATTTGCATTTGGTTAGAAGACAAAGATTTGTTTAATTCTTGCTTTTCCATGAATGGACCTCCTTAAAATTAGATAACATGCATTTTACCCGACTTCATCTAAGAAAGCAAAAATTTTTTTAATTCATCAAGCAGTGATCAATTGTGTAAGTATCAAAAAAGTCCGCTCTTAAGCGGACTTTTTCTTAAAAATTATTAATTTTAGGATAATTCCAGTAAAGCTTGATTCTGCTTAATTTCTCCTGTAGCAACAGTTTTTATTTGATGATAATTCTTTGTATTAGTAATAATAATCGGTGTGGTGATCTCTAAACCGGCTTGTTGAATCGTATTAATATCAAAGGTAATTAAAACTTGACCCGCAGTAACGTGGTCTCCTTTTTGGACTAAAGTTTTAAAGCCTTTTCCATCTAACTGGACAGTATCCATTCCTACATGAATTAAAATTTCTGCTCCTGTATCAGTAACCAGTCCGATCGCATGCCCTGTAGGAAAAACCATTTGCACAGTAGCAGCTGCTGGAGCAACAACTTCACCCACACTAGGGTCAATGGCAATACCCTGACCCATCGCTCCGGAAGAAAATACTTCATCTTTAACATCTTTTAAAGCTACAATCTTACCGGTTAAGGGACTGTTAAGACTAGTAGCTTGGTTATATTTCTTTTCAGTATTACTACTGGTTTCGGTCTTAGTGCTTGGCGCAGCAGCTGGGGCCTCAGTGGCAGGTGCAGGTTGGCTATTCACGCCACCCCATAACATGGTAAAGACTGCTCCCAGAATAAAGGCTGCTAAATCACCAATAATCGAAAGTCCCAAGCCTTTACCGATAAAGGTCGGAATTGATAAAACTGAAACCAAGCTGACAGAATTAGCGTGAGCTCCGGAAAGAGCAACAATGGCTCCGCCAATAGCACCGGCTGCCATAGCACAATAAAACGGCTTTTTCATCTTTAAAGTAATACCGTAAACTGTCGGCTCTGTGATACCAAAAATTGCAGTAATAGTATTGGAACCAGCCAAACCTTTCATTTTGTTGTTTTTGGTTCTTAAAAAGACTCCTAAAGCGGCTCCGGCTTGTGATAAAACAGCTGCCAACAAGATTGGCATTAGTGGATCATAACCCCATTTAGATAAATTGTTCATCATTACCGGAACAAAGGCCCAGTGTACACCAAAAATAACAAATACTTCCCAGAAAGCACCTAGAACTAAGCCGGAAACAATGCGGACATTTTGGTAAAGTGCTAACACGATACTTGCCAGGGCATTACTAATAGCAGAACTAATCGGTCCCACGACAATAAAGGTTAAAGGTACTAAAACCATTAAGACGCACAAAGGGGATAAAATATTACGAACTGATTCATGCCAAAATTTATTAAAGATCGGTTCCAAATATTTTTGCACCCAAACTACTAAAAGTATAGGAATTACCGTACTGGTATAAGTGGTCGGAACAATGGGAATTCCCAAAAAGTTAATGGCTGCATGTTTAGAAGTGAGGGCCACCATTGTGGGATATACTAAAGCCATCGCAATTGCAACAGTTACATATTGATTAACTTTAAGTTGTTTAGCAGCTGTAAACGCTAATACAATCGGTAAGAAATAGAAAATTCCATCGGCAGCAGCATACCAAATTTGATAAGCCCCAGTCTGAGGTGTCATCCAATGCAGCGCTGTAAATAGTGATAATAACCCCTTTAAAATACCGGCACCGGCCATGGCTCCTAAAAATGGAGTAAACGAACCGGAAATAAACGCAATAAAGGCATCAAAAGCACCCTTAAAAGTCAGTTTTTGCTTTTCATTGGTCGCCGCTGCAGTTTTATCAGTATCATCTCCAGCACCTAAACGCCCATCTAAAGTTACTAAAGCATCATAAACCTGGGATACATTATTACCAATTACAATTTGGTATTGACCACCAGCTTGAACTACTGTAATTACACCATCCAAGGCCTCAATTTTTTCTGTTTGTGCCTGTTTTTCATCCTTTAACAAGAAGCGTAAACGAGTGGCACAATGCCAGGCAGACTTAATATTTTCATCTCCACCTACCAATTGTAAAATCTGTTCGGACAAATTTTTATAATCCATTGTTTGCCTCCTAACATAAAAACCCGCCAATAGCAATAACTCTAGAAAAGACTTCTAGATTTATAACTATCAACGGGTTAATGCCTGATCGTATCAGTAACACGCCGCATTTTGATTAGTTATTATTTATTTGACGATGCGTGACTCGCCAAATATGTAAAGTTAAATAGACCTTATCATCTGGTTGTAACTGCCAACCTGCCTGTTGCTGTAAAAACTTATCTATTCGTTCAACTGTTTCGTAAGCTTTAGAGTATTTGGCAATCATTAATTCCAAAATAGCAGGATCCAAGTCATTATTACGATTTTCAGATTTCTTTAAATGCTGAATCATAAAAGAACGCAAATGAGTAACAAAACGATTAAAATTAAAGGAATCACTGTCTAATTCAATTCCATATTGATATTGTACAATTTCCACAATTTGTCCAATTAATTGAGAGATTTTAATAGTTTCATGCAAACCGGTTTCATCTGAGTCCAAATTTAAAAGATGGTAGGTAATAAGCACTACTTCTCCACTAGCTAACTTCGTCTGTGCTATTTTTTCAATTAAAGCAACTGCCTGCTGGGCGGCATCATATTCTCGCGGAAATAACTTTTTGATGCTCCAGCGCGTTGTGCCTTCAGTTAAATCTAATCCTTTTGATGACCGCTTTAAGGCAAAGTCAATATGATCTGCCAACGCCAAATATTGATAACCAGTAAATTTAACATTTAATAAAGGTTCTACTAATTTGACAACTTCTGTTGCAATGGCAATGGTTTGTGGTGCAATTTCCGCTAAAGCTTCCATTTCCACATTATCTTTTTCAGCAGCTATAAAACGCCGACTAATTTTGGTCTCATCCACTAAATCTCCCGGCTTTTTACCAAAACCGATCCCCTTGCCAATCACCACCCATTCTTTGTCATTTTTGTCTTTAACCAGAGCGGCATTATTATTAAAATTTTTAATAAAAATCATCTTAGCCTCCAGATTAAAAACAATAAAAACCTATCTCCTCTAAGATAATCATCACAATATGTCTATAAAGAGATAGGTTAATGCCTGATCGTATCAGTAACACACCTTATTACAGTTTAATATTATAAATACTGCTGGAAACGGTGTCAAGCAGAAAGTAAAGATTGTTATAAATAAGCAAAAGCACAGAAAAAACTTCACTCTAAAAGTTTATTTACTGCAAAATCCCCGCTCCTGAATAATGAGTTGTTGAATTTTGAATATCAGATACAGGATCTAAATCATAATTATAAGTGGGGTGCCAATTAGTATCTTTTAAACTATTATTAAAATCATTACCAGAATTATAGATAAGGCCATTGAATAAGGTGTTTTTCATAGTTAGTTGATCACCTTTAAATAACTTGACAACTTTATTTTTATCAAAATCCGGTATTTCAATATCATTATTCTGAGCCAAAATTCTAGAATTTACCCCTACACCAATAATATATTGGGCTTTATACAGTGGGGTTTTGCAGCACTATAATAGTTATTATATAAATGAACTGTACCAAATCTCACCCTAGGCTGTCTTTGTACTAAATTTTCAAACCAATTATGATCAATTGTTACATGCAATTTATTGGTATCTGATGTTTTAGAGTCACTACTAACAATCAGCATTGTTTTATCATGATTAAATAATTTATTATAAGAAAAAGTAATATAATCTGAGCCATCAGTAATGTCAACACATCCATCATGATGTTGATAGATTCTATTGAAATAATAGTCGGTTAAATTATCAGTAGCATCTCCATCAGAAAAAGTATTGTGATCAATCCAAACGTTACACGTTTTTTTCAGTGTAATGCTATCATATTGAGAATTCCAATTGCCCAGTTTCCCATCAGTGGGATCCCATTGAGGAAACAAGTCAAAAGGTGTCACAAAATTAATATTTCTGATAATTACATTTTGTACTGTTGTAAGTTTAAGGCTTCCTCCCAAGATTTGAGCATTTTGGATACCATAAATTGTTGTATTGGAGGGAACATTGATAGTTATCTGACGACTCTGATTCTTTTGTGACGCTTGTCGTTGTTCTTCCAGCTTCCCTGAAGGAATTTTCTTTCTACCCCAAGTTTGAGGATCATATTGTTTTAAGTAACTATCCAAAGAATAACCAGCAGTTGCATAATCTTGCTAATGTGAGTTTATATCCATTGGCATCAGCGTTCATATCAATACAACCAGCAATATAAATTAACTTAGGAGTATTGTTACTTGAATTACCCAGTGCAGCTAGAAGCTCTTGACGATTATGAACCACAAAAGTATGCTTCTTATCTGCCAAAGTTCCACCATTAGTCCCACCGTTAAAAGAAGCAAAACCTGCTGGAGAATCAGTTTCAATTCCATAATTAAAATTCGAGGCTTGAACAGATTTGACATTAAAAACTAATAAACAAAACACGGCTATAATAATAAAGCCCAGACTATAATGTATTTTTTATAATTAAATTTTTTCATGATTAACCCGCTTTTATTTAATTTCGTATCTCCATTTCATTACTGAGCATCAAAAATGGACCTACTCCCTTATGATCATTAGCAACTATCGGTTCGCTCATATAATAAGCAAAGGAACCATCACGTTTTTGAGGACCGCCTAATCCCCCAACATGGGCAATTTTATTTACATTGACGTAATCATGGTCAATAGAAATAAACTGTAACAGGGCTTGCTCATAAGCTTTATCTAAAAAACTGCCCCATTTTTCTTCCGACAAATAATTTTTTCTTAATCCCTTAGCAATCGCATTTAAGATCATTAAACTGCCTGAGGATTCCAAATAATTCATCGGCCGATCACCCTCATCAGTAACTTGATACCAGAGATTAGTAGTTTGATCGGCAAAGGTTTTTAGAGATTCCAATAAAGAATTGAGATTGCCAACTATTTGTTGTTTACCTTCTAATGAATTTGGCAGATATTCTAAAACATCTACCATGGCCATTACAAACCATCCCAAACTGCGTGTCCAAAAATGAGGTGAGTGACCAGTATTAGGATCGCACCAAAAAGCCTTACGTGATTCATCACATGCATGATAACACAAACCGGTGTTTTTATCTAAAGTTGCCTTATAGGCTCCCAAAAATTGGTGTACTACATCGTCTAAATGATCTGAAATATTAAATAAATATTGATATTTCGCATAAAAGACTGAGCCCATATAAATACCATCTAGCCAAATTTGATTAGGATAAATTTTTTTATGCCAAAAAACACCATTTTTTGTTCGCGGTTGGTCTAACAATTGTTGATATAATTTATCTGCTGCCAATTTATATTTATCTTTTTTAGTTTCACTAAATATATCTAAAACAATTTTTCCATTATTGACATGATCTAAATTAAATTCTTCTTTAGCATAAGATTTGATATTACCTTGATTATCAATAAAATTGTCAAGGTTACGCTCAATATATTCTAGATACTCTTTATTACCTGTATTTAAATATATTTGATATATCCCGTTTAACATTAATCCATCTTCATACTCCCATTTACCTTTCAAGTTCATTAAAGGTTCTCTTTTTAAAATAGTATCTGCTGTGAGAATATTCCAATGTGTCTTTGTATTACCATATTTTTTATACATTTAAAAATCCTTCTTTAACAAAGATTATTTTTCCTGATAACCAACATTATTGTTTCCAAAGCAGTTCTCATAGTCAAAGCCGCTTAACTCCTTAACAATTTTACGAGTTTGATCAGTTACATCTTCGGGCTTTCCACCATGATGGATTCTGTCTAATTCATTTAATACAATTTTATGATTGTCTTTAGTTAACTTGAGTCTGGAAGCTGAGATTTGTCCTAAAATGGCTAAACCTACAACACCAATTAACATGATAGCAACAATGGCATTAACAGCACTTTGAGGTTGAGTGCTGGCTCCTTCTTTAAAGCCAAAGAACTGTAAAACTACTCCTAAAATAAAGACTACGGTTGCTCTAATTAATTTACCAGCCATTGTCATCGCACCTGAATAGATTCCTTCACGTCTTCTATTAGTAACAATTTCGTCAATATCAGCCATAAAAACATACGTTGTCCAAGGAATATAGTAAACTCCACCAGTACCTAAACCAAACCAAGCTGTAACTGCTACTATTAACCAAGCAATATTAGATAAATGTAATACAGCTATTAATACATAAGCTAAAATCGCAGAAATAACTATGCCTAATGCAAAGGAAAATGGACGTGTAAATCCTTTTTTAGCACAAATCCACATAAATAATGCTGTTGAAATTAACTGTAAGATTGCGCTCATACTATTTAAACCCGAAACCATTGTGGAAGGTTGTTTTAAAACAAAAACAATGTAATAGGTAAAGACTGCTGTAAAAAGCCATTCTGAACCAAATCCAAATAAATACATTCCGAGATGATCTCTGAAAGCCCGAATTCTTAGAGTGGAGAAAATATCTATAAATAATTTTTTAAATCCTTCAATAATGCCATCAATGCGTTCATTTTTTACTTCAGTAATTGGTCTTTCCCATGAATTAAAATAAAGAAAAGTTAAAGCAACAATCATGATCACACCATATACTAATCCTGTAGCAAGAAAGGAATAAGGGGAATCTTTTCCTAATAATCCAAAAAACACTCCTGGTAAAGCAGCAGCAATAAAATTAGCAGCCTTACCAAACATAGCTTTAAAACCTGTTAAATAAGTTCTTTCTTCAAAAGAATTGGTCATTTCAACAGCTAAAGTTTCGTACGGTATCATAACCATTGTATAAGTCATTTCAAACATTATATATGTGCATAAGTAATAGATGAAATTCATTCCAGTTATCCACAAAAGAGGATATAAAATCATTAATGGAATTCCAATCAAAATAAAAAATCTACGCCGACCGAATTTCTTTCCTACTTTAGTACCATAAAAATTATCTGTTATAAAACCCATCAAAGGATTTAAGATAACATCTAAATAAGTTGAGATGGAAAAAATTAAAGCCGCTTGAAAAACAGGTAAATGACAAAAAGTGGTATAAAAGAATAGCAACCAAGATCCTGATATCGCTAAAGCTCCACTTCCTAATAAATTACCACTACCATAAGCTAATCTAGTAACTAACGTTATTTTATGGTTTTTATCTGAATTCATATGGTCCTTCCTCTTTCTTCTTATTTTAAATATTCGGCTAACATATTGTGTTAATAATCCGAACCGCATTATCGATATCGCTTTCGTTAATGCTCTCCAAAAGCCCAAAAGCGTGAGGAAATTCTTCATTAATACGAGTTAGAAATAAACGCTTATTTAAACTGCCGTGGCCAAAGGGAACAATTTGTAACTGTCCTTTATCACAGATGAAATCCTTCAAATGGAAAGCGCAAATACGTTTATTAAAACTATCAAAAAAATCGTTGATTATTTTGTCCTGCTCTTCAAAATTATCGATACTAATTAAATTACAGGGATCAAAAATTAATTTTAAATTAGGACTGTTTACTAACTCTATTAATTCTTTTGTACGCTGAAGGTTATATATCGGATGATTTATACCTGGTTCAATGGCAAATAGAGCTCCTATTTTTTCAGCATGATTAGCTAATTCTCTTACTGACTTAACTACTTCTAAAAAAGCTTCATCAGTAAAATTCTGCTCGGTATATCCGTTATTTCCCACACTTCCAGTTTCGGTAGCTACAATGGCATTATCAAAATACATGGACATGTCTAAATAATTTTTAAATCTATTTAAGGCTTCATTTCGAATGTTTTTATCTTTAGAGACTATGTTGACGTAACATCCCAATATAGAAACCTGTATTCCTGCCGAGCAGAGTTTTTTATTTAAAAATCTACTCTGTCCATAATTCAAAAATGTTATATTATGCAAAAAGTTTAGTTTGGTAGGTGCAAATTGAATATTGGTAAAACCATAGCTTTTGATTTTTTTTAACATTTCATTAAAATCATGAGCTGGCAAATCATGAGCTCTAATACCTAAACTTATAGACAATTAAATTTTCCTCCTGTTTAATTATTGATTTGCACTGATATTCAAGTAAAAAGTTACTCAATGATATATAATAGTTGACGGTCTTATAACTCCTGTTAATTTCTAATATTGATCATAATTAATGATAAGTGGCTCGTCACTAATAATAGTCAAAATCCAAAATTGAAATTCTATCTGTTGAAGAGTTAGACAGACCCTTATTAAAATCATTAATCAGATGAGGTAGCAATCAATGAATCCAACAACATCAAACTATGAAACAAAAATAGTTAATTGTTTAGGAGATTCAACAACTTGGGGAGATAACGGACTAGATTCAGGAAGTAACGAAATTTCTTGGGTACAGCAAATTCAAGATTTCATACCCTTCCAAAAAACTAGAAATTATGGCAAACGGGGTTCTCAGATAGCAATTACTACAGATAGAACTGACAGTTTTGTCGAACGTTATCCAAGCATGGATGATAAAGCAGATTACATCACAATTATGGGAGGGGTAAATGATTTTCAGCATAGTGTGCCTTTAGGCAATTTTTATTCTAAAAATCTTGCTACTTTTTATGGTGCGCTTAATATCCTAATACCAGGTGTAATTAATAAATATCCCCAATCAGAAATAATATTTATAACCCCTACAAAAAATAATTTTAAAAATAAAAGTAAGAATTATCCTAACTCATTTCAAAAAAATGAAGTAGGTTTAATTCAGAATGATTATGTCAACGCTATCAAACATATTTGTAATTTATATAGTGTCCCCATTATCGATCTTTACAACGAAAGCGGCATATCTCCCTTTATAGAAAAACATATAGAGCTATACACGCCTGATGGTTTACACTTTAATAAATTAGGTTATCGAAAATTAGCTGCTAGAATTGCTCATGAATTAAAAAAGTATATTTAAATTAAGCTAAATTATGATGTAAAGTTGATTCATCCTTATATCCACCAAAACAATGCTCATATTTAAATCCAGACAGCATTTAACAAATATGTTTAGTATCTGGATCAACAGTTTCCGGATCGCCACCATTATGAATGCGCTTTACTTCTTTATCAACAATTGCCAAGTTTTTCTTATCAGCCTTCATATGACGCGAACACCAAATTGCAATTAGAGATAATCCGCAAGTTCCAATTAACATCATTAGCACAATTCCAAACTGAACTGAATAAGGTTGAATAGGCTTGCCTTTAACAAATTCCATCATTGATAAAACAGTTCCAGATACAAAAGTAACTGTTTCTCTCATTAATTTGTCAGCCATTGTCTGTGTACCAGAAATAATCCCCTCACGTCTGAGATCAGTTACTAATTCATCAATATCTGGCATATATGGATAATTAGCATGGGGAACGTAATAAGCAATACCTTCACCAAGAGATAATAAACATTGACCAATAGCTACTATTGCGGAATATTTAGTTAAGCCCCCAAAACCAAACAGCTGACCATAGCAGCATTGCAGAAATTACAATTACAAAAGCTCCAATATATTATCTCCAACTTTAGTTACTAGCCAGATTGCAAAAATAGTTGTTAATAACGCAAAAGGCTTCATAATGGTACCTAATCCTGAAGAAAAAATTGTAGATTTATGCATTACATAAATCATAAAAAAGGTAGAAATTGATGAAAATAACCACAATCCACCTGGACCTGTAATGTACATTCCAATATGTCATCTGAAAGTTTTAATTCTAACAGTGGGCAAAGTATCAATAATCATTTTTTGACACCAGACAAAAAGTTCCCAACCTGTTCAATATGAACCTCTTCCGGTGATATTCCCATGAATTAAAATAAACCATAGTTCCTGCAATGCCCATAATAATTGAATAAACACCAGTAATAACAAGGTAAGCATTAGGATTATTTTTCCCATCCATAAAAAATATTAAGGGAAATCCAGCAATCTTAGAACCAATAGAACCTGCTCCTGATAATAATTGTCGTTGAGTATAATCTGTTGGCATTTCTGTTTTTAAGATTACATGAGCAACCGCAAATACATTATCAACAAAATCATAAATCAAATAAGTAAATGAATAATAAAATAGGGCATACTTCTAATCCAGCATAAAGGATAAAGCAAAAATAAAGGGATTGTGATTAGAATAAAAAATGACTCCGACCAAATTTTCTACCAAAGCTGTTGAATAAAAATTATCTGATATAAAACCAATCACAGAACTTTCAATAATATCCAGCCAAGTAGCAATAGAAAATATCAACACTCCCTGCCAAGCTTCAATATTACAAAAAGCAGTTTAGTAAAACAACAACCATGAAGTGCAAACATTAAACCATCGCCACCAATGGAAACCACTAGCACCGTATCCAATACGAGTCATAATAGTAATTTTTCTTTGTGATTGTTTCAGATGTTTTGCTTCCTAACAAATTATTATAATATATAATTTCATCTCTTCATCGCCATATGGTAATCCATTTGCCTATTGTATTTAGCGCTTACAAATCATATATATCACCACTTTTTTTTAAAAATGTGCTACAATTAAAACGTTTACCAATACACTGATAATATATTAATAATCTTCAAAAAAATCAAGACCTTTTAAATAATTAAAAAATAAAAACCTAACAATCACAAAAGATTGGATATTTTAAAATTTCTATTTTCCACAAATTAAGCGTATCTATTTGCCAAGTTTATGAAAATAACAATTGTTAAAGTAATCTTTATATCTCAATATTAGAACAACTTTTCAAGTATATTGCTTATGTACTTAAGAAAATAAAAGGGAGTAAATATAATAATGGAAATTAATGTACAAGATGTATATCCTGATAGCAACGTTGTTGAAAACACACAAGCTATTCAAAATTCCATTGAACAGCTATACCAAAACGGTGGTGGTACTCTTCACTGGCAGGCGGGCATTTATAACATTTCTTCTATTGAAATAAAAAGTAATGTTACCTTTTATTTAGACGCTGGAGTAAAAATCCATTTCACGGATGATGCTTCAACTTTTCCGGTGGTTTATTCTCGTTGGGAAGGAGTCAACCGAAATATGTATCGGGCTTGTATTTATTCTAAAAATGCTCATAATATTGAAATAACAGGGTATGGAACCATTGATGGTGCAGGCGCTAAGTGGTGGCAGGATTTTCGAAATAAAAGTATCAGTTATCCACGTCCCTTTTTGATTTCTCTAGAAGATTCAAACAACATTAAAATTACTGGGATTACCTTAACTAATTCTCCCGCATGGACCATTCATCCTCTTAATAGTTTTCATATCGAAATTAACGGGATTTACATTAAGAATCCTATTGATTCGCCTAATACAGACGGTATTGATGCTGATTCTTCAAGGGATATTAGAATTACCAATTGTCTAATTGATGACGGCGATGATTGTATTGCGATTAAATCAGGTACGGAAAATTCCACTAATTTAGCACCCTCACAAAATATTTTTATAACCAACAATATTTTTGCTCATGGACATGGCGGTATCGTTTTGGGCAGTGAAATGAGCGGAAGTATCCATAATATAGTTATTTCTGATAATATCATACAGGAAACTGATCGCGGCATTCGTCTAAAAACTAGGCGTGGACGTGGTGGCAATATCAGCCATATAGTTGCTAATAATTTAATTATGGATAAGGTTATTACGCCTTTTGCCTTTAACACTTTCTATGGTAAAAGTGGCAGCACTCAAAATAATTATTTAAGTGAAGAAGCACAACCAATCACAGAGTTGACGCCTACTGTGAGTGACATTAGCATGAGTAATATTATTGTTACCAATGCATTAAGTATAGCAACCTTTATTAAAGGATTACCTGAGCAACCAATTACAAATATGACCTTGGCCAATATTTCCATCACAATGGCCAATAACGACCAAAAATATGAACCAGAAATGGTTGATGGCATTAACAAATATGCTCAAGCCGGTTTAATCATAGAAGGAACAAAAAATTTAGTTCTTAATAATTTTAATATAAATAATATTAAAGGACAGCTTTGGCTAAATCAAAATAATAACATAAACTTGGTTGGCGAGGCCCAACAAAATTAAAAATATTTCTCACTGAACAGTTTCTTAAAACTTATATTTGAGAGACTGTTCTTTTTTTATTGACGAAAAAAGCAATAAGTAGCTCTATTTATACCTTTAAAGCCAGATTAGGACAACCCTATTTCTTATATTATATTCACAAACCATTACACAAACTTTTCTTCAAAATTAGTCAAACAAACATTCAGATACCAGATTTAATAAATCAATAATTGCCTATTTTATATTTAAAGAATTCTAGAAATTAAAAAGCTCCTAATAAAACATTTAAAGAGAGCTGTTATTAGATAGCAGCCCTCTTCAATAATTATCACTTGAACAACTAACGCTTCACACGCATGCCGTTTTGTTTATTCATAACTTCCAGTATTTCCTTTTCATTAACCAAATTTAAATCGCCACTAATTGTTAGTTTTAAAACACTAGCAGCCAGCGCAAAGTTTAAACAATCTTGCGGATTATAATTTTTTACGAGTCCATGAATTAATCCAGCACCAAAAGCATCACCAGCAGCTACTCCTTCCCAAACATGGGTTTGATAAATTGTGGTCTCAAATACTTGACCATGATCAATCATCAAAGCCATCCATTGCGAATCTTCTACTGAGTAAACATTACGCAGAACACTGGCCACCATTTTAATATTCGGATATTTAGCCATAATCGCTTTCATACCACTAATAAAGTCATCCTTCTGTTCAATTCCATGACTCATATCTCCATCAAAAGCTTTAATCCCTAAAGAAGCTTCAAAGTCTTCATCATGTGCGAGACAGATATCGACATAAGGCATTAATTGATTCATTGTAGCTTGAGCTTGTTGTGGAGTCCACATTTTACCACGATAATTCAAATCACAAATGACTTTAATCTGATGATTAACGCAAAATTGGCAAGCTGATAATATTGCCTGTGTTAATTCTGCAGAAATAGCCGGTGTAATCCCGGAAAAATAAAAATAATCCGCATCAGCTAAAATATTTTCCCAATCATATTCAGCGGCTTTACTAACTGCAAAAGAGCTCCCTGAACGATCATAAACAACACTCGTATTGCGAATACTAGCTCCCTTTTCAAAGAAATAAATTCCTAAACGAGGCCCACCTAACAAAACTTGTGATGTATCAACACCATAACGCCGTAAGGTACCCAAAGCTGCTTGACCTACAGCATGATCGGGAAATTTGGAAACAAATTGCGCATGATCTCCCAACAAGGATAAAGAAACAGCAACATTGGCTTCTGCTCCACCATATAAAGCTGAAAATTGGCTAGATTGAATAATACGTTCATTTTCTTGGGGTTTTAATCGCAGCATCATTTCCCCAAAGGTTACAATTTTTTTCATTACTTTAATCCTCTATTTTTCTAATTCGTAATATTTCTTGATGATAAGCTTGAGCTTTTTTAGTAACTGCTGCAAAATCATTGACACTAGCAGCACCAGTTAAGTCACTCCCAGCTCCTATTGCTACCACGCCAGCCGCAAACCAATCTTTCATATTCTTTAGATTAACTCCACCAGTAGGCATAATATTAACTTGTGGTAAAGGCGCTTTAATAGCATGTACAAAATTTGTTCCTAAAACGCTACCTGGAAAGGCTTTAATGACCTCAGCACCATATTTCATAGCTGTCTGAATTTCAGTTAAGGTCATGCAGCCAGGTATATAAGGAATTTGATATTCATTACACAACAATGCGGTTGCCTGATCAAAAGCAGGACTCACAATAAATTTTGCACCAGCCAAAATCGCAATCCGGGCAGTAGTCACATCTAAAACGGTTCCAGCACCAATAACAACATCCGCATCGGCTTGATATTCCTGCTTCAATTCGGTAATGTTTTGATCAGCAGCCGGAGCCGTAAAAGTCATTTCAATAGCTTTAATATCTCCCATCACACAGGCTTTTGCTGTCTTATAAGCCTGTTTTTTAGAGTCTCCCCGAACTACTGCTACTACACCGGATTTAGCGATGGTTTGAATGGTTTCACTTTTTTGCATGTAGAATCCTCCTCAAGAGTTTTGTATAGTTATATGGTAAACCTTTACCTAAAAAAATTCAATTAATAAATTATAGATAATCTGCTATAATCATCTTTAAATGTAACCAGTTACTTATATATTTTAAGGAGAAACAATGGCCTCGAAAACAGTTAATATTAAAGATGTAGCTCACTTAGCTCAAGTATCTACCGCCACAGTCTCACGTTATTTACATGGTGAGTTGAATCGTATGGCTCCTGCTACAGCGCAAAAAGTAGCTGCAGCAATCGACAAATTAAATTATGTTCCCAATGCAGCTGCCCGTCAATTGATAACTAACACTAGCAAAACCATCGCAGTTATAGTAGTTAATGCAGCTGATTCTTTTTCTACCGCTCTGTTTAAGGGAGTCTGTTCCGTTCTAGAACCGGAAGGTTATATTCCCGCTTTATTGGACACTGATTCTAGCCAAGCTAAAGAGAAGAAATTAATTAATTCTGTTGGTTTGAGCACTTATGATGGACTGATTTTACAACCCTTAGGTAGTGACGTTGCCACAATAAAAGAAGAAGTCCGCCGGCAAATGCCTATTATTACTTTAGATCGTAACTTGGACTATTCCCCTTGGCCCCAAATTATTAGTAATAATTTCGATATTAGTCAAAAAGCTGCGCGTTATTTTTATCAACAAGGATTTCAGGATATTATTGTTTTAACTTCCCCCATTGCGATTGCTTCGACAAGGCAACAACGTTTGGCAGGATTAAAAAGTGTTTATCAACAAATAAATCTTATCGAAATTGATGAAAATCATTACGATCATCACCATATCATCACAGAATTAAGGCAAATATTAAAATATAGTAGCAAAAAAACACTGGTTTTCGGAATTAAAGAGCGTTGGCTTTTAGAATTTTTACCTGAATTAATTAGTTTAGGGTTATTAAAGGACAACAATATTCAAATTTCTGGTTTCGCTGATACCCAATTAGTTCCGGCCATATGGCCTGGTGCCAAAATGATTAACCAGCACCCTTGGCAAATGGGAAAACAAGTCGGTATCCAAATATTACAATTAATCAATAAAAAATCTGATATTTCTCCGACAACTATTATTCCTGCAAGTTTTTAGTCAAAAAGAGTTACTCAGAAAAATTGAGTAACTCTTTTAAAATTAAGTAGAAACATGTTTTACTTGAACCACATTTTCATTTAAAGAAAGATCTTCAATAACTTGAGTCCAATTTTTAGTCTTAGGTACTTTAATAGCAAATGTATTCATATATAGGGTTCGGTCATTGAAATCCGTAACAGCAAAATTGACACAACGAGCCTTAATTTGTTGTTGTTGAAAATAATTGTGAATAAATTTAGTAGTTGCCTGCCGTTTCCAGTATTTAATTTCAATAATCTTAGTTTTATCGGTAGCTAGCAAGGCATCTTTTAACAATGCCCAAATCAAAAATATCTCCCCTTCACTTGCATTACCATCTAATTTTGTATTAGAAGATATCTTATATCAATAATACCTATAAAGCAATTTTTCTGCTTATAGAGCATCTCAACTAGTTCATCAGAAATTTAATATTCAAATTGATAAGTTCCTGCATCAACTGGGCAAATCATACAAGACTCTTCCTCATTTAAAATGCCCCAAGAATATTTCTCTAACAATCTTTGTTTTTCTAGTTCATTTCTATAACTTAAATAGACATCTGCGTAACAGCTTTTGGAATATTAATAGCAATTAAGGCACGACCAATTCCTGTCCAAAGAATCTAAATTGCTGTAAATCGATATTGGATTTTAAAAAACTATAATAATCTGCTTAAGAAATGAATAAAAAAAATAGCCGACTATTATGAAAATAGTCGGCTATTTTGTCAGGAAAAACTATTTATTCGGTAAAAATTGAGGATTAGCTGTTACTCCAAAAGATTTGGCTAATTGGCGTAGTTGATCATCCGTGATTTCTTGCTTAATTTGGCCACCTTGGGATCCAATTTGTGAGTAAATTAAGGCTGCTTTTTCAACAGTTTCAATTAAACCAAAAGCTTCATCCAAACTGGCCCCTACTCCAAAAATACCATGATGCGGCCAAATTACAACGCGATAATCTTTCATTTTTTGAGCAGTAGCTTCTCCAATCTCATTAGTTCCTGGAGTCATATAGGGAATTAAACCAACACCTTCTGGGAACACGACTAAAGATTCTGCCTGCATTTTCCACAAAAGTCGCGACCAATGGCGTTCATCTAAATCTTGCGTAAAAGATAGAGCAATTACATTAGTTGGATGACAATGCATTACTACTCGCTGATGGGAATCAAATTGTAAACGAGCAATATGAGACATTAAATGACTAGGAAATTCGGAAGTTGGCTGACCTCCGTCTTCAAAGCCCCACATCAATTCGCCTTTTTGCCCATCTTGCGAAATTCTGATTAGTCCCAAATCTAGATTAGGTTGATCAATGACATTTCTGAAATAGCGGCCTGTTCCTGTAACTAAGAAATATTGTCCAGCTAATTTCTGAGCATCGAATCCTAAATCTAAAACGCGATGTACTTCATTTATATCATTAAAATCTTGCAAATCAGCATCGGTCAATCTTAAAGAGACATTACCACCATTACGTTCATCCCATCCATGCTGATAAGAAGCCATAGTAATTGCACAAATTTTTTTTACATATTTTGAATCAATAAAATTACCCATATTTAACTCCTTAATGTAGCTTAGTTACGTTTAAACTGTACATCTTTTTCATATTGATGAATATTATCCAGCCAATCAGTACCTACTGGTACATTGTTTTGTAAGCAGAATTCATCCCAAACGGCACCAAATGGATATGATTTCAATTCTTCAGTAACGGCCAAACGAGTAGTATAATCGTAATTCAATTCGGCTTTCTTTAAATCGTCAATTGGAGCCAGCATTGCTTGCAATAATGCTTTTTGAGTAGCACGAGCTCCTACGACCCAACCACTGACACGGTTAATAGTTGCATCAAAGAAATCTAAACCAATGTTAGTCTTATCTAATTCGTTATCCCGGACTAATGATTGTGTGATTCTGACCAAAGCCTCATCCATAATAACTACATGGTCACTGTCCCAACGAACTGGACGAGAAACATGCAGCATTAAACCTTTACCAAATGGTAAAAATGCTGAGAATTTATCTGAAACATCTTCAGTTGGATGCCAATGACCAGCATCAATTGTCCAGAGTTTGCCCCGACTAATCGCATAATTATTGTAAAATAGATGTGAACCCACAGTATAAGATTCAATACCAGTACCAAAGAGTTTGCCTTCAACTGATTCAATCGTATTATTTTCATCATATTTTTTAGCAAAAATTTCATCTAATGATTCAATTAAGCGTAGCCGCGGAGTAGCTTTATCAATTGGATTATCTTTAAAACCATCAGGAATCCAGAAATTATTAATGGAACGCTGACCTAATTCTTGACCAAAATAATTGGAAATATCCCGTGATTTTTTACCTACTTCAATCCAAAAATCACGTACTGATTTTTCCGGACTAGCTAAAGTAAAATTCTCTTTAACCATAGGATGTGAAAAGAAAGTAGGGTTCATATCTAATCCAATTTTTTCTTGTTTAGCCCAGTCTACCCAATATTTAAAATCTTCTGGTCCAACTTCATTGAAGTCTTTTTTCTTATCGGTTACAGCATATAAAGTATGCAACTGAATTTTATGACTTCCTGGAATTAAGGATAAAGCTTCATGTAAATCGCTGGTTAATTCATCAGGTGTCCGTGCAATTCCTGGATAATTTCCGCTAACACCAATTCCTCCGGTTAATTCTTGCTCCGGATTTAAAAATCCGTGAATATCATCACCTTGCCAGCAATGAATAGATAATTTAACATTCTTTAGAGCTTTTAAAGCGGCATCAGTATCAACGCCTAATTCTGCATAGCGTTCTTTCGCTAATTGATATGCAGATTCAACATTTTTTCTATTGGTCATTTACAATCTCTCCTTTAATCTAAATGAAATACTTCGTGTAAATCAATGGTTACTGGACTCTTATCCGGGTTAGTATCCATTAATGGTTCCATATATTCCCACCATTTTTTGCAAGCAGGAGTTTGTGAAATTTCATTATATTTATCAACATCATCTACTTCTAGATAAGCAAACAAATTTCCCGTTTTTTTATCTAGATATATTGAATAGTTATGTGCTCCAGCCTCTTTTAGAGCTTTTCTCATCTCAGGAAACAGGTTATTATGCCGCTGTTCGTATTCTTCATACTGATCAGGATAAACATGCATTAATTGTGCCATTCTGACAGTCATGATTTCACCTCCTTTAAAAAACGTTTGTACTGGTCAAATTGCTCAGAATAATTATTCGATTTAGGAGTAAATTTCTTGATATTAAAAGAATCAATTATTAATCGTCGCGCTAGATAAACATTTAAAATATCACCTTGAGTAATCATTTGAACGATTAAATTACCAATAGCAGTAGCCTCACCAGGACCTGCATAAACATCTATTTGTGCTAGTGTTGCCGTTAATTGATTCATTAAGTCAACATTGGAACCGCCACCAACAATATTCAAAGAATCCAATGGATATCCTAAAATATTACCTAATATTTCCAACTCATTAGCATAATAAAGTGATAGATTGCTATAAACAGCCATTGCCAACTCACCGGGTGTTTGTGGAACTATTTGCTGTGTTTCTTGGCAGTAGTTTTGCAATTCCTTAATCATGCCATTAGCAGGATTAGTAAAACGGGAATCATTGACATCAATATATTGCTGAAATGGTTTTTCTTTTTGCGCCAGAGTTACTAATTCGGCAAAACTATAAGCTTGTGGTAATTCTTTTTGTACATTTTGAATAATCCACAGACCCATAATATTTTTTAAAAACCGGTAAGTCCCATAGGCCCCCCATTCGTTCGTATAATTATGACGGTAAGCTTCTATGCCATTTTCCGGTACATTTAATTCGCTTCCTAATAAGGACCAAGTTCCAGAACTTAAATAAGCCCAATGTTGGCCAATTCCTGGCGTCCCCACCACAGCTGAAGCTGTGTCATGGGTGGCTACGGTAATGACCTCTGTCTGTGGTAAATCATATTTTTGATACCAAGAAGTTGATAAATTGCCTAAAACTGTACCAGCATCCACTAATTTAGGAAATTGATCAGGATAAACATTGACCTTTTTTAATAAATCATGATCAAATAAACCTTCACGCAAATTTAACATTTGTGTTGTAGAGGCATTAGTTACTTCGGTAACTTCCTTACCAGTTAGCACATAACCGATATAATCAGGAATCATCATAATTTTCGACGTTTGAGCCAATAATTCTTTATCTTCTTCAAACAATTGATAAAGTGTATTAAAATCTAAAAATTGAATACCGGTTTTCTTATAAATATAATCTTTAGGTAAATCTGAGGTTAGTTTAGCAATCGAATCCGAAGTGCGATCATCTCGATAAGAAATTGGATCCTGAAGTTTTTTTCCATCATGGCCAACTAAAACGTAATCAACGGCCCACGTATCAATGCCTAAAGTAATTTTAGAGTAACCGACTTGTTTTATTTTTTCTAATCCCTTGAATATTTCTTCAATTAAATGATCAATTTGCCAACGGTCATGACCATCTTTTTTGACAAAACCATTTTTGAAACGATGCATTTCTTGTAATTGTAATTTTTTATCATGTAGCTGGCCTAACATTAAACGCCCACTGGAAGCTCCAATGTCTACCGCGACATAGGTGTTAGTCATAAAGACCTACCTCCTTAATAGCTATTGCTCTGATCCATATCGTTCAGAAATAATTTGTTTTAATGATTTTCCTCTAGTTTGTGGAGTCCAAATTACCCCGATTAATAGAGAAATGATAAGAAGGACGATCATTACCGTACCAGCTACTTTGAAGCCTAGACTACTTAAAATCATTGGGAATATGATTGACCAAACACCGGCTGTACCACGAACTATGAAAAACATAATACCTTGCGTTCCAGCACGATATTTTGTAGGAAAAAGCTCTACCGCCCATAGAGCATACCAAGCTTGAGCACCTATTCCAGCTGATAAGCCCCAAATAATAACAAAGGACCATAAAGCTACCCAACCAAAACCAATATAAGTTAGTATTATCCAGGCAATGACTGCCATGGCTGCTCCAAGAAAGAAGAAAAATCTTTGATTAATTTTGTCGCCGAAAAGTGCAAAACCAAAATATCCTGAAAGGGCTGTGCAACCCCATAATACAGCTTGCAGCATATTAGCTTGTAAACTAGAAAGTCCGCCGACAGTTTGGTAAACATAAGGCATAAAGAAACCCATAGCTCCAGCAACCAAGTTCCAAAAAACATATACCCCACAAAGAAACAGCAAACTCCAAATAGATACTTTACTAGAAAATAAATCACGATAAGGATGTGGTTTAGTATTAGTTAATTTTTCTCTTCTTTTTTGATCAAGCCAATCCTGAGATTCTGGTAACTTTCGTTGTAAAAGCCAAGCGATAAAAGCTATCATTGTTAATAAAGCAAAGAGTATTCTACTGCCCATTAATCCCATCGGAGCTAGTAAGGTTCCCGCTACAAAAATAATTACCGGCCCCATAGACCAAGAAAACTGCGATATTCCTATATCATGCGCGCGATTTTCATCACCTGAAGTTTCACCAATATAAGTCCAAGATGCCGGAACACCCGCACCTACTGCCATTCCTGTAACTAAAAAACCTAAAAGTAACATAGGAAAATTAACAGAAAAAACTACAATGATAGTACCCAACATATATAAAAGCATGTCGTAAGTATAAATCATTTTTCTGCCATATTTGTCTGATAAATGACCACCAAAAATAGCTCCAATAGCCGATCCAAATGCATTTGCACTAAGAGCACCTAAAAGCCCTACTTGAAAGCTGCTAAGATTAAATTGTCTTTGCCATAAGGTCAAACCAGAAGCTCCAGCAACGATTGAGCCGGAGTCTAAGAAGTTAGTTAAAGACACAGCCCAAGTTGATGCATGTGATTCTTGATCCATTAAATACACATCCTTTGATTAATTTTTCAAGAAATCGATTTCTTACTTTGATTGAAACACATTTTTAGTAACGCTTACAATAACAAGGATTCACTAATTGGGTGACAAAATCACATTATTTATTCTTTATTATCAATATCTTTTGGCGTAGTTAAGCAGGTTCAATAGCTACTTCATCAATTTTATTTTTACTAAATAAATACCAAAAAATTAAAATTATGACCATAATTGCTAATCAAGAGAAAGGTAATAAATTAGCATTTATATAAATAAAATTTATTACAACTGCTAATAGCACCGTCCCACCGATTATGAAAGAAAATTCATAGCCGATCAATGATAATATATAATCGCCAATACCACCAAGCCTTAGCTTACCTTCTGTTCAAAGAAATTATCTTTGTAACCGATTCTATTACAAAAATCCTCCAAGGTAACAATGATAAATATATTATGTCAGTAATAAAAATCCAAAACATCTAATTAAACATACCGGATCCTAAGATAGTAAGAAAGGGTAAAACTAAATATACTCCGGATTAGAAATTTCCATAAAATACATTAATAAATACATTAAAGCATCAAAAATCAGGCAAACTAATGATTATCTTTTTCCAAAGCTTCCGTTGTCAATCATTCATCTATCATTTAATTATGTAAAATTCCTCATTAAGAATTCAACTGTGTTGGTTGATTCCTATTTATAATAGCAATTTATTTTTATATAAGCTTTTTCCTTAGCTAAAAAGCAATCATTACCACTATAAAGATGCCTTATTAGTAAATATAAAATATCATTTCTACTTTTATCTACTAAGCATTGTAATGTATAGCATTTCTAATGACATGTTTGCAGAAGTTTAGTAACAAAATCACATAATTTAAAATTGGCTTATTGATTTATCAAATGAAAAGTATCACAATTAACTGTAGAAATCGATTACAAGAACAATAGGAGATGCTAATTTATGAAGATTAAAGCTGCGGTAGTAGAAAAAATGGGTGCTAATTTTACTATCAAAGACAATATTGATTTACATGAAGTTGGCCCAACCGATTTGCAGATTCACATGGTTGCCAGCGGAATTTGCCATTCCGATGAGGCCATTCGCAAAGGTGACGCCGATTTAGGATACCCAGTTGTTTTAGGACACGAAGGTGCTGGCATTGTAGAAAAAGTGGGGGAGCAAGTTTCTAATTTTCAAGTAGGCGATCATGTCATTTTATCTTTTTATGCTGACGGAATTTGTGACAAATGCTTAAGAGGCATCCCCACCCAATGTCGCCATTATGGTGATTACAATCTTTCCGGTGTTCGTGCTGATGGTGAAGATCATTTCCAAGAAAATGGCCAGCATATATCAGACATGTTTAATCAATCATCTTTTACTACTACTACAGTAGTTGACCAGCGTAATGCTGTCAAAATTGATCCAGATATTGATTTACGTAAAGTTGGGCCTTTAGGTTGCGGATACGTTACTGGTTCAGGTACAGTTTTTAATACTTTACAACCTAAACCCGGGGATACCATCGCTGTTTTCGGTACCGGAGCTGTTGGTCTAGCCGCTATGATGGCTGGGCGCATTTCTGGTTGCACTAAGGTTATTGCTGTTGACATTGTACCTGAGCGTTTACAATTAGCTAAGGAATTAGGCGCTACACATACCATTAATAGTAAAGAAGCGGACGCAGTTGCTCAAATCAAAGAATTAACTGATGGCTACGGAGTTGATTGGACTGTAGATACTACTGGTGTCAAAACTGTTATTACAAATGCAGTACAAGCACTGGCGCAAGGCGGAACTTGTGCTGCTATCGCAGTTACTCCACAACTGATTCAAATCTCTACTTGGAATGACTTATGTGTTGACGATAAAAAAATTATTGGTGTTAATATGGGTGATTCCATCCCTCAAGTTGATATTCCGCGTTTAATAGAATTTTACAAGTTAGGAATGTTTGATTTCGATAAAACAGAAAAATTTTATGATTTTGAAGATATAAATCAAGCAAATGCAGATTCCGTGTCTGGTAAAACCATCAAACCTGTTTTAATCATTGATAAGGATTACAAACCTAATAAATAAGGGATTTAATAAGCCAATTAGCCCTCTTGTTTGTTAAAATAAACGAGAGAGCTATTTTTTTATTAAAAGACTGGTGAATAAATTATGAATCCTAAAATAGTTGCATTATTAATGAAAAAAAATGATTTAGAAAAAAAACAACTGCATAACCATCAATTTATTAACGATATGCCTCCAGCTGCTTGGGATAACCAAAAAAAAGTACCTATACTTAAAGAAGATTATTTTTTAGGGAAGCAAGCTGTATATATTAGTAAACATAATCGTTTTGCCCCCTATCCTTTACATGGACAAAAATTTTTAGAAATCAATTATATGTTTTCAGGTTCCTGTCAACAAGTAGTTGACGGCGATAAAATAGAATTAAAAGCTGGTGATATTCTTTTAATGAATGCAGGAGCGCAACACTCTATTTCTGCTATGAATGAACAAGATATTCTAATTAATATTTTATTCACAAATAAGAATATTACTTTTAAATTACTTCACGATATCCATAAAAATAATAGCCTTTCCTATCAATTTTTAGCAGATGTGTCATTAGGAAATCCCCTATCTCAAAACTATATTATTTTCACCAAAAGCAAGAATTCAGATATTAAAATCACTATGGATCAGATGATTGAAGAATACTATTTAAAAAACAGCTATTCCAATTCAGTTGTTGAATCGTATCTGAACATTCTACTCATTAAGATTATCCGTCATCATCCGATGCCAACCCATACAATTATCAACGCTAAACAAAAGCTTATTTTTAACATTCTTCAAGATATATCTCAAGATTATCAAAATATTACTCTTTCAGATCTGGCTAATAAATACGGCTATAATAAAAATTATCTCAGTAACTTAATTACTAAAATGACCGGGAAAAATTTTTCTAGTCTCAAAACTCAAGAACGTATTATTAAAGCTAATGAATTATTGACTTCAACTTCTTTATCAGTAAGAACAATCATGGATACCGTCGGTGTTTCGAATAAAACCTTCTTTTATAAAAAATACAAAGAATTCTATAACAAATTACCCGGAGATCGCTATTTACCAAAACTATAACTATAAATCCTGTTCAATCTGCTGTTTGGTCAAAATTACCTGGTTAATAAAATCCTTAAATAAGCTGTCATTTAGCCGATATTGCGGTGTACTTACACTAAAAGCAGCAAATAGCTTATTGTATTTTTCAATTGCCGCACCAATACAAACAACATCATCTTGATTTTCTTGATTATCAATTGCATAGCCATTATTACAAATATCCCGCAATTGAATTTTTAATTGTTCAATATTTGTTACTGTATATTTAGTTAGAGATGATAATTTATTGCGAGAAAAATATTTATCTAGCTGAGCATCTGTCATATTTGCCAATGCGGCTTTACCCATGGCTGAACTATATAATTCCATGGTATCTCCTACTTTGGAATTAAAATTAATAGGTTGATCACCATTTAATTTTTGCAAAATAAAAATTTTATCATGATCTACAATTCCTAAGTTCACTGTTTCATTAGTAAAATTTTTTAACTGGTCAAGATATTTGTAAGCAATCTTACTAATATCAAAACTATTTAACGTTTTATTTCCGTATTTAATGAAAACAGTGCCTAAATAATATCTTTTATTTTCCTCATTTCTGCGCACATATTTAATATAAGTTAAAGTAGTTAAAATTTTTAAAATGGTAGATTTGGAAATTGTCAATTTCTTCGAAATATCATTTAAAGATAAACCATTTGTGGAATCAGCTAATAAATCAATAATCTGTTTAGCTTTCAGAATTGAAGTACCATATACTTTATGTTCCATACCTATGTTAATTTCCTTTATTTATTTTAATTTAATGATTGATTATATTATATAATCAATCATTAGAAAAATTCCTGATTATCTGAGGATAATAATCTTGATATAAAATCGTACAAGACCATTTAAAAGATATAAACATTATTCCAACTCTGTTATTAAATCTTATTTAAATATCATCCTTATCCAGATAATCAGGCATTATCCTATGACAACTAAAAATTTAATCAGCTCTAAGTAAACAATTATTTTTAACATTTTCGAGGATATTACTCAAAATTATTAAATTAACACTACAATTCATTTATCCCGTTATAACAAAAATTATTTTAGTGATTTGATAAAAATTGTAGGATAACGTTTTCCAGGTTTAAAGCAATTGATCTTCTTTTGAACTTCTTATAAAAGAAAATTATGAGGATTTATTACAATCACCGTGGTTCTTAACTAAAAATAATTTATTAATAATATTTATCACTTTACTATCTAACTAAATAGCCGCCATCAACTGCTAAAACATGACCATTAACATAATCAGCTGCCTTACTAGATAGAAAAACTGCAACTCCCATTAATTCAGCTGGTTCTGCCCAATGACCCGCAGGAATTCGATCTAGTATTTCTTGATTACGAGCTTTATCCGCGCGAATAGGTGCAGTATTGGCAGTTTTAATATATCCAGGAGCAATAGCATTAACTTGGACATTATAAGCACCCATTTCACTAGCAAAAGCCTTAGTTAATCCGGCAACACCATGTTTAGAAGCGGTATATGACGGAATAAATTTACCACCTTGAAAAGAAAGCATTGAACCAATATTAATAATCTTACCGGATTCTTGCTCAGCAAAAATTTTGGATGCTGCCATAGACATATGATAGACAGAATTCAGATTAATATTAATTACAGCATCCCAATCTTCATCTTTGGATTCTAATAATGGATTCCGACGAATCATTCCCGCGTTATTAATTAAGATATCAATATGACCAAAGGTTTCCAGCGCTTTTTGAACTACTTTATCAGCCGCCCCAGATTGCGTTAAATCAATTTGCATAAACTCTACTCTTTGACCACGTTTTTCAATCATTGAGCGAGTTGAATCCCATTCTTGCTGACCATAAGTCGGGACAAAAATATCTGCTCCGGCTTCCGCTAAAGCAATAGCGTAACCTTGTCCTAAACCGGTATTACCACCAGTAATAATAGCCACTTTGCCGTGCAAATCAAAAAAATTCATTTTAAATTTGTCTAAAGCGGCTTCATTTTGGTTAATTTCTTCTGACGATTGTTCCATGATCATTCTCCTTTTCCATTAAAAATTAACGCAATTCATGCATTGGTATTTCATCCATATCATCATAGGTTTGGTTTTCACCACACATAGCCCAAATAAAGGCATAATTGGTAGTTCCAACTCCACAATGAATGGACCAACTTGGATTAACGACAGCCTGCTCTGGCTCCAAAAAGATATGCGTAGTTGCATCAGGTTTACCCATAATATGCACCACTCGTGTATCAGAATCACTAAATTCACAGTACATATAAGCTTCCATTCTTCTTGCATGAGTATGAGCAGGCATTGTATTCCAAGATGATCCTGACTCTAATACTGTATATCCCATTTGTAATTGACAAGTATCCATTTGAGAAGCATCAATATACTTATAAATTGTTCGTTTGTTCATATGCTCCTGATCACCTAAAGTTTTTTGCAGGGCATTGGCAAATGGTAACTTTTTATTAGGATAGGTTTTATGTGCCGGAGTAGAAACTACATAAAATTTAGCAGGATTATTCGCATCATCAGAGACAAATTTCAATTTCTTAGTTCCCTTACCAATGTAGTAGCCATCATGAGTAACAATAGTATCTTTTTCACCATCAACCACGATTGAACCGCTTCCACCTATATTAATAAAGCCCAGCTCTCGACGTTGTAAGAAATAATCCACTCCTAATTCTTTACTCAACTTAATCTCCAGTGGTTCTGTAGTTGGAGTAACCCCACCAAAAATCATGCGATCATTATAGGTATAAGTTAAAAGAATATCACCAGGATTAAAAATTTTCTCCATTAAAAATTCTTGTCGCATTTTTTCTGTATCATAATGTGCAATATCTTCCGGACTATGTGCATAACGTGTTTCCATTTTAAATGTCATTTTTCAACCTCCATAATTTCTATATAAGAAATATAATTTCTTTTTTATAACTTGATTTTATTACTCCTAGAATAAATTGCAAGAAGTTCTTAGATATTTTTGTTATTTCTTGTATTCTTATTAGTGTTTAAAAAATCTCGCTGGGGTGTCTCATTCAAAATAACAAATGAATGTAGCTTTGACTATTAATTATGGTTAAAGTTTCCTTAATTTCAGCAATTCCTTCTCCGATTGGCACTACTTGGATACGTACGTTTTTAAATACATAGTCTTTAATACGATAACAATAAACCTTTTTGCCAAAAGTATTTAAAACCTGTTGTAATATTGTACTTATTTTCTGTGTATAATCAGTCACTAAATGGGCCATATCCAAAATCACCTGCAAATTAGGTGATTGAATTTACTCCAAAACAGATTCCATTATTTTAATATTATGAATAGGGTGATTAACTCCTGGTTCAATAACGATTAAGGTTCATGGTTTCTCTGCAATTTTAACCAATTACTCAATCTAACTAACAGCTAAATTAACTATCGGAGCTTCATAATTTTTAATTGTCAGATTAAAGTTAGGATCTACACTTCGAGTTTCGGTACCCACTAAATTACTGACAAAATAACGAGCCAATTTTAAATATTGACTAAACAATTGTAAAGCAGAATTGCGCTTAATTATATCAGGATCAATTATATTTATTGACATAACAATCCAATACGGCAATTTGTAAATTATGACGAGTAAAAATATTATTTATCGTTTGCGCTAAACCGTAATTAACTTTTTTACCAGTATCAGTTGTTCTTGGTAATGAAGCTCGGGGCTCAAATTGAAGATAACTAAAATTCTGTTCTTCTAATTTGCAAGCTAATTGTTCTGGGTTATCAAATATTTGCACATCATGTGCACGGATACCCACTTTCATTAAATTACTCCCAAGCATTAACTAATTTAGTAATATCTTTCTTAATTAGAAATTATATTCCTTATTATAATTATAATACTCCTATTTAATTTTCAACATTAAAAATGAACAGTTCAAATGATCTATTAAGATAAAAAAATAATGCCTTTGTAATATTAATTATAAAAAATCAACAATTAAAAAGGCATTATGACTTTAAACCAATTTTTTATTAAAAATCTCGCCAATTCAAAAAATATTATCAATTAACGATTCAGATCATCGATACTCGTATTTAGTGGTTGACGGCGTGCAATACAAATACCATCCAACCCCATTATTAGAGCCAGTAATGTATATACCAGAAAAATTCCAACCCACGAATGCGTCCAACCATTGATGATACCACTAAAAACTGGACCACAGGCAGCTAAAACATATCCGCAAGACTGGGCAATTCCTGACATTTGTGCAGTTTCAATGACTGAACTAGTTTTTCTTTGAAAATAAACGACACACATACTAAAGGAAGCTCCTGAAGCCACTCCTAAAAGAATAGCCAGCAAAACATTAGCCACAAAATTCTTTTGAAATAGCAATAGATCAATTATCCCAATACTGAAACCGCCACCCATTAGGCAGCTAATAAAATACATGCCTGAACGTTTTCGAGCAATTATTGGTGTTAACAAGGATAAAGGCATTCCGCATAATTGAAAAAGAGTGGCTAACAGGCCGCTAGCAGTAGTGGAGAATCCACTTTCAGACCAAAATGACGGCAGCCACGTTAAAAGTGAATAGTACAGTAACGATTGAGCGCCAAAAAAGAAAGTAATCATCCAAGTTAAAGGATATTTAAGTAAACTACTTGCGCGAGCAGAATGAGTGGTAGCTTTTTTAGTACCATTTTCTTGAGGTAAACTGTGAACGGCTATGAACCACACGAAAAGTGCTATCACACTGAATAAAGAAATTAGAGCCATTGCAGAACCTAAGCCCACTTTCTGAGCTATTGGCACTGCTGCTCCCGTACCTAAAGAAGCAACAAAACCCATCATAAAAGTATATAAACTGGTTAAAACCACGGTTTTACGGGAAAAATATTCTTGAATAACCGCTGGTAACAAAACGTTTCCCCCAGAAATACCAATTCCGACTAACATAGTAGCCAACAACAAGAGCCAGCTATTAGGTATAATTCGTAAATAACTGCCTATTACCAGAAAAATTAAAGATCCTAATAATACACGCGTATTCCCGTGTTTAACACCAAAACTAGCAATCAGCGGCGATAATAAAGCAAAAATAAGTAAAGGAATAGTTGTCAATAAACCGCTCATATTAGTAGGAAAACCCAATTGACTTTTTAACCACGGAATCAGCGGTGGCATCATGGTAATGGGCAAACGTAAATTGGCTGCAATCAACAAAATCCCTGCAGCCAACCAACAGTAACTCTTTTTTCGCACACTAAAACACTCTTTCTTCCAAAAATATAAATACAAATAACAATTTTACTAAAAAATAATCACTTGAAGCAATCAAAATGCTTAAAAAGGGTCACTATTTTTTGAATATTAATAAATCTTCAACTGCTAAAACTTTCCATAGTAATTATAATAATAGTTTCTACTATCAAAGACAATAATAGCTGAATAATTTCAAAAATCCATTATTAATTAAAGTCTAACCTGTTTATTTACAAAAATCCCATTGCGCTAACTTGTGCGGAACCGCAGCAATTAACGGATCCAATTCTTGGTTAGCCACAATAGTTAAACGATGCATTGCTCGAGAAGTAATCGTATAAAGCAACTGTCGATCTTGAGGTTGAAACTCACCTGCCGTGGCATTCCACATTATTACTGCATCAAATTCCAATCCCTTAGCCAGATAAGCAGGAATGACCAAATCCCCAGCAGCTAAACGCTGATTTTCAGATCTAATTAAAGTCAGATTAACTTTTTGTTGCCGTAAACTTTGACTTAAATTTTGCGCTTGAGCCAAATCTTTGGTAATAATGGCAGTAACATAATGATCTTTCTGGTTATGCCGCAATTGTGCAATTGTTTCTTGGAACATAGTTATAGTAGAAGCTGCTACTTTGATATTAGGTAAATCGCCTTGACGGTCAAACGGAATGATTTTTTCTCCCACGGTTAACAAATTTTTGGTGAATTCAGTTATAGGTTTAGTTGAACGGTAAGAATGAGTTAACTGAACCACCCGTGTTTTTTCAGGAGTAAAAAGATGAGTAATCTCTTTGAGCAAAGTTTGTGAATTATCATGTGTCAAAATTGCCTGATTCAAATCTCCCAGCATTGTATAGCGAGCTCGCGGAAAATTATATTGTAAATAGGCTAATTGAAATGGAGTATAATCTTGAATTTCATCAATAAAGACAAATTTCATGGTTAAATCGCCATGGTGCCCGGTTATTAAATCATACAAATATAAATACGGTGAAACATCTACTAAAGTAATCTTTTTTTGATTCCAGTAATCAACAAACCGCTGCACATATGCTTGCCAATCAACTTGTGTAATTTTGTAATCTGCTAAATTTAATAAGTTGGGGACTAATTTCAAAAATTCATAATAAGTGGCGGCGCTATTAATAAAACTATTATGACGAATCCGCTTGACCACCGGCTTAAAAGCCTGTAATACTAACTTACGCGCCAAAAAGCGGGTTTCTTCATCGCCATTTTTAAATTCTTGATCCGGCCGATCATACAGTTGCTGTAGTTCTTCCGAGCTCAAATTCTGAATCTGTTCTTGTACCCACTTTTTACGCATTTCAGTACTTACCTTGTGCTGAACAATTTTCATTAAGGCGTCTCTAGTGCCATCAATGCGGTTTAAGAGCGTATATTGTGCCCCAAAGCCATAATAAATTTCAGCTATTTTGTCACGTGAAATCAGGACCTTGTGCCGAAAGTATAAATTTCGAAAATGAACTCCACCAGAATTTAACCGCTGGGCATAATGAGTTTCAAATTTAAAGAAGGCTAGATCACTAACTAATTTTGTTACAGCAGAAAAGCTATGCTGTTGCCGATCTGTAAATTGTTCATACAAATTCTGCACCTGCACTTGTGGGAGACGTCGAGCTACGTATTGTAAGTAAGTCATTTGCACCATATTCTGCTCGCCCATTTCTGGCAATACTTGGCTCACATAATCATTAAAAAGCATATTAGGTGAAAACATCAATACCTGACTAGAAGTCAATTTCTTACGATAGCGATAAAGCAAATAGGCTATTCGTTGCATAATTGCTGAAGTTTTTCCGGATCCGGCAGCCCCCTGAACGAATAATAAATCAGAATTAGTATCACGAATAATTTGATTTTGTTCCCGCTGAATTGTAGTCACAATGCCCTTCATTTTGGTTGAGGCATTATTTTGCAAAGCCGTCAAAAGCATTTGATCGCCAATTGTTTCTTGCGTATCAAATAAAGAAACAATTTTACCAGCTTCAATAATAAATTGCCTTTTTAAAAAGACATCTACTGCTTGCTCGCCATCAGGAGTTTGATAAGTAACACGTCCCAGATTACCGTCATAATAAATCGAAGAAATTGGTGCTCGCCAATCATAAATTAAAAAATGATTTTGAGAATCGGTAAAGGAAGCTAAACCAATATAAATAGTTTCCGGTTTACCACTGGGCAATTCTCGAAAATCAATACGGGCAAAATAAGGATTTTTTTCTAGTTTTTGTAAGACACTCAGCTGCTGACGTGATCGCTGCCAAGCGTTGTCTCGTTCTGCCAACATTTGTTGTTGTTGATGAATCGATAAGGCTCCCGCCATGGAAATCGAATCGTCTCCTACACCAATATGAACATCGTCACCAAAGGTGCGGTTAATATCGGCAATATCAGCCTGAGCATTCTGTATACTACGTTGTAATTTTTGCTTAGCTTTGCTAATTTGCTTAATAATAGTATCTAAATATTGTTGTTCTTGCTCTTTACTATTTTCTACCATAAACTATCACTCCGGGCTATTCTACAATATTAACGTAACATTTTAGCATAGCTAAAGAGTAAATAATAGTAATAAGCAAATAAAAGTAATTTGGTTATTATTTTTTGCTATCTTAGACTCCATAATCTACAAATTTATATCTCAATCAAAAACTAAGATAGTCTTTCTTGGATAAATTTGAAAAATTACTTAAACCTAAGAAACAGTTTCTACATTTTTTAGTAGCATAATGTTAATCCAGCTAAAAATAATTAATCCTAATCCTACTACAATCATATTAATCCAAATTAAATTAAGGTCATTAAGAAATGTACCCGAAAACATCAAATATATTAAATGAACAATATTGGAAATTAAATATACCGCTACAATTATGACTAAAATATAAACAACTATTTTAACTAATTTTTGGGCACCCCCAGGAATATAGTTAAGAAGTAAAGAACTTGTGAAATCTATTAAATGAAATAAAATAATTATCAAAATTGGCGACAATAAAACGAGAAGCAAACTACCGATACTGCCACTAATAAAATTATTATTTAATAATATTTCATTTAATAATCTTTGATAATCGGAGCTTTTAATCGTCGCTCCTAGAATTTCAAAATATGCTACTACCAAACTTAATATCAATAAAACAAGGTGCATTATTTCTACATAAACTAGGCCTATAAAAATAGTTAATATATTGGCAATATATAACTTACTAGTAGCAATCGGTATCAAGCGAAAACGATTGCTTTTCATAAAATTTTTTGAAGATAGCGCTAAACGAATAAAATAAATAATCATAAATAAAACGGACCAACCTGCAACATTTGATAATAAATTTTCTGGCAAAAATTGCCGGGCTTCTTTGGAAAACATACTCAATATAAAAGATACTAAAACTACTAATAAATAAAATAAAAAAGTTTTCGTCAGCATTCGTAACTGTTCTCTTAAAGTTACTTTTAATACTTGGGATAATTTAGTCATTTTTTGTTCCTCCTGTTTTAGTCACATTTAGGATTGGCTCAACGAGTGGTTTCAACTTTTGGTAGTAAACCAAGATTGATGCTTCCAATTATGACTATAAAAATTACCATTAGACCGTCAGTCATCCAAAACGAGGGTGCTTGCTTAAGAAAATTTCCATGATACAGTGAATACAAAATTCGTATAATATTAAAAATCACATAAACGACTAACATAATAACAACCACATAAACTACTAGCTTAACAATCTTTTGAGCCCCCAACAGGCACATAATTAAGAAGGGACGTACTCAAAAAATCAACTAGATTACTAATAAAATAATTAAAATCATTGCTAAAATAGAAAGCAAAGTACTACTCAATCCCCCCCCGAATAAGCAGAACCTTTTTTAAATCCTAACCAGAAACCGGATCGAAAATCAGCGCCAGCCTTATTATAAGGAAAACCTAACCACAAGATAACAATAGAAAGTATTACTGCCACCCATTGGCAAAAAGAAGCATAAACAACTCCAATAAAAGAACTGCTTAAATCGGCCAAATACAATTTAATATCAGAAATTGGAATCAAACGGAATCTGTTACTTCTTAAACAATTAAGTGAAGAAACAATAATCGCCACCAAAATCACAATTTCAAACACCGATATCCAAAAAAGAATATTAAAAAATAAACTCAAAGACCAATATGGTCGAATCCTTTGAGAAAATAGAGTAAGTAGAAAAGAAATGACTATTACCAATAATAACTTGTTAAGTAACCGCAGCCAATTTTGAGCAGTCACTTTGAACAAAGCAGCAAAGCTAGTCATAATCCTCGTCCCCCTTATAAAGACTTTCAAAATAATCTTCAATGGAGAGATGTTCCTGCTCTAAAATATCTTCTGTAGAACGATGCTCTAAAATAGTTTGTCCTTTAATAATAACTAATTCATCTAAAACATTGGCAATTTCTTCTAAATGATGACTGCTAATCATCACAGTTGCCTTTTCAGAAACCCAATTGAGCATTCCTTGAATAATCTGTTTGCGGCTCATGACATCAATCCCACTAAAAGGTTCATCCAATAAATATAAAGAAACTTGTCGTGCCAAAGTAAGGGCAATAACTAAACGTTCTTTGGTCCCTTTAGATAATACTGCTAAACGATCCTTATTCTGTAATTTTAAAAATGTCGCTAATTCTTGATAACGGGTTTGAGAAAAATCCGGATAAACTGTCTGATAAAAATAAACAATGTCTTCAATACTAGTTTGATTATTAAAGCCTAATAACTCATCAGAATAACTAACAGCAGTTTTTTTCATCACCTCATCGCTAGAAGCAGCAATCATAATTTCACCTTGATAATTTTTAGCCACCCCGGCTATGAGGCGCATTAAAGTAGTTTTACCAGCCCCATTAGCTCCAGCCAAACCAATAAAATGGCCCGTAGTTAACGTTAAGTTAACATCATGGAGAATAGTCTTATTATTTTTGCGGTAATTTAAATTATTAATTTTCACTAGAGTTGTCATTTTTTTTCATCCTCTCTGCTAAATATATTTTTAAATAATAAAAAATTTCACCCTGATCTAAGCCCATCGCTGTCAAAGATTCATACATATCACCAATTGTTTGATTAATTAACTGCTCTTTTAATTCATCAACTATCTGTAAATTTTCCGTCACAAAATTACCTAATCCGCGTTTGGTAACAACTACTCCTTCTTGCACTAATTCATTAATCGCTTTTTGAATCGTATTAATATTCACTTCTAATTGGACAGATAGATCTCTAACAGATGGTAATTTAGCTCCTAAGGCATATTTGCCGGCAATAATCTGCTGATTAATTAAACTCTTGATTTGCAAATAGATAGGAACGTTATCTTTAAATTTCATAATCTCCCTCCCTACGCTCTGTACTATTGAACTATAACACTATAAAAGCAATTTGCCAAGTGAAAATCTGCTTTTAAGCAAAGATCATTAAAAAATTGTCTGCTGTCTTCTTTTACTATTAACTCCTTCTCATTTTTGATATGATAGATAAAACAAGAAAAGAGTGAAAATATGAAACAAGGAACAACAATTATTACTCTAGATAATGGTTATCATTTATGGACAAGAACCGTTGGTCACGGAGATATTAAATTACTCTGTCTTCATGGTGGACCGGGAGGCACTCATGAATACTGGGAAAATTTCGGGGATGAATTAGCAGACTTAGGTGTGCAAGTCTCCATGTATGATCAATTAGGTTCTTTTTATTCTGATCAACCCGATTATAGCGATCCGCAAATTGCAGCTAAATATCTAACTTATGATTATTTTTTGGAAGAAGTCGAAGAGGTTCGACAAAAACTCGGATTAGATAATTTTTACCTCATTGGTCAATCATGGGGCGGTTTGCTCGTTCAGATGTATGCTGTTAAATACGGCCAACATCTTAAAGGCGCTATTATTTCCAGCATGGTAGATGAAATTGATGAATATGTCACCAGCGTCAATCAATGTCGTTTACAAACTCTCGGAGCTGACAAAGTCCGTTACATGCAAAAAATAGAACAAGAAAATCGCTTAGATGATCCAACTTATCAAAGTTATGTCGACATTTTAAATGCTGAATACGTTGATCGTAAACAACCCGAAGCTATTCGGCACCTAGTTTCTACCATGGCTACTGACGTTTATAACGTTTTTCAAGGTGATAATGAATTCGTAATTACGGGTAAATTAAAAGATTGGCATTTTCGTCAACATCTCCATGAAATTAAGGTTCCTACTTTGTTGACTTTTGGCGAACATGAAACAATGCCATTAGCTACTGCAAAAATTATGCAGCAAGAAATTCCCCATGCACGTCTAGAAACTACCCCTAATGGTGGCCATCACCATATGATTGATAATGCTCCAGTTTATTTTGCGCATTTAAAAAAGTTTATTCGTGATGTCGAAGAAGGCAATTTTAACGATTAATTTTTTTACTTAGAAACTAATCGACTCTTTTGAGTCATTTAGTAAGCAATCATTGAAAGAGCATAATTTATTGACACCAATTTGGCAGAATATTGCCTTGTCGTAGCTAAATTTTGGTATTAGTGACTCTGTTATGGTGGAAATTTTTTAATATCTGGCATGAACTGGTTAAATTTTTATTATACCTTGCAATCCTAGCCTTTGCCCTGTGCACAATCAGTGATTTCAATGCTGCGGGATTATTTAAACGTGATCCTGATACTTTGTTTGGCTATTGGGACACTCATCTATCCACCCACTTTTTATTTTAATTATTGTTTTTTAAAGCTAAAAATAATTATTCGATTTGAACAGTTTTGCAACTGCTTAATAAAAAAGCGTCTCTTTAAGAGGCGCTTTTTTATTAAGATTATTCTTTTAGTTATTAACATCAATAACTACTTTGATCACTGATTTGTCATTATTCGCACGTTCAAAAGCCTGCTGCACGTCTTGCAGAGGATAATGAACCGATACAATTTTCGGAAATGGATTATCAGGTTTAGATACATTTGCTATGACTTCTTTGATATCTTGCGGAGTATAAATGGCTGAACCTAGAAAACTAGTCTCATTCATTGCCAAAAATTGTGGTTTAAAGGTTACCGGTTGATTTCCCAAAGCTACAATTACGAATTTAGCACCAAATTTGGCTTGTTCTACAAATGCATTCATATACGCTGGCAAACCTACACAATCGATATAAACATCTGCACCTTGCCTTTTATCGCCCATTAATCCTGTACCGCTACCAAATAGCTCCGTAATTTTTTGTGAAAGATTTTCTTTTTGACTATTAACAACTTTGACTCCCAATTTTTTAGCAAAGTCTAACCGCTTATCGTCTATATCTACTACTAAAACATCTTCTATGCCTTGCTGTACTAAACCTGAAGCACAGGCCAGGCCTACTGGTCCAGCTCCATAAATGACAAAAGATTGTCCCTTGTTCGGTTTAACAACATTCTTACCATGAATTCCTACTGCATAAGGTTCAATCACAACTGCACGGTCAAAGCTCAGATCCTGTGGTAACTTAAAGACATTCCAGTCTAATTGAGCATTTTCTACCAAATCATATTGTGATAAACCGCCAGCCATCGCCAGCATTCCTGGCCTACTCTTAGCTTGTGTTGGGTTAATAAAGACATGGTCATTTACTTGAATGTCTTTCACATTACTGCCTACTTCAGAGACAATCCCTACAAATTCATGACCAATCGCTGATCCGGAATAAATACCGATTTCATCGCCGCCCAAATTATAAGCATGTAAATCTGAGCCACAGATTCCATTACGCATTACCTTGACGACAATATCATTACTTGTCGCTTGCGGTTTTGGTAAATCTTCTACAGTAATATTTTTTATACCTTGATAAATAGCTGCATACATTTTGTTTACTCCTTCACTAAAGCTTCAATATTAGTATAACATAAGCCAAGGCCCGCCTTGAGTAGTCCATTCAATTAGAAGGATGATAAAAAAATTTTTCAGCAGTGTAGTTTAACCTATTTTAAATTTTGTAAATATTTAAAGGCTTGTTGACCCGCTTGCCGGCCAAAAACGATGGTTTCAGCAATTGAATTACCACCAATCCGATTATTTCCGTGTAAACTGCCAGTCACTTCACCAGCAGCAAAGAGTCCCGGAATAACTTGACCATTTGTTTGCAAAACTTGAGTTTTCGTATTAATAGCTAAACCACCCATCGTGTAATGAATCGCTGGTGCCACATGAATTGAATAATAGGGTGCTTGGCTTAAAGGCTGATCCATTCCTGTTTGGCGGCCAAATTGTTGATCTTGCTGCCAAAGTACAGCTTGATTCCATTTTTGAACAGTTTCTTGCAAGGTTTTATTATCAAACTGATTTTTTGCTGCTAACTCTGCCCAATTTTGTCCACTTTTGACCAGACCAACTTGATCATAAAATTCAATTGCCGGCACCCGCTTTCGTATATTTTGATCAAAAATTAACGTAGCCCCATTTTCCTGCAGATTATTAATAGCTGTCGTAACTTTTTGCCGGGTTTGCAGTTCATTAACAAAACGCCTTCCCTGCTTATCAACCAATATTGCTCCTTCACCACGGACAGCTTCTCCAATTAAATATGGATGTTTCCCATCTTGTTGTACAGTTGGATGAACTTGAATTTGCTCCATATCAACCAATTGGGCTCCTAATTTCTGAGCCAACAAAATCCCGTCCCCTTGAGCTCCTTGTTGATTAGTCGTTTTTAAGGCTGCTAAATCCGGACGATATTTTTTAATCATTTCCGAATTTGCTCCAAAACCACCGGTTGCTAAAATAACAGCATTAGTATTAATAATTTGACTTTGAGCATTACTTAAAATCTTTACTTCTTTAATTTGGCCTTGTTTTTGAAGTAATTGAGTTACTGTAACATTAGTAAAAATTGGTATTTGAAATTGAGCCATTCGTTTTAACAGACCGGTAATTAAATAGTTACCAATCGGAGCTAAAGAGGCTGGGCGATGTGTTCGTTTTACTTTCATACCCCCAGTAATCGTTAAATCCTCTAAAAAGATCCCTTGCGCTGACAACCAATCAATTGCTAAAGCACTATGTTCTGTAAAATAATGCAGTAATTGCGGGTTATTTTGACAACAGCCGCCCTGATAAACATCATTGTAAAATTCTTCATAACTGTCCACCACTTGATGTTGGAGTTGAACATAAGTTTCAGCCGCATTTAACCCGGAAGAAGCGCGCTTGGTATTCCCGCCTAAAGAAGGCATCTTTTCTAAGATAACCGGCTTAATCCCCAGTTCATAAGCTTGCAGAGCGCTTGTTAAGCCACTACTACCAGAACCAATAATAACAACATCATAATAATCTTTTAAGTGCTTTAACGATTGTGGTTGAAATTCAGCCTTGGTTGTCATTTTTATCTCCTATTTTTATCAATATTGGTCATTTTTAGTGGATCTACCCACTGATCAAATTGTTCTGCTGTTACTTTACCAGATTGTAAAGCTGCCGCTCTTAAAGTCAATCCTTCCTTTTCGGCTTTTTGAGCAATTTTTGCACTTTCATGATAGCCAATATGCGGTGCTAAAGCCGTTACTGTCATTAAAGAATTAGCTACTAATTCCTGCATGCGGGTTGAATTAATAGTTATGCCTGCAATCATCTTATCTGCAAAACTTATCATAGTACCCTGCAATAATTGCGTGGATTCTAAAAAAGCACTAATTAAAACAGGTTTATAAACATTCAATTCAAAATTGCCTTGACTGGCGGCCAAATTAACAACGACATCATTACCCATCACTCTGACTGCAGCCATAGTAATAGCTTCTGCTTGGGTCGGATTTACTTTGCCTGGCATAATCGAAGACCCGGGTTCATTAGCAGGAATGTTTAATTCATGGTAGCCAGCCCGTGGGCCACTACTCAAAAAGCGAATATCGTTAGCTATTTTCATTAAATCGGCAGCCAGGGTTTTTAAAGCTCCATGAATGACATTGAGACCAGAATGAGCTGCCAAAGCGGCAAATTTATTAGTATGAGCCGTAAATTTTATGTCATATAGTTGACTCATTTGCGCAGCAATCTGATCGGCCAAATGCGGTGCAGCATTTAACCCGGTGCCAACTGCCGTGCCGCCAATAGCCAGCTCATTTATAGTAGGAGCTAAACCATCTAAATACTCCCAATCATGTTCCAGCATACTAATCCAGCCACTTATTTCCTGCCCAAAGGTTAACGGCGTAGCATCTTGCAAATGCGTTCGGCCAATTTTTACAAGCCGCCAATATTGTTTTTGTTTTGGCTGCAATTCGGCAATTAAATGCTGTAAAGCCTGCATTAATTTTTGCAGTTCTAAGGCAGCGGCAATATTCATAGCGGTCGGAAAAAGATCATTGGAGCTTTGTCCTTGATTAACATCATCATTTGCCAAAATCGTAATATTCGGATTAATTCGCTGAGCTACATGAGCTACTACCTCGTTAACATTCATATTAGTCTGAGTACCTGACCCAGTTTGATAAACTACCAAAGGAAAATGTTGGCGTAATTGTTCATCATTTAAACTCAATAATTGATCCACAGCAGCCCCAATTAAATCGGCTTTGGTTGAGTCTAGCAGCTGTTCCTCGCAATTGGCTCTGGCAGCGACCTTTTTAATTTGTAGCAAAATTTTAATAATTTCCAAAGGCATCTTGGTACCTGTAGGAAAGTTTTGGCGACTGCGTTCAGTTTGTGGTCCCCACAAAGCCTCTTGCGGAATTTTCACAGGTCCTAAAGTATCTTCTTCTATGCGATAACCCTTCATTAAACATTCCTCCCGTTACTATTATTATAGAATAACAATATTTAATAGTACTAAGTAGCTCAAATAGAGAAATAACTTTTATTTAGTGATATTTATTACTGGAATATTTGTTAAAATAAAAGGAAAGCACAATATTTTTAGGAGGCTAATTATGAAATATACAATTTATTTGTTGCGTCATGGTCAAACTTTTTTTAATCGTTATAATAAAATGCAAGGTTGGTCAGACAGCCCTTTAACTCCTGAAGGAGAAGAAGTAGCCCGTCAAGCCGCACAAAAGCTTAAAGATGTTCCTTTTACGGCCGCTTTTTCGTCTGATGCCCGACGGGCCATTGATACTTGCGAAATTATCACTAATGCGAATATTAATAAAGATCAACTACATCCTACCAAATTAATTAATTTTCGCGAAGAATTTTACGGTTATTTTGAAGGGATGTTTTCTCCGGAAGCTTGGTATATGACCTTGAAACCTCATGGTTTAAAAACTTTTCAAGAAGCTGCGGAAAAAGTCGGTTTAGATAAAGCCAAGGATTATATGAAAGAAGCCGATCCGTTTCATGATGCCGAAAATGCGGCTGAATATTGGCGAAGAATTAACACCGGTTTCGAATATTTAGACAATATTGCGCATGAAGGTGATAAAATTTTACTCGTTAGTCATGGTACTACTATTCAATCTATTGCTATGAAATATGGAGATAATTCCTTTAAGGTAACTCAAGGTCCGGCCAATTCCAGTCTTACTACGGTAATTCGGGATAATGGTCACACTACCGTTACCGATTATGCTCACGAACTGATTTGATGCCAAAATTGCAAAAAACTTATCAGGGACTGGGAACTCTCATTCATTTAACCCTGTTTGGCCAGCCATGTGCGTCAGATTTGGAACAGACAAACAACTTAATTCAACATTATGAAAGTCTTTTTACCATTAATCGGCCTCATTCTGAGATCGTAACCATTAATCAGGCAGCGGGCAAACAACCGGTTCAAGTCAGTGATGCCACTTATGCATTAGTTAAACAGGCCATTTTACTTAGCTGGCAAAATTTTGGTTTTAATGCTTTTATCGGTCCTTTAGTAAAGCTCTGGAATATCGGTTTTAAAAATGCCCACGTTCCTACTGCTGCACAAATTCAAACACGTCTTTGACTTACCAATCCTTTTAACTGTGAATTCAATGATGAACAAGAAACCATTTATTTACAAAAAGCGGGAATGCAATTAGATTTAGGCGCAATCGCGAAAGGATATATTGCTGATCGCATTCAAGATTTTTGGCATTCTTTAGGTAAAAAGGCTGGCATTATTGATTTGGACGGTAATTTACTGTTAATGGGAGTTTCACCTTTACGAGCCAATCATCAGTGGTCGATCGGTATTCAAAATCCTCTGGCTCCTCGCGGTCAAGTTTTAGCCACCGTACATTTACCTGCTTGTTCTGCAGTGACTAGCGGTATCTACGAGCGTACGCTTAGTGTTTCCGGTCATATCTATCATCATATTTTAAATCCGCAAAGCGGCTATCCGCATGTTAATAATTTGTCTAGTGTAACTGTTTTTTCTAAGTATTCTCTTGATGGTGAAATTGAAACTACACGTTTATTTTTTGCTGGAAAACCTATTAAAGCTTGGGCTCAGACTAATCCGGATATCTACGGAGCTATTTTTGTAACAAAAAATAAAAAGATCATCTTGCAAAAAATACCACCTACAGCGGTAACTTTACTAGATGATCACTACCAAATCCTCGAATAATAACTTCTAAAATTCAGCTTTAAAGCTGAATTTTTTAGCCTTTTCCTTCCGCAAAAGCCGGATATAATGTCATGCCGCCATCTACAAAAATAGTCGCCCCCGTCACATAACTGGATTCTTTAGATGCCAACCAAGCTGCAGCAGCTGCTACTTCTTCCGGCTTACCAATACGTTCCATTGGTATTAAGGCAATTGTTTCTTGTTGATTAGTAGCATCAGCTAACTTTTCCGCATTAATTGGGGTATTAATTGCTCCGGGAGCAATACTATTAACGCGGATTTTTCTTTTGGCATATTCCAGTGCTATCGTCTGCGTAAACATTTTGCCACCGCTTTTAGAAACAGCATAATTAGTAAAGCCTGGCCAAGGAATGCGTTCGTGAACAGAAGACACATTAATTACATTTCCAATTTGATTATGCTGCAAAAAATAACGAATGGCCGTCATCGAACCCAAAAACAACCCGTTTAAATTAATATCAATAACTTTTTGCCATTCAGCAAGCGTCATTTTTTCAGTAGGGATATATTTCTCCACACCAGCGTTATTAATCCAAATGTCCAACTTACCAAAAGTTTGTAAAGCGGTATGTAACAAATTTTGGACATCATCTTCTTGAGAAACGTCTCCCTGAACAGCTACAGCCTGGACGCCATGTTGTTCAATCTGTTCTACTACTTCTTGAGCTTCCTGTTGATTAGAATGATAATTGATAATTACTTTCATCTGTTCTTGAGCTAAACGTTCCGCAATCGCACGGCCAATCCCTCGAGAACTGCCTGTGATTACTGCGACTTGATCTTTGAGATCTGAATACATAATTTCCCCTCCCTTTACGAGAAATTATATAACAAATACTGCTGATTATTTATTCTAAAGACCTGGTACTTTGCTTCTTGAATTTCTTAATTTCGGAGTATCAATAATTTTAGAAACAATCAAACAAGCATATCTGTGATTCATCAAGATATGCTTGTTATCGATTTTTATTGCATGGTTAAAGATTATAATAATTAATCTAAAAATATTTATTTGATTAATTTTGGCCAAATTACTACTTGCTTTTGGGCCAAAGATTTAGGAACATCAATAATCCTCTGATTAGAACTTCCGCGAAATTGTAAAGTCAAATCTTTCTTTGCTTCCAAAAAACGGCCATCTACCAAAATATCCAAATAATTTAATAAGGCCAATTTATCAGCAGATTCCTGCATTAATTCTTCCCAAGTATAGCCGCTCCAAGACCAAATATCTTTCTTATGCCCGAATTCTTTGCGTACACGCCGAACCAATTTTAAACAGACCTGTGTATTTAAAAAAGGTTCTCCACCTAACAAAGTAAGACCTTGAACATAACTCTGCGATAAATCTTGAATAATGTGATCTTCTAATTGCTGCGTATAAGGTTTCCCGTAATGAAAATTCTGCGCCACGCGATTGTAACACCCTGGACAATTAAATAAACAACCAGACACATATAAACTACAACGTACACCTTCGCCATCCACCATATTAAAAGGTTTATAGTCAGCAATGTATTGCAAACTATGATCTTGTGCCAACCATTCTTGAGGACGAGGATTTTTAGGAAGTAACACCCGTTTGTTTCTAGCCATTATTTAAAGCTCCCAATTTCATATTTTTGACCCGCGAAACAATTTCCTGATGACGCCCGTGAACCATAGGCCGAATCATAGGATTGCCCAAATAACCACAAGTTCTCTTAACTACATCACAAGTTTTCGGATCCCGATTTCCACACTGCGGGCATTCAAATCCCTTTGCTGTCGGTTTAAATTCTCCATCAAAACCACATTTATAACAATGATCGATCGAAGCATTCGTACCTAAATATCCTACATGATCATAAGCCCAATCCCAGACGGCTTCTAAGGCAGCAGGATTTTGCTTTAAGTTGGGATATTCACAATAATGAATAAAGCCCCCGGAAGCATACTGCGGATAATCTTCTTCAAAAGCTAATTTTTCAAAGGGAGTCGGATTCTTCCGAACGTCATAGTGAAAACTATTTGTGTAGTATTCCTTCGCCGTAATATCAGGAATCCGGCCGAATTTAGCAATATCGGCTTCACAAAATGTATCTGTTAATGATTCTGCCGGAGTCGAATAAACACTAAAATGATAACCTAATTCTTTTTCCCAAAGCACACACTTATCATGCAAATATTTCACAATCTCGACGGTAAAATCATGAGCTGTTTGATTATGCTCCCATTTAGGACCATAAAACGCTGTTGCCACTTCATACAAGCCAATATATCCTAAAGAAATTGTTGCACGGCCGTTTTTAAATAATTCATCTACGGACTCATCTTTTTTGAGCCTTTTGCCAAAAGCCCCATTTTGATACAAGATAGGAGCATTTTGCGGCTTAGCTTGTTTACAACGCTTAATCCTAAACAAAAGTGCCTTTTTAGCTAAGAGTGTCCGATCTTCCAAAATTTGCCAAAAGACTTCCTGATCACCTTGAGCTTCCAGAGCAATCCGCGGCAAATTAATAGTTACTACCCCCAAATTCATCCGTCCACTATTAACCTCGTTGCCATTTTCATCTTTCCAGCCTTGTAAAAAGCTGCGACAACCCATGGGAGCTTTAAAACTTCCGGTTAATTCAATGATTTTGTCATACATTAAAATATCAGGATACATTCTTTTCGTTGCACATTCAACAGCTAATTGTTTAATATCATAATTAGGATCCCCTGGCTTTAAATTGAGACCTCTTTTTAACGTAAAAATGAGCTTAGGGAAAATTGCTGTCCGATGCTGTTTACCTAATCCATTAATTCGAACCTGCAAAATTGCTTTTTGAATCTCACGTTCAATCCAAGAAGTTCCTAAACCAAAGCCCACTGTAGTAAAAGGTGTTTGGCCATTAGAAGAGAATAAAGTATTAACTTCATATTCCAAAGCCTGCATCGCATCATAAATATCTTTTTTAGTTTTGGATCGCGCAAATTCTTCCTGCTTTGCCGGGACAACCCACTTTTGGGCATCAGCCAAATGTTTTTGATAATTAATTTGTGCATAAGGTGCTAACAACTCATCTGTGCGATCCGCAGAACAGCCGCCATATTGACTAGAAGCAACGTTAGCAATAATTTGTGACATTTGTGCTGTAGCTGTTTGAATAGATTTAGGTGGTTCCACCTCGGCGTTGCCGATTTTAAATCCTTTTGCCAGCATGCCTTTAAAATCGATCAAGCAACAATTGGTCATAGCTGTTAAAGGAGAATAGTCTAAATCATGAAAATGAATATCTCCGCGCAAATGTGCTTTTGCTACCGTTTGCGGCATTTGAGTTAGTCCTAAAGATTTGCCTACCATTCCGGCAGTCAGATCTCTTCTCGTACTAAAAATATTACTATCTTTATTAGCATTTTCATGAACTACTGCATCATTATGATTAAATAGTTGTTTCAGTTTAAATTGCGGATCAATAGCTTGCTGCCATTGAGCTTCATCCTGTTTTCGGTAATTATTATAATTTCTTACTAAATCTTCCTGATGTAAGTTTAATAAGACAGTTTGGAAAATTTGGCGAATGGTACTACTCTTTACTACTTGCGGTAAGGCGGCCAATTTTTGAAAAATATGTTTTGTGATTTCTTGTCGTAAATCCAAATCTGTTGTTAAAAAACTAACCACCAAAGAAATTTTATAAGCATAAAAAGGAACCTTTTCTCCACCAGCCTTAAGTACATTTTTAATATTTAGTTTACTTTGCAACTGGACTAGTGGAAATGTTGTAACGCTTTCCATTGAACTGTCCTCCTATTTAAATTACAGGATAAAAGAAGACCTTATAAATAATTTTTTTAAATCTATAACTTCAATTACTATCCCTTAATTTTCTCCTTTAGCTTAACGCAGATATAGACAAAATGTAAAGTAAGAAACCACAATATATATGATTTTTACAAAAACTTAATACTAGATATTGTAGCATAGCAGGTTTTCAGCTCAATTTCAGTTCCTAAAAGTAAAAGGCAATTATTACAAATCCAAACTTTTTTAAGGTTGAAAATCAAATTTCATTTCTTTTAATGTATTCATATTTTTTAATATAGATTCAATTCCATCCAACCAAGGTAACAGCATCATTGCGCCGCTGCCCTCACCCACACACATTTGTAAATCAATATAAGGTTGTAAATGTAATTCTTTTAAAACTAAACTTGATCCCTGCTCATGGGAAATATGAGTAGGAATTACATAATTAGTGACATCAGTGACAATCCTTTGGGCTAGTAAAGTAGCTGCATACGATAAAAAGCCGTCAATTAAAACTGGTCTGCTAGTAGCCGCTGCGGCAATAATAGCTCCAGACATTGATCCAATTTCAAAAGACCCGACTTGTCTGAGAACTTCAAAAGGATCAAGCTGGGCAGTAGATAAATGAGCCCGTTGTAATGACTGATCAACTATCCTAATTTTATGTTGTAATCTTTTATCCGAAATATTAGAACCTTTCCCCACAACTTTTTCTCCAGGTAACTGAAGTAATGCGGCGATAATAGCTGACGCTGCGGTGGTATTGCCCATTCCCAGTTCCCCAACACTAATTAATTGATTACCGGCAGTAAATGCTTTTTTCCCAGACGTAAAACCAATTTCCACAGCTTTAATGGCCTGGGCGTAAGACATAGCGGGTTTTAGGAGTATGTCATTTGTCGAACGTCTAATCTTACAGCGATGAACTCCTGGCAAAGCTTTATCAGAGTCAATGCCAACATCAAAAACCTCTATCTTTGAATTATAAGCTCTTGCTAAAGCAGCAACAGCAGTGTGACTATTAACCATATTTACGGCCTGAATAGCAGTAACTGCTTTAGGAGTAGCTGATACTCCTTCTTTCACTACACCATTATCGGCAGCAAAAACTAAACAAGTCCGCGGTTGTACGGTAAAATTGCAGGTTCGATAGATCCCAGCCAAGTGAACCGCCAATTCTTCTAAACGACCCAAGCTTTTAACCGGTTTAGCTAATCCGTCTAATCGAGATTGCATATTTTTCATTTCTTGTTGAGATAAAGATTGAAGTACAAGTTCATCAAATTTCATAAACTTTTCTCCTCCTTAAGAGTCTGTTCTATCTGACTGAGAATATTGATTAAAACTGCTGTTGTCTGTGTCGGATAAATTACTGGTAAATTTGCTTGAGTGATTGCTTTTCCTGTGCTTTTTCCTAAAACAAAATACTGCGTATGTTGAAATTCTTGATGATTAAGCTGCTTTTGAATCATCATAAGGCGTTTAAAGTTGGAAGTACTGGTTACTAAAGCCTGATTTATTGATTGCTGCCACAGAGTTTCACTAGCTTGAGTTTGTAGCTGCTCATTCCAGACATTTTGATAAATAACAAGCACTTTTCCCGGTAATTTAACAGTTGCTGATAATTGATTACCTATTAGCCAGCACAAAGAGGTAGGATCGATATTTTTTAGTTTAGCAATCAAAGACTCTCGATTTTCCCGTTTACTAACTTCAATAGGATTAGCAACATAAGGTTTTAGCTGTGCTTTCATTTTTTGACTAATAACTTGTAAAGTGGCTGTGTGATTATACTGACGATAGTTTTTGACGAAAAGTTGTGCTGCAAAATGACTTGTTAAGCCAATATTTTGTGCGTTTGCAATTGTTTTATATTGCTCAGGATCAAGCATAATGGGATGAAAATGAGTTAAGGGTAAATAAATTACTTTTGTCCAAGATTCTAACCTGTTACGCCACAAATCAGGTATTTTATGATCTGGGTAAGTGATCAATAGAGTCACGATATCAGCTTCTTTTTTCAGGATTCACTAAACTTCACTTTAATTTGAAACTTACCTGTTAAATATTCATTTTTCCTAATTTAATTGTTTTTGAGTTAATTATATATTCTGTATAACATCCCGCTTGAAATTCTAAAGAATAAAAATCATTACGTGCATCAATTAATTCTTGATAAATTATCCTCAGAGTTCCCAAATGTGCTACTAAAAAGATAGTATCATCAGCCTGACTATGATTTAATAACCAACTCAAGCCCCGCTTTACTCGCTTTCGAAAATCAACAACGGATTCAATAGTCGGAGGCGTATAAGTAAGCGGAGCATCTAACCATTTTTGCCAATGTTCAGGATCTTGTGCTTGAATTTGATTGGCATCTAAACCTTCCCAACATCCGAAGCCCTTTTCTGCTAAGTCAGGAATAGTTAATACTGGAATACTGGGTAGTCGATAACGGACAGGCGCTAAAGTTGCACGTGTGCGCTGTAAATTAGTTTGTACAAGCATTGTTAATTTTTTCGCAATAACTTTATGAGCCAATATCTGGGCTTGTTGGCCACCTTTTTTATTAAGCGGAACATCTAAGTTACCATAAAATTTTCTTTGTCGATTAAAATTTGTTTCACCATGGCGTGCTACTAATAATTTCATTGCGTTATCCTCAAAACCGCTGTTAAAAATAATAAAAATAAAACCGGTGCTAAACTGGCAAAAGTTCCTAAAGTATCGCCAGAAAATCCTCCCAAAATATGTATGATATATTCTCGATAGCTATAAGCGCATATAAACATGAAAAGATAACTGACAAGTCCCTGCCAATTGAAAACCAAAAAAATAACAATAACAGAAAAAAGTTGTGCAAAAACAATTTGCCAATTGCGCACATTTAACCAAATACTTGCTAAACCTTGTTTATTTCCAACATATTTCATTTGATAAAAAAGTAAAGATAAACCTGTTTTCGTTAGCATTGTTAAAATGGCAGTCAGCATAACTAATTTAATTACCGATAAATATCGACAAATTGTAATACTAGCACCTAGTGCCACTAGGTAATAATAAATTAGTGCTAGACTGCCCATTGTACCAATGCGACTATCTTTCATAATTTTAAAGATCTGATCAGGTGCTCTGGAAGAAAACAGGCCATCGGCTGTGTCAGCCAAAGCATCTAAATGAAATCCGCCCGTTATAATTCCATCTAAAATCCAATAACCAATCCAAGCCAGCCATAAGGGATAAATAAAAGTTAATCCCCAAAAAAATAGTGCCTCTAAAAGTCCTAATAACAGGCCAAACAAAGTAATATATTGAATCTTTGTTCGAAATTTATCTACTGGATCATCAATAACAATCGGAATATTTATTTTAGTGAAAAATTGTCCAAATAATACCAATGCTTGCCACAAGTTTACCACCTACTTAATTTTTAAAGGAATACCACTAACCACAAAATAAACAATATCCGCAGCCTGTGCCAATACTTGGTTTACTTCCCCATAAAGGTCACGCAATACCCTAGTTTGTTTAGTAATTGGAACAATTCCTAATCCTACCTCGTTACTTACAATAACCAGTGACTGATGCTGCAATTTTTGAGCTTCAATTAATTGTTGCCATTGCGATAAAATAGATGACTTTAATTGATTTAAATCAGTGATGGATAAACTGTCTAAATAGTCATCTATTTGTTCGGCTTTAACTTTATTTTTCAGCAGATCATAAAATACATTAGTTACAGCCATAGTCACATCATCTAAAATATAACCCGTCCGAGGTTCCTGACTAATAAGTTGAGCAATATTTTGATATTGTTCCCGGGTCTGCCAATGTGAAGGACGTCTTTGTTGATGCTTTATAATTCTGAGTTTCATTTCCGGATCAGATCTTTGTAAGACTCCTGTTGCTATGTAACAGATATTATCCTGCGGCGCATACAATTTTTCCGCAAATTCTGACTTTCCACTTTTGGCACCGCCTAACACTAAGATCAAATTTCCCTGCTGCAAAGTAATTCTCCTTCTCTAATTTTTCTTATTCACAATGCCATATTTATCTTGAACAAGTAATTTTTGAGCAACTTTTTTTCCCATTCTAGGCTCATCGGCTGGAACATCAATTGCTTTAATTAGGTGCTGTCCATCAATGGAAGAAATTAAGCCTGAAAACTTGATACTTTGGTTTTTCATATAAGCATACCCACCAATGGGAAAATTACAGCTACCTCCTAATTCTCTCATAAACTGGCGTTCTATATGGATACACTTACTAGTAGGAAAATCATTAATTAATTTAAGCATATGCAAAACTTCTTGATCTGTTTGACGGCATTCAACCGCTAGGCACCCTTGCCCTACAGCTGGTAGAATAACATTTTTAAGACTGAGTACTTTATAATTGGTTAAATCAGGTTGCAGGCGTTCTAGACCAGCTTCAGCAACGATTATTCCTTCTAAATGCTCAGTTTGAATTTTTTTTAAACGACTGTCAATATTCCCCCGAATAGAAACAATGTTTAAATCGGGGCGCAGATGTAACAGTTGTCCTTGGCGGCGCATACTGCTAGTTCCAATACGAGCCTGGAGGGGTAATTCATTAATACTAGTATATTTATGGCGGCTAATTAAGCAATCAAACGCTGAAGCCCTCTTCGGAATAGCTCCTAGAGTAAGAGCCTCCGGTAATTTGGGCGTGACGTCTTTGAGACTGTGAACTGCAAAATCGATTGTTTGCTCTTCTAATTCTTTTTCAATTTCCTGAATAAAGACCCCTTTGCCCCCGATTTTAGTTAAACTATCTTTTAAATTATTATCACCGGTAGTTTTTATTTTTTTTATCTCAAATTCAGTATCAGGAAAATATTGCTGTAATTGTTTAATCACTAATTTTGTTTGACAAAGCGCCAGTTTACTGTGCCGACTACCTACTATAACTTTTTTTCTCAAATTTTTATACTCCTAATTTTGTTGATTAAGACATTTTTCCAACATTTTTTTTATTTTTTTAACTTCTGCAGGTGATTTCCCAACTGTAGAAAGACCAATTAATAAATCATCCTGCATAATTGTTGCCATATTATAAAAATTGGAAAATCGTTTTTCGCTGGTATCATTAACTAATTGCTGCGCAGTGGCTTCTTGAACTATTTGTCGATTAATTTGTAAACTATTAGTACAGGCAATAATCAAATCCATAGTCATAACGTACTTTCTTTGATAGTAGTCTTGAATCCAATGTATTTGCTCTAAGGGAATAGAATTTGCCAGTTTAGGGCTGATAACTGTGGGCGAAACCTTAATTGCTAGTAGACTATTAATTTTCCGTGCAGCTATTTTTCCTCCACCAACTACTGCTATTTTTTTATTAGCTAAATCTAAAATAATAGGATAAGGATTATTCACCTTTTATTCTCCTTTTATTGCTGTGAAGCATCTAAAATCTCCCAAAATTTTTTTAAATCAATATTATCGCTAAATAATTTGGCCAATTTTTCGTATTGAATGTCTTTATACTCTTCTATTGCCAACTGCGAAGCCGTTAAAGGATCCAAGCCCTGATGTTGACGTAGTTTATTTAAAAGCTGTCGCGTCCAATCCTGATTGTCAAAAATCCCGTGTAAGTAAGTACCCCAGACGCTCTGATCTGCATTAATAGCTCCATCTAGGCGATTTTGTTTTTGCCCATTAATTTCAATAATTTTACCTAAAGGCTGAGCATCTCTTCCTAAAGTCGTACTACCCATATGAATTTCATAACCATGTAATAAACACCCCTGAATTAGAGCTTTGGCCTGGGTAGTCCTCTTTGTATTATTAAAGATCGTTTTTACATCTAATAAACCCAAACCCGGTTGTTGTTGAATATGAGATTCAATTTGGTTAGGATCTAATAACTCTTTGCCCAAAATCTGATAACCACCGCAAATACCAGCAACCATACTGCCATTGTCATGAGCTTGGATAATCAAACGATCCAAACCTAATTCTCTTAACGCAGCTAAATCGGAATTAGTATTTTTACTGCCTGGTAAAATTATCAGATCCGGCTGGCCTAATTCCTGGGGAGTATAAACATAGCGCACAGAAACATCTGGTTGAATCTCTAAACTATGAAAGTCGGTAAAATTAGAAATTCTATTTAAAATAATTACTGCAATATCTAACGGTTTATTACGATCATGAACATGGTTTTTTTTACTTAGAGCAACACTATCTTCATCATCCAAATCAATGTTGGACATTGGTAAGACCCCAATTACAGGAATACCAGTCAAATTTTCAATCATTTGGTTACCAGAAGTTAATAAATTTTTATCGCCTCTAAATTTATTAATAATGATACCTTTAATTCGCTTTTGATCAGCCAATGGTAATAACTTAATAGTTCCATATATAGAGGCAAAAACGCCTCCCTTATCAATATCAGCCACCAAAATCACAGGAGCCTGAGCCATTTGGGCCATTCCCATATTAACAATGTCATGATCATTAAGGTTAATTTCAGCGGGACTACCAGCTCCTTCAAGAATCATTACGTCATTTTCCTGTGCCAGGGAATTATAGGCTGATAAAATGGAATTCTTCAGTTTCACCTTATATTCATAATATTTAGTAGCACTCATATCGGCTACCACTTTTCCCAAGACAATTACTTGCGAATCTTGATCACTTGAAGGTTTTAAAAGAACAGGATTCATACGGACATCCGGACTAACTTTGGCTGCCTCAGCTTGAAAAACTTGTGCTCTACCCATTTCGGCTCCCTGTGTGGTGATGAAAGAGTTCAGGGCCATATTTTGAGCCTTAAAGGGAGCTACTTTTAATCCCTGATTTGCTAAATAACGACAAGCGCCGGCAGCTACCCAACTTTTTCCAGCGTCTGAGGCGGTCCCTTGGAACATCAGTGATTTGGTCTTCATTCCTACTACTCCTTAATCAATATTTTACAAAAGTTTTCCCTGTGGCAAAACTTAGGCTTCTATAGATTGTCTACATGAATATGACCTCGCAAGGCGAATAATTCCTGAGAATTGTTGCAGAGCGGTAATCCCAATTTTTGATGAAGTTTGATTAGCCATGGCTGATTGAGTTTATTAGCTTTTAAAACTTCTTCATCATCGAATACTACGTCTTTAGTTCCTTCTTTTATAATGTGGCCCTTTCCTAATAAGTAAAAATAATCACAAGCTTCATACATAAAATCCATATCATGACTAGATAAAATAACCTTCTGTCCATTGGCAACTAACTGTTTAATTAAAATCATCATTCGCTGTCGACCATCAGGATCTAACCCAGCAGTGGGTTCATCAAGTAAGAGCCACTCTGAATTTAAAACTAAGATTCCTGCAATGGCAACTCGCTTTTTTTGTCCTCCACTCAAATATTGAATGGGTTTATCTCGTAATGGCCAAATGTCCAGCTGTTTTAAGGCCTTTTCCACTCGTTTTTCTATTTGCTCTTCAGGCAATTTTAAATTTCTCAAAGCAAAGGCTACATCATCTTTGACAATCGAATAAAAAATTTGTTGATCAGAGTCCTGGAAGACAATACCAATTTTGCGACGCAATTGCCGTAATCCTTTTTTGTTATACTTAATCGGATGATTATCAACTAAAATCTGCCCTGATGTAGGTTTTAAAATCCCCACCAGATTTAAAAAGAGTGTCGATTTACCCGAGCCGTTATGTCCCATAATTCCAATAACTCGCTGTTTTTGAGCACCAAAAGATAAAGATATATGATTAAGGACCGTTTTACTATTATCATAGCTAAAATTTAAATCTTGTAATTCAATCATTTACTTACCTTCTTTAGCTGACATAAAAATTACCATCGTATAATTTGGCATCCAAAGCATTAACCATCATTTGATAATTAATAATAACCTGCTCAAAGAGCATCTTAGCTAAAATACCCGAAGAATTGATCATCAAAGAAAAACTATCATAACCAAAACGCAATTTTTGAGCCCGATATATTTTTTCAAAAGCTTCAATAAAAATAAAAATGAACCGATACATCAGCATAGTTAATTCAATCATTATGTTAGGTAAATGGATACTTTTCAAGAAACTAATAATTTGAGTAAAAGGAGTGGTCAAGGCAAACCAATAAGTACAAACAATTGCCGCCAAAGATTGAAATGCCACTTTTCCAGCCACTGGCAGCATTTTACGCGAAATACCGACATAAACTGAAAACATATTTACAGAAAAGGTCATTTCTCTAGCACTGGAATCTACCGTAAAGACAATCCCAATAATACTTAAAAGCAAAAACGGAATAATGGCATAAAACCATTTAATATAGCGATGTAAAGAAACTTTTGTTAGATACATTGTTATAATGACAACAATAATTATCACTAGTGGTTTTATCCAGAGCAAGGGTTGAAAAGATAGGACTATACCGACTAACCACAATAAAACTTTAATATTAGGAGACCAATTAACAATTCGATTAGAATAGGCGTATTTATCAATAATCAGCATTTTGTTAATCTCTATTTCGATTGCTGCTTATTATTTTGCTCAATTTCTTTCAGAGCTTTTTTTCGTCCATGAGCACTACCGATAACGTATGCAATAATTCCTGTTCCTAAAGATCCTTGAACTGTAAATAATAAACTCTCAATTTCCCCAGATGGTGGTGTCCAGACAGGATGTGCCCAAACCTTATAGCTAGGATCATATTTTTTTATTTGCTCTGTACCTTGGTCATCACTGCCACCATACTCACCCTTAACAAAAACAAATGGCGCCACAACTAAGATAACCACTAATATTAACAAGATAATGTTAGTTTTCGTTCTTTTATTCATTGAAGAGCAGCTTCTTTCCATAAGTCATTACTAATCACTAAGTTATAAACAATAACTGTTAAAAGTCCCTCGGCTATTGCCAATGGTATTTGTGTCACAGCAAAAATCCCTAAAAATTTGATCAAAGCAGCTGTCACACCATTATGAGGATCAGGAAAAACAATAGCCATCTGGAAAGCTGTTGTAATATAAGTAGACCAATCCGCCAACATCGCACAAAGAAATATGGAAACCGAGCGATTAACTTTTAATTTAAGGCAAATTTTATAAATTAAAAATCCCACAATTGGTCCAACTATCGTCATAGAAAACTCATTAGCTCCTAAAGTAGTCAAGCCCCCGTGAGCCAATAATAAGGCTTGGAATAATAAAACAATTACTCCAATAACTGACATAACTCCTGGTCCAAACATTACAGTACCCAAACCTACCCCTGTAGGATGAGAGCAAGAACCAGTAACCGAGGGCAGTTTCAATGAAGATAATACAAATACAAAAGCTCCACACAAAGCCAGCATGATCTTGGCATTTTTTTGCTCTGAATTGACAATTTTATAAAGCCGATATAAACCATAAATAAAAAATGGTGCTGAGACAATAAACCAAACTATACACCAATAAGGAGGTAGCATTCCTTCCATAATATGCATAGCATAAACAGGTTTAGTAAAAACCAATATTAAAACAAAAACTATACTTACCACACTGAACAATTGTTTATGACGTTTAAAAAACTTCACTTTAGCTTATCCTTTCTTTATAAAAGCAGTTGAAAAGTACGGCAGTTGAGCATTAGGTTCATATTGAGCCATAGTTTTTATACTTTGGTTTTGCATTGCTGCATTTTCAACAATTATAGTTTTGGATAATAAATTTCTTTTTTGTAAAAGTTGATAAATCTCTGAAAAATTGGTTGATATCTTCATAATGATTAAATTATCATTGAAATCTACAGCCCGCTTTAGCTTAATCAGATCAGCATTACCTGGAATGATTTCCAGGAATTCTTTATCCAAAACTAAAGGACTGGACAACTTAGCGGCGATTTCACTAAAAGAAGAAATTCCGGCCACTGTTTTCACTGTTATTCTTTTCTTGAGCAAATCGGCAATATAACTATAAGTACTATAAATACTAGGATCTCCTAAAGTTAAAAATCCTACTTCTTGATTTAAATGAACATCATCAATAATTTCAGCTGCAATTGTATTCCAACTATTTTGTTTGTCAGAAAAATTATTAACCATTGGAAAATGACGCCTTTTGATAATTAAATTATCTGAGAAATAAGGAGCAGCTATTTTTTCAGCAAAACTGAAATTATCATTATGAGCTTTAGGCACATATAATACCTGCAAAGATTTTATAATTCTAATAGCTTTTAAAGTGAGCAATTCACTATCTCCGGGTCCAATTCCAATTCCCCAAAAACAAGTCATAATTTTAATTCCTTTCTAAGGTGTGCTGCAATTTAGCGATAAACATAGCCTGTATTTCAGGATATTCCCCTAAGCCCTTTAATTCCGGAATCACCTTAATTCCTTCATGCTCTAATTTACTCTTCCAAGAATCAGCAGCCTGCGAGGCCATATCTAAATGCGCATGATTACCGGCAACTAACATAAATGGTTGCAAGTAAATTTCTTTAATTCCAGTATGCTTAATGCGTTGAATAATTACATTTATATCAGGATAGCTTTCCACAGCTCCTAAAAAACTATTAGTATTTAACAACATATGGTCCAAACAGGCGTAAGTTGCAAAAGCACTATGAGAACTACCATGCCCCATCCACAAGTTGCCGGCCTCTGCTTCACGAGGTCGTTGAATAAATTGGGTTATTTTTTGATAATCCGAAAATTGGGTTAGTAATGGTTTACTTAATTTGATTGTTGAGAAGCAACTTTTATATTTTAGAACCGCTTGCTTCAGCAGATTAAACTCAGTTCCAGGAATAATATGCAATGGCTGAACGGCCACTTCTTGATATCCATTTTGGGCTAAATTCGCTAATACTTGCTCAGGATTACTAATTACTACGCGTTCATTTTGATAAATACGTTGCCGGACAATTTTCGAAGTAAAGGCACGCACAACTTGCCAATCACCAAAATTATTTTGAATAGCCTTTTCTGTAGCAGTAATAGCTTTGTGACGAGCTTCCGGATAAGTAGTCCCAAAACTAACCACGACAATTCCCTTTTTACTCATTCGTTAATTTCCTTTCAATTATTGCAATAGTACGGGCTAAATTAGTTGGACAATGAATAATTTCTCTAAAGTCATATTCTTGGGCTAAATTCGCCACTTGCTCGCCCACAACAAAAGCTTGAAGTTGTTGGAGTTGCTGTAGCTGAGAATCATCCAATACCGCGATAAAATCATTCAAACTGGCTCGGCTAGGAAACACTACTGCCTGAAAGGTTTGCAAATCATAGAGCAATTTTTTCATCTTTGTTAGCGGCTTTTCTAAGGATAAGAAGTTTAAGGTATCTGAATGTAGTTCATCAGAACCAATTTCTAAAATTTGGGAGGTATTTATGTTGATATCAGTATTTATAACTTTATCAACCAAAATACCATATTGTTTCAAATGTTGAGCCACCAAGTTACTACGAACCCAAATTTGCTTTTTTGCTAAAATACGCACGTCTAAATTATTTTCTAACAGTAGTTGTGAAAAATCAGTGAAAGCTATAACACTATCGATTAAAATAACTGCAAATTTACCTAAATTTGGTAGTTTAACTTTTTGTTTAGCCTTTATTTGTCGGGGGTAAAAATCAACTGTCGCACCTAAATCCGATAATCTTTGGTATAAAATAGAATGCTTTGAAAAAGGAACTAAAATGTGTTGCTTTTGTAAAGGTAAAATAACATTTAATTGGTGAAACATCTTCACAACTTCACCTATCACAATTAAGGCTGGTGAAGAGAGGCCCTTTTGAGCGGCTGCAGTAGTTATTTCTTTTAAATTAGAAATTACCATTTTTTGACGCCACTGGGTGGCCCACTGAATAATAGCCACTGGCGTATGCGGATTTTTTCCATTAATAATTAAACTGTGACAGATATTAGCTAAATTAGACATTCCCATTAAAAATACCAAAGTACCTTCTTGATGAGCTATATTATTCCAATTTAAATCCGCTTCTGAATCCCTTCGTTGCCCTGTTATGACATGAAAGCTCGATGCTAATCCGCGTTGAGTAATAGGAATCCCCACTGAACTTAAACCAGCTAAAGCACTCGTGAGACCGGGAATTACCTCAAAGGCAATTCCTTGAGATTTTAAATAAGCCGCCTCCTCACCACCACGGCCAAAGACATAAGGATCGCCCGCTTTTAAACGCACAACCTGATATCCCATTTTGGCGTATTTCACTAATAGATTATTAATGTCTTCTTGATGGTACCTATGATAATGTGGCATTTTTCCAACATTGATCAGCTGAGCCTGCTGTGAAGTTAACAATAATAAGGAGGGATTCACCAAACGATCATATAAGACAACATCAGCTTGCTTTAAACGCCGTTTTCCGAGCAAAGTTAATAATTCAATATTTCCAGGACCAGCACCTAAAAGTGTTACTTTACCGGACATTTTGAGCCTCCAATTTCAATTCCAAATCTTTTAAAGAATTAACTTGTACTGGATAAGAGATGGGTGGACGCCGAATAACCAGACAAGGAAGCTTTAAGTTTTGGCAAGCAGATAGTTTTTCCACAAAGCCTCCTTGGCGACCGCTTTCCTTAGTCACTACCCAAGAGGCATGCGCCCGTAAGAATAATTCTTCATTCAATCTTTGTGAAAACGGACCTTCTAAAGCATCAATTTGAGCTGCGGTAAAACCGATTTCTGTTAAAGCTAGTAAAACCTTCACTGTTGGTAAAACTCTGACATGTAACCTTTGGATCCCTAATAAAGTAGCGAAATCTCCCGCGGTTTTGCTGCCAGTAGATAAATAGATTAATCCGGAACGATTTTTTAAATAAGAGATGACAACAGATACGGAATCAAAGGATTTCAGGTGGCTTTCGTTCTCATATAAAGATTCCCGTTCAAATCTCAGATAGGTAATTCCTAATTTAGAAGTCTGGTTAATAGCCAACTGTGAAATTTCACGGGCAAAAGGATGAGTTGCATCTAAAACATAAGTAATCCTATTTTTTTGACAAAATTCCTGAAAATTCGTTTCCGTTAAGATCTGTTTTATTACATGTGAGCTGTGCTTTTGAGCCACTTTCAATCCATAATCACTTACAACTGATAATAAATAGCTTAGCCGCTTCTGATTTAATAAATCAGCAATTTTTAAACTTTCCGATGTCCCTCCTAATAGTAAAATCATAAAACATACCCTCTAGGAGTAATCATTTCTCCATTTTCAACATAAGTATTTTTATTGCCGATAATAACAATAGATGTCATGTCAATCTGGGTATCATCTAAACTTTTCAGTGTCGTGAGATATTTTTTCTCCTGCGAGCGCGCAACATCTTTCCCAACACCCACTACGGTTGCAGGTGACTTATATTTTAAAATAATATCTACAGCTTGACGTAAATGATGAGGCCGTCCTTTACTACGGGGATTATACAGACAGATCACAAAATCGGCTGCTGCCGCGGCGGCTAATCTTTTGGTTACGACCTCCCAAGGAGTCATTAAGTCACTTAAACTTATATGGCAAAAATCATTCATTAAGGGTGCTCCTAAATGTGCCGCTGCAGCAATACTGGCGGTAACTCCCGGAATAACTTGGATATCAATTTTTTGATCGTATTTATTAGCCAATTCTAAAACCAGTCCAGCCATCCCGTAAATTCCAGCATCACCACTGGAAACTATGGCTACATCCTCACCACCGGCAGCAATTTCTATGGCCTTTTTACAGCGTTCAATCTCACCATGCATTCCTGTAACCACTAAATTCTTATCTTTAATCAGCTCTGAAATTAACTTGGCATAAGTAGCATAAGTGACAATAGTGGATACTTTGTCAATTATTTGTAGAGCTTCTTGTGTCATCAAACTTTCCGCACCAGGACCTAATCCCACAACATATAACATTAACTGCTCCTCCTAAATTTCTCTTAGTCTGCCTAAAGCAAGGGTAATATCATTTTTTGTAAATTTGAAAGTAATAGTGCGTTGACCGCTAGCGATATCAGCTGCTGAGCAGGCAACATTTCCTACCCCAACCGTTTTAAAAACAAAATTAGAAAAAGGATAATATTGACTCACACGCTGTAATTCAGTAGCTGCATAAAATTTGCTAGAAATATTTAATGTCTGAGCCAAATACTGGATTGCCGCTTCATCCTGTTTAATATTTATTGAAGCTAAAAATTTAAAAGACAACCAAGCTAAATTATATTGGCGGCAAAATTCCATAAAAGCCTCTTGAATTGCTTTATTAGTAACATTTTTACGACAACCAATACCTAAAACATTAATCTGAGGGATAATTTGAATAAAAGGCTCATGTTTTATAGGATACAAATGATCTGAAACGACAACTAAGGGATCTGCAGATAGACTTTTGGTAGGGTCATCAATACAAGAAAATCCACTTAAATTGGAAACATACGGGCGCAAATAATCTTCAATGTATATTAATATAGGTTTTCTTTCTGCAAGCCAGCTATTAAACTTTTTGGTATTAGCCTTAAAATTGGAATACCAACCATTCACACTCTTAGCCAACATATCTAATGATTGAACATTTTCTGTATCAGTAGCAGTTGTAATTACAGGATCTGAATTTAATAATTGACTAATTTTTTTTGTCCAGGCATTAGCTCCACCAACATGTCCAGATAACAAACTAATTATGTGATGTGCTTTTTCATCAAGCACAATAACAGCAGGGTCGCTCATTTTATCTTTTATCATTGGTGCAATGGAACGAACGACTATTCCTGTAGCCATAATGCAGATTAGACAATCCTTTAATTGAAACTGCTCTTGCATAACCTTTTGAAATTGTTCGGAATTAAAAGAATTAACTTTAGAACCGGCAAACTTGGCTGGTAAATATATCTGAACACTATAATTTGAGTAGGAAGCTAGTTTATCTGCCAATTGTTGTGCGGTTTTTGAACCCTGACGTGTCAATGCAATAATTGCAAACTTTTTATTCATTATTTATTTACTCTTTTGACGATACATTGTACTAAACGAAGCATCATATAAATGGGAATAATTATAAGCAGCTCCTAAAAATTGTCCCACCATAATTAAAGCTGTTCTAGTGATTCCAGCTTTCTGAACCTTTTCGATAATATCTTTAAGAGTCCCCTGAACTACTTTTTCCTCTGGCCAAGTGGCCTTATAAATGACAGCTGCTGGTGTATTTTGGGGATATCCTCCAGCTATCAATTGTTCAACTACACTTTGAATACCTTGAACTGAAAGAAAAATAACCATTGATGTTTGATGCTGAGCTAAAGCTGAAAGTGATTCTCTATCTGGAACTAGAGTATTCCCAGTCATTCGTGTAATAATTACACTTTGAGCAATTTCCGGGACTGTATATTCAACCCCTATGCTCGAAGCAGCCCCTAAAAAAGAACTCACTCCAGGGATACAATTAAATTTAATATTTCGTTTTTTTAATTCTTCAATCTGTTCGCGAATAGATCCATATATCGACAAATCTCCTGTTTGTAAACGTACAACTTCTTTATCGTCATGAATTGCTTTTTCCATACAATCGATAATTTCTGCTAAAGTCATATGTGCGCTATTGTATTTTAGAGCGTCCTTCTTGCAATAATCCAAAAGCTCTTGATTAATCAGCGACCCTGCATAAATTACAACATCCGCTGCTTTTAATAACTTATAGCCCTTTAAAGTAATTAAATCAGTAGCCCCGGGTCCAGCCCCGACAAAATTTACCATCGTCATTTTTATTCTCCTTTAATTGCATTCATAATAATTGTGGGATTATTAGGTTTAAAGTAGTGCCCTTTTCCTAATTGATGCCATTGAGAGACGGCCACTTCAAGGATTTCACTTTTAGTAAATTGGAGTTCGGCTAATATTTTTTGGGCTCTTAAAGCATTTTCTAAAAGAATAAAATTTAAAACTAAACTGCCAGCATTATTTAAGTGTTCGCTAGCAAACCTCAGAATTGATTCCAAATTACTTCCGCTACCACCCACAAAAATAGCATCATAAATTTTATCAGGAATAACCTCGGGGGCATTGCCAGCAATTAAATCAATATTTTTTAAGCAAAATTTGGCCATATTTTTATTAATAATTTCCAGACCCGAAGCATCACGTTCAATGGCCGTTACTTGCAAATCAGGAAAATCATGCGCCGCCTGAATGCTAATACTACCGGTACCAGCTCCAATATCCAAAAACGTTTTTCTATTTAGCAATTGTAATTTATCGATACTAACAGCTCTTACTTCAGACTTAGTCATTGGCACTTTATTCCGTAAAAAATCTTTATCACGCATTTGTAATAATCACCACGTTCATATCAAATTTTCGTTGTAACATATGTTCAGGATTACACTTAGTTATTCGTTCATCGGGATAACTAAGATTTTCTCCCACATAAAGCCAGCGCTTTTGTTTTCTTTTACAAATCTCTGCCGCAATTTCTCGGGGACCAAAATATTTATCCGTAACCATGCCTATCTTTTCATGTTGCAAAACAAAATCAAAATTGGGTTTGCGGCCATGACTACTCGTCAAATAGCTATTATTCATGGAAATTCCTAATTGATGAAAACAATATTGGATAGAGCTGATCCCCGGAATAATTTTCACGGGTTGGTTAGTAATATTGACTTGAATCCAACTTCCAATACCATAAAGAAGTGGATCACCTGAAGCTAAAATAACTATTCGTTTTTGCAAATTATCTAGTACATAGGTTTTTAACTCATTTAAGGCTGGTAGCAACATGCTCTTCTTTTGAATATCCTTATTTAAAGATGCTAATTGTCGTTGTGAGCCAATAACCACTTGTGCATTCTTTAGATAATAATCAAAATTAACTAAGTGTAAATCTCTGCTGCCAGGTCCAATTCCCAATACAATAATCACTGCCATTCTTCCTTAATCTTTGATAACGGCTTAGTAGCCGCTAAAAAGCCAATACTTTGAGAAAAGATAACCGTCTCTATTTGAACTTTAGGTTTACGATGAGCTAACAATTTCTCACAGCGTTGTTTAATTTTATCTACAATTATTTGGTAAACTTTTTGATATCCTGCTTGATTTATGAGATCTACCATAGAAATAGTAGTTAAAGAATTATAAATTTTGCGTAAAAAAGCTACCGGAATTCCACCCATCAAAGCTAAATTAGCTACCATAATTTCTGCGCGAGCATCAGCGTCCTTACTATGTGTAGAAAAAATTCCCGCAGAAACTTTAATTAATTTACCCAAATCACCCACCAACAGTACTTTTTCAAAACCTAAGCGTTGAACTTCTTTCAAAACATAGCCGACAAAATTACTCATTTGTACTTGTTTTTCCAAGGGTAATCCTAATTTCTGACAGGCAAAATCTTCTCCATAATTACCTGGTGTTAAAATAATTTTCTTATCTCCTCGCTGACGATGAATATTCATTTCAATAGAAATAGAATTTTTCCAACTAGATTCAGACATTGGTGTAACAATGCCACTAGTTCCTAAAATTGAGATTCCACCTACAATTCCTAGTTTGGGATTATAGGTTAATTTAGCAACTTCTTCTCCTGCCGGTGTGGAAATAATAATATCTACACCTAAATTAGTTCCCAGTTCTTGACGAGCTGCTTGTTTAATAACTTTGCGTGGTGTGGGATTAATGGCAGCGGTGCCCGGTTTATTAGCTAAACCTTTTTGAGTAACTCGTCCAATTCCTTGCCCACCATCTAAATGAATTTGGTTATCCTGTCTCCATGTAACATGGGAATAAATCAGCATTCCATCAGTCGCATCTTGATCATCGCCACCGTCTTTTTTGACTGCACAGGACGCTGATTGTGAATTAAACTTTAACTCCACAACAGGAAACGTTGCTGCTTGGCCATTAGCTGCCAAAACTGTTATTTGGCTTAAAGCTTTCTGATTCTTTAAAGCTCGAATCGCTGCTACTGTAGCGGCTGTAGCTGTTGTCCCCGTTGTAAAACCTTTGCGCAACTTACGGCCATTATAGTAAACATAATTTTCTTCTGAATCGATATTATTAGTGGCGACCATATTCATCACCTAATTCTTGCAAGTCAGTGTTGTAAATGATGGCATTTAATAAGGCTGCGGCCAGATTGCTGCCACCCTTACGCCCTAAAGCCACAATAGCTGGAATATTTGAGTCAAAGAGTGCTTGCTTACTTTCTGCTGCTTCTACAAAACCAACTGGCACCCCAATAACTGCCGCAATTTGCAATCTTTTTTGCTGCACCATTTCGATAATCTTATACAAGGCTGTAGGCGCATTGCCGACTATATAGATTTTTTCTTTAGGGTCATTAGCAGCTACCTCAATAGCAGCCATAGATCGGGTGATCTTGTTTGTTTGTGCGATTTGTCGAACCCGTGAATCATTTATTAAACAGTGATAGTCCACTTGTAAAGCATCTAAGCGGCGTTTATTAATGCCTGAGATTGCCATGGTGGTATCTGTATAAATAACTCCATGATTAAGCAAAACTTTCTGAATAACTTGTAAAACGTGACGAGTAAATTTTAAATTCTTTAAATAATCAAAGTCTGCCGTAGTATGAATTGCCCGTTTAATAACTGCTTCTTGTAAAGGATCTGTAAAATGATAATTAGGATCTATAAGATCAATTTCTGCTTGAATAAGTTGAAAACTTTTATCTGTAATTTTTGCTGGTACAGTAAGATATTCCTTTTTTTTCATATAGGCCACTTCCATAAATAAATTAACCTTAAACCCGCTAAAATTATTAGAGCGATAATTGCTGTTACATATAGCATAGTAATCGCTTCCTTAAGATGGTTAATATCAACTGTAACTTGAAAATCATCCCCAATATAAGGCTTATTAACTAATTTTCCAAAATAATAATGCGGACCCCCTAGTTGTAAATGCAACATTCCCGCAACCACGGCTTCTGGAAAAGCACTATTGGGACTTAAATGTTTTTTACAATCACGCTTACCAACCAGCCAAGCCTCATGGACATCACCTTGTAAGATCCAACCACTAATAATTAGCAATAGCCAGGTAATGCGAGCTGGCACATAATTTACAAGATCATCACATTTGGCTGCAAAGCGGCCAAAATCACGATATTTTTCATTGTTATACCCTATCATGGAATCTAGAGTATTAATTGATTTATAAATTATTCCCAAGGTAGGTCCTCCCAGCATCAGATAACACAAAGGGGCAATAACTCCATCACTAGTATTTTCTGCTACAGTTTCGATTGTTGCTTTTAAGATTTCTTCACGATTAAGATTTTTAGTATCTCGTCCCACAATCATCGCTAATTGCTGACGTGCTAAAGTCAAATCATTTTTTTGCAATAGCTTAATAATCTTCCTAGCTTCAATTGCCAACTGTTGTGTTGAAATACAGGTATAACTAAAATAAGTTCCAACTAATAAATAAAGTAACTGGTTAAACCGACAGAGAGAAAGGATAAAATATATGATTATTCCCGAAAGTCCTACTGTAATTATCCAAGTCATAAACCCTAACCAACGCTTTTGGCGAGAAGAATAAGCAGGTTGATTAAATTTATTGGTTAAATAATGAATCAAACGTCCAATTACCTTAACAGGATGAGGCCAACTATGAGGATCTCCTAGCAGCAGGTCTAACAAAAAACCAGCCACTACCATCATCAAAATCTGCATTATCCGTGATCTCCTAAACTACCCAAAAAATGTTGAATAAATTGCTGACTTTGAAAAAAGTGTACATGCAAATAGCTAGCAAATGTTTTTTGTATTTGATAGCCGCCCCACCAAGAATTTGTGATATAGCCATCACGTACTTTGGTCATTCTTAAAACTGGTCGTAACTCCTGAGTTGGATAATGAAAGACAGAATGGTGAAATTCATGTCCCACTAAGCTTTGTCCTTTTAAAGCAATTAATGTATCTTGCCGCGCTTGAGCATAACAATAACCAAATCTTTTGAGGCGTGGTGTCATTTCACTATATCCCGGAAAAATACCAACCATGGGGTAATCCGTTTGTGTTGTTCTCAGAAAGCTCCCCAAGTACATTAACCCTCCACATTCCGCATAGATCGGTCGGTTCTGTTGAGAAAAAGTCAAAATTTGTTGTTTTAAACTTTCATTACGGGATAATTCTTGAGCAAATTCTTCAGGATATCCTCCGCCAAAGTATAGAGCATCAACTTTTGGTAGATGTTGATCTTTCATTGGACTAAAAGTTATTAATTCTATCCCTATTCTACGAAGCAATTCCAAATTATCGGCATAATAAAAATTAAAAGCCAGATCTTGGGCAATACCCAACTTAAAATGCATTGTTGGCAACGATATTGTTAATGGATTCACTTTAGTTACAGGTTCGGCTAAATTTAAAAAAAGATTCAGATCTATATACTTTTGAACTAAACTTGCCAAATGGTTAATTTTCTGATCAATGTTGTCTAATTCATTGTCAGGAATTAAACCTAATTGCCGTGATGGTAATGCAAGACTTTGATCAAAAGGTAAATATCCTAAAACTTTTATTGAAGAATAGCGCTTAATAGCACCCTTAACTAACTCATAATGATTTTGACTCATTATATTATTTAAGATAACGCCCTTAATACGCACTTGCGGATCAAAATCTAGATAACCCTTTATCATTGCGGCCGCTGAAGTCGAAGTGGCTTTGGCATTAATTACTAAAATCACCGGTAAATCTAATTGCTTGGCAATACTTGCGGTTGAATAAGCATCTTTATCGGTTCCCAAGCCATCATATAAACCCATAACCCCTTCAACTAAGGCCAAATCTATTTTCTTATTATTTTTAGTAAATAAGTAAGCTAAAATTTTTTTATCCGGAACCAAAAAATTATCGAGATTCCTTGATTGAATGTCAGTAATTCGAGAATAAAATTTATTATCAACGTAATCAGGGCCTACTTTATAAGGCTGTATCCGATATTTTTTACTTAAAGCAGCTAAAATTCCCAAAGTAATCGTTGTCTTACCGGAACCGCTGGTTCCACCCGCAATTAATATTTTTTTCATTATTTACCTTTTTCCAAACATTGATGCAAATTTTTTATAAGATACTTATTCTCAGTTGCACTGCGAAGTGCAACACGAAAATAAGTGGGTCCTAAACCATAATAGTCTTCACATTGTCTAATCATTATTTTATAATCTAATAGTTTATTTTTTAGATTTAATTGCGAACACTTAAATAGAAAAAAATTAGTAGTCGACGGATACACCTTTAATGCCGATAACGATTTTAATTGCTGATACAGTAACGGTTGTTCATTGGTGAACCATTGATTAGTTTTTTGAATATAGTTTTTAGCCTGAAACATTTTGGCTCCAAATCTAGCGGCTAAAATATTAACTGACCAAGGCTCAATTTGGGCAACTAATAATTTTTGTAATTTAGGATTTTTGACTAAACAATAACCTAACCTCAATCCAGGAATCGCAAAGAACTTTGTCGCAGAATAAACAATAAAAGCGTTATCATTAATATTTAAAAAAGGACCATAGCTAGAATTTTTTGTGCATACCAGATTAATAAAAGCTTCATCAAGAATAAGATACCGTTGATTTCGATTACAAAATAAAACCAATTTTTTTAAATCAGCTATTGTAATTAAATTACCAGTGGGATTATTAGGATTAGCTAAATAAATTGTTTTAATTTCAGAATGTAAGCGCAAATATGCAATTAAATCTGTGATTACCAATTGAAAATTATTTTCTTCACACAAGCAATAATGGTGAACCCGTACATGGGCCCGCTTTAACGCATGCTCGTATTCACTAAATGTTGGCGCCAACACTAGCCCGTGTCCATAAGATAGAGCATTCGCAATCTCAAAAATTAACTGAATCGCACCATTTCCAACAAATACCGTTTGTAAATCTACCTTATGATATCTCGCAATCGCAGTTCTCAACTGAAAGTATTCTGGATCAGGATAGTATCTAATCTCTTTCAAAGATTCCAATAAAGTACCTTTTAACTCTTCCGGAACTCCCAGAGGATTAAGATTAGCACTAAAATCTAATAATTTATGACTAGGAATCTTCAATTTCCGAGACATTTTATCTATATTTCCACCATGAATCAAATTAATGCGGCATCTCCTCCTTTTCTATCAATATTTACTAATAATATAGGATTAATTCTTTATAAAAACAATATTCTTATAAAAAATAAAATATTTATTTGTATTTTTGCTCAATATTTAACATAATATTTCACTAATAATCTCTCTATCTAATGTTAGTAACATGATAAGGTTGTTATTAGGGCTTAAAAAAGCAATATTTTGTTCTAAAACATAAAAATAATTTCAAGAATCCCCAAAAAATAGTTTTTTTTTGTTCTCAAATATGAAATTTAGCACTATCAATTCAGCAGCAGATTAAATAATTTAATTGACCCCTTAAAATACAAATAAAGGTCATTATTGTAATCGACTTTAATAATTAATTACTCAAAAGGAAATAACTATGAAGATATATACTAAAACAGGTGATTTGGGACAAACTAAAATTGTCGGTGGGAAAATTTTGCCTAAAAATGATATTCGCATTAAGGCATACGGAGGAATCGATGAACTAAATTCTTGGTTAGGTTATACTCGTTCATTGACAAATAAAACTACTAATGAACTTAATAAAGAATTAGAAGAAGTACAGCAATTATTATTTGACTGTGGTAAAGACTTAGCTACGTTGGACAGAGGTGAACAAAACAAATTCATTTTTAATCCCGATTCAATCAGCTGGTTAGAACAAAGTATAGACTCTAAGTCTCAACAACTACCTGCCATCAGTAAGTTTATTCTACCTGCTGGAAGTCAACTAGCCGCTGCCTTACAAGTAGCTCGTACAATTACCAGGCGTATTGAAAGAGATATTGTCGAATTAAAACAAAAAGAAAAAATAAATCCTAAGGTTTTAATTTTTATCAATCGCCTCTCAGATTACTTTTTTATCAACGCCAGATACGCAAATTATCTTCTCGAAAGTAAAGAGACATTCTATCGTAATAGTAAGAATGTCTTTAAATAGAATTTAATTATCCAGAGATTTTTTCTTGTTGACTAAAAATTTCATACAAATATAAATTAATAAAAATACCATACCTTCAAAATCAACGATCATCGCTGTTCTAGGCGTGTTATTGGCTAAATTCTTATTCAAATAATTAATCACGGCTGGTGAAACAAAACACCCCAGATTAACGGCTATTATAGTCATTGTAGTAGTAATGTTAGCTGCGGCAGAAGATACAATATTTCCCAGCCAGTCATACATATCAGGAACTGCTATTCCAAAACCGCTGCCAGCTAAAAACACGCCTATAAAGACCCATAATAAATTTATACTATAGGCAACAACACCTATTCCGATAGTTTGCAGAAATATTCCTAATAATAGCGTTTTTTGGCGCAAATGTCTTTTCATCTTACCATAAATTATTCCTACCGGAATTCCCATGAGCGTGGTAACTCCGGAAATCATTGCTACTTGAGACATATTACCGATTTTTTCACTAAGCACTAATTGAGGTAATTTAAACGAAATTGGCAAGAAAAACAAATGAATGAAAAACATTAGTATGATAATCTCAATTACCGATAAATTGATTTTGAAATTTTTTAAATTGGAATTATTTGGAGCATTACTATTAGTAGCAGGAATCACTACAATAAGACCAAATATTATTAATATGGGTAGAGCACAAATATAAATCCAAAAAACAGAATGCCAGCCAAAATTTATTAGATAGCTCACAGTAAAAGAGAATATTGCTGCACCAATACTACTGGTAGCATTCTGTAATCCTAACATTGTACCTAATTCACTTTTTTGATAAAAACGATAAAGCAGACTAACTGCTAGGGAATTAAATAATCCAATTCCTAATCCTAAAAGAAAGCGCGATAACAGAAGAGGTCCATAAAAATTACAGTAAATTGGAAAAGTGCCAGCTATTAAGACCATCACCAGACCAATAATAACTGTACCTTTTATCTGCAAAATTCTGATTAAAAATTGATTGCCTAACAGACCCACAACAATACCTATATTTGGAATTGTAATTAGAGTTTCTACCGCTGTACGTGAAAAATCAGAAAAAAAGTTATACATCAAAGGTAAGGCTGCAGATACTTGTGAGGAACTCATTAACAATAAAGATAGCGAGAGTAAAGCTAGTTTGAATTTTGGATTATTGGGTTTGATATCTCTCATTAAACATCTCCAATGCATATAATAAAATCTTTTTAGTAATTATTAAGAACACTTACAAATAAAACAACAACAAATATTAGTTAAAAGGCCAAAAATCTGATCTGATTGAGAAGTTTCTTTAATATACTAATACTTTTAAAATTTGTATTTAACAGATAAAAATTTATTAAGTATGCTTAATAAAATCATAAAACTGCGTAAAATTAGCAATCAAAAAATCTCGTGAGCTTTGATCGATCAATTCATCTTGATTATTAAACAGTTCTTGCACATTACTCAATGTCACTTCATTGTTAAATACCCGCATACCAAGCATTCTTAGAACCTGTTGTAATTGCAAGTTAGCAATTAGACCGCCCCGATTTCCTGAAGAATCTGTAATAATCATAGTCGGTTTATCAATTAAAAGATCTTCAGTATCAGCTCCAGATAAAATATCAAGTGCATTTTTCAAACCTCCAGGAATAGAATAATTATACTCAGGGGTAACAAATAACAAAGCATTGAATTTTCGAATAGCCAGCCGAAATGCCTGCCAATTGATAGGACAATTAGTAACTTCTAAATCAGGATCATATAAAGATAATTGTCGATAATTTAATTCCATAAAAGCAATATTCGGAAAACTGTTAACAATAAATTGCGCTATTTTACGGCTATAAGATTTCTGACTTAAACTACCAATTAATATACCAATTTTCATCATGCCTACTTACCTCTCAAGATTATTAGCTACTTCGACGATATTTTTAACTGCTTTATTCAAAATTTCAATATCCGCCTCTGCTGGTTCTAAATTAATTTTAATATTTCTAAATCCTTGAATTGCTCCCTGATGTTTAAAAACATCCGAAAACATATCTACCACTAAGTTATAATATTCACAATAAGATTTGTCACCTGAACCTGCAACGCCAAAAACTTTATTAGTAAGATCGGTCATTTTCAAATCTTCATAAAAATCTCTACATTCTTCTGGCAGACTGCCTTCATCATAGGTATAAGCACAAACAATTAAAAGATCTGATTTAACAAAATCAAACACATCGGTTTGTGAGATCTCAGTTTCTGTTACCTGTATCTCAGCTTCATCTAACAATTCACTAATAATATCAGCAATTTCTTCATTATTACCTGTAATCGTGGCAAAAACAACATGTGCCAAAATCATTTGTTCAACACCCCATAACTAATTTTGAGTCAAAGAAAAAGACGATCATAAAACATTAATTTAAAATTATTCTGTTTTCTATCAATTAAAAATTTGGTCAAACTTAAATTCTTGGGATTAAAATGAGCAGATTTACAGTTATTATTCCAATATATTGCGATAAAATTTTTTATAATCCAACCATGCGTAACCAACAGAACCCTATTGTTCGGAAAGCGGAAGGAAATTTCATTCACAAAACTTTTTATCCTCTGTTGTCCCTGCTCAAAGGACTCACCTTGACTGATAGACATCGAACTAGAAGAAACTTCTTGAGTTTTCAAATTAACATATTTACAATAATTATCAATTAAGTAACTCCAGCTTTGTCCATTCCATTTGCCATAGGACAATTCTCTTAAACGCTGATCTATTGTAAATGGTGTGCGATTATCACAAATAATCTCAGTCGTATCAAACGCTCTATTGAGAGGACTCGTATAAACCAGATCAATTTGATATCGACTTAATAATTTTTGCAATTTTATAATTTCGACTTTACTTTGAGGAGTTAAAAAAGTTGTTGAATTTTCCAGAGTTCCTTGAAGTAAATTTAACTTATTCGCATAAGTCAATCCATGACGTAATAAAAAAAGCACTGTCATTTAAATCCTCTTCAACTTTAATAAATTAACACTATAATAACAGAATATTCAAACTAGTATTTCAATAGAGAGGGCATTAACTATGGATTTTTTTAATTATCAATTTAACATAAAAGAAGTTATTGAAAAAACTATTTTTTCATTCTCATCTATTACTGATATTATATTTATCAATAAAAAACTGAATATCCTATCAAATTCGACCGATATCACAGCTTTCCAAGATCTTATCCGCTTGGAGCCTAATTTAAAAAATAAATATATTTATGTCTATCCCTTAATTTTTAATTATGGATTAGAAGGAATTTTCATATTATTTGATGAAGAAAAAAGAACAGTAGAGAATTTATATTTATATAGAGGTTACTTAGAAGTCGCTGTTAAAACTTTTCTCAGAGACCGCAATCAAGATGTTTTATTACTTAAACCACTGTATATAAAAGATCTCCGCAAAATACTCAATTTTATCGTTGAATACCGCTTATTACAAAAAACTGACAATAATACCCCTAAAAATCCACATCACCTAAGTAATCAAAGTAATAATAATGATACTACTCTTGATATTATTAAGCTAGCACGGCAATATATTTTAGAAAATATCACAAGCGAGTTATCTCTTAAAAAAGTAGCGCAAACCCTCTACATCTCTCCCGATTACTTGAGCAGAATTTTTAAAGAAAACCTGCAAATTAATTTTATAGATTATATTAATATGAACAAAGTAGCAGTTGCTCAAAGAGAATTGTTATCAGATAATGCCCCCATAAAATATTTATCCCAAAAATTAGGTTTTAGTCAATCCAGTTATTTTTCAAAAGTTTTTAAACAAAAAACTCATTTGTCACCCTTACAATTTCGAAAGCAGAATTCCCGTATCAAAAAAATATACACTATACCCCGAGATTTAACTTGGAATCATCATATATCTGTATATGATATTTCTAAAAATTTTTTTGCAGACAATAACATTGATTTTAAAATACATAATATTAACGGTTACCCTTATGTTTATTCAATTAATTATTTAAAAAATAATCAAATTAACGGAGGTTGGATTTATACTGTGGACTTTCTTCAACCGATAAAGACGTCTAATGAAATTTTTGTTAATGATAAAACTATCATTCAATGGCTGTATACTAATAGAGCTCTTGAATAGATATTGCAATCGTTCTATTTAGGTGGAATCTTTAAAGATAGACTTTATCCATTGAAGTAAGATAAATTTTTTGGAGGTCAGATATTTCTTTGGCAGTAATGCCAACTTCGTTACACAGAAATTGACCCACGCCGCCATATTCATCATCAATAATATCTAGAGCACGTTTTAAATAAGCTTCATGCACTACTGAAAGATCATAGATGGAGCGAATAAAATTCTCATTTTCTCCGTTAGTCTTTACCTCCATAATCCGCGCATATATCCGTTTAATGGACAATTTATTAGTTAATAGATAATCCTCATACACCACTTGCCGATCTACTCCTAAGGCCAATAAGACTAACGCGCAAACTAATCCGGTACGATCTTTGCCGGCACTGCAATGAATAATAACAGCTTCGTCTGTTTTATTCTCTAAAAGATATTTAAAAATTTCATAATAGGCTAATTGAGATTTTTTGCTAATAACCAGCTGTTCATATGAATTAATCATTTCTATATAACCGCCCCGCGGGGTTTCAGAATAAAATTTTTGTAAAGTATTGATAAAGTTACCATCTTCTAAAACTGAATTATCAGAAAGAGGAATAATTAGATACTTAGTTTGCAATGGTAGACTATCCGGCCATTTTTCAATCTCAGAATAAGAACGCAAATCAATAATTGTTTTAATTCTATGATCACAAAAATAATTGTGATCTGCAGAATCTAGTTTATTTAAGAGGCCTGATCTGATTAGTTTACACCATTTAACAATACGACCATCTTTAGTAGGATACCCACCTAAGTCCCGAATATTATTAACATGTGGTATCCTTTCGCCTTTATCTGCCAACAATAGCTTGTTCTCCCCCTTTTATATAATCTCTAAATATTGGCTTAATTCTTCTACCCCAATGTTATTTTTTGCTGACACCTTAAAGATTTTTTCTGCTCCTGCTGACTTTAATTGTTGCGCGGCCCAGTCGATGTCTTCTGGAGTATTACTCAAATCTATTTTTGTAACCACACCAATTTTTTCCTTTGTAAACATACTGCCAAAACCAGGCGCAAAACTTTGCCGCTTATCAATTACACTCTGTAAAAAAACTACTATATCTGAATCTACCGAAGTGGTCATTAAAGCACTGTATAAATTTCTATGCTCCATAAATTCACCCGGAGTATCAATTAAATTTTTATTTTGGTAGTATTGAATTACTTGCGTTTTATTATAGGTGATCGCTTTTCCTTGTAACCTCTGACATAAAGTTGTCTTCCCACAACCAATGGCCCCAATAAAAATCGGTTTTTTCAAAGAAACATCTCCTTATAAAATTTAATACCCCCGCATTTCATTTAACTATCACACATTGCAATTCCTAAGGGAGTTACAAATTGTGGATAAAGGGGTTTTATTGTTGGTATTCCTAGTATCTTACTAAAAGTAGGAATAAAATCTTTAAAATTGATAGCTCCCCCAACTATAATTACAGGTTCATATATTTTATCTTTCATTACATTCTTAGTGATTATAGCCATTTTCTCTACAACGGGTTGAATAATGTGAAAAACCTCATCTTCATTTTTATGTTCACGCTTTATTACTTCCGCTTTGTCTGAATTGATCTGATATGCTCCTGCAATAACCAGAGTCATATGAATCCCGCCTGTAGGTTCATCCATAATTTGAACCAATTTGTTATTATTAAAAACACTAATTCCTGTCGTACCGCCACCGATATCGACCACTGTACCAGTTTTTATCTGAAGAAATTTAGCTGCTGCTGTGGGCTCTGCCACAACTTGCCGACAACTAAAACCTGCGGATTCAATCACGTTAGTCACTACTTTACTTCCACTACCACTATCTACATCCGGTGGAATAGCACCACAGGCAGTCAATAATTGTCTTCCTAAAACTTGTTCAGCCTGCTGCTTTAGGTTTTTTAGAATTTTTACTGAGTCCATAAAATCAACAATAATTCCGTCACGAATTGCATTATCATACTCAAAAGCACAATAGAGAGGCTCATTTTGACTATCCAAAACTGTTAAAACAATTGAAGAGGTTCCTAAATCAACTCCGACCCGTAAAGGCTCATCCTTATTCGGCCTTCTTATGGATTGCTTTTTATTAACGACTTTAATTAATTGCTGTAACTTCTTATTGGGGACATTTAAAATATTCTCTTGTTTATAATTCATTAATATTCTCCATTTATTATGATTCTCTTCTATCAATCATTACATATTTAAGCCACTTCAGTAGATTTTCAGATGAAAAACATAAAAAGAGTCACTTTAGCAGAGAAAAGACGCAAAGCTTAACTACTGACAATAGTTATCACTGAGCGCCTACTAGATAATAAACAATATTATTTGCTTTACGTTCTTGTAATATCACAAATAGTAAAGTCCAAAATATCTTTTAATTTGATAACTACTTGTTTTAATGCAGCTTCAACTTCCGAAACCTCACCACTTACAACAACTGAGCCGCTAAAACGATCAATAAACTCTAATTCCACGTTCCCAGACTTAGTAGCAATGTCACTAGCAATCATTGAGGCTTCACTAGGCGTTATTGTTAAAATACCTAATGCTGAATTATGAGACCTCAAACCTAATTTCGTAAAAATATTATTATCAGGGTTAGCGATAATGTGTGCTAAAGTTATTTGTTTACCTGGAACGTATTCTTGAATCATTCTCTCTGGTTCAATTCTATGAACATGTTTATTATCTGACATTAGACATACTTCCTTTTATATAAAGAAAATAATTAAGATTGATTAGCCCAATCAGCTGGATAAGTAATATATATAAACCGCGCCTCCGTAGGAGCAGAGAACTTAATTTTACTACCCTTGGGAATTAAAATGGACTGTCCCGACTCTGCAGTAACTGTGCCTTGAGAACCAATAACACTCAGTGTTCCTGAGATAACATAGTCAAATTCATCATAATTTAACTGCCAATCAAAAGTACTAGCTTTCATCACCATTAATCCTGCTCCCAAACGTGGGCTTTGTTTCAAATCAAAAAAATCCTTAGTATACACATGATCATTGGCATTGCCGGTATCCATTCTATCCTGCTCACTTACCTCTAAATCAGGAATATCTACCATCATTAAACCATCTGCTGTGGAAGTCTTATAGGTCCCTAATTTTTCAGTCAAAATTTGCCTAACAATTTTTTCAACTTCTTCGCGCTCGATATTCATAGGTTTTCCTCACTTTCAATTAACCTTCTTGAGAATTCTTTTTCAAAACACGATCAGCCATAAACATAGCCACAGCAATGGCGGTAATACCAGCAACAAGTTTACTAATGATCATCGGAAATATCATTTGTTTAGCCACACCAGCAACAAAACCTAAATGATCTCCGAAAACAAAGGCTGCAGATACTGCAAAAGCTACATTAATAATTTTGCCGCGATCATCCATATCTTTCATCATTTCAAACATCGGAATATTATTGGCCAAAGTTGCTACCAGGCCTGCAGCTGCTGTTTCATTCATTCCTAATAACTTTCCTAACTTTAACAGAGGTTTTTTAAAGACTTTAGTTATTACAAAAACCAAAGTAAAAGCACCAGCTAAAGTCATCGCAATACTTCCCACTGTTTGAATAGCCCCTTTAACATTCCCAAGGCCGGAAATAATTTTGACGCCAGTCATCGATTGAACTGCACCTAAAGCCAAACCGAAGGTCCCAATGATGACAATTGCTTGACCAAAAACAGAGAATCCTTTAATCATTGCCTCCGGCTTAAACCAAAGGCCCATGGCTATTAATACCGCAAATAATATAATCGGAATTAAGTTCATCAAAACTGACATTAAAGACATACCCATCATAAGACCCCCGACAAAACAACCAATTGGAATCGTAATTATGCCGGATAAAACGCCTGTTGCCAAAAAGCGGTGATCTTTTTTATCTATAATACCTAGTGCAACCGGTATTGAGAATACAACGGTAGGTCCCATCATTGATCCTAGAATAACACCCGCAAATAATCCGGCTTGTGTATTTATGGCCATTTGCTGTGCTAGTTGAAAGCCTCCCATATCAATAGCAATTAAACTTGTGGCAAACATCGACGGATCAGCCCCCAAGGCCCGATAAAGTGGAACAATTAAGGGTGATAAAATCTTTGCCAAAATGGGTGCTAATACAATAATACCCACCATAGACATAGCTAGAGATCCCATCGACATAATTCCTTCTTCAAATTTGGCACCCAGGCCAAACTTGTCTCCTAGCATCTTATCTAAAGCACCTAAAGCCATAAAAAAGACCATGATGTACATAATTATTTCATTTATTCCCATTAGTGACCCTCCTCTCTAAACTAAACAAACACTCTTATAACTTTAAATCTTTACTACGAGCCCAATCTTTAGCCAAATCTGTCATTTTTTCATTATCTTGCAGCAATTGTTGATGACTTTGCAATCTTTCTTGTAATTTAGTCAATGTGACGTATTTATATTTAGTATTTACAATCCTATTAGTCTTACTTAAAGCTTGCAGTTGCAAATTAAAAGAACTGTTATCATAAATAAAATGAATGTTATAATGATCTAATTTTTGAAAAGCATCTTGGATTTCTTTCCAAACGCCATATCTAGTTTGTCTTTGATATTCTATGATTTGAGGTTTTTTACTAAAAATCCAGACAGGTTTGTCTTGAAGCAAAAATTCTAATACCTGATCAGTTAACTCATCCATACTTATCAAATGTGCAAGTGTTATTATTTGATTAGTTGTTATCTTACTAAGACAAAGCAGGGCAGCATTGCTACCCTGCTTTGTTTCAGATATAAGCTCATAATTTTGGGAAAGTACATCAATGTATGAGGCAGGATAATATTTCAGCGGATCTCTTAAAATTATACGGCGTTTAAATTGGACGAGCCTTTCCATAACCCTATTGGTAACTACTTGAACTAATTGTTCTATTTCGTCAGATTTCATATACAAGACACCTACTTTTTATAAAGAGTTCCACGCATGCCCTTCACAAAACCGCAAGCATTAGCCTCATCAAAATCAATATGCATTCTTGTAGCAAATTTCTCACTAACACGAATAACCACATCATTAAAAATCACAGAACGCTTCCCACTAGTTTTTACACTGACAATATCATTATTCTGAACACCAAAAATTTTAGCATCTTTCGGTGTGATATGAATATGTCTTTGGGCAATGATAACACCACTATTTAAGTTAACACTATTATTTCCATTAATTAATGTAATTCCCGAAGTCTGGTCTAAATGACCACTTTCTCTAATAGGAGGATCAATTCCCAAGCTCAAAGCATCTGTAATTGATAGTTCAACCTGTGAGTGCTCTCTAGCAGGTCCTAAAACTGAGACATTATTAATCTGCCCTTTAGGACCTTTAAGAATCACTTTCTCTTTACTAACATATTGACCCGGTTGTGATAGAGGCCGGACTGGTATCAATTTATAATTAAAACCAAATAACTGAGCGATTGTAGCATTTGATAAATGAACGTGACGAGCAGATGCTTCAATTTCAAACGGCATTCGCTTTTTCAATTCAGCAATAACATCATCTACAATATTATTTAAATTTTGCGTTATTCTTCACCCTCTTTTAAAAAGCTACGAACCCAAGACTGCATCTCAACTTCTAGATTAACGACCAATTGATAAAAATGTACTTGCTTAAAATCAGGATATACCGTTAAACAATCTGCTAACTTAATAGTTACTCTTTCTAAGCTTAATAACAGAAGTTGAATAATTATTTCATGTGAACATTTAATTTTTAATTTATTAATTTGTAAATCAACCGTTGTTAAGTTATCTAGTTTATTCAATTGCGCAGGTTTAATAACTATTAACGTATTAAATAAATCAAGAACATTATTAACAAGATTACGATCAAAATCAAAATCCTGCTCTTTTAAGATCTTCAAAAACAATAATGCCTGCTCTCGTAAAGCTGACTGTAATTTAAATAAAGGTATTCGATAATTGTCCAATTGTTGAAAATCAATTTCATTTTGTTTGATTGTAAAGGAATCCAGCCATGAGTTATGATTATCAGATCTTAATTTGCCATCTTTCAAGACCGTAGATTTAAATTTTATTTGGTGCTCAGCTAAAAAACTTTTAGCAGATGGTGTTAAAATAGTACCCCTTGGCAAAGATATTGAATCTTTATCAAATAGTTCCTTTTGTTTAAACATTTGACGAACATCATCTTCTGTTAATAGTTTACCCAAGAGGCACCTCCTTTCAATAATAAGACCGCAATCATCACTTGCTTACTTTTTAATCATCCTCCATATTGGCTTTTTCTCCCAACATGTGTGGTAAAATTGCATCCACTTCACTATGCGGACGAGGAATAACATGAACTGAAATTAATTCACCAACTTTTTCACTTGCAGCTGCCCCAGCATCAGTAGCTGCTTTTACAGCACCAACATCACCACGAACCATAACTGTGACTAATCCTGCTCCAATTTGCTCTTTACCAATTAAAGTTACATTTGCAGCTTTAACCATTGCATCAGCAGCTTCGATAGCTCCAACTAATCCTTTAGTTTCAATCATTCCCAAAGCATTTGTATTTGACATAATTCATTTCCTCCTAATAATATCTCTTCTATTTATTTTATTGAATTTTTTCTAAAACCTGTTTTACTAATTCATCAATTAGTTGTTGTCTATTATCTTCTAAACCTTCAGAAACATTGTTCATTCCTGACTGCTTACGAACATCTTCCAATTCACATTTACCAACAGCAATATGTTTAATATTTAACAGATTCATTGGCCCAACATTGTCTGATAAGGAACTGCCCCCAATAGCACCACATCCCAGTGTTAAAGCGGGATTCAAACAAGTTGTGGCCCCTATTCCTCCGAGAGCTCCGGGTGAATTAACAATTACTCTTGAAGCTGGGACTAAGGAAGAATATTTACGAATAACCTCTTGGTTTTCCGAATGTAAAATAGCAGTATGCCCTGCGCCTTCATTCATCAAAAGTTTTTGTGTGACAGAAGCAGCTTCCTTACAATCTTCAACTTCATAATATGCCAAAATTGGTGTTAATTTCTCACGTGAATACGGATTATTTTGACCAATATTGTTACTATAATCAGGAGCAATTAAAACTTTAGTTCCTGTTGGAATCTTAATATCCGCCATTTTTGCTAATCTATCTGCGGATTTTCCTACAATCTGTGGATTCATCGTGTTATCAGAACGCAAGAGAAACTTCGACAGCTTATCTTTTTCATCATTATCTAAGAAATATGCTCCCTGTTTAACTAGTTCTTCATGAACCGCATCTTTATTAGATCTTTCTACAATAATAGATTGCTCGGAAGCACAAATTGTTCCATTATCAAAAGTTTCTGAATCCATGATTCTTTTTACCGCTAATGCCGGATAAGCACTTCTTTCAATATAAGCAGAGCCATTCCCAGGTCCAACACCTATTGCCGGGGTCCCAGAAGAATAGGCCGCGTGAACCATTGCTCCACCACCGGTTGCAATGATCATCTTAGTTTCTTTATTACCCATTAACTCATCTGTTCCTTCTAAAGATAAAATGGTCATACCAGATATTAATCCTTCAGGAGCACCAGCTTTAATGGCAGCTTCATTGGCAATTTTGATAGCTTCTAAAATACATTTTTTGGCATTGGGGTGTGGAGAAAATACGATAGCATTTCCAGCTTTTAGAGCAATTATTGATTTATAAAACACAGACGAGGTAGGATTAGTAGAGGGAATTAGCCCTGCTACAACTCCTACGGGCACTGCCATATCAATAGTTTTATTTTCAACATTTTCATCAATAATCCCTACAGTTTTTAAATTTTTATAACGTTCATTAACTGTTTTAGATGCAAAAATATTCTTTAAAGTTTTATCCTGCCAATTGCCAAATCCTGTTTCTTCTTGCGCCATCTTGGCTAATTTTTTACTATTAGCTACGCCGGCATCAGCAATAGCCTGACAAACTTTATCAATTTGTTCTTGCGAAAAATCACGATAAATTTTTTGCGCTTTTGTTGCCTTATGCAGTAAAATTCGTACTTCCTGCATTGAAAGTAAATCTACATCAGTTAAAGTCAATTATCTTTTCCCTCCTTTAATTCATCTAAAATAGCCTGAACTAAGGTTTTCTTATTTCCCATCTTTATTTGTTTCTTAGTTAAAGTACTTAAATTCATCTTGTAGGCTTGTTTTCTTAAATCTACAACGCGCATTTTTTCTAACGATTCACGATCACTGACCCAAGTTTGAGGATCATCACTTGGTGAATTGGGCGTTAACGTTTTTGTTGGTTCTTTGGCTATATTATTATTTAATGTTTCATTTGAATTACTATTTTCTGGATTTTTTTGAACAGTTTTATCTTCTAAATCTTTTTTGAAAGATGAACTAGATTGAATATCTTTTATTACGGGATGGGAATATTTATAGTGAGTTAGGCGTTCTGTTTGCCGATCCAATCTTGCTATAACAAAATGAGAAATTAAACAATTTAAATTTTTGATACTTGAGATTCCTGCATCAACTGCAGCATTAACAGCTGCAACATCACCAATCAGTAATACTGTGACTAATCCTCCACGCGTTATTTCTAAATCCAATAAAGAAACATTGCTTGCTTTTAAAGCAGCATCCGCAGAAACGACAGCTCCCAGAAATCCTTTTACTTCAATCATTCCTAGACTTTCTATCGCCATTATTAATCACATCCTCATTCAATAGTAGGATTATCTGCTACCGCTTTTACGGCTCCAGCAAAAGCATCACAAGCAGCTTTACATGCAGATTGACTACCAGTTAATAGTCCCCCACCAAAATTCGTTTCCGATGGTGGACCATATAAAATACCAATATCTACATCCGCTGCTTTTATAGCCGCATCGACTCCGTAAATTGATTCTAAAGGCGGTGCAATTAAATAAGCAATGGCTCCCCCTTCTGCAACTCCGACTATTTTTGATAAATAACTACCTGTTCTAGAAATAGTATGAGCAAAATAGACAATACTATCATCTTCATTAGCACTAATAAAATGGGCTTCTTTTTCAATTACACTAATGCATCTATCTAAGCCACTCCGCACTTCAGCAGGATTTGGTCCACCTAAAATGCCAATAACTTCACCTGCCAATTTTGTATTCGCATTATCGGCACCAGCATACATACTTTTGCCATATACAACTTCTACGTCGGCAGTCTTCGTGGCTTCATCCAATGCAACGTAGGTTACATCATCACTATCAGCTGTAATAAGGCCCAGACTTTTAATGCTGGATTTTAGATGTAAAGCCTGTGCTAATGAATGATTTACATTAGGAATTAAGCGAGTGCTTAAAATATTAGCTTTTACAATACTGCCCTTCACATTAAATCCCCCTTTCACCTAAATTATCATGACTAATTTTCCGCTGTTTTAAGGTCTATTCCTGATTTCTTTAAACGCAGAATTTTATCCAACAGTTCAGCAATATAGGCTCCAGCCTCAACGGCCGACATCCCTCCATCATGAATATTAGAAACAACCGTTCGGTTAACTTCTGGCATTCCAACTGTAGGTTTATAAGCTATATAAGCACTCATTGATTTAGCTGTTACTAGTCCTGGACGTTCACCTACCAGCATACAGACAACATCTGCACCTGTAATTTCACCAATTTGGTCTTCTATCCCGACACGAGCATATTTCACAAAGATGACATCTTTTGTTTCAAAATTTAAGTTATAAGTTCGTAATCCTTGTTGAATGGCTGGAATAATATCCGGAACATTGGCTTCAATAGCAGCAGAACTTAATCCATCCCCTACTACTAATTGAATTTTAGGATTTAATGTGACATTATCTTTAATTTTTTTAATCATTCCATCAGAAAATTGCCGTCCATGATCTGGTCTTGTTAGATACTCATCCTTAGATTGACAAGTTGTCTGCGTCTCTAAAAAACCCATCTTCTTCGGTAATTCTTCATCTACATCACTAAACACAGCATCTTGCGCTGCGGCATGATCAGCACGAAAGCGTAAAACTGATGCAGTTTTATAACGACAGCCCGCTCGCCACATACCCAAACGAGCCGGTGTAAATGACTTCATTTTTAAATAACCCTCTTTATCATGAGGATGAGGAACTAAAAATTGCTTTTTTAAATCAATTTGTGTAATATCATCTAAAACTTCTCCCGAATCCTTATTATCATTATTTGTGTTATCAGCATTATCAGTCTTTGATAAGTTTGTTTTAGCGGAAGCTTGAGGATCTTTAGAAGTCATATCTGTCAAAATATTTTCAATCATTGACTTAAGCTCTTGTTCATTCATTTAATCACCTTCTTTATTAATCCAAGAAAATTGATGCATCACCAGCAATTTCTGTCAATTTTCCGTCTTTAGAAATGCCCATTTTTTCCATCCATTCTTCAAATTCTTTAATAGGATGATAGTCAAATATTTCCCGAATTGTAGCTGTTTCTTGATATCCAGTAGATTGGTAATTTAACATGACATCATCAGCATGCGGAATTCCCATTATATAATTACAGCCAGCTGCACCTAATAAAACCGCTAAATTCTCAGCATCATTTTGATCTGCTTTCATGTGATTGGTATAACAAACATCACACCCCATCGAAATTCCTTGTAACTTACCCATAAAGTGATCTTCCAAACCAGCACGAATAACCTGTTTTGAATTATATAGGTACTCAGGTCCAATAAATCCGACCACTGTGTTCACAATATAAGGATCAAATTTTTTAGCAAAACCATAGCATCTGGATTCCATCGTTAATTCATCAGCACCAAAGTTGGCATCAGATGAAAGCTCAGAACCTTCTCCAGTTTCAAAGTACATCACATTAGGTCCGGGACACTGCCCTTGCTGCAGTGCTAAAGCACGCGCCTCGCTAATCATATTAGCATCAATCCCAAACGACTTATTTCCTTTTTCAGAACCGGCAATAGATTGAAATATTAAGCCCGCTGGTGCTCCTCGTTTTATAGCTTCCATCTGGGTAGTAACATGGGCCAAAACTGCACATTGAGTAGGAATATTCCAATGAGAACGAAACTCTTCAAATTTATTTAATATTTTAGATACATTATCTACAGAATCGTCATTAGGGTTAAGGCCAATAACAGCATCCCCGATACCCATACTTAACCCTTCCATTACTTCTGCCATAATACCATCAATATTATCACTAGGATGATTGGGTTGTAGACGAGAAGAAAAAGTTCCTGGTTTACCAATCGTAGTATTGGCAGTTTTTTCAACAATAATTTTCTTAGCAGCTACTACTAAATCCATATTAGTCATTAATTTGGCCACTGCAGCTGCCACTTCAGATGTAATACCAGCACGAATACGCTTAATGTCATGATTAGTTGTATTATCATCTAACAACCATTCTCTTAAATCAGAAATAGTCCAATTCTTAATCTCATTAAATATTCTCTGATTGACCCCATCGATAATAATACGGGTAACTTCGTCTTTCTCATAAGGAACAGCTGGATTATTGTAAATATCATTTATTGTGAGCTGACTTAAAACAACTTTTGCAGCCACTCTTTCAGTGGCATCCTTAGCAGCGATACCTGCCAATTCATCCCCTGATTTTACTTCGTTTGCTTTAGCCATAACATCTTTGACTGAATTAAAACTGTACAAATTATTTGCTAATTTCGTTTGTAAAATCATCATTTACCTCCTTTAAGATATTTTCTAAAATTACCCAAAAACTAGTGTTTTTACTATCACTGGTAAGACTTCACCACCAGCAATGGGCTCACCGATATCAATGTAATCACCATTTTCTACTTTGACACTATCAATACAAACAAATGGATAATGTGAAGGTAGTAAGGTGAAAAGGCTATGACCTAAAGCCTTAGCCATATCTTCATGAACCATAACAATTAAAGGATAATTTTGATCAACTAAAACTTTTGTCCCCTTGACAATTGCTTGAGCATATTGCTGAACGCACTTAAAACTCGGACTCTTTTGACCATTAAATGCCAAAGCAACATTATTTAATTCGTTTTGAACTTTATACCAATTAAGCATTTCCAAAATTTCGGCAGATAATTTTTCACTATCTAAATTTTCATATTGCTTAGGAATTTTTAGAATAGGGAGATTACGAATTGGTAATACCTTTTCTGTATAGGCAATTGTACTTCCTGTAACATCTATAGTATGGGATCCAGCTCCCACAACCGTAGCACGAATAGTTTCTACCGATGGATAAACTATCATTTTCTGGAAGATAAGAGAGTGCCTTATAGAGTTCCCCAAAAGCAGTCCAATATCGCCATAACGAAAGATATCTGTTGGCAGCTGTTCTTCTAAACAATCTGCTACACCGCCAGAAAAAGTTACACCATCTATACGATTATCCAAATTTAATGGATGATTAGTTACAAATAAATTTAAATAGGGACTGGGTTCACCTAAGCCAACACTATTTTCTAGAATATGTGTTAAACATTCGATTATTGGTGCCAGTTGTTTTTCATCGGTAACCGCACCCTCTTTAATATCTATATTAAGTTTGTCAACTAATTCTTTTATCTTAGGTGAAATATACGTGATCTTATGCTTATTCGGTGTTATTTTAATTAAACGACCCCCGACATCAAAACAGGCTGTACTTAAGACATCATTACTACTAAACAAGCCTAAATTGCTTGTACCTCCACCAATATCTATATTGACGATATTCTGACGATGTTTTTTAGAGACAATATTAGTACCAGCTCCTTTGCCAGCAATTATACTTTCCAAATCTGGTCCTGCAGTAGCTACTACAAAATCACCAGCGTAACCACTTAAAGCAGTCGTCACGGCACTAGAATTATCTTTCCGAGCAGTTTCTCCTGTGATAATAACAGCACCCATTTGGATATCCTCTTTATTAATCTGTGCCTTCTTATATTGTTCAGAAACAAACTGTTCAATTGCTTGAGAATCAATTTGAGTTGATGATTTTAAAGGGGTGAAAATAATATCACTTTGGAAAATAACTTCTTTTTTTGAAATATTAATACGCGGTACTGAAAATGCAGATGCAAAATTTTTTACTGTTAAACGTGATAATATCAATTGTGTCGTAGATGTCCCCAAGTCAATGCCCACACTCAGAACTTGATCATCATCCACCCAGCATCGCCTCCTTTCCGTGTAACTAAAAAGAGCTCAAAGAACCTCTCTATTACCAATCAAAGTAATAAAGAACTCCTTTGAGCTTCATTGCCCAATTACAACTTCAATGTTGTAATTTTTGTTTAAATGAAAAACTAATTTTAGTACCCTTTTCTGAAGAGCTTATCTTTAAGCGACCTGATAATTTATCTTTCACATAACTATTTATGATGGCTAATCCGAGACTGTCTTTCTTAACTTTCGTAGTATCAAATCCTACGCCATTATCTTTCACAGTTATGATAACGATATTATCAACAATTTTAGCCACAATTTGGACATATTTTTTTATTTTTTGACTGCCATTAAAGGCATGAGACACAATATTTTGTAAGATTTCATTAATAATAATTGCTAAAGATACAATTTGATCACTATTAACAAAAATTTGAGGATCAATCTTCATTTCAATATGAAACTTCATATTTTGCTCATTCAATTGAATGAAGTTAGAAATAAACAACTTAATAAAAGCTTTTAAATTAGTTGTGCTCACTAATTGTTTGGACATCAACTCATAAGTAGAGCCAATAGCCATAATACGGCTAATGCTCTCTCCTAAAGCCCTTTTAGCTTCGTTATTATTTAAACGATGCTGTTGCAATCTCAGTAATGATACTACTGATTGCAGATTATTTTTAATCCGATGGTTAGTTTCACGAATAGTAATGGATTTAGAATTAATTTCATCTTCTTTAGCTTTTATATCAGTTCTATCTTGAATCAGGAGAATTAGTTGATCTTTATTCGTATTCCATAACTTTTTTTCTTTAAAATAGTAATTAAGATAATTAAAATTATTAGTAACCATATTTTTATGGTTATGTTTAAAATATGAGACAACTTTTAAAAAATCTACACCGTCTAAAGAAAGATTGTCATAGGTTTGCCCAATTATATTATCAAAATATCCTAATTGTTTATACAAATTAATGGCAACCTTATTTGATAATACTAAATAACCCTCTTTATTAAAAACTAAAATTGCATCAGCTAATTGATCAATAATATCAGTCCCTAATTGTCCAAATAGTCTAATAGCGGAATAAATATCATCATAAACAGTCTTATTATTAGCTCCTTCAAAGCCACCTAGTACTGTCTGTGAAACATCAGATTCGACAATAGTCACGCCTATTGCTTCATTATTATTATTAAGAATAGGATAAGTCCTTTGTCTAATAATCCTTCTTTCTTGAGATCTGGCTAACAAATCTACAGAATTTAGTTTTGTTTCCAAAGTATGAAACACAGCTGGTTCATTATCCTGCAAAACTTTTTTACCTACAATTTGTTTTCGATAAAGTGAAGCCATTGTTTTAGGAGGTTTATGAAACACAACTAAAGCTAAATTATTATAAACATTCCAAACATCAATAAATACGTCTAAATCTTGATATTCTGGATTATCAGCGATTATCCCTGATTGTTCTGTTAAAAGAGAAATATCCGCCTTTGATAAATCTGTATAACGAGAACATAGATTTTCTAATTCACTAATCATTTAACTAATCATCTGCTACAATTAATTTAGCAATAACATCCATGGATTTTCTTTTGGACATACTCAAATTACGTAATAACTTATAAGCATCATTTTCTGAAAGATTATTTTCTTCCATTAAAATACCTTTAGCTCGTTCAATTAATTTACGATTATCTAATTGTGTTGCAAGTTTTTTAATTTTTTGGGTTAACTCTTGTTTCTTTTTACTATTGGCTAAACCAATTTTAATTGTTGTAAGTAACGATCTTTCTGATATTGGTTTCACCAAATATCCTGCTGCACCCATTTTTTCAGCTGCTCTAGTATCATCTAAATCACTATAAGCGGATAAATAAATTATCGCTGAAGCTAAATTTTTCTCAATAATTCTTTTACCAGCCTTAAGGCCATCTAAAACCGGCATTCTAATATCCATAATAGCGACATCAGGCAACTCTTTTTGACAAATATCAATTGCCTCAAAACCATCTGTGCCTTCGCTAACTACTGAATAACCAGCACTTTCAACAATGTCACGAATATCCATTCTAGTGATGGGTTCATCATCAACAACAACAATTCGTTCATTCATGACAAAATTCTCCTTAATGTTAAATAATCAAGTCAATAATCTTATAAATAATTGAAGAACTTATAAAAAATATATAGCTAAATATAACTATTCTCAAGAATTTTTTCAACTTCATCTTGGCTTGGTTTACGTGGATTAGTTGTTGTTGTCCCGTCTTTTAAGGCAGCTAAGCTGATAGAAGCTTTCGTTTCTTCAAAAAAATCTTGCTCAACACCACATTCGCTAAGCGTCGCGGGCATTTTAAGACGTTTACGTAATTGCACAATTGCGTTGATTAAACTTCTAACGGCGATTTTAGGGTTAGCAACATGAATCCCTATTAATCTTGCCAAATTAGCATATTTTTTCGCCGCTCGATTAGGTTCTTTCATAACGCCAGTTTCCATTTCTGCATTATAAGAAATTATATGCGGCATCAATATAGTATTTAATCTACCATGCGCTATATGATATTGTGCGCCAGCTGCGTGGGCAATACCATGGTTTAAGCCTAAGTTAACGAGATTAAAGGCCATCCCCGCAATACAAGAAGCATTATGCATCTTTCTGCGGGCTTCCATATCTGATCCATTTTTACTAACTCTTTCCAGATAAGAAAAGACCATTTGAAATCCTTTTTCTGCTAATGCGTCAGAAAAATCGTTAGCATTAATAGAGACATAGGCCTCCAAACAATGGGTCAAAACATCCATTCCTGTATCAACAGTTACCTTTTGGGGAGCAGATTCTACTAAGTCTGCATCTAAAATTGCTATTTGCGGTAAAATTTCATCAGTTACTAAAGGATATTTAACACCTTTTTCATCATTTGTAATAACTGCAAAGTTGGTGACCTCTGAGCCGGTTCCACTCGTAGTAGGAATAACAATAAGGTCTAATTTAGAATCATCTTTAACAGCATGGGCTACAAAAAATTTCATGGCCTTTGTAGCATCAATAGCCGATCCACCACCTACTGCTACTAGTAAATCAGCTTTAAAATCTTTTAAAGCTTCAATTCCCACTACTATCTCTGAAATAGGCGGATCCGGTTTAATTTGAGAAAATATTTTCACTTCATTATTATTGCTTATATGTTTAGTTATTTGTTCAATGTTATTAGACTCGACCATAAAAGGATCCGTAACTAAAAAAATACGTTTACCCTTTATTTCATCCAATCCATCTAAAGCGCTTTCTCCAGTCCAAATCTGCGTCCCAAATTGTATTTTATCTACCGGCATAAAAAAACTCCTTTTTTCAATCTAATAAAAATTAAGACCAAAACGAGATAATACTATGTACGCCATTGTACCGAACATTTTTACTTACATAGTGAATTATAATACTTGACAATATCATCGTCAATCGTAATTGAAACAGAAATAAAAATCGTTTACAATAATATTGGAATTAGTGCCATCAATAAATGGTGCCAAACTCAAATTTGTTTATTACTAATGACAAACACAAGGACATTAAAGCTCTTAATTAAAACTTATTTAGCTCTCAACAATTTAATCCGTAAGCAATCGCTAATTAATAAAAAAATAAAATAATATAATATAGAAAAAGATCGCAGTCATAAAACCAACTGCAATCTTTTATAGACACCATTGTCTTAATATAGATACACCATTGTACTATTGAGATTGAAGGGAAAAGCACTCTGACCAACCCACGGGACAGAATGCTACCGCGTCATCTATTGAAAAGATCTGACTGATAGCACTCCGGCTAATCACAGTGGCGGGACCGTACCAGAATTGCACTGATTTCCATTCAATAAATGCCCTATTCAATTTCTAAATCGATTCTAGCACAAGTACAATAATATAACAATATTACCTAACAATAATTAATTAATGAAAAACTTGGTGTCCATGTTCATAAAAAATTTCATCTTTATCTAATCGATAATTCATCACTCGCGCTAAAGCATAAAAATAATCAGACAAACGATTAATAAATATTAAAATTTTGGCTGGTAAATTAACACTTCTGTTTAGAGTAACTACTTGTCTTTCTAAGCGTCTTGTTATTGTACGACATACCTGTAATAATGCTGCTTGCTTACTTCCACCAGGAAGAATGAAATGTTTTATTTCTTTAGGTTCATCTTGATAAACATCAATCCGACTTTCTATCCAATCAATATACTTGTCATCAAATGCATCATTATCCTGATTCAACTTAGGATTGGCTAAATCAGTTCCTAAATCAAATAAGCAGTTCTGTAATTGTATCAATTCTTGCCGGATTGTTTCTTGACCATCAATCTCTGTCACCGTTAAGCCAATAAAAGAATTTAACTCATCAACAGTCCCATAAGCCCATACTCGGTCGGAATCTTTACTAACTTTTCCACCACCTATTAGCTGGGTCATACCCTTATCGCCAACTTTAGTATATAACTGCATACTGTGACCTCTAATCTAATAAAAACTATTGTTTTTCAATTTTTATATATAAAATTATTGATCAAAACGATCGATAATCCCCACAATTGCACAGTCACTAACATTACGTACATTTTTTTTCACCTGCATGGCATGTCGAGCGCCAGCTCCGCGTGCCAGCAAGACGTATTCACCGATACCTGCGCCTACAGAATCTGAAGCAACTTCTTGTGAGCGAATAAAATGTCCTTGAGCATCAATAGGTTGGACTATCATTAATTTTTGGCCCACTAGTGAACTATCCTTTTGTGTCGATACAATGCTGCCAATTACTTTAGCCATATACATGCTATCTCAATCCCTATTATCAATAATTATTAACTTTTTTTAAGTTCAACGCCTTTTGGTAAAATATTTTCAATATCAGAATGCGGACGTGGAATAACGTAAGAACTATACACGTTACCAACTTTTTCAGCAGCAGCTACTCCTGCATCAACTGCTGCTTTTACAGCACCAACATCTCCTCTAACCATTACAGTAACTAAGCCGCTGCCAATTTTCTCGTAACCTTCTAAATCGACATTGGCCGCTTTAACCATGGAATCGGCTGCTTCAATAGCTGGTACAAGCCCTTTAGTTTCAATCATTCCTAAAGCATTATTCATTTAAAACCCCTCCAATGAATATATCAGATAATTAAATATAAGAATTTAAATAACATTAACAGGTAAAACGATTCCAGTGCATAGTGATAATATACCATCAAGTCAAAATTAATACAATAAATCCTTATTAAATAAATATCAGTCCTTGACAATAACAAATCCCATTAACTGTATTAGTGGTTAGGCAATTGAATAATAAAAAATAGCTTTTATATTATTGAAAAAAATCTCTAAAATAATTAACAAAAAGGTATCTTTAATAGCTGCTACTATTCTATCCAAATTAATATAAGAGGCTTAATTAAGCCATTCTCTTATCTATACGATTCCCTAATACTGATAAACTAAAACAAACAATAAAGTAAAGCACTGCTAGTGCCGCAAACATTGGCAAAATATAGTTGGCATTTTGTCCGTAAATTACTTGTGCATGCTGCATTAACTCCGGAACCACAATAATCGTAGCTAACGAAGTATCTTTAATCAAAGAAACAAATTGGCTAATAATTGCCGGAATCATCTTTTTATATGCCTGAGGCAAAATTATATGCCATAAAGCCTGTAAAAAGGTCATTCCCACCGATCGTGCTCCTTCCATTTGTCCGATATCAACCGCATTTAAACCGGACCGCACAATTTCTGCAATCATAGAAGATTCAAAAATTGTCATTGCCATAATAGCTGCCGGTATAGTTTCTGGTTTAAAGCCAAAATTCGGCAATCCAAAATAGGTAAAGAAAATAATCAATAGGAGCGGCAGATTACGAATTAAATCAATTACAAAGCCAAAAATGGCAGAAACATATTTTATTTTAGAGTATCTGATAATACCTAAAATAGACCCAAAAATAAAACTCAAAACTACTGAAATGACGGAAATATAAACTGTAACACCTAAACCCATCAATAAAAATCTAAGATTAATTAAGGAATAGGCATGAATCCAATTTTGCAATGTTGTCACCTCCTAGGCCACTCTTTTTTCTAAATAACGCATATAATAACTTAAAGGCATTGTCACAATTAAATACATAATTCCGACTACAAAATAACTATTTATCGTATCAAAAGTTAGAGAAGCAATCGAATTAGCTTGATACATCAAATCAAAACCTGCTACAAAAGCTAATACTGAAGAATTTTTGACTAAATTAATAAATTGATTACCTAGGGGAGGAATAACAATCTTAAAAGCTTGCGGTAAAATAATATTCCGCATCGCCTGCCAATAGGTCATTCCGACTGAACGAGCGCCTTCCATTTGTCCAATATCTACTGACTGAATACCGGAACGGATGGTTTCAGCAATAAAAGCGGAAGTATAAAGCGTCAAACCAATAGTTCCAGCTGTAAAGCCATTAATTTTCACAAAATAGAGCGGAATAACTAGATAAAAGAACATAGTAATAACTAATAAAGGAATATTCCGTAAAATTTCTACATAAGCACGGCCGATTATCCGGGCGGTTTTATTGGGCACTACTTCCATAATTGCAAAAAAAGAACCAATAATTAAACTAAAAAATAACGCTAAAACACTGGAGAGCACTGTCCAGCCTAAGCCAATTAGTAATTGATGCCCATAATGAGTGATAATATTAATCATTTGCGATACAACTCCTTATAGTTAAATCCCGGTACGTTACCGAACCATTTTTTAATTAATTCATTATATTCACCACTTTGTTGCATTTCATCTAAGGCTTTATTAACGGCTTTAACAAAGTCTTTTTGATTTTTATTTACTGCAACTCCATATGGCTCTTTGGTAAAGGTTCCTCCAACCACTTTATAACCAGGATTTTGAACTGCTAACCCATATAAAATACCATTATCTGTCGTTAAAGCCTCTCCTTGACCAGATTTTAAGGCATTCATCGCTTGAGCATAATCTTGTAATTCAATAACGTGGGCTTTAGGTGAAGCCTTTTTTACATTTTGAACTGAGTTAGCACCTACTACACCAATAATGGTATGTCCATTTAAATGGTAGGCATCTTTGATTTTGGAATTATTGGGAACTAATAAAGACTGTCCTGCATCAAAATAAGATCTGGAAAAGTCCAAAATTTTCTGACGCTCAGGTGTAATTGTCATTGTTGCGACCACAGCATCAACATTACCATTTTTTAAAAGTGGTGTCCGTGATTGTGAAGTCACAGTCACAAAAGTGGCCCGGCCTTTTGGCCCTAAGATATGCTTCGTTAAGTGCTTGGCAATATCAACATCAAAGCCTTTTTGTTGACCATCATGGACATCAATAAGACCAAATAAGCTGACATCGCCTTTTACACCCCATGTAATAGTATTAGCCTGTTGTGCATTTTTTAAAACTGATTGGGTTGCTAAGCTACTGCCACAACCAGCTAATAAAAAAACATTTGCTAATAAGGAGAAAAGTAAAAACTTTTTTTTCATAACTAGTTCCCCCCTTAGTGAGTAATAATTTTACTCAAAAACTTTCTTGCTCTTTCAGTTTTTGGCTGTTGGAAAAAGGACTCTTTTTGATCATCTTCAACAATCTGTCCAGCATCCATAAAAATAACCCGATTAGCAACTTCTTTAGCAAAACCCATTTCATGAGTAACAATTAAGGAAGTCATATCACTTACTGATGTAACTCGTTTAATAACCTGCAAAACATCATCAATCATTTCCGGATCTAATGCTGAGGTGGGTTCATCAAAAAGTAATAGTCGCGGTTTCATTGCTAAAGAACGGGCAATAGCTACCCGTTGTTGTTGTCCGCCAGAAATTTGGGAGGGCATATTGTTAGCCTTTTCTTTTAATCCCACCATGTCTAATAATTTCAAAGCTTCAGTCCGATTTTGCTCTTCCGGCATTTTTAACACAATTCGCGGTGCCAGCATAATATTTTCTAGAACTGTTTTATTGGCATATAAATAAAAATGTTGAAATACCATTCCTACGTCGCGCCGTAAAATATCAAAATTAGTATTTGGAGAAGATAAATCATGATTATTAACGATTAATTTACCCGCCTGAATTCGTTCCAGACCATTAATTGTTCTGACTAAGGTGCTTTTCCCTGACCCTGAGGGGCCTATCAAAACGACAGTTTCTCCCTTGTCAATTTCCAAATTTATATCTATCAAAGCATGAAAATGTTCGTAATATTTTTGGACATCGTGAAATTCAATCATTGACATAATCATCGCCCCTTAAATTTAATTAAAGTATATTTTATACTCAAACATTAATAATATGCAATTCTTTTAATAAAAAAAGCCTTAATTTATTTCGAAAAACATTATTTCAATAACAACTAATCCCTAAAAATCATCCAAATCGATAAATTTTTAATTACTTACGAAGTTATTATCAAATAAGAAAATTTTAATCAAAAATAATCGCGACTATTTTAGAAAATTTACTATACTTACTTAAAACGAATAAATTACGAACTATAGCAAAAATTATTATTATTTTAATTCATTCTTTAATTAATTAATTGTTTCAAAAACAAACATTTAGTCTTTAATAAAAAGATAAAAATAAAAGAACATTTATTTTGTAACTCATTTTAGATGTCATTTGGGAATTTCAATTGTTTAATTAGGACTTTAATTAACTTATTTTTATGCTAGCATGAACCTATAAGCACTATGAGGGGTCGGATTTAAAGTGAAGTATTTTACATATTTATTTAAATATTTAGCGTATTTATTTTTAACCGGTATGGCGATCGCTACTATTATCAATTTAATAATCAATCTTACAAAGGCAAATGATCACTTATTGTTAGAAATCGTCATAATATTAATTTATCTACTTATCATTAGTATATTCGGATTTTTATTTTATTTTCATAAAAAAAGTATTTGGCAATTTTTGACAGCACCCAAAAAGCGGCGTCTACTATATCTTGTTGGCACCGTTATCTTGATTATTTGGCAAATAGTTATGATTATCAATTTGACTACTTATGTCGGGTGGGATCCGCAGCAAACCCTTCTGTCTGTTGTTGACCGATCTCATATGCAAGGTTGGTTATATGATTATTTATCTTATTATCCCAATAACTTATCATTGTATTATTTATTGATTTTTATTCGTCAATTTTGTTCTCTAATCCATTTGCCTTTTTCAATGCTGACAATTAATTACTTCAACATGATAATTATGGATATTGCTTTTTTATTTTTAATATTGGCCATAAAATACTTTACCAATAATCGAATTATTTCTTTACTTGGTTTTACAACAATTTTATTTTTACTAGGATTTTCTCCCTGGATTATTGTGACCTACACAGATACCTTGAGTTTATTGCCAGTTAGTTTAGGTTTACTAGCACTAGCACTTCTAATTAGGAAAAGAAACTATTATACAGCCATTTTATTTGGCTTAGCTGGAAGCTGGTGCTTCTTTGTCAAACCTTCCAGTAGTATTTATTATATTACCGCTATTATTATATTAATATTAGTTTCAATAATACATAAAAATTGGGCAAATATTATTCTAACAGCACTGGCCTGTCTCACCACTTTTTTAGTTTCCACCGGTATTCAATTATTTAATACTCATCAAACGATGTATCCTATTGATTCTAGTGTAAGTATGTCTCCCACGCAGTATTTAATGATGGGAGCTCAAGGAAATGGCGGTTACAACTTACAAGATGTACTTTCCAATATTAATGACCCGGATAAAGCCAATTTGCCGCACAAAAATATTACTAAGTATTGTCAAAGAGTTAAAAAAATGGGAATTATCGGCTATTCTAAATTTCTAATAAATAAATTTTATTGGACAAATAATGATGGTTCTTTGGGCTGGGGTGTTGAAGGCGGTCCGAATTTTATTAATCAAAATATCCGGCCTTATTCCGCTGACTTTGGAGGACTATTACGCCGTTTTTACTGGCCTTTAGGCGATTGGTCGTGGATATTTTATGCAATAGCACAGTTAATCTGGATCAGTGCTACTATTCTCTTAGTCTTTTCTTTTCGGGCGGTTGATTATTTATCAGAAATCACTAAAAATTGGCTTTATTTAACCATTTTTGGTAATAATCTATTTCTTCTGTTGTTTGAGGCTGGGCGAAGTAGATTTTTGATTCAATTCTTACCGATTCTTATTTTTATAATTGCGCTATCTTTATATTTTTTACTATTCAAAGATCAGTCGTTTTCTCATGATTCAGTAAATTCTAATTATTCAGTAAAAATAAATTAATGACGATATAAAGCGCGATAATCAAAGCCCGGAACATTCTTGAACCATTTTTTAATTAATTGATTATACTCGCCATCTGCTTCCATCTCGCTTAAGGCTTTATTGACAGCTCGCACAAAATCCTTTTGGTTTTTATTTAGGGCAACCCCATACGGTTCATAAGTAAAAGTTTCTCCGACCACACGATATCCGGGGTTTTGGACTGCTAAACCATATAAAATACTATTATCAGTAGTTAAAGCCTCGCCTTGACCTGATTTAAGGGCATTCATTGCTTGGGCATAATCCTGTAACTCTAATATATGAGCCTTGGGAGAAATTTTTTTAATGTTCTGCGCGGAACTCGCTCCGACAACGCCAATGACCGTATGTCCATTTAAATGATGGGCATCTTTAATCGACGAATTTTTAGGTACTAATAATGATTGTCCCGCATCAAAGTAAGATTTAGAGAAATCTACCACCTTTTTTCGTTCAGGTGTAATGTTCATCGTTGCGATCATAGCGTCAACATTTCCATTTTTTAATAACGGTGTCCGCGATTGTGACGTCACAGTTAAAAATTTAGCCTTCCCTTGGGGTCCTAAAATATGCTTTGTTAAATGTTGTGCCATATCCACATCAAACCCTTTTTGACGGCCGTCGTGAACATCAATTAAACCAAAAAGTTTAACATCTCCTTTAACTCCCCAAGTGATGGTATTAGTCTTACGAGCATTTTCTAAAACTGATTGCTGCGCTACACTTTTACCACAGCCTGATAATATTAGTAAACTCAACAATAAACTCAACAATAATAATTTTTTTTTCACTTAGATCGCCCTTATAAGATTTTTACTGTAATAAAGCTTTATGTTTTCAAATACTTATATAAATTTTTATATTTAAAATTTAAAAATCAGGAATTATCTTTTTTAGGCCCGGAAAATAATGAAAATAACCTTGATTAATAAAGTATTTTTGATTATTGGAAATCTCATTTAAGCCAAATTCACAGCATATTTCATTTTTGGATAATAAACAAAAGGAGTAACACGAACTTGTTCTTTCCCGGAGTCCAACTGTTTTTGAATGTATTCATAACGTTGATTAATAGCTTGGGACGATTTATGCCAATCGTAAACACCACAGCTCAGATAAACTAAAACTCCACCGAACAAAATTACAAGAAAAGTAAATGTACTTGCATAACGCATAACATTCTGGCTCATAAACAGCCGAATAATCATCAGGCAGCAAAATAATTAAAGCAATAATTAAGAAAGTAATACCACCAAAATAAGCTCTTCCACCATCCCAAGTATAAGAGGGAGCAAAAATTAAAGCAATAATTGAAAGTATACCAGTGATAATAAAAAAGAGTGCATTCGCTGCTTTAGTTTGACTAAAGTAACACCGATGCATTATCAAGGCGAACACAGCAATTAAAATCAAAAGGACGAAATAATACCTAGCTAAAGTTAAAATAATATCTATACAAGATGTTACTACATTAGAAACTAAAGTATTATCGCTAGTAGTAAAAACATTTACAATTCCCATTTTGGAACGTCTAAAACTAGATGGTGACAACATCATAAATATATAACCTATTAATAAAAACAAAGTATTTATAATTTGCCATTTTTTGAAAGGTAACTTCTTGACTAACCTGTTATAAAAAATTATCAAACCACTTAAAATTAAAACTGCACAAGATGTATTTTCATTCCCCCACCCAGCGATAAAACTTGCTAGTGGCAATAAGTAGATGATCCAATGTTTTGTTAGCTTTTGTCCACACAATTCCTCAGAAAAATTACCTGACAGATACAGCAAAATAATGGTTGTAACCCATAAATAATTGCCAGTACCGGCTTTCCATAAAACCGTTTGACCAAAGTTAGGTAACATAATTAATACAACTGACAATATAATAATATTTTTTAAAAGACTAGGGTGATTACGAGCAGCAATTTTAAAAATCAACAGGGTAAATAAACAAAAACCCCCGCATTAACTAAAGCAAAAATAATTACCGGTATATTATCTAATATGCGATAAATGAATTGTCCAAAAAATCGCGGGTTCAAATCATTCCATGTTCTTTGAATAATTTGAATCAGTGATAAATGGACTTCGATTAAATCATCGGCATATAATGGTGTCAACCAGCTCAATATAAAAATAAAAATATATTCTATAGCTAAAGTTATTCCCCAACTACATTTATTTTTCATTACTATTGCTCTACCTTTCGATTAATATTACATTACTAGTATATACTCTCATCTCATCACTTAATTAAAAAGTTCTAAATTAATATTTCTTAAAATTTTATCAATGGATCAAAAAACCCAAAAATTTATATTTATGGAGATTAAAATTGAAAAATAAAATTGTAAATTGTTCCTGCATAATTATGTTAATAATCGGAATATGTTTAGTTACTATGTCTAATACATCTACCATAAGCCTAAACTATGTTTTTCATCTAAATATAAGTACTTTGGATGTCTATTACATAGTTACCCTTGGTATTATTTTGATCATTTTAAGCGCTGTTATTTCTTTATTGAATGATTTGCTTCAAAGCATTTTCAAAAAGAAAACTGCAAAATCGCAAAATTATAATCACAAAAACCAATAAGTAACAAGTTCTTAGTCTTATTTTAGTAACTGCGATATCCCTTATTATCTATAAGCCAGCTTTCTAATTACTAAATATTGAAGAAACTTTCAATAAAATAATAATAATCTAACCATTTTATTATTTTAAGCGTATAATACTGAATGTTTTGTTACATTTAGTTTAGGGGATGTTGACCAGATGAACGAATTAAATCCTGAAAAAAACAAGTTTATTAGTTGGCCAGTAGTGGCTTTAATGGACTTTGTCACCGTTATTGGCTTTGATGACATTATTTATAATTTCCAAAATCAAGGTTTAGCTGTGGTTACTACTTGGATTTTAATGCTCTTCGTCTTTGTAGTACCTTATGAAATGATTGTTGGTCATCTCGGCTCAGTTTTTAGTCACGATGGTGGCGGGATGACCTCATGGGTTCGCCATACAAGTGGTGATTTATGGGGCTATATCTGTGCTTGGACCTATTGGGTATCGGGTTTACCTTATATAGTTGATGTTGCTAATTCAATGGTGATTTCTTTTGGGTGGATGATTTATGGTAATAATTCTCTCTCCAGCAAGATGAGTAATGCCATGTTTGCTCTTTTAACAGCGATCATCTTTACAATTTTTATTTTTATTCAACACCGTTTAAAAAATTCACTGCAGGTTTTTAGTGTGATCGGCGGTGGGGCCATGTTTTTGATGACCGTTTTATATGTAATTATGACAATGGTTTACTTAGGAAAAGGCGGAGCTCCACATACCCAACCTTTTAGTTTACAAGCTTTTGTTCCGCATGTAGACATGAAATATCTGGCTTCTTTTGCTTTAATAATTTTTGCAATGAATGGTTCTGAATTTGCTGCTCCTTACGTTACGGAAATGCAGGATGCCAAACGTGATTTTCCTAAAGCCATGTGGATGTTGGCAATTATGACTGGCTTTTTAACAGTGTTAGGCTCATTTGCTTTAGGAATCTTTTTTAATGCCCATCATTTACCCAATGATCTCAAAATGAATGGTTCTTACTATGCTTTTCAAAAAATGGGAGCTGAATTTGGCTGTGGTCAATTCTTCCTTTATGCATTTGCCATTACCCAAGCCATTTATATGATGGCTCAGTTGGCAGTTCTATTAGATGGCGGTACCAGAATGTTTTTATCTGACACAGCCAAAAAATATCTTCCAGCTTCTCTCACTAAATTAGATGAACGGGGACTGCCAATTAATGGTTATTGGCTGACTACCGCAATCTGTACTTTCATTATGGTAGCCAGTGCCACCTTACCGAATATGAATTCAATTTTTAATCAATTATTAAATCTTAATGGAATTGTTTCTCCTTATACTACTTGTTTTTTGTTCTCTTCCTTTATACTGGTCCGGCTTCATAATGATGATTATCCGACTGATTTTGTTTATATTAAAAATAATAAGTTAGCCATTGCCGTAGGAACTTGGTGTTTTCTTATCACCTTTTTATTTGCTACTTTAGGTATTTGGCCAGTCGATGAAAAACCAGGCACCAAAACTTTTTATCATGTGCTAACCTTAAACATCGTCGAACCTTTAGTAATGCTGCTGATTGGGGGAATTTTACCGCTAATTGCTAAATATCAGCGTACACATCAAAACTCTCATATTTAAAACAGTTCACAGCCTCTCAACAGGCTGTTTTTTTGTATAATAAAAACAAGAATCTAAACAAAGGAGTTAAAGTTTTTGCAAATAACGCAAAATGTGATTATTGCTGGAGTCAGTCATTTACAGGAAAACTTTGATTATTCGATGGAAGAATTGGTTCATTTAGCTGCTGCTGACAATTTAAAGGTCGTAACTCAAGTTCGGCAACATTTAGATCATATTAATAATCAATTCTATTTTGGTCAGGGTAAAGTTCATGAAATTAAGCATTTGGCTCAGTACTATAACGTACAGTTGGTTATTATTAATGATGAATTATCCCCAGCCCAAGTTCGTAACTTGGAAAAGGCAAGCCAGCTACAGTTTTTAGACCGTACTGAACTAATTCTGCAAGTCTTTGCTCAACGTGCGCATAGTCGCCAAGCCCAATTGCAAGTTGCAATTGCCCAGTTACAATACCAATTGCCCCGAATTCACCCTTCTGGTAATCCTTTAGATCAACAACGTGGACATGGAGGTTTGGCTAACCGCGGTGCAGGTGAAAGTCAATTGGAATTAAATCGCCGAACCATTCGCCAACAAATTAATAAACTGCAACAAGACTTGCGTCATGTTCGGCAAACTTTAGATATTCAAAGTAACCGCCGTCAAAATGCCCATCTTCCTCAAGTAGCATTGGTGGGCTATACCAATGCAGGTAAATCAACCACTATGAATGGCTTATTATCTTTGGCTGATGAGTCCGCAGCTAAACAAGTTTTAGTTAAAGATCAATTATTTGCGACGTTAGACACTTCTATTCGTAAAATCTCGCTTCCGCAGATGCCGGGTTTTTTAATATCTGATACCGTCGGCTTTATTAGCAAATTACCTCATAACTTGATTGAAGCATTTCGCTCTACTTTAGCCGAGGCTCAAACAGCAGATTTATTAATTCAAGTTGTAGATGCCTCATCTGCACAATTACCACAAATGTTGGATACAACCCAACAAGCTTTAACCGCTATTGGTATTCAGAACAAGCCCATGATTTATGCTTACAACAAAGCAGATCGTACCACCAATTTTGTCAAACCTGAAATTATTGGTAATAGTATCTATTATTCTGCTCTGCAAACCAGCTCTTTGAAAACTCTCATAAATTTAATTTACAAACACTTGTTCAAACAATATCATGTAATGAAAGTTCTTATTCCTTTTGCCGATAAAAAGTTGCATCACTATATTCATCAACTGACAATTCAACGACAAGAATACACATTTGCAGGTACTATTTATCAACTTCTTGTCAGTCCGCAACAAGCCCTGAAACTGCAAAAATATCAGCTTAATTAAATTGTAAAATAGTTTCCACAATTAGCTTTTTCTCATATTTCTATTTACTTTTAATGCTGAAAATTGTAAACTATATTCAATATTTTAAAAAATGTGCTACAAGGAGAGGTTCAAATGAAGTTTAAAAAGCTCTTAATTACTGGAGCTACGGTACTACTCAGTGCAACCGCACTAGCTGGCTGCGGTTCCTCGTCTTCCAAAAGTCAAGCGCCCAAAAATACGGTACGTATTTCTGAAAAGGACGTTATTGCAACAATGGATTCTTCAATGAATACGGATGTCATTGGTACTCAAAATTTAACTAATACAATGGAAGGATTATATCGCTACAAAGGCAAAGATATTAAGCCTGCTTTAGCCACCAAGGTAGTCAAACCTACTAATAATGGTTTAACTTATACTTTTTCTTTAAGAAAAAATGCTAAGTGGTCTAATGGTGATCCTGTAACAGCAAATGATTTTGTTTATGCTTGGCGGAGAACTGTTAATCCCAAAACTAAATCACAATACGCTTATATCTATGAGGGTATTGCTAATGCTAAAGATATTACCGCTGGTAAAAAATCAGTAGATTCTTTAGGGGTTAAGGCGGTAAATGACCATACTTTACAGGTCAACTTAGAAAAACCTATTCCGTATTTTAGTCAATTAATGACTTCTTCGACTTTCTATCCGCAAAATCCGCGGACCGTTAATAAATGGGGTAAAAAGTATGGAACTAATTCTAAAACTTTAGTCTTCAATGGCCCGTATAAATTAGTTAAATGGAGCGGAGCTGATAATAGTTGGACTGAAGTTAAAAACAACAGCTACTGGAATGCTAAAGATGTCAAAGTTCAAAAAATTCAGTATCAGGTTGTCAAAGATCCTTCTACTTCTCTTAATCTCTATCAAAGTAATAAGTTAGATCGAGCATCACTTACAGGAGATATCGCTAAACAGATGAAGAAGTCCAAGGGATACGGTATAATTAAGAGAAATGCTACTTTTTACATTACGCCGAATATGAAAAAACAACCAGTCTTCAAAAACGAAAAAATTCGGCAGGCAATTTCTCTATCCATTAATCGCCCGCAGCTAACTAAACGCGTTTTAGGTGATGGTTCTGTCGCTACTAATTCATTTACGGCAAGTAACATGGCTTTTGATCCACAAGATAAATCTAAAGACTTCGTTAAAGAAACCAGTGCTTCTGCTAATAAATATGCCAAATATGACCCTACTGAAGCGAAAAAGCTTTGGAAACAGGGTCTAGCAGAAACAGGCAACACTGGTAAAAAGTTTAACTTTACTTTATTAGGTGATGATACCGACACTGCCAAAAAACAAAATGAATTCCTACAAAATCAACTAGAAAAACTCCCTGGAGTTAAAGTTACTTTAAACAATGTACCTTTTAAGAGCCGACTCAGTCGCTCAGACAATGGTGATTTTGATATGGTAGTTACAGCTTGGAATGCTGATTTCCCAGATCCAATTAATTTCTTAACCTTGTTTACTTCTGATTCCAGCTATAATTATGGTAAATGGAATAATCCAGAATTCGATGCATTAGTCAATAAGAGTTTAACTGATGATGCTAATAATCCGGCAGCCCGTTGGAAAGACATGATAGATGCTCAAAATATTGCTAATGAGCAACAACCTGTAATTCCATTGTATCAACAAGGCGAAGCCTGGATGACACATGCACGAGTTAAGGACTTAGATTTTGGCCCAGCAGGATCATACAATATGGTTTCACTTCGTATTAAAGACTAATAAAAATCAATTAATAAAGGTGAAGTTCAAATATAAGTAAAAGCTTCGCCTTTATTTTGTTATAAAGGAGTCGGCCACAATGACCAAATATATAATTAAACGTATTTTTTATATGATCTTAACTTTGTTCATCGTTGCCAGCGTAACATTTTTTATGATGAAATTAATGCCGGGAACTCCTTTTACAAATCAGGATAAACTCTCGGCAGCACAATTAAAAATCATGAATCAACAATATGGACTTAATAAGCCCATATGGCAACAATATGTCATTTATATTGTGAATCTTCTTCACGGTGATTTTGGGACCTCTTTCCAATTTAATAATCAACCAGTATCTTCGTTAATTATGACGCGTTTACAGCCCTCCATGCTGATTGGAGCTCAAGCAATGATTATAGGTTCCATTTTAGGTATTTTGTTGGGTGCTGTAGCTGCCATTAATAAGAACACTTGGATTGATAGCTTAGCAACATTTGTTTCTATCTTGGGTATTTCCGTACCCAGCTTTGTTCTCGGTGTTTTATTGCAATTTTATTTAGCCTTTAAGTGGCATATTTTCCCGATCGCTCTATGGAATGGCTGGCAATCTAGTATCTTACCATCAATAGCTTTGGCAGTTTCTCCACTCGCACAAATTGCCCGGTTTATGCGGACAGAGATGGTGGATGTTTTAAATAGTGATTATATTGAACTATCCAAAGCTAAGGGTAATACACGTTGGCAAACAGTAGTTAAACATACTCTTCGTAATTCTTTAATTCCTGTTATTACTATTATTGGACCTTTGACAGCTAATATCTTGACCGGTTCTTTAGTTGTAGAAAATATTTTCTCTATTCCCGGAATTGGTGAACAATTCGTCAAGTCAATTATGACAAACGATTATCCTACAATTATGGGCTTAACTATTTTTTACTCAATTATGTTTATGGTCATGTTATTAATTACCGATATTTTATATAGTATTATTGATCCAAGAATTCGGCTAACAAACAAGGAGGGTAACTAATTATGGCTGATATTAAAATTACCGCTGATAGTTTTAAGAAGATTAACGGCGATCAATCAGAAAATCAAGAAAAAATTAGTGCACCTTCATTAACCTTCTTTCAAGATGCTATTCGCCGGCTGCGTAAAGATAAAGTGGCAGTTGTTTCCTTTTTTGTTTTAATCTTTATAATGATTATTGCTTTTGCTGCCCCAATTTTGTCACCACGAGATCCGAATGCTCAAAATCCTGACTATGCTAATTTACCTCCTCGTATTGCCAACACCGATATTCCAGGTTTTCGGGGACGTATCAAAAATAGTGCCGGCATTGTTACTAATCCTTATGAAACCAATAATGTTCCTAAAAATCGCACTTATGTTTTAGGTACTGACTATTTAGGCAGAGATTTATTTTCTCGAATTCTTTATGGTACACGTTTATCATTAATAATTGCCTTTATTGCTACTTTGGTTGACTTAATTATTGGCCTGCCATATGGTATTGTTTCAGGTTGGAAAGGTGGCACAGTGGATATTATTTTACAAAGAATTATCGAAATCATTTCTTCTGTGCCGAATCTGATCGTTGCTATCTTATTACTTCTGATTTTAAAGCCTGGATTGACTTCCATTATTTTAGCCATCGCTTTTAGTAGTTGGGTCACTATGGCAAGATTGATTCGGGCTCAGACCTTACAATTAAAAGAGCAGGAATATATTTTAGCATCCATCACCATTGGGGAATCACCTATGAGAATTGCTCGCAAACATTTAATTCCTAATCTATCCTCTACAATTATCATTCAAACCATGTTTTCCATTCCTAGTGCCATTTTCTTCGAGGCTTTCTTAAGCTTTATTGGAATTGGTATTCCTGCACCTAATGCTTCATTAGGAACTTTATTATCCGATGGACAAAAGGCTTTCCGCTTTTTACCTTATCAAATGTGGTATCCGGCACTAGTACTCTGTATTTTAATGATTGCCTTTAATCTCTTTGCCGATGGCTTACGAGATGCCTTTGATCCAAAATCCGAATAATAGAAGGAGGTTTATACAATGGCTCAAAAAATTCTCGAAGTGAATCATCTGAAAATTAATTTTCAAACCTTTGCGGGTACCGTTCAAGCTATTCGTGATGTCAGTTTTAATCTCAATAAGGGTGAAACCCTTGCTATTGTTGGTGAATCAGGCTCAGGAAAATCAGTAACCACAAGAAGTATTATGGGACTTTTAGCTTCCAATGCAAAAATTGTCAGTGGTGAAATCAAATATAAGGGGCAAGATCTTTTATTAGAAACTGAAAAACAAATGGACGACCATCGGGGAAATGATATCTCCATGATCTTTCAAGATCCGATGACCTCCTTAGATCCAACGATGCCGATTGGCAAGCAAGTAGCGGAACCCCTACTCATTCATGGTAAAATTTCTAAAGAAAAAGCTTTAACCAGAGCGCAGGAAGTTTTGGAATTAGTAGGTATCCCTAACGCCGCTACGCGGATGAAAGACTATCCTCATCAATTTTCCGGCGGGCAACGTCAAAGAATCGTTATTGCAATTGCTATTGTCAACTATCCTGAAATCTTAATTGCTGATGAACCTACTACGGCCTTAGATGTTACGGTTCAAGCACAAATTATTGACTTGATGCGTGAACTCCAAGAAAAATTGGAAACTTCAATTATTTTTATTACCCATGACTTAGGAGTAGTAGCCGGGATTGCTGACCGTGTGGCAGTTATGTATGCTGGTAAAATTGTGGAATACGGCACAGTGGATGATATTTTTTATAAACCTCAACATCCTTATACTTGGGGTCTACTCAGCTCAATGCCGACTTTAGACATTGGCAGTGGTAAATTAGCTTCTATTCCAGGTACTCCTCCTGATTTATTAGATCCACCAAAAGGAGATGCCTTTGCCCCCAGAAATCCTTACGCTATGCAAATTGATTTAGAGGCTCAGCCGCCCTTTTTCCAAGTCAGTCCAACCCATTACGCAGCAACATGGCTTTTACATCCGGATGCACCCAAAGTGGAGCCGCCAGCGGCTATTAAAAAACGTTCTGAAGAGTACGACCGATTAATGAAAGCAGGTCAAATTAGTAATCCTGTGGAAGGGAGCTTGAATTAAAATGGCTCAAACTGAAAAAATAGTTCAAGTTCAACATCTAAAACAATACTTTAGCCCTGGTAAAGCTAATGAGGTCAAAGCTGTAGATGATATCAGTTTTGATATTTATAAGGGCGAAACTTTTGGTTTAGTCGGTGAATCCGGTTCTGGCAAAAGTACCACCGGCCGCAGTATTATTCGTCTTTATAATCCGACGGGCGGCAAAATTATTTTTGATGGTCAAGATATTAGTCAAATTAAAAATCATAGTTCGAAAATGTTAGAATTTCGCCGTGAGGTGCAAATGATTTTCCAAGATCCTTATGCTTCTTTGGATCCACGTATGAAAGTTAAGGATATTATTGCTGAAGGTTTAGATGTCCATCATCTGGTCAAAAATGATGCTGAACGTAATGCCCGAGTGGAGGAATTACTCCAAATCGTTGGCCTCAATCCCGATCATGCCACACGTTATCCGCATGAATTTTCGGGTGGTCAAAGACAAAGAATCGGTATTGCTCGCGCTTTAGCTGTAGATCCTAAATTTATTATTGCTGATGAACCTATTTCTGCTTTGGATGTTTCTATTCAGGCTCAAGTGGTTAATTTGATGAAAGACATTCAACGTAAAAATAATCTTACCTATTTATTCATTGCCCACGATTTATCAATGGTTAAATATATTAGTGATCGCATTGCGGTAATGCATCAAGGTCGTCTTATGGAAATGGGAACTTCCGATGAAGTTTATAATCATCCACTGCATCCTTATACTAAAAGCTTATTATCTGCTGTTCCTTTGCCTGATCCTGAATTAGAAAGACAACGTCAGCGTATTCCATATGATGCTTCTATTGAAAAAAATGGTAACGAAACTCATCAGTTAAGAGAAATTGTTCCCGGTCATTTCGTTTATAGTACCGAATCAGAAATTGATCAATATCGCACTGCAGCTCTCCAACAAGCTTAAAATAATTAATAAAAAGCAGCTACTAAAGTAGCTGCTTTTTTGTGTTTGTATTTGGTAATGGGCAAATACCTCAAGTAGTATATTGAAACCACCATTATGAGTTTTGGCTAATCATTTTTAATTTTTTCTTTACAATAATTAATTAACAGTGTAGACTAAGACGAAATAATAGTAGAAAAGGAAGTGTTTTCAATGAAGTTGAAAAAGTTGTTCGTCGCTAATGTTTTAGCATTATTCAGTACCGTTATTTTAGTAGGGTGTGGCTCCACTTCTTCACAAAAGGCAGCTCCTAAAGGGACAGTACGGATTTCTTCCAAGGACATCATTTCAACCATGGATCCTTCCTTGAATACTGATATGATCGGTGCCCAAAACCTTAATAATACTATGGAAGGCCTTTATCGTTTTAAGGGGAAAGATATTAAACCGGCGCTAGCTACCAGTTTAGCCAAACCAACTAATAATGGGTTAACTTATACTTTTAAATTGCGACCCAATGCCAAATGGAGCAATGGTGATGCGATTACAGCTTCTGATTTTGTCTATTCTTGGCGCAGAACTGTTAATCCCAAAACAAAGTCTGCCTCTTCCTATATTTTTGAAGGGATTGCGAATGCTAAAGACATCAGTGCTGGAAAAAAGCCGGTTAATTCTTTAGGTGTTAAAGCTCTAGATAAACATACTCTACAAGTTGATCTTGAAAAGCCGGTACCATACTTTAATACTCTTTTGACTTCTCCAACCTTTTTTCCGGAAAACAAAAAGGTAGTTACTAAATGGGGCAAGAAATATGGTACTAATTCTCAAGCTTTAGTTTTTAATGGGCCTTTCAAATTAGTAAAATGGAATAGCCCTGATAATAGTTGGACCGAAGTTAAAAATGATAAGTACTGGGACGCTAAAAATGTTAAAGTTCAAAAGCTTCAATATCAAGTGGTCAAAGATGCTTCTACTGCACTTAATCTTTATCAAGCTAATAAACTGGATCGTGTTTTATTAACCGGTGATAGTGCTAAACAAATGAAAAACGCTAAAGATTACAAAATACAAAATGAAAGTACTACTTTTTTTGTTGCTCCTAATATTAAAAAAATTGCTCTCTTTAACAATACTAAAATTCGCCAAGCCCTCTCGATGTCAGTTAACCGCCAACAACTAACGAATAAAGTTTTAGGCGATGGCAAAATTGCCTCACTTTCAACCTTTCCAGCCAAAATGACTTTCAATCCGGAAACTAAAGTTGATTTTGCTAAGGAAACTCAGACATCCGCAGTTGCTACAAACGCTTATAATCCTACTAAGGCTAAACAACTTTGGCAAGAAGGTCTTAGTGAGACGAACAATAAAGGCAAGAAATTCACTTTCACTTTACTAGGTGATGATAGTGACGTTGCTAAAAAACAAGCTGAATTCCTCCAAAATCAATTTGAAAAGTTACCGGGAATTAAGATTAATGTAACAAATGTGCCTTTAAAAACCCGTCTTGCTCGCGCTAAAAGTGGTGATTTCGACTTACTAGTAACAGGCTGGAGCGGTGATTTTCCTGACCCGATCACTTATTTGACACTCTTTAATACTGATGCCACTAATAATGACGGTAAATGGTCGAATACCGAATATGATAATTTAGTTAATAAGAGTTTAAACGAAGACGCTAATAATCCAGTGGCTCGCTGGCAAGATATGAAAGCTGCACAAAATCTATCTAATCGCGAAGTCCCGGCTATTCCACTATATCAAAATGGTGAGGCGTGGCTGACAAAATCTCGTGTGAAAAATGTAGACCACGGACCGACTGGTGCTTACAATATGATGTCTTTGCGTCTTAAAGATTAATTGTTCATCAATTTCATAGCAGGGCCAAATTTCCCTGGATCATAGCCTTTTAGTTATGATCCTTTTTTATTTGCAGAATAGTTGTGAATGAACTATACATATAATTAGATCCACAAAGGAGTTGAAAATTTTGGATTCATTAACAATTAAAATTTTACAAAAAAAGATCCCTACCTCTGCTACCATTATTCCCAAAGAGCTCATGCAAAAATACCAACCACAAGGTTTTACTAATAGCACCTCCCAAACAAAAGTCTTATTTGTGACAGGAGAGCCGCGTAAGTACAGCTTAACTTATGATTTGATTTATACCGCAATGAAGTTTTTCGAACAAAATCATTGTGCAGTAGCATTAAGAGATTTATATAATATCGGATTTGACCCTGTTTTGCGAGCGGAAGAATTTTATTATGTTAAAGATGGTTTAGGGCATCGACCACATTATTTAGCCCAGGAACAAGCAATGATCCAACAGGCAGATATTCTCATCTTTGCCTATCCTAACTGGCATGATGCTCCGGTAGCGATTGTCAAAGGCTATATCGAAAAAGTTTTTGCTAAAAACTTTGCTTATAAAGATACTGATAAAGGACCCGTTGTTTTATTAACTGGCAAACAATTATATACTATTATGAATTGTGGCTACTTAGGTGGCGGTCAAGGTTATGTTGGTGATGGAATCGGGCAAAATGATGCTTTATGGAATAAATATATGCAAGCATTTAAAGTATTTGATGATGATACTGCCCATTTTTGGGGAATGCGCAATGCTGGTCGTTTTGTTAATGATCAAAATCCCAGCAATTTTGGGCCCAACTATGCCGCTAAGTTAAAACAGATTCGTCATGTACTCTGTGAGCATTTACAACGTGACTTGCTCAATTAGCCAACATTTTTCCAGTTTGATAACTAATTTTGACTCCCGGTTGAGTATTAAAAGTCCAGACATTAATTTGTAAAGCCTGCGGATCATGCACCGACTGGGCTAAAACATGTACACCTCGAGGAACCAATTCCGTTCCCGCATATACCGGAATAGCCTGATAAAAAATTACTTCCTGCGGATGAGTTTTTAAAAAATTGCGCACTCTGGTTTCAGAATAGGCCATTCCCCCCGGATCATTTTGATTATTAGTACCTACATTTTGTGCGCGGGTTCCCAGCACCACATTATTAGTTGCCATGGTTCCACCTAACGACCACGCTAATAAATGGCTTTTATTATACAAATAACCATGATAATTTGCTAATTGCACTAACCGATTATTAGATTGACTCCCCAACCAGCGCTGTTGTTCACTATTATATTGTCCATCGGCATATTCTCCCGAAACGTGGGTAGCAGAGGGAAAAGGAGGACGTTCCATGACCCGACTGGAATGTTTTACTACATCACGATAACGCACAAAACTAGTAACTGCCTGGGTTCGCCCTAAATAGTCTAAATTGTTATATAAAGTATCCTGTTGATTACTGTGTTGCTTTAAATAAACTTGTAAATTATTTCCAGCGCGCATTATACGGAGCCTTTTTTGGGCCTGAGCGGAAAATTCTGGTTGATTATTATTAATAATGGCATAATTCTGGGGATATTTATGCTGATCGAATGCTAAATTAATTAATTCCTGATTATTGCTGCTATTGAGTTTTACCTTATTACTCTGAAATAAGGAAATAGGATTAAAACCCTGCTTTTTGTTTAAGACAGCATTTAATTGGCCTGATTTGCCGCTACCAGCGATTAGTAAAATAATAATTACTAATAACCAAAACCAAGATGAATTGGTTGCTTGTGAATTACGGTATTTTTTTTTCGCCATGGTTTTCCTCCTCAAAAAACATTTCTCATTAAAATAAAAGGGGTAGGACAAAATTGTCGCAACCCTTTTTTAAATTACCCTATTCTTAATTTAATTATCATCATACATTTTATCACCATTTTTGATGATAAATATACCTGATTCTAAAATTATTAGTATACCCACCACCATTAGTGATCATCTTCAAGCTACCAGCAGCAATTAGCCTTTATTTTAAACATAGACCTTGCTGATGCAATACCTTGCCGATTTGGTCGCGTTTAGCAGTACTTTGACTCAATTTAGTAGCTATTTGATGAGTAAAAGTATCAATACGCCGATTGGCATCACGTAAATCATAATAAGTATGCACAACTTGATCGTAATCTTTTAAGTCTGCTAAATGATAATGATAATTATAGCTATTTTCAAAAGTCCGAAATTTTAGCGGTAAACGCGGTTTTAGCTGCGGCTCTTGATTAGGAATCCCTACTTGTAAACCCAGTAAAGGAAAAGTTAACTGGGGTAACTTTAAAAGCTCAATCATTTTTTGAGCATCATTTTGAACACTGCCTAAAAACACACAGCCTAAGCCCATACTTTCTGCTGCGGTAGTTACATTTTGAATTGCTAAAACTGTATCCTCTACTGCTTGCAAAAAGAGATCTGTATTATGAAGAACCCCATCATCCAAACCTTTTTCTTGGCGGATTTGCTGATTGCGATAAAGATCAGCGACAAAAATAAATAAGTCCCCGTTGGCTCCCACATAATTTTGAGCCGTTATCTCCCGAATTTGAGCGCGAATTTTCGGATCCGTCACATGAATAACTGAAGATTGCTGCCAAAAATTAGAAGTTGCTGTGTGTTGGGCTACCTCCATCAAAGTTTGCAATTGCTCAGCAGTTAATGTTTGCGCTTTAAATGCTCTGATCGTCCGTCGTTGTAATAAAAGTTGCAAAGTTGAATTTTCCATAAATAAAAATCCCTTCTATGTTTTAGCCGCTTGCACAATTGCTGTTAAAGGCGGTTGGGTTTGCGTCAGTAATTGGCGCGCCTGTGTCATATTGGTCAGCCAAGGAATAATTTGCTTTTTCTGAAATAATAAGGGCATTCGATTATGCACAGAGGCTACCATCTGATTGGGAGCAGTAGTAATAATAATACCATGCGGCTGTTGTTGGAAATAATCATAAAAACCAGCAATATATAACGGTTGGGCCTTAGTTGAATAATTAAACCAAAATTTTTCCTTTTTTTGATTCCATTCAAAAAATCCAGTAGTAGGATATACTGCTCTGTGAAATTTAAAAGGACGAGCAAATAGTGGTTTTTGCTCTAACGTTTCCGCACGCGCATTAATAATCTTTTGTCCCTTTTTAAATCCGGGAAAGCCCCAATTCATTGTTGTAACTTTAATTTTTTGCTTTTGAGTAATGACCACAGCCGTTAAATCATTAGGAAAAATCTCTCCTGTAGCCGGCTTTTGACCACTTTGACAGGCTAACTGATAAATTCTTTGAATTTCTGAATTAGCTTCCGGTTCAAACATAAAGCGCCCACACATTATACTCACCTACTTTATCATTAATCATACTACAACCACAAGCAAATTATTATTTCTCTGCTTTAACTCAAAGTAATTTTTTGAGGGCAATATAGCTGGCGCTTTTTTTATCTACAATTTTGTGTACAATAAGACTGATAAGATAAAAAAAGAGATGGAGGGATTTATCATGCAAGGAGCGAATGGAAACTACTTCAGATGGTTGTACCATCAATTAAAAGGCTGGCCGCAACAAAATTATTACTTATTTTGGTTTTCTCTCGGTTGTCAAGTCATGACCTTAGTTGATCACCCCATTACTCCAGTAGCTGTTATCACTTTTATTGGTACTACTCTCGGAGTACTTTGCGTTTTAGCTATTAATGCGACTAAAGCTGTCAATGGTTGGCTCGGACTACTTAGTGCCGCTTGTTTTATTTATGTCGGTTTTGAGGCTAAAAACTATTTATCAATGTTTGAACAAGTGGCTTATGTTTTGACTTTGGATATCCCCATTTTAATTAGTATCCGTACATGGAATGATGATACCAAAAATCATTTAAAGAAGTTCAAGGCTAAGGAATGGACAATTTCTATTCTCTTTACTCTCATTGTTTGGGCTTTAAGTTCCTATCTGATTGGGCATTTAACCAACGATCCCCGTCCGATTTATGATGGAATGGCCTTTTCCATTAGTTTAACCGGCGGAATTGTTTGCTTTTTACGTTACAATAATCAGTACTTTTGGTGGCTTACTTCCGGCATCGCCCAACTTATTTTATGGGCTATTACCTTCAGCCAAGGAGATGCCAGTTTAGGTATGGCCATTAATTCCAGTGTCTATGTGATTAATGATATTTTAGCCTTTACCGTCAGCCCTTGGTTTAATGCGGGGCGGCGGCGTTTAGGTTTAAAAGAAATTAAGTAAAATCCTGCACTATTACTATCAACTTAAAAAACAGATCAGGAGCTTAAATACTTCTGATCTGTTTTTTCAAATTTTTGAATTTTATAAAAAATAAAAAACCAGCTCTAAACTGATTTTTAGGTAAATATCTTTAAATTACACGTACTCCAAAAGAAGGCATGAAGTAACCGGAAATAGTATGAACGCTAACTGTTTGACCCGGTTGCGGAGCATCAATATATTGATTATTGCCAGCATACAAAGCCACATGATAAGTTGCTCCATGAGAACCCCAAAATACTAAGTCACCTGGTTGTAAATCTTTGATAGCTAAACTATAGCCTGCAGATTCTTGAGCAACAGTATAACCGCCAATTTCTTTACCTAAGGTTTGTTGAAATACATAATGCATTAATCCAGAACAATCAAAGGCATTAGGTCCTTTGGCACCCCAAACATAAGGTTTACCAATTTGGGCTTTAGCTGCATTAATTAAATTCTGTGCTTGTGTAGCAGTATCAACAACATCACTACCCTTAATCCAAGAACTGGCAGCCAAGTTATACCATACTTGGCCTTTAGCATCAGTGGCCACACTAACAACTGCCCAAGCAGTTTTATCCGCCACATTTTGACCAGTTGAAGCCGCATTATCATCTGGGCTGACCCGTAAAGCTACTTGATTACCATTAGAATTAACTGTTACTGCTTGGCCAACAGTAGCAGCCTGGACTACTTGGGGATTATTATTGGTGATATCAGTCTGATTAGCAACACCTAAAGCTGAAATACCGATCACACTAGCAGCAATTAAACTGACAATCCGTTTTTTAGAAATCATATATGAATTTTCTCCTCCATGCAATAAAAGCGAGTTTTAAATTTTAATTTTAAATTATTTATTGTTCAACCTCAGCTAAACAACTTAACAGTGAAAACAATACTCTTTTTTTATTGCAGGAATGTTACAAACAGACAAACAAAGCATTACAATTAGTTGCGCAATTTTGTCATAAAAGTCACTTTTTTTGCTTTCAAGACTCAAATAAGTGCGTTATTAACTGATCTAATTGCTTTTGAGTAGCTAACCAATTATTATTGGTAATTACTGTAGCTTGCCCTGTTAAGGCCAGGGGCAAATGTAAATCACGTTGAAATTCAACACTGGTTATCCGCTGCTGCAAAATAAAAGGATCTAAAGTACGTTGCTGCAAGCGTTGATATAATTCATCAGGAGCAACTGTAAGAAAAATAATCACCGTTTCTTGCGGATATTTTTGCAAATAAGTAGTTGCTCCGGCTGTATCTAAAACAATACTAACCCAATCATGTTGTCGCCAAGCTTGCTGGAGCCCTTCCACTGAAGAGCCATATAAGTAATGCGCATATTGGACTTGTTCAAGATATAAATGCTGTTTAAAACTGGCCGGAGTTTCAAAATAATAATCAACTCCGTTAATTTCTCCCGGACGGCGGGGGCGCGTAGTATGGGTAATGATAGGGGCAATGTCATATTTTTTTTGTAGATAGTGATTAACTGTGGTTTTTCCAACGCCGCTGGCACCAGTAATAATTATTATTTTTTTCAAAGAAAAGGCTCCTAAATAATTGTCAAACGAAAGATTATATTCTATTATAATAGAAGTTTGCGCAAAGGAAGGTCAATATATGAAAATAGCTACTATTAACATTGGCGACAAACTTCAAGGTAAAGTCCAAGAAGATTTAGAATATCCCTTTACCGGAACAGTCGAAAAAATCTACAGTAATTCAGTTTTGTTAACAATTAATGATTATGATCCACGTGACGAAGATAATGTAGCTGAACTTAATCATAAGATAGTTGTTAAAGCACAGTCATTAAAAAAATTTAAAAAGAATGACTCCACTGCTAAATAAAGTTTTTTCAAGATAAATAATTACGGGGTTGAGGCTTTTTCAGGCCTCAACCCCTCTATATTTGAAAAATTGCGTTATTTCTTCAAAATTACTTATTTGGCTTCTGAGTGAATAATATTTACGAAAGTGCTCGAAGGCACTCGAATTAAAGAATAGTCAGTGGCAACATTGCCTGCATGTAATCCTAAGCCATTAATTACATTATTCTTATAACGAGCTATCATAGTCATCACATAAGCGTACTGATATTTTTTGTCGTATTTTTCTGCTTGCGGCCACGGATAGTTTTTGGCGTTAAGACTGATCGGCTGGTGTCCATCAGAAATGGAAGCATTATTGCCCGGCACTGTAAATTTAGCTCCTTTGACCCAATAAGTGTAATACTGCATTACATTTTTACTTGGGGATTCTTTAGCTTGAACATAAAATCCCTGGTCATTTTTAGTCTGCATAACTAACGGCTTAACGTCATAATTTAGATAAACCCGTTGCGTATCTTTCACACTGACTTTATTGAGAAAGGTTAGATAAAACATAATACCAATTGCAATTAAAATAATTCCGACTTCTCCAATATCTAGAACACTATTGGGCAAAGAGCGGTGCTTTTTTTGCACAACAATCATTTTTAAATGCCGCTGGCGAATGTTCAAGACCACTGCTACAATAGCCACAATAATCATTATCCAGATGACTAATCCTAAAAAATTCCAATTTAATTGCATTACTTCATACTCTCCCAATTTTTAGAATAACTTGCTGGTGTTTTAATTATAGCTCACTTAACTACTGCTTAGCCACGAAAATAATCGTTAAAAAAATTTAAACAAGGTCTGATTACTTTCATTTCAGGCTTATTCAAACACATCATAGTGTGTTTAGTTTTTTACAAGACACAATATGTTGTGTTTAGATGTCGAAGACGCTATAATTAGTTACAGTTTAGCAAGGGGGTATTCTTATGAACAAAGCACTTACTATTTACACTAAAAATGGCTGTATTCAATGCAAAATGACTAAAAGATTTCTCACCGAACATAATATAGCTTTTGAAGAACATAACATTAATAACCAACCACAATATTTAGATTATTTAAAACAGCAGGGTTTTCAAAGTGTACCAGTAGTTATGAGTCAGACTGCTACTGTCGTCGGCTTTCGCCCAGATGCTTTAAAGGAGTTGGCACAATAAATGAAAATTGCTTTTTACTCTATAACCGGTCAAACAAAACGTTTTATCAAAAAAACAGAGCTGCAGGCTTATGAAATTAGTGATACCGACCCTGACTACAAAATGGGAGCTCCTTACGTATTAGTTGTGCCTGCCTATGATGATGACATGATGGATGCCGTTATTGATTTTTTAAATTATAAATCTAACGCGCAAAATTTAGTCGGAGTAGCTGGTGGCGGCAATCGTAATTTCAATGATCTCTATATTCATACTGCCAAAGATATTGCCAAGGGATTAAATGTCCCAGTTATTTTTGACTTTGAATTTAATGGTACTGATTCAGATGTTAAAAATTTTCGGAAAGTAGTGGAACAACTTGAGTCTAAACAATCTCGATATCGCCAAAGTAACATACTTTAAATTAAACAACGAATTAAATATACCTGTAGATGGTCATATCCCTTTAGATCGTGATCATGCGGCTTTAGCGGCCTTTTTTAAAGAAAATGTCATTCCTAATACTAAAATAGCGGCAACTTTAAAAGAACATTTGACCAATCTTATAGATCAGGGATATCTGGAAAGCAACTTTTTACAACAATATTCGTGGGATTTTATTCAAGATTTATACGGCTATTTAAAAAGTCAGCACTTTCAATTTAAATCCTTTATGGCAGCATATAAATTTTATAATCAATATGCTCTTAAAAGTAATAATGGCGACTATTATTTAGAAAATTATGAATTACGAGTTTTATTTAATGCGCTCTATTTTGCAGGAGGCAATAACCAACTAGCCCAACAATTAGCAACAGAAATGATTCACCAACGCTATCAGCCGGCCACACCTTCGTTTTTGAATGCTGGCAAAAAACGTCGCGGAGAGTTTGTGTCTTGTTTTCTATTGCAGATTACTGACGATATGAATTCTATCGGCCGGGCTATAAACAGTGCCTTACAGCTATCACGTATTGGTGGTGGCGTGGGTTTGACTTTATCTAATCTACGTGAAGCCGGTTCACCTATTAAGGGTATTAAAGGCGCTTCCAGTGGAGTATTACCAGTGATGAAACTTCTGGAAGATAGCTTTAGTTATAGTAATCAGCTAGGCCAACGTCAAGGAGCGGGCGCAGTTTATTTAAATATTTTTCATCCTGATATTATGGATTTTCTCTCCGCTAAAAAGGAAAATGCTGACGAAAAAATTCGCGTCAAGACTCTTTCTTTAGGAGTTATTGTTCCGGATAAATTTTATGAATTAGTCAGAAATAACGCGGACATGTATTTGTTTAGCCCCTATGATGTTGAAAGAGTATATGGCGTTCCTTTTTCTTATGTTGACATTACCAAGGAATATGACAAGATGGTAGCTAATGATCAAATTACCAAATATAAAATTCCGGCACGCGAAGTAGAACTGGAAATTAGTAAATTACAACAAGAATCAGGCTATCCTTATATTTTGAACATTGATACAGCTAATCGTGCTAATCCAATAGCTGGCAAGATTATTATGAGTAATCTTTGTTCTGAGATTCAACAAGTACAAATTCCTTCCACGCTCAATGATCGGCAAGATTATGTAAAAATGGGAACTGATGTGAGTTGTAATTTGGGGTCGACTAATATTCCCAATTTAATGACCAGTCCGGATTTTGGTCGCTCAGTCCGGGCAATGACGCGGGCTTTGACCTTTGTTTCGGATCATTCTAATATTGAAGCAGTCCCTTCTATTCAAAAAGGTAATCATCTTAATCATGCTATTGGTCTTGGCGCCATGGGACTGCATACTTATTTGGCAATCAATCAAATTGAGTATGGCTCGCCGACAGCCTTAGAATTTACTAGTGTTTACTTCATGCTCTTGAATTATTGGACTTTGGTAGAAAGTAATAATATTGCTCAAGAACGCCAGCAAACTTTTGCGAATTTTAGCCAGTCTCACTATGCTGATGGCAGTTATTTTTCTCAATATATAGAACACGATTTTCGGCCGCGCAATCCGCAAGTTCAAAAACTCTTTCAAAATATTTTTGTACCCGGACCGCAAGATTGGTTGCGCCTAAAAAATAAGGTTCAAAAAGATGGTTTATATAATGCTTACCGTTTGGCGGTAGCCCCAACTGGTTCTATTTCTTACATTAATGATACCAGTGCCAGCTTACAACCGATCACTTGGTTGGTAGAGGAGCGTCAAGAAAAGAAAAATGGTAAATTGTATTATCCAGCGCCCCACTTAAGTAATGAAACCATCCCTTATTATAAATCTGCTTATGATACAGATATGCGCAAAGTTATTGATACTTACGCTGCGGCTCAACAACATGTCGATCAAGGTATAAGCCTGACTTTATTTGTCCGTTCTTCAATTCCAGAAGGATTATACGAATGGAAAACAGCCGATGAAGAAGGCAAACAAACTACGCGTGATCTTACGATTTTACGTAATTACGCTTATTATAAAAGAATCAAATCGCTGTACTATGTACGGACTTTCACCGATGATAGTACCGAAGTCGGCGTTAACGAATGTGAAAGCTGTACAATCTAATTAAAGGAGTAAAATATGGTTGAAACTTATTATAAGGCAATTAATTGGAATCAAATTGAAGATAAAGTCGATAAAGCAACTTGGGAAAAACTGACGGAACAATTTTGGTTGGATACTAGAATTCCTCTATCCAACGATCGTGACGATTGGCGGCAATTATCTGAAGTTGAACATACTTTAGTCGGACGGGTTTTTGGAGGCTTAACTTTATTAGATACACTTCAATCACAAGATGGAATGGATCAATTACGCCGAGATACCCGGACCCAAGAAGAAATGGCCGTTTTTAATAATATTCAATTTATGGAATCAGTTCATGCTAAAAGTTATTCTTCGATTTTCAGTACTTTGAATACTACCGAAGAAATTGAGGAAATTTTTGACTGGACTAATCACAACCAATATTTACAGCATAAAGCCGAAGTCATTAATGAAATTTATCAAAACGGAAAACCTCTAGAAAAGAAAGTTGCTTCGGTTTTTTTAGAAACCTTCCTGTTTTATTCCGGTTTTTACACACCTCTGTATTATTTGGGCAATAATAAACTCACTAATGTTGCCGAGATTATTAAATTAATCATTCGGGATGAATCCGTTCATGGTACGTATATTGGTTATAAATTCCAATTAGGTTTTAACGAATTAAGTCGATCAGACCAACAAAAATTACAAGATTGGATGTATGATTTATTATATAGTCTTTATGATAATGAAGAAAAATATACTTCTTTACTCTATGATGATATTGGCTGGACAGATGATGTAAATAAGTTTTTACGCTATAACGCTAATAAAGCCCTCATGAACTTAGGACAAAATCCTCTCTTTGCTGACGGTAATGCAGAAAATGTCAATCCAATTGTTATGAATGGGATTTCGACTGGTACTAACAACCATGATTTCTTTTCTCAGGTAGGAAATGGTTATCTACTCGGCAAAGTAGCCGCTATGAAAGATTCAGATTATAATATTGGTTTAGATAAAAAATAATATTTTTCTAAATCTAAAAAAGACCACCAATGGAGCCTTACGACTCTAATATTGGTGGTCTTTTTTAGACTAATTCAATTAATTGGCTTTCATAAATCTATTTGTAATAGTATTGGCAAATGATCCTGCCGTTCACCTGTGGTTAAAGGGACACAGGACTTAATGTTCCCTGTTAAAGTTTTTGATAAGACCCAATAATCTATTCTCCAGCCTGAATTATTTTTCTTGCTGGTTTTTACTCGTTGGGGAAACCACGTATATAGACTGCGATTTTCTTGATAACATCCTGTAGCTTGAGGATAGATTTTTCGAAAAGCATCAATAAAGCCAGCCTCTAATAATTGGGAGAATTTTTGTCGCTCTTCATCAGTAAAACCGGCCGTTTGATGATTATTGGCAGGATGAGCGAGATCATTTTCTTGATGCGCCACATTAAAATCGCCACAAGCCAAAACCGGTTTTGTTTGGGTCAAACTCATTAAATATGCACGATATTTATCATCCCAAATTTGCCGCAAAGAAAGTCGCTCCAAACGTTGTCCAGAATTGGGCGTATACACAGTAGAAACAAAAAAATCCGGAAATTCTAAAGTAATAATTCGTCCTTCATCATCCATGGTTTCTGGAGCATTAATATGGGGATAACTACTTTGCGGCTGAGGTAAAGTTTGTAAGTATAAAATCATTGTCCCCGCATAACCCTTACGTGCCGGAGGTTGCGAAGCGCTATAAACTACTTGATAATCAGGAAAATATTCTGTCACCAGCTGTAATAACTTCTTTACTTTATTAGGATCAGCGGGCATTTTAGTTTCTTGAAGCGCCAAAATATCAGGATGGATCTGAATAATTTTTTGTAAAACTCTTCTGGTTAAAATACTGCGGGGGCTTTTACTAGTTAGGGCCGCATTTAAGGAATCAATATTCCAACTAATCAACTGATATTCCATAGCCATTTCTCCTTTCACTATTTAGTTAGCGTCCGATCCAATAACCGGCAATCATTGCACCTAGCAAAATAATTAAGACAAACGTTGTAATATAAGTATACAAATAATCATGTTCCTTAAAAAAAGCATAAATTGAAACTACTACCCGCAACACTGGAGTTAAGATCAACAAAAAAACGCCCAACATTAAAACAGCGTCTGGTTTCAGAGCTAATAATCCTTGCCCAATATCCTTAAAACTTGTGGGAAACTGATTAGCAGAGTAGCCGCCATTACCCTCAATCATTAACATTAATAGCCCGATAATCATAACGGACATCGAAATAATGACTCCAATCCGCAGAATTTTGCCAATGATCAGTTCAATTTCATTCATTTCCTGTTTATTCATTTAAATGTTCACCCCAAACCCTTTCAAAATCATTTGTAAACCTAAATATAATAAAATAGGAATAAAAATAATTCGGATAACTTTGGGCCGTAAATGTTGCATAATTCGGCTTCCCAAAATAGCTCCAAATACTACTCCAACAGATAAAGGAACTGCAATATGAGGCACAATAGTCCCATTAAAAAAATAGACTGTAGCACTGGCAGCAGCAGTAACTCCCATCATTAAATTACTAGTAGCACTAGATGGTTTAAGCGGCATTTTCATAATATTATCCATAGCGATTACTTTAAAAGCACCACTGCCAATACCTAAAAGTCCACTGGCTAACCCAGCAACGAGCATCATTAAAAAACCGCCAGGAACATTTTGAACTTGGTAGTTAACTTCTTTTTTCGTAGCCTTATCATAATAACTGCCATCTAAACGTAATTTTTGGGCTAAAGTATCCCCTTGGACAGCTTGGGCAGTTGCATTCTTAGTCTTACCCAGTAACTTCTTGATCATTGTATAACTGGAATTTAAAACTAATAGACCAAATAAAATATATAAAATAGCTTTGGGTATCACGCCGTTTAAAGCCGCCCCACTGACCGCTCCAATTGTCGTTGCAATCTCTAAAAACATGGCAACACGTAAATTCAACATTTCATCTTTCAAAAAAGAAATTGTTGCCCCTGAGCTGGTAGCAATAACGACAATAATACTGGCACCGATGGCATATTTAATATCTAGGCCCATAGCCACGGTTAAAATCGGTGTGACAATCATTCCCCCACCAATTCCTAAAACCGCTCCTAAAATTCCAGCTAACAGTCCAGTAATTAACATCAATAATAAATTATTAGCAGTAATCATTTATCTTTTGCTTCCTTTTGTGGTTGTTGAATCCGATTATCATAATTTGATAAAGCTTGTTGCAGATTATCATGCACCATTTTTACAATTTCTGATATTTGAGTTTCTGCCTGACTAGGATCAGCCAGAACCTGATCAATCCTTAAATGTGAGGCATTAATAAACTCACTGAAAGTAACTAAATATAAATGGATTTCTGTTCTTTGCTCAGGTTCGAAAAAATTACTAACTTTTTGATAATCCTGAAATGGTAAGTTAATAATCCCGGTTTGCAAAGCAAAGGTAATGGGAAAAGGTAAACCGCTAATTATTAACTGTCCCTGGGCTAAATAGCCCCTCGCTACTGCATCTTGGATTTGCTGACATAATTGTTTTAAGGAATCTTGCAATTTCTTTTGAGCCAAGCGGCGGGTTAATTTTAATTCGAGAGTGAAATTTTGATAAGATTCTGCCGCAATTTTAGTTTGATACTGTTTAACTTCGATTTCCATAAACTAACCTCACATTTCTTATCATGCCACCATGATACTCTTGCTAGAGTCTTGTTTCAAATGTTCAAATGGTTTAAATTATATTCAAACATTTAAAAATAAAGTTAAGGAGAAAAAACTATGACTAAGCCTAAAAGTAGTTCTCAATTAAGTCAACAGTTTCCTATGATTACACAGTTAAAAGAATATCAACCACTTTTTTGGCGCAACCCAGATTATGGTCAGCCAGATGAACATTTACCTTTTACTTCGGAGTACATTTTTGATGCTGTAGCTCGTTGGGAACGCTTTGCTCCCTACTTAGCAGTAGTTTTCCCGGAAACGGCCCATCTAAACGGTATTATTGAATCTCCTTTAACTAGAATTGAGCGGATGCAAAGTGCCTGGTCTCAATATAACAATTGGACTTTACCAGGTTCTTTATATCTTAAACAAGATAATGTACTACCTATTTCCGGATCTATTAAATCACGCGGTGGTATTTATGAAGTGCTCAAATTTGCTGAACATATCGCTCTAACCCAGGGTGATTTAACTTATATGGATGATTATTCTATCCTTGCTACACCACGTTATCATCAATTATTTTCTCATTACGGCATTACTGCTGGTTCAACCGGTAATTTGGGGTTAAGTATTGGCATTGCAGCGGCCAGCTTTGGCTTTCAAACTACTATTCATATGTCACATGATGCCCGCTCATGGAAAAAAGCTAAACTAAGAGCTAACGGTGTTCATGTTATTGAACATGATGCCGATTGTAATTTTGCCGTAGAACAAGCCAGAAAACAAGCAGCCCAAGATAAATATACGTATTTTATCGACGATGAAGGCTCGGCCGATCTCTTTTTGGGATATGCAGTGGCAGCGGTGCGTCTGCAAAAACAATTAGCTGATCAACATATTCCTCTGGGTCGGCAACATCCGGTTTTTGTTTATTTGCCTGCGGGTGTAGGTGGCAGTCCCAGCGGTGTAACTTTTGGATTGAAAAAGATTATGGGACCTTATATTCACGGAATTTTTGCTGAACCTACTCATGTCCCTTCGGTAACTTTAGGAATGCTTACCGGTTTAAATCATGATATTTCCGTTTATGACATCGGCTTAGATGGCAAAACAGCGGCTGATGGTTTAGCAGTCAGTCGGCCTTCATTTTTGGCAGGTAAGATGATGAAAACTTTATTACGAGGTTGTGCTACCTTTAGAGATAATGAAATTTTTAAATATTTAGCACTTTTAGCTGACAGTGAAAATATTAATATTGAACCTTCTGCTGCAGCTGGTTTTGCTGTTATTAAAGAAAGTCTCCAAGCTTTGCAGACTGACTATCCATTGAAGCAAGCTACTCATATTGTTTGGTCTACAGGCGGGAGCATGGTTCCGAAGGCCGATCAGAATAATTTTTATCAAATCGGCAACCGCCTTTTAAATAATTAGCCAATCGCCCTTGACTCTTATTAAGATTGATCAACTGCTCATTTATTTCTCATTTAATTAGTTATTATTTAAGTGATTTTCTAATAAAGTTTTTCTTAACCTTAATTTTATGCTACAATAAAGGCTTAATTATTACGGTTAATTACAATTAGATGAGGAGTTGTTCACTTTGGCAGATAAAAAATCCTTGTCCCGATCTCTGTCCGCACGGCATGTTAGTATGATTGCTATTGGCGGCACTATTGGCACTGGTTTATTTCTAGGATCAGGAGAATCCATCCATAAAGCCGGGCCTTTTATTTTAGTTATTTATTTAATTACTGGCCTCTTTGTTTTTCTGATGATGCGAGCTTTAGGTGAATTATTACTTTCTGATACTACAAAAATTATTTTTGTTGATTTCATTAAAAAATATTTGGGCAAACGCATAGGCTATATTATGGGGTGGACTTATTGGTTGGGTTGGCTAGTTATTGCTATGTCGGAATTAACGGCTGTCGGTACTTATATGCAATTTTGGTTTCCCCATATTCCCACTTGGATTTGGGAACTCATTTTTTTAGCCGCTTTATATTCGATTAATATAATCGCAGTCTCAGCTTTTGGAGAAACTGAATTTTGGTTTGCTTTAATTAAGATTATTGCTATTTTGGCAATAATTGTAACTGCTATTATTATGCTACTTTTCCAGTTTCATACTACTAAAGGTACCGTTCAGCTTTCCAATTTATGGAATTATGGCCTGTCTTCCGGTAATAATTGGCAGATTATTGCTGCTTTTCAAATGGCTTTCTTCTCTTTTCTGGGAGTTGAATTCGTGGGTGTTTCGGCAGCCGAAACTAAAGATCCATTAAAAAATATTCCCCACTCCATTAATTCTGTAATCATGAGAATTTTAATATTTTATATTGGTGCTCTGATGGCTATTATGATTATTCAACCTTGGCCAGATTATAGTGCCGGACATTCTCCTTTTGTTCAAGTTTTCGCAGGTATTGGGATTAAAGCAGCCGCAGGAATTATTAACTTTGTGGTGTTAACTGCAGCGGCATCTTCTTTAAATAGTTCATTATTTACAACAGGACGTATGCTCTTTTCCCTTGCTAAACCGGATAGTTATTTTTCCCACCTTAATCGGCAATTAATCCCCATGCGTTCCATTACGCTATCTACTGGAATTGTAGCGTTAGTCGTCTTTATCAACTATTTGCTCCCTGAAGGGGCCTTTAAATTAATCACTTCTGTAGCTTCGGCAGCCTTTTTAATTATTTATATGTTTCTCATGCTGACACATATTAAATACCGAAAATCAGCAGATTATCGTCATGGTTCTAAATTGTTTCCGTTACCGGCAGCACCCTATAGTGATTATTTAACCATTATTTTTATGGGGATTATCTTTTTAATTTTATTATTTAATCCAGAAACTACCTTAACTACTGTCATTACAATTGTTTGGTTTATTTTTATTTATTTGTTAAGTCGACATAAATTTTAGTTCTTTAAGTAAACCAAAATAAAAACATGATTATTAAAATAGTTTATTTATTGAATAACTTTAAACTATGATTAATGATCATGTTTTTATTTATCGGCAGAATAACTCCTGAGATTAATTACTCTTATTAATAAATAATAATTTCACAATTCAGAACTAATAAAATCGGTTTCTTCAACTACTACAATAGAGTTGTAGTTAGATAAAAAGATAGGAGGAATTATTAATATGAAGGCTGTCAGAATTTATGGAGCTAAAGATATCCGGGTAGAAGATATTGATATTGCTGATCCAAAACCTGATTAAGTTCAAATTAAGATTAAATACTGTGGTATTTGCGGCAGTGATTTGCACGCTTATACCGATGGTGCCGGTTTACCAATGAAATCGCATCCAGTTACAGGACGTAAAGTCCCAATTACTCTTGGTCATGAATTTTCAGGTGAAGTTGCTCAAGTTGGCAGTGCCGTTAATAATTTTCAAGTAGGCGACCGTGTAGTTGTCGAAACTGGTATTGCTTGCGGTAAATGTGCTAATTGTCGGGCAGGTAAGTATAACTTATGTTTAAACATGCATGTTGAAGACGGTGCCAACTGCCTAAGATTCTCAGATGATGGCGGGATGGAAGAATTTGCTAATATTAATAGCACTTTTGTTTATAAATTGCCTGACACTCTTGATTTGAAAACTGGTGCTTTAACTGAACCTACAGCAGTAGCTTATGAAGCTATCAAAAAGAGTGGTTTAATTGCTGGCCAGAACGTTGCAATTATGGGTGCCAGACCTATTGGTTTACTTACAGGTTTATTAGCGAAAACTATGAATTCTACACAAGTATTTATTTCCGATATATCAGAAGAGCGTTTAGCTAAAGCTCAAGAATTAGGCTTAAAAACTCTGAATCCATCCAAAGTAGATGTTAATGAAGAAATAAGAAAAGAAGTTCCTGATGGAGTAGATATTACTTTTGAATGTGCGGGAGCACAACCAACATTGGATACAGCTTTTCAAATTACCCGTCGCGGTGGCATTATACAAATTGTTGCTATCTTTGGCAAACCAGAAACTATTAAATTAAGCTTTGCTACCGTCCAAGGATTAAATATCAATACTGTTTTTGGCTATAATAACTCCTTCCCACAAGTAATTGGGATGATCAATAATCATCAAGATTTGTTCAAAAAATTAATTACCAATGAATTAGGATTTGATCAAGCTATTGAAGGAATTAAATCTTTAGCCACTGATAAATCACAAGTAAAAATTATGATTTCCCCCGAATTATAATTAAGCTCTAAATTTATCATTCTTTATTAACTATAAATCTACCGCTAATTTGATTATTATTTATGCGGTAGATTTATTTTTTATTCTTTTTTGTTAAAATAAATATTATTGACAACAATTGTAAAGGAAGAATTATCATGAAGGGATATTTTTATTTAGCTTTAGCAATTATCGGCGAAATTATTGGTACTAATTTTTTAAAAGCCACTAATAATTTCCATGCTCTGATCCCTTCTTTAATTTGTATTGGTTCTTATTGTATTTGTTTTTATTCATTAGCATTAGCTTTAAACTTTATTCCGCTCAATATTGCTTATGCACTGTGGGGAGCTGTCGGCATTATTTTAATTACAGCAACTTCTTATTTCATCTGGAAAGAACCTCTTAATTTACCTACATTAATTGGATTGATTTTGATTATTATCGGGACAGTTTTAGTTGAATATTATCATTCTTAAACTAAAAAAGGCCGCCTACTATAAAGTTAGCGTCCTCTTTTTTTAATAAGTGTATTATTGTCTTCCAACTTAATTATTTGAAATAAAAATTAATTTTGATGCCGATAAGGTGCCGCTTGGGCTAATTCATCAATTTTATCATAAAACGCATTCGCATCAACGTTAGTTACGAAGGTTACCGGCCGCCCTTTTTCATCATCAATATAGGTTCGCCCAGCGCCAGGTCCTTCTGTTAAAACAGCACTTTTGACAGTACGCGAGTCTACTAGTTCTGGATAGTTGCTGACTAAGGTTGTCAAAACATCCCATAAATAATAAGTAGAATCAGCTTCAAAAGAATGTACTAACGAATATCCTTGACCAATTAAATCTAAGGCTGGATACTGCCGTTGCCGCGCCCAGCGCCAGCGTAATTCCTGTGTTAGGGGTACTTGATTAGTACTATCTAAAGCAACTTGTACGATTTTTAAATCGGATTGCCAAACAGTTTGTACGGCTTGCGGATCCCAATAAGCATTCCATTCCATGGTTCCATCCTGACCGGGTTCAACTACATTGCCATGACCATTCAAGGCACCACCCATCCAGTAAAGACAGTTAATATTAGCAGCAATTTCTGGTCTAAGTGTTAAAGCTCGCGCTAAATCGGTTAAAGGCCCTGTCATAACTACAGTTACCTTTTCGGGAGATTGGATAATCTTATCTATCAGATCCAAATGTGCTGGTTTTTTAACTAGAAGTGTATTAATAATACTTCTCTCATTTAAAATTGGAAAATCATTAAAGGAAAAAGCACTCAACCGCCATTGTTTTGGAAATTGATGAGCCGGCCGCGAATTCGAACGAGCCACTGTTGTATGCCGTTCAGTCCCACCAAAAACGTCAATAATTTTGCGAGAAGCAGCTACCGCAGGAACTACATAGCCATCAGCGTCAGTTACTCCCACCCCTAATAAATTTACATCCGGCATCTGCAATAACAGTAACAACGATACCAAATCATCAACATTGCCGTCATGATTAAAATAAACATTATGCATATGTATGCCCCCTTATTAAATTATACGCAAATTAATATTATTAGGCAATCGTCGCTTTTTTAATTCATAATAAAAAGGCCAGAATTACTCTGACCTTTCCGATTGATTTTTTACAAAGAGATTATTATTTTTTAATTCTTAATGAAACCATATTATACAAGGAACTTGGGCCATAATCCAAATGCTGCAAGCGATCATGGGTCATAAAGGCCTGTCCATTTTGATATAGAGGAATGACACCTTGTTGTTCATTCAAAATGTTTTGAGCAGCCACCATATCTTGCCACCGAGCACTAGCATTATTAGCATCTTGGCTCATACTTTGGTTAACTAAATTATCATATTGTGAATCCGACCATTTACCACTATTATAGCTGGCACCTGTGCTAAATAAAGTCAAGAAGTTAATTGGATCCGGAAAATCGGCATTCCACATCGTTATTACAACATCAAAGTCACCACTTACTGAACGACTAATCCTCGTCTTATAAGGTACATTATTTAAATTAACTTTTAATCCTGGTAATTTTTCCAACTGATTTTGCAGGAATTCACTTTGCTGCTTAGCAATATCAGTATCATCACCTAACAAATCAAATTTGATCTTCTTTTGTCCGGTTTCTGCTAATCCCTGCCGCCATAATTCTTTAGCTTTAGCTAGGTCATATTTTGTATTAGCTTTACCGGTTTGGGCAGTTGCAGCCACAAAATCCTGTTTCTTATTAGTAGGATTAAAGGTCATATTAGAAGCTGTTGCTGAAGAGGCAGCAGAAGTTCCGTTACCTAATACTTTCTTTGTTAATTGCTGACGATTAATAGCTAAAGACATAGCTTGACGTAATTTTTGATTTTTGAAGAATGGATATTTCTTTTGGTTCATTTCCAGGTATACGGTAGAATTTTGTTTTAATACACTGTATCCCTTGGAACCTTTCATTTGTTTAGAGGTATCACCGCTTAATTCTACCCGATCTAATTTTTTCGCTTGATAAAGATTAAGTGCGGTAGAAGCATCCTTAACTACTTGATACTTCAATTTAGGTACTTTGACTGCTTTAGCATTCCAATAGTCTTTATTCTTAACCTGAGTCCAACTATTGTCTACACTACTCCAATTTTGCAGCTTATAAGGGCCATTGGAAACTAAAGTTTTGGAGTTAGTACCATATTTTTTACCCCATTTTTGTACAACTTTCGGGTCTTGAGGGAAAAAGAAGTCCGCAGACATTAAGGGGCCAAAATAAGGAATAGGTTTTTCCAAATTGACTTGTAAGGTATATTTATCTAAGGCCTTGACTCCCAGAGAATTTACAGGTTTCTTCCCGGCCGTAATATCTTTGGCATTAGCGATTCCTTCATAGATATAGGCATATTGGGACTTAGTTTTAGGATTGACTGTCCGCCGCCAAGCAAAAACAAAATCCTGAGCTGTTACGGGATCACCATTGCTCCACTTAACATTATGCCGCAAAGGGAAGGTATAAGTCAGTCCATTATTAGTAGGACGGACTACCTTAGTCGCCATTGCTGGCTCTAACTTCTTACCGTGATAGCGATATAATCCTTCCATTGTATTAGTAATTGCCTGTGCACTGACAATATCAGTAGCTAAAGAAGAATCCGCAGTCGAAATTACTTCTTTTGACATAATTCGCGCGGTATCATTTGAAGCCTGACTTTGTCCTGAAGATGCACAACCAGCTAGAACCAGCATACTCATTAAACCTAGTGAGCCGGTTGCCAGCATTTTCTGAACTTTCATATTCATCCTTCTCACCTCTAATGGAAATTATAAAAAGTTTACTATTTTTTTTTCAAAATGTAAAGTTATAATTAAAAAAAGATTAGTTATTTTTAATTATATTTATTTAACTATTGTCACTAATGGTTTTATGACAAGTCCTCATGACAAGAATAAGTTTCTCCTTAAGGTCAGAAATTTTTTTACTGCTTTTAATTATTAGAAAACAGCTTCTCTCCTACCGAGAATTTTTAATTGTACTATAATAATATCCAGAAAGGAAGTTCGAATGTGAACAATGCATAAACGGAAAGTAACGCAAACTATTAATAATACTTTCTTAAGCTATACCTCATATGTTATATCGCTAGGAGGTTTCTTATTTGGTTATGATACGGGAGTAGTTAATGGCGCTTTATCATTTATTAGTAAGCCGGACCAATTAAATTTGTCCGCTGATCTGCAAGGTTTAGTGACTGCCTCTTTGGTATTCGGTTGTACTATTGGGGCCCTTTTTAGTGGTAAATTAGCTGACAAATATGGCCGTAAACTTCTTTTGCACAGTATTGCCGCCGTTTTTACTTTAGCAACGATTGGTTGTGCCATTTCTAACAATATAGTTATTCTTAGTATCTTTCGATTTATCTTAGGATTATCCGTTGGTTGTGCCTCAAGTTTGGCCCCAGTTTATTTAAATGAAATTTCGCCTGACCGCTATAAATCGCAAAACGTCAATAAAAATGCAGTGGCGATTGTCGTCGGTCAACTGTGTGCTTTTACAGTTAATGCGCTGTTAGGTACGTTTTGGGGGCAATGGCATCCCATTTGGCGGATTATGATTTTAATGGCTGGTGTTCCTGCACTTATCCTTTGGCTGCTCTCTTTTAATCTACCACAAAGCCCTTTCTGGCAGCTAATCCATAGTACCAAAGAAAAAGCCCGGCAGACCTTTCACCGCTTAGGCTTTCCCAAATTAGACATTAAAGAAGCTATTTTAGCATCTAAAAAGGAACAGGGAAAACCGCAACAAATTAAGTTCAGCGTTATCTTTCATAATAAATATCTGCTTTATTTATTTTTGGCGGGAATTGCCGTTGCTTTAATTCAGCAAATTTCTGGAGTAAATATCGTTATGTATTACGGAAGCACGCTTTTACAAAAAGTAGGTATGGGGGCTAAAGCTGCTTTATATGGGAATGTTTTGATCGGTTTAGTCTCTTCGGCTGCTATTTTATTAGGCACTAAACTAACAGCAAAGTATTCACATCAACATATTTTGATTGCAGGCTTAGGCGGTAATGTCCTATTTATGCTAGGGTTAAACCTAGTTATGAATAGTAAAAACCTTACTCAAAATCAAGTCAATTTGATTGTTTTACTGCTGCTGACTTGCTTTTTGGCAACCCAACAAGGGGTCGTCAGTCCCACTACCTGGCTATTATTAGCGGAATTATTCCCTCCAGTTGTCAAATCGATTTTTATGAGCTGGGCCACTGCTGTCATGTGGCTGACAAATTTCGTTATTAGCCTGATTTTCCCAGGTCTAGTGGCTTTTTGTGGAACTCAAGGGGTTTTTGCTATTTTTGCAGGTACCAACATCTTTTGCATCGTGCTTGCTTTACTTTTAGTCAATCCTAAAATTGTTCAAAGTGCCTGGAAAAATTTCTAATCTGGTTTCTGACAAAATTGTAAAAAGTGTTGAATAACTTGATAATACCGGCGCGGGTCAGCTTCAATACTTCGAATATGTTCCCCTTTGGGAAAATACTCAATAAACTTAGGTTGGAGCGCTGCAGCGTATAATTTTTTAGACATTGCAGGCGGAACCGTTGTATCCTTTAGACCACAAATAAAAAGCAAGGGTACTGCTGCTTGTGCAACACTGTTTAGCGGGCTAGCCTCCCGATAAGAACCATGCAAAATGATTTTTGACCAAAAAGATAAGATTTGAGTGATCAAGTGGGCTGGCAGATTAAACTGCCGTGAAATAGTATATTCGCCAATCGCGAAAGCATCTGTATAACTGGAATCAGCGATTACTCCCTGAAGCGTAGCAGGTAAATCTAAAGCCAAACTTTCTAACACAGTAGCTGCTCCCATAGAAGCTCCAAACAAATAAAAATTTTGCGCTAGTTCTTGACGAGTTTGTAAATATTGCAGCCAACTTTGAACATCATATTTTTCTTGAAAACCATAGCTTAAATAACGGCCCGCACTTTGACCTGCTGCTCGATTATCCGGTTGCAGTACATTATAGCCCAATTGATTAAACACGGCCCCGATTTTATCTAAAGAATGATGATCCACACCAAATCCATGAACAATTAAAATTGTTCCGAGATTAGGTTGCGCTAAGGTCAACCAACCGGTCAATTTTAAATGATCATGTGAAAAGATGTGGATTTTTTGTTTTGCGAGTGCAGTGAATTTTTGAGCATTTTCCAGAGCAGGATTATTCTTTGAAAACTGCGGTACTTTGGTTTTTAAGGCACGGCTGTCACGCTGATGCACATAGTTAAATAAGCCCGCTCCTGCACCACAAGCTAATAATGCCGCAATCCCAGCAGCATGCAAAATTGTTTTTGTTTTCATATTATTTCTCTTTCACTAACATCATACCACCAGCCACAATTAAAATTGCCAGCCAAATGATAATAAACAAAGAATCAAAGGAGCTTTTCGTGGCAATCAGACTTCCTAAATAGGGCCCTAAAGCGCGACCTAAGGAACCAAAAACCACATAAAAGCTCTGATAAGTACCACGGTTAGCACCTGTAGAAAATTTATTTAACAAAGCAGAAATAGTCGGAAAGGTGATTGATTCTCCAATTGTTAAGATCAACATACTCACAACATATTGCCAATACTGCTGTGCACTTGGCAAAAAGATAAAAGAAAAACCCATAATTACTAATCCTAAAGCTATTTGGATTTTCAATTTAGAAAACAAACTCTCTGCTATTCTTCCCATTAGAGGCTGAATAATCATTAATGATAAAGCATTGAGGCTGAATAGCAAGCTATAATTTCGCATTGTAAAATGATTATCCAACATATACAAAGACATATTACTATCCCATTGTGAATATCCTAACCAAACTATCAAAACGGCTCCACAAATCAAAACTAAATTTACAGACAATTGATGCGAACTAAGCTTGTTTGTTGTCTCCGTACTTGTAGCAGTCTCAGTTTTAGAAACTGAATTGGGAAGATTCGATGCTTCACCATCCAAAATATGTCCGCGAAAAATAACAATTAACAAACAAATCAGAAAACACAGCGCTGGTAAAAAGAAAGTCAAAAAAATACTTCGCTGAAAAATCACACTGACTAACATTGATCCTACAGCAATACCGACATTAGCAGATAAGTACATAATATTAAAAATTCGTTGCGAATGCTGGCGATGTTGTTGTGCTACTACGGCCGTATAAGAATTAACAGCTGTATAGGCAATCCCCATTCCTAAACCAATAATTGTCAATAAAATTGCATATAAAGGCCAAATATGGCAAAATGAGAGCACTAAAAATCCTACGGCCGCAATAAAATAGCCGCATAAAAGTGTCCCCCGGTGGGAATACCGATCAAATAAATATCCTCCTAAAGCATTACCCAGCATCATGACTCCCGAATATACCATCAAGACAAAGCCTGAGATAACTAAAGACTCATGGAGATATTTTGTCATAAAAATTGTGTTTACTGGTAAAATGAATCCCATAACCATATTAAAAATGGCATTCATTAATAACAACCAGCGTTGTTGCTCATCTTTCATTAATCTACCTCCATTTTTATTGAGTTTATTGAGAGTAAAAATTTATTAAATTTATGGGAGAAATGTCAATGCTTAAAATTTATAATCAAAAATTCCAGCAGACACTTAATACTACATTCCAAAATATTTATCCTTTAATTTTAATTGATGCCTATCTGCGTCTACTTAAAAACACCTTATTGACTTCCAACGGCTTTTTTAAACAAATTTTCCATCTGCAGCAAAATTTTTCGATTTTCAACCATTTATGCACACAATATCTGACCATTTTGGAATTATTAATTCTCTTATTTTTCGGATATTTGTTAACCCAAAATCTCAGTAATTTTCAACATTCAGACTTAAATTTTAGTACGGTTTTAATTTTAGCGGTGGCCTGCATGAATATTGGTCCGGATCTGCGTATGACTTGGACATTACCATCTATTTTATTAGTAATAATTATTAGTTATTTAGTGGCTTATCTTTTTCGCAAGGTCCCTTGGCCCACAATCCGTATTATTCTAGCATTTTTAGTGGGATATATTATTAACCTGATCCAGCAAAATGACATTTTTGTTAAATTGCCGGGAATTTCCACGAGCGCACGCAATATTAATTGGTGGTCACTAGGGCCTCTGGTCATGTTACGTAATTTAGCAACTTGGTTAGGAATCATCAATCCCTTTACAGAAACAAGGCAATCTATTAATTCACCTGCTGCCACTGCCAATTTATCGGCTGCACTAACCCATCGTAACCTCAATAATTTACCTTTTCCTTTTAACCTACACTCCATTTATACGAGTTATGCTTTTTTAGGAGGAATAGGGTGTACCTTAGGATTAATTTTCGCACTTTTAATTTTACACAAAGATCGTCTAGTTTTACAAAATATTCTCTTAAGTCTTTTTGGTTTTAATGCCCCACTTTTATTCAAATTGCCGGTACTATTTAATTTTTGGTTAGTAATTCCCTTTGTCATCAGCCCCATTCTGAGCATGTTAATTGGGGCACTATTTATCCAATTAAAATGGGCCCAACCAGCAGTTTATGAAATTTTTAGCGGCACGCCTACTTTTTTGCTTAATTTTTTAGGTACTAATGGTAACTGGGGCAGTCTTATAGCTACTATCTTAGCTATTGTCTGTTCTACTGCTATTTATTTACCGTTTATTAAAGCCGAGGCCAAATATGAAAACAAAAACTTGGATTAATATAATTATTGGAATTATGCTGTTACTAACCATTCCCGCTTATCAAACTATGCAGGCGAGTGTGAACAGTGAGCGAGTTTGGCATAATTCACGAGTTTCACCGGTAATTTTTATTCCGGGCAGTTCGGCTAATCAGGATCGTTTTGACAACCTTTTTCAGCAGATGCATCCGGGAAAACGTAAACTTAAACGTAGCGTTTTAAAAATTACTGTCCAGAAAAATGACAAAATTAAAACAAGCGGCAGCATTGCCGCCCGTGACCAAGAACCTTTTATTGTGATTGCCTTTCAAAATAATCAAGACGGTTATACTAATATTTCTCAACAAACTCGCTGGTTAAAAATCGTTATGAATTATTTAACTAATAATTATAATTTTAATAATTTTTCTGCTGTTGGTCATTCCAATGGAGGGCTAATTTGGACCTGGTACTTAGAAAAATACTTTAATCGTAATGATCTCACAATTAATAGTCTTATGACTGTGGGCACTCCCTATAATTCCTTAGAATCGAACATAAAAAATGAAACCGCAATTTTTCGGCAACTTTATCGCAATAAGGAAAATTTGCCCGCCAATTTGATTGTTTATGCGATTGCAGGAACTAAAAATTATCAAGATGATGGGATTGTCCCTTATCAAAGTGTGGAAGCAGGTAAATATATCTATCAAAAACAGGTTAAAAAATATACCCAGATCACTGTTACTGGTGAAAATAGTTCTCACGGTAGTCTTTTAGATAATCCCCAGGTAACCAGATTAGTCCAAGAAAATATTATGGATAATAGAAAAACAGCTCCATAAAAAAAGTCATGGCCAAAAGGCCATGACTTTTTGGGTACTGAAAAATCAGTAATTGAATGTCAGTTCACATCTAACACTCAAAAACGTCCTCACAATTCCGGTGAGTGTCACAAAAACGTGACTTGACGCTCCCAATTGAATCACTAGTGTGATCTCTCGACTCATCGCATACCTAAATAATATCATTTTTTAAAAGATTTAGCAATATCGATGATTACCTGAGCAATCATATAACCCATTGCGATCGCCCCAATGATCATTACTGTCATCAAAAACAACCGTACCCCATTAACAAATTCTCCCGAAACCATTGCCCGCACTGCTTCATACGCAGTGGCTCCCGGAACTAAAGGTACTAGCGCAGGAATATTAAACAAAGTTACCGGCATCTTTTTATATTTTGCAAAAATATAACTAATTAAGCCAATAACTAAAGCAGCTATTAAACTAGAAGAAACCTTTCCTGCTAAAAGAAAGTGCCACACTAACCAATAAACTAGCCAGCCGAACATTCCACACATACCACAGCCAATTAAAGCTTTCCGAGGAATATTTACACAAAGAGCATAACCAATTGTTCCCATAAAACTAAAAGACATTTGTACTAAAAATTGCATACTTAACGGCATAAATTACCTCACAAAAGAAATCTTAAAACCACAGCAATACCGCCACCAATCGCTAAAGCACTTAATGTACCTGCTACCATGCGTGCTAAACCGGAGATTAGATGACCCGCAATTAAATCACGTAAGGCATTGGTTAATGCCACCCCGGGAACAAGCGGCATCACACTGCCAATAATCAAATAATTTAAATTATTAATTAAGTTAAGTTGGCGCAAACCAATCGCTGCTAAAGCAATCAGAACCGACGCAATAAACTCACTAATAAATTGAATTTCCACCACATTATTAAGATAGTTAAATACCAGATATCCAAATAAACCAATAAAACCAGCTTGAAAAAAATCAAACCAATCATATTTACCAATAAAAAGAATCATTAAAGTACAACTGATTACAAAGGCTCCTAAAAGTTTCAACCATAACGGAAAATCAGAAGTATTACTATTAATATCTCTTAAACCGTTTTGTAATTCATCTAAACTAATCTGATTATCCGAAAACTGTCTTGACAAAGCATTGACCTTGGTAACCTTTTCTAAATTAATTGCACTATGATGAACTTCGACCATTTTTATATAAAATATATCGCGCGCAGTAACAAAAATTCCTGTTGGGGTTAGAAATACCTCTGGTTGTGATAATTCCCCTTTGCGCAAAATTCTTTCAATGGTATCTTGGATCCGATACATTTCCGAACCTGATTCCATCATAATTTTCCCTGCAAGTATGCCTGTATTCAATAACTGTTTAATTGTTTGATTATCCATTTTTCCAACCTACCAATTGAATAAAAACCAAAAATACAAGGTATAAAAAAAGGTTATTATCATAGATAATAACCAATTATACGTAAAGGCTAAAGCGTGGCAGCGTCCTAGCCTCGCAGGTAGTTTCCCACCAACTACTCTCGGCGCTGAAAAGCTTAACTTCTGTGTTCGGCATGTCTACAGGTGTATCCTTCTCGCTGTCGCCACCACACTCTTGCCTGTGAAAGAACCTTCGTCCTCTCAAAACTGAATATTAAAAGCTCCCTTTACTACGCTCGGTTAAGCCCTCGACCGATTAGTATTGCTCCGCTCCAATTATCACTAACCTTCCACGCGCAACCTATCTACCTCATCTTCTTTGAGGGGTCTTACTTCTTACGAATGGGAAATCTCATCTGGAGGTGGGTTTCACACTTAGATGCTTTCAGCGTTTATCCCTTCCATACTTAGCTACCCAGCTTTGCCCTTGGCAGAACAACTGGTACACCAGCGGTATGTCCATCCCGGTCCTCTCGTACTAAGGACAGATCCTCGCAAATTTCCTCCGCCCGCGACGGATAGGGACCGAACTGTCTCACGACGTTCTGAACCCAGCTCGCGTACCGCTTTAATGGGCGAACAGCCCAACCCTTGGGACCGACTACAGCCCCAGGATGCGATGAGCCGACATCGAGGTGCCAAACCTCCCCGTCGATGTGAACTCTTGGGGGAGATAAGCCTGTTATCCCCAGGGTAGCTTTTATCCGTTGAGCGATGGCCCTTCCATTCGGTGCCACCGGATCATTAAGCCCGACTTTCGTCCCTGCTCGACTTGTCTGTCTCGCAGTCAAGCTCCCTTCTGCCTTTACACTCTACGAATGATTTCCAACCATTCTGAGGGAACCTTTGGGCGCCTCCGTTACTGTTTAGGAGGCGACCGCCCCAGTCAAACTGCCCACCTGACACTGTCTCCCGCCATGCTTCAATGGCGCGGGTTAGAACCTTCATCTAACAAGGGTAGTATCCCACCAGCGCCTCCTTCGATACTAGCGTACCGAACTCTTCGGCTCCTACCTATCCTGTACATGTTACACAAAAATTCAATATCAAGCTACAGTAAAGCTCCATGGGGTCTTTCCGTCCTGTCGCGGGTAACCCGCATCTTCACGGGTATTATAATTTCACCGAGTCTATCGTTGAGACAGTGCCCAAATCATTACGCCTTTCGTGCAGGTCGGAACTTACCCGACAAGGAATTTCGCTACCTTAGGACCGTTATAGTTACGGCCGCCGTTTACTGGGGCTTCAATTCAAACCTTCGCTTACGCTAAGCTCTCCTCTTAACCTTCCAGCACCGGGCAGGCGTCAGCCCCTATACGTCATCTTTCGATTTGGCAGAGACCTGTGTTTTTGATAAACAGTTGTTTGGGCCTTTTCACTGCGACTGGCTCTGACACCAGCACCCCTTCTCCCGAAGTTACGGGGCCATTTTGCCGAGTTCCTTAACGATAGTTCTCTCGCTCACCTGAGAATTCTCTTCTTGACTACCTGTGTCGGTTTGCGGTACGGGTAACCAATACCTCACTAGAAGCTTTTCTTGGCAGTGTGACGCTCGTGCTTCGCTACTTGTATTTCGCTCCCCATCACAGCTCATCCTTAGCTATAAGCATTTGACTCATAACCAGACTCGCTGCTTGGACATGCTTTTCCAGCTGCATGCTCACGTTAATCTACTGCGTCCCTCCTTCGTTCATACGGCATTGATCAGTACAGGAATCTAAACCTGTTTTCCATCGGCTACGCCTTTCGGCCTCGTCTTAGGTCCCGACTTACCCTGGGCGGACGAGCCTTCCCCAGGAATCCTTAGTCTTTCGGTGGACCAGATTCTCACTGGTCTTTCGCTACTCATACCGGCATTCTCACTTCTAAGCGCTCCACCAGTCCTCACGATCTGGCTTCTTCGCCCTTACAACGCTCTCCTATCGCATATCTTTCGATACACCCACAGTTTCGGTACCATACTTAGCCCCGGTACATTTTCGGCGCAGAGTCACTCGACTAGTGAGCTATTACGCACTCTTTCAATGCATTGCTGCTTCTAAGCCAACATCCTAGTTGTCTAAGCAACTCCACTTCCTTTTCCACTTAGTATGGATTTAGGGACCTTAACTGGTGATCTGGGCTGTTCCCCTTTCGACTACGGATCTTATCACTCATAGTCTGACTCCCGGGTATAGATACATGGCATTCGGAGTTTATCTGAATTCAGTAACCCATGACGGGCCCCTAGTCCAAACAGTGCTCTACCTCCATTATCCTCGCCCCGAGGCTAGCCCTAAAGCTATTTCGGAGAGAACCAGCTATCTCCAAGTTCGTTTGGAATTTCACCGCTACCCACACCTCATCCCCGCAATTTTCAACTTACGTGGGTTCGGTCCTCCAGTGCGTTTTACCGCACCTTCAACCTGGACATGGGTAGGTCACTTGGTTTCGGGTCTACGTCAATCTACTATTCCGCCCTCTTCAGACTCGCTTTCGCTACGGCTCCATCTTCTCAACTTAACCTCGCAAATTAACGTAACTCGCCGGTTCATTCTACAAAAGGCACGCCATTACTCGTTAACGAGCTTTGACTACTTGTAGGCACACGGTTTCAGGATCTCTTTCACTCCCCTCCCGGGGTGCTTTTCACCTTTCCCTCACGGTACTAGTTCACTATCGGTCACTAGGGAGTATTTAGCCTTGGGAGATGGTCCTCCCGGATTCCGACGGGGTTCCACGTGCCCCGCCGTACTCAGGATCCTGGTTGAGTGCCGGCGATTTCGTCTACAAGACTATCACTTTCTCTGGTGCAGCTTCCCAACTGCTTCAACTATCTTCGGCCTTTTTTCTCTTCTACCAGTCCTACTACCCCAACAAGCATGCTCGTTGGTTTGGGCTCTTTCCTGTTCGCTCGCCGCTACTAAGAAAATCGATTTTTCTTTCTCTTCCTGTGGCTACTGAGATGTTTCAGTTCACCACGTCTTCCTCAACAGGACTACTTAGTTCATCCTCTTGTGACTGAGCTTGACCTCAGCCGGGTTGCCCCATTCGGAGATCTCCGGTTCTTCGCTTACTTACAGCTCCCCGAAGCATTTCGGTGTTCGTTCCGTCCTTCATCGGCTCCTAGTGCCTAGGCATCCACCGTGCGCCCTTATTATCTTAACCTATTTCTTTTTCTTGAATCTCTCGATTCGCGCAGTTTCTCGGTGATATACTTTCTATATCTTTGCTTTTAATATTCAGTTTTCAAAGTCCGAATTTTCTTTTGAGAGTTGACCTCTCAAAACTGAACAAAGTTCCTACAAAAGTGCTTCCGTTTTTCTTTTCCTTAGAAAGGAGGTGATCCAGCCGCAGGTTCTCCTACGGCTACCTTGTTACGACTTCACCCTAATCATTTGTCCCACCTTAGACGGCTAGCTCCCCGAAGGGTTACCCCACCGGCTTTGGGTGTTACAAACTCTCATGGTGTGACGGGCGGTGTGTACAAGGCCCGGGAACGTATTCACCGCGGCATGCTGATCCGCGATTACTAGCGATTCCAGCTTCATGCAGGCGAGTTGCAGCCTGCAATCCGAACTGAGAATGGTTTTCAGAGATCAGCTTCCCCTCGCGAGTTCGCTTCTCATTGTACCATCCATTGTAGCACGTGTGTAGCCCAGGTCATAAGGGGCATGATGATTTGACGTCGTCCCCACCTTCCTCCGGTTTGTCACCGGCAGTCTCACTAGAGTGCCCAACTCAATGCTGGCAACTAGTAACAAGGGTTGCGCTCGTTGCGGGACTTAACCCAACATCTCACGACACGAGCTGACGACAACCATGCACCACCTGTCTTCCTGTCCCCGAAGGGAACCCCTAATCTCTTAGGCTTGCAGGAGATGTCAAGACCTGGTAAGGTTCTTCGCGTTGCTTCGAATTAAACCACATGCTCCACCGCTTGTGCGGGCCCCCGTCAATTCCTTTGAGTTTCAACCTTGCGGTCGTACTCCCCAGGCGGAGTGCTTAATGCGTTAGCTGCAGCACTGAGAGGCGGAAACCTCCCAACACTTAGCACTCATCGTTTACGGCATGGACTACCAGGGTATCTAATCCTGTTCGCTACCCATGCTTTCGAGCCTCAGCGTCAGTAACAGACCAGAGAGCCGCCTTCGCCACTGGTGTTCTTCCATATATCTACGCATTTCACCGCTACACATGGAGTTCCACTCTCCTCTTCTGCACTCAAGTCTCTCAGTTTCCGATGCTCTTCCTCAGTTAAGCTGAGGGCTTTCACATTCAGACTTAAAAGACCGCCTGCGCTCCCTTTACGCCCAATAAATCCGGACAACGCTTGCCACCTACGTATTACCGCGGCTGCTGGCACGTAGTTAGCCGTGACTTTCTGGTTGATTACCGTCACGCTATGAGCAGTTACTCTCACAACCGTTCTTCTTCAACAACAGGATTTTACGATCCGAAGACCTTCTTCATCCACGCGGCGTTGCTCCATCAGACTTGCGTCCATTGTGGAAGATTCCCTACTGCTGCCTCCCGTAGGAGTTTGGGCCGTGTCTCAGTCCCAATGTGGCCGATTACCCTCTCAGGTCGGCTACGTATCGTTGCCTTGGTGAACCGTTACTCCACCAACTAGCTAATACGCCGCAGGTCCATCCTAAAGTGACAGCCGAAGCCGTCTTTCAACCAGCACTCATGTGACTGCTGGGTTTATGCGGTATTAGCACCTGTTTCCAGATGGTATCCCCCGCTTTAGGGCAGGTTACCTACGTGTTACTCACCCATCCGCCGCTCGTTCCACCAGTTCCACCCGAAGGCTTCCCTGACTTCCCGCGCTCGACTTGCATGTATTAGGCACGCCGCCAGCGTTCGTCCTGAGCCAGGATCAAACTCTCAATTTTTGTTCGTTCTTTTCTTGCTCATGACTTGAACTCGCGTTCTTGTCGCTTGATTTATTTCTTTTTTGACAGGTTCTTACAAACCCTGCACTTTTGCGTTTAGAAACTTTATTCAGTTTTCAAAGATCAACCGGCTGTCCATAACAGCTGTTTTATTTTATCAGTTGTCCAAAAGCTTGTCAAGAACTTTTTTTAAGCTCTGAAGTTGTTTTTGTCTTGCCCCGTGACAACAGAAAATATCTTATCAACTTTTAGACTGCTTGTCAACAATAAATTAATATTTTTTTCAATATTCAATATTTTATTAATCCAGGAGTCATCATAAAAACTTGTTTCATGTGTCACAAGAATAACAGCCCCCCGATAATCTTTTAAGGCCTGCTGCAATGAAGCTTTACTATCATCATCTAAATGATTGGTTGGTTCATCTAAAATAAGAAAATTAGCCTGTTGAAGCATCAGTAAAGCCAATTTAACCTTTACTTGTTCTCCTCCAGATAGTATTTTAACAGCTGCCACCATTTGTTGAGCCGTCAAACCAGCTCTGGCAAGTGTGCGCCGAATAACACGTTGTGTCTGTCCAGAAAATTGCTGCTGCAAAATATCTATCGGAGTAGCTAATGGATGGGGCCAAAGTAAATCTTGTTGATAATAAGCCACCTTCGCTGTCTGTGCTAAACGCACACTTCCACCGAGTGACGGTATTTGATTTAAAATAGTTCGAATTAATGTCGTCTTTCCAATCCCGTTAAAGCCTGTAATAACTACCTTTTCACCCATTGCTACTGAAAAATCCATCTCTTTTTGTAACAATGGTTGTTGATAACCGATTTTCAGATCATTAACCTCTAAAACAATTTGACTAGTATTATCTAAGTAAGGAAAGGAAAAATTTGGTTTGTTGCGATTAACAGGAGGAGCTAACACTTTCATTTTAGACAGTTGTTTTTCACGACTTTTGGCACTTTTAGAACGTGACCCGGCCCTATTTTTTTGAATATAGGCCTGCGTTTTAGCAATCTTTTTTTGTTGACTAGCATAGGATTTTAAATAAGTCTGTTGATTAGCTGCTTTTTGGCGTAGAGCTTGCTGCAAAGACCCACTATAACGTGTCAAACGACCTAATTCTAAATCGTATACCACATTAACAATTTTCCTCAAAAAATCAAAATCATGCGAAACCACTACAAAAGCGCCCGCAAAATTCTGTAAATAATCTGCTAACCAACTAATATGTTGACTATCTAAATAATTGGTCGGCTCATCTAATAGAAGAATATCCGGATTTTTTAAAAGTAATTTCGCCAAAATTAATTTAGAACGTTGTCCGCCACTTAGATCCATAACATCATGATCATAACCTAAAGCATCTAAACCCAAACCTGTAGCCACTTGTTGAACTTTAGTATCTATTTCGTAGTAACCATTTTCTTCCAGCCAAGCTTGAACATTACCGGCACGCTCTATTAGATCTGCATTCGCATCAACACTCATTTGCTGATAAAGACTAGTTAACAATTGCTGCTGTGTTAATAAATCTGCAAAAGCACTCCGCAAAAATTCTTTAATTGTCTGACCCGCTTTCAAACTGGCGTACTGATCTAGATAGCCGACTTTAAGTTTTTTCTTCCAGGTAATCTGCCCATTATCCGGAACTACTTGTTTAGTTAAAATTTTAATTAAGGTACTTTTACCGACACCATTTTGGCCAATAACTCCAACATGTTCCTGGTCATTAACTTGAAAATTCGTATCATCATAAAGAACCTTATCAAGATAAGCGTGCTGTAAGTGTTCAATTTTTACGATACTCAAAATTTACTCCTATCAAATTCATATTAATTAGAAAAAGATTAAGCAAGAATCTATCACCTAGTCCTTAGTCAACTATTTAATTATCATCATTGGTAACATATTCACTATTAATATTGTTACCATAGATTTGATAATCCTGTTCGGCTTTAGAATCAAAGTCAAAAGAATTATAGCGTTCATTTAACTTATTTAGTTTTGTTTCTTTATTAACTAAATTAATTGGCTCTTGACCGACACCTCGGCGCATTTTGGCTGAAACTCGGCGCAGCTCGGCAGTGGGAGCAATTTCATAAGAAAGACCATTAATCGTGGCACTATGGCCATGTAAATAGTCTGATTCCATCTTTTTCGAAGCACCTCGATAAGATTGCATTAAAGTCATAATATCATCAAAAGATAAATCTGTACTCATTGAGCCCGAAATACTATTCAAGAGTTTTTGCATATTAGGCAACGCACTTAAAGAGAGAGCTTTTTTAACAATTGCCATTATTACCTGACGTTGCCGTTTCTGACGGCCATAATCACCTTCGGGATCTTCATAGCGCATACGGGCGTAAGACAAACTTTGTTTACCGGTAATGACTTGCTTGCCTTTAGTGAAACTGCTGCCATCATAACTAAAAGGAAAAGGAGAATCAACTGTAATTCCATCTACTGCATCGACAATTTTAGGCAAAGAATGAAAATCCATCGTGACATAATGATCAATGTGAATACCTAATAATTTTTCTACAGATTTCATCGCTGCTGCTTCTTTACCTAAATTATAGGCAGAATTAATTTTTTGAATAATTTTTTTACTGGACTTAACACCATAAATTTCAGCCAAAGTATCTCGCGGAATACTCATCAAAATCGTTTTCTGCGTTTGCGGATTAACTGTTGCTAAAATCATAGTATCAGAATTGCCCCGATCAGTTCTGCCCTCATCACCTGTATCAACACCCAAAAGTAAAACTGTCACAGGTTTTTTCTCAGCAATAGCATGAGAGACATGAGTTCTATCGACGGGACGATAAGCATTACCTAAAGCGTTGCTAGCCTGTGAATATATACGAAAACCATAAGCTCCAGCAACAAATATAAACATTAAAGCGATCAATAAGATACTTTTTAGTACTGTATGATGATATTTTTGATGTTCATTGCGTACAAAAATACGTTGATTTCGGTGCAAAAATTCTTTATTTGGATCTTGATTATCCATTATCAAACCTCAATATATTACAGCTTTAGATTGCCTCTATTATTGGGCTAAGCCTTTTTCTATTACTAGTGGTCGACCTGCGCGGGCCTTAAGTGCCAATTCGATACTCTGGTCTACAATAATGCTTTGAGCATCAATGACACAATAAGGATGATTAAAAGCCTTCTCTTGTGCCAAGGACAATTCGGTGCACCCTAAAATAACCGCCTGCGCTCCAAATTCTTGTGTCATTCGTTTTAAAATCTGATAATAAAGTTGAACGTCGACTTTACCACTGCGTTTAATATTATCATAAATTAAAGTCATAACATCACTTTGTAATTGAGCATCTCCCAATGTATAATCATAACCACTTTGTTGTAATTCCGCTTCGTAAATTCCATCAGCCAAAGTGCCTTGAGTTGCTATTAAACCAACTCGTTGAACTTGCGGATACCTTTTTTTCAAAGTAGCAATAGCTGTTCGAGGCATATGCAGAATCGGAACCGTAGTAGCAGCCTGTAAATCCTGATAAAAATAATGAGCAGTATTACAAATAATAACCATAAAGCTCGGATGCAAAATGCTTTGCTGCTTAATATCTTCTAATAAGGGCGGATAAAAACTCGGCTCATGATGATCTAAAATATAACTGGTACGATCAGGAATAGTTGCATGATTAACTAAAATATAGTTGAGATAATCTTGATCTTTACGCGCATGTGTACGTTGATTTAATAATCTTAAATAGCTTTCAGTTGCTGCTGTACCCATACCACCAATTATTGTAAAAAAATTTTGCATAAGTTTCTCCCTATTCTAATTCCCGGACTATCCGCTGAGCTACATTAAAGTCATTAGGATAAGGTGTATCGATACCTCTAATTTTTTGATAAGCATCTTCCCCCTTTCCTGCCAAAACTACTAAATTCCCCGGTTGACTTTGACTAATAGCAGTCTTAATTGCCATTTTACGATCTAAAATGATTTGCACCTGTACCCGTTTATGATCGATATGTTGATCAATTTCTTCGGCAATTTTTTGGGGATCTTCAAATCCGGGATCATCTGTAGTTAAATAAGCCATATCCGCGTATTCACTTAAAGCTTTGCCAAAACCCGACCGTCTTGATACGCCTTTATTACCGGTACTGCCCACTACCACGGTTACTTTAGAGTGTGGATTTTTACGTTTTAAAAAGCTTAAAAGAGCTTTCATACTACCATAATTATGTGCATAGTCAACATAAATGGTCCCGTGTTTTTGAGTAAAAATGGTTTCCATTCTTCCAGGAATATGCACATTATTAATTGCTGTTTGAGCTAACTGGTATGGCACACCGGCTAAGCCGGCTCCGATAATTGCAGACACAGCATTAGTTTCGTTGAAATCTCCCGCTAAATCTAATTCGTATTGGCCATCAACATTCAGCTGTTTGGCTTTACTACTAAGTCCTTGTAAGACAAAAGCACTCTGAGCCAGCGTACCTTCCGTACTATGGTAAATAAAATCAGCCTGTTGGGACTCCTTATCAGTTTGACGTTTAAAAGTATAAATATTTTCCGGATCAGTAGTAGTTTTAGCTGCCTGATAAACATCTAAGAACTGATCACTGTCAGCATTTAATACGCAGATATTAGAATTTACTAAAAGTTGCAACTTGCAGTGTAAGTAATCCGCAAAATTAGGATGTTCATTCGGTCCAATATGATCAGGCGTGATATTTAAGAAAAATCCGACATCATAATGTAATCCATAAACCCGATTACGTTTATAAGCTTGTGAAGAAACTTCCATGACCAAGTGCGTCATCCCATTATCCACTGCTTGTCGCATTTCACGAAATAAATCCAAAGATTCCGGAGTCGTCAAACTAGATTTAAAGGTTTGTTGCGGCTGCGGTCCCAAAATTCGATTAATGGTTGAAAAAAGGGCCGCTTTTTTATTAGTATATGATTGCAATATTCCATGAGTAAAGTAGGCAGAAGTAGTTTTGCCCTTAGTTCCGGTGAACGCGATAATAAATAATTCATTTTGCGGATAATCATAAAACGCCGCTCCTAATAAAGCCATGGCTTTTTGCACATCATTAACAATTAAAGCATTCATACCCTTAATTTCAGGATATTCTTGTTGAGCCACATAGGTCGAAGCACCATTTTGTTGAGCTTGGCGTAAATAATCTTCTTTGAAATGTGTGCCTTTGCAAAAGAACATGCCATCTTTTTGAGCACGGCGTGAATCATAAGTTACAGCAGTGATTTCATTATCAAAGACAATATCTGCCTTTTTTAATAAATGATGTTCTTTTAAAAGCAAAACGCACCCATTTAAAATTAGTGCCATGTTTGTTCTCCTTTATTTTGTATCTTGGGTAAAATTTTTCGGTAAAATAATATCAAAAGCTGTCAAGTTAGCATCAGATTGAACGCTGATTTTTCCACCATGAATTTTAATAAGACTCTGCGCAATGGCTAACCCCAAACCAGTACCAGAATGAACTGGAGATCGCGCTTGATCACTGCGATAAAAACGTTCAAATAAACGGGGTAAAGAGTCTTCCGGAATTGGTTCACCATCATTGGCCACCTGTAACCAAACGAATTGTCCGCGATCTTGAACTTTTAACCAAATATGATGAGCACCTTGACCATACTGCAAAGCATTAGTAACTAAATTATTAAAAACCCGGCCCAGCTTCTCAGTATCGGCGCGCATCACCAGTGTTTTTTCCGGACTAGTAACACTAATTTGAATGTGTTTTTGTTGAGCTTGCAGTTCAAATTCAGCATCTACTTGTTCGAGCATTTGGATCATATCAAATTTGCGATAATTCAATTTCGTACTAGCAGAACTGGCACGAACATATTCAAATAAATCATTGACTAATACCTGCAATTGCTGAGCTTTTTGAAAAGCAATATGCACGTACTTTTTAATATCACTATTAGAAGTATGCGGATTTTGTTCGATTAAACCCAAAAAGCCTAAAATAGAAGTAAGCGGCGTCCGCAAGTCGTGACTAACATTAGTAATTAATTCATCTTTCCTTAATTCGCTGTTTTGTTCTTGTTGAATCGCAGTTTGCATGGCTTTGGTAATCAGCAATAATTGCTGTAATACCCTGCGCAACCAGTGGTTATGCACCTTCAAATGTCCCAGTCGCTGGACATGTACCGGTGTTACATCTTGAAATTGAATTAAAAGCTGCAGCACTTGATAGCGCAAATATTGCTGATAGGTGACAATTGACCATAAAATTAAATTTAAAACGGTAATGATCAAAAAATATTTAGAATCAGCAGTAGAAAAGTGGGCGCCATATAAGACTCCTACTTCCAGGATCAGCAGCACTATTAATACCAAAAGTCCTCTGGCTGCTATTTTCAACCACTGTTTAACATTTAATTTTATTTTATTCGCCATTCGTTAGGCCTCCACCTTGTAGCCTACACCCCAAACTGTTTCAATAACCTTTTCGCCATTAGTAGCTGCTTCTAATTTGTCCCGCAAATGACTTACATGCACCATCACGGTTTTTGCAGAGATAATACTTTCCTGTTTCCAAACCCGTTCAAAAATTTCATCTGCAGAAAATACTTGATTAGGATGACTAGCCAAGAGATATAAGATTCCAAATTCTAATGCAGTTAATTGTACCTTTTGTCCACTCGCCGTTACTACTTCATGAGATTTTTTATTTATAGTAAGGGGACCAATGGTTAATTGATTAGGAATATTCTCTTCATCAGCATGTGCCCGGCGCAAAAGTGATTTAATTCGCGCCATTACTTCCAGAGGATTAAAAGGTTTAACGACATAATCATCAGCCCCGGAAATTAAGCCCTTAATCTTATCCAGATCACTAGTTTTAGCCGAAACAATAATAATAGGTATTTGTGAAGTTGCTCGAACTTTCTCCAAAACCTCGATTCCTGATATATCCGGCATCATAATATCTAAAATCATCAAGTCAATATCAGGATTTTGTTCAAGCTTTTGCAAAGCAGCCGTTCCCGATGTTGCCGCAATTGCCTCATAACCTTCATTACGAATATAAATACTTAACAATTCTACAATATCGTGATCATCATCTACCACCAAAATTTTCATAATTTCTCTCCCCCAAAGCATTACACCTTCCATTATACTAAAGAGAATCGCGAAAAACCATTCACTCTTAATGCCGTAAACGAGCCACAATAGTGACAACCAATAATAAAATAATACAAAATAATGCGGCATAACCACTACTGCCTAAAGCTAAAGGTGGTAATTGAGTATAATGGCTGCCCCAGTCCAAAGCGATTTTTAAGACAGCAAGACCGCCAAAATAAATGACAGCACTAATTACTGCCCCCCGAAAAGCTAACTTGCGGCCAAAATAACTGGGCATTAAAGAACCTAAAAGAATAATAATCGGACCTAAAGCTAAAAGCCATAGACCTAAAGACGGATTAATCTGTAAATGAAAAGTAAAATTCAAATACATAATTCCCTGCCGAATCATTTGCGCTAAAGAAGGTACCGTTGGGCTATTCCAGCCAATTGCCGTACCCAGCAGATTATTAGCAAAAAAACCCGGCCAAAAACTAGTACTCCAAGTTATAATTGCTAAAATCATCACTATCCAAGAACGCTGACCAGTGGTTTTAGCAGGTTGATATTTTTGAACCGGCCGCTCTATGACTACCGGCTGTGGTTGTTGCCCTTTTATTTGTGGCTGCGGTTTAATCACGCGCTGCACTTTTGTCTGTTCTTCATATTCTACATGACGAAACATTGCCTTAATTTTTTGATCTAATGGGGTTGCTTGGCGGTTAGTGAATACATAACCCCAAATAAGCATGACTAAAGATACAATAAAACTAATAATCTTACCCACATAAATATAAGTCAAAATTACTAATAAAACTACTAATAAAGAGCTAATGGGATTGGACTTTAACCACATTAAATATTGAATTATTGAATTATGCTGCTTTAAACGCGTATACTGATGCGACTGCACACGTGATAAATGTTGCTCTTGCTTATTGCCGCTTTGAGCAGATTTTTTATCTGCTAAAGAGGCATTCAACTGATAACCACAATTAGGACAGACTTTATAATCCGCTGCTAATTTAAAGCCGCAGTTGGGACAATATTTCATGGCTGATTCTCCTTTAAACAACCAATTTCAATTTAGGGAAACTATAGTATACCCTAATTCTTTGCAAAATTATACTATAAAGTATGTTAGCCTAAACATGTGAATTTTTTATGATAATTAGTATTTATCTTTACAAAAAAGCTGGGCTTTTATCCCAGCTAACCGAATGTTTAATGATTATTTAGCAATCAATTCCGATTACTCCATAAGTAAAAAATTGTGGTTAAAGCTAAACCTGCATTACTAACAATGAGCGCGATCGACTGCTGCCGTAAAACCCAACAAATTAAAGAAACTACTAAACATAATATAGCAATCGTTCCCATCAAAAGGTTTCTTCTCTCCATTATATGTTTCCCTCCTATTTATTAAAACTTTGCCAATTTTTTGGATTTTCGTTAATTTTTGAGCATCATATTTTTAATAGCGGCCACTTACAGACTCTTTTAACCGTGAAATCTGTGTTAGGTTTGATCTAAAGACAGCCTGCGCTTGGTCTGTATTGGCGGTCATCATATCCCCCCTCTGGTTTCTTATTATACAATAGCCGCACTCTAATCTGATAAATGTTGAAATGATAATCAACTTGTTAATTTGCGATCACGAGTATTCTAACAGTGCTAGGCTCCAGCAAACACACTACAAATAGCAGTTTTCCCTCAAGCTGAAGTCACAACAACGAATCACGCTTTTAAGCCGGCAATAATTTGGCGCTTAATCAATTCCAGATCCTGATGATAATTTTCCACTTCAGCTTGAAATAGTTGATTTTGGAAAATGTAAACTATCATCGGACCCAGAAAAATCCTTAATATTTCCAGCGAACTCAATTGCTGATTAATCTCCGGAAAATTATCTTTTAATTTTTGTAAATCAGAGAAAATACCCTCTTGATCGTTAAGAATATTGCCTAAAATATCTGCTATCGGACTTTGAATTAAAACCTCTTGGATAAATAACTTAAACAAGGAAAAATTATTAATGACAAATTGCACCCGATCTTCCACAAAAAATGAGACCAATTCTGTTAAATTATGATAATTTTGTACTTTTATAAAAAAATTATTTTTTATTTTCAAAAACAGGGGAGTTAATAACTGCTTTAACAGTTCATTTTTAGAAGGAAAGTATTTATAAATAGTTCCCTCACTCACTCCGGCTAGCTGCGCAATTTTGGCTGTCGTCGTAGCGTGAAAGCCCTTATTAGAGAATAGCTCCAAAGCGGCTGCCAAAACTTTTTTCTTGCCAACTGGCATATCCTTATTATTAATCTGTCGTTGATACTCTGATAAAACTGCCAAGATTTTTTCCTCCAGTTTATATTATACTTTCCGATACCGTTTCAGACCTATAATATTAAGAATCAAAAGAATAATCAAAAAAATAATTAAAGCGAAGATATCTCCGCCTAATTGGGTTAAATTTTGACCATAAATAATAATTTTACTCAGGGCATCTCCACTATACGTTAGTGGTAAAATCTTGCCAATATACTGCACCCAAGTAGCCATGGAATCTAGGGGAATAATTCCAGAGAAGAATACTTGTGGAACAATTACTAGGGGCAGAAATTGCATCATTTGAAATTCGGAACCAGCCAAAGTAGACAACAGAATTCCAAAAGCTAATGCTACTAAAGCCAAAAGAAAACTAATAGCAATTATATCAAAAATATGACCCACAACTTCAATCTTTAACAGCCAAATAGTAGATAAAACAATTACCGTCGACTGCAAAATAGAAATAATCCCATAGCTAATCATGTAACCGTAGACAATCTCACTACGACGTACTGGTGTTGCCAATAAGCGATCCAATGTCCCACTAGTCCGTTCTTTTAAAAGAGCCATTCCCGAAATTAAAAATACAAAAAAGAAAACAAAGAAAGCCATCAAAATGGGAATAATTTTGGTAAAAAAACCAGTTTGACTATCACCATATTGGTAATGATTAACTATTTTAATCTTGGGCAAGGGTTTCGCAGGTAGAATTGTAAAATTAGGATTACTTTTCCTTAAGGCTAATTGTGAGTATTTTAATCCTTGAACTAGCTCCGAGATAGTTTGTTTGGTGAGAGCAGTATTTAAGGCTTGCTTAGTTAAAGTCGTTTTCGTGGAATCTGTATTAGCATAGGTTACATTGTATTTATTATGTTGTAGTTTAATTACGGCATCAATTTTATTACTCTGTAATTTTTTTTGTGCCGTTTTTTCTTGATGATATTTTTTAGTATGAATACCTTTGATTTGATTTAACTTATGATCCAATTCCTGACTAATATTGATTGTTGCTACGTTCACTGTAATATTAGACTTAGAATTAGCGGAAAACATTACATTTAATAACCACATAATTAATATTGGTCCTAAAAACATTAATACTAAAGAACGCTTATCTCGTATCAATTCTCGCAAAACTTTTTTGGCAATTGCTAATGTACGCATTTATTTTTCCTCCTCGGCTTCTGCTTTTAAGAAAACATCTTCAATTGTTGCTACTTGATATTGTTTTTCCAAAATTTTTGGTCGATCGAATGCGATTATTTTGCCATTTAATAATAAGGCCACGCGGTCAGTCAGTTCCGCTTCATCCATTACATGAGTTGTAATGAGCGCACTTCTACCCGCATCACGAATAATATTTAATTCATGCCATATTTTATGCCGCAAAGAAGGATCAATCCCGACAGTAGGTTCATCTAAAATTAAAAGCTGCGGCTGGCCCAATAGTGCAATAGCCAAAGATAAACGGCGTTTCATTCCCCCGGAATAACTGCTAACTAATTTATGCAGATCTGTCGTTAAATCAACTACTTGAACTGCATGTCGAATTTCTGCGGAAATTTGCTTATGTGCAACTCCTTTCATTTCAGCAAAGAATTCCAAATTCTCTTGAGCAGTTAGAGTTTCATACAAGGCATCTGATTGTGCCATATAGCCAATTTTGCCTAAAATTTTCCGGTTAGGCATTGATTGGCTTAAAATTAATGCCTGTCCGCCATCAGCCTTTTCCATACCGAGCATAGTTTTAATAGCAGTCGATTTACCAGCACCTGAAGGACCAATTAGACCCACTAATTCCCCAGATTTAACAGTCAAATTAAAATTTTGTAAAACAATTTGTGAACCAAATTTCTTTTCTAAGTTTTGCAACCTAATTAAATAATCCATAAATTTTTAGCCTTCCATTTTCAAGTTATAAAGTGATTATTCACTTACTAAAACATATTATAGTGATTACTCACTTACTATGCAAGAATATAAAAGATCTACTATTCAATAGCTTTACAAAAAGAATATTATTTCCAACTCTTCCCAACTTGGGAAATAGATGAGAGCTTCAAAGAAAAGAAGATTCCCAATAATGCTACAAAAATCAAAAAATAAAATGCCCAATGATATCCCGTTTCAGTTGCTAACTTCAAAGATGATCCGTTCTTAACAGAATATAATGAACCCCAACTTACAATTGTCATTGATATAGCAGTTCCTAATGATCCTCCAACTTGGCGAACGGTAGATGAAGCCGCATTTCCATAAGCGATATCTGATGCCTTTAAATTGTTTATTCCTGCCGTAAATGTCGTCATCATTGTTAAAGCAATACCAATCATACGTACAGCATAACTAACAGTAATTACCAAAATTGAAGTTTTAGATGTAAAGAAAATCATGGGTAATGTACCTATTAATAAAGTAGCAAAACCTGTTAATGATACCCATCGTATCCCAAATTTATCAAATAAATATCCTGAAAAGGGATTAAAAACACCCATAATAATTGCTCCAGGCATCATAATTAAACCTGTTGATAAAGCACTTTCATTACGAGTAGTTTGTAAATATAAAGGCAATAATAATTCCATTCCAACCATTGCGATGTTACTAAGAGTGCTAAGGAGTGTATTCCAATTAAATTGACCATTTAAAAATACTCGAATATTGACTAATGGTTCTGAAAGTTGCAATTGCCTTCGGCAAAACATAAATAATACTATCATTCCTATAATAAATAAAATACATTCTAATATTGTGATTTTATCGGTATTCCCAATTTCTGAAAGAATAAAAAGAATAAGACCAAATCCTATAAGAACTTCCACAAAAGAAATCCAATCTAAATTTAGTCGTTGAGGATTATTGATTTGAGAAAAACAAAAAAATGACCAAATAAAAATTACAAAACTTGCCACGGTTAAAATAATAAACAACATACGCCAATCATAATATCGCAAAATAATTCCCGAAATTGTAGGCCCTAATGCTGGTCCAAAAGCTATCACTAAACCAGTAATTCCTAAAGCCACACCTCGCTGTTGAGAATCAAATAACTGTAAAATAACATTTTGAATAAATGGCATCATTGCTCCAGCAGCAAGAGCCTCAATCAAGCGACCAACTAATAAAAAATAAAAATTAGGAGCTAGTAAACACCATATTGATCCAATCATAAAAATAAGTATCATTATAAGATAACTATTCCGAGTAGAAAAGCTTTTAAATATCCAAGCTGATAAAGGAATCATTGTCCCAACAATTAGCAAATATCCTGTCGACAACCATTGTGCTGTTGTCTGGTTAACCTGAAATACTTTCATAATAGTTACTAAAGCATTATTTAAAAATGTTTCTGCTAATAGAGAAACAAAAGCCCCTAATAATAAAATTGACATCATCATATTACGTTTTTTGGAATTCATTGAAATAAAACCTCTCCATAATATAGTAAACTACATATTGAAGTTATGAATGATATTTTTTAAAAATAAGAGTAGTTGCCGTTGTTCTTCTGTCGATAAACTCACAGTTATTTTTTTATTTACTTGTTTCATAGTTTTATAAATCTTTTCAATATTATTATCAATAAGGGTAAAACCAAAGGAAGACAAAGATAGAATAACTTGTCTTTTATCATTTTTTAAAGTAGAAATATTAATTAAATCTTGCTTCTCTAGACGTTTAACAATACTACGGATAGTGGGATGACTAATTGCAAAAACTGTTTCAAGTTCTTTTTGTGAAACCGTCCGACTCTGTGCTTCATACAAATAAGTCATTAGTAGAACTTGTGGCCCAGTTAATTTTAGTTCATTAAAAAGTTTCCTGACTTGGTTATTAAGTTCCTTTTCTACTAACGTATTAACTGCCTTAATCAAAGGCCCTAATTGATAAATTTCACCATTTTGCATTATTATCACCCAGATACATAGTTTACTACATATTTTTTAAATTGCAAACATAGGTTAGATCCTTTCTATAATTTGCAATTGCTAATAGTGCTGCAATTACTAATGTTTTCCATTTTAGGAAATAATAATTAAAAATTTTTGTCCGATGAATCGTTATAATGATAAAATATGATAAAATAGCTATTTGAGAATAAACTAATGAAACAAAAATCTTGGTTTAAGTTCTTTTTGCTTTATGTAGGGGTTATACCAATTTCTTTAAGCCAGCTCAAAATTGTTTCTATTTTAACTACTATTAATCGTGATTTTCATTTATCTCTTTCTGCTTCTGCTTGGCTGATGTCTATTTTTACTTTTTCCGCTGTTTTTTTGGCCTTACCCGGAGGCAGCATTATTGATAAATTAGGTCCTAAAAAATTACTGCTGGGACTTTTCGGATGTTTAATTTTGGGTAATTTTTTAGGAGTTATCGCTCACAATTATTTCTGGTTGTTATTCTCTCGTTTTATTGAAGAAATACTCTTTGCTTTAATTATTATGGTGGGCATTATTTTGATTAATAAATGGTTACCTGAAACAGGCAGTGGTTTGGCTACTGGTATTTGGGGTACTTTTTCTGACGCCGATTCTTTAATCGCTATGAATATATTTCAACCACTGGCACAAAAAGTCGGCCTGAAGGCTCCTTGGATATTTACTTTGTTCTTAGCTCTATTGTTATTAATCCTTTATGCCTATTTTATTGAAAGCGATTCAACCAATATCTAAGCAAAGCAAAAAATTTCTTTTCACCAGCAGCTCAAACCTTTATTAAAGAATACACGTATTTGGACTTTAGCTCTCGCCCAAGGTGCAATGACTTTTGTTTTATATACCTTTATTACTATCTACCCTTTAATTTACTAGTTTTTACCATCTGGCGAATAGTTAAGCCAACTTTTTAGCCAGTTTATTCGGCCTGTTTGGAGTTCCTTTTGGCTTATTAGCCGGTTATTTAATGGTTAAATTTCCCCATCATGGTTCCGTAATTACTTTAATCGTCTTTATTTTAATGACCCCATCCCGTTTACCTATGCTGAATCTGCAGGATTTTGTGAGCTATGTACTGCAAGTCTTTTGTTTATCAGACACAATTATGATGGCTTCCTCTTGTGTAATGGTATTGGTGCCGAAAACGGTTAATAGTAATCAATTAGTGGGCTATGCGGTATCTTTTGTCAACTTTTTGTACTACATTGGTATTATTATCGGCACACCCATTGTTACTAAAATGATTGAAATTTCATGTTTGACAGCATGTTTACTGTTAGGAAGTGTTTGTTTACTAGGGACGATCAGTATTTTCATATTTATAATTTTGACAAAGAGAAAGGAATTAAACTCATGAATTATCAATTTACTAGTAATTTACAACAGGCTCAACAATTAGATCAAGAAGATCCTTTAGCTAAAATTCGTGATCATTTTTATATTCAACCTGGTCAAATCTATATGGATGGTAATTCTTTAGGACTAGCTTCCAAAGAAGCCGAAACGGCTCTTTTAAAAATGATGAATATTTGGAAATCTCAAGGGATTAATATGTGGGATGAGTATTTTCATTATGGCCTGGAATTAGGCGCCCAATGTGCTACTTTAATTAATGCCCAAGCTAACGAGGTTCTCATTACCGGCAGTACTACTTCTAATGTGCATCAATGTATCAGTACTTTATATCAACCTACTGTCAAGCGTTATAAAATATTAGTAGATGATTTGAACTTTCCTACTGACCGCTACGCGATTGATAGTGAAATTCGTCTACGCGGCTACAATCCTGAAGAAGCAGTAAAAGTTATTCCTAGTCCCGATGACAAATATATTGATGAAGATGCATTCATAGCTGGGATGAGCGAGGATGTTGCTTTAATTTTGTTGCCTACAGTTTTATATCGTAGTGCTCAAGTGCTAGACATGGAACGTTTAACCAAAGCAGCTCATGAACGCGGAATTATTATTGGCTGGGATCTTTGCCATGCTATTGGTGCAATCACTATGGACTTTCAAAAAATCCAGCCCGATTTTGCTATTTGGTGCACTTATAAATATTTGGCTGCTGGTCCTGGTTCTATTGCCGGTATGTACCTGAACCAAAAACATTTTGATAAACAACCTGGTCTTGCTGGTTGGTGGGGTAACCGTGATGATACCCAATTTCAATTAAAGCAAAATTTTGAACACCAAAAAGACGTTAGCGGTTGGCAAATCGGAACGCCTTCCATGTTATCTATGGCTCCTTTAGAAGGAACATTAAAATTAATCAATAGCATCGGAATGGAAGCAATTAGAACAAAATCGCTGAAAATTACGGCTTATTTGATGTATTTAATTGATGAGAAATTGACTCAATATGGTTGTAAAGTAGGTAATCCACGCGAAGACAGTAAACGCGGCGGTCATGTTTGCTTGGAACATCCCCAGGGTTATCAAATTTCTTTAGCACTCAAAGATCGTAACGTGATTCCTGATTTCCGTGAACCTGATGTCATCCGCTTAGCCCCAATTGCACTTTATACTTCTTATGAAGAAGTTTATCAAATGGTAGATATCTTAGAAGACATCTTACAAACTAAAAGCTATGAAAAATACAGTGCTAAACGGGGATTAGTAGTTTAAAATCTTAAAAAGATAGCAAAAAATGTCGATCCAAAAGATCGACATTTTTTATTTATCTAATTTTTAAAAGTAATACATCCTACTTCCAGGCGCCAACAATCTCAATACAAAATAATAAGAGCAATAGAATTCTAATCAACTGGTGTGAGTTTTACTTTATTTAACAATAAGGAGCTCAGCACGACCGAAACAGAACTTAAAGCCATCGCTAAACTGGCTAATTCTGGACTTAAAACCAACCCCCAACCTACAAATACTCCCGCCGCAATCGGAATTCCTAAAGCATTATAAATAAAGGCCCAAAACAGATTAAATTTAATTCTTTGAAAAGTTTTGCGACTCAATTCCAAGGCTTGCACCACGCCGCGCAAATCATTCTTAACTAAAACAATTCCTCCCGCTTCAATTGCGATATCTGTTCCTGAACCCATGGCAATACCAACATTAGCCAAAGTTAAAGCTGGAGCATCATTAATACCATCACCAACAAAAGCTACATTATTATGTTGCTGTAATTGTTGCACAATCTGGGCTTTATCGTTGGGCAAAACATTAGCAAATACTTGATCAATACCTACTTTGTGAGCAATAGCTTGTGCAACTTGTTGATTATCGCCCGTAAGCATCACAGTTTTTAAGCCTTGACGTTTCAAGGCTGCTATTGCTGCAGCTGCACTGCTTTTTGGAGTATCTTGAATAGCAATTAAGCCTTGAGCAGCTCCCACTTCACCGACGATTACTACTGTTTTAGCCTCATTTTGCAATTGTTCTTTTTGCTGCCTTAACTTTTCAGATATGGAATTTTGAGAAAAAAGTTGCTCGCTACCAATATAAAACTGTTTATCTTGTAACTGTGCGCTGACCCCTTTACCAACAATTGTTTGAAAATCAGCTGTCGAAATTAAAGATAGTTCCTGCTTTTGAGCAGCTTGAACAATGGCCTGTGCTAAAGGATGTTCCGAAGCAGTTTCTATAGAAGCTGCTATTTGGAGAATTTGCTTGGGATTTGATCCCACAATATCAGTAACTTGCGGTTGACCGTGAGTAATTGTTCCGGTTTTATCGAAAACTACCGTTTGAATATTATCGGCTGCTTCTAAAACCTCACCATTTTTTATTAGTATTCCAGCTTTGGCACTACGTCCCGTTCCAACCATTAGAGCAGTTGGAGTAGCTAACCCTAATGCGCAAGGGCAAGCAATAATAACCACTGATACCGCAAATAGCAGCGCCCGCACCGTAGATGCTTGTAAAAATATATTCCAAATGACAAAAGTTAGAATAGCAATAATTAAAACGGCAGGTACAAAAATATTAGAAATTTTATCCGTTAGTTTTTGAATAGGGGCCCGGCTGGTTTGCGCCTTTTTAACCATTTCTACAATCTGCGATAATAAAGTATCAGGTCCTACTTTTTGGGCTTGAAATAGAAAAGTGCCGTTTTTGTTAATAGTAGCCCCAATTACTTGATCACCAACCTTTTTAGTAACCGGCATACTTTCGCCAGTTACCATAGATTCATCAATACTAGAAGTGCCTTGAGTGATGACACCATCCACGGCAATTTTTTGTCCCGGCTTAACCCGAAGAATATCATGAACTTGAACTTCTCGAAGAGGAACTTGTACAAATTGGCCAGCGCGCATAACTTCTGCTGTTTTAGCTTGTAAATTGATCAGTTTTTTAACGGCACTTGAAGCATTAGTCCGCATTTTTTCTTCTAAAACTTGCCCCAATAAGATAAAGGTTATTATAAAAACCGCACTTTCAAAAAAAACTGCTCGGTGAGTAAATAAGGCATAGACACTATATAAATAAGCCGTCAGCGTACCAATTGCCACTAAAGTATCCATATTGGCTTGATGGTTTTTAAAAGCTGCCCAAGCGCTATGCAAAAATGGACCCGCAGCAACTACCATTTCGACAGTTGCTAAGCCAAACATCAGCCAATCACCGCCAGGCAGCATCCATCCCCAAGGCATTAATATCATTTGCACTAACATCGGTAAAGAAATAATTAAAGAAAAAATAAAACGATTTTTTATACTCATTAGTCAACAATCCTTCTCCATAAGTTATTTCAGATTTTCATTAATTATTTAAAAATATTTTAGATTAGTTCAAACTAATTAATGAAATTAAAGATGGTTTCATAGCAAATCCGTCATTGACAATGAAGAATTCTGCAATTAAAAAGAATAGTGCTTCTAAAATTTTTATTTCACAATCACTTTACCGTGAAACATATTCATACCACAGGCATAATCGTATTCACCACTGTGACTAGTATCAATGGCAATTATCTGATCCTTTTTTTCTGGTAAAAATTCATCAATTCCTAAATCAGGAAATACTACTCTTTCTAAACAGCTGGAAGGATCCTGGCGATGAAAAATCACCTGCGCTGGAATATTCTTTTTTAAAATAACTGTCTGTGGCCGATAACCACCGTCAACAATAACTTTAACTTGTTGTTGTTTGTTATTTTCAGTTTGAGCTTCACTCACGGATTCTTGATGCTTACCAAAAAACCACCAGAGAATAAAACCAATTAAAAGAACTGCGACTATTAACACTAGAATTTTAGTCATTATATCCTCTCCTTTTTTGTTTACAAATGTAAACTTTAAAATCAGTATAACACTTAATTTACATTTGTAAACATTATTATCCCTATTTTATGCTTATGATTTCTATTTCTTTAGTAAAAACAAAATTTATTCCAAAGTAAAAGGGGTGGAAACTTATATAAGTTTTCACCCCTTGTTGATTATATTTTTAATCTAAATTAGCGCCATTGGAAGCAATAACTTGTTGATACCAATTGAAGGACTTCTTTTTATAACGTTTGAAAGTTCCCTGACCTTGATCATCGACATCAACATAAATAAAACCATAACGTTTAGACATCTCTCCGGTAGATGCACTGACTAAATCAATACAGCCCCAAGGAGTATAGCCCATCACATCTACTCCATCAGTTAAAGCTTGACCAATAGCCTGAATATGTTGTCGTAAATAATCAATCCGATAATCGTCAGCCACATAGTTATTAGCATCTAATTTATCGTGCGCTCCTAAACCATTTTCCACAATAAATAATGGTTTTTGATAACGATCATAAAGCTGATTTAAAGCTATTCTTAAACCATCCGGGTCAATTTGCCAGCCCCAGTCACTTGTCTTAAGGAAAGGATTGCGAACACCACCCATTAAATTACCGTTAACACTCTCGTGGTCTTTTTGTGTTACTTCTTCCACTGAAGACATATAATAGCTAAAGCCAATATAGTCTACCGGATAATGCGCCAATAATTCCAATTCTTCTTTCGTGTAATCAAGATCTGTAAACTGCAAATTATATTTAGCTAATAAACTCTGAGTATAAGCCGGATAATGACCACGGACTTGTACATCTGCACAGAAGAAATTATTTTCCTGGTTAGCCTTCATTGTAGCAACTTGGTTCACCGGATTAGCATCATAACTATAGGTAGTAGCATACAAAATCATGCATCCAATTTGTAAATTGGCATCTAATTCATGACCAATTTTAACAGCCTTAGCACTAGCGACAAATTGATTATGCCAAGCTTGAAAAATATTCTTTTTATCATTAGCCCCATTAGCTGCTGCCAAACCTTGACTCATAATAGGGAAATGAGCCGCACTATTAATTTCATTAAAAGTCATCCAATATTTAACCTGTTTATAATAGCGGGTTAAAACTGTCCGAGCAAATTTTTCATAAAAGTCGATTAATTTCTTGTTTTTCCAGCCGCCATATTGCTTAACAAGATGAAGAGGCATTTCATAATGAGAAATAGTGATAACTGGTTCAATTTGACACTTCAAACATTCTGCAATTAAGGAATCATAGAACTTCAAACCTGCTTCATTTGGCTGAGCATCATCTCCATTAGGAAAAATCCGTGACCAAGCAATTGAGAAACGGTAACATTTAAATCCCATTTCTGCAAAAAGAGCAATATCTTCTTTAAAGTGATGATAATGATCAATGCCAAGATGATTAGGATAAAAATATTTCTGCTCATCAATGGAAAAATCAAAATCAGGCTGATTAACAATTTGCATCCGCTGTTTGCCAGCAGGTAAAACATCTGGTAAAGATAGACCCTTACCGTCAGTTTGATAAGCTCCTTCTAATTGATTAGCGGCGGTGGCACCACCCCATAAAAAGTCAGCTGGAAATTGTTGTGTTGTCATAATTAATCTCCTTATATTACTCTAATAGTATACAACATTTCTTTTTTCTTCGTCACATCTAATACTAGAGAACAGTTACATTATTATACTGACAACAAGTCAATGTTTAATTATTACAAAAAGCCTAAGAGTTTTGAGCTCTTATGCTTTGAAAACTGAACTTAGATACTATTAGTAACTGTCCAATCTGCAATAGTATCAAATTTGCCCCAATGGGGTTGCTCTTTATTGGTACGTAAAAACATTCCTCCTACCTGTTGATCTTTATCATTCCACCAAGATGTTGTTAATTTCCTGTGAACATCTTCGTTAGATGTGATTACATCAGGTACTGTGTCATTAAAAATTGTCGTTTCAGATAACAAATTCTGCTCCATGCCTGTAGCTGGATCTTTGTACAATAACCATTTAGTTAGAGGATTATCAGTATTATTTTCCCGTAATTGAATCGTTACTTTTAGATTGTTCTTAGCTATCGGTGTATAAGTTAAATGTAAATTATTTCGAACCTCTTCTTTATTAACTATTGGATAATCTTTAGTTACAAATTTCCCGAGAGTATGTTGTCCAAAATCAATTTTAGAAGGTATCATAAGTTGCAGATTATAAACATTACCAATTTTAATGGCTCCACTTTCACCTAGTGCCAGACTTCCCAAAGTATTATCTGTATGTTTATATTCAGTGCTCATATGCATTGATGCCAGATTCAATTCTTTGGATGCCTGCAATACTTGCACATTGGTATCAACTTCAAAACGAATACCGGAAATAAAATGCCCTTCACTTGCTAGTTCCGGAAAATCTTTTGGTTCAAGCTTAAGCGTATTATTTTTAAAAGAGAAAATTTTAGTCTGACTGTTATTATTCTTATCCGTCGCAATAACTTGTACTTGCGGATCAACTTTAATTTCCGATGAATCATAATCTCCTGCTCCAGGATCCCCTCGGGTAAAAGTAACGTTAGAAATAGTGGCCGACTCTTCTTTCGGTTTGAAAAAATTCTTCTCTTGATACTTACCCATACCCAAATTATCAGGATTAGTGAACCCAGACTCATTACTAAAGTGCAAATTATTTTTTTGCCATAGTTGCTTATAACCAGAATAACCCGGCACGTTGAAGACTTTATAACTGTAAGATAATAAATACCTAGGTATTAGCTGGCCTTGTTCATCAAAAGCATTATTGGGGCTTGGACTGCCTGCTTCATCAGTCCCATAGAATTTAATTGTATAATCTTTTGCATCTGCTGTAACTTTATTAGTTGGTTGAGCAGGTATTTTCCAGACAGTATTATGAAGTTTATTGTCATTTATCATTGTTAATTGGCCATTAACACCGGCATTTTTCGGATCTAAGCTGGCCTTATCAGGATTAATATAGCCTTTAACATTTAACATCTTATTAGTAGACTGATTATCTTGAGGTAAATTATCTTGATAAATTAAAGGAATTTCAATGTCATCACCCAATAGATAATATTTACGAGCCTTTGATTGATCTAATTGCAGATATAAACTGCTAATTGAGATATCTCTAGTTGCTGAAGCCTGATAATTATTAACTACTGTCACCTGAATCTTATCACTGGGTACAAGTGTTCCGATCTTTTGCTCATGTTGAGAATCATAATTTTTTACTAATTGATCAATATCAATTGCAAATTCATTTTTATTCCAGCTGATCACTTGAGCGTCATTAATATAACGCCAAGGCAAAGTTAATTCACTTCCGGGTCCGGTTAATGTATTTAAAACTACTCCATGCTCGTCATGATGGTCTGCAAACCAGGTATCTTTATCTGGTGCAACAGATGTTAGAGCTGTTTGTGTGGTATCTGTATTTACATCTTTCAGATAAACAGCATCTAATTTCCCATCTAAGGGATTGTTATTATTTCCCTTATCTCCCAAATCTATAGCAGTTGCAGAATCAGCTCGTTTTAAAACAACATGTAACCGGGCATCTGTCATGGGATCTCCACTTTCAATATCAGTAACCTTACCCGTAATTTTTCTTTGTTGTGGATCAAGGGCCAATAAGTTTTTATTTAATTGTGGGCCATTATCAATAGCAGTAAAGTTAACGCTATCAAACTGATTAAATTGTGATTTATTAGAATTATCAACTAATTTATTTAATTCCCTCTGTAAAAGTGCCGCGTATTGTTTCCCTGTCTGTGCTTGTAAAGATGCAGCAAGTATATGATTCCCGCTAAAAGGAAAATTTAAATATTGAAAAGGAATAGCTGTTGTACTATCAAAAATTTGCTTTACACCATGCAGTTCAACTGTTCCATTACCAAAAATAATATTGGAATCCTTATTCGGACGTGTAATTTTTAAGGATTTAGGTTTATACACGTTAACTTTAAAGGTCTTGCCAGAACTATAAACCATATTTACCACCCCATTTGCATAAGGAGCCGCCACATTAAAGGTTCCATTTTTATTAATAAAAACCTGACCATCAGAACCCAATTGAATTAAATTAGCTGACTTAGTTCCAAGGTTATTTGCTTTAGCTACCAGACTACCTTCACCAATATCGACAACACCTCCTTGAACATAGGCTAAACCGTATTGAGACAGTGGTCCTTCAGAAGTAAGATTGATTTCTGAATTAGAATGATTAACATATTGAATTTTACTAGTCTTATCTTTTAAAATTAAAGCCGTTCCTGGTGTAACATACCCATTTTCCATAGCATCAGAATTATCTTTGATAACGTCAGGCTGAATTTTATTTACCTCCGATTTAAATGAATCTAAATTAGTATTCACATTTAAAGTAGCATTTTTTTCAATCCTTAAAACTGGCTTTGATTCTGTATCGGTAGCTCCCCCCTTTAAATAAAGACCACCAGCAGTAGAACTGCCATAAGAATTTTCTGGATTACTTCCACTGCCTGTCATTCCTGATACAGTATGTGGATATAAATTAACGGTAGCCCCATTATGAACAGTTGCACTACCAGTCAACTCTAATACATTCCCAGAATAAGTATATCCGTTATAGATACAGTCTTCGCCGAAGTCGACATTTTGGGCCTGCATATTTTGTTGATTACCATTACCTTGACAGTAATATTGTTTATTATCATTGGGAACGTAATAAGAACGCAGAGAAAAAGCATTAATAGTTCCATAGGTTTCAATATTGACATTTCCACTGCTATAAAGAAATTGAGCCCCAAAATAGTTTATATTTTTATAAATCTCTGTGGTATTGCCATAACCTTTGATGAAGCCATAATAGCTACTATTATAAATAGTTGCATTTTCCAAACAAATAGTGGTTTGAAAATCTTTTTTATTTATAGTTCTAATATTCAAATTGCCCACATTAATATAATGATTATTAGCATCAATAGTTAAAGTATTATTAGAAGGTCGTTTTACTGCTAGACGACGATCTAAGGTCGTTCCCGTATACGTCCCATCAGTCTTTATACTTGATGCAACTGAGCTCAGAATCTGTGACCAAACGGGTACCACAGACGTTCCATTAGACGTGGTAACTTTAATTGCAGGATTAGAAATAGAATCTTTTTGGGCATTTACTAAATCAATATTGTCCGTTAAAACTATTTTAGTAATATTAGAATTCTGAATCTTACTTGAGTCAGTACTAGGAATATTAAAACCATCATAATTGTGAGGATCAGTATCTCCTGTTGTGCTATAGCCATAAATAGCATGTAAATATTGATTAGGAGTTCTAACGTAAGCTATGTAACCACCATCTGGATCAGGCTCCAATGCGTAGTCATTATTTTCTGGCCAAATAATGGTGTCGGATATTTTGGTTAAGAAATTAAAATTATTAGCAAAATTAGAAGCTGCAAAATGAGAAAAATCAGCCTTCTGTGATGTCTTAGGCTGAAACAATGATTCGATACTAGGGTATTGACTCATTAAACTCGAAACAGCTTGTACATTCTGTTTCAGATTAAAAAACAAAGTTATAAAGTCGATAATTATTAATACAACATATTTCCAAATCATATTTTTAGTTAATTGGATCATTTTTTCCTCCCCAGGTTCTCCAAAATACAATTATTATGTCGTCAATTCTTTCATTCCTTTTACAAAATTATTTTAAACTTATCATATTTTTATTAATTTTTATAATAATATGCTTATTATAAAAATCATAATAATAACTATTGAACTATTAGAATAGTCTTATTAATTAAATTGATTAACGCAAATAAAAAAGCTTGAACTGCATGTTCAAACCTTTTTTAATTATACATTTAATAATATTCATAATTTTTATAAACCTATCCATTTAATTCGTGCTTATAATTAAAATAAAATAATAATTGGATAGATTATTATTAAAGTTCTTCGGATTTAGCTTCAAGTTTTAAAGTTACAGCTATAAAGAGCCCAATTATCGCTAAAATCAAGGTAAAATATAAACCGAAGTGAACACCATTAGTAAATCGAGCTGCCTGATTGACACCATGATAAGAATGCTGTCCCCAACTTAAAAAACTAGTGGCTAAAGCTGTCGCCACCGCCCCAAGAATCTGCTGCATAGTATTTAAAATCGTACTGCCATCAGCCGATTGCGGTCCTGATAAAGCATTTAAAGCATGTGTTTGTGCGGGTGACATTGCTAAAGGACATCCAATCATGAGAATGATATGAGCCGTAATAATATAACCCACTGCAGAATCACTATGTGAAAAAATCAGCATCACAATTCCTATAATAGCAATGATAAAACCACTAATAGCAGGTTTTTTAGCACCCCAAGAATCAAATAAACGCCCAGCAAAAGCTGAAACACAAGCGTTAATTATACCTCCCGGCAGCATAATTATACCAGTCAAAGCGACAGGTAAAAGCAAACCGCGTTGTAGATACTGTGGCAATAAATACATGGCAGACAGAATAATCGCAAAATCCAACATCACACATAAAGCCCCTTGTGTGAAAGCCGCTTTCTGAAAAACACGCAGGTTAATAATCGGAGTTGATAAATGTAATTGCCGGTAAACGTAAAAAATGAGAACTACTATTCCTAACACCAATAAAATTAAAACCAATGGTGCTTGCCATCCGAAATCTGAAGCAAAACTAACTCCCATTACTAGGCAAGCAAAGCCAATAATAGATTCTAATAAGGACAGTAAATCAATTTTCGGCTTAGTAATTTTCCCAACATTTGGTAAACTGGTAATGGCAAATCCCAAAGCAATAACTAAAAACGGAATAAAAAACCAAAAGATCCATTGCCAGGATAATTTACCTAAAATAATCCCTGTCATGGTCGGACCAATTGCAGGAGCTAACATAATAACCAAAGCACAGACTCCCATAGCACTACCCATTTTATGAGGCGGAAAAATTAACATAGCCACCGTAAACATAAGAGGTAGTACTAGGCCTGTACCTAGGCCTTGTATCATGCGGCCAAGTAATAAAATTCCAAAACTGGGAGCCAAGGCGGCGATCAAGGCCCCGATAATAAAACTCACCAGTCCGGTAATTACAATTTGACGAGTAGTAAACCATTTGGTTAATAAACTGGAAAAGGGTAAAATAATTCCGATAACTAACATATATCCCGTGACTAACCATTGAACCGTCCCAGGATTAATATGAAATGCTTGCATTAATTGAGGTAAAGCAATATTTAAAGAAGTTTCTGAAAGCATTCCTACAAAAGCCCCGATCATCATACTTAACATCGCTAACCAAGGTTTTTGGACTTGAACTCTTGCTTGGTTCTTATTCATTAAGATTTTCATCTCCAATTTTATTTTTGAGCAACTTGATTATCTTAGCAAAATAAAAATGGAGACGTAAGTCTTTTAATAACTTTTCTGAAAATTTTTACTATAAGCTCCAGTTTAATAAATAAAAAATATAAAGGATTCTTGATTCTTTCTGTTTGTTTTCTTAAAACTGTTCCCAGCAAAAAACGCTCTTAATGATTTTGAAGCAGAGTAAAACGTTGCTGCTACCACTGCTTTTACATAAAACATCATAAAATCATTAGAGTTTTTATTACTTCCCTAGAACTATTCTTATTTTAGAATTGATTTTTGCTGCATTAAAATTTCTAATTGATCGGCAATTTGTTCTGCAATTTGCACTTTAGGTAAAATAGCCGTTGTCCAAGGCTTTTGTCCCTGTTTAATAAAGGTAACTTGATTATTATCGCTATTAAATCCCACATTAGTTTTGGAAACATCATTAGCAACTACTAAATCCAGCTTTTTATTTTCTAACTTCTGCAACGCATTCGTCATGAGATTTTGAGTTTCAGCAGCAAAACCAATTGTTGTTTGCGAAGGATGTTTTATTTGGGCCACTGCTTGGAGAATATCGGCTGTTTTAACTAATTTGAGATTCCAGGTACTATCAGTGCTAGTTTTTTTGATTTTTTGCTGTGCTAAATGCTCCGGTCTAAAATCTGCGACCGCCGCAGCCATAATTAAAGCCGCACTGGACTGAAATTCTTGGACAGCTGCAGTTAGCATTTGTTGAGCACTAGTGATGGAAACGTTTTGAACTCCCGCAGGCGGCGTTAAATTGGTTGGGCCGGAGATCAATACCACTTCGGCGCCACGTTTTTGCAAAACTTGCGCTATAGCATAGCCCATTTTTCCAGAAGACTTATTAGCCAAAAAACGGACTGGATCTAAGCTTTCTCTGGTTCCTCCAGCGGTTACAACAATTTTTTTATTTTTCAAAGTAGAAGATACAAGTAAATTAGAAAACAGTTCGGCAACAATGTGATCAGGTTCTGCCATCCGACCACGCCCTTGAGAACCTTCCGCTAAAAAACCCGTTCCCGGTGCAATTATTTGCGTGCCATCATTTTGTAAACTATGTAAATTTCTTTGCACAGCTGCATTGGCTAACATATGATTATTCATTGCCGGAGCAATAAACTTCGGTGCGACAGTGGCCAATAAGGTCAAACTAGCAAAATCATCTGCTCGCCCCTGCGCCATTTTAGCAATAAAATCAGCACTTGCTGGGGCTACGATAGCTAAATCTGTCCACTCAGCCAATTCAATATGTTGAACTTCAGGATTTTCGGTGCTAAAAGTTTGAGTTAAGACTTTATGTTTTGATAAAGTTTGAAAACTTAACGGTGTGACAAATTTCTCAGCAGCTGCCGTCATAACCACGCGTACATCTGCTTGAGCTTGGACCAATAATCTGGTCAGGATCAGAGCTTTATAAGCCGCAATACTTCCCGTCACATATAGTGTAATATGTTTATTTTGCAGCAATTTTTTACCTCCAAAAACCATATTTCTTTACCCGAAAGAATTAATTAAAAATAAAATACTAGTCTTATTATAATAAATCTGCAGGCAAAAGTTGTTGCAATTCGTGCCTAATTGTCAGCATCTGCTGGTGATCGTTAATTTGAGGAATTAAATAACCGACAAAATAAGGAGAAGTTACAAAACGCGGCACAATTTTCACAGCAATTTGTGAATCAAACTTATAGAAAAATAAGTTATACGAATTGCAGCGTCCCCGCAAATAATCATTTAACAAGTACCGCACTACAATTTGGATGATATCGGCTAATTCAAAAAGCTTGGAGTCATTAGATAGAAGGACATTAATTTCTACAAAGCCAATCAGCGGTTGAGTGGAGATATTGACTGTTAAAAAATCATTTTGCCCGACTGTTAGTCCCAAAACATTTTCTCGACTGACATTATCTTGAACCGCAATGTTTTGCAAGCCGACAATCTGCATGTGAGGATGACTTAAACTGCCTCCTGATAGCGGACCAAAATTTTTATATAATAAAACACTACGATATTTCTGAGTGGCTATAACTTCTTGCCACTTATGAACTGCAAAACTAATAATTTGTCGATTTTGTTTAGGAGAATAATTGCTAATATCACCATTATGTTGCTGAGATTCAATAATAATAGTTTGCCAAGTATCTTGTAAAGTCCGATATTTATTAACTAACCAAATTCGATCTTGCTCACGAGATAAAATATTAATTAAATTCTCAACATCACAAAAGGGACAATAATTATTTTGATGATGAATCGTTTCTGGTTTATTTTGCGCAATCTGAGGATGAAATACTAGATTTTTCGTTGGTTGCATAGTCTACCCCGCTTATTATTAAATTAGCTAATTAGCTGCCATTCAGCTAGCCACTAATCACTTTACTATTATTATAGGCAATTTTTTTAATCTTAACACTAGAAGCAGATTGACTAAATATTTTTGCGTGCCTAACTTTCTTTTATTTAACAATTGCCTTATACTGAAATCGTATACCTATAAAAATTACGCGAGGGGTGCTTGCCTAGCTGAGATTAAGCGTAAGCTTAAAACCCTTTAAACCTGTAAAGTTAAGACTTGCGAAGGGACGTGTACACAGCTAAAGGCAATTTTTTGGCAACCATCTCCTAGTAGATGGTTTTTTTACTTTAAAGGAGGAAAAATGAATTTTCAACTTTTGGATACTTTACGTCAAATTAAACCAGTGGTGCTCAATATTTCTAATTTTGTTACTGTTCAAGACGTTGCAAACGGTTTAAATGCGCTTGGGGCTTCCCCCATTATGTCTGAAGAAAGCGCCGAAACTGAAGATATAGTTCAAATTAGTCAAGCCATTCAGTTAAATTTTGGCGCTTTTACTACTGAACAAGTAGCCCACATTAAAAAGATGGGACAATTAGGTAACCAGTATCAGCTGCCGATAGTAGTTGATCCGGTAGCTGTGAGTTCTATTCGTTATCGTCACCAAATTATTCCGCAGTTGCTGCAGGAATTTCATGCAGATATTATTCGGGGTAATACTAGTGAAATTGCCACTTTAGGCGGCTTTTCTTGGCAGGCTAAAGGAATTGATTCTGCTGATGGTAAAGGTGATCGCCGTTTTATAGCCATGCAAACCGCTCAAAAATATCACTGTATCGTTATTATGAGCGGAGCAACAGATATTATCACTAACGGTACAGCCGTTACGCAAATCACCAACGGAACTCCGCTTTTACAAGTGCATGTCGGTTCTGGCGACCTGCTTTCCAGTATTAGTGCTGCTTTTGCCGCCGTATCTCCCCATAACCTTTATCAAGCAGCCCAAATGGCTGCTTTAGTAGTAGCTGTTAGCGGTGAATTAGCAGCTCAAAAGCAATCAACTTTGGGTCCTGGTACTTTCACCGCAGCTCTTCTAGATGAATTAGCCAATATTAATATTCAAGATTTACAACAAACAGCCCATTACCAAACACAGGAGGAAAATAATGCCACAGCAAATTAATTCGTTTCCCCAAGTAACAACAATTGCCGGTACTGATTCCGGAGGAGGTGCCGGTATTATGGCTGACTTAAAAACCTTTCAAGCCCGCCATGTTTTTGCCACAGCAGTAGTTGTTGCAGTAACTGCACAAAATACTTTAGGTGTCCAAGCCTCTAAGTTAATGCCGCAAACTTTAATTGACGCTCAGTTCCGGTCTTTAGCAGCAGATTTTAAAATCCGCGCTTGTAAAACCGGAATGTTAGGTGATAGTAACCATGTTCGTGCAGTAGCAGCTAATCTTCAAAAGTATGACTTCGGCCCGATCATTGTTGATCCAGTGATGATCGCTAAAGGTGGTGCCACCTTATTAAATGCTGAAGCCATACATACTTTAAAACATGAACTGGTACCTTTAGCCACTTTAATTACTCCTAATGTTCCTGAAGCGCAAACCCTAACGGGACAAAAGATAGAAAAGAAAGCTGATTTTATTACTGCTGCCCAAATGTTGCAAAATTTAGGAGCCAAAAATGTTTTAATAAAAGGGGGGCACCTGGACCTTCCCCAAGCTAATGATTACGTCTTACTCTCTGATCATACCGGCTTTTGGTTAACTGCTCCTAAAAGCGCTACCAAAAGAACCCATGGCACTGGCGATACTATTTCGGCATGTATCACTGCTGAATTAGCCCGCGGTACTGATCTTGCTACGGCTATTAGTATCGGCAAAAAATATGTTACAGCAACCATTGCTCATAGTATTCAAGTTGGGCATGGACATGGTCCGTTAAATCATTGGGCCGCACAAAAGGAGGGGCTTAGTTTTGAAGACATTTAATCCTGCAGTTTTACAGGCGTATTTTATTTGTGGCAGTCAAGATTTGCCGCATTCTAATCTTTTTCAAGTTGTTCAAACAGCTTTAGATGCGGGAATTACTGCCTACCAATTTCGGGACAAAGGCCCTAATTCTCGCTTGTCGCCAACTCAAAAATTAGCAGCCGCTAAGCAGCTGCGCCAAATGTGTGCTCAAGCTGGAGTTCCCTTTTTTATTGATGATGATGTGCAGTTAGCCCAAAAAGTTCAAGCTGATGGTGTTCATATTGGACAAAATGATCAGGATATTCGTCAGGTAATTCAAGAAGTGGGTTCGCAAATGCTGATCGGTTATTCTTGCTCTAATCTGGCCGAGGTCCAAGCAGCTAATCAAATTAAAGGTATTAATTATTATGGTTGCGGCCCTGTTTTTACTACTAGTTCCAAACCTGATGCCAATCCCGTCATTGGTCTTTCCGGACTGAAAAAATTAGTCCAAGCCGCTCAGCGTCCAGTAGTAGCTATCGGTGGCATTAAAGCTTCGGATCTCCCTGCGATTGCTCAAACACAAGCGTCGGGAGCGGCAGTTATTTCACTTTTAACTCAAAGTAATGATCGCTTTGCCATAATTCAACAATTACTCCAAGCCGGCTGGTCGACTGATTAATTAATATTTAGCTCCAATTCTTCATCAAATCCAGTATAATAGTTATTATACTTGGAGGTTATTATGATTTTAGAACGCAATAATTTATTCAATGTTACACAATTAGAAATCCAATTACGCAATTCTCCTTTACAAGACCACATTCAAGATCTCAAGCAACTAACTTATTTATATATGCTTAGACGAGCAGCAATTAAAGAAATCGGCACCAAACTAGAAAATTTAGATGACGAATTTTCCATTATTCATCAACATAATCCGATTCATTTAATCGAAGAACGTATTAAAAGCCCCGCAAGTTTATTTGAAAAGTTACAGCGTAAAAATCTCGACTTTACTATCGAAAGTATTAATAAAAATATTCTGGATATTGCCGGTATTAGGGTTATCACTAATTATCTGGATGATATTTTCCGCGTAGTTCAGGTCTTGATTGATCAAGATGACGTCAAGCTAATTAAACGCAAAGATTATATTAATCATCCTAAAGCTAATGGCTATCGTAGTGTTCACATCGTAGTATCGGTTCCCGTCTTTTTATCTAATAATACCCATAAAGATGTCCCCGTAGAAATCCAAATTCGGACTGTAGGTATGGAAATGTGGTCGAGCCTCGAACATAAACTTCGCTATAAAAACTTTCACAGTAAAGAAACTGCTAATCAGCATGCGGCCAAACTCAAAGAATATTCTCAAAAACTCTATGATATTGAAGTCGGCATGCAACAAATATCCAAAGATATTGAAAAAAATTAAACTAATTAACTATCCAAAAAACCACTCTACAAAAGTATTCTCTAAATCGAGAAACCTAAGTGAGAGTGGTTTTATTTATTATCTATTTGTTATTTTAACTTTCAGTTTTTAAATTCTTATCAGCATCTTCATCCAGAGCATGTTTAGGAGTTCCATAATATTCTTCTACATCTTGTAATTTTTGATTATCATCTAATTGTGAAATTCCATCCAAATGAATTTTCTGTAAAACAATCATCGTTAGCCACAGTAATAAAAGGGCTCCGATCATTACAGCTAACAAAATCACAATTGAATTTACAAAAGTAGCGGTACCTAAACCGGAGCTAATAGCTTCCCGGAAACTTAAAATCGAGTAAGTCATCGGTAAATAAGGATGAATAACATTAAAGAAGTGATTCGTAATTTCCATTGGGAAAGTACCACCTGAACCACCTAATTGCAACATTAACAGTACCATTGCCACAAAGCGGCCAGGGTTATCAAAGGCCATTGATAAGAACATGATGATAAACATAATACATAGTGAAAAGACAATGGCAGTAGTGAAGAATTGGAAGACATGATCAATTTTTAAGCCTCCCACCATAATCAAACCGGCTTCCATCACACCCATTGCCACAGCAACTACAGTGCCGACACAAACCTTACTTAAGAACCATTCTGTTGCTGATTTACCAGCTTCAGAGACTTTTCGAATTGGATAAGCAAAGTTAAAGACCAAAGCGCCAATATAAAGAGCTACTGACAAAACATAAGGTGCTAAAGCATGGCCATAATTAGGCACATAACTATAATTGCTGTGCTTGAGTTTAGTTGGAGCGGCAAACATCTGGGCATTTTTGCGACCGGATTTGATGCTATTAACTTGCTGAGCTCCATCAGTTAAAGCCAATCCTAATTGGTCACTGCCATTGGCTAATTGCTGAGCTCCACTAGTTAAAGTACCTGAATTTTCTTGCAGAGCTGAGGCACCGGCAGCCAATTGTTGAATTCCATCAGTTAATTGAGTACTGCCCGCACTTAATTGATCAATTCCCGAGGTCAAAGTAGGAACCATTTGATTCATTTGATTTAAACCAGCGGATAACTGTTGGGCTCCACCAACTAAACCAGGTTGCGAACCACTGCCGTTAACGGCCACTTGAATATTGCTTAAGCCTGAGTTCAATTGGTTAATAGCCTGATTAGCACCAGGTAAAGCCACGTTAGACGCTTGAGCTAACTGAGCCACACTGGATTGTAATTGTGCAATTTGACCATTAAGTTGTTGTAACTGCGGAGCTGCTTGTTGAATAGCTTGTAAATTAGCAGCAATTTGTTGATCAGCCGCACTGGCAGCCTGTAAATTAGCAGCTACACTTTGCAAAGCACCGGCAATATCTGCTTGGCCGCCTTGACTGGCTGATTGTGCTACTGCTTGTTGTACAGTGCTAGTAATAATCTGTTGTTGTTCTGCCGTTAGACTATCTGGTCCTAAAGCATTAATAACCGCTTGGGAAATACCATTGGCCACAGCAGTAGGATCTGTTTGTGTAGCACCAGCGGCTTGACTGACATTTTGTAAAGTTGCTCCAGCTTCTTGTAAATTAGCACCAATAGTTTGGGCTTGCGTACCAATCCCAGCAACTTGACCCATCAGACTATCCATACTACCTAAACTGCCGCTGCTGGCTTGTAGTTGTTGATTTAACTGCTGTAAACCACTATTAATTTGCGGTAAGGCAGCTGTTAATTGATTTAATTGTGCTTGCTGATCACCAGAATTGCTGGCCGCTAAAGCCGCTTGCAATTGCTGTAAACCACTACTTAATTGATTAGACCCATTGGCCAATTGATTAACACCGGAAGCTAATGGTTGAACACCCTGTTGTAATTGTTGAATTCCACCAGCTAAAGGTGCTACTTTGACGTTCAAAGTTTGAATACCATCATTAACTTGAGAAACGCCTGCCGTATATTGATTCAATCCATCACTGAGCGTAACTGTTCCATTATTTAATTGATTAGCTCCACTGGCAGCTTGTTTCATTCCTGCGCCTAACACATGCAGCTGATTAAACATAGCACTTGCATAGGCATCAGTGACAGCAGAACGAATTTGCTTTTCTAAACTGCTGGCTCCTACCTGACTAATAACTTCTCCGATATAATTTAAAGAATCATTAGTCTTATATTTGAGCTGCATTTTCTTCGGATGTTTCGATAACACCGTGGCTGCATTTTTCGAAAAATTCTGCGGAATAGTGATTACTGTATAATATTTTTTATCTTTTAATCCCTGTTCAGCTTGTTTTTTAGTCACAAAGTGCCAATCCAGCTGGTGATTCTTTTTTAATTTTTTAACTGCTTGCTTGCCGACATCTAATTTTTTACCTTCATAGTGTATCGGACGATCTTCATTAACTACAGCTACAGGTAAATCTTCTGTACTACCATACGGGTCCCAAACTGATTTTAAGAAGAAAATTGAATATAAAAAAGGAATTATAGTCATGACCACAACAGAGATTAAGAGTAGTCGGTTGCGGCCAATGAATTTCCATTCTTTTTTGATCATTGTGTTGCTCTCTTTCTTTCCATTTTATTTGGTAATTCGACAATTTCACTGAGCTGCAAATCTAACAACTCTTCAAATTGTTGTTGTCGTTTGACGCTATCTAGTGGTAAAAATCCCATAATTTCAATGACTGTAAATCCTAGAACTGAACTAATTAGAGTCTGCACATATGAATCATTATGCATATGCCGCAAATGAACACTTGCAACCAATTTATTGAGTAAATCCAACACTCGGGCCATTGCCTGGTAAAATTGACTATCATGACTAAAGTTATGCACATCATAAATCAATTCCACCATTTTGCCTTGGTTCTCAAAATAGTTATGGGCAATTTCAGCATAGCGACGAAAGGCAGCTTTGCCAGAAAGTCCTACTAATCCTTCAATTACTTGCTGATAAAGATTATCCATAAAAATAGTCCCTACCTGATCAATCAAATCACTCAAATTACGGAAGTAATTATAGAGTGATTGTGAACGAATTTGGAGAGCCTTAGCTAAGCTTTGAAATGTTAAAGATTTTACCCCCTTATCAAAAATAATTTGCTGTGCTGTTTGCAGAATTTGCTCTTTACTAATTCGCTGATTACTCATGTCCATCCCCCCTTTAGCTTGTAATCTCAAATCTACAAGTTGTAATTTTAGTACGATCCAAAGTAGTTTTCAAGTAGAAATGCTTATTTTTTTCAGAAAATGTTGATTAAAATAAAAATTTATTTTTCACTACTTTTTCAAGCTATTACAACCTAGTCCAGAATTTATTATTACTGGATAAATTGAAAATTTTTTAAAACTATTCATAGCAAATTACATAATCAAATTTATCTCTACTCTTATTTTTTAATGATATTATTATTTTTTTAATGATATTATTATTTTAATGTAGTAAAGAAATTAACAGAGATTATCTAGGAGAATAAATAATGAAACAAAGAATTAGTTCTTTTGAGCCACAACCATTTGAACAAGCTCATATTGACACCGTGCGCCAATTAGCTCCTGAATGTATGGTTCTTTTAAAAAATGACGGAACACTTCCTTTGTCCCAAGTCGGACCTTTAGCCTTATATGGTAACGGTGCCAGACAAACCTTAAAAGGGGGCAGTGGCTCCGGCGATGTCAATGTCAGACACTTTGTAAGTGTGGAAGAAGGCCTTCAAAACGCTGGTTTTCAAATCACCACCAAAAAGTGGCTCAATAGTTACGAACAACTAATTAATAAAGTGCAACAAGATTACTCTGCTTCCTTAAAAAAAGAGGCCAAGCAAAAAGGAATTGATCCTACCTTTTTTCTTTTAGGTAAAAAGGCTTCAGAACCAGAATATAATTTCCCTTTAGATGGAGCAGGCGACACTGCCGTCTATGTCCTAGCCAGAAGTTCGGGAGAAGGAACAGACCGCAAACCCCAAGCTGGGGATATAAATCTGACCAAGACAGAAATTCGTGATATTTTAAGTTTAAATCACAAGTATAAACACTTTATCCTAGTGCTTAATGTCGGCGGCTTGGTTGATCTCTCTCCTGTGCAAGAAGTTCAAACTATTTTATTATTAGGACAATTAGGAACTCCTACAGGTGACGCTTTAGCTGATGTACTCTTGGGCAAGAGTTACCCTTCAGGTAAGCTAACTATGACTTGGGCTCCCATTAATTCCTATCCATCAACTAAAGGTTTTGGCGCGGCCGATGAAACTAACTATAGGGAAGGAATTTATGTTGGTTATCGCTATTTTGATAGTGTCCAAGCAACAGTGACTTATCCTTTTGGTTTTGGACTTGGTTTCACTTCTTTTCAAATTCATGTGGATCAAATATCTGTAAATAAGGACATCATTTCTGTAGATGTCAGTGTTCTTAATTCTGGCGCTAAACCGGGTAAAGAAGTAGTTCAAGTTTATTATTCAGCTCCTCAAGGTCAATTAGATAAGCCCTATCAGGAATTAGCGGCCTTCGCTAAAACTCCTGAGTTGCAAGGTGGTCAAAGTACGAAGCTTCATTTGGAGTATAATCTGCGCCAAATGGCTTCTTATGACTCGCAAAATAATAACTGGCTTTTAGAAAAAGGTAAATACCTTATTCGCGTGGGTAATAGTTCTCAAAATACTACAATTGCCGGAGTAGTGATTTTAGATAAAAATATAATTAGTGAACATGATCTTCAAATCAAGGGGACAGATCACTTTAGCGACTGGAAGCCAGAGATAAATAATATGACAGCCGCTACTTCTAACTTAGATTGTCCCACTTTCACAATTAAAAATATCAATTTAAATAAGAAAACTGCCGCTGCTGCTCATATACCAGCTGCATCAACTTCTCACTCGGCTGCTACTTGGGCTGACTTCAAACAAAAGCGGGTTACCCTCGAGGAATTTGTGGGTGGTTTAAGCGATGAAGAACTCATTCAAATCTGTCTGGGAGCCTATAAAGAAAACCACTCCCAGAGTGCTTTAGATGTTATCGGTAATGCCTCTTCTCAAGTAGCGGGAGCTGCTGGCGAAACTACTCATGCCTTACAGCATTTAGGAGTGCCAGCCTTAGTGATGGCCGATGGCCCGGCTGGTTTACGGCTCAATCCGCAATACTCCATGAATAAAAATAATGCCCAAAGCATTCCCACGGACTCCCCTGCAAAAGCTGACGAAAAGCAGCCTGTCTACTATCAATATTGTATTGCCATACCGATTGGAACTGATATCGCCCAAAGCTGGAATGAACAATTAGCAGAAACCTGCGGTAATATTGTGGGCCAGGAAATGGAAATTTTTGGTATTGATATTTGGCTTGCACCTGCACTCAATATTCAGCGTTCGCCATTATGTGGTCGTAATTTTGAATACTTTTCTGAGGATCCTTATGTTAGTGGGATTATGGCAGCAGCTATCACTCAAGGAGTTCAAAAACATCCCCATAAAGCTACTACGATTAAACATTTCGCTTGCAATAATCAAGAAACCAATCGTTTCTTTTCTAATAGTAATGTGAGCGTGCGGGCCCTTCGGGAAATTTATTTAAAAGGCTTTGAAATCTGTATTAAAAAATCACAACCACACTTTTTAATGACTTCTTACAATTTAGTTAATGGTGAACATTCCTCGAATAGAAGAGATTTACTCACCAACGTCGTTCGCCAGGAATGGGGATTTCAAGGAGTCATTATGACTGATTGGCTGGCTACCGGCGGTACAGGTGAAAAGAGTACTAAATGGCCGAGTGCTTCTGCTGCTGGTGATATTAAAGCCGGTAACGATTTAACCATGCCCGGAACTGCAGCTGATAAAGAAGATCTGGTTCAGGCCCTAAATAATGAAAATCATCCTTATAGTTTAAACAGAGCTTATTTGCAACAAAGTGCTCAAAGAGTACTTGCTATGATTTATAAATTAACTGCTTAGTTACTCAATTAATATTAGTATAAAAATACCCCGTCGTATTTTTCTGATACGACTGGGTATTTGTTATCTTTTCAATTATCTACCTGATAATGTATTAATAGTAATATGATAATAATAACGGAAAAGCCATCTGATACCATAAACTACTACTGCTAGAATAATATTGACAATCGGCGGCAAGATTGGATTAATAGCCGGCGGTAAAATATAAATTAATAAAGAAACCATCCAAATAACAACCAAAGCTAAGACAGAATAAAGAATAATTTGCCAAGCGGATTTACGCTTCTTTTTGGTTTCCATCATTTGCTGATTAAACCAGGCAAATAAAATACCCCACAAAGCACAAATCACAATTGTGGTTAGAATACCCATTTGGTTACTGCGGTCAGGATGCTTGGTAAAAAAGCCCATAATTCCAAAAACTACTAGAAACATGGCGCCCCATAACAGTGCCCCATCAACACTCAATTTCCAAAATTCCACTTGCTTATTAGAAGTTTCTTTTTTATGGAGCAGAGTATCAACTTCAGTCGCTACCGTTCCATATAATTGCCGGGCCGGAATTCCCTTAATTTGATTGTCGATGACTTCTGACAATAAATCATCTACTTGTTGTTGGGCCTGCTGTTCACTTTTACCATTTTCGACCAACGCTTTATGCAGTTTAAATAAATAATCTTCATTACGCTTGCTCAATTTTGCTCGCAGCTGTTCTGGAGATGCCGCTGCTACTTGTTGAGCCACAAGGGCTTGTTCGTGCCTTTTAGCTGCTTTAGCTTGCTGTTTTTGTTGTGCTTGTTTATTTTTTTGGCGTGGATCCATTCTTTCCCCTTTCTAGACATTAAACCTAAATTCAATAATGTCGCCGTCTTGTACTTGATATTCTTTGCCTTCTAAGCGCAAGCGCCCAGCTTCACGTACGGCTTGGACGCTACCATATTTGTCTAAATCGGCAAAAGAAATAGTCTCTGCACGAATAAATCCCCGTTCAAAATCAGAGTGAATAATCCCAGCTACTTGTGGCGCCTTCATCCCCTGATGAAAAGTCCAAGCCCGAGTTTCCGGACCACCAGCAGTAAAAAATGTGGCCAATCCTAATAAATGATAACTAGCCCGAATTAAACGATCCAAGCCTGACTCTTCGACCCCCTCAGCTTCTAGGAAATCCTGCCGGTCGCTATCGTCTAACTCCGCAATTTCTTCTTCAGTTTTAGCCGAAATAGCAATAACTTCCGCGTGCGCCTGTTTTGCATAATCTTGTACTTGCTGATAGTAAGGAGAATTTTCAGGATGGGCCATATCTTCTTCTGCAATATTGGCTACATATAAAACCGGCTTAGAGGTTAATAAAAATAAATCATGAACAATCTTTTTCTCAGCCTCATTAAACTCAATATCCCGGACGGCTCCTCCCGCTTCTAAAACGGGCTTAATCTTTTGTAAAACTGCCAGTTCTGACTGGGCACTTTTATCTTTAGTTCGAGCAACTTTTTCTACACGAGCATAGCGTTTATTAACACTATCCAAATCGGCAATACTTAATTCCAGATTAATTGTCTCAATATCATCTACAGGATCAATTTTTCCGTTAACATGAGTAATATTATCATCAGCAAAGGCCCGCACGACGTGTACAATAGCATCTACTTGGCGAATATTTTCCAAAAATTTATTGCCTAATCCCTCGCCCTGACTGGCACCTTTAACAATACCGGCAATATCAGTAAATTCAAATGTTGTATGAACAATTTTTTTGGCGGGAATTAATTCATCAATCCGTTGCAAACGTTTATCAGGGACCTCAACCATCCCGACATTAGGATCGATCGTAGCAAACGGATAATTGGCCATTTCTGCGCCAGCTTTAGTAATTGCATTAAATAAAGTAGATTTCCCGACATTGGGCAAACCCACAATTCCTGCTGTTAGTGACATAAATAAACTCCTTAATTCATTAAATGTGGTAAACGCAGCTTCTGCGGATCCAGATAAAATTTTTCCTGTTCCGTTTTCACTTCATGCGCTTGGGTAATTATTTTTTTAAAGCGCTTATTAAAATAGGCGCGCTTGAGCATTACGTCATGACCACACCCCAAACAACGCACTTTAATGTCTGCACCTAAGCGAGTTACTTCCCAGCGATTTTGTCCACAGGCATGCTGCTTTTTCATCATGACAATATCACCTAGATTATACATCGTAATCGGGCCTCCTTTAATTCAGTGAGATATCTAACAAATTTAAAATCCGGTTCAAATCTTGAGTGGAAGAAAAATCAATTTGAATTTTGCCCTTCCCATCTTTGGAACCAATGACGTGGACACTCGTTCCCAGTTTTTCAATCAACTGCTCTTCTGTCTCTTGAATAAATGGAGACTTTTTTTTCTTATTTGACACCGTAGTTGTTGTTTGCGGATGAGATACCATTTTTTCTAACTGCCGAACAGTTAGTCCTTGATCTACCACTTTTTGTGCTACTTGATCAATTTTATGGGGGTCTTTTAAAGTCAACAGTGTCCGGGCCTGCGCCATTGTTAATTTGGATTCCATTAATAATTGTTTAGTTTTATTAGGTAAGGATAATAAACGTAAATAATTTGCAATATAAGGTCGACTTTTACCTAATTTTTCTGAGATTTGTTCTTGTGTTAAATGTAGTTTTTCAATTAAAGTTTGATAAGCTTGTGCTTCTTCAATTGGGTTTAAATCTTCCCGCTGTAAATTCTCTAAAACTCCAATTTCCATCATTTGACTTTCATCTAAATTACGAATAATTGAGGGAATAGTAGGCCTTTGAGCGATTTTACTAGCACGAAAACGCCGCTCACCTACCACTATTTGATAACCATTAACACTTTTACGAACAACAATAGGTTGAAACACACCATTTTCTTTAATTGATTGAGCTAATTCATTTAAAGCATCTTGGGAAAATTCTTTCCGTGGTTGATAAGGATTAGGCCGAATATCATTTAAATTAATATCAACAACATTTTCTGAATTAATTTCATCAGTCTCAAAATCTGAAAAAATCGCATCAATTCCGCGTCCTAATCCACTGCGCTTTTTGTCAGGCATCGTTTTTTACTACCTCCTCAGCTAACTGTAAGTAGGTCTCCGCTCCCCGCGACTTACGATCAAAATCAATAATAGGTAAACCATAACTAGGGGCCTCTGCTAAACGTGTATTACGGGGAATGATAGTTTTGTAGACCCGATCGCCAAAATAGCTTTGGACCTCTTGGACAACTTGAGTGCCTAAATTAGTCCGGGCATCAAACATTGTCAACAATACTCCTTCAATAGCTAAATTGGGATTAAAATGTTTCTGGACTAGTCGAATAGTATTCAATAACTGGCTTAAACCTTCCAAAGCATAATACTCACTTTGAACCGGAATAATAATAGAATTGCTGGCAGTAAAAGCATTAATGGATAACTGGCCCAAAGATGGTGGACAATCAATTAAAATATAGTCATAGTCTTTTTGAATTGGTAAAAGAGCTTCTTTTAGACGTGTTTCACGCGCCATCATGGAAGTTAATTCCATCTCTGCTCCGGCTAGTTGAATAGTAGCAGGTACAATATCTAATCCAGAATGCTCCGTTTTCATAATTGTCTTTTGTAAAGGCAATTCATTAATAATTACATCATAAATATCTTGAGCAACATCTACTTTTTTAATTCCCAGGCCACTAGTAGCATTACCTTGAGGATCAATATCAATCACTAGCACCTGTTTACCGATTTCTGCTAAACAAGCACCTAAATTGATTGTCGTCGTGGTTTTACCCACGCCTCCTTTTTGATTAGCCAAGGAAATAACTCTAGCCATGTTGATCCTCCTTTTTTACTGTAATGATCATTTGATATTGTTGATCGGTGTCGATCTCTTGATAGTTAAATTGGGCTCCATTTTGTTGGGCTAAACTAACTGACTTACGAATCGTATTAATACTTAACTTTGCATTCTTAGATTTCAGTGCTCGGATTTTTCCCGTGGCGGAAGTTTGGGGCTGTTGCAATTGCTGTACTAGTTTTTCTGTGGATTTAACAGTTAATTTCTGCTTAATAATTTTCTCCAAAACTTCTTCTTGTTGTTTTTCCGATAAAGTTAAAAGGGCTCGTCCATGACGCTGAGAAATTGTCCCGGTAATAATCGCCTGCTGTACCGGTTGTGCTAATTTCAGCAATCTTAACTTATTAGCCACGTAGGATTGACTTTTACCTAATTTACGTGCCAGATCTTTTTGCGGTAACTGCTCCATTTGTTCTAATTGCTGATAAGCTTGCGCTTCTTCAATCGGATTTAAATCTTCTCGCTGCAGATTTTCAATCAAAGCCAAGGCCGCGCTCTCTTGATTAGAATAGTCCCTGACAATCGCAGGAATTTTTTCCCAATTTAATAGTTCGACCGCCCGAAAACGTCGTTCTCCGGCAATAATTTCATACTTTTGATCATCATTCAACCGTACAATAATGGGTTGCAGCAGTCCGTTGGCCTGAATCGATTGAGCTAATTCATTCAATTGAACTTCATCAAACTGCCGGCGCGGCTGATAAGTATTAGGAATAATTTGTTTTAGTGGAATCTCTTGAATTTGATCTTGATCAGAAGCCATTGCAGACTTATCATCTACGAATCGGTCGAAAATTGACATAACTTTTCCTCCTAAAGGGGCTGACGGGTTGGAGTTCCAGGCTTTCTGGGAAACTTAGCAGGTGTTTCCTTTATTTTTTTAATAAAAAGTAATTGACGTTCTCCTGCCTGCTGTGGCAGCATTAGCTTCTCCACATGCTCAATCTGTCCCCCTAATTTCTCTAAAGCTACTTGAGATGCTGCTACCTCAGTGGTGGCCTGACTACCCTTAAAGGCAATAAAATATCCTCCCAGCTTCACCGCCGGCAAACAAAGTTCTAATAAAACCGGAAAACTTGCTACCGCCCGCGCAGTAACGTAATCAAATTGCTGGCGATATTGAATCATCTGCCCAAATTGTTCTGCTCTGGCATGTACTAATTGTACGGAAGATAATTGTAATTGATCCACAACTTGCTGTAAAAAATTCAGCCGCTTATTTAATGAATCGACTAATGTCAGCTGTAGTTGAGGATTGACAATTTTTAACACCAGTCCCGGAAACCCAGCACCGGTACCAATATCAGCTAAACAAACCGAATGTAATAATTGCCGATCATAAAATAAAGGCGTTATGGAATCATAAAAATGTTTCACATAGACCGCAGATTGCTCGGTAATATTAGTCAAATTCATAACCTTATTTGTTTGAACTAATAGTTGGAAATACTGCTGTAACTGCTGCATTTGCTTAGTTGATAAAAAGATATTTTGGGAAACCAAACTTTCTTGTAATTCTTGGGGACTCATCTTAACTCCTTACGTGAAACAGTAATATTGTTTCACAGTTAATCCTAACTTAAACTTAAGTGCAAAGCAATAATCTAACGGGATAATTTTTGGCTTCTTAGTTTTTGTGGTTAGTATAAAAATCTTTTTCTAAATTACAATTATGAATACTATCTAGTAGCAGCTGCTTTATTCCTTTTTGAATACTCAATCAAAAAATGCACTATCACTTTTAACAATTTTTATGGTTGTATGATTAAAATCCATCCCATTGAATCAAGAGAGGCGTAATAAAACTTTCAATCACGGCTGCTATTGCAATTAAAGGAACTACTAAAATGACATACTGTAAGAGGATACTTTTAAGACTAGTATTATCATGAATATGTTTTTTAGAAAATAAAAATCGACGCCACTGTTGGTTCAGCTGAGCTGCTAAAGCTACTGCAATTAACAAAGCCGACATTTCTATAATTCCATGAGGTAGAATGCCTAACACAAAGGCTTTAATCGCTAAAAACCAATTACCGTTTTTAACAGTCAAGCCTAAAACAAGGCCGACAGAACTAGAAGTTGCCAGAAAAGTTAACCAATAAATTCCAGGTATAGGAATTAAAGCCAAAAGCAAAATCATTAAGGCTACTTTTTCGTTATTTAATAAAATAGCTCCAAATAATTGAACATTATTCCTACTAGGCGGCAACATCTGCTTGATTTCAATTAACAATTGTCGTACCAGCTGGGGCTGTTGGTGTTGCAGTTGGATAGTTAAAAGAGTAAAAATCACGGTAATCACAATAAAAGCCAACCAGCCCCATTTTAAATACTGCTGTAAAATCTTTCGTTTCTTTTTTACCATTGTTGCTCCTTTATTAATCAGAAGTCATATAAACAAACTGATCTGTAGAAATTTTTTCATTAAGTGCTTGAATCAGATCTAAAGGCAATTCTTGTTTTTGGGAAATTTGCTGTAAATAAGAATATTCATATTGAAAAGCCGCAATTAACAATTCACTTTCATCAGTAGTCTCTTCCGCTGGTAGGTTAAAGCGTTGATGCCGCAGTTCATAGTAATGCCGTAAAATTCTAATTTCTGCTTTGTTATCTGAACGCCGCATCCGTCGTAAATATTTTAAAACTGCATGATAACCCCAATTTTCCATTTTTTTAGCATCCTGATGATAATTCTCCGGTTCAGGCAATTTATTTTTCCTTAATTGATAGGCTTTTACTAATAATTGCCGGTTATTTTTAATTAAGCGCCATAAAATATCCCAACCTAATTTCAAACGCATTCCGGGACGGAGCATAATCCGTCGCAAATAAAATAATTGCCGCAATTCATAACGTTGGGCACTGGCCCACTTTACTTGACCATTATGAGCATAGTCATTAATAATAGCTATTTCTAAGCTTTGTGTCCGCTGAAATAAATGGGAAATCTTTTTTACACTGGCATGTTCACGATGACCTCTTTGCGTATTTAATAAGGAAATTACTCGGCTTAAAGTTAAATAATCTTGATCATAGTGGGCTTTCAATTGTTGAATCGCATAATCTACCATACTGGATAATGTCCGATTAAATTGCTGCGTAGTAAAGTTATTTTTCTTACGAGGCAAAATGCGCGGCAGAATTAAAGTCGGAACAATTAAACTAATCACAATCAAGGCCTCAGCGATAAAAATGAGATCCGTGCGAAAAGGTAATAATTGCGTTTTTACCACTAAAGGTAAACTAAAGGCCATTGCCAAAGTAATAGTTCCATGCACTCCGCTTAAGGCTAAGATCCAGCTGTTACGCCAATGCTGTTGCGAAGTTTTTGCAGGTACATTTACTAAATTAAACTGTGCCCAAATAAGACGTAAAACTGTCATTACTACATATAGTCCAATAGCTAATACCAATAATTTTGAAAAATGACTATTGCTAAAATCGGCCAAATCAGCCATATTTCTCGGTAAAGTTACGCCCAATAAAACAAACACAAAACCATTTAACAATTGGGAAACAATTTTCCAGCCCGTAGAAAGAATCACCTGATTCCCGGTGGAAGTTAAGCGTAATTGTTTTTGGTAGATCCCATGAATAATCCCCGCAGCCACTACTGCTAAAATACCTGATAGATGCAATTCTTCTGCTACTAAATAAACTAAAAAGGGAGCTAATAAATTTACCGGCAATGTTACCGAAGCCACACTAAACAAATGTCTTTGGAAAAACAACTGCAGCAAAACTAATAAGCCACCTAAAATAATTCCGACTAGTACGCCGCCTAAAAATACTACGATGAAACGACCGACGCTCGCAGTCACAGAAAAAGCTCCGGTACTAAAAGCGGCCACTGCTAAATTTAAAGCCACGATACCAGAAGCATCATTAAATAAAGACTCATTCTCCAATGTTTCCATTACATTTTGCGGAACTTGGACGTTGGCCGTAATCGAAGAAACAGCCACCGCATCAGTCGGAGTGACAATCGCAGCCAAACTCATTGCCAAAGCAGTAGGTAAAGCCGGCCATAGCCAAGAAGTTAATCCTCCGGCTATAAAAATAGTAAGAATAGCTAGAACAATCGCTAAGGAAATAATTGCTTTAAAATGGCGTCTTAAACTTAAATAAGAGGTGTTTTGGCCTTCATTAAACATCAGTGGTGCTAAAATAACTAAAAAGAAAATTTCCGGTTCTAGTTGAAAATGATTAAATTGAGGTAACCAAGACAAAATAAAACCCGTACCAATTTGATAAAAAGCCAAGGGAACTCGGGGAAATAATGAATAAATAATATTAGCTACTACTGTTGCCATCACAAGTAGTAACACACTAAAAAATAATTCCATAAAAATCCCCACTTTCACAACTATTCTTTTTAATTATAATTTAAATCCTGCTTTTCGTCAGCTTTGATGATAGCCATTGTCCAAGTTTGGCATCTAAACTACAGGAACAGCAAACCGTGAGAGAGAAATTATTCATAAAAAATGAGAACAAAATTTGTTCTCATTTTTACTTTAAATATAGTAATTATTATTTAGTAATTTTGAAACGCTCAGCAAATTAACTAATCTATAGAATTTGAATCTGATGAGCTAAACATTCATCGATCATGGCCTGCGGCCAAGCACTAGCTTGCACTTCACCAATATGGGCTTTGCCTAATAGCAACATGCAGACGCGGGATTGACCAATCCCACCGCCGATAGTGTAAGGCAGCTCTTTTTTCATTATCATTTGATGATAAGGAAATTTTAAGCGCTCATTAGCTTGAGCGGCTTCCAATTGTGATTTCAAAGACGCAGCGTCCACACGAATACCCATACTGGAAACTTCTAAAGCACACTGTAGCGGTTCATACCAAAACAGAATATCCCCATTTAATTGCCAATCATCATAATCGGGAGCTCGACCATCGTGGCGTTGGCCACTTTTTAGAGGGCCACCAATTTTCATTAAAAAGACTGCTCCCAACTTTTTACAAATAGCATTTTCCCGTTCTGCCGGTGATAATTGTGGATAACTATCTTCCAACTCTTGCGTAGTTATAAAATGAATTGTATCCGGTAAACGATAGACTGCTTGTGGATATTTATACCAAACTTCATGTTCCATATGCTTTAATACTTTAAATACTTGTTGAGCCGTAGCTTTTAAAGTCTGTTCATTACGTTCATCTTGGGTGATGACTTTTTCCCAGTCCCATTGATCGACATAACTAGAATGTAGATTATCTAAAGCTTCATCTTTTCTAATGGCATTCATATTAGTATATAATCCTTCATGGACACCAAAGCCGTATTTCTTTAAAGCGACTCGCTTCCATTTAGCTAAAGAATGAACAATTTCTAAAGTTTGTCCAGGTAAATCATGCATTGTAAAGGCAACTGGTTCTTCCACACCATTTAAATTATCATTTATTCCGGTAGAACGTTCGACAAACATCGGCGCTGAAAGTCGAGTTAAATTCAATTCTTTTCCCAATTCATCTTGAAATGTTTCGCGAATAAAGCGAATTGCTTCTTGGGTTTGACGAACAGTCAATTTCGGATCATAGTGTTCTGGAATTGTTAAATGCATAATTAGTTCCTCCCTTATAATAAAAAAAGCCCTTCATCCCTGGATCAGGGACGAAAGACTTCGCGGTACCACCCTAGTTGCTTATCAAAAATGATAAACCACCTCCTCAGCGTACAAACATACACTGTCGTTAGTAACGCTGCGATGGCGTCTCAGCTTACTAATTATTAACGTTCAGCCAAGAAACTTCAAAAAGTGTTATTCAAATGATCGTTTACTGTTATTGAGTTCTCACTATTCTCAATTCACTGTCAGAACAAATCATTTTACTAGTCTTTTTGTTTGTTTTTAATTTATTAGAAGTTATCCTACCATATTTATTTAATTTTTCAACTATTAATTTTAATTTTTCTCATTTTTTATAATTTGTGGACAGCTAGCGAAAGCCTAAACCCAGATATCAGAAAAAATTATTATCTGAAAGCTATTGCCAAAATAAAACTTACTCTTTTATTTATCTATTTTTCTATTGGCAAGAGCTCACAAAAACAGACTAAGAAACTAGACTTTTTTTTCCAGAGCGTTTAAACTAAGTGCAGTCAAAGGAAATCGTTTAATGAGGAATTATTAATTATGACAACCATTAAAATTGCTTATCTCTACGAGGATTTAATGAATACTTATGGTGATTGTGGCGATGTGAAAATTATCCGCTATTTTTTACAAAAAAAAGGTTATGACTGCAAAGTCGTTAATATCAGCCTAGAGGATGATTTACCAGCTTTTGATTTTGATTTTATCTTTTTTGGCGGCGGTCAAGACTTTGAACAATCTGTTGTCGCCCAAGATATTCAACGCCACCGATCAATTCTGCAACAATATTTAGAAGCTGGTGGGCCTATGTTATGCATTTGTGGCGGTTATCAATTTTTAGGTAGTTATTATCAAACCAGCAGTGGTCAAACTATTAAATGTTTAGACTTACTACCACTGCACACGGTTTTTAATCCCGATAAGCGCATGATTGGTGATACAAGATATCAAACTGAGTTTGGAGAAGTAAAGGCTTTTGAAAATCATAGCGGCCAGACTTTTTTTGAAGATCCAAACAAGTTAAAACCTTTTGGCAAAATGCTGCAAGGTTATGGTAATAACCCGACCGATGGTATCGAAGGTATGCAATATAAAAATGTTATCGGCAGCTATTCTCATGGACCACTCTTAAAAAATCTTAACGTGGCCCAAGCCCTCACTCAAAGAATTATCACTTGGCATCAGCGGTCAGTTAAAGTTCCTACCGTGTGATGATAAAATTTTTTATAAAAATCATTTGTCTCAACCTCAAAAAACTCTTGCTTAGCAAGAGCTTTTTTAATACTAAATTTTTACTTAAGACATAATAACAATGTCTAGTGCAGTTTGGGTTACATCCTGACGCGCAATTTTAATAGTCAAAAAATTTCCTAAATTAACTGTCACGCTGGGCTGTAACTCGACAAATGCTGGTAAAATTTCTTGAGAATATTGATAATCTGTTGCCGCTAATAATTTTGAATTAATGAAAATTTGCTGCGGAGCTTGGGCCAGCTGAACTTTCAGAAGCGTTTGTTTATAGGGATTGAAGCCCTGATAGTTGCCTGTGGTGGGTTGAATTTTAATCATAATCTGGTTGTCTTTTTGCTGACAACTCACCACAGTATGGACACCATTGCCTTGTAAATAGTCTTCGCTGACACCGTCATCATCATAAATATAAGTTTGGTTTTTTTGTTTTCCCGGATAAAAACGCAATATTCGCAGTTGTTCATTAATCTCTTGAGGATTGTTGTTTAAATTATTTTCCGGGATAATAGCTCCTTGCTTAACAAAAACTGGAGTTTTCCAAAGCGGCGCTGCAAAATTATTCAATACTTGTCCTCCCTGATAGTTCTGGCCAGTAAAATAATCCTGCCAAAGATCTTTTTCCCCGGGAAGATAAATCCCGTTTCGAATATCATTACCGTGGACGTCCATATTGGTATTTTGATAGATAGGAGCTACCAGTAAATTATCTCCTATCAAAAATTCATGGTTCAAATCGGGAGTTTTGGTGAGATGCAAATTATCTGTATAGGCAGCGGGTCGCAATAAGGGTTTTCCCTCAAAAGTATTTTGATAAGCTGCTGTATAAAAATAAGGTAATAATTGACTTTTTAGTTTCAAATAACAGCGATTAATTCGTTCATAGCGGCCGCCAAAAGTGAAAGGAGTTTTATTTTCCGTACCCCAACCGTCCATATTCAACTGTAAAGGTGTAAAGGATTTCCATTGTAAGTCTCTTGTTTGAATAATAGGATGGCCTCCGCCATAAATCCCATCAATATCACTACCAACATTAGCCAAGCCTGATAAAGAACTACTCAGGTAAGTGGGAATTTGATAACCAATATTCTCCCAAGTTCCTCCAGCCTGATCTCCTGTCCAAACTGCTGCATATTTTTGCGTACCTGCCCAGCCATCAACGGTTAAAACTAAAGGTCGTTGATTATGACCATATTTGCGCAAATAAAAAATAGTATCATATAAAGCGTTAATGCCCGCCTGATAACCGCTGCCTACCCAAGCCACATCAGTCTTAACTGCGGCAATCTGGGCTTGGTCTACTTCTTTTTGCAGGTCCCGTTCATCAGCTGTGGGATGGAGCGGATTTTGGGGATGCAAATTTTCCTGTGTCCATAAACCGGTTTTTACACCGTATTGGCTGGCAAATTGGGAAAATTGTTTTAAGTTAAAAATATTTTGATCTAAACTCTGGGTCTGACCATAACCGGCCCCATAACCATCATTGGGTATAAACCAGCCTAAAGGCATCTGATGTTGACGATAGCGTTCAATAATTTGTCGAGCCGAAAATTGATAATTATCCTTTTCCCCATTTAAAGATTCTTTTTTCCAGTTAAGCTGGCCTTGGCTATCTCGAATAAAATTGACTTCCCCATTTCCCCGAACAGCAGGTACCAAATTTTGTTGGCCAATCTGAATCTGCCCAGCACGCTGTTCATTAAAACTTTTCGGGTTCACTGGCTGATATTCTTTATAATATTTACCATCTTCAAACAGCCGCGCACCGGCCGAATTAGCCGTCACCTCCACCCAAATATCACGATTATAGGCATTCAAATGTGCTGGATACCAGGCAAATTTGGGTAGTAGCAGCGGTAAGCCGGTTAATTGAAAATAGGACTGTAAAATTTCTTGGGGATTTTTTCCAAGCACATAATAAGTATCCAATTTATCATCAACAAAATTGACAATCATTGTTTGAGGCTGTTGCAAATCATAATAACCTTTACTATAAGTATTGTTAACAATACCAAAACCCGCAGTTGACCACACAAAAGGCATCGGCGAAGTTATTCCCCGCTCCAGCCAATCATTGAGATTTTCAATCTTTAAAATCCGACCAGTTTGATCATAATGACCATTTTGCATACCGCCACCGAAATAATGCGCTGCAGCATCATTTACCTTAATTACCGCTTGCAGATGATCGCACTGTTGTTGCGGTGGCAATTGCGTAAATAATAACTGGTGCTTGGGCTCAGTAAAACAAGTAATCTGACCTGTAGTAGTAATTTTTAAAGTAAGAGTTTTAGTTTGTAACAGATAACCATCTTTTTGAGACTGTACTTGAAAGTGTTGCAGAGGTAAAGTTTCAATAAAGGGAATTACTTTTTTCGTATCTAAATTACCGGTAGCAATAGTTCTATCACCGCCAGTATCGACTACATTATTTTTTAAAATAGAAGGTTGATGACTGGGATAAGGACCTTGATAGTAAACCACATGAAAAATATTCGCCGCTTTAAAAGATACTTGTACAGACCACTGATTACTTAATTGTAAAACTAATGAGGAATGATAACGATTAACTGAAAGAGTCTTTTTTTTCATCTTAGTTTAACTGAGTTACCTCTTTTTTGGGAGCGTCACTCAGTTGTTCTCCTTTCTAATAATTAAGCAATAGCATTACACTTACGCTTATTCTACCTTAAAAATTACCGGATCACAGTTACAGATAATAAATTTTAATTAAGTCTCATAATCAACAATTTTTTAAAAAATACAGCATTCTTGCAAAATCTTGAATTATTCATCTGCAAAATAGATATAATGGAGATTGTATTGTCATATCATCTTATTGCAAGGAGAATTTCATTATGAACACGGCTAAACCGGAACTCACACTTTCGGATCTTCAATCAGAGTTTAGTAAAATCTATCACACCCAACCCTGCGCCTATTATTTTGCCCCCGGACGAATTAATCTCATCGGGGAACATACAGATTATAACGGCGGTAAAGTTTTTCCCTGTGCCATCAGCCTTGGCACCTATGCTGCTGTAAAACCGCGCTCTGATCAAACTATGCGGCTTTATTCGGCCAATTTTGCAGATCAGGGTGTTGCTTCTTTTAATCTGAAGCAATTACATTACCAACCTAATGCTTGGATCAATTATCCGCAAGGAATGTTTCATTTTTGGCAAAAACACGGCTACGCCTTAACCCATGGTTTTGATATTCTTATTGCGGGTAATATTCCGGCTGGCGGGGGCTTATCTTCTTCAGCTTCAATTGAAATGTTATTCAGCAAAATTCTCAGTGACTATTTCCCCAATTCAGCTACCGCTTTAGAATTAGTACAGATGGGACAAGAAGTGGAAAATGACTTTATTGGTGTCCAATCAGGAATCATGGATCAATTTGCTGTCGGTTTCGGTCAAAAAGATACCGCTATTTTATTAGATACTAATACTTTGAAATATGAAATGATACCGCTTAATTTACAATCATATCAAATTGTGATTATGAATACTAATAAAAAGCGAACCCTAACCAATTCGCAATATAATCAGCGCCGTCAAGAATGTGCAGAAGCGCTGCGCCGTATTCAACAAGTTATCCCGTTGGCCAATCTAGGGGCCTTAACTAAAGATCAATTTGATACTTATACTTATATCCTTCAAGATGAAATCTTAATTAAACGGGCTCGGCATGCAGTGTTTGAAAATCAGCGCACCGAACAGGCAGCCTATGCTTTGAAAAATAAGCAGTTACAGACTTTTGGACGTCTTCTCAATGCTTCTCATATTTCTTTGGAATACGATTATGAAGTAACAGGTCGTGAATTAGATACTCTTGTTCATAGTGCTTGGCAACATGGTGCTTTAGGCGCCCGTATGACTGGAGCCGGTTTTGGCGGCTGTACTTTAGCTTTAGTTAAGCAAACCCACTTACAAGATTTTATACAAGCAGTCAGCACTGATTATCAAGCACAAATCGGCTATCCCGCTGCTTTTTATCCTGCCGAGATTGTTTCTGGACCACACAAACTTAATTAAAAAGAAGACTGGAATATTGAAAAATTTAGCTCAAATTTTTGCAGATCAAATTATTGCCCAACATCGTAACTTTGAACCTTTAGACCGTACCTACTTAATTAATAAAATTTATGCTTTAGTCGGAGAGAAGAATTTGCAAGCACCGACCGCGCAGCTTAATTTACTAGAATTAGTGAATGTCTTAGTTCAAAGTGCGCAAAGTAATCATAAAATTAATAAAACTAAGGCGGCAGCAGATATTTTAGCCGCTCAACTCACAGACTTATATACTCCCCGCCCCAGTCAGATAAATGCTGCTTTTTGGAATTTTTATCAAATCAGCCCACAAACAGCTACTGATTATTTTTATCAAATTTGTCAAGAAAATAATTATATTCAAACTGCAGCCAATGCTAAGAATATCTCTTATAATACGCAAACTAAATATGGAGAATTAGAAATTACTATTAATTTAGCCAAACCAGAAAAAGATCCTCAAAAAATTGCCCGCGCCAGCCGGCAAACCACCCATAGTTATCCTGCAGATCAACTTTGTATGGATAACGAAGGCTATTTAGGCCGCGCCGATTTTGCAGCTCGTACTAATCACCGCATTATTCGTTTAAACTTAGGAGGAGAAACTTGGGGTTTTCAATATTCTCCTTATGCTTATTTTCCTGAGCATTGTATTTTTCTCTCACAAGCGCAACGGCCGATGCATATCGATAGTCTGACGTTTTCTAATTTATTCGAAATAGTCCAATTATTCCCGCATTATTTTGTTGGCAGCAATGCTGATTTACCCATCGTAGGTGGTTCAGTATTAAGTCACGACCACTATCAAGGCGGGCGACATGTTTTCCCGATGATGCAGGCTCCTCTACGAAAAAAATTTCACATGAACGCTTTTCCCAATATTCAAGCAGGCATTGTTAAATGGCCCTTAAGTACGATTCGTTTAACTAGTGACGAGATTAGTCCTCTGATTCCAGCCAGCCAGCAGATTCTCACCCATTGGCAGCATTATATCGATGAAACAGTAGCAGTGCGCGCCTGGTCCGGTAATGTAGCACATCATACCATTACACCCATTGTTTATCGCTCATCACAACAATGGGTGATTGATTTAGTTTTGCGGGATAATCAAACTTCAAAGCAGTATCCAGATGGTATTTTTCATCCCCATGCAGATGTCCAACATATCAAAAAAGAAAATATTGGTTTGATTGAAGTTATGGGTCGGGCCATTCTCCCTGGGCGCTTACAACCAGAATTATTAGAAGTGAAGAAATTTTTGTTACAGCAGCCTAATCAGATTGCCAATTACCATTTACCATGGGCGCAACAATTGCAGCAAACTACTTTAATTACCCCGACTAATGTAGATGAAATTATTAAAAAATCTTTAGGGCAAATTTTTGCCCGAGTTCTAGAAGATGCAGGTGTCTTCAAAGACGACAAACGCGGACATTTAGCCTTTGCACGTTTTGTCCAGACTCTTAATTAACGATAATGCGGCCAAATAATAACAAAAGTACTTTTTTTCCGGTTGCAGTGTGTATATAATAAGCGTTAACTTTCCAACGTAAAGGAGTCAAGTTAATGACGAGTTCAACTCCCAGCTACCAAGATAATGTCTCAGTTCAAAAACATCGCTGGCTTATTTTAACTGCGGTAGGTTTGTTTACTTTTATGTCTACTTTAGATGGCAGTATTGTTAACATTGCTTTGCCCATAATTAGCCATGATTTGCATATTCCGATGAATCAGGCTGAATGGGTAGTTTCACTTTATTTAATTATTATTTGTTCTCTCTTACTGTTCTTCGGTAAACTCAGTGATAATTGGGGTAAAATTAAAATTTTTCGGTGGGGAACGCTTTTATTCATTTTCGGATCTTTATTATCCGGCTGGAAAATTAATTTAATTTTTCTATTGATAGCCAGAGTCATCCAAGCTATTGGTGCCGCTATGACGATGGCCACTAATAATGGTATTATTACCGAAATTTTCCCGAAAACTCAACGGGGTAAGGCTTTAGGACTTATCGGCTCTTTTGTGGCCTTGGGTTCAATTGCCGGACCCGGAATTGGTGGTTTACTACTGGCCCATTTTAATTGGAGTTTTATTTTTTGGATTAATGTGCCTATTGGTTTAATAGCAATTATCGTTGGTTATTTTGTCTTTCCGCCAGATATTACCATCAATCACGGCGCACTAGACAAATTAGGCGCTGCGGGTTTTGCCATGACGATTATTGCTTTTTTTGGGGGGATTTTTCTGGGCCAACAAATAGGTTTTAATCAAATTAGTATTCTGCTCTTGTTTATTTTTGCTTTGATTATGTTCGCTATTTTCATTAAGAATGAACTTCGCCAAACTTCTCCGTTACTTTCCTTTAGTCTGTTTAAAAATCTCAATTTTTCACTTAGTTTACTCTGTGCTCTGCTTATTTTTATTACTAATTTCTTCTTTAATGTAGTAACACCTTTTTACTTAGAAAATGCCCGTCAATTACCACCCAATCAAACCGGTTATATTTTGATGGTTTTCCCTATCATTCAAGTTATTGCTGCCCCATTAGCCGGTAGCGCTTCGGATAGAATTGGTCCTAAGTTGATTACTTTTATCGGTTTAATTTTTATTTTGCTCAGTCAAATCGGCTATACTCTCTGTAATCTGCACACTTCCATCTGGCTGTTCATAATTAGCGTTGCGCTAATGGGCTTAGGCAATGGTATTTTTAGTTCACCGAATAATTCATTAGTTATGAGTTCGGTAGCACAAAAAGATTTAGGCATTGCTGGTAGTATTAACTCGCTTGCCCGTAATTTAGGAATGGTAATCGGTATTTCCAGCGCCACCACCATTTTATTTGCTGCTATGAGTCACTATCGGGGTATGCATGTTACTAATTACTTACCCAAACATCCGGAAGTTTTTATTTATGGCATGCATACAGTCTTCTTTATTTCTTGTCTAATCTGTGTCATTGCAACTGGAATTACCGGTTGGCGACTTTTCACAAAAAACAACTAATTGTCTAAAAATCTATTAGCCCGAAAAACTGCTTTACAAATTAAAGGCACCAACACCGCAGCCGCTAAGCATTCCGGAAGGCCATTAGTCGCAACTAGAGTCAGCAAAATTCCGTTTAGAGCACTCGAAGCTACTTTATAGACGCTGACTAATGCAGAGGCAAAAAATACACGCATTAAAACTAAGACCGTTATTGTATTAGTCAATGATCCGATCACAGCAGCTACAGCCATCCTTACTGTTTGAGAATTGATGTGCGCTTTGGTGGATCTATAAACTACTCCTGCTAAATATCCTACTAAGACTCGTGGCAAAACAGCGATAACCGGATTAGTAAAAATCATAGTATCGAGGGGACTTGTGGGCGCCGTATACGCCCTAATAATTGTCCCAATTCCCCAAATTAGGCCGATTAAGGCTCCATCTGCCGGTCCTAAAATAATTGCCGCCACAATTACTGTTAAATGAATAATAGTAATATTCACTAAACCTAAGGGAATAAAACCAAGAAAAGGAGTTAACGATTGAATTAAAATAATAGCAATCAAAATAGCGCGAATAGCTAATTTATAAGCTTGTGTTTTTTTCATAGTTTCACCTAAAATAATTATTTAGTTAATTATATTATAAAAATTTCTCTTAATAATATAGTCAAAATCTTGCTTAAGCACAACTTATCACATAAAATAGGCTAAAAAATAAAATTGGTCGGTTATTTTATAATCAATGCCAACTTTATAAATCAGAAAAGAATCAATGAAGTTATAAAAGGGTCTGCAATTGTAGAAAAACCTGATTAGAGCTAACTTTAGTAAAAATTTATCAAGGATAATTTTTAGTATGCAGCTGCTCTTTTTAATACAATCTTGACTTTACTCAGAATTACTTTAAAATTATTTTGTATAATCCAAGAAGAGGTTGCCTAACTTATTAGTAGATTTGTGAAGATAATGCTATATCTATGAAGCAAATCCAAAGGATTTTAGGCCGAAATTAACGACTGTAGCATCAGTAGTTAATTGGGACTAGACTAAATAAGCCTAGGACTGTCGCAACTAAAAGGTTGCGGAGCGCTATCGACGATTGTTTTGCCCGGCCTCTTAAATAAAAGAGGCTTTTAATCGTTTTTAGAGTTCTTCTTATCGAAAAGGGAGAATGATACATGTCGCAAACAAATTCAGTTCAACGTAATTTAAAAACCCGTCATGTCACAATGATTGCCTTAGGCGGTTGTATTGGAACCGGGTTATTTATGACGTCGGGTTCTACTATTTCCAAAGCGGGTCCCGGCGGTGGCTTAGTCGCTTACATCGCAATGGGATTAATGGTTTATTTTTTAATGACTAGTTTAGGCGAACTAGCAACTAACTTGCCGGTTTCGGGTTCTTTTGCTACATATAATGCCCGGTATGTTGATCCGGCTTTAGGTTTTGCCATGGGCTGGAATTATTGGTTTAACTGGGCAATTACTGTTGCCGTTGATATTTCTACAGCAGCTTTACTGATTCAATATTGGCTGCCGAAATCTCCTGGGTGGATCTGGAGTTTATTAGTCTTAATAGTAATTTTTCTCATTAACGCCCTTACAGTCTCCACATTTGGAGAAACGGAATACTGGCTTTCTATTATTAAAGTGACGACCGTCATTATCTTTTTAATTATTGGTTTTGCCATGATTTTTGGGATTATGAATGGTCCTGCCGTTGGTTTAAAAAATTTCACTTACAAAAAAGCCCCCTTTGTTGGTGGTATTCCTGCAATTATTAATGTCTTTTTAATTGCTGGGTTCTCTTTTCAAGGAACTGAATTAATTGGTGTAACAGCTGGTGAGTCGGAAGATCCGACAAAGGCTGTTCCTAAAGCCATTAATGATGTTTTTTGGCGTATTTTATTATTCTACATTCTTTCCATTTTTGTTATTGCTGCTCTGATTCCTTACACCAGTCCTAATTTACTGAGTGCTGCTGACGGAAATATTGCCGTTTCACCTTTTACTTTAGTTTTTAAAAGAGCCGGATTAGCTTTTGCTGCCAGCTTTATGAATGCTGTGGTTTTAACTTCCGTTTTATCTTCAGCTAATTCTGGAGCTTATGCTTCAACAAGGATGCTATATTCTTTAGCTCAAGATAAATATGCTCCACAAATTTTTGCTAAGACCACTAAAAGTGGTATTCCTTTTTATGCCTTATTGGCAACGATTCTTGTTTCTCTGCTGACTTTTACTACTAGTATTTTTGGACAAAAAATTTATATGTGGTTGGTAGCTGCCTCAGGCTTAACTGGTTTTATTGCTTGGGTAGGTATTGCTCTGAGTCATTATCGCTTTAGGCGCGCTTTTATTAAACAAGGCTATCAATTAAGCGAATTAAAATATCATGCGAAATTATTTCCTTTGGGACCTATTATCGCTTTAGCCCTTTGTATTATTGTCATCGGCGGCCAAAATATTGAAGCTTTTGTTAAATGGGATTGGCAGCAGATTGGTATTACTTATATTAGTGTTCCGTTAGTTTTAATTTTGTACTTTGGTTATAAATGGAAACATCATACTAAAATTATTCCGTTAGATGAAATTGACGTATCAAGTGAGATCTAATATATATAAAAATCCCGTAATTAATATTATGGGATTTTTATATAGTTATAGTTTTAATTAGAAATCAAACAAGCTACAGCTTCATAAGAACGTAACGTTATTTTTGAAAGTATTGTAGTTAATGCAATTGATAATTACTAATTAGTACCTTTGCTGGTTGTCGTTGATACAGAAGAGGTATTTTAAAAACCGTCTATTGAGCAAAAAAGTTATTGAAAACTAAAAAGACTTGTCGTTGATATTTACGAACATAAGCAAATACTTGCGGATGATCCAAATTTAAGGGTTGATAATCACCCTGAACAATTACAGGATAAATTTTACGTAACTTAATTAATTTTTGATAATAATTAAAAATTTCCCCATGAGCTAATTCTGCAGCAACATTTATTTGCTGCTGTCCAGTAGGACGTAACCACGGCTGTCCCTGAGTAAAACCAGCCTTAGGACTGGCATCCCAATGCATGGGTATGCGACTATTATCGCGTGATCTTTCATGAATAATTGCTAATGCCTGCTGTTTGAAGCAGCCCTCTTTTAATAATTTTTTATAAGCATTTTTGGTTTCTACATCAACGTAGTCTTAGATAGTCCGATAATCAGGATTAATCATCCCAGTTTCTTCACCTTGATAAATATAAGGCGTTCCACGCAATAAATATATACTAGTAGCCAACATTTCTGCAGATTTCTCTCGATAATTTATTGGATCACCAAACCGGCTTAAAGCCCATGGCTGATCATGATTATTCCAAAATAAAGCATTCCACCCGCCTTCTTGATTCATACGGAGTTGCCAAGTATTAAGGGTTTTTTTCAGTTTGGAAAAATCAAACAGAGGTCTCGTCCATTTTTGATTATTTTGATAATCAGCTTTTAAATGATGAAGGTTAAAGACCATATTTAATTGATGTTGATCAGCTCTAGTATACATAATAGAAGATTCGATATTAGCTGAAGACATTTCTCCAACGGTTATTATCTGCTTATCTTGGCCAAAAGTTGCTTGATTTAATTCCCGCAGATGCATCCTGAAGTTTTTCGTCTTTACCAATAACATTTATAACATCAAAACGAAAGTCCTTTACTCCTTTTTGCCGCCAAAAATTGACAACTCGGAATAATTCTTGACGTACTTGGGGATTATGCCAATCAAGGTCTGCCTGAGATGAATCAAACAGGTGTAAATAATATTTACCTGTATCTCCGAAAGAAGACCAAGCAGGACCTCCAAATTTGGAAGTCCAGTGATTAGGTAAATCACCGTTGGCTTTGGGTTCACGGATATAAAAGAATTTTTGATATTTTTTATCTCCTGCTACTGCCTTTTGAAACCACTCATGCTCTGTAGAACAGTGATTTAACACCGTATCTAGCATTACTCCGATGTTATGAGCGGACAATCTACGCACCAGCTCTTCAAAATCAGCCATAGTCCCAAATTTAGGATCGATGGCATAATAATCAGAAATATCATAGCCGTTATCATTTTGGGGGGAAACATAAAATGGATTAAACCAAATCATATCAATATTTAATCTGGTTAAATAAGGTTTTAGCAATAATTCCCGGTAAGTCACCAATACCATCATTATTACTATCATAAAAAATTACTATCATAAAAAGACTTGGGATAGATTTGATAAATGACTTGCTCTCTAAAATCCACAGAAAAACCTCCTTACAATTTTTTACGATGTGCAAAATCCACAAATTTAAACTTATCAGGACGATGCATGGAAATAGTATATTGAAAAAAAGATGTATCTTGTAAATAAGTAAGACTTCGAACAAAAACTACTAAATCTGTAGTCGCCAGTTTTAAAAGCTTAGTAATATCTGCTGGGGCAGTTTCTACAGTAATCATTTTCGTTGCATACGCTATTTTTAAGCCTAAATCATTTTCAAAATAAGAATATAATGAATATTTTGCTTGCTCTTTAGTAATTACAGGCACAAATTTTTTTAAGATATAATCTTCGTCCACTATTACCGGTTCTTCATTAACAATTCGCAAACGCTGGATAAAAGTAGCTGGCGGCTGCCTTAAACGCATTCGTGAACTGATGTCTGCAGGTAGTTGCTGATTTTTTAGCTGTAATACTTTAATTTGAGCGCGCATTTGCTCACTTTGATTCAATTCATTGAAAGTTACAATATCAGAAACGGGAAAAGCAAAACGCGCCGTATTCAAAACTATAGAGCCTTTACCTTTAACTTTTTGAATCAGACCAGCTACGCTTAATTCAGCAAGCGCTTTTCTGATGGTTTCACGTGAGGTGTTATAAAGGTGGGTTAAATCAGTTTCACTAGGCAGCAATGCACCCGTAGCATATTGTCCATGCTTTATTTTCTCAGATAAATCTTGTGCAATTTGCCAATACTTGCAAACTACCATATATCAAGCCTCCTTTTTAAATTATTATATCATACTTGTATATACATGTTTAAATAATAAAATTATTGCTATTTTAAAGCTAATGTGCCATTTATTTAACATATATGTACATGTAATCGATGATTAATCAACACATTTTCTAAACTGTTAATATCAAAAACAACTGTAATTAGACAGCAATATTTTTTAGTGATAAATTACATTGCAAAAGACTTTCTCGCCTTTTCATTAGTCTCACAAGCTATTTTCTTTGTAAATTGAAGTAAATATGATTTAATGGAAAGAAGAGAATTTTCTTTGGAAATTATTATTTTGTTGAAATTGGAGGTAATTTTTGTATGCCGGCAATAGAACGAGTGAAAGATAAGGCTCTTTCTAAATTTACATCATTAGTTTATCTGTATACGGGATTAGGAATTACTTTTTGGCTCTTAGTTGCTTTCGCTTTGGCTAAAAATCAAGCATTCACGGTTCCGCTACTATCTTGGGGCGCTCAGCACCAGATTCTATTTACTATTTTAGCTGTTGCAGTTCCTTTAGTTTTTTTAAGCCTCTGTCAACGTTTTGCTCAACGTTCTTATTTTTTAACTTTTGTCTGTTATTTGGCCTTTTTAGCTGCTTTTTCGATACTAGGCGTTCCTATTTTCTATTCTTATTCTGCTAAAAGTATCGTTCAAGCTTTATGTATGAGCGCCATTGCTTTTATAGTGATGGCTGGTTACGGCTATGTAACAAAAACTGATTTAATGACTTGGAGCAGAACTTTAATGACAGGCTTAATTGCTGTCATTATTGTATCTATTTTAAATTTGGTACTGTTTAAAAGCACTATTATGATGTTAATTATTAGTGCTGTGACCACAATTTTATTTCTTGGTTTAATTGCTTGGGATTCACAAAATTTAAAAAGAATTTATTATCAAAGTCAAGGAGCTAATTTAGGAGCGATCGCATTAGTAGCTTCTGTCAATTTGGTACTGGATTTTATTAATTTATTCTTGAGTCTGCTATCTCTTTTCGGCAATGATAATTAAAAAATAAAACTTAGAAACTGCTCTTTTTTAGGGGCAGTTTTTTTAATTTAAGGAGGAATTTTCTTGTCCCGTAAATTAAAAAGTTGGACAACTTTAGTCGGCATTATCGCTCTTACTAGTGTGACTCGGTTAGATTCAATCATGGCCCCTTCACTAGTCAAAATTCAGCAATCATTTCCACAGGCTGATCCTACCCAAGTAGAATCTATTGCTTCCATTGGCGATGTAGCTTCTATGATAGCTTCTTTTATTTTTGGCTTTATTCTAACGCGCATTACCTATAAACAAGCTGCTGTTTTGGGCTTATCACTATTAGCTGCGGGCGGCTTATTGCCTCTGTGGATTCATCAAAATGTTTCGCAATTAATTATTTTTGCCTTAATAGTGGGCTTAGGTAGTGGTGCTATCACTACCGTTTTGCCTAGTTTATCGGCTGCAGCTTATCAAGGTGAACGGCGGTCGGATCAATTTGGCTTTAACGTGGCTTTAGAAGATGGTTTTGCAATGGTTTGGATTGTCATAGGCGGTTACTTAGCCAATATTAGTTGGTTGCATAATTACTATGTCTACACTATTACCATTGTCGCGTTAATTTTAGCAATTTTATTTGTACCCAATATTCATCCGACTGATAATGAGGTCACTAATAATAAAATGAATGTTTCCCAAAAGAATCAATGGGGTTTAATCATTGCTTTAGTTATTATCTCTATGTTGGTGGAAGTTTTGGTTGCTGTCATGACCAACAAAATGGCGCTGTATCTGCATTACTATCATATTGGCGGTCCTAGTACTGCCGGTAAAGCCTTATTGTTCGTACGCGCAGCTTCCATTGTCGCTGGTATTGGAATTAGTGTTTATCGTAAAACTTTTGGTCATTATCTTTTAGCTGCCGGTTTTGGTTCAATTATTTTGGGAGCAGTGATTTTGATTTATGTGCATACTTTTTGGACCAGTGCGCTAGCAGCGTTTTTGATCGGCACCGGTGGATCTATTGCTTTAATTACTATTCCTTTTCTTCTATCTAATTTAGCTTCCGCGAAAGTTTACCCCATTGTCATGGGAACTTTTTCGGCTTTAACTAGTTTAGGCTTTGCCTTTTCTGCTTGGTTCTTTAAATATACTGCTCCAATTTTTAGCAACAATAATTTAATCGGAACTTTTTGGATAATGATCACTTTGAGTGTTATTATTATCTTAGTATTATTGTTTTCTCAAATTCAAAAAAAGGCAAGTGTATAAGGAGGGGTTTTACATGAAACTGGGTTTTATTGGAACTGGTGTTATGGGTAATGCTATTGCTTCTAATCTGCAAAAAGCTGGTTATAAGCTCTGGGTTTATAATCGCACTAAAGCTAAAACTGATAATTTAGTTGCCGCTGGAGCTACCTGGTGTGCTACCCCTAAAGAAGTAACTGAAAAAACTGATATTATTTTTACAATGTTAGGCTTTCCCCAAGATGTCGAACAGGTTTATTATGACAGTCAGGGTATTTTTCAAGCCGATGTTCAAAATAAAATTCTGGTAGATATGACTACCTCTAAACCGCAATTAGCGCAAAGAATTTTTCAAACTGGTCAAAAAAAGGGTGCTCAAGTTTTAGATGCTCCAGTATCTGGTGGTGATATTGGTGCCAAAAACGGTACTTTGACCATTATGGTTGGTGGCCAACAAGCAACCTTTGACAAACTTCAACCCTTATTTCAAGCTGTCAGCTCTAAAGCCCAACTCTTTGGTCCTGCCGGTGCCGGCCAAAATACCAAGATGGCTAATCAGATTATGATTGCCGGCACTATGACCGGCATGAGTGAGATGTTAGTATACGCTAAAGCTGCTGGCTTAGATTTAAATAAAGTTTTAGAAACTGTTGGTGCCGGCAGTGCAGCTAATTGGAGTTTAACTAACTATGGTCCCCGGATCTTAAAGGGTGATTATAATCCCGGATTTTTCAGTAAACATTTCTTAAAGGACTTACGGATTGCCTTAGATACAGCTGCGGAAATGAAAATTGATTTACCAGCTACGAAACAGGCGAAAGAACTCTACGAAAAATTAGTTGATGACAAGAAATTAGGCGATTTAGGTACTCAGGCCTTAGTAAAATTATGGTGGTAATTAGTTTATATCCATTTTAATTTAAAAATTATATAAGATAACTTGGTGATAATTTAAGAAAGTAGCGCAAATCAAAAAGATTTGGCTACTTTCTTATTTTTTAGGGGCAGCTGTATAAGATGTTCTTAGTTGGAAATGGAAAAATTTTGTTTTTTCAACTTTATTAACTCTCTTTTTACCCTCTGGTCTGTTATGATATTAACTAAGAAATTATGAGGTGATCAGCCATGCTGAATTTACAACATTTAAAAAAATATTATCAAGTCGGAGATACTACCACTAAAGCACTCGATGACGTCAGTGTTAATTTTCGTGATCGTGAATTTGTAGCAATTTTAGGAACATCAGGTTCTGGAAAAACTACTTTGTTAAATATCATCGGTGGCTTAGATCGCTATGATTCAGGTAATCTCATTATTAATGGCAAATCCACCCAAAACTTTCAAGAACAAGATTGGGATGCTTACCGGAATAATACCGTAGGCTTTATTTTCCAAGATTATAATATTATCAGCCATTTAAATATTTTGGATAATGTTACTTTAGGCATGACTTTGAGCGGTGTTGATGCAGCTACGAAAAAAAAGCGGGCACAAGAAGCTCTCATCCGCGTTGGATTGAAAAATCACATCCATAAAAAACCTAGCCAACTATCAGGTGGGCAATTGCAACGAGTTGCGATTGCCCGGGCTTTGGCCAACGATCCTCAAATTTTACTAGCCGATGAGCCGACAGGTGCTTTGGATACTAATACTAGTCAAGAAATTATGGCCCTAATTAAAGAGCTAGCGCAAGATCGTTTAGTTATTATGGTTACCCATAATCCCCAGTTAGCAAAACAGTATGCTGATCGGATTATTAACTTTTCCGATGGTAAAATTTTAACTGACTCTAACCCGGAACAAACAGTCCTGGACTCGGAAAGCTTCCATCCGCGACGTACAAAAATGAGTTTTGCTACTGCTTTAAAACTCTCCTTTACCAATATTATTACCAAAAAAGGGCGAACCTTTTTAACTATGTTGGCTTCCAGTATTGGTATTATCAGTATTGGTATCGTCTTGGCTTTGTCTAATGGTTTTCAAAAACAAATTGATAAAACTCAAGCTGAGGCCTTATCGCAATTTCCGGTTACTATTTCTCAAGTCACTTCGGATTCCAAGCAGTATCAAAGTGAAACTAATCAAAACAGCAATAAATCATTCCCGAAAAATAATCGCGTCATCGCTAAAGTCAATCCGGTTAACGCCGCACAACATTTTAATAAGATTACTCCTGTTTATGTACGTTACGTTAATCAAATTAATTCAACCGATGCTCGCAATATTGCTTTGACTTATACCACTGGATTTAACTTACTGCGGCAAGTTCACGGCAAGTATCGTCCCATAACTTTTGCAGTTTCTCGTAACGATACTATTAATAATTCGCAAAATCTCATGTCGGCCAGTGTCGGTGTCGGCGGCAGTGTTTATCCAGTAAATCGCAATGGTCACCAAACTTTTCTACGCAAAAATTATCATGTTTTAGCCGGTCGTTATCCGCAGAAAGCAAATGAAATTGTCCTGATTGCCAATAAACAAAATGCAATTAACTTAGATGCGCTGAAAAACGCTGGTTTTACTTTTCGAAATAAAGAAAAACTAGACCCTGATCAAATTCTCAAAACCAAAATCAAACTAGTGGCTAACAATGATTTTTATACAAAGCTGCCAACAGGAAACTTTATCCCTAATCAAAATTATCAACAGCTGGCTCAGGCTCCAAAAACTAAAACTTTAAAAGTGGTTGGTATTTTACGTACCTCCAATAAAAATTCGGACGGCTTATTAGCGGGTGGTTTCGCTTATTCTGACCGTTTGACTAAAGAAGTCATGCAGCTGAATAAAAATTCCGCTATCGTGCAAGCCCAAAAAACCAGTTCGATCAACGTTTTAACTAATGAGCACTTGAATAGTGAACAAAAAGCCCTTTTGTTAACTACTTTAGGCGGCCGCAAAACTCCTAGTATGATTCAAATTTATCCTAACAGCTTCGATGAAAAAGATCATATTACTAGTTATCTTGACCGTTATAATCGTGGCAAATCTAAAGCTCAAACTGTAATTTATAACGATTTAGCTGGTAACATTACCAGTATTACCGGCGGCTTAATGAACGCTATTACTTACGTTCTTGTAGGCTTTGCAGCTATTTCTTTAATTACATCAATTATTATGATTGCTATCATTACTTATACTTCTGTAATTGAACGTACTAAAGAAATTGGTGTTTTAAAAGCCCTAGGTGCTCGTAAAAAAGATATTACTCGTGTCTTTGACGCTGAAACTACTATTTTAGGCTTAGGATCCGGCATCCTTGGAATCGTTATTGCTTGGCTTTTAACTTTTCCAGCTAATGCTATTTTATATAATTTAACCAACCTGACTCATGTTGCTCATCTTAATCCGCTCCATGCTGTTATCTTAGTTATTATTAGTACGGTCTTAACTGTTTTAGGCGGACATATCCCTGCTCGAATGGCTGCTAAGAAAAATGCCGCTATTGCTCTTCGTTCTGAGTAATAAAATAATAAATCCCGCAATGCAGTTCTTCCTGTCATTACGGGATTTCTTAGAATTATTTATTAGCAGCTTGAACCGCTTGAATAAGAGCATTACGAAAACCTGTAGCTTCTAATTCTGCGACTCCTCTAATAGTAGAACCGCCTGGAGTTGTAACTTCATCTTTTAATTGCCCCGGATGTTGCTGGGTTTTCTGAGCCAATTGAGCCGTTCCTAATAGCATTTGTGTAATAATTTGATAAGATTGCTGTCGGGGTATACCATTAATTACAGCAGCATCACTCAAAGCTTCCATCATGATATCTACAAAAGCTGGTGTACAACCGGCCACTGTTCCGTAAATTCCTAATAGCTTTTCTGGAACAACGTAAACCTGTCCTAATCTTTGAAAAAGATTAATTACTAAATTACGTTGGGTTTCTGGTTCTTGATCAGCAAAACTTAAAGCCGTGATTCCGGCATTTATTTGCACCGGAGTATTCGGCACCGCTTTGACAAAACTGGTATCCACTGGTAATCCAGCATTAACAGCCATTAAGTCTCCTCCAGAAGTAGAAACGATTAAACCATGATAATGGGCTTTTATCTGTTCTAAAATGGCTTTTAGTGCACTTTGGGGAACAGCCACAATTACTATTTCATTAACATTTAAAGCAGAATAATCATTAGCTAGGGAAAGATGATACTGTTGAGCGACTTTTTGTGCTGTATGATGCTGACTTTTCAAAACCATGATATCCTGATTATTCACATGGGAGCTTAACAAACCCTTGATGATAGCTTGTCCAATTTTTCCTACACCGATAAAACCAATTTTCATAATATTACACCCCCTTATATTAAATTTAACACATTTTTTCTCAATAATTTAAAGAGAATTCAGACCTTTTTCTTAAAAATTTATTAATTATTGGTTTCAAAGCGACTAATGCGTTAAAATGCTAAGTAGTAATATATGAATTTTTAAAATGTAGTTTCAGGGGGTTTTCCACGTATGAAAGTAACTAAATTATTAACTGGTGGAGTCTTGGTAATTATGTCAATTATCGTTGTTATTCAATTTAAATTTGACAGTTTTATTCAAGCGCTCTTAGGTTACGCTGATCTAGGAGCAACTGCCAGTATTTTATTGGCAATTGCCTTATTAGTAGCTGGAGCTATCTATATTATCTGTCATTCCAGCACTAGTATTGTGCCCCCGATTATTAGCTTCATTATTTTACTACTGGGCGGCATTATGGGTATTTTTAACGCCACCCGTTTTCCAGGGCTAATGTTTTGGTCTTGGGCCGCAATAGCTATTGGTTTAATAATGGCTATTATTACGATCATTATGGACTATTTCTTTGAACCAGCAGTTGATCAATATGGCAATTCCCATAGTAATAGTTACTATGACAATAATTACCAGGCACCTAATAACTTTAATTCCAATAATTATCCTAATCAACAGCCCAATATGAATCCACCTGTCACCCCACCTAATAATCAAGCCCAAGCCTATAATAACAATTATTCTAGCAACTATCCTAATAATCAGAATTCTTTAGACGCGGCTAATAATTCTTATAATAACTATACTCCTAATTATAATAACTATCAAAATCCTGCCGCCACCCCTGAACAGCAACAAACCCAGGTGCCACCGCAAAATAATTATCAAACACCCACCCAGACTTCGAATAATTATTACCCCCCGCAGCCTCCAGTGAACTCTAACCAGCCTAATTATGTCCCGAATCCTAATTATAAAAATAACGTCCCTTCTTCTCAACAATCAAACGCGGGCAATAATAGTTACCCATCGAACAATTATGGCAATTCCCCTTATACGCCGCAAAATCAGATACCTGCTGCTCCTAACTCTAACCAAAATGTTCCTCCACGAGCACCGCAACCTCCCAAAACCTATAAAAGACAATTTAAGGCACGCGATCGCCAGCGTTAATTTTTAGAAAAATACCAATTTAAAGCAATTTTTCTTCACAATTTCATCATAATTTATGTCTATACTAGCGCTGTAGTCAATTGAGAGATTGATTATAACATATAAATTGTATTCACATCCTTACTCCTCCGAAAGTGCCAGTATTACTGGTACTTTTTTTAATCGAACAAATAAGCGATTTCATTTTTTGGAAAAGGTTCTAAAACGAATTAAATATTTTTATTAATTTATTTTCAAATTTGTTTTAAAATGTTGCTCTGTAGGGATTCTTTCTTCGGTTTTCATTTGTAATTCACACCATTTACAAGTATGATAAGAGATGTATAAGTACATAAATTTAAGGAGTGTGAGTATTTATGTGGAGTATGGGAATTTCACTGCTGTCTCTGGCTCGTTTTCAATTTGCCATGACAACAGTCTTTCACTTCTTTTTCGTACCGCTTTCTATCGGCCTCGGTTTTTTAGTTGCTATTATGGAAACAATTTATGCGGTTAAAAAAGATGAAACTTATAAAAAAATGGCTCAATTTTGGGGCAAAATTTTTCTTTTAAGTTTTGCTGTTGGTATCGTTACTGGTCTGATCCAGGAATTTCAATTCGGAATGAACTGGTCTAACTATTCTCGGTTTATGGGTGATATTTTCGGAGCGCCTTTGGCTATCGAAGCATTGTTAGCCTTCTTCTTAGAGTCAACCTTTATTGGTGTTTGGATGTTTACCTGGGATCGTTTTAAACCAGGAATTCATGCATTGTTTATTTGGTTAACTGCTATTGGAACAATGTTATCAGCAATTTGGATTTTGGCAGCTAACAGTTTCATGCAGCATCCGACAGGGTTTGTCATTAATTCACAGACTCATCGGGCACAAATGAGCAGTTTTGCTGAGTTAGTAGGCAATCCGCAACTCTGGAAAGTTTTCCCACATTTAATTTTTGGTGCCTTTTGTGCAGCTGCATTTGTTGTAGCCGGAATGAGTGCTTGGGCTTTATGGCGTAAGCAAAAAGATGGCACTTTCTTTCAAAAATCCTTACGGTTTGGTTTATGGGTTGGTCTAGTAGCATCTGTCGGCGTAATTTTAGCTGGGGATTTACAAACCCAAGAAATCATTAAAGACCAACCAATGAAATTTGCCGCTACTGAAGGCGAATACGATGATACCGGATCACCGGCTTCTTGGAAAATTGTAGCGACTTTTGATAATAAAAATCATAAAACGACCCACGAAGTCTCAGTTCCTTATGTACTAAGTTTACTTACCTATCATAAACCTAGTGGCTCTGTAAAGGGCATGAATACTATTAATAAAGAACTTAAACAAAAATTCAGCAATAATCAAAGTAAAACCATTCGCAACATTAAAGATTACTATGTGCCGGTCAATACTCTGTTTTGGAGCTTTAGATTCATGACTGGTTTTGGAGGATTAATGTTGTTAGTATCCATTCTTGGATTAATTTGGACTCGGCCTAAGAAAAATACCATTACTAACAAGCGTTGGTTCTTGTATGTCTTAGGATTAATGATTTGGGTTCCATTCTTAGCTAATACTTTTGGTTGGTTTATTACTGAATTTGGACGCTATCCATGGATTGTTTATGGACTTTATACGATTGCTGATGCGGTTTCACCTTCAACAACTGTAGGCCAATTAATCTTTAGTAATATTGTTTACTTCTTATTATTTACCATTTTAGGGGGCGTGATGATTTATTATTCACGGCGAACCTTACATCATGGATTAGATGCAATTGCCGGTCCAAGTGCTACTGCTGGTTCTCATCTGGGGCCTGATCCATTTGCAAAGGAGGCTTTTAACTAATGAGTGCCTTACAATTCATTTGGTTTGTTTTAATTTGTGTTCTGTTTGTTGGTTTCTTCTTTCTCGAAGGCTTTGACTTTGGTGTGGGAATGGCTAGTGGTATCATCGCTCGAACTGATGAAGAAAAGCAAACCATGCTTGATATTATCGGCCCGCACTGGGTTGTTAATGAAACGTGGCTGGTAACTGCTGGTGGAGCTATGTTTGCTTCTTTTCCAATGTGGTATGCCAGTTTATTTTCCGGTTACTATATTATGTTTTTCTTGGTCTTAGTTGGCTTAATCATTCGGGGCGTATCGTTTGAATTTGCCAACCATGCTGAAACTGCTCGTGGTCGCCATATTTGGTACAATGCCTTTGTAATCGGCAGTTTATTAGCTCCTTTAATTTTGTGTATGATTTTCTTTAGCATGATCCAAGGAGTTCCTATTAATGCTCATGGTGATTTGAGTTTAGGTTTCTTTGATATTGTTAATTGGTTATCATTAGTCGGCGGTATTGCTGGAGTATTAATGTCCTTAATTCATGGTTTGAATTATGTCCGTTTAACTACCAGTGGGATTCTCAGAGAACGTGCTGAAAATCTAAACTGCTTCTTGTATCCAATTTTATTTGTTGGTGAAGTTGTCTTTGCTTTATTAGTTTTCTTCCAAACTGATTTCTTCCAAAACAAATTAGTATCCAGCACCATAATTACTTTACTAATTGTTGTCATGTCGCTTTTGGGTGCTTGGGGTGTTTACAAACATCATGAGGCTTGGAGTTTAGCTGGTAGTGGGTTGTCATTGGCTTTTGTAGTTATTTTAATTTTTAATGGCTTATTCCCACGAGTTATGATAGCTACTAATCCTGCCCATAATATTCTGATCAAAGATGCTTCTTCATCACAAACCGCTTTAAAAGTCATGACGATTGTAGTTTGTGTCTTATTGCCAATTGTTTTAATTTACTTCATTTGGTCATACTTCATTTTTGCTAAAAGAACTCCTTCAACGAAGAAAGTTATAGGTTAAACAATGATCGATAAGCGTCTATTTCAATTACCAGGAATTAAATCACTATTCCCAATGCTTGCAGGACTAACGGTCTTGCAAGCATTTATGATTTTATTACAAGCTAAATTTTTAGCTACAGCATTAGTCATTTCTTGGCAGCGGCAAAGTTTAAGCCACATCATTCAACCAACAATTTTTTTCATAATGGCCTTTTTAATGCGCCACTTTTTGACGTGGGTTAAAGATGCTATTTTAGATAAATATGCCACACAAACTACTGAAAATATCCGAGCAGATTTATTGGATAAAATTTACACCACCGGTCCGCAAATGATTGCTCAAGCTGGTTCGGGTAACATGGTAACCAATGCTTTAGATGGAATGGATGAGATTAATAATTATTTAAATTTAATTCTTTCTAAATTTATGAATATGATGATCATTCCTTGGATTATTCTCATCTACATTTTTTTCAAAGATGTCACTTCCGGAATTGTTTTAATCCTAGTATTTCCGATTATTATTTTATTTATGATTATCTTGGGCTATGCTGCTAGAGACAAGGCTAATTCACAATATGCTGAATATATTGTGTTATCCAATCATTTTTTAGATGCTCTACGCGGTTTAACGACTTTAAAAATGTTGGGTTTAAGTAAGGAATATGCCCATAATATTTATACTGTGAGTGAACAATACCGTAAAAAAACCTTAAGCACTTTAAGAATTGCTATTTTATCAACGTTTGCTTTAGATTGGTTTACAACTTTATCGATTGCTATTTTGGCAGTATTTTTAGGCTTAGCTTTAATGAAGGGGGCTATGCCTTTATATCCGGCTATGGTGACCTTAATTTTGGCTCCGGAATACTTTTTACCCTTACGTAATTTTGCCAACGATTTTCATGCTACCTTAAATGGTAAGAATGCCTTCAATGCTACTATGAAAATCTTAGTTTTACCGACTACCAAGCAAAAGGAACTCTTAACTGATTTTACTTGGCGTCAGGACAGTACTTTACAGTTAAGCCAAATTAATTTTCAATATGAAGGGCAAAAGCAGCCTAATGATCTGCGCAATATTAGTATTGATATTCAAGGTTATCAAAAAGTTGCTATTGTCGGGCAATCAGGTGCTGGTAAATCTACCTTATTAGATATAATTAGCGGCTTTCTCATTCCTCAAAGCGGTGAAGTGATTCTCAATGGACAAAAATTGCCGCATCTAGGACAAAATAATTGGCAGACACAATTTACCTATTTACCGCAAAAGCCTTATTTATTCAGTGATACCATTGCCAATAATATTCGTTTTTATTCGCCAACGGCCTCCAACGAGGCTGTCATTCAAGCGGTTCAACAAGCGGGTTTAACTGAATTTATTCGTTCTCTGCCGCAAGGGCTGGAAACTAAAGTAGGTCAAGGAGGCCGCGGTATTTCCGGTGGACAAGCGCAAAGAATTATGTTGGCCCGGTCTTTTCTAGCAAGTGACCGGCATGTTTTGCTTTTTGATGAACCTACTGCTCATTTAGACATTGAAACTGAATATGCTTTAAAACAAACCATGTTACCTTTGTTTGATGATCATTTGGTTATTTTCGCCACTCATCGGTTACACTGGTTACAACAAATGGATTATATTTTAGTCATGGAACATGGACAAATCGTTGAACAAGGGCCTGTTGAGCAACTATTGCAAGAACAGACAGGACCATTTTATGAATTAAGTGCCCATATGCGAGGTGATCAATAATGTGGCGTCATGATACGTGGGTCAAACCTTATCTGAAACAATATAAATTTTTATTAGCAACCGTCCTCATTCTAGGTGTCTTAACCACTTTTTGTGGTGGTGCATTGATGTTCACCTCTGGTTATACAATTGATAAATCAGCCACTCATCCCTATAATATTTTAATGATTTATCCAGCTATTTTGATGACTCGGGCTTTTGGTATTGGTCGTCCTGTTTTTAAATATGTAGAGCGGCTTAAAAGCCACAATTGGGTTTTACGGGTGACTTCGCAACTACGTACCCGCCTTTACCAAACTGTCGAACAGGATGCAGCTTTTTTTAATGAGAAATATCAAACCGGCAATATTCTGGGATTATTGTCCGAAGATATCGCTCATTTACAAAATCTTTATTTACGAACCGTTTTCCCAACGGTTGTCGGAATTTTACTTTGTTTAATTATGGTCATTGGTATTGGCTACTTTGATGTATGGTTCGGCTTACTAATATTATTATTGTTGGCAATTGAAGTTTTAGTTGCCCCTTTAGTCTCAGTAGCAATTGAGGCTGGCCGCAGACAAAAGCAAAAAGATCTTAAAAATCAACTTTATATTAGCTTGACAGATAATATTCTGGGAGCCAATGACTGGATTTTATCTGGTCGCAAAAATGACTTTAAACAAGCAACACAACAAACAGTTGCCCAATTAAATACTTCCAAAAATTTTAGTAAACATTTTCGCTGGCAACGGGATTTTTATTTACAAGCGGTCTTAGGAATTATTTTTATTTTATTATTAGTTTTTACTAGTCTTTGCTTTACCACCAGTGCTGAACGGGCGAATTATGTGGCCTCATTTGTTTTAGCTCTGGCTCCAGTAGGAGAGACTATCATTCCAATCAGTCAAGGTTTCGAAGAATATCCTACTTATAAAGATTCAGTTATTCGTTTGAATCAATTACATCCTGCTCCCATGAAATTACCTCCACAACAACACTTGCAACCACAAGATTTTACGACCTTACAATTAAAACATTTACAGTTTGAATATAATGCTGATTCACCCATTCTCATTAAAGATTTTCAACAAACTATTCATCGTGGTGAAAAATTAGCCTTAATTGGGCCCAGTGGTACCGGTAAAACTACTTTATTACAGCTCATTAATGGCGATTTGGCTCCGCAAAAAGGCCAAGTGCTCCTAAATGACATTAACGTTCTGGCCTTACAAGAAGAACGTCAAAAATTATTTGCCTTTTTAAATCAACAGCCTTTTTTATTTAATACTTCTATTATCAATAATGTTCGACTCGGTAATGAAAATAAAACCGATGACCAAGTCAAGGCCGCTATTCAAGCAGTTGAAATGCAAGATTTAATTGCTGCTTTACCCAAAGGATATGATACTTCAGTACAAGAGGCCGGTCGTCGCTTTTCTGGAGGCGAACAGCAGCGTTTAGCTTTAGCTCGGATTCTGTTGCAGGATGCGCCGATTGTGCTCTTAGATGAGCCGACAGTGGGATTAGATCCCATTACCGAAAATGATTTACTCCAAACCATTTTTCATGTTTTAGCTGACAAAACTATTATTTGGGTAACACACCATTTACAAGGGATTAAAAATGTTGATCATGTAGTCTTTTTAAACCAAGGACAAATCGAAATGCAGGGTCAACCACAAGAACTTTATCGTACCAACGAACACTTTCGAGAATTATATAAAATGGATCAGGGTTTTAAACTTAGTTAGGTTAAAAATAATTTTTTAGTAATAAATCCCCTAAAAAAAAGACACTTAAAAGTGTCTTTTTTTATGAAATAATTAAATTATTGGTGAGTAAATATCTTATTTTCTCCCTAAATGTAAAGCTGCTGCGCCCCAAGTTAACTGAGTATAATTACAATGTTGAAAGCCTACTTTCTGCAGCAACTGCAATAATTGGGGTGCAGACAGAAAAGACTGCGTAGTAGTTTGTAAATATTGGTAGTCACGATAATTGCCACCGCAAATTTGCGCCAACCGTGGAAAAATTTTTAAATAAAGCTGCCAAAAGATTTTAATAGCAGCAGTTGACGGTTGAGACATCTCTAAACAAGCAAATTGACCCCCCGGTTTTAAAACCCGATAGCTTTCTTGTAAAACCCGCTCGGCGTCGGGAACATTACGCAAACCGAAGCCTATAGTTATAACATCGAAACTCTGTTCAGCAAAAGGTAAACTCATCACATCAGCATATTGCAATTTTACAGGAACGTTTACAGCCGCCTGTTGTATTTTCTGCTGAGCAATATTTAACATTTCCTGATTAAAATCTAAACCCACCACAAGTCCCTGGGGTCCAAGCTGTTGCGCTGCTTGAATAGTTAAATCACCCGTGCCACAACATAAATCCAAACACTGAAAATCATCACGAATAGATAATCGCCGCCATAATTTTTGACGCCAAGTTTTTTGTAAACCTAAACTAATAACATCATTTAAGGAATCATATTGGGGAGCAATTCTAGAAAATAGTTGTTGCACTTCTTTTTCGGAATGTTGATTTGTTTTAACCATAACTTGTGTCTAAATTCTTTCTAAGATTAGGATTTTAAAAACTCTAAGAATCAGCTGTACTGTTTTTTATTGTTGCCGCTTTAATAATCTTTGTGTCAGTTCCTGAAGATAAGAGCGGGCCGGAATAGCCGGTAATTGCTTAATCAATGCTAAGGCCTTGGAGCTGTATTTATAAGCCAAATTTTGCGCTTGTTGTACTCCACCGGCTGCAATGACCATCTGAACTACCTGCTGGACTTGTTTATTATTTAACTGTGGATGTAATTCTAAAAAGCGCTTTACTTCTTGAGATGAATTTAAGGCATAGATTAAAGGCAAAGTATAAATACCATTTTTTAAATCTTCCGCTTGCGGCTTGCCCATTTTGGTTGAACCTAAATAATCCAAAACATCATCTTGAATCTGAAAAGCCATCCCTAAATTATGACCTATAAAGCGGGCCTTAAGCACAATATGTTTATCCGCCTGAGCCAGAATTGCTCCTAGTTGCGCACTTAATTCAATTAGTTGCGCCGTTTTGCCGGAAATTTCTCGTAAATACATTTTCACGCTTGCTTGTAAATTATGATTAATCTGTAGTTGATCCAATTCTCCCTGCAGGATTTTTTTAATACTTAAGGCATTAAATACCACATCGTTTAAATTATTGGCCACTTTACTAATTAATTCAAAATATACCGTTAATAAATAGTCACCAGCATAAATGGCATTGCGGTCACCTAGGCGAACTTGAATTGTAGGAACATTGCGGCGTAAATTAGAACCATCAATAACATCATCATGGATCAAAGTAGCTAAGTGTAAAACTTCCATGGCTGCAGCAGCATGTAATTTTTGAGTTAAATTATTATAAGAACCAAATTGATTAAACAATAATAAACAGGCCGGCCGAATCATTTTACCGCCACTAGTAACTTGTTGAAGAATTAATCCCGATAGTGGTTCTTTTAAAGGCTTAATTTGCTGCAAAATAATCTCTTGAACCTGTTCTAATTGCTCATTTAACTCAGGAATATTCACCCACAGAGAATTAATCATTGCTACACCTTTTCTTTTAATATTATAATTATAGTATATCAAAAACAGAATCGAGGATTGAAACAATTTTGACACTCTCAGTTTTTTTAGAATTAGTAGAAATTAAAGCTAAAACCGCCAGCATTTTCCCTTTTTTGTTAGGGACTTTTTATGCACTTTATCATTTTCAGCAATTAAATCTGCTTAATTCCTGTTTATTTTTTATTGCCATGCTGCTCTTCAACATGTCTGTTGATATTAATGACAATTATTGGGATTATAAAAATGCCACCGGACAGGAAAAATTTCGCCAACAGACGAATGTTATTGGTGTTAATCACTTAGATATCAGTAAAGTTGGCTGGCTGGGTTTGAGTATGGCCGTAATAGCCGCTTTAATCGGTATTTATTTAGTAAGTCGTGTAGGTTGGATTCCCTTATTTTTAGGAATTTTTTGTTTTGCAGTAGGATTCCTTTACGCTGGGGGACCTTTTCCTTTGGATTCATTGCCTTTAGGAGAATTCTTTTCCGGATTTACGATGGGCTTTGTTATTTTCTTAATTGCAGTGTATATCAATGTGGTACCCACAGTTATTTTTAACTGGCAATTCATTGTTCCGATCTTTATTGCTTCTGGTCTTTCACAATGTGCCATCGGTTCCTTATTATTAGCTAATAATATTTGCGATTATCAAGAAGATATTGACTTAGGACGTCATACTATTGTCCGCTTTTTAGGAGTTTCGAATAGTCTGTGGTTCTATGCCGCTTTATTAATATTAGGTTATGGACTTTTACTTATTTCCATGTTCTTGCATATTTTACCGTGGACAATGCTTTTAACTTTCTTAGTTATACCTTTAATCTATCAAAATACTAAAAAATTCTTTCAGGTTCATATTAAAAAACAAACCTTTCCTTTAGCTGTGAAAAATCTTTTTATTATTACTCTTACACAAGTCATCAGTCTGGCTATCGGCTTAATGTTTTAGTGATAAAGCTGCTGCAATAGAATTTACACTATCATATTTAGTGATAAAATCTGCTGTCAGCTTGACTTTTTGAGCCTCATAAGGCTGAGCACAAACTAATCGAAACGCTTGGCGGCCTAGTTCGGATAAATGGTAATCAATAGTTGGCAAATTTGCTAAAAAACTCGATATTTCATGACCTTGCCCAATAATTCCCGGCAAAGATTTTTGACGATCTAAATAATATTGTCGAACCGCAATCGCATTACTATCACTATTAGTAAAGATATATTGCGTTTGCGGATTGACTTTTTTTACGGCTTGATAAGCACTAGAGGCATTGGTAATATTAGTTAAAATAAAATCTTGTGCTAATTCTTGCTGATAAACTTTTTGATAAGCAGCCAGGGTTAAACGCGTAGTTGCACTAGCTTGAGCATTACGATAAAACATGCAAGTTATGGATTGGATTTTTTGTGCGTGCAGCCATTGAAACATTTGGACAAATACCGCTAAACGATCAGTAAAAACAGCTGCTAAAGATAATTGTTCCGGATCTTCACAACATACAATGGGACCATATTTATTATAGGCAGCTAATTTTTTCAGCGGCAATCCATGTGAAGTAATGATTAAGCCTTCGTATTCCTTGCGCCGCAGTTGTTCTAAATAATAAAGCTCTTTTTTTTCGTTATAGTTAGAAGGCAACAGCATAATGGAATAATCAGTTGAAAAAGCCGCTTCCATAATGCCTTCCAGAATTTTAGAAAAATATGGGTTCTTTATTTGTGGCAAAATGACTCCGATTTTATGAGTTCGGCCGTTACTTAAATCTCGAGCAATCGCATTAGGAACGTAGTCCATTTCTTGCATGACCGTTTTAATTTTTTTGGTAGCTTTCGAAGATACATATCCAGTATGATTTAATACACGAGAAATAGTAGTGATGGAATAGCCACTACGACGAGCAACATCACGAATCGTCGGCATATAATAATTACCTCACTTTTAATTAATCAATATTTTTCAGGTAAGTACAGTCTTGCCAAGGCCGCAACTCCTAAAATTTTATCCCAGCTCATTTTTTTAGTCTTTAATTAAAGGTTCTGTTAATTGATAAGTATCTCGAGTAATCATTAATTCTTCATTTGTCGGGACTACAAAAACTTTAATCGGTGAATCAGAAGTACTAATCTCAGTTTCTTGGCCTTTGACTTGATTTTTTTGCGGATCAATTTTGACACCTAAATGTTGTAGTTGCTCACAAACAGCCTGGCGCACCGGCTGATCGTTTTCGCCCACACCGGCAGTAAATACCAACGCATCTGGTTTAGTATCCAATAAAGCTAAATAAGAACCTACATACTTCACGATTCGGTTAACAAACATCTCCTGTGCTAATTGTGCTTGCTGATTACCTTGAGCTGCCGCTTCATCAATATCGCGTTTATCATTAGAGACTCCCGAAACCCCTAATAAGCCCGATTTTTTATTTAAAATAGCAATCATTTCTGAAATATCATGTAAGTGCTCTTTTTCCATAATATAGGGCATAATCGAGGGATCAATATCTCCAGAACGCGTTCCCATCATTATGCCGGCTAGAGGAGTAAATCCCATCGAAGTATCTATCGGCTTCCCATGGGCAATCGCTGAAATTGAGGCTCCACTGCCTAGATGCAAAGTAATAAGGTTCAAATCTGCCAATGGACGCTGTAACAGTTCGGCAGTTCTGCTGGCAACATAACGGTGACTGGTACCGTGAGCACCATATTTGCGGACACCATATTTACTATAGTATTTAGTTTCAATGGGATAAAGATAGTTAACTGGCTGTAAACTAGTAAAAAATGAGGTATCAAAGACAGCAACTTGCGTTGCGTGAGGTAATAATTGAGCAAAAACGTTCACATAATAGGCCTCAATATTATTATGCAAGGGAGCTAATTCCGAAAGATTTCTAATTTGCAATAAAACTTCTGCTGTAATTACAGTAGACTTTTTAAATACCTCTCCACCAGAAACAATCCGGTGCCCGACACCTTTAATATCTTCCAGACGCTGTACTATCTTGAGACTTTTGAGCCGGGTTAAAATTAAGGTTGCCGCTTTTTCTTTAGTTGTAATAGGTTCTTGACACTTGAAAGTCTTCCCATTATCATATTCTGCTTTAAATATAGCATCCTCTTTTCCTAGCCGATCAATTAAACCCTTAGCAATTCTTGTTTCTGAAGGCATGTCATAGATTTGCCATTTTAAACTGGAACTGCCTGCATTAATCGCCATTATATACATACGAGCCACCTCTTTCATTTATATATTCAAATTATACGCTAGCGTAATCGCTCACACAAAATTATTTCTTGAGAAATTTTGAACTTGTTTAAAAGCTGAAAAAGAATCACTAAGTGCTGAAAAATAACAGTATATTGGTTTTCAGAAGTCAAGATTAAGCTTATAATATAAGTAGATTACATAGTGAAGAAGGAAGGATCAATTTATGGCTCATATTGTAATTTTAGGTGCTGGTTATGGTGGTTTAGGTATTGCAAGAAAATTAGCAAAGTTAGCTCCTGAGGGAACTGTTATTGATTTAATCGATCGTAATAAAAAACATGTGGAATCTATTCAACTTTATCGTGTAGCTGCTGGTACTGCGCAACCTGATGATATCAGTTTTGATATTCAAGCGGTTATTCCCGAAAGCGTTCACTTTATTCAAGCTAACGTTAAAAAAGTCGATTATGAAAATAAAAAGGTCGAATTTACCGATCACGCTGATATTTCTTATGATTATGTTGTTTTGGCACTTGGATTTCGTTCAGAAAACTTCGGTATGGAAGGGGCTAATGAATATTCTTATAAATTACAGGATATTCCGACCGCTCAAAAAATTTACCAAGTTATTAATTCTAACATGAGAGACTATAAACAATCACAAGATCCTAATGACTTAAATATCGCTGTTTGTGGAGCTGGTTTTACGGGAATTGAATTATTAGGTGAATTGATTGATACGGCTAAAGTTTTAAAGGCAAAATATAATGTTCCGGAAATCAATATTACCAGTATTGAAATGGCTCCCCAAATCTTACCAATGTTTGATTCACAATTAGCGCAATATGCTGTTAATTTCTTGAAGAAAAATGGTATCGAGATTTTAACCGGGGCTAAGATTAAAAAGATTGAGCAAAATGCTGTAGTCTATACCAAAGGCGATAGTGACGAAGAACAACGAGTATATGCTAATTCCATTATCTGGACTGTAGGTGTCAGCGGCAGTGACGTTATTAAGGACTCCGGCTTTGATGTCAAAAGAAACCGGATTACTGTTACTGATTATCTCAATGTTCAAGATCATCCCGAGATTTATGTTGTTGGTGATGATTCTGCTTCAATTGACCCTAAATCAGGACGGCCACTGCCAACTACGGGTCAGTTAGCTTTAGCACAAGCTCGTGTAGCAGCGGTAAATATTGTCGCTGCTTTGAATAACGCTCCACAAAAGAAATTTAATTATAATTCTGCTGGAACCGTTGCTTCCTTAGGCCCACATCATGGTATTGCCGAAATGACTAAGCCGCATATTAAGTTAACGGGACATGTTGCTTCTCTAGCAAAGAACTCTTCTTTTGAAGTGGTTTTATATGAATGTGCAGGTATTAAGGGATTGAAAAAACCAAATTAAATTAATTTGCTCTTTAAATTTAATTTATGTTAAAAGATTGGAACTCAATTCAATCTTTTTTTATTATTTAAAATTAATTAATTTCATTACTTTGAGGATAGATTAATAGATAGGGGTGATAATAATGAAAATTATTAAAGTTGAAAACGCAGCGATTGGTAGTCATAAAGCTTACAATTTGCTTGTTAAAGGATTACAAACACAAGCACGGGTTTTAGGTTTGGCTACCGGTAGTACTCCTATTTTACTTTATCAAGAAATTGCTCAAAGTGAACTCGATTTTTCTTATATCACAACTATTAATCTGGATGAATATCTTGGGTTGGATGTTAACAATCCTCAAAGTTATCACTATTTTATGAAACAACATTTATTTAAATTTAAATCTTTTTCTAAAAACTATCTGCCTAATGGCTTGGCTCCTGATATTAATCATGAGCTTCAGCGTTATGATTAGGTGATAGCAGATCATCCCATTGCTATTCAAGTCATAGGTATTAGTCAAAATGGTCACATTGGTTTTAATGAACCGGGAACCTCCTTTCAAAGTCAGACTTATTGTGTTACTTTATCTTCATCTACCAGAGCTGCCAACGCGCGCTTTTTCCCAATAAGCAAGCAGTTCTGCAAAAAGCGATTTCCATGGGTCTTAGTTCAATCATGCACAGTCAACATATCATTTTAATGGCTTGGGGAAAAGAAAAGGCAGAAGCTGTCTCACAAATGATTAATGGACCCATAACTGAGAAATGTCCGGCTAGTATTTTAAAAAAACATCCTCATACAACCATTATTCTGGATTCAGCTGCTGCTGCCAAATTAAATTAATATTTCCCGGGAAATAAAAAAGCAACGGCTTGAAAGTCATTGCTTTTTTATATTGTTTTATTGCTAACTTAGTTAGAAACAGTTTTAGCAATCCGCCCACGTTGAATATAAATCATTAAAATACTGATATCGGCGGGATTAACTCCAGAAATTCTTTCCGCTTGGGCAATAGTAGTGGGATTGATTTTTTTTAATTTTTGCAAAGCTTCAGTTGCTAAGCCATGGACATCATCATAATCAATATTATCAGGAATTTTTTTAGCTTCTAATTTTTTTAAATGTGCAATTTGAGCCTCTTCTTTTTTAATATAACCTGCATATTTAATTGAAATTTCTACCTGCTCACATACTTGTTCGGATAAGGTAGGATTAGAATCCAGAAATTGCAGCACATCCGTATAATGAATTTGCGGTCGTTTTAATAAATCAGCGGCCAAAATACCGTCTTTTAAAGGCGGCATTTGTTTTTGTTGCAAAAAATCATTAATCTGTTGATTGGGTTTAATTCTAGTAACTGATAAACGTTGTATTTCTGCAGTAATTTGCTGCTTTTTTTGTTGCAATCGCTGAAAGCGTTCGTCACTAATTAAGCCTAATTCATATCCCTTGGCTGTAAGACGTAAATCAGCATTATCATGGCGTAAAATCAAACGATACTCAGCACGGCTGGTTAAGAGGCGATACGGTTCATTGGTACCCTTCGTAACTAAATCATCAATCATTACTCCGATATAAGCCTCATTACGCTTTAAAATAAGGGGCGCCTTTTTTTGTACTCTTAAAGCCGCATTGATTCCGGCAATAATGCCTTGCCCTGCAGCTTCTTCATAACCGGAAGTACCATTCATTTGACCAGCTGTATATAAATTCTTAATTATTTTAGTTTCTAATGTCTGCTTCAATTGCCACGGTTCGACAACATCATATTCAATAGCATAACCAGGGCGCATCATTTGGGCATGTTCTAGTCCTGCTACCGAATGCAACATTTGTTGTTGAATTTCTTCAGGCATAGAAGTAGAAAAATCTCCCACATAATACTCTTTAGTATCTTTACCTTCAGGCTCAATAAATAACTGGTGGCGGGGTTTATCAGCAAAACGAACCACCTTATCTTCAATCGAAGGACAATAACGGGGCCCTACACCTTTAATAACCCCAGAAAACATCGGCGCCCGATTTAGGTTATTCCGAATAATTTGATGGGTTTTAGCATTAGTATAAGTCATCCAACAAGGAATCTGCTGTTTCAAATAATCTTGGGGTGCGGTTTCATAAGAGAAAGAACGCGGGGTGGTGTCTCCCGGTTGTTCCTGCATTTGTGAGAAATCAAGCGAATCTTTATTAACTCTAGGCGGAGTCCCGGTTTTAAAACGCTGCAACTTAAAACCTTGTTGTTCTAAATCTTCCGATAATTTAATTGACGGTAAAGAATTGTTCGGCCCCGAAGAATACATTAACTCACCAATAATAATTTTACCGCGAGAAGAAGTCCCCGCAGTTAAAACTACTGCTTGAGCATGATATCTTGCACCTGTATTAGTAATAATTCCATAGCATTGGCCGTTTTTAACAATTAGCTTTTCGGCCAAACCTTGGCGTAAAGTTAAATTGGGTTCGTCTTCCAAGGTTTCTTTCATTACGCGATGGTACTCATTTTTATCGGCTTGGGCCCGTAAAGCACGGACAGCTGGGCCTTTGCCGGTATTCAGCATTCTCATTTGAATATAAGTCGCATCGATATTTCGCCCCATTTGGCCGCCTAAAGCGTCAATTTCACGAACGACAATTCCTTTTGCGGGTCCACCAATTGAAGGATTGCAGGGCATAAAGGCTACCATATCTAAATTGATCGTTAATAATAATGTTTTTTCACCCATCCGTGCAGCTGCTAAAGCCGCTTCACAGCCAGCATGTCCTGCGCCGACAACAATGACATCATAATGTTCTTGTACATCATATTCCTGCATTACAACAATCCTTTCATCACACTATTTTCCTAAGCAAAACTGACTAAAGAGTTCTGTTATTAACTCATCCGGTGCACTTTCTCCGGTAATTTCACCTAAGATGTTCCAACAATTAATCATATCAATCTGCACCAAATCAATAGGCATTTGTTGTTGAATTCCTGTTTGCACATCGGTTAATGCTTGTTGCGCCTGATTTAATAATCCCAACTGCCGTGCATTAGTTACCACTGCAGTATTGGTATTTGTTGGCACTCCGGCAAAAAACAACTGTTCAATTTGCTGCTCAATTTGATCAATTCCTTGTTGTCCCAGTGCCGAAATAGCAATCGGTTGTTCTTTATTAATTTCACCAGTTAATTGCTGGCGGGATAAGACTTGGGGCAAGTCCATTTTATTGATAATAATAATTCGTTTTTTATTTTGTGTTAATTGGAGTAATTTTACATCTTGGTCATCTAAATGCCGACTACCGTCTAAAAGCATTAATACCAAATCTGCATTTTCCAAAGCTTGCAGACTTCGATCGACCCCTAATTGTTCTACCTTATCTTCGGTGGCATGAATACCAGCTGTATCGACTAATTGTAAAGGAATACCGTTAATATTAGCCATCTGTTCAATGACATCACGTGTAGTTCCGGCCACATCAGTAACGATCGCGCGCTGCTGATGGGACAAAGCATTTAATAAACTGGATTTGCCCACATTAGGTTTACCGATAATAGCGGTTTTCAGTCCATGATTTAAGATCTGACCTTCACTGGCAGTTTTAATTAAATCAGTAATCTTTTGTGATATTTGCTGCGCTTTTTCTTGCAGCAAGTTAATGGTCATTTGCTCTGTATCGTACTCGGGATAATCGATATTTACTTCCACTTGGGCTAAAACTTCTAAAATTTGCTGACGTAAATTCCGAATTAAATGGGCTAAAGAACCATCTAATTGATTAAGTGCTTGTTGTCTGGCCTGGTCGGTTTTCGCACGAATAATATCCATTACTGATTCTGCCTGAGTTAAATCAATTCGCCCATTTAAAAAGGCACGCTTCGTAAATTCTCCAGGTTCTGCCAAACGAGCACCATTACTCAAAAGTGTTTGTAAAACGGAATTAGTAGCCATAATACCACCATGAGTATTAATTTCTACGATATCTTCACGAGTAAAAGTTTTAGGAGCCAGCATCACTGAAACCATAACTTCATCAATATCCTGCTGAGTTTGCGGATCAATTACATGAGCATAATTGATCGTATGCGATGCCACTTTAGTAAGATCAATATTTCGTGTCACTTTGTTAGCAATAGCGACCGCCTGATCACCGGAAAGCCGCACTATTGAAATAGCGCCTTCACCAATTGGTGTAGAAATGGCGGCAATTGTATCAAACTCTGTAATTTCTGCCATTTTAACCTCCTCAAACACAAAAAAAGTGCTATTAATCTATCCCTCTGGTCTAGATAAAAAGCACTTTGACTACTTTTTAATAACTAATTAGATAATATAACTTTTTATACTTATTTTGTCAAAGTAAATGCTAGGATTGTGCTTCTTGCCCACGTAAATTCCACGTTAAAGCAAAAATAGCTGCAGCTAATAAAGCGGCTATAAAAATAGTTATAAAGCCTACCGACCAACCGAAATGATCCACAATCATTCCCATAAGTGCATTAGCTGCTACAGAGCCGAAAAGATAACCAAATAAACCTGTCAAACCCGCAGCAGTACCAGCAGCTTTTTTCGGAACAGAATCTAAAGCTTGTAAACCAATTAACATAACAGGACCATAGATTAAAAAGCCAATCATAATTAAGGCAATATTTATCATTAGCTGATTTTGAGCTTGCCAATAAAAAATAACAAAGAGACTCACCAAAATCATAAAGGTGAAGCCTGCAGGACCACGCCGACCATGAAAAATCTTATCTGAAACCCAGCCCGCAAAGATGGTCCCGGGAATACCAGCGATTTCGTATAAAAAATAAGAACTGCTGGAATTTGTTAAAGTTAGATGTTTGACTTCCGTCAGATACGTCGGCGCCCAATTTTCCACGCCATAACGGACAAAATACACAAAAATATTAGCAAAAGCAATCAGCCAGACCCATTTATTATTTAATACATATTGAAACAAAATTTCTTTGGTGGTCATTTCTTTTTCGTACAGCTTATGCTCCTGGTTCGGAAAATCATTATGGTAAACCTCAATGGGCGGCAAGCCCATAGCTTCAGGAGTATCACGAATTAATAAATAAGCCAACAGAGCGATTACTATGCCTATTATTGCCGGCAGCACAAAAGCTCCGGTAAAAGCCTGTAAATGTGGAAAACAAGCACTCATCCACATGATGCCGCCAGTAGCTAATGGTGCCATCAAGGCTCCACCGACATTATGCGCAACATTCCAAACTGAGGTCCAACCTCCGCGTTCACTAATGGAAAACCAGTGCGTTAAAATACGCCCGGAAGGCGGCCAGCCCATACCTTCAAACCAACCAATCAAAAACAGTAAAACCGCCATTATATTTAAAGATTGTGTCAAAACTGGAATCAAACCCAAACAAAGATTAACCAGCGCTGTTAAGATCAACCCTAATGGTAAAAAGATTCGCGCATTGCTGCGATCTGAAACAGTCCCCATGATAAACTTGCTAAAACCATAAGCAATAGAAACCGCTGAAAAAGCCCATCCTAATTGAGATTTAGTAAATCCTGCCTGAACCAACTGCGGCAGCGCAATAGTAAAATTATTTCGCAATAAATAATAGCCGGCATATCCAATAAAAATTCCTAGAAATACTTGCCAACGTAGCCGTTGATAAGTACTTTTAATTTGTACTTGAGGAACTTGACTCTGTGATTGTGGTGGTTTAAGAAAATTCATAAAAAACCCTCTTTTTTATGGTTAACGTTTTCATTATCAACTTTCCCCGCTCAGGCGTCAATTAATTACCACTGCTGCAGTCAATAATGCTATTTTAGAACAGAAAAAGTATGCTGCCAAAAGCATACTTTTTTAATTATTATTGCTGGACGGGACGAATAACCACATATCTGGCGGTACCTTTACCTTGAGTGCGAACATTAACTTGTTTATTAGCAGCTAGATTTTCATAAATAATCTTGCGTTCCAAAGCCGGCATCGGATCTAGATAGGCCGGTTTTTGAGTAGCTGCCACCTGCTCGGCTTTAAAAGTAGAAAGGGCCAGTAGTGCCTTTTGGCGACGCTGACGATAGTCTCCGCAATCTAATAAAATCGGCTGTTGGCGAAAATCTAAGTAATAGGCATATTCTTGGATAATAGTTTGCAACGCATTAATATTCTTACCATGTTTGCCAATCGCCTGCGCTTGATTTTCCGGAGCCGTTTGCAGCTCAAATTTTAAACTATCAGTATTTTTAATGAGAGTTGCTGTTTGCAGATAATCAATGATTGCGACAATTTGATTGAGATAAGCTTGAATTCGGGCTATTTGATCGCTAGTACTATGAGATACATCAACTAAGGTTTTCACATTTTCCAGTGGTTTAATATCCACAAGAGCTGGTCTTTTACCTATTCCTAAAAAGCCCTTGCGACCTTCACTAATGACATCAACTGAAACTTGCTCACGCTGTAGGTTTAGTTGGCGCATACCACTTTCAATAGCATTTTTAATCGTATTTCCTTGAAATTGTGTCATAACTAATCATGACTCCTATAAAGTTAGTCTAACGTTTTTTAAAGGCGCGTTTTTTCGCTTTGCGTAAAGCTTTCTGCCGCTGCTTTTCCCGTTTTAATTTTTCCTGCTGCTGCTTTTTATACTTAAAAGGATTTTGCAAAAGTAAAGTTTGCAAAACTTGAAAAGCGTTAGATACTACCCAATAAACCGAAATTGCCGAAGAAATTGTAATTGCCGGAATTAAAATCATAATTGGCATTATCCACATCATTACTTTCGTTGCTTGTGGTTGCTCAGGCTGCGACAAATTAGCAATCCAAGTACTCAAAAAAGTAAAAATGGCCGCTAAAATCGGTAAAATATAAATTGGATCAGGCTTACCTAACTCCATCCACAGAAAATGACCATTTCTTAATTCGGTTGTGCGGTAAATAGCCTGATACAAGGCCCACATAACCGGCAATTGAATTAACAAAGGCAGACAACCTGCAACCGGATTAATACCGGCTTCCGCGTATAATTTTTTAGTTTCAGCCTGCAGCTTTTGCTGAGTTTCCATATCTTTAGCTGAATACTTTTCCTGCAGGGCTTTCATTTGCGGCTGCACCTGCATTTGTTTATTCATACTGCGAATTTGCCACCAATTTATCGGTAACAAAATAATTCTTACAATGATGGTAAAAAGTACAATGGCCCAACCGTAACTATTCTTAACTAAGCTGGCCAACCATAAAATAAAACGTGAAAATTGGTATAAAACATAATGATTCCAAAATCCCGGACTATTTTTGGTAATGGGCTCATTAATATTAGAACAACCGCTAATAACTACAACCACTACTAAAAATAACGCAGCCAATAGCAGAAGATGCTTTTTTTTCTTCGACATAATTAATTTTCCTTTAAGTAGATTCTGATAATATTTTACCTAATTTTAGAAGATGTAACAGATTTTTTTTCGTTTCCGCCATATTTAATTGCGTTGCCGGTTTACGAGCAATAATTAAAAAATCAATTTCCGCAGGCAGCTGTGGTTTTATTTCCAGCAAAGCCTGGCGTATATAGCGTTTCATTTGATTACGTTGCACGGCTGTGTGGGCTATTTTTTTACCCACAGAAATGCCTACCCGAAAATGTTTCTGTTGTGATTTAGGCATTTGATATAAGACAAAGGCTTTATTAGCCACGGATTGATGATAATCAAAAACCGCCTGAAATTCGGCCTCTTTTTTGATACGATAACTTTTTCTCATAACTAATCCTTTAATTTTGGTTCTGCCAATAAAAAAACCACTGAATAATTTTTCAGTGGCTTAAGCAGATAAAACCTTGCGACCCTTTTTACGACGTCGTGCTAAAACTTTACGACCATTACTGGTACTCATGCGCTTTATAAAGCCATGTACTCGCTCACGATGACGTTTCTTAGGTTGGTAAGTTCTCTTGGTAGTCATGTTTTTTACACCTCCATAACTTCTTCAAGCGTACTGTCACTGTACTAGTCTAAGATAATCACCATGATAGTTTATCACAAATATTGATTAAAGCAAAGATAATTCGTTAATCTTTCTATAGCCTCAGTTATCCACCTGTTGAAAAAGCGGTGAATAACTTTTTTATTAGGTTTAATCAAAAAATTTTCCACAAAGATAAAAACTTTTTCTCCACAAATCTACAAGTTGTTAACAGCTTTTCCACAACTGTTGAAAAAACATTAATTTTACTATTACAAAAGGATCGAGAGCGTATAATCAGTTGTGGGAAGTTTATGAAATTAGATTTTTTCCACAGGAAATTTAAACCCAATTTATTATCTGAGTGGATAACGGGAAAAGTTATTAAAAATAATCCAACTGTGGAAAACTTTTTTAAATCGTGCTAGAATATCACAGTTGATCAGTTTATATTTCTCGGGGGAGGAAAAGGTC